>NZ_JACSEU010000001.1:0-1200000 GCF_014334335.1 Treponema sp. Marseille-Q3903
GTCTATAATTGCAAAAAATAAAATATTTATTATTTTTTTTAAGAATAATCCATTGAAAAGTATAAAAATTAAAAAACAAACAAATAAAATATTATAGAAAATAACCCCAATACTATGTCTATTTCCCCAAAAGATAGCAACTATCAAAAATAATAATGATTTAATAATATAACAAGATGTATCTACAGAATAATTGAATTTTATTAAATCTATAATTAATAATATTATTTCAACAGCAAAGAAAACAAAAAATGAATATATTGTAATATTACTTATTTTTTTCATTTTTATAACCTTTATTAGGAGAATTCCCAACCTTATCCATAAATTCTTTTACGTCGTTCCCAACAATTGTTGTCCCTGCCAACACAATTGCAGTAATCTCTTTAAAATTAGACTCTTTAGGAGGCTTAAAATCAGGTCCTCCAAAATCCCCAGGGTCTCCTACATCTTCAGGACATCCATTTGCTCCTTTGCCCAATGGACTTTGCTTCTTATTTCCTAAAGGAATAGGATTTCCTTTTTTATCACGTTCTTTTTTTCCCCTTTGAAAAAAGAGTTTTCATTTTTTCTTTTGTTTTCTGTATTTTTTCATTAATTTTTTCAGAAGCTTCCCCTATTGCTTCTTGATAAGACTCATTTTGGGTAACTGCAATAATAGTGCTGTAGTCACCACTGTTGCCCCGACCACAATAACAGCAGTCAATGAAACTGCTTCATATCCTCGCAGATCCACAAAGTTCACTGAATCACCATCGCAGTACACAAACCAGTTTGCCCCGTCACGGATGGGGTCTACTGTCGTGAACCTTGAGACAGCTGGGCTGTAGTCCCTGTAACCGTAGTTGTACAATCCTGTTGCCTTGTCAAACTGCTTCCCTAGATAGCCTAAGTCTTTTGCGCCACTCAAGTCACCTTGTCGTCTATTTAGAATAATTTAAAAATTATTCCATTTAGACAAGTGTCTTTATATTTTGTGCCCAGATAAACGTCTAATATTTCTATTTTATCCTGAATCCTTTCTAGTAAATCTAGTTTTTGCGGATTTGGGGTGTCGTCAAGCTCAAAGATCATTGGACTCTTTGAGGGATCTTCCACAAAAGTAATTTTCAGTTTTTTGATTCTTGAATTATAATTATACAAATATGGTTTTTCATAAGAAACATATCCGTTAAATAAGTATATGTATCTTCCGTTAGCTTCTAGCAATAAATATTCCCCAATTCCATAATCATCTTTTGCTTCTACCCACGGCGAATCAAGAAGCAAAGATGATACATTGTAACCATAATATGTCTGTAATTTCTCTTTCAATTCTGAAGATGCAATTACACTTTGAGGATTTATATAGTCAATGAATTCAAGTTCCTTAAAAGAACAGTATCCTGTAAAAAAAGGTTTTTTACAATTATCCATATAAAGAACTAACCATTCATCATTTTGAAGAGAAAGAAGCTTTTCTTCTTTTTTATCATTTTTTATTATAATCCAATCTAATTCATTTTTTCTTTCAGATTTATATTCATAACTATTTATACCTTCATGACCGAATGGATCACAATAATTAAATGTGATATTTTTTTCTGTAATATCAATCCATTCATCAATACTATTGGCATAGCTTTTTTTATCAAGCGAAAATAATAAATATCCAATCAAAGAAATAATTATCAGTAAATAAAATCGTTTCATAGTATATTTTCCTTATTTATTTTTTATCAAAATTTTTACCTTATCACCAGAAGTCCACTCTTTTTCTGATTTTCCATTTCCAAATTTTAATCCAATTCCTTCTAGCACATCTATCATTTCCTCATGGTCTTTTAGATTTTGAATTTGGCAAGCCAAACTTAATGGACGCCCTTTTAGTTTACCTTGTCCATATTTCTCTCTACTACCTAATGCTGTCATTGCGTTTGGATGAAATAAAACACCTTCTGATTGTTTAACCCCATTTCCTGTAATACTTATTGCTTTATTGTATGAATGACTTTTATTAATCAACGTTCCAGTATATTCTCCGATATCAATTGTCAGACCTTCATGTTTAGGGGAGCCATCGTTTAGAGATGGATTATCTTAAGGAAACAAAAGAAAAAAAACTGATTATTTCTTAAACTCCATTTTATAAGGATCAAAAATAAGTTTATCCATAACTACATCATCATAACCAATTTCAAGGATAAAAGATTGCATATCTCCATTAAATACAGGAATTCCAATATCCCAATTATTTTTTTGCTTATTATTGATTATAAGCTTATTTTTCTTTGTTTTAGTATCATATATATACCAATAAGGAACATCATGATTTTCTTTTTCCGTTATTTGATAAACTTCACAATAACATATAAATTGTCCATCATTTGAAACTGTAAACAACAATGAATTTAGTACCTTTGTAATTATACCTTTTTTAGGATTATATACAAATAATTCAGATGTCAAATTAGGAAATTCTTTATTAATAAAATGATTATCAATACTAAAATAAAAATCTCCATCATCACATAATTTATGATATCCAGAATAATATGCAATTTGGCAAATTAGTCTTTTGGATTTTTCATTGGAAGCAAATAAATGTAACTCAAATCCTTTTTTAGTACTTATTTTTTCGTACATAATTTTTTCATTTTTTTCTAATGGTTGCAAAATTATTTTTTCTTTTCCACCAATACTTAGAACTTCTTGCGCATCAATTGTAAATGATATAAAACATATTTGTAATAACAAAAGAACCTTTTTCATTTCAAGTCTCCTATTTATTCTTTTTATATGTATAAATTTTATTTATATCACTTGTTTCAATCCACATATTTCCATCATTAGCTAATACCCAAGAATCTCTTGGGCGATTAATTTTTTCAGTATCATGTACTGAAGAAGGTTCTATTTTTACATATGTCTCTCCATCAGCATGAGTTTCAATATCCTCAACACCAACCCAATGAAGATGTCCATCTGCATCGTACTTTACCTGCGCAGAAACATATTCTACAGTATCTGAATTACTAATTTCAGTAATTTCCTTTCCAAGATCACCTTGAACCTTTTTTATCCAATAATCATTGGGTAAACCTGTAATATTTGAAGCTCGTGCATAATTGAAGTTTTGTTGTGAATCAAACAAATATGTGTATTGATTAAAATAATCTGGAGTATAATCTTGTCCAGTAAGTGTTATAGAGGCCTCACAATAACCATCTAAATAGCATCCGTTTTCTTTTATGAACCCTATATTTCGATTTGGATTATTGATTTTACTTTGAGTAAGTTTTCTTTCAGGATTGCATGTTACCTGTTCTCCCCATTGCTCTTCTTGCATCACTATCTGAAATTCCATTTAAGCAAGTATAATTAATTTTTATCAAAAAAATTTTCATAAATACTATGTTTTGTTAATTTATATTGTTTTGTTGATTTTTTTATGAAGTCTTTGTAAATCTCATACCACTTTCCCTCATATTCAAATACACCTAGAATACTATTATTTACAAATTCATATATTGTAACATTCGGATAATAACCATCGTATGAATAAATACAATTATTACTCAAATCTATCTTCTTTATTGTATTGTTATCAAACTCAGTAGAATAAATAATACAATCATCTAACAATATCCCATCTGCAACCCATCTTGAACAATCATAAAAGCAGAAATTGGTAATTCGTGAATTAGAATATATAAAACAATTACGATAAGGTTCTTTTATGGAAATCCTTAAGGAAATCCTTAATGCAAAGGCATCTTTTGATAATAAAATTGAGCCTCTGTAATTTGTATCAGGATAATAAATATTTATAGAATCTAAAATTTTCTCTTTATTATCTTTTAATAATAAAATTTTATTATCATCAAATTTTTTATTTGATTTCTTTTGTCCTACAATTTCTATTTTTTTATTTCCAATCTGAGCAGAAAAAAATGTACTACATTTATTTTCTGGATATAGATTAGCCGTAATAGATATAATTAAAAAAATGAAAAAATATTTCATATTAACTCCCTATTTATTCTTAAAAATAGCCGTTGAATTATTTAATGGAGTTATTGAATTTTTTCCTAATTCTCCAAACCCAAGGAATGTTCCTACATATGAATCAAGTTCTGCTTGGTTTGGAATATTAACTACTTCAGTTTGATTTCCACCAGTATGTCCTTGTATTATCTTTATATTAGTAACATTTCCATTATTATCTCTTGTAACATCAGCCACAGTCGCTGTATGCCCTATCCAGCCAGTTCCACCATTTGCC
Source organism: Treponema sp. Marseille-Q3903 (assembly GCF_014334335.1). Classification (NCBI taxonomy): domain Bacteria; kingdom Pseudomonadati; phylum Spirochaetota; class Spirochaetia; order Treponematales; family Treponemataceae; genus Treponema; species Treponema sp. Marseille-Q3903. The sequence goes on from NZ_JACSEU010000001.1 coordinate 4,265, forward strand.
CCTGGTCCTTGCCAGACAAGAACAGTACCAATCTCCACATTGCTATTATTAAAATCTTTATTAGAATAGAAAGTTATATTATTAGTTTGTGTAGAAAAGAAATCTCTTGATTGGATATTACCTATGTCTAAACCTATAGGGTTCCCATCATGAGTTAAATTCCTTGATAAATTTCCCAAAGAAGTTGCAGACGTTCCCTGTCCATATAAATATGTCATAGTGTCAGCACAATCATAATTATCTGGGATTCCCATTTCATTAGCATTATTTACATAATCTTGATATCCTCTTATTGTGTTCATATAGGCTTCTCGATCCTCCTGTGACATATTTCTCGGAGCCAGCCCCCACAAATCCACAAAGTTCACCGAATCACCATCGCAGTACACAAACCAGTTTGCCCCATCTCTGATTGGGTCTACTGTCGTGAACCTTGAGACATCTGGCTTGTAGTCTCGGTAACCGTAGTTGTACAATCCCGTTGCCTTGTCAAACTGCTTCCCTAGATAGCCTAAGTCTTTTGTGCCACTTAGGTCTCCTTGTACAAGTGAGCCGAATGCGTCGTAGGAGTATGTATCTGTCTCAAAGGCAGAATTGTCTGTAGTCGCTCTCACACTTCCTAGTAAGTCTGTCGTGAAATATGAGACATTTCCATCAGCGTTCTGGGCGGCGGCTACTCCGTTCACATTTATAAGCGTTCTCTCTCCAACGTAACGGCTGCTCACAGTTTTGTAGTTTCCTTCATCGATGTTGTAATATCTGTTCCCATCGTTTTTGTCGTCCTCAAGATAGCGGTAGCGGTCTCCTGTCGGGCGTCCTGTGCGGCTTATTCTAAGTCCTGTCTCATTGCTGTCTGTAAACATGCCGTTTGCAAACGTCGGGCTTTGTTTTATGATATCAAAAGTAAAGCCGTCGTAGATGCTTTTCATACAAGCCTCATCTCGGTCTTGAACTAGGATTCGCCTGCCGAATGCGTCGTATGCGTAACGGCTCTCTGATTGTGTTTTTTCCCTTTTATCTATAATCTGTGAACTGCAAAGCCTGTTCCGGCTGCTGTATGAATATTTTTCAAACTTCAGACCCGATTCCCTTGCCAGCATGTTTCCGTTCCTGTCATACATGTATTTTACACAAACTCTGCCGTTACTGCCACTGGAAACAAGCCTGTTTTCTTCATCATAGTTGTAATTGATTGTCCCATTTTTAGTGACAGACTTAATCCTGTTGCCGTTTCTGTCATACTCATAGCTTTCCTTTATGAAAAGCTGCATTGTAGTTATTTTATCTCCAAAACCAAACCCTGCATAGTTGAGGACTGCGGCTAACTTTCCTTTAGTGTCAGCGTCAAGAAACTTGTTTTCTGCCATATCTTCATTTACAGAAAGCATGTTCTCATCCGCTTCTGCCTTAAACTTATCGACCATCGCTTTTGTGTATGGATAATAGACTGCGGAAAGCTTGCCTTTTTTATTGTATTCGTACAAGGTTACAGCCCCATTCAGGTCTACTGTTCCAGTTCTCTTTCCATCCTCGGCATAGACGTAGCCTTCTGCCCAAGTTGTCTTTCCAAAAACATTTTGGCTTATAAAGACAACTCTTCCGGCATTATCATAGACTTTGTTCTGTGTGACTCCGCTTGAGAACTTTCGCTGCGTCTCTCGACCGTTATCATCATACTTTAAATCTATCATGCCCCTCTGCTTGTTCTCGCGCAATTTTATAATCTCATTGTTTTTGCCATATAAATACGTTGTCTCTTTCTTGTGTAAAATCACATTTACTTCAACATCTTAATACCTTAAATATTCTATACTCTCATCAGGATTTATTATGTAACAACAACCTGTATTTTCATCATATTTTGGCAATGCAAAATTTGTTACTTTACAATCTGAATTAATAAACAACTTTACAACAACAGGAGCATCTTGATGAAGATATAATACTACTTTATCTTTTTCTAATTTTATCCTCATCCCACTACAAATTTCATTAGTATAATTTTTATAATTTATTACCTGAGATTTTCGTCGTTGATTTTCAACTATAGTAAAAATAAAATTTTGACTTTCCCTATATTTAAAGTTTGTAACATAATAAACCTTCTTCCCATCATTTGATAATAAATATTCATTTACATCTACATCTATTAGTTCTTGTATTCCCTTTACGAAATCAAATAAGTATAAAAAATTTTTATTTTCTGGTCTGAATATATCATCATATTTTAAACATAAAAATATATTTGAATTCTATTACATTGAATATTATAAATTTCCATTTTATCATTGGAAATTAATAAATTTTCATTTTGATCATAAAAATTTATACGATTAATTAAAATTTTATTTCTTTCTGAAATTCTTGGATAATCTTTTTCATTGTAAGTTTTTGCATTTTTTTCATTATTTTCAACGGTATTAATGGTTTTTATGCTAACTTTATTTGCTCTAGGAAGTCTTTGTAAATTTTCGGAGAAAATATTTTCAATACAAAAAATACATAAAAGATAAAATAAAATTCTTCTTTTCATTTTGCTATACCTCATTATCAATCATCGAAATTATTTATTTTTATTCGAAGTATTCGAAATATTATAAACGATATAATCTGTACAGAGCTCTACAGGAACAACAATTCCAACATCATCAATATTTTTCCAACCTAATCCACCTCTATTATTTCCAGTTGTATCTGTTCCCATAACACTGTCATTATCCGAAGTCGCTGAAACTATATAATATTGGGTGCCATTATCATCTGTATAAACACCATTACATCCTACCCAATGAGAAGAAGTACTTGGCTGTGTCGCGGAACCACTATATTGTACCTTTATACCTATGTTGTAATGTTCTGCACTTGAATCATAATTATTATAGTCTTGTACAGTTAAAGGTTTTCTCATTGAACCCGAAGTACTTACATTTGATGGTAATGGATTATTCCAAATTAAGTCTCCTCTTTCTGTGAAATTGTTGCTATTTTGACAAATAGTTGTTGGAGAAATATTTTGATTCCCATTCGTATATGAAACATTTGTATCTAATGTGATAGCACATCCTCCTAGATTAATCGTAGTTCCATCACTATTTGGAATTTGAGTATTATTGCCTGTCATGTGATAATGAGATTTTATTGGATCAACTTTCAGCCCCCACAAATCCACAAAGTTCACCGAATCACCATCACAGTACACAAACCAGTTTGTCCCATCTTTGATTGGGTCTACTGTCGTGAACCTTGAGACCGCTGGGCTGTAGTCTCGGTAGCCGTAGTTGTACAATCCTGTTGCCTTGTCGAACTGCTTTCCTAGGTAGCCTAAGTCTTTTGCGCCGCTTAAGTCACCTTGTACAAGTGAGCCGAATGCGTCGTAGGTGTATGTACCCGTCTCAAAGGCAGAATTGTCTGTAGCCGCTCTCACACTTCCTAGTAAGTCTGTCGTGAAATATGAGATATTCCCATCAGCGTTCTGGGCAGCGGCTACTCCGTTTACATTTATAAGCGTTCTCTCCCCAACATAACGGCTGCTCACAGTTTTGTAGTTTCCTTCATCGATGTTGTAATATCTGTTTCCGTCGTTTTTGTCGTCCTCAAGATAGCGGTAGCGGTCTCCTGTCGGGCGTCCTGTGCGGCTTATTCTAAGCCCTGTCTCGTTACTGTCCGTAAAAAGTCCGTTTGCAAACGCCGGGCTTTGTTTTATGATATCAAAAGTAAAACCGTCGTAGATGCTTTTCATGCAAGCCTCATCTCGGTCTTGAACTAGGATTCGCCTGCCGAATGCGTCGTATGCGTAACGGCTCACCGATTGTGTCTTGTTTTCGCGGTCAATCACAACGCTCTCACAGAGCCTGTTTTGACTATTGTATGAATATTTTTCAGCCTTCAGACCCGATTCCCTTGCCAGCATGTTTCCGTTCCTGTCATACATGTATTTTACACAAACTCTGCCGTTACTGCCACTGGAAACAAGCCTGTTTTCTTCATCATAGTTGTAGTCTATCGCGCCATTTTTAGTCACCGTCTTGATTCTGTTGCCATTTTTGTCATACTCATAGCTTTCTTTTATAAACAACTGCATTGTAGTTATTCTATCTCCAAAACCAAAACCTGCATAGTTGAGGACTGTGGCTAACTTTCCTTTAGTGGCAACGTCAAGAAACTTGTTTTCTGCCATATCTTCATTTACAGAAAGCTTGTTCTCCTCCGACTCCGCCTTAAACTTATCGACCATTGCTGATGATTGCTTATTTTTCCTGAATATCGCTTCGGCACAGCTTTTTACATCAGTGTAAAAAGTTTGAGCAGAATGTACGTTATGTAGCGAAGCGGCCTGCGGTTTTTCATCTTGGAAGAATTGTATTTATAAACAAAAAAGCTCCTGACAATTATTTCTTTTCTGGAAGTTTGTTCCTTCGGTGAAAGCTTTTCATTCTAGAGCTTGCGTAGCGATTCCGTAGTTTTCTTCGAAAACTACGATGTTGCAATGAAAATTTATTTTCTCCTAATTAAAATAAACATAATTATACCATAAATAACTGCACAAATAAAACAAACTACTACAAAAGTTACATTTTCATGTTTCCAAAAAAAATCTATTTTAGAAAGAAAATAAGACAAAGCAAAAGCTATAAATCCAATAATTATAAATATAATAAAAATAGAAAACCCATTGATCTTTTTCATTTATTTTCTTGGACTGATGAACTTTGCTAGCTTCTTTTCCTAAATCTATAGATGTTGGAATTACACTTTCTCTTACAGCAGATTGCACGGATATCTTTGTCCCCCTTAACGATTCCAATTTTTATCTATTTTTATCCAAATAAATAATAATAGTGCATAAATTACAAAAAAAAGAATTACTAATAGATAATCATTTACTTTCTTTTCCATAGAAAAAAACTGTGCAAGTTTTATGCTTATTAAAATAGATAGTCCTGCTGATATCAAAACAAGAAATAAGTATATTAATGCAGAAGTTATCCTTTTCATGTTAGTTGTCTCCTATAATACTATTTTTTATAAATACTATTTTTTATATCAATTATAGTGGGAACAACATTTTCTCCAACAACCCCAGTTGTGCCTGCCCATTTCGGTTGATTAACTCTAAATTCTTTCATAGTTCCTGTAAGAAGATTTCCAACTTCGCCAGTTGCTGTTGTTCCTGATGCGATTATTCCCTGAGTAATCCCACTAAATAAAGCTGCAGATAAAGCACCTTGTCCCATAGTAGAAGCTATTTCTCCAAAAGATTCTGATTCCCCTTTTATTGCATGAGTCACAAAATCTTTAGCACCGGCATCAACCGCACCTGCCACGGTATTAATTGCCACAGTCTTTACTGCAATTTCACCTATAGCTTGAACTCCAGTTTTCAACCCAGCTGACGCTGCCGTAGTCACAGCTTTTGTAGTAGCATTTACAGCCAAACTTGATACACCGGATGTAGCAGCACCAATCAATGTTGATGTTCCAATAATTGCCAAAGAAGTTTTATCTGTAAAGGTATTTTTTACAGCATCTCCAAAACTTTGACCATTAATCATTCTTCCACCAATCTCTGTTGCAGCTGAAGATACGAAACCAACTGTCGCACCAATAATAACATTTACAAACCTTCCATCAGGATCCACAAAGTTTACAGAATCTCCATCACAGTACACAAACCAGTTTGTCCCATCTCTGATTGGGTCTACTGTCGTGAACCTTGCTACAGCTGGGCTGTAGTCCCTGTAGCCGTAATTGTACAATCCTGTTGCCTTGTCAAACTGCTTCCCCAGGTAGCCTAAGTCTTTTGCGCCACTCAAGTCACCTTGTACAAGTGAGCCGAATGCGTCGTATGCGTAACGGCTCTCTGATTGTGTCTTGTTTTCGCGGTCAATCACAACGCTCTCACAGAGCCTGTTTTGACTATTGTATGAATACGTCTCAGATTTCAAAGAAATTTCCTTTTATAACATTTTTTGATTTTTTCTAGTAACTTATTTAAAGAAAAATACAAAAATGGGGCAACGAAACTAAACAAAATTGCATAGAAATGCATTAGATTTCTTGATAAATAATTTGCCCACACTTTCCACAATTGCTCATATTAAGTCTCTCATGATATCCAATTATTTTTTTAGTACAAAGTCAAATATGCTGTTATTTTCTACAACTAAGGCAATATATATCATAATAAAAAGGATAATATATGACCGCCTATTTCTTTTTATATAAAAAAACTTTCGAAATATAAAAATGAACTTATAGTAAAAATAATACAAAATATATTTGGCTCAAGGAAGTTAAATCTCCAATTATTTAATATTATCACTGGATACAAAGCATACACCAAAAAGGCTAAGAAATATAAAAAAAACTAAAATAAGAAATGTTTTTTTTTCATTTTTACTCACACACTTTTGTAAAATCAATATCTCTCTCCAACCATTTTCTTTCTCTAAATAATATGATTAATCATTTTATTGTTTTTGAAAAATACCTAATTACATTCAATATAATAAATACCAGAGATAACAACATCGGAATATTTTGACCCCTCATATACTTCTAGTATTTCAAGTTGCACACTCCCATCATAATACTCTTCTTTGTTCGATAAAACTATTGTTTGAAAATTAGGAGTATCCTGTAATTCAAATTCTTTAGTATTATTGTCCCATGAAATTCTAATTTTTTTTGCACGAGAATTTTGTTCATAAAGATAAGGCTTATCAAAGCAAATAAAGCCGTTTGCAATCACTATTGTGTTATAGGTAATTAAAGAATTTGGTTCTAAATAAATTTCCTTTTTATCAGACCCCCCTCTTGTCGCCCATGGCATATTTGAAATCCATGTATATTTCGGAAGATATTTTAATTCTGTACCATTTTTAAGTTTTTCTAATAGAAATGAATCAGCTTTTATTACTTTAAAACCATGTAAACAGGGCATTGAATTGTATTTATTATAATCATCACAATAATTATAATATATTTCCCAATTCTTAAAATAATTATTTGAGGAATCTCTTGAGCAAACAAGCGTCAAAAAATCCAAATCTTTTATTGAACATGTAAGAAGAATATATTTATCATTGAGTTTTTCTCTATTTTCGAGCCAATTAAAATATTGGTTTTCAAAAATTTTTGAATTATAGTTTTCGTTTTTTATACCTTCTTTTCCATCCAAACAATTCACTGAATAAGAATCTTTGTTTATAATTATTGAACCATATTCAGAAGGATTGTTATAAACATAACCATATTTTATATTTTGTGAAAATAAAAAATCACATATAAAATAAATTAAAATAACAAATAATACTTTTTTCATAGGTTTCCTCCAGTACAATTATTTATTACAGCCATTTTTTTTACCATTAGATTTATAGTTTCCATTTTTATCATATTTACCATCTTTATGAAGTTCTTTATCTATGATTGTCGTTTTGATAGATTCTCCATCTTGAACACCCCAGTCTTTAAGTACCTCGAAGAACAATGTATTATCTTGTCCAGGCAGAATAACACATTGCTTACTATATGGATTATTATAATCTTCATTTGTATTTGGATTCGTATTTGAATGTTGTAAACCTCGACCTTCAGATAGACCATTTTCAGTATATCCATTAGAGTTATTTTTTTTATCGTCAATAGTTGTTGCATTTGTAATTATAGCAGCTTTACCACTTGCAACATTTGTTGTTGTCCCTATTTTTAAATCAAAAGCTGAACCAGTTTTTATGGTATCATTATATACAGATTGGACTTTATTACCGCTACCATCAAATAAATATTCGGCAGCTATCAAATAATAAGTTGAGAATAACATATAAAGTAAAAAAATTAGCATTTTTCTCATGACCCAAAACGCTCATTTTAGTTATTTTAAATTATGCTCTTCACAAAATTTTTTAGATATTTCTGTCCCGAATTTTGATGCATAAAATAGTTCTTTGTATTTTAAAAAATCAGCCCCTTTTCCTTTCGATTCTTTGATTGACTCAGAAATAATGAAGACTTCTGCAATTTTATAGAGAATTTCGATATATTTTTTTGACTGAAAAAAAACATATTCTGATTCTCGTATCCCAAGAAATTCAAAAACATAGGAGAAAAAGCTCTTATACACACGTATTTGATTCTTTGTACTATATCTATCGAAAGATATTCTACTATCTATATCAATACTCGGTAAAGCTTGCTTTATGTCCCTAGTTATTTGTATTTTCAGTCTATTATTATTCATCGTATAAAACCGTCCTGCTGTAACTGAATAATTGTCTGAAGAAGAACATATTGTGTCCCTCCACCTGCAGAATCTGCCCATGCTTCTACTTCCGAACTAACAACATTGGTTATTGGTTTTACTACTGTAAATTCTTGGTAGGTCGCAGGATTTGTCCATGGTGGTAGACTTAACTCTGAGGCTGTTGAAGTTGTATCAGTAACGAATGAACTTTTTGGTCCAATATCTCCATACCTTCCAACCTTAGTACCAACTTCAAGCGTTTTGGTTACTTCTGTATGTAACGCAGCACCATTATTTGGCGGATAATTAGGTTTACCATTTTGTTGTAACCAACTTTCCGATGTCTCTGGTAAAGCTGTTGATGTAGTTACAAAGGTACTTATAATGCTTGCACTTCCGTAGGCCGCTACTACATCATATACAATTTCACAAGCCGAATCCAACATTTGGATTGTGCCTAAAACGGGATGTCCATTCTTAAAATTTTGAACAGCCATCGCAGAATAATCTCTTCCAAAATCAAGATTGAAAGCATTTTCTGCAGTCGAAAAAATAGCAGTTTTATTTCCATCGCTTACACTCAATCCCCACAAATCCACAAAGTTCACCGAATCACCATCGCAGTACACAAACCAGTTTGTCCCATCTCTGATTGGGTCTACTGTCGTGAACCTTGCTACATCTGGCTTGTAGTCTCGGTAGCCGTAATTGTACAATCCCGTTGCCTTGTCAAACTGCTTTCCTAGGTACCCGCAGTCCGCAGCTCCGGACCTTCAACAGGAGAGCCGAATGCGTCGTATGCGTAGTGGCTCACCGACTGTGTCTTTTCCCTTTTATCTATAATCTGTGAACTGCAAAGCCTGTTCCGGCTGCTGTATGAATATTTTTCAGACTTCAGACCCGATTCCCTTGCCAGCATGTTTCCATTCCTGTCATACGTATATTTTACACAAACTCTGCCGTTGCTGCCACTGGAAACAAGCCTGTTTTCTTCATCATAGTTGTAGTCTATAGCGCCATTTTTAGTCACTGTTTTGATTCTGTTTCCGTTTTTGTCATACTCATAGCTTTCTTTTATAAACAACTGCATTGTAGTTATTTTATCTCCAAAACCAAACCCTGCATAGTTGAGGATTGCGGCTAACTTTCCTTTAGTGTCAGCGTCAAGAAACTTGTTTTCTGCCATATCTTCATTTACAGAAAGCATGTTCTCATCCGCTTCTGCCTTAAACTTATTGACCATTGCTGATGATTGCTTATTTTTCCTGAATATCGCTTCGGCACAGCTTTTTACATCCGTGTAAAAAGTTTGAACAGAATGTACGTTATGTGGCGAAGCGGCCTGCGGTTTTTCATCTTGGAAGAATTGTATTTATAAACAAAAAAGCTCCTGACAATTATTTCTTTTATGGAAGATTGTTCCTTCGGTGAAAGCTTTTCATTCTAGAGCTTGCGCAGCGATTCCGTAGTTTTCTTCGAAAACTACGGTGTTGCAATGAAAATTTATTTTCTCCTAATTAAAATAAATATAATTATACCATAAATAACTGCACAAATAAAACAAACTGCTACAAAAGTTACATTTTCATGCTTCAAAAAAAAATCTATTTTAACAAGAAAATAAGCCAAAGCAAAAGCTATAAATCCAATAATTATGAATATAATAAAAATAGAAAACCCATTAATTTTTTTCATTTATAAATCCAATTTTTACGTTTTTTTCAAATGGAATTAACTTGCTTAATGCAAAACTTGAAAAGCACTCCATAATCAACAAAATTAACATCGATACCTTTTTCATTATTTACCCCACAACATAACCACAATTATCTTTTTTTAATATATTCATATATCTTTAGTAATACAAAAACAGGTAAAGCATAAAACAAAAGCATAGAAATAATAGCAGCAATATCTCTATTATGCGTAATACGTTCAAAGAAAAACATCACATTCTTTGGAAATTTAGGATAACAGCTATTTATCATCAACAACATAAAAAAAGGCAAGGCACTAATAATAACTAGAAATAAATATTTAATGATTCTTTTTGACATTTATTGCTCCATTCGAGTTTATTGAAGTTTCTTGTACAAAATCGCTTGTTTCTTCCGATCGATTTAAGAATTCTTGTACAGAACCAATTGCCATTTCTTTAGTCAATGTATTCATTAATGAATCTCCAACAGTCGTTAACCCATTATTAGATCAAATTTCGAGTTTTAGATAAATTTACAAAAAAGGCATTCTCTGTAAAATTTGAATAACGACAAACAAAAATACGGAGGAATGCCATGACCGAAAACAGCCTGATTACATTATATTGCATAGAGGATGATTTTATCCATAGATTTCTTGAAACTTCTGCAGGAAAAAAGAATCTTGCCATGTATTATGGGAAACGTGCACCAAAACGCAGAATGCCGATAGCAGATGCCGTCATATTAAATCTCATCCGTTTTTTTGACCGTACCGGCGACTTGAAGACTTTTCAGCTCGTTCTTCGGTTTTAAATTGCAGGGTATCTGCACTCTGACGGTACATTAGTCTGGCTCTGCTTCCGTCCCCGCAATGAGCATGACAGCAAGACTTTTGTAGATATTACGGAAGGGCTTGAAGACATCTTCGTTACTGACGCAGACTATCTTCTGAAAGAGGATGACTTGAAGAAAATGTATGAGTCAGGCAGAAAAACTTGTACTGCAACCAGAAAGAACATGAACCGTCCTATGGCAAAGGAACAGTTTCAGATTCTTCTAAAACGCAATAGAATCGAAAATGTTTGGTCTGTTATGAAGATGAATTACAATCTGATTTATCACAGGGAAACAAGCGTAAGCGGAATGTTCAGACACTTCTTCTACAGTATATCTGCATTTTTATTTCATTTAGTTGAAGATGCAAAGCTATGGTTCTTACCTAATCTTGCTGCCGTTGAAAAACTTGAATTTTGACCTTTTAGTTATTTTAGTTAATTTTTAACTCTATGGTTTATTTAGATGCCACTAATAAGCTTATGTATAAAAATAGAGGAAAGGCATCATCTAAAAAGTCTGTTTCATCTAGAAAAAATGGTAAACTTGGAGGTAGACCTCCAAAAGAAATCTCTGATAAAAAAAAGAATACAGTATTTAGGAGATAAATCTCTTTTTGAAAATAGAGTTTTAACTGAAGAAGAAAGATCAGAACATGTTGAGTTATTAAAGGCTATTACAGCTTGGGAACATTCAAAAAAAATTAAAATCTGATAAGATTTTGAATAATTTGCTTGAAAACTCGTTTTGAAAAGTGTAATATCTTTATATGAACTCGCTTAAAAAAGTGTGTCTTTATAATAAAAACTCCATAAAAAAAATGTCTTAGGTGATTTGTATGTTTAGAAGAAAAATAATGTTAGAGCTAGAAAATTGGAAGAACTCTAGTGGAAAAAAGAAAGCTATCGCTATAAAAGGTCTTCGGCAGATTGGAAAAACTTATAGTGTTCGTGAATTTGCAAAAAAGAATTATAAAAATAGTATTTATGTAAATTTCAAAGAAAATGAAAGTGCAAAAAAAATTTTTGATTATGATTTGAATGTTAATAGAATTATTATAGATTTATCGGCTTTATTTCCTGATTCTCGATTTGAAGAAGGAAATACTGTAATAATATTTGATGAAATACAAGAATGTGCTAATGCTCGATCTAGTATCAAACCATTTTGTGAAGATGGTAGATTCGATATTATTGCTACAGGCTCTCTTCTTGGAATAAAAGGATATAATAAAAAGAAAGGGAAAGGTGTTCCAACTGGTTTTGAACGTGTTGTTTACATGAAACCTATGGATTTTGAAGAATTTCTATGGGCAAAAGGTATTAATGAAAATGTTATTGCTTATATTCGGGAATGCTACGAAACTAAAACTCCTGTAAGCGAAGCAACTCATCAAGCGATGCTTAGATATTTTAAGGAATATATTTGTGTTGGTGGATTACCTTATATTGTTGATAGATTTATTTCTACAAATGATATGAATGTTGTTTGGCAAGAGCAACATGATATTATCGAAGAATACAAAGATGATTTTGGTAAACATCTTGATGAAAATGAAAATGAAAAAATTGACATTTCTTTGCTTGGTAGAATAAATAGAGTTTTTGATTCAATCCCAGCTCAATTAGCAAAGGAAAATAAGAAATTTGTATTTTCTGCTTTGGAGAAAAAGGGACGCTCTGAAAAATATCTTCCTGCAATACAATGGTTGTGTGATTTTGGAATTATAAATCTTTGCTACAATCTTAATAATATTTCCGAACCACTTGAAGGAAACAAAATAGATAATATTTTTAAAATCTATATTCAAGATTCAGGACTTTTTATTTCAATGCTTGATAGAGATTGTGCTGCAAAAATTCTTTCTGGAGATTTAGGATTTTACAAAGGTGCTATTTTTGAAAATATTATCGCTGATAGTTTTTCAAAACAAGATAAAAAACTTTATTATTTTCATAAAGATTCAGGTCTTGAAATAGACTTTATTTCAAAAGTAAAAGATGAAATCTCGCTTATTGAAGTAAAATCAACAACAGGAAATACAAAATCTGCTAATACTGTTTTAAAAAATCCTCAATATGATGTGAATGTTTGTTATAAACTTTCAGAAAACAACGTTGGTGTTGCTGAAAATAAAATAACAATTCCATATTATATGGCTTTTCTTTTATAAGAAATTAGGTAAAAAGGTGATGAATGGACGATTTTTATTTTAAAGATAGTGTAAAAAACGATCTTGCAGGGAATTATGTTTGTTTACTTTCTTTTTTGGCTCTACATTGTTTACCAGAAACTATTATACAGCAAAGAAAATATCCTTATGAAAAATACGAAGATTTTTATTTTTCGAATGAAAATAATTTTCATGGAATAAGTCTAAGAACTTTTGGTAGTGGAGGTATGCATTATAGACCTGTTATAGCATACAAAAATAATGGCTGGGGTCCATTTTCTTGGCCATCCTTTAAGATTCTAGATTTAATAGATTGTGATGATAAAGAAAAAGGAATGTGGGAAACTTATGTACCTGTTCATCATTTAATGAATTGGAATATTGTTAAAAAATAGGGAACAGTAATGAATAGAAAAATATTATGTTTTGTATTGATATTAATTTCTTTCATTTTTATATCTTGTCCTAGTAATATTCCAACATGGATGGTAGAAAATGGTCAAGAAATTAAAAATTATCCTAGTTGGTCAACTTCATGCAATGCTTTTTCAGAATGGATGGATTGGCAAAGTGAAGATGGAAAAAGACTTCATAATTTGGTAGATGATTCAATTATTTCCGATGAATATGCAGGTAAGTTTAGAATAGGTCTCAGAGGACAAGAAATTATTATAGGATTTAACAATCAGAAAGGTAATTGTATCAAATTATATAATTGGTATGGAGAAGTTACTAGTTGGAATGATTCTGTCGTATTTGTAGACCAAGAGGAGCCTGACAATAAATTTGTTTATGACTGTTATTGTAGAAAACAAAAGGCAGAAAAAAATACAGAAAAAAACAAAGCAAAAGTAGAGATAACAAAAATTGATGAACAAACATTTAATTTTAAACAGACTGTTATTGATGATGTTATAATTGATTGTGAGTTCAAAAATTTAATATATTTTTGTGTTGATTTGGAACAAAATTTTCATACGAAACCAATAGAAATTCCTATAAAGTTTTGTGATTTTTTCCCTGTTGAATTTTTCTCAAAAGAAGAATCTTTTTTATATTTTTATCCTGTAGATGGTTCTAGTAATTATAAAAAAATTGCGTTTCATCCAAATACTCTATTTAAATATATTTATTGTCCAGAAGGTATATCCTTTAGAGAAATAAATGAAGATAAAACAAAAATTTCATTTAATTTATTAGATTCAGCTCAGAGTGATTATATAAATTATTTTGAAATTCAAGTTAATTCACAGGAAGATGTAAAAATTCTTTTTTATAAGGAAGAAAACGGAACTCCAATTCTTATTAATAAATTAGAAAAACCAGAAATTAAATTTGAATGGTTGTTAAATCCTGAGACAGGAGAAACAAAAATATATTAGGTCAAATTTCGAGTTTTAGATAAATTTACAAAAAAGGCATTCTCTGTAAAATTTGAATAACGACAAACAAAAATACGGAGGAATGCCATGACCGAAAACAGCCTGATTACATTATATTGCATAGTGGATGATTTTATCCATAGATTTCTTGAAACTTCTGCAGGAAAAAAGAATCTTGCCATGTAGTATGGGAAAGGTGCACCAAAACGCAGAATGCCGATAACAGATGCCGTCATATTAAATCTTATCAGGATTTTTGACCGTACCGGCGACTTGAAGACTTTTCATAAAAATGCAGAGAATCATTACAAGGTATATTTTCCGTCGCTTACAAACTATGAGAACTTTATGAAAGCGTCGAACAAATCGGCAGGATTTATAATTGCATTCGTGCAGTATCAGCTTTACCTCAACAGGATTCGCTGCACGGACAGTGTTTTCTATGTTGATTCAACCCCTGTTTCTCTGTATGTAAAAACCGCTATATTTCGTCCCATAAAGTTTCAAAAGGTGTCGCAAGCAGGGGAAAATCTACAAAAAGCTCGTTCTTCGGTTTTAAATTGCAGGGTATCTGCACTCTGACGGTACATTAGTCTGGCTCTGCTTCCGTCCCCGCAATGAGCATGACAGCAAGGCTTTTGTAGATATTACGGAAGGGTTTGAAGGCATCTTCGTTACAGACGCAGGCTATCTTCTGAAAGAGGATGACTTGAAGAAAATGTATGAGTCAGGCAGAAAAACTTGTACTGCAACCAGAAAGAACATGAACCGTCCTATGGCAAAGGAACAGTTTCAGCTTCTTCTAAAACGCAATAGAATCGAAAATGTTTGGTCTGTTATGAAGATGAATTACAATCTGATTTATCACAAGGCAAGAAGCGTAAGCGGAATGTTCAGACACTTCTTCTACAGTATATCTGCATTTTTATTTCATTTAGTTGAAGATGCAAAGCTATGGTTCTTACCTAATCTTGCTGCCGAAGCCTGTTTTACTTCATTATTCTCTGAACTTTCAAACTGAACTGCCATATCATAAATATCAAGGTACATGTCACATGGATACTGTGAGTAACTATAAGATTTGCTTTTAAAAAGTTTATTAAAAACAAAATCTCTGCCCGAAGATTCTGTTACTGTGCCTGAAAGGCTTTTTGAAAAACTTTCGAGAAAAATTTTATATTTATAATGGATTAATATACCATGGGATATTGGTAATACTTACCTGCGATGCCAGAATCCAGCCGGCATTCCAATTACCATCTGTTTTATAGTAACACCGGTAATACAGATTATCAGTTGATTTGAATAAAATTAATACTTCCTGTGCCTCTTTTAAGATATTTTTCTTTTCTGATGTATCTGGTCGTAAATAAATTTCCGCCGTTTCTTTTACAAATCCCCGGTTTTGGAACCATATGCATTCATCTAACCTTCCTTTATTAAAAATCGTATCAGGTGCATATACTAAACGAATCTCATTTCCATAAATCGAATTAAAAAATATATGATTATGGAAATATAATCCAAATCTGTCGCTAAAGTCCCTCTGATTATAATTTATATCTCCGCTTCTTATTGTTGAGCAGCTGGTATCTTCAAATATCAAAGGATTTTCATGTAATTTATCAATTTTTTCATACATTTCGTCAGAGAAATTATCCAGTACTATTTCAGAACCTCCCAGAACCCCTTTCATTCCAAAGCCGGAACAATCACTTTCCGGTATGAAAACCGGGATTTCATAGCGCCAGGTTTCAACATAAAAGTCTTTAAATATACCGGTCGGATTACCATAAGGAAGCTTTGCTTTATTGTTATGAATGGCAGCATATTCCCATTCGGCATTGGAAGGCAGTCTGTATTCTTTCCCTTTTTTTAGTGAATACCATTGAATAAACATTAATGATTCATACAAATTAAGAAGTGCACAGCTGTTATTCTCATTTAACTTATTATTGATAAATTCCGTCCAATAATTGTCTCTGTAAAATGAAAAAGGATAATCTGTCTGATGTATAAAGTTCTTTACTTCCTTTACGGTAATCTCATATTCAGAAATAAAGAATTCTGATAGCTTAATATCCTGTTCTTTGCAATAATATTTTTTTATTGTCGGGTTGTTTTTATAATAATCTTCATAATATATGAATTTATTATTTCCAATATTATATTTTTCTGTACTCGGAATTTTTATAAAATCAATTGCAAAAAATAAATATGAGAAATTCATAAGAAAAAGAATTTGTATAAGTTTTTTCATTTATTTTCCCTTTTTTGTCATTTCAGGCTTTGTTCAGGCTGTCTGTTCTCCGCCGGCTTGTCCGCTGCCATCTCTGCGGGGGGCGGAATTTATCCTGCAGATGCCCCCGTAACGCATCCAAGATAATTTACAATCCAAGTTCATATTCATTTGTATTATTTAAGCCAAATGCCCATAATGAATCATCATTTTTTATAACCATACTATGATAATTTGAAATATCAAAATCTTTTACATCATCCATTATCAAAACAGGAGTATCTCTTTTTTGTCTTGTGCCATCTCCTAGGCAGCCAAAATTACACCAACCACCTCCACATGAAAATAATTTATTATCATGTGTTAAAATTAACGAATGAAATTCCGTCCCTTTTGCTTTTTTTACATTATCCATTACATATCTTGGCTGGACTAGATACCCTTCTGTATCACCAATACCCAAAGCTCCATAACTGGAAAATCCAAAAGCAAATAACTGCCCGTTATTCTTAATATAAAAAAAATCGCTTATTTCTTTTATATCACTATCAATAAATGAAGCTTCCCCATTTTCAATTTTAACTAAATCATTTTTATTAGTAATTAAGAAAACGTAATCATTGACATAAATTTTAGAAATAGACTCTGCAATTTTTATAGGTTTTGGAATTACTTTTTCTTGAGATTTGCTTAACCGGCCCTGATAATTTGAGCCCATGCCCCACACTGTCCCGTCTTCTTTTAGATATATCAGGATATTGTTTTTTGAAATAACATCTAAAACATTATCATCTACTTTTTTAATTTTTTCAGAAAATGGATAGTATATATAATCCATACTATATTCTGAAATTTCAATATCTCTTAATTCAGCTCCATACATCCACAATGATTTATCTTTTGAAATAAAGGCGCAGACATAATCTTTTTCATAAAAGTAAGTTACATTTTTTGCGGTCTCTGCAAAAAATATATCTGAAAAATACATTGATTTTGAATCAGGATGTAATAATGTATCATTTTCCAACAGGATATTAATATTTGAAAATATTTTCTTTACGGAATCCTTTATTTTTATAAAAGAATTACATTCCGAACATTCACTCTTCATATATGGAAATGGCTGTGCATAAAGCCCTGTTGCCCATACTGATAAATCTTTTTTTAAAACTACAGAATAAACATCTGTCGCATAAACACTTTCAACATCGGTCAGTACACATTTTGGAAATAATTGATTTTCAGTTGTTCCATCTCCAAGTTGTAATGCAAATGAATTGAAAAAAAATAAATAAATGACAAAAAAAATAAAATTTCTTTTATCTTGTAATGATGACAACATTTGTACCTCCTATCGTTTGTTTTACGTCGTTATAATTCTGCTCAACAGCATTTGTGTGATTTCCTGC
The DNA here is from genome assembly GCF_014334335.1 of Treponema sp. Marseille-Q3903. Lineage (NCBI taxonomy): Bacteria > Pseudomonadati > Spirochaetota > Spirochaetia > Treponematales > Treponemataceae > Treponema > Treponema sp. Marseille-Q3903. The sequence continues at coordinate 22,247 of NZ_JACSEU010000001.1, forward strand.
TTTTTGCTTATTAGTCTGTTGGTCTTTTGTTTGCGTTACAGCTATACAGCCGGGGAAATTCTTTGTTCAGGAGACTCGGCAGCAATCTTGAAGTTTTACAAAAACTTCAAGGCCTAAGAAGAACATTTTTTAATAAAACTTATTATACATTTTTCTAAATCATTCAAAAATAAAATATTTGCCTTATTTATTCCTTCTGAAACTTGTATAGTAATTGCAAACCTGCTTGGGATATGTTCTACATCAAATTTTGAATCATCCTCATTGTAATACCAAATTTTTATAATTGATTCTTTATAAACATTTCTTACAATATCTCGGATTTCTTCTTCGAAAACAGATATCTGTTCCTTTTTAAATTTAAGAATAGAATCTTTAAATAAGATTATTCCATGAATTTGAGCTAAAGTTGTATCTTTTTCATTCTGAAATATTAAATCAGACAAACAATACGAATAATCCGAGATATTTTTTTTCTGCCAGTAATCACAATAATATAGTTTTTTATCCATATCTTTAATCCACTTACTGAATAAACTGAATAGATGTTACGGCAGGAGCTGCAAATATATTCATTGGATTAACTACAATATACATCTTCTACTAAATATTCCTTTTTTAGCGTATCCAAAAGTCTGTCACCCATATTTGAAAGATCGGCTTTTCCTGCCCCGAGTAATAATCATGGTATGACATCTTTTACAGTATGTGTAAGTTTATTATTTCCGTAATTATAAGTACCTCTGACTTTTGGCTCTGTGACTAATTCATTCTTGCTATTATTCCAAATAATTTCAGCTTTACCCCCATTTAATTTATCTGTTTTTTTTCGACACATATTTACTTATCTCTGAACCAGCATCTAATTGATGAAAAGCAGCTTCAGAATCCGGTAAACGAACGTAGTTTTCATTATCTTTTGGATTAGCTACATTTTGTCCTATAATTGCAGAATTTGCAACATCTCGCTGCGGACCATTGTAATTTTCAAGTTGTTTTGCTTTTAAATAACCATTAACCAACAGCGACACAAATACCTCCCGTGAATTTAATTTTGTACACTAAGCTGTCTTATTGCTTAGTAATTAAAAAGCTTCCTATATGTCCATATTAATAAACCTTCCGGCAATGCTAAAATAAGTAGAAATAATATAAATCTTGAGAATTGAATGTTTTTTACCATTTTCAAGGTAATGCTATACAAATCAAATATAAAAGTATATCTTTTTGCTACATATAAAACAAAAACTCCATAACTAAGAATTAATAAATAGAATCCAATCTTTTTTATGATCTTAATCATTATCTCCTCATTTGTTTTTATTCTGTAATTGTAAATCGGATAAGATTTCTTGCCATACCCCAATAAATATACCTTTTGTCGCTTCATTCTTAGTAATATCCGTTAATCCTTTCTTTGATAGATACATTACTTTCGAAGCCTCGCTATCAGTCACATAAGCTTTATAAGTCACTTTTGCTCCGGTTGTTACCGTTGCCCCTGTTATAATTCCAGCAATGCCTGCGATAGCGGTATTCAGACCGACGCTTTCAGTCAATTTATTACCATGCATTGCATTATCCGCTACTGTGCCAACAGAGACTCCTGCCATATTAGCAGCTGCATTTAAAGCCGTATTTGCTACCTCATAAACTTTTATTACATCTCCTACAGCTTTTATTGAACTCATTCCACAAGTTATAGCTCCAGTAACTGCACCCCCCAAAAATGCAGCTCCGACGGATTTAACATCAACACTTCTAACGGCATCCCCAAAACTTTGATCATTAATCATATTGGAGGCCGTCTGTACTGCAAGATTAATCGCTGCTCCGGTAATACCACCGACAATCGCTCCTATTACAGCTTTACAAAGAACATAAGATAATTGTTCATTTTATAAAATCTTCCTCACACCACCGCATGTAACTATCTCATGACCTTAGTCCAAAGGAACAAAATAGTAAATGCCGGATATAACAATATCGGAATATCTTGAGCCTTCATAACTTGATAAGATTCTTATAGATATATCAGCATCATTTATTGTGTCTGGAAGTTTTATTAATTGAAAATTTCCAGTATCCTCCAGTTCTGCTTCGAAAGAAAAAGACTTTGTCTTAATTAAAATCTTTTTTGCCCTCGCATTCTGGGAGTACAGATATGGTTTTTCAGCATTAACAAATCCATTTACTATAACAAGATGATTTATTGGAAATATCTTATTATTATATTTTTTTACTCTTCCATTGATAATTTTTTTATCAGATTTTGAAGATATTGCCCATGGGGTCTGACTTAAATCAAAAAAACTGTTCGGCTTGTATTCAATTTTATTATTACCAGAATCAGTTTCAATTACATAATCATCAGGAGATTTTACTTCTATTCCACTCAGCGCTGGAGTTTCTTTGTATCCGTAAAGAAAAGTTTTATAAAATTGTTCAGCATCATTACTATATTTGTACTTATTGGAAGCAGATTTTTTTAAGAGTGTTAGAAAATATGTATTATAAAATTGTGTAAAAAGAACTGTATACTTTTGGGTATCTGTCTCAAAAAAGTACTGGCCGTTTTCCTTAAAAAAAATCCCTCTCTGCTGGTTATTGTCAACTTCCATGCTATATGGTTTTATAACAATTATCTTTTTATTTGTATTTGTAAATTCCTTTCCAAAAGGAACATCTTTAAAATCTGCCCAGAATTCATCGTTTGTTTTCCTGCTTAACACTTTATAAGAATTTTTCACCAGGTCAACATAGTAATCTTCATAACCTTCAATGCCGCTTATCACAAAACGAATATTATCATCTCCAATTTTTAAATACTCGGCTATATCGGGATCTACGTCAAGTTGTAAACAAATATTACGAGTAACTGCATTTTCCTTTAATCCAATTATTCTTAAATAACGTTGTTTATTTTTATATTCATTATAGCAATAAAATATTTCATTAGTTTCTTTATTCGTTTCAGAAAAAATTAATCTTTCACAATCTTTAAAATCAGACGGATATAATTCTTTTGGAGTTTGAGCAAATACACAATTGAATTAAATAATATTAAAACTATCGATATAACATGTCTTTTCATTTTTGCATCCATATTTTATTTATTTTTTACTATTAGTTTTGCATTACCATGATCGCTTTCTTCATTTTTACAATAAAAATCAATTAGTTGATTCATTAACAGTTCATCATGTATTCCTAGACAGCCGTCAGTATTTGTAGTTGAGGTTAAGTGAATTTGATAGCCTCCACCTTCTTTTGATGTACCATCAGGATACGGCTCTTGTTGATGAGCATTTGTTGTTATCCAAGTTTCACCATAACTTCCTTTGTTTGTAGGGTTCTTTTTTATTCCAGTTATTTTCCATTCTCCATCAGGCATTCTTTTAGGAGTATTCCCATAACTAGTGGTTCGGCTCGTATCGACATCAACAGAATTATCCCATGGTTTTACAGCTGTTGTAATTTTAGATTTTAATAAGTTATTATTATCACCTTTTATAAACATTACATCTTGAATTTTTCCATCAATCTTATAAACAACTTCTAGAGTTAAGCTATTTTTATTGAGAATTAATGTTAATTCCAGCCCCCACAAATCCACAAAGTTCACTGAATCTCCATCGCAGTACACAAACCAGTTTGCTCCATCTCTGATTGGGTCTACTGTCGTGAACCTTGAGACAGCTGGCTTGTAGTCTCGGTAACCGTAGTTGTACAATCCTGTTGCCTTGTCAAACTGCTTCCCTAGATAGCCGCAGTCCGCAGCTCCGGACAGGTCTCCCTGAACTGGTGAGCCGAATGCGTCGTAGGCGTAACGGCTCACCGACTGTATCTTGTTTTCGCGGTCAATCACAACGCTCTCACAGAGCCTGTTTTGACTATTGTATAAATACATCTCAGATTTCAAACTGGATTCTTTTGCCAGCATATTTCCATTCCTGTCATACGTGTATTTTACACAAACTCTGCCGTTACTGCCACTGGAAAAGGAGGGAGAAGTCTCTCCCCCCGCCTTTTACGACATTGATATATTCAAAGTCTATAAGCTGGCGCACTGCGTACTTTACTGCAGTCTGACTCTGGCCGGTTATTCCCTTATCTGACGCTGAGTCATGCTGATTTCAGTTACGGAAAGTTCCTGTTTTTCCGCCTCGCTTCTTGCAAGAGCTCTCATCTGCTCGTAAAGAATCTGCACTCCGGCCGGCAGTTCCCTCATCGTGCTTGAAAGGACTCCTTCGACCATGATTTTGTATGCAATGCTGTAATCTTCAAGGTCGCACCTTATAAAACTTATGCCGTCTTCAGTTTCTTCCTTTTTCTGATGCTGGCGGAGAAAGCACACGCGGGCGATTAAATCCATAAAGCGGTCGTGGTCACGTCTTGTACGCATGAGCTTTACCGGAAAGTTTAAGTATGGAGCAAAATCGTTTACGATGTTCACTTTACGAAGTAGTTTTTGAGCAGCCCTGTGGGTCTTTATGATTTTTCCTTTTCTTCATTTCCGGTTTTAAGTTTTGCCAGGGAATACTTGTACCTCTGATTTTCCTGAATTCGCCTTGTCTGCTCGGCACTTTCGTCCGTATTCACAACAAAACAGCGGCTTGCGTTTTCAGGGGTTATTGCATTGTTCGTTCCGCTCATTACGCTTGAAACAACAACAGGAGTTCGCACAACCTCGCTCTGCATTTTTCCGGTTTCCGGATCCTTTACCGTTACAAGACGGCTCAACTCTTTTCCCGAAAGCATTTCCCTTATCTGATATTCAATCGTATCTGAATGAACTGCTTCACCCAGAATCATGAACTTGTGCATAAGGTCATCTATGTAGTTCAAGGCCTGATCTGAAAGGCTTGTTACTGCAACTACTTCTTCAGGAGGCATCAGGCGGCGGACTATATCTACAAGGTAGCTTTTTCCGCTTGCAGACTGCGAGATAATAAGCACGATTATCGGGTCATCAAGCTTATGGCTTGATGCGCAGAGATATAGAAGAATATTGTTCAGTTCTTCTCCAACATAGCCCATCTTCTCATGTCGTCTGTAATCCTTCGGAAAAGATTTCTGTCGCGGAGAAGGCTTAAGCCATCGCTTTTTCCTATTCGGTAAGCTCCGTATTCTGCGAGTGGCTCTTAGCTAAAAGGCGTTCATCACGTTCTTTTTCTAAAAGCTCAAGGATTTTTATAAGGTCCATTTCAACGCGCTCGGGGCTTATTCCCCAGGTTCTGTAAAGCCCCTGTGCAAAGCCTGCGCGGCCGCGGCTTGCGTAAAGGTCTATTGAATCATAGTAGCTTACTTTGCCGTTTCCCGCCAGAATGTTCACGCGAAGACTTGTAACAAAAAGCGGCTTTACGCCTCCGATTCTGTAGCTTGTCCCGCCTGTTTCAAAGACTCTAAAAAGACCTTCTTTTCTTACAGTGATTTTTGCCCTTTTATCAGGAGTTTTTTCTTCTGCAGAACTTTCTTCTGAAACTGCAGAATCCTTTTTCTGACTGCCTGACGGCGGTTCTGTTTCTTTTTCTTCTGTTTTTGAAACGACCGGAAAGTTTTCTTCCTCAACATTGTCTATGATATCTTTCCCGATTTTGTAATCTTTCAAAAATGATTTTGCCATAACTTATGCCTCCATTATTGAAAGGATTTCTTCACATAAAGCTTCGTACTGCACGGCTCCGTTGTCTGTGCTTTTGTAGTCAAAGATTGTCATTCTTGCAGTCTGTGCTTCTTCAATTCTGACGTTCTGGTTTACAACGCTTTTTAAGACGTAATCCTTATATTCTTCAGAGGCCTTTGAAACTACTTCTTTTGAAAGACTTGCACGCGCGTCATATATTACAAACGCAATTCCAAGAATTTTAAGATCCGGGCTGAGCCGTTTCTTCACCTTTGAAATGCTTTCCAGAGACTGGCCGAGTCCCTGTAGGGAAAAGTATTTTGATGAAAGCGGAATGAATGCAAAATCAGCTGCACAGAGTGCATTTACTACAAGAATGTTTAAGGATGGAGAAGTGTCTACAAGGCAGAAATCAAAATCAACTTTTACTTCATCAAGCTTTTCTTTAAGTACAAGATGACTTCCGACTTCGCCGTCAAGTTCCCTTATAACGCCGCTAAAGTTCGAGCTTCCGGCAATTACCTTTACTCCTTCCCAGTCTGTAGCGGTAAAAGCATCCTTTACGAAAAGCTCGTCATTGACTAAAACTTCATCTACAGTGTGTACGATTTTATTTTCAAACAGAATTGACTGTGTTGAATTTTTCTGGTCATCAAGATCTACGATAAGAACTTTCTTCCCTTTTAGTGAAAGGCATCTTGCAAGGTTCAGGCAGGAAGTGCTTTTTCTATTGCCGCCTTTTCTCTGTACTACGGCTATTGTCTTCATGCTTCTTCCCCCGTCCTTGCTTTCCTCATTTCGCGTTCATAGCTTTTCTTTGCTTCGTGAACGAAACTGTTCTAAAAGCTCTGCGACATTCTCGCCGAAAAAATCAAACCGGCAGGAAAGTGTTCTGGAAATGGGAATACATGAAACTCTTTCAAGGCTGCAGCCTGAAAGAACAAGATAAGCTGCTTCATACAGGTCTGTAACCTAAAAGGCAGGAGTGTTCTGTGCAGACATGGCAAGTCCTCCTTTATTTTTGCGAAACGGACTGCCTCTTTTAAAATAAACGTTTTTATGTTAATATAATAAATATGACGGTTCATTCCGTTGTGTTTTGGGCTCTGTTTCTGAAAGGATCTGCCAGGATTGCATTCAGATTCAGGGCTTTTTGTTTTTACGGTCGGTAACACAAACTGTGTCAAGCCATATTCTTAAGTTTTGTTTTATTTTATTATAACATACTTGTCAATCATTGATATATAATATTGTTATGCCGCATCCAAGAAAAGAAAAACTTCCAGAGCTTAATCTTTCAATCGGTGAAAACATTTCCCGCATCAGAAAATCCCGCGGACTTACGCAGATTGAACTTGGCGAATTAATCGGAATTAATCAGTATCAGATTTCAGATTATGAAATAGGCCGCCTGCATCTTTCAGATGAAATGATCATCAGGTTTGCAAAAGCATTGAAAACTTCTTCTGATGAGATTCTTGGATTAAAAGACTCAGAAATAGAAAAACCTTCTCTCAGACTTACAAAAAGACTTGTAAAAATTGAAACTCTTTCTGAAGCAGACCAGAAATCTCTTCTTAAAACAATTGATATGTTCCTGAAAGCTGCAGAAAAATAATTGCCTCTCTTTCTTCTCCGGATTTTCTGCCCGGTTTTACTAAATCCTTGTATTTACTGCATTTAAAACAAAAAAACTGGTCAGAACCAGTTTTGCCCAGTTAGACCAGTTTTCATTTTAATCATAGATTTCGCTTCTGTGCCCTATGCGAAGGACTGATATCAAAAGCTTATCATCCTTTATTTCACATATAAGCCGCCAGTCGCCGACACGGTAACGCCACAAGCCTGCTAGATTACTCGAAAGGCCTTTACCTCGATCCCGTGGATTTTTCAATTCCGAAACCTCATGTACATATTTTAAAATCTGCTTTTGTACACTTCCGTCAAGCTTCTTAAGGGTTTTAAATGCTGTTTCTGTAAATTCTACTTTCATAAACCAAGCTCGCTTTCAACTTCGGCAAGTGAGTAGGTTCTTTCTTTTCCGCTTCTTACATTCTTTATTACTTCTTCTGCAAGAAAAAGGTCCTCAAGGTCATCAAGGTATTCGTCCAGAAGGTAGTTGTAATAAAATGATGCCGGTCTTTTAGTTAATTTTGCGAGACGTTCAACTCTGATTTTACTCTGAGGATTTGACCTGAAATTAATTACTGCTGAATTAGTCATATTCGCCTCCTTATGTAATACATTGTATTACATCCATTGTTCTATCGTCAAGTATTTTCTTAAACTTTTGTATTTTCCGCCAGGAAAATGCAAAAGTCGCTCCCGCAGGGCATAGTACAAAATGATTGCTTATCTTTCCAGAATATCGCTTCGGCACAGCTTTTTACATCCGTGTAAAAAGCTTAAACAGAACACGCATTATTGTCATCTGTGCGTCCTGCTTGCTGAGCAATAATGCGTGTTCTGTTCACCTTCGCTTGCATCACCGTGAAAATGGCGGGAGCACCGGCCGGCGGATGGCATTTTCCGTGTTTTTTTAAGTTGTATACAGTGAGGGGGTGCGTTTGCAGCTAATTCCTTATATAACCATGAGTTTTCTTCGCTTGTATACATTTCTTTATCTTGCGGAGTCTGGACAGGCTCAGAACCTAAAGCTTTTAACGTAAGGAAAAATAATCCGCCAGCCGGCAGTTTTTGTAAGTCATGATTTTCAGTTGGACGATTAGCAGGTGAACAGAATGTACGTTATATGGCGGAGCGGACTGCAGCCAGGATGGCTGCTGCATATAACGCACATTCTGTTTAGTGGAGCTGCCACGGACGGCAGCGGAACGGCCTGCGGTTTTCATTTTGGAAGGTCTGTTTTTATGAACAAAAAAAAAGCTCCCGACGTGCTTTCTTTGACGGAAGATTGTTTCTCCGGGGAAAGCCTTTTGTTCGGGAGCCTGCGGCAGCAACCTTGAAGTTTTTTGTCAAAAAACTTCAAGGTCTAAGAAAAATTGTATTGTTTAATAAGATTTATTACACATTTTTCTAAATCATTTAAAAATAAAACATTTGTCTTACTTATTCCTTCTGAAACCTGAATAGTAATAGCAAATCTGCTTGGAATATGTTCTACATCAAATTTAGAATCATCCTCATTATAATACCAGATTTTTATAATTGCTTCTTTATAGACATTTCTTATAACACCTCTGATTTCTTCTTCAAAAACTGACAGCGTTTCTTTTGTATATTTAAGAACAGAATCCTTAAATAATATTATTCCATGAATTTGAGCTAAAGAAGTATCTTTTTCATTCTGAAATATTAAATCAGACAAACAATATGTATAATCAGAAATACTTTTTTTTTGCCAGTAATCACAGTAATATAGTTTTTTATCCATCAAGTTTTTCTAAAGAGCCTCCAATTCCATGATATGTTTCCACTGATAGTAAATATTTATTGTTGTCTATCAAATCCTGAAAATAATATCTGATAAAATCTGGATTTTTTTTCTTATCTAAAATTTCACTTATACTAATTTTAGTACAAAATAAATCATTTTCATTTATTATTTGAGTAATCTTACCTTCTTTTTCTTTCTGAGCTATCAAAAGAAATATTTTTTTTAATTCATCTGGAGAACTTATTTGTATATTTTCAAAACCGTTCATTATTTTACCACCCAACTAGGATCTACATTTGGAATTACAACCTGACTTCCACCACCAAGAAGAAAACCTCCTTGACTTTCTGCAAAGCCCTCAAATATAGTAGTTCCAGCAGGGACATTTATTTTTACAACATTTTCTGCTGTATTACCCCATTCTGGCTTTAATGCTAAATCTATTGTAGATTGTAGAGGACCTTTAGGAGCAGTTTTAGTCCAATAGCTACCTAATTGTTCTGCTGTTCCGCCATAAACTCTATATAAAGTTAAATCAGATTGTAATGTTACTTGGCTATAAGATCCACCCCTAAAAGTATTTGCCATTCCATCAGGTAATGGTCCTTTGTTCATAGGACCATAATTTTTTATAGTCTCTATACCAGAATTTACAGAACCTGTAGATACTAACGCTGTTACACCTTCAATGGCAGCACCTATACCTTGAGCACATTCATATGCTGCAGCCAAGTCATATACAATTTCGCAAGCTGAATCCAACATTTGAATTGTACCAAGAATTGGATGCCCATTCTTAAAATTTTGAACTGCCATGTTAGAATAATCTCGACCAAAATCAAGATTAAAAGCATTGCCTGCAGTTGGATAAATAGCAGGCTTCTTCTTATCTGTGGCTTCTAATCCATTTTCGTCTATGTAATTTATCGGATCTCCACCACAATAAGCATACCAGTTCATTCCATCACGGATTGGGTCCTGGGTCGTAAACCTTGCGACATCTGGCTTGTAGTCTCGGTAACCGTAGTTGTACAATCCTGTTGCCTTGTCAAACTGCTTCCCTAGATAGCCTAAGTCTTTTGCGCCACTCAAGTCACCTTGTACAAGTGAGCCGAATGCGTCGTATGCGTATGTATCTGTCTCAAAGGCAGAATTGTCTGTAGTCGCTCTCACACTTCCTAGTAAGTCTGTCGTAAAGTATGAGATATTCCCGTCAGCGTTTTGGGCAGCGGCTACTCCGTTTACATTTATAAGCGTTCTCTCTCCAACATAACGGCTGCTCACAGTTTTGTAGTTTCCTTCATCGATGTTATAATATCTGTTTCCGTCGTTTTTGTCGTCCTCAAGATAGCGGTAGCGGTCTCCTGTCGGGCGTCCTGTACGGCTTATCCTAAGTCCTGTCTCATTGCTGTCTGTGAACATGCCGTTTGCAAACGTCGGGCTTTGTTTTATGATATCAAAAGTAAACCCGTCGTAAATGCTTTTCATACAAGCCTCATCTCGGTCTTGAACTAGGATTCGCCTGCCGAATGCGTCGTATGCGTAACGGCTCTCTGATTGTGTTTTTTCCCTTTTATCTATAATCTGTGAACTGCAAAGCCTGTTCCGGCTGCTGTATGAATATTTTTCAAACTTCAGACCCGATTCCCTTGCCAGCATATTTCCATTCCTGTCATACGTGTATTTTATACAAACTCTGCCGTTGCTGCCACTGGAAACAAGCCTGTTTAAAATTTGCCTTTAGTCAATACCAAATTTAAAAAGTTTAAAGAGGATAAATTATGTCCTCTTCCGTTCCCAGTTTTTAGACAATTTCATTTGACGAATTTGTATTTATATTAAAAAACAAAAATTTATTTACTTCCTTAAGAACTGCCAATAAATTGAAACTCCTAACAAAGGAATTATATACATCATAGGAAAAAAAAGTATTGGATTATTAACAATATTGATAGCACAAACAAGTAATGCTAATACTGAAAAGATAATTGCAACTATACTAATACTGTTTTTTTTGTTCCTGATTTTCTCTTCTACAAAATAAAAACAAAAAAAGAACCAATACGTAATAAGAGAAAATAAATATAATATAAGCAGTTTCATAAAATCTTTCGTTTGAAAATTTTGAGCATTATATTTATATAAAAAAAAATCTAACATGCCATTTATTATGGAAATCAGAAAAAATACTATTAAGTTTTTCATTTACCTTTTTTGCTCCAATTAATTTCTAAACGTGGTTTTAATATTGCTCCAAAATCAAGAACGACACCGCTTGAAATGTCAAATTTTCCTTCAATACCTGCCGTCAACCCTGCTGCTCCTCCAATATTTACATTTATATCATATCCAAATAAATTAAATTGAACTCCCATTTTTCCACTAATGGAGGCGCCATTTACTCCAGCGCCAAATCCTAAGCCTCCATCAATCACTGAAGAATTAAACGATGCACTTAATATATCTAATGATACATTTGCATATACAAAACTTGAAGTTTTATTCAGTTCAGATGAAATGCTATATACTCCAACTTCAAGTAAGCATGAATTTTCTCCTAGCCCATCAACAAAAGTGGCCTTTCCCCAGAGAGCTTTCTGTTCCTTATTTTGATTTGCAGTATATTGTGCATAATTGAATGAAGAAAGCAAACTGCCAGAGACAGAATCCACCTGTCACTTCGGTTCAGACGGTTCGTATGCCTTTATAACAACACTATCAGAATTAAATGTATTTCCAGCTCCGTCGGTTTCTCTAAGTATTAATACTAAAGTTTTTTTACTACCTCCATCACTTGCGCTTAACCCCCACAAATCCACAAAGTTCACAGAATCACCATCGCAGTACACAAACCAGTTTGTCCCATCTTTGATTGGGTCTACTGTCGTGAACCTTGAGACATCTGGCTTGTAGTCTCGGTAACCGTAGTTGTACAATCCCGTTGCCTTGTCAAACTGTTTGCCTAAGTAGCCTAAGTCTTTTGCGCCACTCAAGTCACCTTGTACAAGTGAGCCGAATGCGTCGTAGGTGTATGTGTCTGTCTCAAAGGCAGAATTGTCTGTAGTCGCTCTCACACTTCCTAGTAAGTCTGTCGTGAAATATGAGACATCTCCATCAGCGTTCTGCGCTGCAATGCTTCCGTTTACATAAACTGCACTCCTGCTGCCCTTGAACCTGTCGGATACAGTCCTGTAACTGCCATCGTCAATATTATAATATCTGTTTCCGTCGTTTTTGTCGTCCTCAAGATAGCGGTAGCGGTCGCCTGTCGGGCGTCCTGTGCGGCTTATTCTAAGTCCTGTCTCATTGCTGTCTGTAAACATGCCGTTTGCAAACGTCGGGCTTTGTTTTATGATATCAAAAGTAAAGCCGTCGTAGATGCTTTTCATACAAGCCTCATCTCGGTCTTGAACTAGGATTCGCCTGCCGAATGCGTCGTATGCGTAACGGCTCTCTGATTGTGTTTTTTCCCTTTTATCTATAATCTGTGAACTGCAAAGCCTGTTCCGGCTGCTGTATGAATATTTTTCAAACTTCAGACCCGATTCCCTTGCCAGCATATTTCCATTCCTGTCATACGTGTATTTTATACAAACTCTGCCGTTACTGCCACTGGAAACAAGCCTGTTTTCTTCATCATAGTTGTAATTGATTGTCCCATTTTTAGTGACAGACTTAATCCTGTTGCCGTTTCTGTCATACTCATAGCTTTCTTTTATAAACAACTGCATTGTAGTTATTCTATCTCCAAAACCAAACCCTGCATAGTTGAGGACTGCGGCTAACTTTCCTTTAGTGACAGCGTCAAGAAACTTGTTTTCTGCCATATCTTCATTTACAGAAAGCTTGTTCTCATCCGCTTCCGCCTTAAACTTATCGACCATCGCTAATGATTGCTTATTTTTCCTGAATATCGCTTCGGCACAGCTTTTTACATCAGTGTAAAAAGTTTGAACAGAATGTACGTTATGTGGCGAAGCGGCCTGCGGTTTTTCATCTTGGAAGAATTGTATTTATAAACAAAAAAGCTCCTGACAATTATTTCTTTTATGGAAGTTTGTTCCTTCGATGAAAGCTTTTCATTCTAGAGCTTGCGTAGCGATTCCGTAGTTTTCTTCGAAAACTACGGGGTTTTTAATTCTCATTTGATAAACTGAAAATAAAAAAATGCATTTTTCAAGTTTTTGAAAACTAAAAGAACTTGGGCATAGTATCAGAGTTCTTGTCTTTTTTGTTTTTTTTTCTTAAAATTTTAACAAATATAAAATAAATCAATGTTGTCAAAAGGCTATAAAATACTGCAAATAAATACATTAAATTTCTTGATAAATCATTTGCCCATATACTCCACAATTGTTCATATTGATATGATTCTATCATGTTAATATTTTCATAATGTTTGATTAATTTTTTTACTACAAAATCAAATATATTATTATTCCCAAGAACTAAAGTGATGTACGTCATAAAAAAAAGAATTATGTATGGAAATTTCATCCTTTTTGATAACTGTAATCTCCCAAACAAAAAGAAAAATGAAAACATAGTAAAAATACAACAAAATATATTTGGATCAAACAATACGGTATTCGAGTTTCTCACAATTAAAAATGGAGTTACAACATACATCAAGAGTGCTGCACAATAGAAAAGTAATGAAATAATAAGTAAAAATATTTTTTTATATAACACAGGCTTATCCTTATTTATCGTATATTTATATCGTAATAACCGTTTGAATAATTTATATCGCAGATTCTTTCTTCATCAGTTTGAATTTCTTTATAATTATTTGCTTTCCTTTTTGTTATTTGAAATCCAGAGGCTGTCTCTGTTACAACATATTCTGAATATGGTTGCAGGATAAGTTTTACTGCATCAAAATAATCAACATCCTGAATATGCAACGAAATTTTGTGTGTTGGCAAAACTTCGTATGTAATTGATTTTGATATTTTTTCTGATATTTTTTCCAGAATCGTAGAGATTGAACTCTCATAACTATTTACAGTAATTTTATTATTATTTGTAACGTCAATTTTTACTTTTGAAACAATCCATAAAGATGTTGTTTTTGTAACAAACAGTTTGTTTGCATAAAGAAAAGCGTCAAAAATTTCATCAAAACTTTTCTCTTCATTATTTTGGGCAACATACAAAAAATTCCCCATCCCAACAACAGTATCATCACAGACAATCGATTTGCCACTGCGTATTGAAAGAACATAAACAATATCTTTCAAGTCTTGATTATAAAATTCAAATGATTGCAAATCTTTCGCATGCAAAATCGAATTGAACAAAAGAAATAAAATAAAAAAACATGATTTTAGACTGCGGACACAGCCATTCGAGAACTGATCAATTATACTTTTTGACATAGTCGTATGCTAATTTAATTCCTAAAAAATATCAATATTTATTGAAGTTTCTCGCAATTATTTTTGAGTTTTATGATTTGAATTAAAATAAAAAAAAGACTCCTGAAATCAATCAGAAGTCTTAAGCGGCTGATGCAGGTTTTGAACCTGCGACACATGGATTAACAGTCGTCACCAAGATTATATCAAAAGTATCCAGTGCTACTTCTTTCCCTATTTGATATCTTTATTTTATATCAGTATAAGGAATTATGCAACTGACAGTTTTTGAATTACTTTGAGATGTTTTTATTTTACTACAATCTTTACTACAATCGTGTGTAAATCCATTACTACAAGAAAAAAAGGGGCCGTTAATTGCCGTTCGTTCCAGCCGTACTACGTACCGCTTCCACTCACTACACTTAGCGAAGTCTCAACGTTCCGTCTTCCAGAAAGGTAGCAAACAGAGTGCTCCTCATTCGCATAATTCCGCTACACTTCGTTCCGCTCCATTCTGCTCATTCGTTCACACACTGTTTGCATTTACTAGCAAGCTCGCATGTGGGCCTTTGTTCGGGCCAAGCAAGGAGCAATGCAAGCACAGTCAGCCCAGTCGCTTCGTGCATCTGCTTCGCAGTAGCACTACGCTTTGTGGTCTGCCTGTTTCCGCAGGCGGGCCCATAGTTGCAGTAAGCACTCTTTTTGCAGAAGCCGCCAAAAGTCAGCCTCGCGCTGTAAACTGGTCGTGAAAAAAATAATGTGTCTCCCGCGAGTGTCGCAACTTAAAACGGTGGGCACGCAAAAGGTTTCCCCCTTCCCCCCTGCCGCGGGGCACTGAACTGACCCCAAAAAGTTAGACACTTTTTGGAGGTTAGAAAATGGGAGTTACAATTCCTTATCCAATTGACTTGAGAGTAAAGGTTTTGGCAGAATACAAGGCAGGAGTTGTCGGTTACAGAACTCTAGCAGCCAAATATGGACTGCAGCGAGATACCGTAAGGTATTGGGTTTTGCAACAAAGAACCGGCAGAGGATTGCCTGTGGAAACCAGAAACGAGATAATCATCGATGATGAACAGAAGGATATTGAATACTACAAAACAGAAGCTGAATACTGGAAAGCTTATGCAAAGAAACTCGAAGCAATAAGGTTTCCAGAAAGTAAAAAAAAACAGCAATCGAAACAATCAAAGAATTACATAAAAAAGGATACAAAATAAGCGTTCTTTGTAAGATTACAGGCATAAGCCGAGCAACATTTTATTATCAGAAAGATAACACAAGGAAAACTGACAAAGACCTTGAAACACTAGAGATAATAAAAATGCTGCCTGAAAAACAATTACGCTACGCTGGCGCTAAGGTAAAAGCTCATTACCTG
This sequence comes from Treponema sp. Marseille-Q3903, assembly GCF_014334335.1. Lineage (NCBI taxonomy): Bacteria > Pseudomonadati > Spirochaetota > Spirochaetia > Treponematales > Treponemataceae > Treponema > Treponema sp. Marseille-Q3903. The sequence goes on from NZ_JACSEU010000001.1 coordinate 38,014, forward strand.
AAACTCCAGTTTGGCATAAAAATGAATCACAAAAGGATTTTGAGGGTATCAAATCTGTATGGGATTCATGTAGAGAACCGTGTAAGACGGTTTCCTAAGGGATATTATCAGACTTTGAAGGAGAATGATGCCAATCTGCCTAAGAATATCCTTAACAGGGAGTTTTCTGCAGATAAACCGTTGCAGAAGCTTGTGACAGATATCTCATACTTCAAAATAAAAAATGGATGGTTATTCCTTAGCGCAGTAATGGATTTATTCAACAATGAGATTCTGGCGTTCAGAATGTCTAATCATGCTGATACAGAACTTGCTGTTGATACAATAAACAGTCTGTGTGACAAATGTAATATTTCTAATACTCTGATTCACTCGGATCAGGGAAATACTTATAAAGCGTCAGAATACAGAAAACTGTTGAACGAGAAAGGTTTTATTCAGAGCATGAGTCGGGTCGGTAACTGCTGGGATAATGCCTGTATGGAACACTTTTTCGGTACACTGAAAGCAGAGTCTGGATATTATAATGTTAGTAGACATGGCTTGCTTTCATATCAAATGATGGAAGAACTAATAACTGATTTTATTCAGTTCTATAACAAGGACCGCATACAAAAAAAATTAGGCTGGAAATCACCAAAGACTTTCAGCCTAAAATGTGCGTAACAACTGTCTAAAAAAATGGGGTCAGTTCAATATAACAATCTTTATTTTTGTATTCCTCTCCACTCAATTTTCACTGCCAGTCCCAGCCAGTACCTCTGCCCATTAGAACTCAGCCTCTTAAAACCTTTCTCACTCATCCTAAGCCCCAGCCACTTCTGTGACATAACCCGTTCATTATTTTTCGCACACCACTTAATGTAAGTCTCGTATAAAATCTTAGTATGCAGTCTCCACTGCAAAGCTGCATCCAACTCAAGACAGTCATTCACAAAAGTTCCAACCGCATCCATATCCATTCGATATTCCTCATTTGCTTGGCGAACCGCATCCGGATCTTCAAGGTCTTCCTTTTTCCACATCGCATATCCCTGAATCAGCCAGTTCAAAATCCCGCTATTCTCGGCAATCAGTTTTTCCGTAAGCTTCTTATCTCTTTGTTCCGGTAGTATAGTTACAGTAAAAGGAATCATCTTAATACGTCTCCAAATCCCGTTATCAGCACCACGGATTTTCGGCTTATGGTTTGTCGCCATAAAAATCTTAAAAGTTGGCTTAAAAGAAAAATACTCCCCATAAAGAAATCGAGCTGTCAATTCATCCTCACCAGTAACAGTTTTAATCAAGCTTTCGCTCAAAGGTTTTCCTTGTTCAATCTCACTCGTGGTAACAAGACGCGCACCTTTAAGACGTGCCAGGTCATTACTCTGTTCGCTGTTCTTCTTCATAAAAGTTTCAATCATCGTGCTTCTTGCATAGTCACCAAAAAGATGATGAAGCACATTCAAGAATGTAGATTTACCATTAGCTCCAGTTCCCCACAAAATAAATAGACACTGTTCGCTTACATCGCCACTTAATGCATATCCCATTGCTTTTTGAACAAAGTGAATTAAATCATTATCCTTATTAAAAATCTGCTGCAGAAAAAGATTCCAGGTCGGGCATTTAGCATCCTTCTGAAAAACAAAATTACTTTTATTTGTAATCAAATCTTTGTTGCTTGGGTCTCTTATTTTTTCAGTTCGTAAATTAATTGTCTGAGTCGGAGTATTAAAGAGGAGATGATCCTTATCCAACTCAAAATCTTCAACCTTCAAATCCTTACTCATTTTCAAAAGTCCAACCATTCCCTGAATGCGTCTGTAATTTTCACTTCTTACAAGATGCTTCTCAAAAAGAATCTTCAACTGTAAATCATCAATACTTCGCAAAGCCCTGTACATCTTGTGAATAAAGTCAATGCACATTTCTTCAACCCGTCCACGAGTATCAATCTGCCAGCAGGTTCCATTCCAGATTAAAAACTTATTCCAGGAAATACAGTAACGGATTTTTTGAGAATATGCCTTAATAAAAAAATCTCTGTTAGTGATATCAGAAAACTGCATCTCACCGGCAATATAAAGATTTGTCTTTATAGTCCTAGCCAGCGAGTCAATTGATTTCTTTTCCATCTCTTCAAATTTTGAGCTCATACACGTTTCCTTATAAAGTTGTTTTCAACAGCAAGCCTGTACATGCTGATCATTTTCTTTTGAGAATCTTCAAAAGTTCCAAGCAGTCCTCCGTCTCCTTCGCAAAGTTCATCCCAATGGTCATAAAACAAAGTCAGAACATCAGGGCAAAGATAGAATCTCCCGATGTTCCACCAGGAAGCAAATTCATCTGCCTCAAAATTTGGCGGTAATCCATTTATCATTCTGATTTTTTTATATACATTTACATCGTCACTGATTTTCTGAATAAAATCTTTTGAAACATCTCTCACCGATTCAGATAAAAACTCTTTAAGCTCTTTTTTCTTTTTCTTCTTCTTTTTTTCTTTCTCATCGTTCATAAACAAATACCCTCACAGAAATCCCACGTGCAGTCCTGTCATCATCAAAAATAACTTCCGGCCAGAAGCTCCACCAGCCGCTCTGGTCAATATCTTCCTCAGACTGCACATCATAAAAAATCACTCCACCTTCTTCATCTTTTACAACTGCAGGAAAAGTCACTTCTGATTCATCCGGTTTACGAGCTGCAATCGTTACAGTCTGATAGCCCGATAAATCACATTTTGTATCAATCAAAATCCTGAGCTTTGTTTTATTCTTATAAATACGTTTCATATTCTGCACTCCAAAGTTATTTCATCTGCAATCGGACAGAACAAAGTCACAACATTATTAGCTTCCCGAATCTTTCCGCGCAGCCAATCCCAAACGCTTATTACAGTCTGTACAGTTCTGAAGAATAAACGTGATGCAAACGGCAAAGCCTCAAAATCAACTTCATCAATAAAGCTACGGAAATTATCTCCAGAGCGAATAATCAATTCTTTATCATCCACAACAGATTCTGGCAGTCTCTTGTAGTCCGCAACATGACTTGAAGAATCCAAAGCGTCGCCATTAGAGAATACAGAACGGATAATCAAAAGAAGCTGCTGTAGAGAATCAGAAAATGAACAACCATCAGAATATTCCTTCTTCATTCTATTAGAACGAGAGTTCCTGGCAGTAATTCCTTCCTGGTCCTCATGCCTTCTGAAAAAGAAACTTCTTTTATCAAAATCATCAGAAAAATTCTTGCTGTCGCTGGCAGTTCTGAAAATGTGATTAGAACTGAATCCAGCTGATGTTATAAGTCCATTTGAAGCCGTATTTCTTTTCCAGTTTGATTTTCTGGTATACAAAGCCGTAAGATTCCCCGAAGTAAGCATAGTCCTTTTCCAAACAAGCTTTCTACTGTTACCAGTCGCAACTCTAACATTTCCAAGCACAGTTCTAGTATATGCAACAGATTCAATTTCATTTTCATATTGCATATAGATGCACATTTCCCAATCAGAAAAAATATTTCTCTGCTGGCTGATAAAATCTGGTGAACTTATATAAGCAATCTGCGAAGCATAACAGAACGTCGCGCACGGCTCCAGTAGAAATAAGACATTGTAGTTTGTGCATCTTCAATTTCTCCGGTTGCAGTATAACCAAGTAAATCTGAATAAAGTCCAAATACAATCCTTTCCCCTGCAATTAGTTTACGAGTCAAAGCTACGTTAAAACTTTTCCAGCCATTACTTTGACCTCTAAGTGATATTTCATTAAAAGATACATTAAGACATTGAGTCAGTTCCCTATTTTCATTTGCTGCAAATACAACAGGAATAACCGGCTGATAATCTATTCCATAGTTATAGTCCCAATACCATTCAGAAGTTGGAGCATAGTAATAATAGAAAATAGTTACAGAAGTTGAATTAGAGTTCTTTGGGCAAACAGCTCTGTAACCAAAAATATCATCTTCATCAACAATTTCACCTTCAATATCCTCATATTCATCATCATCAATTTCAACTTCATGCCAGGTAAGAAAGTCAGTAGGATTTCTGTCGTTTCCAACAATAGAGTAACTCATATCAAGAACCGCTTACAGTAATCTGCCAGTCAATCTGAAGGCTATCTGCAGAAGTCACATTTACTGCCGGAGTAATCTGAGCATAAGCCAGACATTTAGCAGCACTTGTGTTTCCATTCATAAGTGCAACTTCATTGATACCGTTGGCATTCAAATCACCTGCAGCAAAGCTTGTTCTATAAAGAACAACATTCTGTCCGGAAGAACCAAAGGCTGCCTGAGTTTTTGGAAATGTAGAATCCAGCTTTTTGAAAGAACCTGTCGGAGTATTTACTCCTGTGTTGTTCTTAGGAGTAGAGCCGGTCCAGCCAGTACCAACTCTCATATAACCATTTGTAGAATCAACCTTATTCTGAGTAGGATTACTTACAAGTAAATCTGCAATCAAACCATCACCCTGACTTGTGATAGTATTGTGATGTTTGAAAATCATAGGTCGTTCTTTCATTCGGAGAAGGGAACGCCAGAACCCATTTTTAAAATATTTCACATTACCATTACAGTCACGAACAGTAACCGTAACCAAGCCACGAACTTTTCCTTTACTTGAAATCATTTTATTAGTCCTCCAATAATTCCAAACACCAGCGACGTAATAACAACACCACCAGTACCACCAATCAAAGCTCCATAAAAGAATTGATTCTTTTTCTTTTCAGCAGCTTCTTTTAACTTCTTGTTTTCCAATTCCAAGGCCAAGGCCAGCTTCTGTTTTTCCAACTGGTCAGCTCTCTCTTTTTCAAAAGCAAGCTCGCCACCAGTTTCCAGTAAAGCAGACTTAACTGCCTCTTGAGCCGTTCTCTCAATTTCTTCTTCTGCAATTTGCATAACTTCCTCAATCGTCAGTTCTCTGGCAGCGTTTTCGGAATCTTTCTTTTCCGTCGGCAATTGCATCGAGACTGAGCCATAAGATTCTGCAAGCTCACGAGCATCAGCACGCTCAATACGAGCAATCGCTTGGTCCCGTTTAGCCGCAGCTTTCGTGTTAATCTCATCCGTATCATCCTCCACATCGTCATGCCGAACTTGTTTCGGCATCTCCTTTACAAAGAGAACCGTGAATATTGCCACAAACACAGCTCCCAGCCAAACAAAGATTTTTTTAATCACTTCCCAAACTTTCTTCATCCGTTTCCTTCTTTGTAAACTTAAAGTCCTTAAACTTCTGAACCTCACGACCAGCAATCACAGCCATAGTAACCGTAAGCCATTCAGCTCCACCGATTATCCCAAAACATTTAAGCACAGTCGGAACAATGAAGATGACAAACTTCACGCTGAGCAGCTTTTCAATCAATCGTTGAAATCGAAAACTAATCATCCTCTAGCTCCGTCAATTGCATTTCGAATCTGCTCAAACTGATAGTCAGCTCCAAACAAATCCACGTTATCATCACTGGCTTTCTGCAAAGCCTCTCTATCCAAGCCACGAACAATCACCCGGTAATCATTTGCCTGGTAATAAGGCTTCATATCAGAAAGAGAACGAAGCTCCGAATAAGGTTCCACACAGTTCAGAACAACATCACGGCCACAAACTCCAGCCACATGACAAACTTCATTTTCCTTGTAGATCCTGGATCCAAGTTTTCTGTCATAAAGTGTTATGAAGAAAGCTGCTTGAATATCATCCTTTTCAGGATTCTTCTTTGTGAAGTATTTTCTGAACAAGGCATCTGCAGTTACACGAATTGCACAGCCAGTTGCAAGCAACACTGCCAGGCATACTGAACCTGAACAATCTGAACTAATCAAATTTTCCTTTCCGCTTTCATAACGAAGAAACTGCATCCGCCCAAGAAAGTAGCGGTAGCGTTCAGCTTCAGTCAGTCCTTCAACAATTTCTTTTTCAGCTTCAAGCATAAGCCTCATTTTTAAATTCGTAGTATCCATCTCATATTCCTTTCACAATCAAAGTGATAATCGTAACGGCCACATTAAAGCAGGAAATAACACAGGCAATCACAGCCATGTTTCTTCCTGCTTTTCCATTATCAGCCTTGATATGTTCTTCAAGACGACGAGCAGTTGCACATACATTCGGATTAAACTGGCAGGCAGTACTTCTCGAATCAAGACAGTCCATTCTTTTTTCCACAGCTTTCTTAAATTCTTTCATTTCAGATCTGAATCCAGAAAGCTCAACCTGTAAGCCATTCATCGACTTAACCAACAATTCAATGTTTTCGATTTCTATCCCCCTTAAACTCTTGTTACCCATATTTCAGAAGATAAAGCATCTTCCTTTTTATATCTAAAAGTGAGTTCATCAATTCTCACTTTCTTAAATCCACTTTGAGCATTAAGCCGAATATCCATAAAAGCTCCCACACGGGCATGAATCAGCGGAAGATAAGTTGTCAGGTAATAGCCGCCTTTACAGTTGATACAGTCCTGAAGAAGATCTTTCGCACGACGCTGGCAGAAAGGTTCATCTTCAAACAAATCATCAGACAGATATTTCGATGTTATGTTTTTTACAATCTGACCTTTAGCTGCAATCTCGTTATCGTCTTTTACAAAAATGCTATAGTTAGTTTCAGAAATAATTGCATGACCATAAATCGCAGCCTTATACAAACCAATCAGATCTCCATTTCGAGAAAGCTGCACAATCGCTCTGTCTTTGTAAGTCGTAGTATCGTACTGCACAATTTCAAACGATGGTGTCATCGTCGGGCTTGACCCGGCGATCTGCATATCACGGACAAATTCTTCTTCACTGGTAATCTCATCCGCATACACAACATTCCTAGTTTTACCTTCATCATTCTTCGCCGTATAAATTGCCTGGTAATCGTTATCAGAAATGATTTTTCGAGAATCATCCGTAAACGGATAATAAGGCCTCATATCCTCGTCATACCAAACCGGCGCATCGCTATAACTCCAGAGCTCCTGGCGTTCAGTCTGTACATAGCGTGTATATTTCAAACGAATATTATTCGCATACTTATCATTGTTATTAAAAAATCTGTAATGAGTAATTTGAGTTTCGTCCAAAGTAAAATCAGAATCTTCACTGTAATCATTTTCTGTATCATAAGGACTTTCTATAAAACTCAGAGTCAAATCCTTACCGCATTCCACAACAGCGTCATAAGCCTTAGCAAGAGCACAAAGCTCCTTCCATGCAGAACCAGCCACAACAACATAAGGAATGTCAAAAGGTAAAGAGCCGCAGTTAATCTCATTAGCACGAATCCCCCACGAGCCGCAATAATATGAACAAGAGATTTCTCCGGTTGCAGTCTGTCACAAACAACAGAGTGAACAACTGTTTGAGCATCTGTCCAGTTTCGCTGCAGCTTTGTGTCATCAAGCTTTGTACTCAAATCAATCAGATGTACCTTGGTAGTCTTATCAAGAAATCCAGTCTCCTGACTCTGAAATCCGCTATCATCCACAAACATATGAAAGCGGAAAAATGTATTAGTTCTGTCTCCAAAGCAATACCAGATCTGAACGCCTAGCCCTGGAACATATTCCGGATTCTTTTCGTTGTCATAAATGCCTTTCAAAAGAAGCTCGCCGCAGTTTACAATTCCACCAGCTTCCGTGTTATAAGAAGTTGCAACGCATTCAAGAATATCAGAGTCCGGAATATAAACATCGCCGCCACTAAGTTCCAGAACAATACGAACAAAAGGCCGAGCATCAGTATCGCAAATCTTTTTTTCAACTTCAGGCGGTAACTCGTAAAATCTCATAGCACCACCTGTGTGTTCTGTTCGCTGTTACGGATATTAAAAACAACAATGCCTGTTACTTCAAACTTCTGATAACAAAGCACTGTGTCAGCGCAGTTGATGTCTGCCATATCATCAAGAGGCTTCAGGTCATAAAGGTCTAACCAGATTCCAAATTGCTGGTCCAGTGTAATAGTAAGCTTTTCTATTTTATTCTGAGTCGGATAATGTTCTGTGTTTAATGGAAAGTACAGAGTAATCTGATACTTTGCTTTTTCAGTAAACTTTCCTGTAAGCTCAAAGCGGTAAACAAGAGGAAACTTTTTTAAGTCTGCAATTACACTGTGGCCGTCATAATAAAAAGTACGGCACTCGTTCCATGGCAAAGAGGGTGTAGTAATATCCCAGCCAGTAGTAAAAGAATCATCGTTATCTTTTACATCAAGCCTGAAATAAAGAGGTTCATTATTTTCTGCGCGAAGCTCAAAATCTTTTACAGATACATTTTTATAAATCAGCTTTTCACAAACACGGTCTACAAGAATATCAAACTTTTCATTCGAATAAAAAAGCAAAAGGAACAGAGCAAGAATATTATTATATTCAAGTCTCGTAACCACGCAGCCAGTGATTGCCTTGCCGGTTTCAACAAGCTTCTCTCTGTTCCTTAAGCCAATCACTCCAGGCAGAGCGTAGCCTTTGGACGCAGTGCGTACAGTTTCCTCGCTGTAAGGTAATGGATAATATTCTCCGTCTTTTGCTATCGTCAGTGTGCAGTCTCTACCTTGAACTTTCATAGCTCAAGTGTAAGCCCAAAGCCGTGTGCAAAAAGGTTCAGTTTTCTTAACCTTTTAGGTCAAATCGTTCGATGCTCAGATTTTTTAATGTCCTTACTTTTTGTTTAGTGGATTCTTTATTTACTGTAACATTGACATTAATAGGAATAGGATCTTGCTTTTCTAATTCAATAGGTTCTTCTATTTTTATAGGCAATGCTTTCTTTTGTTCAATGTTTTTGACTTCAATTTCAATAGGCTCTTTTTCAATATCAGATATTTTGATATCAACGTTTCCTTTTTTTATAGAAATTGGAACAAAAAAAGTTATCAATGATATAATAAATGAAGCTACTGCAATAATAGTAGTAGTCCAATATTGGACTTTTTGTATATTTTCACTTTTCTTTTGTCTAATTTCTAATTTATATTGTTTTATTTTATCATCTTCTTCTTTCTTTTGTTGTTTGATTTCTTCTTTTCTAATTTTTTGAGCTTCTAAATCTAAATAATCATTCTCAACCATATTATATAGTTTACTTGTAGGATAGTAATATGAAGAAAAATATGGCTTTAACTTCTTTGAAAGTGAAGGTTTTATAAAATCTGTTGTTGTATCACATATATCATCTTGTTTTACACATAAATCAGCTTCTGCTAAAAAAATATATTCATTTTCTTCCAAATATTTCATTAAGAGATAATATTCATATAATTTTGCAATTTTATCATAAAATAAATTTTTAAAATCTTCTTGCGTATTAAATCTTTGTGAGTTATAGACTAATTCTAATTCATCATTTCTATTAATAACATGAAAGCCACAGGTTATACTAAGACCAAATATACCTTCTAAATCAAACAAAATATTTTCAGCACAAACTGTTTGATTATTATTAAAAAGTTTGATTATTAAATCTAATACTTTTTTTTCAAAATCACTAAATTTTCTCATTTTATTTATTCCTTTTTTTAATTCTATTATTCTTTGAATGTTAAAGTCCTTTAATTTTTTATCAACTATCTAACAGACTATTTATACAAATCGCATTTTCAGAATTCAGAAAAGCTGTATGGTAATTCTTTTCTTTCCTGAATATGAAAGCAATAACATCATCATTACTTGATTTCCAATACGGTCTATAAAATTCCCACGTCATTAATGGATTATCTGAATATGCCTGAATTATTTTATTTGCAGTTTCAGCTTTAATAATAAAGCCAAGATATTTTTCTAGAAATTCTTTTTTTGCATCCTCGTTGAGTGAATACTTTGTAATATCAAAATAATAAGAATCATTTCTATTATCAAGCTCATTCATTTTACACATTAATGCAAATCTATGGCTTTTATTACTGGTATCTGCATAAATCTTATTAGACCAGGTAAGTATTATTGCGCCTTTTAATGGATTGCTATCAACAGGACTTACTGTATTAAAAACTTCATATTTAACGGTTTCGTAATCTGAATATTTTTTTTCATCTTTATTTCGTTCATATTGTTCTTGCATAAAACTTTCAAAAGAACAGAATTCATTTGCCCTTGTACAGTGTACACCATTAAAGTCAAAGAAGTATATTTCTTTTTTTTCTGCTGATGTTTCTTTTATAAATAAATTATTAAGACAATTAATAAGAGTTGTATCTGTTCTGTAATTCTCATCTAAGAAACAGACGCATTGTTTATCTAAAGTACGAAAAACAGAATATAAAGGTTCATAATCAACTGTTAGATATTCCTTAGGAAACTTATTGGAAATGTCCGAAAACTCAATAGCATTCAGTTTTTCCTTAAACTTTTTTTCATTTAACATTTTAATTATTCTTTTAATCAATTACTTCGTATTCCATTGTGCAATTTGAAATTGCATAAATTGTGCCAACAGAATCGGCACAATTAATTTATGATTTTCCAATAGCCGTTTCTGTCGCTTCCAACTCGTTCTATTATATTAAGATCTTTTAGAATCTTTATATGCTTTCGTATAGCTCTATCTGTAATTCCAAGAGTTTTTTCTAAATCGTTTGTAGTAGCATTAGGATTATTTCTAATTGCTTCAAATACAGCAACGGAACTTCTCGGAACTTTCTCGGAACTTTCTCGGAACTTACTAGGAACTTTCTCGGAACTTCCAGGCATTTTCTGTGCACTTTCAGCGAATCCGTCAATGCCATATTCTGCTGCAAGTTTTTTATAAGTTTCAGAAGCATTACAAATAGCAGAAAAACCGCCACTTACAACCTTTGGTTCTGGAAGAGTTGCATTTTGCTCGTCACAAATTGTTTTAATCTTGAAATATCCGCGACCCCAGGATTCAATAAATCCACACTTAAAGAAAATATCAGCAATCTTAGGATTTCTTGGAGCAGAATGATGTAATTTATAAAGGTCTTCAATCTTTACGGTTTCCGGCATTTCTCCAATATTCCAGATATCAATCTTGTCCTTGTAAATCAGAATCTGAATAGGATATGGCTTTGTGTAATCCTTATGAATAAGTGCATTCAGTAACAATTCTCGAAATGCTCCACGAGGGAAGAAGTAAGTTTCTGCTCTATGAATCTCATCTGGATATGAAATAAGGGCTTTCATATATTTTGTGTAGATAATATCAAGGGCATCTTCAACCTGTGTCATAAGAGAACCGTGAATTTCATCCTGGAAAAGAATGTCGGCATCATTTGCGAAATAACCGATTTTGGTATATGCACCAATTACCCATTTCTCAGGATCTGGATGAAAAGCCATAACTGCAGCACGTGTAAGCCGTTCTTTATCAAAGGCTCTGAAATTTTGCAAAAGAGCTTCATTTGATATTTCGAGTTCTTCTTCCTTAAAGCGGTTAGTTCTTATAGCCCATGTCTTAAATACCTTAAATGCTCGTTCATCTAAGTCCTTTAAAGAAACTTCAGGAATGGAAACAGCATCCCACGAAAGTCCATAAGCATTTAGAATCAAATCATTTAATTCAAAGCCGGTAACTTCCTGTGTGGTTGAACCAACTCTTTTGTAGTATTTTCCATGATAACTTACTGGATTTTCATACTTATTAACTTTGATAATCAGATATTTCAAATTATTGTCAGAATCATCAGCAACAGATACATCACATAAAAGGCCCATGCTCTTTGTAATCTTAAGAGGAATTGTTTCGCTTAATTTATGAAAATCTTGAACACCTGTTACAGTTCCTTTGTCGTTTACACCAATATAAAGGATTCCGCCTTTTGTATTAGCAAAAGCACAAATCCATTTGAGGTATTCATCCTGCCAGCTTTGCTTAAATTCTATATCCTGATTTTCTGATTTCTGTATTATCATATTTGAAAATATTATATCATAATCTTTGCTGTTTTTTCTATGTTTCAAAATAATATCACACCGTAATCCTCATAACTATTTTGTTTCCCTTAGAGTTTGTTATTTTACGGTCAATCCACATATCATTCTTCTGAATAATTAATGCTATGGCTTCAGAATAACGTGAGAATATAATTGGTCTTAGTTCTATGTTTGGTTGTAGTTTTAATTCAATGCTAACTGTATAAATTGTATTTTCAATAATCCTGTCTTTCTCAGAATACTCAGTTTCTTCTATACTAAATGTAAATAAAGGCAGTTTGATACAGTTCTCTGCGAGAGTCGTGTTTTCAAAAGGTTTAAGAATAATCCCGTCATTATGCTCCTTATTGATTTTCTCAATGTAGTCAGGCAGCTTCTGAATTAAGAGATATTCCAGTTCTTTATAAACAGGCTCAAAACTTTTCATAAACATTTTCTTCTATATAAATTGATTACAGACTGAATATCCTGTGGTAATTCAAATCCTGTTTCATCATCAAGATTTGTCTGCTTAATAAAGTCTTTCTTCTTTAGAAGGAAAAGTTTTACTATAACTTCTTTTAAGTCTGCCGGTAATGTTTCTTCTGTAAAACCAGCATTATAATTCAGAAAGACAACATGACCTTCAAGTTTTGGATCTATGAATAAAATACGATGTCCATCAATTACACAATTTGGAACACGCAGCTTTGTTGTCATATCAATGATGTTTATCATTTCAGATATGTTTTCGTGTTCTGTAAAAACCATACAGTCTTTTACTGTGTGTAATTCATTGTAATTCTTATCATCAAGAGTGTAACCTAAAAGCTTTTCAATGTAAGAAATTGTTGCTGCAAATATTAAAGAGTCTGTTTCTAATTCCTCAGCTTTAAGCTCTAATATTTTCTGTAGTTCTTCAAATGTGAAAGGTTTCATATTTCTCCGTCATCGGAAAAAGCGGGGCAAAGGCTAGTATAACCTCCATTCAGTCAAATACAAGGCCAAGCCCTTCGGGTGCTACGCAGCCTTGCATTTGCCTTCACTTCGGTTAGGGAATTTTCGCCTCCGCTTTCCAAAGCTATGCTATAGCAAAGCGTTAAGAAAAATTGCGAAAGCAATTTTTTAGCTTTACCACCTCTATCTTTGGACTGTTGTTTGTTATTCTGTTGCTGTTTTGAGCAAGACCATATTCTTTTTAGGACGAGTCACAAGGAATCCATCACGCTTGCGGAATCGCATAAAGAGCTCTCCATATTCGAGGCCTTCTGTTGTTTCGTCGAAACGTTTGATTTCAATTCCTTTGCGGTTGCCGTGAATGATTCTTTTTGGATTCATAAAGATGGCAATCACGCTGTCAGCTTCAATGTCTGCAAGCTGCGGCATCAGGCGACTTTCAACAACATCATATCCATCGATTTTTCCTGGCATTCCGTCGCCTGGCTTTCTCCAGATTGGATTGTGATTGTCGTCCTGAATGTTTGCGATATGACTGAGGAAGGTTTCATGAAGGAACCATTTGCAATATTTTCTTTCTTCCGGCTCAACCTGAAGCTCTGCCTTGCGGAAGTCGAGGTATGTGAGCTTTGATTCGTCTGTGCTCTGGATGCGGCAGACTTCTGCGTGTTCCATATTCATTGCACCTGTGAACGGGTCATCGTCTGCAATAAGACACTGACGGTCAAACTCCTGTCCGTAGGCTTCTGTAAAATCTTCGAGGAACAGCTTACCGAGGTCTACAAAAACATCTTCGCCAAACTCATCGAAGAATGGAACGTAACCAGCCAAGGTATAAGCCTTGAGCTCTGTTCTTGTCGGCATGTTTGATTTTGTTGCGTCGATTTTCTGACCGTAAGAAGTCAGCCACTTCAATTCGATTCCGCCGCGGTCTCTTTCCGGGATAAAAATGGATGGTCCGCTCATAGGGCGGGGGTAACAAGGTTCATCATCTGAGACTGTTTTGCAGCTTCCTGCATGATTGTCTCTTCATAAATCGGATTGATAAGATACTGGTCATTATTTGCCAAGTTTCCGATTGGCTCCCCGAGAACAGCTTTAGATGGCACAAAGCCTTTTCCGGTTTCCCAGGAGAAGTCTTTCGGGTTGTTCCATTTTTCAGCTCTTATGTTCGGACAGAACTTAAGCTGGCCGAGTGTTTCTGCATCCTTGTTCCAGGCTGCGTACAAAGCTTTACCAAGATTGTAACAAACATCTCTGTAAGAGAGTGGTTTCATTTCGGCATCAGCTTTACGCATAAGGTTACGAAGCTCTTTTACAGCTTCCTTAATTCCTTCAAGCTCACTTGTTGTTGCAGTTGTCTGACTGTCGGCAGCCTTCAAAATACCAGCAATGATTTCTTCATTCTCATTTAAATACTTCGAAATCTGTTCTGGTGTTGCAGCTTCTGTAGGAACAAGAGTTTTCATATTCTCTAATTTCTGCTGCAGTGATACAATTACTTCGTTCAAGTTTTCCTCCTTAGGTAACTTGGATAACAGAGCTGCCAGCAGGTTCCAATTGTCAGCAGCTCTGTTTTTATTTGCACTTCTAAGCCCGTGCCAGGCCTTTACTCAATTTGTCATAAAACGTAAGCTCCTCAGGTTCCTGAATTACTTCCGTAATCTCCAGTTTTTTCTCTCCGTTTCGGGCAAATGGATTTGCCGGAACACAGCAGATAGAGAATTCCAAAAGCTCCTGCTTTCGGAAAATCAGATCGCATTCGCGGTCTTTGGCTTCAAGAAACTCAATTTCCTCCGCAATGAATCCAACAGAGCCGCAGCGTAAAGCGCCGGCCTTAACTCTCTCCCCAATACTCCATCCGAACTCGTCAAACTCTTTTGAGTTGAATACAATATCTCCCTCGAGCACTGTATCAGCCTTCACATTCTCCGCATATCCTATCGCTGGAATAGAGTAATCATGACTCCAGAGAATTACAGGATTCGCAAGATAGTTCTTTAAGTTCCATCCGGCAGGGTCGACTTTTTCAAAGTCACGGTCTACATCAAAAGTACTCATTACCCAATGGAATGAATCTTTCTGTACATCAATGCTTTTGAAAACTTCAACCTGAGGCGAAAGTTTTCCAGAATGTGTATTGTCCTTTAAGAAAGACAAAAACAGATTCTTGTTTCTGGAAAACTCATTGTTTTCCACTCCGTCAATTTTTACTAACAACTCCAGCTCCTTAAGTTTATTTTTTCCAGCTGTTTATTCAGAACACTAAAATCTTTCATGCTCTCAAAACCGATTTTCTTTTTAAGTCTGCTGATATGAATGCCAACAGCACCTTCGGATGCACTAACCAGTCCACTGATTTGTTTGATTGATTTTCCTTCTCCAAGATACATACCAATCTCAAGCTCCATTTCGGTAATCTCAGAACAATACTTGCGAAAACGCAAATGTCCATTTGAATCCAGACTGTCTAAAACCTCTTCCGGAAAAATCTTCTCGCCAGAAAAGATATTACGCAGCTTATTCACAAATTCTTTTTTGTTACGAATATTACAAATAAAGCCATCAGCTTTAAGATCGTAAACTCGAAGACCAAAGAATCTTGAACAGTCTCCCTGCTCAACAAAAATAATCCGAAGCCTGTTGTTATAAACACGCAAAGCTGTCATTTTGAATCGAAGAACATAACTCAGAAAATACTTATCAAAAATGACAATATCATCCTCAGCACTCTTCAAATGATAAATGATGTCAGTATCATTTGAACCATCTACAATCTGCAGCGAAGGCATTGCTGCCTTTGCACAATGAGTAATAATTTCTTTTGTAAAATCATCACATACTGCAATTATGATTTTTTTCATTTTTGTACCTCTTTCTGTTATTGAGATTGTTCAACAGGAACCAATGAAGAAGCTCTGAACCAGGTATCACCCCATGGTTTTGTATTCTCACCACGTTTACGCAGAACATCATTAATGGTTTTCAAGCCGGCATTGATTTCTGCAATATCCCTGTTACTCTGGGCATCTTCTGATTCCTGTAACTCAGGTATAGAATCAAGATTAAATACACCAGTTTCAGGCAGATTAAATCTTCTGAACAACAGCACCTCAAGAACCTCTTCAAAATTCTTAAGGAGGGGAATTAATGTATAGTTCCAAAAAGCTCTGTGCTGACTGTCTGTATCAGTACCACTTAAGGAGCTCTTGGAATCCTGTATGTTAGCCACTCGTGGAGGTATTCCATATTTCGCGAGCAGTGTATACAAGTTCCACTTTTTCATATCATAAAGTTTCAGAACATCAGGGCTAAAAGTAAGCGGCTGGTACTCTGTACCTTTACCCAAAACAGCAACAAGATTCTTCATACCGCGGCCATATTTCCTGTCCCAGGTTCTCGCTAAAAGCTCTGCTTCAGCTTCTGTTAATACCTGGTCCGTCTTCAGTAAACCTTTCGGAACTCCTCCTTCTTTAAGCAAGCCTGTGTTTTGCTTTGCCGCAAGTAAATCCTGTTCAACCTCAAGCCCCAAACTTACCAGCGGACTTACGCCCCTGTAGACATTCCATGGGTTCCAGTCCTTAAAATGAATTACCTCATCAGGAAGAATAATCAGCGGCCATCCGCTGCCTTCTTCCGTGTAAACCCATTTGGTAATTTTTCCGCCGTCAACGACATGCTGCATATATCGCGGATTAAGAATGTAAATCTCAGTTGGAATCCCACAGACATAATTTTCTCCGAACCACCAGAATGCTTCACCATCCAGACTCCACCAGGCACAAGTCTGTTTCCATAAATCAAAGCGGCTCAGATTTTTATTTGGAAAACGAAAAAGATTTGCAAGAGCAGTGTCACGTTCTACTGTTCCATTTTTACGTACTTCAAATTCAGCTCTCGCTACGTTACGAGTTAAAATATCAATGCACACAGAAACCCAGGCATGTTGAAGATAAGGATCTGTGCAGGCCTTTTTCTCATGCACAGAAAAATCCTCAGCAACTGTCTCTCCATTGAGTTGTTCAAAACTTTGTAATTGCTTCTGCTGATTTCTTCTGAATAAACTCACTTTCTATTTCCTAGATTATCGGTAAACCAAAAAACTTATGCCATTACCACGCCGCTGGTCACCGCGCTGAAAATCGCATAACGCATAGCATCCATGTAATGGTCATTTACTTTTACAATCTGATTATTCTCGTCACGAGAGTAATCCCAAATCTCACCAAGAACGCCGGTACAGTCCTTGCAAACAAAAAACTTTCCGCGTTCAATCAATGCGATAATGTAATCAATTCCTGCATCCACAGAGTTATTAGCCTTAACACCTCCAGGTACTTCCTGAATTCTCTCTCCACCTGCCGGGTCGCAGTAGGTGACAAAGCATTCGTCATACCATCCGTTTGCAGTCTGGTTTTCAACGCTGGTTTTAGTTGTTATGTTGAATCCGCCATAGTCACCTATAACGTAAACACAGTCACCAATCCAACCAATCTTTACAGCTGCAATATGTAAGCCAAAATCCTGACCTCCAGTATATTTGTCAAACTCAGAAGGAAGCTTGTCGCGAGGAAGAATCATAGATTCTTCAAACTTCTCGTAAACACTTCCTTCTGGTTTTACCCAAAGACCGTCGCGGAATCGGGCCCGCTGCTTTTCCGGCATGTTGTCCAGAATGTCGCTGATATAATCCTCATCCAGATTCTCAGCGTTATCCATTGGGTTCAAAACAGCAGAAGCATAAAGTTCCGGCTTGTTTAATTTTTCATCCGTCCGAGGTTCAATTTTCCGGATGAAAACTTTATAAGCCCAATGCATTGGCGAACACGGGTTACAGTCATAAAAGAACTTGTTCTTACAACCTTCCACCTTCATTGCAAGACGAGAGTAGGCAGTTGTAATTGCAGAGTAAGAAATCTGACTCACTTCGTTAAAGTAAATCGTCACATACTCGTGACCCAGAATCCTGTCTACCTGTTCCTTATCACCAAGCCCACCAATCCAAATCTCACTACCGTTCCACAAGGTAATCAATCCGTCGTGTACGTTAGCTTTGTAATTGTTCGCACCAATCGTTTTGTTAAGCCAGGGAAGCAGAGTCTCATGGAGTACAGAGCTTCTGGCATCCTTTGCTCGAAAGCGGCAAATCAAATGTCTGCTTCCAGGATATCTGCAGGCACGAAATATAATCGCCATTACAAGAACCGTAGTCTTTCCAGAACGTGAACCACCAAAAAGCAGAACATGTTTCGCAGAAGAACTAAGCAGCTCTAAAGCTTTTTTCTGTACAGCTGTCGGCTTGAACAATTCACGCAATTACAAATCCTTAAATGAATCTGCAAATGTTATTGCAAGCTCGCCTTGTACTGGCTTATTGTTTTCTTTGTCTGCACCCGTAATAAACGAATCCAGCTTTGCAGAACGTTCAAGCAAATCCATTGCACCGTCTGCATTCAAATCATCAGGCTTCAGCGTTTTAATACGCTGAGCCACAAGTTCGTCAAAGCCGTTCAGCATTTCCATCTGGCGTTTACGGCGTTCAACTCGCTCAGCTAAAATCTCCCTTTCAGTTTCTTTTGCAATATACGCATCGTATTCTGCTGCACGTTCATTCCAACGGAAGATCCGTGCATAACGAGCCCAAGAGCCGTACTTATTCGGCTCAATTCCGTTCAGCTCAAGGCAGGCTTTAATGCTGCGTTTGTAGCCCATAGAACGGAAAAGACAGAAGGCCTTGAATGCCTTGGGAGATTCGCCTTCCAATTTTTTCTCCCAGGACTTCAAAGCTTCTTCTGTCTGAACAAGTTCACTGCTGCTGGTACAAACAGTGTCCTTTTCTCCCACGCCTAAAACCTCCTTTGCCTGATTATTTATTTACAACGTAACTTGCGTGTTCTGGTTCACGAACAGTGCAAACCATACTTCCAAGCCAGTTATATAAATCCGTTTTGCGAAAAATAATGTGTCTGCCATAACTTACATGCGGAATCCTTTTTTCTCTTGCTAGCCGGTAAACAAAAGTTGTACTGAATTTCAAGTAAGCCGCAGCTTCTTCAACCGAAAACAACTCCATGTTTTCTTTTTCAGTTTCGTCCATAAAAATCTCCCTGGGCCTTTTACGCAGAGCAAAAGAGCATAAAAAAAGCCACAACAGTTTTCTGTTATGGCTTAATGATAAATCCAAAGTGTTAAGCAAAAAGGTTTAGGATTTTTAACCCAGAGGTTAATTTTTCTAAACCTTTTTGCACATCAGGCAGAAATAATACATTCTTTCCAGGCATCTTGCATAATGCTTCGCATATTATTCAATTGCGTCATAGTCTCATGGTCCGCATAATGCAAGCTCATAGAAGCACTCTTATGACCAAGAATAGCCTGAACATTTTTAATATCAGTTCTCTGTGCAAGAAGAGTAGCGCAGAAGTGACGCAGACTGTGAAATACAATGTTTCTCTCTTTGCGCTGTTCTTCGCTAATTCCAATTTCACTAAGAGCCTCATAAAAGCTGTCCTGATAATAAGCAGGCCTGCAAGGAATCTCAGGTTTTACGTTACTGAAAAATACATAACTCAAATCAGAATAATTAGGATTCAATCTTGCCCTGTTCATAAGCTGCAAAAGAAGTTCACGAGTAACAGGCACGTCACGATCTTCGGTATTCTTAGTAGACTTCAAACCGTCTTTTTCATTCCAGCTATGACGGATGTGCAAAACTTCAGCCTGCATATCAAGGTCACAAACTCTAAGTCCGCTAATCTCTCCGGCACGCAACCCACAGTAAGCGGCAAGCTCAAATGCAAGTTTCCCAAGATGGTTTCTCCAGTTCAAATTCAAGAGAGAACGAGCTTCACTCTCAGTTGGAATGTCACGTTTTTCATTGCTGATGCCATAACGCTCAGCACCAGCCATAGGATTAAACGAAATCTTATGCTTATCAAAAAGGTATCCAATAGCCTTACTTCCACAAGTTATAGCATGGTTTACAGTAGAGCCCGAAAGCTTCTTTACCGTGTATAGGTAAAAGAAAAAGTCATCAAGTTCATCCTGTTCCAAATCTTCAACAAGCTTGTCCGGTCCAAAGTACGGAAGCCAGTGATTCTTAGCAAGCCCCTTCATTGCATCAGTATGCATACGCGAAAGTTTTTTACCTTTGGCAAAGGAACGTTGAAGAGCTTCAGACTTATCATAATCCCAGAAGTTAATTAAGAACTCAGCAAGCTTAATGTCAGATTTTTTCGGAGCCGGTTTTTCAACAGGAACAGAAACAGGTGCAACAGTTTGAATAGGCGTGGAGAGAGGAGTTGCAACAGATACGCCCATTTTTTGAGAAAGCATAGAAAACATAAGCTGCGCATCAGAAGCAGAAAGACCGTTAATAATGCTTTGAACTTTTTGTGGAGAAGCGGAATCAGAATTCAGAAAAGCACGTGAATGACTCTTAGCTTCCGGCAAACCATTCTTTACCCAGTCTGCCGCAATCACAGTAGCTTCAACCTTGTCTTTAGAATGAGTGCTTTTAGAAGCTCCCTTCAAACCAGTAATTGGATCAATCATTATGGCCATGTAATAGCCCCAATGATTCTTTACAAGATAGAACTGACGCATAAAAACCTCCTGTTCTGACATATCAGGACAGCAGTGGAAAAACTTCAAACGAACAAGCCTTGTGTAGGTTCTTATGTAGGTCTTTATGTAGCTCGTTGTGTAGGTCTCAGTTTTTCCACAAGTCTTTAAGCAACCTTTCCATCAGGAGGGTACACTCAAACTCATTGAATAAACTCTAATTCCTTACAAAATAAGAAAATAGACAAAAAAAAGACCTTCTCATCTGAGAAGGTCTTAAGCGGCTGCTGCAGGTTTTGAACCTGCGACACATGGATTAACAGTCCATTGCTCTACCAGCTGAGCTAAGCAACCAGCAGTTCTATTGAACGTGAGTATCATAGTATAAAAAAATGAAAAAAGAGTCAACCTAAATTGATTGATTTATCAGCAATTCATGATATTTTTGCTTAAATCAATTGTTTTTTTTTGCTTTATCACATTTTCTTAAACTTTTGGCAATAATTTGATATTATCTAAAAAATGAATCTTTCAAAAAATGAGTTGAGAAAACAAATAAAAACAGTAATCTCGGAAAACGGCGCAAAACTTGCTTGCTGGTCAAACAAAATTTGCTGCAAAATAATGTCATCTGAAATTTACAAAAATGCAAATACAATATTAAGCTATATGCCACTTTTTGACGAAGTTAACGTTTTGCCTGTCAATCAAAAAGCAGATGAAGATGGAAAATCAGTTTTCATTCCGCGAATTGAGTTTGAAAACAATTTATCACATATAAATTTTTATAAATTTTCTAATAAACTGCCAACTGAAACAGGTCATTTTGGAATTCAAGAACCGCAGACTGATTGTGCTCCATTTAAGATTGATCAGAGTGTCAAAGATATTCTTATATTGATTCCAGGGCGCGCTTTTACAAAAGACGGCAAACGGATTGGACGTGGAAAAGCATACTACGACATCTTTCTTTCTAAAATACTGAATAACAAATTTGTGTTAAATAAAAAATGCCGTGTCCATTTTGCCGGAGTTTGCTTTCCAATTCAGATAATGGAAAGCATTCCAACCGATGAACACGACATTTTGATGGACTTTATATTTTTTTAATCCAACTTTATTCTATTTTTCAAGGATAAATTCTACTCGTCTGTTTTTCCAGTTATTGTTCTTATCTTTCGGATTTACAACTGGCTTAGTGCCGCCAAATCCTTCTGTAGAGAGAGACGAAGAACTTACACCACGCTTAATCAAATAAGTTTTGATTGCCTCAGCGCGCTCTTTAGAAAGCGGCATAGAAGCACGTCCCCATTCACGAGGGTTATCTACAGTCTCTTCATTAGGATTATCTGTGATTTTGTTAGCGTGACCAACTACTGTTACTTTGTAATCAGGGAATTTCTTCAAGATTTCAGCAATTCGGTTCAAAACTTTAACGTTGTTGTTTACCTGAACTTCTGTAAGTTTAGCAGATGCCTTTTGGAAGTTTGAATCATCAGACTCAAAAATTATAGAAGGAACTGCCATCTTGAGAACATTGCCCTCGCGGATAACAAGCACATCGACAGGAATTACACCTTTGATTGTAGAAGTCATTCCAAGAGTGTCTGTCACAGTGAATTCATAAGGATAATCCATTGCAGACTGAACACGCTCCGCGTTTCCTTTATCATCTTTTTGAGTGTTACTCAACCCGTCCCAAATAATTCTTTCAGTGATTGTTGACTTGCCGGAAGTCGTCCAGAATGCATTTCCTTTTGGATCGTTGATCGTGAACGACCAGTTCTTTATTTTAGATTTTGTAGAACCTGAAAGTCTTATATACAGATCATCATCTATTCCGTCGTTGTCAGGGCTAAAGAATTCCGGAGCGGTCTTGATTGCAAGAACAGGAGGAGTTGCCGTACAAACAAATGCTGAAGAAACAGCGCTTACTGTGTTTCCGTTCTTGTAAGAAATGTCGAGAGTTCCAATAAATGTTCCTTCACATGCAATTCCGGATTTATCCGCACCGTTCCAATTTATGACAGCAGGCAGATTAGCGCTGTCTTTTTCTGTAAGCTCGTAAACGCTTGTGCCATCCTCTTTTCTTACATTGAAGTTCCAAGCAAGGATGCTGTCAGCCACAGTTGTTCGAATTTCAAATTTCTGAACATCGAGAGTTCCATCATTATTTGGAGAAATGCCTTCGTATTCCGCAGTGATATAAGCTTTTGTTTCACGATTATCGAGAGTGATTCCTTTTATTTCTGTGCTAAAACTATTGCCGGCATCATCCGTAGCAAAAATTACAACATTGTATTTTGCATTGTCTGCGAGATTTCCGGCTTCGTCTGTACCGTCCCAAGTAAAGTCGTCTGATTTTCCGTTCCAAGTGAATTTCTTGACTGCTTTATCTTTTGAGTTGCGAACTTCCGCCGTCCAAAGTTTTTCTGATGTGCTTTCTTTGATAGTGACAGGAATATTTTTTTGAGCACCGTTTCCGTTCGGAGCAAAAGAATCCCAAGGAATTTCTGCTGTCAATTTTGGAGCAACTGTATCTAGTTCAAATGACTGAGTTGAAGCAGCAGCAGTTGAACCGTTTGCAGCAGTTATTGAAAGCTGAGCCGAATACATGCCGTCTGCACAAAGAATCTTATCGTTATCTTTGCCGTCCCAAACAAAACTTACAGGAAGCTTTTTTGACTCTTTTACTGTATAAACAGCTTTTCCTGAAGAATTTTTTACTGAAAATTCATAAGAAGCAACATCTTTTGTGGCAGTTACAGGATTAAATGTTATTGTGTCTTTTACTTTGTTTCCGTTTGGAGAAAATGCTTTATCAGACATCGCTAGCAAAAGCTGAGTTTCTGTAGTGTCAAATGTTACGAGTTCAGAAGACTGGCTTACTCCTGTGTTGCCGGCAAGGTCTGTTCCTGTAAGGACAAACTTATACTGACCTTTGTCAGCAATAGTTCCCTTTGCAGAAATACCGTTCCAGATAACTTCTGACGGAGGATACTCTCCAAAATCATACGTATTTACGACTGCGTTTGTCTCAGAATTGATAATTTCGGCTTTCCAAGAAGGAACAGGAGCTCCTGCGGATGGTGTCAGCATAATTGAATATTTTACAGAATCTTTAGAACCGGCGCCAAAAACTTTTTCAGAAGCGACAATCTGAGCTGACGGTTTTTGAGTGTCGAGAACTATCACAGGAGATTTAATTTCCGCAGGTTCGTATCCGTTGAGATATTTAGCGGTAACTACAGCTTGATATTCTCCGTCTTTGAGAAGTTTTCCATCGTCGCCGGTTCCGTCAAATACGATTTTTTCCGGTGGAACTGAACCAGAATTGCTCTGATTGAATGATTTTACAACTTTGTCGCGGCTGTCTTTAATTGAAACTGCCCATTCAACAAGTTTGTTTCCTGAACGTTCAGATGGAACAGGGATTGTCAGCTCAAAAGTTACGTCAGAAAGTTTGCTTTCCGTTTTCGGAGAAAAATAACGCGAGCCTTCAACGAATATGTTTGTAGCAGGCTTATCAGCTGAATAAATGATGTTTGAGATTACAGACTGAGCTGCAACGTTTCCTGCTCTGTCTTTTGATGTAATTTCATAAGAATAAACTCCGTCTGCCAACTGCGCATCAAAATCATCTGTACCATACCAGTTGAAGTCCGCAGGTTCAGCGTTTACCCATTTTACAGTCTTTACGATTTTCCCATCGGAAGCTTTGAAAGTTCCAATCCATTCATCTTCTTTTGAACCGGTCTGCTTGATTTTCAATGCAGATTTAGAGCCTTCACCGAAAATCTTGTCAGAAGGCTGAGCAAGCTCAATATCAGGAGCAACTGTATCTACGACAACTTTAAACTCCTTTGTCTTGCCTTCATTTCCGTTATCATCAGTTGCTGTGAGATAATATGTATATGTCCCGTCAGGAGCTGTTTCTCCGTTGTTCATCGCACCGTTCCAGATAACTTCACGCGGAATCTGAACACCTTTTTTTACAGAAAAAAGCTGCTTAAAGAATGATTTGAATGTCACGCTCTCAGGACGTGCAACTTTATTGCCAATTGTACGGATTACGTTTCCTTTTGAATCTTTTATGATAAGACTCCATCCCTGAATATAGCGTCTATCAGATATATTGAGGGGGATTACGAGTTCATCTTTTACACCGTCATTGTTTGGTGAAATATATTTTGTTTGAGCCGATAACGCATTAGCCGCAAAAATTAAAAACAGACTAAAAATCAATATTTTTTTGTTCATTATTCAGCCTCCTTTATTTCAAAAATTTCAATTTTTGGACCTTCTGTATCTTTCATACCGAGGTCAATATCTGCACAAACCGAAAACGCATTTACTGCGCTGTACATATTTTTGTAACCGGCAGATGTAGTCATTTCACTTTCGCTCCAGCCGTTGTTCTTAAGATACGAATTTGATTTTACGTTGAATGAAAAAGTAAAAAGGAATGCAATCGATGGAATGTAGTTTGCATGACCGGCCATCGATTCTTTTAAGTTATATTTTTCTCCAATGCTTATAATAAATTTTTCTTTGATTGCGAGCATTACATTTGCGTCAACAATCAGGTTTTGAAAAAGCGGAGTCGTAAAATCGAGCGCAGTGCCGACCTTTAATACGTCGTTTTCAAACATCGTTGCAGAAGCGCCTAACTTAACTGTTGCGAGAGTTGGGAATGGCGTGCTGTCAAGCATGCGTCCCTTGTCATCAAAAGTTTTAATCGCATATTTCCCATTATCAGGAGTCGAATTCGTATAACCTTTACCGAGATTTAAAGCTGAAAAGCCTAGTCGAAAGTTTTTCATAAATCCGACTTCTCCGTAGTTATATACAGTACCTATATTTGCGCCCAATGACCAGTCAAAGCCGCTAGAAAGCTTTATTCCGGCATTCAAACTCAAGCCAACATCGAGTTTATCTGTGATTTCTTTTGAAAGCCCAATTTTCATATTGACTGAATCACCGAGGTTCATCTCGTTATAACCGACAAAAATCCCATCGACAAAACCACTTACAATATATAACTTTGTTGGGATCATAATGCCTAATTGGAATGCCTGTCCTATTTTGTGTATTAAAGAATCATATCCTCCCGAATAAAAGAAAGTATATCCAAGGTTTAAGTTAATTCTCTGTTCTTTAGCAGCAAGTGCAGGGTTTACAATAAGAGAATCAGAGCCGGCATTAAAAAGCCCACCTCCGGTAACAGAAAGCCCGCCGGAAATGTTTAGCGGACTCGAAACTAGATATAAATCCTCTGTTCCAACAGGAGGATTGTAGGCATTAACAGCAGTCAGCATAAATAAAGCCGAAATGACCGCAGTTGCTAATTTTTTCATATAAATCTCCTTATATGTTTAGGTATTTCCAATGACTGATTATAACTGAATAAATTTATTTTTACTATATGTTAAAATTTTCGGATAAAAAGCTTTGATTGTAAAACTGATAAAATCTTGAATTATTAATAGAATTACCATATAGTAAGTGTATGATCAGCAAAGAAAAAAATCAAAATTCTAAGAAAAAAGAAAATTTCTTTCAGGCGCTTATCGCTTCTATTTTTAAGTCTTCAAGCCCGGATGCAGAAAAAAAACGTCGTCTAAAAGCGATCGCAAAAAATATTGCAAAATCGAAATATCACAATTTTTATAAACAGTCTTCAGGAGAAATGCTCGCTCCTTTTGGCAAATTGATTTTTGAAATTTACAAAGCGACTTCTCCTGCCCAAATCGTATTTAAAAATGCTCAAAACCCTGCAATTTTCAATCGTCAGATTATAAACTACATCCTTTCTGAACGCCAGCTGGAACTTCTTGACAGCTTTGATGAAACGAAAGTTCTTGAAGCAATCAGACACACACCTGTATCCCAAGTAAAAAACGACATTGAAAACAAATTACAAGAATTTTCTCACGATTTTGACGAAGCAAAAACCGCAAAAGCCGAAGCAATTTCTAAAACTTTCACAATTTTCAAAGATTTCTGTTGTTTTGATTATTACATGATTATCAAAAAGTTCGATTCAACATATAGAGAATATTCATTCGATTTGGCTCCCACTATCGAAAAAGTCAGCGCAGAATATATCCTCGACGATATAAAAGATTTTCTTTCAGTCGCATATTCGCTTACAGACGATTCGATTGACTGGGGTCCACTTTTTGATTTCTTTAAGAAAACTCAAGGGAAAGAATTAGTTCCTTTTGGCAGCTGGAAAAAAATTGTCGCAAAAATCAGGAGCATCCAAAGCTCTCGCACCCTCGACTTAATAGTTCAGCACGCTTCAGAAAATCCTGAATATGTAACAGAAGTTGCCTACCATTACGAGCCGATTGTCGAACCATATTTTGATAAAATTGAAAGTGATGTAAGAAATCTTATCGCAAAAATAGAAGCAGAGCAGAAGGCTTCAAAAGTTTCTTCCATCTGCATTCAGATTTTTGGAACGGCAAATCCACAAAGTCTAAAATTTTACGTTCCATCTTTCAATGCACCTCTTGAAAAAAAAGATTTAAATACATTTGAATACACAGAGCCTTTGAATTATTTGAAAACTTTCCTTGTTGAATTTGTAAAAACAGCAATCCGTGAATTTTATGATGTTGTTGTAATCCGGGGTCAGTGGGATGCGACGCTTTCTGCACCTCTTTCAAACGCTTATCAAGAGCTTCTTAAAACTTCTGACGAAATTACAATTTTTGATGAAAAGTTCTCGGAAGACGGTGTCAGCGGAATTAAAGTAAAGACACTTTTGCCAAAGACCGCTCACGATGCCGGCGCAGAAAACATCATAAACCGAGTGATTTCAGATGCAAATGAAACGGCGCGAGGTTTTATAATTTCTTCTGCACAAAATTTGATAACGATCGGAAAAACAATAAAACCATTGATTGACGATATGGCTCTTTCAAAACCTGTAATTGTTCAAAACTGGAAAGAGCTTGATAAATACATCGACTTGCCGATGCATGATTTTTGCGTTGGAATTTATAAAAAGATTTATATGTTTGTTCAGTTGATGCAAGCTTACGTCAATTAATTTTTATTTGTTGCAGATTTTATTTGCCGACGCTTTCTCTGTCAACAATTTCCTGCAAATTTTCGAGTGGTTCTTCTGCAAATGACGACAGCGAAAAATAATCATTCTCTTTGTTTGCCGGGACTTCTTCTGTAAGTTCTTCGATCTTTTCCTGCTTCTCTGAAGCATAATCTTTCAAATCGAACACTTTAAATATTTTCCGATTTCCATTTAATGTCGCAAAAGAATATTCCGAACCGAGCCTTATTTCTTCTGCATAAAGATTATCTACAGTAGCGAATTCGTTGTTGTCAAAATACGTTTCGTCAGAAGGTTCGTACTTGTGTTGCCCCTTATTTATACTGAAAAGTAATTCTTCAGTGCGTTTATTTTCGAATTCGGATTCTTCGAGTTCATCAAGTTCGTCTATTACGTCGTCAATTATATCTTTTTGAACAGGAGGGGTATATTTCAAATCTTCATGACGTTCTTTTTCAGACTCAGGCGGCGAAACATCATCGGCATCTTCAAGCTCTTCAACGTCTTCAAGCTCTTCAACATCCTCGAGTTCTTCAACCTCTTCAACATCTTCAAGTTCTTCGACATCATCTACACCTTCAGGTTCTTCAACATCTTCAAGTTCTTCGACATCATCCAAGCTCTCTTCATCTAGTTCTTCAACATCATCGAGATCTTCAACATCTTCAAGTTCATCTATATCATCTGAATGCACAACAGTCTGCGCAGCGCCATCGTTTTTTTGCCCTGTCAAATCGCTTCCAGCAGAAACAACAAGATTTAATTTTGCCTTTTTGATTACGTCTTCAAGAACTTTGCGAATTTCTTCAACCGATGCTTTTGAAATATTCCTGTCATCAGATTTCAAAGCGGCTTGACTTTGAGTTTCCGAGTCATAGTCAGCTTCGGTTTCTGCCGAGATGTTTTTTATTTTATTGTCAAAAATAACAAATATCTCGTTCCAGTTTTTTTCGAGATATTCGCTTAATTCTTCTCTGCGCTTTTTGCTGTGCACGTTGAGGCTTTTTACGATATCAGTTGTAAAATCTTCTTTCCGAGTCTTTAACTGCCCCGCAACGTAGCTCCATTTATTTCCATTTTTACGGCTTTCGTCGCTGCTCAAATATTCGTCTATTATTGCAAGCTGTATGCATTTAATACGGTTTTTCAGAATCGTGATTGGATCTTTCCTAAAACTGAACACGAGAAAAATTATAAGAAAGATTGAAATAAATGCACAAAGATAAATTAAAATTTTTAATTCGTTTGAAAGTTCAAATAAATTGCTCGGGAAAACTCCGCTTATTCTGATAAAATCTTTGCGAGATGAAGTCAGAATTACCCAAAAGCGACCGTCTCTCATCTCTAAGATTTTTTCCGGTGATGACACTTTTTCAAGCTCAACGGCAGAGACTGCTGTTTTTGAAAGCGTTTGCCAATAATTTTGAACAGGCGTTTTAAATGTTTTTGTTTCCCCTGCCGGGATTCCTAAAACGATTCCGCCATTTAAACTATTGTCAGAATAAATCGTAAAGCTTTGAACAAATGAAATTGCATTTTTATCTGCAAGAGATTTTTCGATTTCGTAAATATTTAAGTAAAAAAGACATTTTGCCGAATAAATTCCATCCATCCAGCAAAACGGCACATAAATGATGATCCTCCCGCGCAAATCGTCAAACAGAATTTTTACGTTGCTTTCGTCGGTGTTATTTTCAAAAATATTGAATTCGAGCTCGCCTGCATCTTTTACAATATCAGGATAATTTTTGTAACTTTTTGTTATTCCATTCAGCCGCAGAACATCAGTATCATTATAAGAACTGAAATGAAGATTTTTACCGTTTTTATCGATGATTCGGATTCCATCGAGTGAAGGAATCTCAGCAAAAAGCTGTTCCGTGAGTCTGCGGCGGCGGCTCACATCGCTTTCAGATGGATTTTGAACGTAATAACTGCGGACAGAACGGTCATTTATCCAAGCTGTTTCACTTCGTTGAACTTTTTTGAGAATATCAGAGATGTACAAATTACAGCTTTCAGAAATTTTATCAAGCTCAGCTATGTTTTCACTAATTTTTGCCTGCGAATAAAACTTGTTTTCGATATACTTGAAAACGCTTGTATTAAGCGACAGAAAAAAAATTGCAAAGAGACTAAGCGCACTCAATAAGCTGAAAGCGATCTTCTGCCTAGAAGTCATCTTTATCGTTATATTATCGGCATAGAGATTAAAATTCAACAATGTTAGTTTTCAATCCTACACAAATAGAGTATTATAATTGCGATGGTTGAAGTAGAAAAAGAAGCAGCAAAAGTACCACGAGCACTCCTTGTAGGAGAGCCGGGAAATGATTTACAAGAACTCAAAGGCTTAGCCTTTACGCTTGGAATTGATGTAGTTCAGCGCCTTACATTGACTAGGATGGAAGTTCAGCCCGCATACGGAATGGGAAAAGGCAAAGCTCAGGAAATTTCAGATTTGGCGAGAGAAATTCAAGCTGACTGCATTATTTTTGATTTCAACCTTGAGCCGAGAAAACAGCGAAACTGGGAAGAACTTTCAGGAATCTCGTGTTTTGACAGACAGGAAGTCATCATAAGAATTTTTGCTCAACGTGCACAGACACGCGAGGCAATGCTTCAAGTTGAACTAGCGCAGCTTTCATATTCGCTTCCACGCCTTGCTCACGTCAATAAAGAATTTGCGCGCCAGAGAGGTGGGGCGTTTGGAACAAAAGGTTCTGGAGAGACTCAACTAGAACTAGACCAACGAAAAATCCGTGAGCGAATAGCTTTTCTAAAAAAAGAACTCGCAGAGATTGAATTGAACCGTAAAACTCAGAGAAAACAGCGTGGCAAAGTTTTTTCATGCGCGTTAGTAGGCTATACAAACGCAGGAAAATCCTCGCTGTTGAATGCGCTTACAGACTCAGATGCATTTGTTGAAAACAAACTTTTTGCAACTCTCGATCCTCTAACTCGCAAATTACCGTTAAACGAAAGCGCCGGAGTTTTGATTACAGACACAGTAGGATTTATCAGCAACATTCCACACCATCTGATAAACGCATTTAAATCTACACTCGAAGAAGCAGCCGATGCCGACCTTCTGTTGATTGTGCTTGACTCTTCAGATAAAGAAGCGGAGTTTCAATATAAAACTGTTTGCGACGTCCTTGAAGATATCGGGGCGGACAAAAGCCCTCGCATTATTCTTCTAAATAAAATAGACAAAGCCGAAGAAGACGAAAATAAAACACTCCAAACTTTGCGTCACAAATTCCCGGATGCGATTTTAGTCAGCGCAAAGGAAAAAAACGGTTTTGACGAACTAAAACAGAGAATTTATGAAACACTTTACGGTGAAATTGCAAATTATATAATTCCTGTAGAACGTGCAGACCTTGTTACAGAATTGCGAAAAGCTGGGTGTATTCAAAAAGAAGAATGGCTTGAAGACGGTGTTCATATAACTGCTCGTACAACTGGAAGGCTTTTAGAATTGATTAAGGATTATAGGTAAAATGCAGTCTGATTTTTATAAAAAAAATACATGGGAAAGACTTTTATTGCGCGACAAGATTATGCTCGCAGTTATAGCGCTGCTTGTTCTTGTAATATTGATTGGAACACTTTTTTCAATGCTCAACGAAAGGAGAAACACACCTGAAGTCCTGCTTTCAAAAGGTAAAGCGGTTAGTCTAGCCCCCCCTGTTGATGATGAAAAGACTGCGTACTTTGAGCTTGGGACGATGAGGATTGTAAATGCAAGCGAAAATACGAATGAAAATACAGTCCTTGTTGCGTCGGCATGGCTAGCGTATCCCGCAGACGACACCGTTTTTTATGAGGAAATCGCAAGAAAACGCGGAGTTGTAAGAGGAATAATGCAAAAGTACTTTTCGGAACGCACAAAAAATCAACTGCTTTCCGAAACCGAAGAAGTAATAGAAAAAAAATTGGTACAACAGATAAACAGCCGTTTTTCACTCGGGAAAATAAGCGGCATTTATTTTACAGACTATATTTTTCTGGAATAAAATAAAAAATCATAAAATTACCGATAGGAGTAATCATGGCAAAAACTATACCTTCTCGCAAAGATGTTCCTGAATCAGATAAATGGAACCTCTCTTCAATCTATAAATCAGATGATGAATGGGAATCTTCATTAAAAGAAATACCTATACTGACAAAAAAAGTATTGGAATATAAATCAAAGCTGGGAAGTTCTGCACAAATGCTTTTAGAAGCGTTGAAAGCGCTTGAAAAGGCAAATCTAAAAATGGAAACCGTTTATCATTATGCTTCACTTCAACACGAAGCAGATGAAGACGATTCAAATGCAACAGACCGCGAGGGTCGCGCTATGATGGCATACACTCAGATGGAAACTGAACTCAGCTTTATAGACCCGGAAATTCAGTCAATCGACGAAACAAAGCTTATGGAGTGGATCGAACAACCTCAATTTAAAGATTACAAAGTCTATATAAAAAAATTGCTGCATTTTAAACAGTTTATCCTAAGCGAAAAAGAAGAAAGAATTCTTTCTCTCGCAATGCAGCCTGCCCAAACTGCGCAAACAGCATTCAGCGTGCTTACTAACGTCGACATGAACAAAACTTTTGGAACTGTAAAAGTTGATGGAGAAGAACGGCAGCTTACAGAAACAACGTGGACGCTTTTTCTTCACTCTCAAGACAGGAAAGTCCGGGAAGAAGCGTATAAAAAATTTTACGGAAAATATGAAGAACATCAGAATACAATTGCAGCGCTTTATGCAGGCAGTGTAAATCAAGATGTATTCACGATGCGTTCACGCGGATACAAATCATCTCTCGAGCACGCTCTTTACGGAAACAAAGTGCCTCAATCGGTTTACCACAACTTGATTGAATGCGTGCACAAAAATCTACCGACTCTTCACACCTATTATTCGCTCCGAAAAAAAATTATGGGTGTCAGTGAATTGCGTCACTACGACGTTTATGTTCCGCTAGTAAAAACTGTTGAAACGAAAACTTCTTACGAAGAATCAGTTGAAATATGCAGGGCGGCTCTTGCTCCTCTTGGGAAAGAATATACAGACAGGCTTTGTGACGGCTTATTGAACGGTTGGGCTGACCGCTATGAAAATGTCGGAAAACGCTCAGGAGCATTCAGTTCTGGTGCGTACATAGGAGATCCTTATATACTTTTAAACTACAACGAATCAAATATCCGCGATGTATTTACAATGGCACACGAAGGCGGGCACAGCATGCACAGCTGGTATTCAGTCCACAACAATCCGTTTATGAGCTATGACTACACAATTTTTGAAGCAGAAGTTGCGTCGACATTTAACGAAGAACTCGTATTTGAATATCTTTTCAAAACGGCAAAATCAGATGAGATGAAAAAATATCTTCTTGCGATGCGTGCTGATGATATTCTTGCAACTCTGTACCGCCAGACAATGTTTGCAGAATTTGAACTTAAAACTCACGAACTTGTAGAAAAGGGAACTCCGCTGACTGCAGAGCTTCTTCGCAAGACATACCGAGAGCTCCTCGAATTATATTTTGGTTCAGAAATGCATTTCGAGAGCAATTCTGATTTAGAGGGACTTAGGATTCCACATTTTTACAACGCTTTCTATGTCTATAAATATGCAACTGGAATTTCCGCAGCGCTTGCTCTTGCAAAACGAGTGACGACAGGCGGCGAAAACGAGCGCAACGATTATTTTAATTTTTTAAAAAGCGGCGGCTCACGTTATCCAATAGAAAGCCTAAAAGTCGCTGGAGTAGATATGGAAAGCACGGAACCTGTTCAAGCCGCATGCGATGAGTTCAAAACAATCGTCGATGAATTAAATAGATTTTTCAACAGATGAAAACGGTATTTTTAAAGCTTCCCTTTGACGATTTCTTTAAAGTTGCTAACGTTTTATACCGATATTATAATACGGTAATATTATTCACTTATTGAAACGTCAAAATAATAGTGTTACAGTCAGAATCAGGAGATGATTAAATTGAACAAATCGGAATTCAAAACATTTCTAGCATGTATTCCAAAAGCAGAATTGCATATTCATCTTGAAGCAGTTATCACTCTATCAGGAGTAAAAAAACTTTATAAAAACAAATACGGAAAAGAGATGTCAAAAGAAGAACAGGAGTCTCTCTTCTCTTACAACGACTTAAACGGTTTTATAGAAGTTTTTCTCAAAATTCAAGAAATGTACAGTTCTGTAGATGACTTTAACCTTGTGTTTGATGAACTAGAAAAATATCTTGTGGAAAATGGAATTGTATACACCGAAGTGTTTTTTGCACCGACTTCATTTTTGAAGATGGGCTTTAAATACGAAGATATGGTAAAAATCTTCCACAAAAAAATCACGGAGATTAAAGAAAAACGTGGAATCACAGTAAAATTACTGATGGATGTATCTCGCACATTCGGCTGTAAAAATGCGATGAATAACTATAGCCTTTTCAAGAAATATCCGTGTGAAGACATAATTGGGATTGGTCTTGGCGGTGCTGAATCAAAAGGACCTGCAAAAGATTTTGCTCCTGTCTATGACCTTGCACATAAAGACGGATTTAAAGCTGTTGCCCATGCCGGAGAAGATGTCGGTCCCGAATCTATTTGGGATTCTATAAATTATCTTCATGCGCAGCGCATTGGGCACGGAATTACAGCGATTCAGGACGAAAAACTGATGGAAGAGCTCACGAAAACAAAACTTCCGATTGAAATCTGTATTTCATCAAATACATTCACAAAAAAAATCGTTCAAAAAGCAAAAGACCATCCTGTCCGCGAGTTTTATGACCGAGGGATGATGGTAAACATCAACACAGATGACCCTGTTTTCTTTAAGACGACTTTGCTCAACGAATATTGGATTTGTTACAGCGAACTGAACTTCACGATGGACGAAATCAAAGAACTCGTAAAAAACGGGTTTACATCATCATTTATGAGCGAAAAAGAAAAACAAAAAGCGATCAAAGCTGTAGACGAAGCTTGGAAATTGTAAAAAACATATCTTCCAAAACATTTTTGCAATTTTTATGTCCAAAATATGACTAAGCTCGAACAATATTACAATAAATTTCACGAAGAACACAGATTAGAGACTCGGCACGGAATTGTAGAATTTTCGACAACTCTAAAGTATATTTTAAAATGTGCTGAAGAGTTGGCATGTGCGGAAAAATCTGTTCTACAGGCAAATCAAGAAGTGCCCCGCAAACTAAAAATAGCTGATATAGGTGCTGGAACTGGGCGCTATTCTGTAGAGCTTTGTCACAGAGGTTTTGATGTAACTGCAGTCGAGCTTGTACCACACAATCTTGAGATATTGCGAGACAAACACGAAAACATAAAAACATGGAAAGGCGATGCGCGTGACCTTCACTTTTTAGATGACGAAGCTTTTGACATAACTTTATTGTTCGGGCCGCTTTATCATCTTCATGGAGAAGAAAACAAACTCAAAGCTCTTTCGGAAGCAAAAAGAATCACAAAAAAAGGCGGAAATATTCTAGTTGCATACGTGATGGACGACTACAGTGTGATTACATATTGTTTTAAAGAACACAACCTCGAAGAAGTTTTAAAAAAAGGCGGGCTCACCCAAGACTTTCACACAATCTGCACAAAAGACGATTTATACGATTACGTACGGATTTCAGATATAGACGTGCTGAATAAAAAAGCTGACCTTGAGCGTATAAAAATTATCTCCGCAGATGGACCTGCTGATTATATGCGCCGCGAACTCAATGAAATGTCTGATGCGGAATTTGATGCTTTTTTAAAATATCATCATGCAAACTGCGAACGACCAGAACTTCTAGGAGCTGGCAGCCACACTGTAGATATTTTAAGAAAATCATAAATCAGCAAATCCTTTACCTTTATGAATTGTAATTAAAAAATAAAATTTATCGGCTCAATTTTCTGTATACAACGCGTTTTGGAACTCCGGCTTCTTCACCGAACTGCTGCTTTTTCCACTCTGCGTATTCAGACCAGTTTCCTTCAAAAAACCGAACTTCTGAATTGTTTTCAAATGCTAGAATATGCGTACATATACGGTCTAAAAACCATCTGTCATGACTTACGACCAAAGCACAGCCTGCAAAATCTTCAAGAGCCTCTTCAAGCGCACGAACAGTCTGAACATCGAGGTCGTTTGTAGGTTCATCGAACAAAAGAACGTTTCCGCTTTCCTTTAGCATCATACCCAAATTCAAACGGTTTCTTTCACCGCCGGAAAGCACGCTGACTTTTTTGTTCTGGTCTGGTCCTATAAAATTGAACCATCCGCAGTATGCATGAGCGTTGATTTCGCGAACTCCGCCTTCAAGAGCACGACCTTTTTCATCGACAGCACCGAGTTTCACAATATCACCGCCACCGCCGAGAGTTTCATAAACAGTTTTGTTCATGTCGAGTCCTGAACGCATCTGATCGACATAGACAAGTTTTACTGTAGAGCCAACTTTTATCTCTCCTGAATCAGGTTTTTCTCCATCAGGAAGCCCTGCGGCATCTACAATCATCTTAAAAAGCGTTGTTTTACCTGCCCCATTTGGTCCGACAATTCCGACAATTGCGCCGGCAGGAATATGAACGTTGAGATTTTCAAACAAGAGTTTGTCGCCGAAAGATTTTGTCAGGTTTTCTATATCAATCACCTGACCGCCGAGCCGTGGACCTGCCGGTATCGAAATCTGAGTATCTTTCAACTGCTTTTTACTTTCCTGAGCCATGAGCTCGTTGTATCTGGTGATGTGTTCCTTGTGCTTTGCCTGACGCCCTTTAGCACCCATGTGAATCCATTCCAATTCCCGCTGAATCTCTTTTTGGCGCATGCTTTCATTTTTATTTTCCTGAGCAAGGCGCGCCTCTTTTTGTTCAAGCCAGCTCGAATAATTTCCCTTAAATGGATAGCCTTCTCCGCGGTCGAGTTCCAAAATCCATCCTGCAACATCGTCCAAAAAATAACGGTCGTGAGTTATCGCAATCACAGTTCCCGGATATGTGTGAAGATGATTTTCAAGCCATGCGACTGTTTCGGCATCAAGGTGGTTTGTAGGTTCATCTAAAAGAAGGATGTCAGGTTTTTGAAGAAGAAGACGGCACAATGCAACACGACGACGCTCACCGCCTGAAAGGACATCTACAATCTGCTCGGCAGGGGGACAGCGCAGCGCATCCATCGCAAGTTCAAGGTTGTTGTCAAGGTTCCAAGCATCACAAGCGTCAAGCTGTTCTTGTATTTCACCTTGCCTAGCGCAAAGTTTGTCAAAATCGGCATCAGGGTCACCAAACGCTTCGTTGATTTTATCAAATTCTGCGAGGAGGTCTGTAATCGGCTTTACGCCTTCTTTTACGATGTCCATCACAGTTTTACCTTTTTCAAGCTGAGGTTCTTGTTCAAGATATCCTATAGAGTATCCTGGAGCGAGATGAGTTTCTCCGACAAAATCTTTGTCGACTCCTGCAAGGATTTTAAAAAGCGAAGATTTACCGGAACCGTTTGCTCCAATCACGCCGATTTTCGCACCATAATAATACGAAATGCTGATATCTTTAAGGACAACTTTTGTTCCATACGAACGCGAAACTCTGTCCATTGTATATATTATTTTTTTGTCATCAAATGTTTTTGCCATCTCGAATATCTCCTTAAACTATAATGAAGCAAAGTTTAACATATATTGAATAATTCAACTAGGGAATATGTTCAAGAATGCGTACCTATCGTTTTAAGTAAACCATCAGCAGCATGATGTCGCTGTTTCGTATGCCTGAAATGCGGTTTGCCTGCCCCAAAGTCACAGGTCTAATCTGCTCGAGCTTAAGCCGCGATTCTGCAGACAAAGAAGGTATCGAACCGTAATCAAAATCTGCCGGGATATGAGCGTTTTCCATTTTGTGAAGTTTTTCCACACGCTTGTCTTGCTTTTCAATGTAATATTTATATTTGACTTCGATTTTTGCTTCTTGCCAGTCTTTTTCCGGGTAGCCGGGGTTTTCCATTTCAGGATTTTTCAAAAGCTGTGATTCAATTTCTTCAAGCCGCGCATATTTTTCGTTTACAGCATCGAACTGTGCCTGCGTTTTCAGACCACATTCAAAAGCATATTTTACAAGGCGGCGGTCGGCTGTATCGTGTCTAAGCTTCAACCTGTATTCAGCGCGTGCCGTAAACATACGGTAAGGCTCTTTTGTCCCAAGCGTCACGAGGTCATCGATTAAAACACCTATATACGCTTCATCGCGACCGAGAATTATCGGTTTATACTCAGGAATAAATTCGAATTTGTCATAGCCTGATTCATGTTGAAATTTTGCTTCATATTGATTTAATTCTTTTGTTTCACGTTCAGAAAATTCTGCAAATTGACGCTTTTCGTCGGCTGTCATATCATTTTTGAGGCAAAAAAATCCGGGCTCCATGCTCAAAGGAACTCCGTTTAAAGATTCAGGGATTGGACTCAACGGTCCACACTGAGCAATATGGGAGCGCGCATAAAGACTTGCGTTTATCCCAGCGATGAGCCCCTGCCCAGCCGCTTCTTCATACCCTGAAGTTCCGTTTATTTGACCCGCATTAAAAAGCCCTGCAACACGTTTTGTCTCCAACGAAGGATACAGCTGCGTCGGCTCAACAAAATCGTATTCTACTGCGTACCCGGGACGGCTCTGGACGGCGTTTTCAAATCCGCTCATCGTTCTCATAAAAGCGTCCTGAACAGATTCCGGCAAACTCGAAGAAAGTCCGTTCAGATAAATCTCTTCAGTTTCAATGCCCTCCGGTTCAACAAAAATCTGATGGCGATCACGTTCCTTAAAGCGCATGACTTTATCTTCGATTGATGGACAATAGCGAGGTCCGATTCCGCTTATCTTTGACGAGTACAGCGGAGAGCGACCAATATTGTCGCGGATTATTTTATGAGTTTCTTCATTTGTGAATACTATATGGCAAGGGACAAATGGGCGTTCAACAGTTTCATCATCAAAGCTGAACGGAATAACTTCGCTGTCGCCAGGCTGTTCTTCAAGCTTAGAAAAGTCGATTGTTTTACGAAGAATACGAGGCGGTGTACCTGTTTTAAGGCGTCCGGTCGTGAACCCAAGTCGATGAAGACTTTCTGTTAAACCGTAAACAGCAGATTCCCCGACACGACCGCAAGGAGCATCGTATTCGCCGATAAAAATGCGTCCACCTAGAAATGTGCCCGTTGTTAACACTACGGAACGCACTGGAATAATTCTCCCACGCTCCGTGACAATTCCTGTTACTTTTTGACGCATCCCCGATTTTGCAGCCAAAGTTTCCCCTGAGTGACGGCTTTCGCCGGGAATTGACCCTTTTTCTGCATGGCTGTCAGAATTTGGAGGAAGAGGCGTTGAAGATGCAGTTGTGAGAACATCTATAACTGTGTCCATAAGAGTAAAAAGGTTTGGGGTCTGCTCACATATTTTTCGAGCAAGCATTGAGTATGCAATTTTATCTGCTTGAGAGCGAGGTGCTTGGACGGCAGGTCCGCGGCTTTTGTTTAGCATTCGGAACTGAATCATGGAGCGGTCGATGAGCTTAGCCATTTCGCCGCCGAGCGCATCGATTTCGCGGACAATGTTGCCTTTTGCAATTCCCCCTATAGATGGATTGCAGCTCAGCCTGCCGATTGTATCCGGAGTTTGTGTAATAAGAACAGTTTTAAGCCCCATCCGTGCAGCGGCAAGAGCTGCTTCAATTCCTGCATGGCCGGCGCCAACTACAGCAACATCGTAATAATCATAAAACCCGGGCATTTTTTTCCTCGTGCAAGGATTATACTTAAAACGCCATTTTTTTACAATAAAACATCATTGTGAGAATTTGCGTATAAAAAGGCTGATTTATAGCAAACGCACCGTAAAAATAAAACATCACCCGATGCCTAAAATCACTTTTGCCATTTCAGATGGAGTCATGACAATGATTTTTGCACCGTGCTGAGCCAGAAAATCTTTGCCTCGAAATCCCCATGCGCAGCCGATTGCATCCAAACCTGCATTTGTGCCTGTTTGAATATCAACTTCTGAGTCGCCTATAAAAACTGCCTTTTTACAATCTGAACTGCATTCAAATCCAAAATGATTAAAAATCTCGTAAACTCCAACAGGGTCGGGTTTGTGAGGTTTGCCTTTTCGCCCACCGGAAACATAATCGATTAAATCTGGAAAATAATTATCACAGAGTTTTTTTGCAGCGGTTTCATCTTTGTTTGTGTTTACTGCAATTTTTACCCCAGCAGACTTAAGAGCCTTGAAAGCTTCTATCATTCCGTCATAAGGTGCTGTTTTTATTTCGCAGTGATTTCTGTAATAATCGATAAAATCTGCAAGCACTTGATTGTATTTCGGGTTGTTGACGCCATCAGGAATCGCTCTTTCAATCAGCTTTGGGATTCCGTTTCCGACCATCAGACGAACGTTGTCAACAGTGTGTTCAGGAAATTCAAATTTTTTCATAATTGCATTTGTTGAATCTGCAAGGTCCTGGAGCGTGTTTAAGATTGTTCCGTCTAAATCAAAAATTGCAAGTAAATATTTCATATATCCGACTATAATGATTTTTGTTTTTTTTAGCAAACTCTGATTTTTTTTCCACCAGTTGCTATTTTCCCGCCGGTCGTCAATAAATTCCCATGTGTCTAACAATTTTTCCCGCCGGCGCCAACGCATCAAAAAACTGAAAATATTTCACATCGGTAGCAAACACTCCTCGAGCCACAGTTTCGCCTATCAAACATTCGCTTTTCACTAAATAAAATCTGTGCTAGAATACCCGAACTATGGATTTACTCAAAAAACTCGATGAATGTGAAAAACGCTTTAAAGAAGTCAACGACCTTGTCATGGATCCAAATCTTGTAAAAGATCCGAAAAAGTACAAAGACACAATGCGTGAACATGGATATTTATCAGAATTATGTGAACTAAGTAAAAAATATAAAAACGTCCTTCAAGGTATCCAAGATGCAAAAGAGATGATAACGTCGGAAGATGATGTTGAAATGAAAGAGATGGCTCGCGAAGAACTTAAAGAACTTGAAGAAAATCAGCCGAAGCTTGAAGAAGATATAAAACTGAAACTCGTCCCTCCCGACCCTCTTGATGAAAAAAACATCATCCTTGAGATTCGCTCAGCCGCCGGCGGTGATGAAGCATCTTTATTTGTGCGCGACCTTTGGGAAATGTACACTCACCTTGCAGACAGAAAAGGTTGGAAAACAGAAACGATGGAAGTGCAGGAAACTGAAGTCGGCGGATTCAACAAAATCGTAACATCAATAAGCGGTAAATTTGTATACGGAACACTGCGTTGGGAATCAGGCGTTCACCGTGTTCAGCGCGTTCCTCAAACAGAAAGTCAGGGACGATTGCAGACTTCTACAGCGACAGTCGCAGTTTTGCCGGAAGCGGAAGAAACAGAAATCGAAATTAAACCGGGAGACGTTCGCGTTGACGTAATGCGGGCAGGAGGACCCGGAGGACAGTGTGTAAATACGACAGACTCTGCGGTACGCCTAACCCATATTCCAACAGGGATTGTTGTAATTCAACAAGATGAAAAATCACAGATAAAAAACAAGGAAAAAGCGTTCCGCGTACTTCGTGCCAGATTGTTCGACCTTGAAGAATCTAAAAAACAGGAAGAACGAGCGGCAGCTCGCTCAAGCATGGTCGGCTCAGGTGCACGCTCTGAAAAAATCAGAACTTACAACTTTCCTCAAGACCGCGTAACAGACCATCGAATCAACTACAGCCAGCACAATCTCCCTTCTTTTATGATGGGCGACATGGACGATATGCTTGACGCCTTGAATGTCTACGCAAAAGAAGAGCAATTAAAGGCTGACGTAAGTTCTTTGAGTGAAGAGTAAAATTGGACTACAATATTTTGATAACAATAGCTGCAGGCATTATTCTCGTTGTTGGCTTAATAGGAACTGTTGTCCCGGTTCTTCCCGGAGTTCCTTTAGCGTGGCTCGGACTTCTTGCCGCTTTTTTTTCGTCGTACAATTCAGTTTCAATTCCAACACTTGTGATAACAGGAATCATTGCAGCTGCTGTCTCAATTGCAGATAATTTTATTCCCGCTGCGATGACAAAAAAGTTCGGCGGAAGTAAATATGCAGTCAGAGGCTCCCTGCTCGGGATGATAATCGGATTTTTTATCGGGCCTGTCGGTTTAGTTATTGGTCCGTTCGTAGGCGCTTTGATTGGAGAACTTATTCACTCAAACGGAAACTTTAGCGCTTCGCTCAAAACCGCAGTCGGTTCTTTTGCAGGATTTTTGTTCGGGACCGGGCTCAAACTGATAACAACACTTTGCTTTATCTGGATTTATATAGTTTCATTTTTTCATCGCTAAGGTTAAACTAAGATTTCAGATGAAAATATCAGAATTCAAAAAATCTGCTGTTGACAACCTGACCCCATTTTCTACCACACCCCAGCTCGACGCAGACGTTTTAATACAACACGCTTTCAGCTATTCAAAAACCGAACTTTTGTTAAACCGCGATAAGCCGATAGACAATGAAAAACTTGCATGGCTCAATGACGCAGTTTCAAAACGCAAAAAAGGTTTCCCGATTGCATATATAATATGTCATAAAGAATTTTACGGCTATGACTTTTTTGTGACACCGGCAGTTTTAATTCCAAAACCTGATACAGAAATTTTAGTAGAGCGTGCAATAGATACAATCATAACAAAAATGGAAGTACAACAGAACAAAATCCTGACAGTTTGCGACATGTGCACAGGGAGCGGTTGTATCGCGCTTTCAGTTTTAAAATCTCTAAAAGAAAATCACGATATTCCAGAAAACATGCTTCCGAAGTTCACGCTCGCAGATATATCTCAGCCTGCTCTGGAAATTGCAAAAAAAAACGCCGACAGCCTTTTACCGCAGACAGACAGAGTGCGCTTTATTCAGACAAATCTTTTTGAAATGCTGCCTCATTCTTTTGATGTGATTCTCTCGAACCCACCGTATATTCCTCACAAAATGGTAGATGTTTTATTAAAAGACGGAAGGGGTGAGCCTCGCCTTGCCCTCGACGGAGACGTAAAACCCGACAGGACGAGAGGTGGCGACGACGGACTTGAAATCATAAGAAATTTAATTCCACAGGCAAAAGCACATCTTTCCCCGCGAGGAACTATTTTGATTGAAACCGGTGAATACAATGCGGAAAACGCAGAGAAAATCGCTCAATCATTTGGATTTAAAACGCGAATTCACAAAGACTTGGAAGGGCAATTACGTATTGTCGAGATGGAGTGAAGCAGCGTTTGATGGAGGGAATTAATAACCAAAATACACGTACTGTTTGTAATCAAAATCCAGTAAAGATGAGACTTGCCTTGCTTTTTCCAAGTAAAATTGCTGTTTCTCAAAATCTCCAGTTTTCTCCTCACAAAGTGCCATCTTTCTGTAAGTGAGTTTTAATACTGGGCTTGCATATATCAACTGGTTTCGCAAAAGCTTCTCCCATTCTCTTAGCGCTTTTCTATAGTCAGATTTTTTCTCTGAGTAGCCAGCTTGTTCCGTCCTGAAATAACTTATCCAATATTGGGGCCAGATATCGTGAGAATTTATCTTGTTAGCTTCTTTCATATTATATAAAATACCTTCTATGTATTCTGGTTTTGGATTATTTAAATATTCCGTGAGCATCCCATACGCATATAAATATTTCGCATATTCTTCCAGTTCTTCTATTTTTGAATCTCCATAAAGTTGATTTTTATTGATTAAGGGACTAATTTTCTCTAATGCTGGCTGCAACTGGTTAAAATCAGTTTCAAATGTGTATGGAAAATCATTCCCAAAGTAATATTTAAGATAGTAAGTCGCCAACAAGAATTGCATATAGTTATTTCCTACAACAGTTGGCTGTGTTTTATTTCTTCCTGAAGAATTTATTTGAAGCTGAACATTTTGTATTAGTACATCTATATTCTTTTTCGTTGGAATATAGCAGTATGGAACTCCATACAATTCTGTTTTTGTAATACACAGCCTCTCATAAGATGAGATAAAATCTTCCCTATACAAATTCAATTTAATAGAGTCAGATACAACCACACACTCTTTTTCACCAAATTTCCCATATATTTGACTCGAGTCATAAAATGTATCTATTTTATAATTTACAAAATTTTTACCATAATATTCATTCAAATACACACCAATTGATTTCCAATCAAAATCATAAAATTTTTGCACATTTCTATTACCATGATCACTTCCATAAAAAACAATTGCTTTCTCGCTTTTTTTAGAACCCTCAAGAGACTTTATTATGTTAGACTGTGCGTAATAGTCTCTCTTATTTAATAATTCACACTGTCCCTTTAATGTGTAATTAGCATCTTCGATGAAACCTTCTTCTGGAAAAATTATATGAATTGGATCGTTTTTATTCATATTGTTAATATTCAATATCCTTTCTTCCAGTATATGCTCCTCATACCTCCACCCACTGTTAATCCAAGGAGGAATTATTTTATATACGTTACTATCAAATTGTAACATTGGATAATTACCCTCAAGAAATATATATCTTAGACCAGCATCATAAAAATCATCTAAATATTTTGTAAAATACAATATTGGATAAATATTGCTATGATTTTCTCCAACAAATACAATTTTTTTAGATTCTAAATCTAATACTATTGAAGAATGCGCTTCTTGTAATTGCGAAAAATCATATATTTTTCTACATGAGAGTAGAATTAAGGGAATAAAAATAACGAATAGTATCTTTTTCATATTTCAAAAATATCTTTCAGAAAAAATTCTTCTCCTAGTGAACTAATTTCATTAATTATATAATCAGCCTCTTCAAGTTTATTCCATAAAGGTACACGAAGATTCGGATCAAATGAAATAAGGCAGCCGTTTTTCTTTGCAGTCATAACTGCAGTCTTTGTAGCTTTTCTAACTTCAGAATTTGTCATTGATAGAGTTCCAAGGTGAAAAAGTTTCGAATCTGCGATTAACTTCTGGTCAACATCTTTTACACGGAGCATCATGTCTGCACCTGGGTTTCTATAAAAAGAAAAATCTCTGTCCCCTTCCTCAAAGGTATGAACAAAAGCAAGTGTCGTATGTACTGCATTATCAAATAAAAGATTGCGAGTATCTATTCCAATCTTCGCTACTACATCTGCAAGATGATGCCCCAGAAAGTCATTTCCTACCTTTCCTATAAAAGCAGTTT
Organism: Treponema sp. Marseille-Q3903; assembly: GCF_014334335.1. NCBI lineage: Bacteria > Pseudomonadati > Spirochaetota > Spirochaetia > Treponematales > Treponemataceae > Treponema > Treponema sp. Marseille-Q3903. The sequence goes on from NZ_JACSEU010000001.1 coordinate 82,765, forward strand.
TTTTGCCAAATTTTGTAAGTATAGCAAGAACATTACAGGGGGCTCCACCAGGATTTGCTTCCATAAGAAAGTTCCCCTGCCTACTTAAACCATTTTCTGTAAAATCAATCAATAGTTCGCCTAAAGCTGTTACATCATAATTTTTTATTTTATATCCCACTTACAAATAGAAACTTCGGACATTCCATAACTCATGAAAGTAATATTTTTATTGGTATGATTTTGATATACAGCCATTGACATAGCAAGTTCCCCTTCGCCAAAAAATAATTCCAAGGAATTACTATCCAACACAGCACGAATCTTTAATACTTCACCCTTAAATCCATACTTTATGCTTCTTTGATGGAGACAAGCAGACTTTGTTCCAGAAAATGAACGATCTAGGATCAGCTGCTGTTTTTTATATGAGTATGACAGAGAGACATATTCTGTTTTCTCATCATTCTGGAAAAAATGTATTTCAAAGTCTGATAAAGAGTCATCCGATTTTTGTATATAAATTTCCATATCGCAATTATTTCCAGAAATTCCGGTAAATTGCTTTTCTTCATTATTTATGATTTGAGACTTAACCTGAACTTCATTACAACGCATTGAAAGCAGTTCTTTTACAGGCTGCTGGATTAATTTATTATTTTTAATGGTAATTTCACGAGGCACGGACATCTGTCCATACCATTGGGAATTTTCTGTTCTATATCCACAAGTATCCCAGTTTTGAAGCCAGCCAATCATAATTCTTCTGCCGTCTGGAGAAAGAACTGTCTGCTGAGCATAGAAGTCTGTACCACAATCAACATCATAAAAAGTGTCGTATACAAAGTTTCCATTTTTATCAAAATTACCTGTTGCATATACACCAATATTTCCAGAGTGCAACCTTGCGTTTTGAGTAACACCCTGAGCACTGAGCATAAGAACATATTTATCATCCAGTTTAAAAAAATCTGGACATTCCCACATAATACCAACGCTTTTTTTGCCCTCTTTCTGATTTTTTGCAAAAACCTTATCAAATGTCCAGCTCGTTAAGTCTTTACTTTTGAAGGTTAAAATCTGACCAAGTTTATCTTCATTAAGATTTGCGATAAAAGCTATATACCCGTCTTCTGTTTTAATAATCTTTGGATCACGGAAGTCTTTTACAGTCGCCCCCTCGGGAAGCAGTTTTTTGTCTATTATAGGATTATTTTCAGATTTTATAAAGTCTTTTCCATCTCCAACCGCAAGGCACTGTACCTGACTTTCATTCTGTGAAACCCCTGTATAGACAAGCGCCAGTTTCCCATCTTCCATAGGAACTGCACAACCAGAGAAACAACCTTTGGCATCAGCAGGGGTATCTGGTGCCAAGGCTACGGGAATATATTCCCACTTTAAGAGATCCTTAGAAACTGCGTGTCCCCAATGCATTGGTCCCCACACAGTGCTATAAGGATGATATTGGTAAAACAGATGATACTCTCCATTATAAAATGTAAATCCGTTAGGGTCATTCATCCAGCCAATTTTTGGAGTAAGATGAAAAACCGGGCGAATTAATATAGGACATTCTGCTTCATATTTACGCGCTTTTTCAAGTATTGTCTGCTCCATCATTATACATCCTTATTGCTTTTATAGCTTACAAGTTCTTCTTGTATCTATCATACGCATCTTGATAAACCTTTATAAGCTCATCAAGTCCACAGTTCTTCTTAAGCATAGATTTATAAGCTTCCCATTCTGCGTCAGTAGGTCCCCCGTCTTTAAGCCATTTTCCTTCATATTCAGCAACAGTATTCTCAAAATCAGTTTTATAGGTGTCGATTATATCAAGTTCATTTTTTGTGAAAACACAGTCTACAGGGTAAGTTATATCGCTCTTAACAAACTTCATCCAGTAATTATCCAAATCTGTAAGACGTTCAATAGCACGGTCTTCCATCTTGAAAGTTGTTCTGTAATAATCAGCAAGAATTAACTTTGGACCTGCAACTTCAAAAGTTGATTTAAGCTCTCCTGCTCCTTTTCCATATTTTTGTTTTGCTTCTGATTCTGTGATAGAAAGCCATAAACCATTTTCATCTTTTCCAGTAAAGAAAACATCTTTTGGACCATACTGAAGCTGCATTGTATTCTCCGGTTCATACCACAAGTCATAGAACTTAAGCAAAGCAGCAGGATTTTTACAGGCTTTTGTTATAGAAAGATTTCCACTTGTTGTCCCGCCACCAGTACGAACTGTAACATTATATGTTCCATCTGGACCCTTAAGAACAGGAAGGAAAACATAATCTGCAGAATGAGGTCCCATCAATTCTTCAATATACCACCACGTGGAAACACCAACATAACCGTTGGAACATTTAGAAATAAGCTGAGTAGCCTTCATACTGAACATTGCAGGATCAATTAAACCTTCTTTATACCACTTGCTGAAGTATGTAACTGCCTGTCGATATTTATCTCTTGTAGAAACAAAATCTACTTTTCCATTGTCATTCAAGACTAAGTCACTTATTACATCATTAATCCAGTTAGTAAAACCAAAGCCTGCATAGAAAATATTCTGACCCCAGCACCATTGGTCAAAACCTGTGCTCATTGGAATAGTTGAACCTGCAGCATTTCCATAATAAGTATGACTCATATCGTTGTCTTTGAAGGCTTTAAGACAAACATAAAGTTCATCCAAAGTCTGAGGAACATCAAGTCCCAACTTATCAAGCCATGCTTTATTAATCATAGAAAATTGCGGTATCGCAAAAATTGAATGATTTACATCTGCTCCAATAGCAGCAGTTCCCATCTGCTCTCCCGAAGGAAGTCCGTAAATCTTTCCATCGGACATTGTAATAGCACTCTTAATTTCCGGATGTTTCTTTAAGATTTTAGAAAGGTTTGGCATGTATTCGTCCGTCAAATATTTTGTCAAATCAATAAAGGTACCGTCATGACCATATTCAGAAAGTTCATAGTTGCTGAATCCAATTCCTTGGAAAGCATCTGGGAGTTCATTTCCGGCAATACGAATGTTTACCTGTTCAGAAACTGAATCGCTTAACGTTTCCCATTTAATGCTAACTCCTGCTTTTCCAGACATCTCATTAAGAATCACGCTCTTGTCATAGCCGGCACTTAAAGCACTCATTCCAGCCAACACTTTAAAGTCTGTTTTAGAGCGATCCTCTTTTGAACCTTTTCCACCACATGAAATCAGCGAAAGCAAAACAGCTGATCCTACAAGGACTGAAGCAACTGCGCTCCAAACTCTTTTCTTTGCGTTCATATAATCCTCCTATTTTAATTATTGAACTATTATTTATTTAGCCGCGCCGTGTTTGATTAGCCTTTAACAGCGCCGGCCATAATTCCTTTTTCAAAATATTTTTGTACAAATGGATAGATAACAAGCATTGGAATAGCTGCAACAATCATTGAAGAAAACTTTATCATTTCCGTAAGCTTGTTAAGCTCTGCATACCCGCCAGAAATAGTACTTGCCTGAGCTGCACTAACTGAACTTTTAATCAAAATATTGCGTAACACAAGAGGAAGCGGAGCCTTTGCCTGTCCCGGAAGATAGATTAAAGCTGTAAACCAGTCGTTCCAGTAAGCAACCATGGAATATACCAACATTACAGCCATAATTGGCTTACTGAGCGGTATAATTATCTGCAAGAAAATTCTCCAGTAAGATGCACCATCTATTTTTGCAGCTTCCATTAAGTCCTTAGGCATAGAGTTTTCAAAAAAGCTGCGGACAATAATCATGTTTCCAACTGCAACTCCGCCAGGAATAATAATTGCGGCAGTGGTGTTGATTAAGCCAGTACTCTTTACAATAAGGTAAGTAGGAATTAATCCTCCTCCAAAATACATGGTTATAATGAAGAAAATGCTTATAATTTTTCTACCGGGAAGAGCTTTTACACTCAATGGAAAGGCACAAAGGTAAAGCATGGCAACAGAAAAAGCTGTCCCTAAAATAGTGTATTTGACACTGTTCACGAATCCCATAAAAAGTCCGTTATCGCTAAAAACCGCAGCATAACCTTTTAATGTAAAACCGCTCGGCTTAATAAAGGTCTTGCCGGCATATACGTCATAAGGATTAGAAACAGATGCCACCAGTACGTAATACAATGGATAGGCAACAATCACAGCAACAAGGACGGCCATAATAGCCAACACAAAATATCCAAATTCGCGATCTGTTTTATTTTTCATTTCGGCATTCCTCCTTATACAAAACTTATTTCTGAAGAAATCTTTTTAGCTAATTTGTTTACAACTAAAAGCAGCACAATATTTACAACAGTGTTAAACAAACCGACTGCGGTCGCATAACTGTATTTCGCATTTTCAATACCCTGTTGATAAACATAAACAGGAATTACATCGCTGTTTACCTTATTTAAGTCAGTTTGTAAAAGCCATGCTTTTTCAAATCCTACATTCATAAGATTTCCCGAGCTCATAATTAACATAAGAACAATAGTTGGAAGCAATGCCGGAAAGTCGATGTGAAAGATTCTCTTAAATACATTTGCACCATCTATTTCCGCAGCCTCATAAAGAGCTGAATCAATTCCAGAAAGTGTTGCATTATAAATAATGATTCCCCAGCCCGCCTCTTGCCAAATTCCAGATGCAATGTAAATAGTACGGAAAGCATTTGGTTCAGCCAGATAGTCAATATTTGTTCCGGAAATAAGATTTACAAGCCCGCCGGCAGGATCTAAAAAAACTCTGACCATACCGCATACAATCATTGTAGAAATAAAGTGAGGGGCATAAAGAATAGTCTGAACTGAAGTTTTCATTCTGTTAGATTTTAGTTGGTTCAAAACAAGAGCCAAAATGATTGGAATTGGGAAACTCCATAAAAGGCTATAAAGGCTAAGGAGAAAAGTGTTTTTTATCATACGGATACAATTTGGAGAAGAAAAGAATCTGATAAACCATTTGAAAGCAACCCATGAACTGCCTGTAATCCCTTTACTCGCTTTAAAATCCTTAAATGCAATCTGGATTCCATACATTGGGATATACTTGTAGATAAAAGTAATTATAACAGGAATAAACAGCATTAAATACAACTGCCAGTATTCAATAACTTTTCTTTTCATATTGCCTCCTAGTATGAATTTTCAAACCTTAATACGTGAAACGTTTCATAATCGTTATAAGCCCAAAATAAGCTGTTGTCAAGTTTTTTTTTAATATTTTTAAAAAAATCGTGTTTTTATAATTTTTTCATTAAAAAATCTAGAGATTTCATTCACTTTTCATGAATTAATATGTTATATTTCATGATTTTTGTGAATTTTATATTTACAATATTAAAATCAGGTTTTATAATCCAAAATACAGACACGGAGCATTTATATGAAAGCAAAGAACTCTTTACCCACAATGAAAGATGTCGCAAAGGAAGCTGGAGTTGCCTTAGGGACAGTCTCAAATGTTATCAACAATCTGCCGGTGGGAGATGAATATAAAAAAAGAGTAGATGCTGCCGTAAAAAAGCTTGGCTATAAAATAAACAATTATGCAAAAGGATTGAAATCTAATAAAACAAATACAGTTGCATTTATTATTCCAAACACAATACATCCATTTTACGCCATTCTGACAAATGCAATAAATTTGGCATTGCTCCAGAAAGGGTACAAAATGTTCCTATGCTGTACCGACTTTGACAGACATCAAGAACAGGATTTTATAGAAATGGTTCAAAGAAACAGAGTTGACGGTATTATAGGGCTTACCTATAACCCGGAACTTTCGGTTCCATCGGACATTCCATTTGTTTCCATAGACAGAGTTTTATCACCTGACATCTGTTGTGTTTCATCAGATAATTTTGGAGGAGGAAGCATTGCAGCCCATAAACTGGCAGAATTAGGATGTAAAAGAGTAGCTTTTCTGAGAACAGGCTCAAGCCTTAACAATGAGCCAAATAAAAGACGAGCAGGTTTTGAAAATGGATGTATGGAATGTGGACTGTCTTACGATCTTAAGATTATTGGGGACGAGGCACCTGTAGACGCTTTTTTTGATTTCTTAAAAGAACATTATCATAATGGAAAACTTGATTATGACGGACTTTTCTGTGTAACAGACATTCTGGCGCTTAAAGTTATCAAAATGCTCAAGCAGTTGAAACTTTCTGTTCCGGAAGATGTACAGGTAATAGGTTTTGATGGAATTAAATCTTATATAGATGGACGCTATCATTGTTCTACAATTGTGCAGTCTGTAGAAAAAATAGCTCAGACTTCAGTTTCAATCCTGCTACAAGACCCTTCAGAAATTAAATATCCTATTATTTATATTCCTGTCGAATTTGGGCAGGGGAACACCACATCCCATTAGAATTCTCTGAATATAAGTAATTGCCGTTTCTTGGTAAACTGCTATATTTTATCGAGCCCCGTATCCGCATCGCAATCTTAGCCTTTTCATATTTTTCTGTTTTCAAACAAATTTACTGTTTTTTTTCAAAATAATTTGTTATTTTTAATATATAACTTGAACTCGGAACAAAAATGGCTAAAAAAAATGTTTTTAATTCTGATATAAACGATTCTTCCGCTCTGATAAATGAGTTTCTTTCTCTCCATGAGTATTTTTCGCAGGAAGAAAAAGAGAAAATTACACTCGCCTGGAATCTTCTTGTTTTAAAAGCTGATGGAAAAATCTGTTCAAGTGGGGAGCCATTTTATATTCATCCTCTCAGGGTCGCTGAGATACTCGCACAGGACAAGCTCGACTGCGACACAATCATCGCGGCGATTCTTCATTCAATAAACAACTTTGAAGTTACACCGGAACAGATAAAAGAAAAATTCGGCGAAAACGTTTATAAAATCATCCTGACTACAAACAAGATTCTAAATCTGCCTGTAAACGTAAAGACGCTTCATCAGTCGGACGCAATCAGAAAAATGCTTTTTGCGATGAGCGATGATGCAAGGATTATTTTGATTACGCTCGCAGACCGTCTCGACAGAATCAGAAACATCGATTGTTTTCCGAAAGAAGAACGCCACGCAATCGCACAGTCAATTTTAGAGATTTGGGCACCGCTTGCTGACAGGCTTGGAATGCAGGAAGAAAAAAATGAATTCGAAGATTTGAGCCTGAAATATACAAACCCAGCTGTTTTTCAACAGATAAAATCGATTGTTTCTCAAAAGCAGGACGAACGCTCTGCATATCTTGGGAATGCAGTCGATGAGATTAAAAAGCAATCGTTCAAGGCCGGAATCGATGTTGAAATTCAAAGCCGCGCAAAACACTTTTATTCGATTTATCAAAAGATGCGAAAGAGGAACAAAGAGCCGGGAGAGCTCTACGATTTATTAGCTCTGCGTATTTTGTGCAACACGACGCCAGAATGTTATACTCTCATTGGAATTGTACATGGGCTTTGGAAACCGCTAGACGGTCGTTTCAAGGATTACATCGCAATGCCTAAGTCAAACGGCTATCAATCGCTCCATACAACAGTTATGTGTGAAGATAAGCCCCTCGAGATTCAAATTCGCACTCACGCAATGCACAACACGGCGGAGCATGGAATTGCATCTCACTGGTTGTACAAAAAAGGCACTAGCAAAGAACTTGTAGAAGCCGACAAACTCGACATTTTCAACAAATTGCAAAAGCTCAAAGAAACCCTTACAGATGGAGACAATTTTGAAACTCTCAAAAATGAGCTTCTCGGCGATGAAATATATGTTTTCACTCCAAAAGGAGATGTAAAAAAACTTCCGATTGGGGCGACAGCTATCGACTTTGCTTACACAATACACTCTGCAATCGGTGAAAAAATAATCGCTGCAAAAGCTGATGGAAAAATTATCCCGCTTTCAAAACCGCTTGAAAATACGCAAATCATCGAAGTGATAACAAATCCGCAAGCTCACCCTACGGAAAACCAACTCAAACTTGTAAAAACAAATAAGGCACATCAAAAGATTCATTCATGGCTGATGGCAAATGACCCGACGTTTAGCGAACGCCTTGCTGCTCTTACACAGGCAGATACTGTTGATACGTCGAATGCCCAGTTAAACGGAACCGCAGTCGCTCAACAGTCAATAAATCCTACTACAGGAAAACTTCGCAAACAGCGTCCAAAAAGAAAAACTAAAAACGATGAAAGCCAACCACAAGTTGTAAAAAAATATGGAGTTCTTGTTCAGGGCGATAAAAACGTCATCTACAATCTCGCTCAATGCTGCAAGCCGCAATATCCGAACATCATTGCAGGATATGTTACGAGGACACGCGGAGTTACAGTTCACCGCGCAGACTGTCTGATTTACCAACGCATTCCAAACAAGGACAGCCGCAGCGTCCAAGTTGAATGGAATGTTCAAAAAAGTTAGCACAAAATCGACACAAATCAATCTATCATAACTCGCTCAATCTCAGTTCCCTTTACGTGAAATAAAAGAAAATCTTTGTCATAGCCGAGTGAGCCTGCGACATAAGTTTTAAATCCGCCAAAATCTATAAACTCTGGAGCGTGATGATGACCGCAAATCACAAGTTTAGCGTTATTGCGTGAGTATAGATTCATCAGAAGATTTCTCTCTGTTGTATCGTCCATCTTAAAATAAGGAAACTTACAGAATATCGGATAATGAGAAAAGACAACTTTAGGATTGCTATCTTTTTCCATCTCAGATTTTAATATTTTGAGTTGCAAAGTTCCCATATTGCCGGTGGCAGTGTCGAGAGAGTAGAATGAGAATTTCCCAGCCTGAAATTTATAAAGAGTTGAGTGAGGATAATTATATTTTTTCCAGTATTTGTAGCCGTCCGAATAAACATCATGATTTCCAACCGAATTGAACATTTTTATACCGTAGGCTTCAATTTTATCAGAAAGTTCTTTAAACTGAATAAATTCAGATTCCACACCGTAGTTGACTAAATCCCCAAGAGAAAGACAAAATTTTGGGGTTTTTCCTGCGGCTTTTAATTTATCAAGTTGAGAGAGAAAATATGGACCACCTTGCGCTGTCCTTGCAAATCCGATATGAACATCAGAGATAACTACAAAATAAAAATCATCAAGTGACTTAAAAAAATCATTGCCATCTATATCTGAAATATTTTTAAATTCTGGAGAGCGATTTTTTACTGAATAACTCTTGTTAAAGATATTCGCAGTATTCCACATACAGCCTGCAAATAAAACTGAAAAAACAATAAAGGTAAAAATTGTTAAAAATTTTCGAAGCTTAATCATAATTAAAAACTCCATTTACAGTCGATATTGCACGCAAAATGAGTCATATTGTGGCTTACAATCACCAAATCTGTCCATTTTGAAGTGATGTTGAATCCCAAAACAAGAGATTTGGACATTTGCTTATCAAATCCTAATGTAAAGAAGAATGTATCAAATGCCGGATAATCGTAAAACTTATTTGTTGAAAAAGTTTGAAAAATTCTCCAGCCATTGCCCGGGTAAAACGAGGCAATCAAATCTAACGAAACCATGAGAGGCTCTAAAACAGGCCCATACGCCTTTGAAACTTCATTTACAACCGCAATTTTAGACGCATTTCCAATTCTAAAATAAAGTTTAAAAACCTTAGATATATCAAAATTGAAGTAAAAACTCGCAAGGATGTCGTGCTCGTGAAATTCATCCGGATAATTATAGAAGTGATAGATAACCCCAACTCCAAAATTTAGCCAGTTATTAAATGTCGGCCAATAAACAACTTCCGCAGAAGCATCGAAGAGGGATTCTGTCTGTTTTATTCCGGCTTGAAAAACAAGCTCTTTCATGTCTACAAGAGCTGTTTCAGAAAAACCGATTCCGCTATTTTTTAAATCGGGGAGAACGTTAAACTGAATGTCGGTGTGCAGTTTAACGGCAGGTTTTTCAAAAGTGAAGAAGTTTACTTTTTTGGTATTTTCATCGCAAAAAGCAAACTCACTGATAAATGCAATAAATATACAAATCGCATATTTGGTAAAGTTTCGCATAAATTTTTCCTCTATATTACTTTTTTATCTTCCTGTATCACGAATCTGTCCAGAAACATAATCGGGATCTAAAGTTCTAAGCAAAGTTCCGTCCGGCAATTGATACTTTGTATAAATCACAGCAGGGTGCCCATCACATATCCAGTTGAGTTTAAGCCCTGTCTCTGAACTGATAATCTCCCATTCGTCCGCTTTTGCTGTGATAGAACAGAACTGAGGTGAAACAAATTCTATTTCGGTTTGGGATTGTATCATATTTACGGCAGTACAGGAATACATATTCCAGCCTTCGCGTTTTTCAAAAGGAACTACATTGCGGTCTTTGTGAATTTCAAGATCTTTAAGTCGCGCCTGTCGAGCCGACGGATGCATTTTATCAAGATTTTTTTTGAACTCTGCGTAACGGCGGCAGCTTTCCTTGTAGAGTTTTTCAAAAGCTTCACTTGAAACTTCTTCGCCGATTTCTGCCGCAAGCTGATATTTGCTGTCGCTTGCACCGACAGTAGTTTCGTCCGCATCTGATTTGTTGTAATAAAAACCTGTCGTGCTCGCCCTGTGGCTGACGTTTTCAAGTTCCTTAATATAAGGAGCGGCTTCTTCTACGCTGATTTTTCCTTCAAGAGCATCGAGGGCTTTGCGATATGCACGCGTGACCATTGCAACGTAATAAACGCTTTTCATGCGCCCTTCAATTTTCAAAGAATCGACTCCAGCTTCTTTAAAATCTTTTAAGTGCTCAATCATTCGTAAATCTTTTGATGAAAGAATCGCCGTGTAGTCATCGCCTTCATAAACAGGAAAAAACTCGCCCGGACGCTGCTGTTCTTCTAGAAGAAGCATTCCTGATTCTGCGATTTTTTTTGCTAAAGCTTCATCTGTTTTTTTTATCTGATTCACTTCATTCTTATCTGTCCCAACTTTAAAATTCCATCTGCAAGTATGAGAACAAAATCCGCTTTGTGCCGAACGTCCTGTCAAATATGCGCTCATCAAACATCTGCCTGCATAAGCGATGCACATCGCCCCGTGTACAAAAGCTTCAAGTTCAATATCCGGCACAGAATCTTTAATTCGTTTTATCTGGTCAAGAGATATTTCTCTGCCAAGCACAATTCTCTTAAAGCCAATGTTTTTGTACATTTTAACCGCTTCCGAGTTTACGCAGCTCGCCTGAGTAGAAAGGTGAAGCTCAGCATTTGGGAACTCTTTTTGCAAAAGCGGAACAATCCCAATATCTTGAACGATAAAAGCGTCTATCGGGTACTGTTTAAAATAACCGATATTTTCTTTAAGTGAATCGATTTCTTCATCGTGAAAAGAAATATTTAAAGCGCAGTGAAGCCGTTTTCCATGATATTTTTCCTTTAGAGCAATCACTTTTTTATATTCATCATCGTAAAAATTGTCTGCTTTTATGCGAAGAGAAAACTTTTTCAGCCCTATATAAGCGGCATCAGCTCCGTAAGAATAAGCGTAGGCAAGTTTTTCAACATTTCCGGCTGGCGACAAAAGTTCCACAATAAACTCCTGATAAAACTGATTTACGCTTCAAAACGAAGACCGCGCTCCAGCTTTGGCTTGTTTTCAATTTGAATCGCTGTACCGCAATCACAGTCCGACGTTACGATTTTTCCGACTTTGTCGAGCGCAAGGTGAGATTGATGAAGATATTCATCTGCCATCTGAAACATAAACATCATATCAGTCCAGACATCTAGCTGGCACTTGCAACCTGTTTCTTCAAGTTTACGTTTAAACTCCTTTGCCCCGTCAAGGAGAATTTCTTTTTCGCCCATCTGAATGAATACAGGTGGAAAATTTTCAAGAACATCTTTTTCGGCAAGCAATGGAGAAATGTAAGGGCTGTTTGTGTTTGACTCGTAAGTATAAAGTGAAGAACTTTTTCTGAGGATGTCGCTGTTTATGACTTCATCCGACATTTTTTTTGCCGAGATGATTTTTGAAGAGCGAGAAACATCGAGCCATGGTGAAAACATGATGATTTTTTTGATACACGTCCTGTACCTGTCGCGAAGATTAAAAATTAAAGAACATGCGATAGCCGCCGCAGAGCTGTCACAAGCAATGATAAATTCCGGCAACATGTTTTTTGAACCTTTTTCTGCATTTAGAGAACACGCAATCTGCTCTTCTGTAAATAGAGATTTGAACACGCTTTGTATATCTTCGTTAGCAGCAGGGTATGGAAAATCCGGAGGAAGTCTGAACTCCGGCAAGACTACGCGGCAATAACATTTTGTCGCAAGTGAAGAACAAAACCCTCTGTAAGCATCTCGAGAACCGCCTACATAAGAACCGCCATGGATATAAAGCATCACACGATTAGATGCATAAATTTCCGGTGCAAGGACGTCACAGACAACGTTTCCGTATTTGCATTCATTGCACTCAACTCCGTTCGGAAGAAAAACCGATTTAAACCCTTCATCAAGTTTTGCACGAAAAGTATCAACATTTGATTTTGAATTAAAAGTCAAAAGTTTTAATTTTTTTATTGCACCTTTGCGGTCGTTAGGATTTTCCATAGTGCGTCATTATAGCAAATATGAATAAATTTTGCTATAATGCATAAAATTGTTGAAGGAGGATTCCATGCCGATAAAAGTGAACTCAGATTTACCTGCAGTACAAGTTCTTGAAAGAGAAAATATATTTGTCATGACAGACAGCCGTGCATCTACGCAGGATATCCGTCCGCTAAAAATTGCAATTGTAAATCTAATGCCGATAAAAGAAGTCACAGAAACTCAGTTGCTTCGACTGCTTGGAAATACACCGCTTCAAATTGAAATCTCTCTTGTCCGCATGGAAGGACATCAGAGTAAAAATACAGATGAAGGCTATCTCAATAAATTTTACATCCCATCATCTGACCTTTTAAAACATAAATATGACGGAATGATAATAACAGGCGCTCCTGTTGAATTGCTTGATTTTGAAGCTGTAGATTACTGGAGCGAGCTTTGCTCAATAATGGACTATGCGCGTAGAAACGTATATTCTACACTCTATCTGTGCTGGGGTTGTTTTGCAGGACTTTATCATCATTATGGAATTCCAAAATATACGCTCGAACACAAGATGTCTGGCATTTTTATGAACGAGCGCACAGTTGACGGAGACCCTCTTTTACGTGGATTCGACGATACTTTTCCAATTCCGCAAAGCCGTCACACAACGCTTGACAAACACGATATCGAAAAATGCGGCGAGTTGACAATCCTTGCAGAAAGCGCAGAAAGCGGCGTTACAATCATAAAATCAAGCGATAACCGAGAAGTGTTCATGACCGGGCATCTCGAGTACGACACACTGACTCTTGCACAAGAATTTTACCGAGATACAGATAAGGGAATGAAAGTTCCTCTTCCAAAAAATTATTTTCCTACAAACAATGTAAACAGAATGCCTTCCAGTTATTGGCGCGCAACTGCACACTTGTTCTATTCAAATTGGCTAAATTATTACGTATATCAGGCAACACCTTTTTCAATTGATGAGATTAAATAAAATCACAAAACAAAAAAGAGGTTTGTATGACGATTTATGAAAATATTTTAAGACTTGTCTCTTATGCTCTTTGCAATTCCCTCATCGCAAAAGAAGATGTAATTTACACAGAAAACAAACTGCTCGAACTTTTTAATCTCGACGGATTTGAAACTCCTACAGCTCCAAAACTTCCGAATGTCGATGAGTCTACTCTTGAAATTATTTTGAAAGAAATGCTCGACTATGCTGCTGAAAATAAACTTTTTGAAGACACAGGCGTTAGCTCAAGAGACCTTTTTGATACGAAAATAATGGGTCAGCTAGTTCCGCCTCCAAGCAATGTCGTGAATATTTTTTACAAACTTTACAAAGAAAAAAGCCCAAAAGACGCAACTAGCTGGTACTACAAATTCAGCTGTGACACAAACTATATCCGCCGTTACAGAATCTCTAAAGATTTAAAATGGCAGACAGACACTCCTTACGGAAAACTAGACATCACGATAAACCTTTCGAAACCTGAAAAAGATCCCAAAGCGATAGCGGCTGCTCAAAACTCAAAACAAAGCGGTTATCCTGCATGCCTGCTCTGCAAAGAAAATGAAGGCTACTCCGGACGAATCAACTATCCTGCAAGACAAAATCACAGAATTATTCCGCTCAAATTGAACGGTGAAAGCTGGTATCTGCAATATTCTCCTTACGTTTACTACAACGAACACTGCATTGTTTTTGACACAAAGCATGAACCGATGAAAATCTGCAGGGAAACTTTTTCTTGTCTTTTAGATTTTATAACTCAATTTCCTCACTACACTATTGGAAGCAATGCAGACTTACCGATTGTCGGAGGTTCGATCCTCACTCACAATCATTTTCAGGGTGGCTGTTACTCATTCCCTATGGAAAAAGCTCCTATAGAAAAGCGATTTTCTCTCAAAGGTTTTGAAAAAATAAGTGCAGGAATCGTGAACTGGCCTATGAGCGTAATCAGGATTGACTGTGAAGACAAAGAAAAACTCATCGATGCCGCCGATAAAATTCTCAATACATGGAGAGAATATTCAGATAAAGATTCATTTATTTTTGCAAAAACAGAGGGTGAGGTTCACAACACGATAACACCGATCGCGCGTCGCTGCGGAAAAATGTACGAGCTTGATTTGGTTTTGCGCAACAATATCACTACAAAAGAAAATCCGCTCGGGATATTTCATCCACATGCGCAACTTCATCACATAAAAAAAGAAAATATCGGGTTGATAGAAGTGATGGGGCTTGCTATTCTTCCGGGTCGCCTCAAAAATGAACTTTTGGGTTTGGAGACTGCAATCAAGACATGTAGAAGCATAAGAGATGACCAAGCTCTTTCAAAACACGCTGACTGGATTGATGAACTTTGTAAAAAATACAAAAACCTCAAAGACCTCCCAGATGCAGAACTATCGGAAATTTTGCGTCAGGAGACTGGAATTGTGTTCAGCCGCGTGCTGGAAGATGCCGGCGTTTATAAAAGAACAACAGAAGGAAGTGCCGGCTTTGCTAGATTTATCGATTATCTCAACAAGTAAATTCAGCTCTTTTATTGCTTTCCATTTTCGTCTGTCAAAATTTCTTTTGCCATGACCATGTGGGTTGCGTTGTAGCCTGCAAACATTTCTTCTACATTTGCAGGACAAGTTTTAGGTGTAAGTAGGCTCACTACTGGAACAATAATCAAAGAAGAGAGCATGCAAAATACACCGGAATAAAGCGAATTTCTAAAAACAAAGTTAAAAAATGAACCGCTAAAATCAATGAATCCAATCGAAACAAAAAGTTGGACAATCATAATAGAGCATCCAAAACAAAATGATGAAATGACGGATGCTTTGCTTACTTTTTTCCAATATAGCCCGTAGAAAAATGGTGCAAAGAACGAGCCCGAAAGTGCTCCCCATGAAATGCCCATCAGTTGCGCAATAAATGTCACTTTTGATTTAGCCTGGACAATTGCAATAACGGCAGAAATCACGATAAACACAGCGATGAACAATCGCATAACAAACAGATTTTGACTATCCGGCAATCTCTTTTTTCGCAGAGGGTTGATAAAATCCAAAGTCAATGTTGATGAGGAAGTCAGCACAAGAGAAGAAAGAGTAGACATTGAGGCTGAAAGAACGAGAATCAGAACAACCGCAATCAGCATATCGCCTAGCCCTGACAGCATTGATGGAACTATACTGTCAAATCCGTTTTCTCTTACCTGCTCAACAGAATTAAACAAGCGGGCAAAACCTCCAAGAAAGAAACAACCGCCGGCAACGACAATTGCAAACAGCGTGGAAATCATCGTGCCGCGTTTTATAGAATGCTCATTTTTAATTGCATAAAATTTTCCGACCATCTGCGGAAGTCCCCAAGTTCCGAGTGAAGTAAGAAGAACAACAATCAACAGATAAAATGGGTCAGGGCCGAAAAACGATGTATATGCGCCGTTCATCACAGGAGATTCAATTTCCGACATCAATGCAAGCGACTGCATAAATCCGCCGTTTTTTGAGAGAACGGTATAGATAACAGCTATAATGCCTACTAGCATGATGATGCCTTGAATAAAGTCATTTATTGCAGTCGCCATGTAGCCACCTATGATTACATAAACGGCGGTAAAAACAGCCATTACAATTACGCAGACAGAATAGTCAACATTAAAAGCCATTTTGAAAAGGCGGGAAAGTCCGTTGAACAAAGAAGCTGTATAAGGAATTAAAAATAAAAAGGTAATAGCAGAAGCAGATATTTTTAATCCAGATGAAGCAAAACGCTGTCCAAAGAAATCAGGCATCGTCTTTGAATTTAGATGTTGAGTCATAATTCGCGTACGTCGTCCGAGTACAACCCAAGGAAGCAGAGAACCTAAAAAAGCGTTTCCAAGCCCAATCCATGTAGAAGCGATGCCAAAATTCCAGCCAAACTGACCAGCATAACCTACAAAAATTACAGCAGAAAAATAGGATGTACCGTACGCAAACGCAGTGAGCCACGGACCTACAGTTCTCCCACCGAGAACATAACCGTTTACATCTTTGCTTGCAAAGCGGCATTTAATGCCAACAAAAATGAAAACAGTAAAAAAAATGATAAGCAATAATAATTTTATAACCATGATATTTATTTGTAAAAAACTAAAAATAGTAAAACATATTTTTCAGTTTTTCTCTTTTTATTTCATCAGCTCGCGATATTTTTGAGCGAGTCTTTTTGACTTTTTGGCAGCAAGTCCACAGTAATTTGCAGGATGTTCAAAGAACATTGAAGGATTTTCTATGCCAAGTTTTTCGAGCTGTGCCGTTATATCAGAAAATTCTTTTTCGTGAGTTTTAAGAACTTCAAAAAATGTTTTGCCGCTCTTTTCCGCTTCAAGTGTGATTTTGCGGATAACTTCATGACCGTCGTTGTATCCGGCTTCGCCGAGCAAAATGTATGCAGGTTCTGCAAGAACTCCTCCTTTAACTTTTCCACCGGCATTTTCAAGATTGTGGACCATGCTTTCTTTATCAGCTTGTAAACCTTTGACTACGCTGTTCATTCTTGCAACTGCCATCGTAAAGCCTGCTACATAATCGGCAATAAAACGCTGAGATGCAGAGTTTGTCAAATCGCGCTGATGTTCGGAAATTTGATCCATGTAAAATGTTATGACGCGCGGACACATCGCTTTCCACAAAGATTTTACGTGCTCCGAGTTCCAAGGATTGCGTTTCTGTGGCATTGTCGAAGATCCGACTTGAGTCGAAGCAAAATATTCAAAAACTTCGCCGATTTCAGAACGCTGAAGGTTTCTGAGGTCGTCTGCAAGATTCGCGATGATTCCAAAAGCGACATTCATCTCAAGCAGCAGGCGAAGAACGTTTTCAGGCTCGACGAGCTGGTTAGAATATTCAGAAGGCTGAAGCCCTAAAAATTCTACATAAGTTTTTTCCAACTCTTCAGGATCTTTTACAATCATAGAAGGTCCATTGTAAGAGCCGACCGGCCCCGCAAGCTTTCCGACAAGCTGCTTGGAAAGCTCTTCAATTCGAATGATAGATTTCCCAAGCCTAGAGACAAATTCTGCAATTTCCCATCCAAAAGTGATAGGCACTGCGTGCTGCCCATGAGTACGCCCAACTTGTGGAGTAGCACATTCTCGTTCTGCAATGTCGCAAAGATAGTTTTCAAGTTTTTTAAGTTCAGGAAGCACGACTTTTTGAGTAACATCGCGCATGCGGCATGAAAGCCCTGTATCAAGAATATCAACAGACGTAGCGCCAAGGTGGATAAGAGGTCCGATATCAGAATCGACTTTTGTCTTCATCACATTTACAAGAGCACGGATATTGTGTTTTGTTTTTTCTTCCTCTTTGTAAACTTCTTCAGGATCGATATTTGCTGCCACAAAATCAAGTTTTTCAGCAACTTCGTCAGTCAATTTACCACGAAGCTTAAGGTGTGCTTTTACGAGAGCTGCTTCGCATTTTGCATGAGAGCGAACTGAAGCTTCTTCAGAAATGTAGTTTGATAGGCTGCTAAAAACAGCGGATTCAGACAACGAGTATCTGTGGTCAATACAAGAAATGTTTTCAAAAATGTTACGAGTTTCCATAAATTGAATATAGCAAAAATACAATAATTGAGGAATATGTATCGCAAAGTTGGCAGGCAATTGCTAAAAAAATATGTGAGAGCGGATATTGCTTGTTTCTGGGAGAGCAAATATTGTCTTTGGGGAGGCAATATTCTTTCGGATTTAATTCAAAACTCCAAGAGGATTTACCGTCTTTCCGTTTTTATAGACAGTAAAGTGAAGATGAGGACCTGTGCTCATACCTGTCGAACCGACTCGCCCTATCATCGTGTTTGTATAGACAAAGTTTCCGCGTCTGCAGTTGATTGAGCTCATGTGTCCGTAAAGAGTTTTGTATCCTGAATGATGCGTAATTATTACATAATTGCCGTAAGTTGCGTTGTAACCTGTTGCAGTAACTTTTCCGTCGAGTGCTGCATAAATTGGAGTGCCGTTTGAAACTGCCATATCAAGCCCGCCGTGGAACGTGCGTTTTCCCGGATTGAATGGTGAGTCTCTCCAACCGTATGCAGAAGAAAGCCAATAGCGCGCACGCAGAGGTCTATGGAACAAATCTCCGTTGATTTCCTGACGCGTCACCCAATCGAGTTCTGCATCAGGGACAAACAAAGAAGTACCGGCAGACAACTCAGTATCTTTGTCCAAAAAGTTTACTTTTGCACATTTTTCCGCATTTATTTCGTATTTTTCTGCGATTGCAGCCGGCGTTTCGCCTGATTTTTTTACAGTGTAGATAATCCCTGTCATCGATGGAATTTTCAGGTACTGACCCGGCTGAATTAGCCGCGATTGTTTTATATTATTTACGCTGATGATTGTATCTTGGGTTATGTCAAAAGCGTCCGCAATATAACCGATCATATCTCCTGATTTTACACGGTATGTCTGATACGTGATGACAGATTCTTCATCAGATGATGTTTTGCCTGAATCTAAAGAATCTTGTTGTGCAACGAGTCTTTCCGCAGAGGCTGCATCGTCTTCTTCAAGCAGAGAACTTAAATTTTCTTCGTATTCCGGTGCGACAGCTGTTTCAAAACCGCCGACACCATGGCGAGTCTCTGCACGTCTGGCATTTATAATACCGCAAGTTAAAAATACACCTGCACAAAAGCCAGCAACCGAAAGGCAAATCACATCGACCGAACGTGTCTTAAAAATCATCTTAAAACCATTTATTATGTTCAACAGTATACACTGTATTCTTTTAGAAAGAAAGTCATTATTATCGCTCATCATTTTTTATCAATCCCAATTAAATACGTTTCAAATGATTCTGCACGGCACGCTTCAGGTTTGAACCCTTTGGCTGTCGTAAATATTTCCCGCATCGATTTTAAAATTCGCTGCTGGTCGCCATTCTGAAAGATTTTAACCGAAAAGTTTCCACCTTTTTTTAGCATTGATTGTGCATACCAAACAGCCATTTCTACAAGTTGTTCAGAACGTGCCGTATCAACAGTTCTGTTACCGGTCGTCTTAGGAGCGGCATCGCAGACAACAAGATCATAAGGACCTGCTGCTGCAATCTGTTCTCGAATTTCAGGTGCGTTCAAATCACCCTGAATAAAAAGAAGATTATCTCCTTTTACAGATTTTGAAAGCTGATTCAAATCGCAGGAAACAACTTTTCCCGTTCCTTCCATTTTTCTCAAAAGAAAAGTAGTCCAACTGCCGGGTGCAGCCCCTAAATCGAGAACTGTATAATTTTTCTTTATCATTCCAAATTTTTCGTCAATCTCTTTAAGCTTGTAAACAGAGCGCGCAGGATATCCTTCAGAAAACGCTTTTTGAGACCAAAAATCTGGTTTTTCATAACTGTTAGCCGGCATATATATAGATTTTCGGAAGATTTTTAATGAAAATTGAGCATTTTTTGCCGTCGTCGAGCTGCGCTGAAAATCGAGGCGACGCTGCTTTTTATATCTTTATTTTCTTCCAAGAATAAACGCCTTCTTATTCATCTCAAAAAACTGAGGTTTTACAAGTTTTTCAATAGCACGAATCCACGCTTCTTCAGGAAAGTCCATATATTTTGAAAGCCGTCCCATCAGAACAATGTTCACAGCTTTTGTAGAACCGACCTCTTCTGCAATGGAAAGGCAATCTACAGCATCAACTTTAAATCCGGCAGATTTCATTTTTTCCGTCAGGTTTTCAGGATATTCAGCAGCTCCTGTTATTACTGGCATAGGGTCTATCATCTGTGTATTTACAACAATCTGTCCATCTTTTTTTAGATATTCCGTATAGCGGGCAGCTTCGAGAATTTCAAACGAAACGATAAAATCAGCTTCGCCTTTATCTACGATTGGGGAATAAACTTTGTCGCCATAGCGAACATAAGTCACAACAGAACCGCCTCTCTGGCTCATCCCATGAACTTCGCTGACTTTTACATCATAGTCTGCATCGAGCAAAACTTGTCCCAACGTTTTAGAAGCAAGCAATGCGCCTTGCCCACCAACTCCAACTATCATTATATTTTTTACCATAATCACAACGCTCCAAATTTACACATCTGACTGCAAACAGCACATCCTGTACATAAAGTAGGATTGATTTTTGCCTTGCCGTTTTTCATTGCAATTGCAGGGCATCCAATCTTCATACACATTTTACAAGAAACGCACTTATCTTCCTTTACAACAAGAGGAGGATATGTTTTTACTCCTTTCAATAATGCACAAGGACGTCTGCTGATGATTAAGCTCGGTTCATCAACTTCAATTTCTTCGCGGACTGCCTGTTCGCATTCTGCCATATTGTACGGATCAACTACGCGAACTCTATTTATTCCCATCGCACGTGCCAAAGCTTCCAAATCAATCCGCCCTGCAGGTTCCCCATATAAGTTTTTACCTGTTGTCGGATTTTGCTGATGCCCTGTCATCCCTGTGATTGAGTTGTCGAGGACAATGACAGTTGAATTAGACTGATTGTATGCAATTGTTGCGAGTCCAGTCATGCCTGAATGCATAAAAGTTGAATCTCCGATTACTGCAACAGATTTTTTTTCATTTTCTTGACCGCCTGCTTTATTCCATCCATGAAGTCCGCTGAACGATGCCCCCATACAAAGCGTAACGTCCATTGCAGAAAGAGGAGCAACAGAGCCGAGCGTATAACATCCGATATCTCCAAAAACAGTAACTTTGAGCTTATTCAATGCGTAGAACATTCCACGATGTGGACAACCGGCACACATAATTGGAGGACGCACAGGAATCGCAACATCTAATTTTTTTCCTTCATGTACCGGTTTTCCAAGAGCGGCGGCAACCATGTTCTGGCTGAATTCTCCACAGATTGGAAATATATCTTTTCCATGAATTTCTATTCCGAGTTCAAGTGTACGGCAAAAATTTTCAATAATAGGGTCGAGCTCTTCTATGACGAAGATTTTTTTGAGTCCTTTAGCAAAGTTGCGAATCATATTACCCGGAAGAGGATTCACCATTCCAAGTTTTAAGACATTTACGCTGTCGCCTAGAACTTCTTTTGTGTACTGATAGCATGTTGAAGAAGTTATAACGCCAATCCCATCGGGCTCATCACCTGTAGATTGAGATTTCGCAATCTCTATTCTATTGATTCCGCTAGTTTCAGACCAAGTCTCTATATCTTTCATTCTCTGTTCTACAAAAGGATGTCGGCGGATTGCATTGGCAGGAGCCATTACGTATTTTTGAACATTTTTTTCGTATTTTTTATGCTCAGGCACAAAGCGTTCCGCAGTTTCCACAATACTCTGACTGTGAGAAACGCGCGTGCACATTTTGTACAAAACAGGCGTATCAAATTTTTCACTTATCTCAAAAGCCATCGCTGCAAAGTTTTTTGCCTCTTCTGAATCGCTAGGCTCTATCATCGGTATTTTTGAAGCGATTGCGTGATGACGGCTGTCCTGTTCATTTTGGCTTGAATGCATTCCGGGGTCATCAGCAACTCCAACGACAAGCCCTGCATTTATTCCCGAGTAACTTGCAGTGTAAAGAGGATCTGCGGCAACATTTAAACCGACATGTTTCATGGCACAAAAAGCTCTTCGACCTGCAAGGCTTGCACCAAATGCAGTTTCAAAAGCAACTTTTTCGTTTGGGGCCCATTCACAATATATTTCTTTGAATTTTGCTGCTTCTTCAGTTATTTCCGTGCTTGGAGTTCCGGGATAGCTTGATATAAGTTCGCATCCGCCTTCAAAAAGTCCACGTGCTGCCGCTGCGTTGCCTAGCATCAGTTGTTTCATTCGATGACCTCAATTGGATAATTAGATTGATTTTATTTAAATATACTGCAATTCTACAATTAAATTTAATTCTGGTAAATAATAAGAATTGAATTTAACACCAAAAATCACTATAATGTGTCCATATTTTTTAGAAAAAGGAAATCTGATTATGGGCGGATATTTTGGGGTTACCTCAAAAAGTGACTGTTCGTTGGATTTATTCTTCGGAGTAGATTATCATTCACACTTGGGAACAAGACGCGGTGGGCTCGCTGTGGTCGGTTCCGATGGGAAAATCATACGCTCCATTCACAATATTCAGAATTCACCATTCAGAACTAAATTTGAAAAAGATATAGAAGAACTTCGCGGGAACATTGGAATCGGCTGCATCAGCGATTTTGAACCGCAGCCATTGTTAGTTCATTCGCACCTTGGTAATTTTGCAATCACGACAGTTGGAATTGTCTCAAACAAAGACGAACTGATTAAAGAAGTTCTTGACAGCGGTTACACACACTTCCTTGAAATGAGCGGCGGCGAAATCAACCAGACAGAGCTGATAATCGCACTGATAAATCAAAAAAAAACAATCCTTGAAGGAATCAAGTACGTACAAGAAAAAATAAGAGGTTCAATGTCTTTGTTGATCATGACAAATGACGGAATTTACTGTGCCCGCGACAAATTCGGACGGACGCCAATTCAGATTGGGCATAAGGAAGGGGCTTTCTGCGCTTCTTTTGAAAACTTCGCTTATGTAAACCTTGGATATAAAGATTACTATGAACTTGGTCCTGCCGAAATTGTGTTCATGACTTCTGACGGTATTGAAACTCTTCAAGAACGCAGTAAGAAAATGAAAATCTGTACATTCCTGTGGATTTACTACGGCTACCCTACAGCATCTTACGAAGGCGTAAATGTCGAGACAATGCGTTACAACTGCGGAAAATACCTTGCACAGCGCGATAAAGGTTATGTCAAACCTGATTCTGTCGCAGGCGTTCCTGACAGCGGAATTGCACATGCGATCGGCTATGCAAATGAATCTGAAATTCCTTTTTCACGTCCTTTTATAAAATACACACCGACTTGGCCGCGTTCATTTATGCCGACAAATCAGGAACAGCGCAACTTGATTGCTCACATGAAGCTGATTCCTGTTCCACCGCTTATTAAAGGTAAAAAAATTCTTTTGATCGACGATTCTATAGTGCGTGGAACCCAACTTAGAGAAACAACAGAATTCCTTTATGCTAGCGGCGCAAAAGAAGTTCATATCAGGCCTGCATGTCCGCCGCTTTTATACGGATGTAAATATTTAAATTTCAGCCGTTCTAAATCTGAAATGGATTTGATTACACGACGCATAATTAATAAATTTGAAGGCGAAGATGTAAGTCCGGAAACACTGCAAAAATATTGTGACCCGGATTCTCCTGAATATGCAAAGATGATAGAAGAGATTCGCAAAGAGCTTCATTTTACATCTCTCCGTTTTCACCGTTTGGACGATATGCTCGATTCCACAGGAATTGACCATTGTAATCTTTGTACTTACTGCTGGAACGGTCGAGAATAAACTCTCTTTACACTATTTTATTTTCTGCAACAAGAATCCACTGCATTAGACAAAAATTATCCTTTTATAACTCTGAACGGAGCTGCCGGCAACAAATCACTTGAATATAGGTTTATTGGAGCCGGACTATTTGCCCACAGATAGCGAAGTTCTTTTAAGTTTTTGCAGCAGATTGGGATTGAAACTTCGACGGTGTCATCGTTTTTGAGCTTTCCTGTTGTCTCAATTATAAAGTCATTGCCTTTTTTGCTGTAAAGCAAACTGAATCCGTAGACTTTTTTGTCTTTGCTTTCCGTATTCAAATCTGCAATTTTTCCGTCAACTTTGCAAGCCTTCAGAATTGAGTTTCCGCAGTCAAACCGAACGATGCACTTTAGCCTTTTGAATGTACAGCTACAAACTTTAGGAGAAGCCGAAATATAACTTCGTCCATAAGCTACACGGAGTGCTTCAAGAGCGGCACGTGTTCCACAAGTCAATTTTTTTTCTGGATGAAGGTCATTCCATTCTCCGGCATCTATTGTAACTGCAAGCCCTGCATGCTCCGCTAAATCAACAGCGTCTGACTGAGCTTGTCTCATTTTTGCCCATCCTCCGTCAAGCGATGCAACATCTTCATCGTTGCCGTCACTCCAGTTAGGAAGCTGCATTATCACAAACGGAAGTTCCTTTGCGCTATAAACAAATTTACGCCTCCACAAATCAATCATTTTTTTGAGTATGCTTTTATATTCTTCCGACCTTTCGGCATCAGATTCACCTTGATACCATAAGACACCTGAAACAGTGCTTTTAAAGCACGGAGAAAGCATTGCGTTGTAAAGAGCTGTCGGCTGCCACTCAAAAAACGTCACTTCAGGACAATCGCGAATTTTTACATCAACTTTGATTTTCCATTCCCCAATTAAGTCAATTTTTTCAGAATCTAGCGGCAACAAAGTTTGCTCGTGATTTTCAATATTGCGTGTAGCGGTTGGCTGAACAAAAACATTTTCCGTAAAAATACAATACGGCTTTTCTTCATAAAATCTTATGCGTGAGTTGTGGTTGTTTAGCTGAATATGAGCTGATATGATGTTTTTACCTTCTTTCAGAATCTCAGGTGGAACTTCATAACGCCTCGGCGGATAGCAATACGAAGTCTCTCCTATCTTTATTCCGTTTATGTAAAATTTATCGGCATCTACGATTGCCCCGAACCAAAGCCATGTTTTATGAGATTTGAAATTCTTTATCTGCTCCGAATCGAGTTCAATCGTTTTTTTTATCCAGACGAGCCCTGCACTGTCAAAATTTTTTACGATTCCCGGAATATTTACATTCTCCCATCCATCATCATCTTCAAAATCAGGCATCTTAGACTGCCCAAAAAGTTCTCTGTTCCACTTGTCTTGATTTTCTGCGATGTCTTTTTGCATAGCGGCAACATTGTCATCATTTTCAAAATATTCAAGCTTTTTTAGATATTTTGTTTTATCACCCATCTCAAAAAGCGCCTGCTTGCTCATCCACGCAGAAATTGGAGAGCCTCCCTGGCTCGCATTTATAATTCCGACAGGAACTCTTAGCTCTTCGGAAAGTTTTTTTGCAAAAAAGTAACCGGTGCCTGACATTGTCCCAATATGTTCAGGATTTGCACAAACCCATTGCGGATTTTCAACAGAATCTTGCTCTCCTTTGAAAGACCATTTGACAGGAATCGTAATCATCCTGATTTTTGAATTTTCGGGAAGCGCAAATTCTTCAGGATAAGAAAATTTCATTCTCTCCATTGGAAGCTGAGCGTTTGACTGACCTGAAAGAACCCAGACTTCACCGACAAAAACATCTGTAAATTCAATTTTCTCTGATTCGCATTTCACAGTCATTGTAAAAGCGCCGCCTGCATTCCCAGGACAAAATTCAATTTTCCAGTCGCCTTCTTGAGTTGCTTTTGTGATGTATGTTATGTCGCGGAACTCCATGCTGATTTCTGAAAGTTCTTTTGCTGTACCATAAATGCAATTTATTTTGTTGCGTTGCAAAACCATTCCGGATGCATAAATCCCTTGAACTTTAAATGTTTTTTTCATGCTTTCCTCACTCCAGCAAATTGATGATATGATTCGCCGTAACGATAATATTTTACTACAACATTTCGCTTTTTCTATCAGATTTTTTCTTATTTTCAGTATATAATGTTACATCGGAAGTTGCCCGATGTTTTAAAACAGATATGCATAGTTATTTTAAAAATTATAGATTTTGTTTTTCCCATTCGACAAAAAAGCTCTGCACAAGCATTGCGATGATCGCTCTGACATTTTGTGCATCCGCAGATATCTATTACACGTGGACAGGAGCGATTGACGAAACATGGACAACAGCCGGAAACTGGGATTATACAGACACAAATGCAACCCCGCCGACTACTACATCAACGATTGTACCTGGAGCTTCAGACACATTAAAAATTCCGGTTACGGCAAACAAACCTGAAATTACGACATCTGTCACTGTCGGAGATATTGCGTTTTCACCCGGAGCCGTCTTAAAAATATCAGGGGCTTCCGGTTCTCTCACAGTTTCTCAGAATTTTGCTCTGGAAAACATAGATACGACCTCGAACGGCACAATCGTCGTCCCAGGCGGAATAACGCTATCATCATCGTCTAGCTTTCAAGCAGAAAACTTATCATTGACAATCTCGGGCACAAACACGCCCGCCACAGTCAAAGCGGCTTCACTTTCGATTGGAACAATCACCGCCACAACAAATAACACTCAAAATTTGATATTGGAATCGACTGCGACAACCGGAACTATATCGACGGGGCCAATTGGAACGGCAATCACAAAGTTTGATTCTGTAACATATAAATCTTCAGGCAATATAACATACACTTCATCAGACAACATTCAAGTCAATTCTTCGTCGTTAAAATTTATTTCGATAGCACCGTCTCCGCTTGGAAATATCGTGATTTCGGGCTTATCATATACAGGAAATTTGGAGCTACAAGGGCAGTCTCTCTCTCTTGATACACTTACTCTTTCCGGAGAACTCACCTTAAATCAGGCGGTAAACAAGCTCGTTTCATTAAGCGATATTTCTGCCGGCGCCGTTCATTTCAGCACATCGAATAAACCGTCGTTTATAAATCTTAAGGGAAATATCATCATAAACGGGAACGGAGATTTTATAACTCCAACATATCCGACACCGTCTGATGCTGCCGTCATAAATCTCACAGGAGGAACTGTAATTGATACAACATCGAGTTCTTCAAACGGAGATATAACTCTTTACGACAATCTTACAGGAGGAACGCAAGACCTCACGATAAAAAACAAAGGTGTTTTTACATTAGCAGATGTTTCATCTGTGAATGATATAACACCGAGTCCCTCGCAAATCGGAAGTTTTTCACAAGAAGGTGATGGGACGAGCTCTGTCTCTGGAGATATCATCGCCTCAGGAACAATTTTGTTTGCAAAAGCAGTTGCCCTCTCCGGTGATGTAAAATTCACATCTGCCGGCACGACAACTTTTGAATCGGACATTTCCGGCTCTCATGATATTACGATTCAGGGAGATGCCGTTACATCGGGTACTGTTGAAATCAGCACGAACAGATTAAATGCTAAAGGAAATTTCACGAACACAGGAAACCTGACAAATAAAACAACGATAAATGCTGATAAAGATTTTACAAACAGCGGAACGTGGCTCACAGACACAAATGATAAAGTTATTTTTAATGGAGCTGGAAACCAGACATTCAACTCTGGAAACGGAACTTATTCAAGCGTGGAAGAGAATAAAACTTCTGGCTCGCTGACTATAAACGATAGCGCGAATGTGACGGCTTTTACAATAACAAACGCGACATCTACTGTTTTTGAAGACAATCAAACGATTGGAACTCTTTCCCTTGCTTCCGGTGGAACAACAACTTTCAACGGTTTTGCAGAAATCACAACGCTTACAGACTATTCAACCAGCGGAGACATTTCTTTCAACGCCGGAGGAATCATAAAGACAGACACAGTTTTCAATACAACAGGAACTTTGACTTTTGGAAGCTCCTCTGATACGTTTATTTTTGCGACATCGTCGTCAGCAAACCCTGCAGATAAAAACATTACACACACAGCAGGACAGACAATAATCACAGGCACATTAAAGGGTGCAACACAAACGTTTGCGTCAACAAAGCTAAGTGGGACGCTTGATGCTGAAAACGCAGTGACAATTTCCACCGCAACAATCAACGGAGCTTCCACAATCAAAAGCAATTCAATAAATTTCATCGGAGCGATATCAGGGCTCGGCAAAGAACTCACGCTTGAAAGCACAGGAAGTTCTGCCAACATATCGATAAAAGATACATTGCTAAAAACTCTAACTTTCACAGCCCAGTCTCCAGCATCGACAACTTTGACTTTAACTGGCACATTGACAACGGCAGATACAATCACATTCCCGTATCCGACAACAATAGATGGAACAATAATCTCGCAAAACGGAAACGCAGTTTTTAATTCTGCTCTCATTTTGGCGGCGGCTTCCACAATCGGAGATTCGACATACAGAACTCCGTTTATTGTCTCAAAAAACTCGACAGTAAATTTACAAAGCAGCGGCCTTTCACTCACCGGAAGCACACTTTTTCTCGGAAAGCTGAATGCCGCAAGCTCGTCGAGCGGACTTTCTGTCGCTAAAGACTTTGTAATCAGTCATGCAACTGGAACAGATAAAACAGAAATCAACGCTCCTGTCATCGCGAAAAACATAGTTCTTTACAAAGGAGAGCTCGCCGCAAATGCAAACATGACATCGAGAAGCGACATAGTTTTATTCGGCTCAGCTTACGACGAAAAAGACCACATCTCTCAACTTCCTGGAATCTACACGTATAAAAACGTACACAACAACACAGCTTACGATGCGGGAACACCGGCAAAACTTCCCAGCGGAGATTTTGTTCCGGCGTCTACAGACTACTCGGGAAAACTCACGACTAAAGCTGGAATAACGTTAGTTGCCGGCAAAAACTTTTATGCAAACGGGCTCTCTGCGCAAGATTCCTCTTCAACACCCGGAGACTGGACTCTTAAAATAAAATCAAATTACAACACCGACGCAAACTTTGCTCAAGCGTTCTACAGCGACTTTTCTTCATCTTCTTGTAAAGTAGAATGGGAAGGAAGTCCAGGAAAGATTGTCGCAGAGGGGTCCCTATATCCATCTGTAAAACCCGGTTATGAAACAGGCTGGGATTTAGACGACTTTTTTATCACCAGCGCAAATACTGTCGATGACAACGTTGTCAAAGTTGAGTTCAATCGCCACTTAAAAAATCTTGCATCTTATCTGAACAATCATATCGGATATATGAAAAGTTCTTCGTCGCCATTTGACGGAATATTCACAGATGCATCTTGCACAATTCCACTTGCGGCAACAGATGCTACCCCCCCTGTAACCCCTGTACGCACAGTATTCATCCGCGCACCTGAGTCAGCAACGTGGAACACAGATGCAAATGGAACAGATGCAGGCAAACCGATTTCAACCGACAAAAAAGGTGTTCACAAAGATGTAATACCATATCTCGACATACCTCGCAACACGAGCGAATACACATATTTTATCACGGACCTGTATGGAAAAAGGCTTGCCCACTATCACGCATCCGGACTTTCGTCAAACGCTGTTTATTCAAATGTCACAGATGGGTGTGCACCTGTCCTTGTAAAAGTCAGAACAGGTCAAGAAATTCACAGAGATTATGATTCTTTAACAGGTGAATCTTGCCAGCCTTCTTACGACGCACACAATTTCATCGAATTCCGTTACTCAGAAGAAGTAAACTTCGGCGACAAAACAGGACTTTTAAATCCCGCTCTGAACAATTTCAACAATACAAACTTAAATGCCCGGATTTGGCTTCCTGCATCTGCCGCAACTGTAAACCCTACAACACATTTTGCGGATACGCAAAACGTCCGCGTAAACGACAAGTTCGGCGTATCAGTGACAGACATAACATCAGATGCCTCATTCGGGTTTACGCTGCTCGGTCTCGGTCAGATAGAAAAAGGTCAAATCTACACAGGATCCGCAGGTGCGCCAAACAAATACACAAACGCTTTGTACAGACCAGACAAACATTCTATCAGGCTCTCAATTGCAGGTTGGACAGACGGAATAACATCTGACAGAAATGGATTTACATATAAAAACTGGAAAGGCTATATAGAAAAAGCAGTTCTTCCGTCAGGATCTGTCACAACAAACGCACTTTATTATAATCTGATAACAGATTTAAAAGGCAACAATCAGGGCGATTCAAAAATTGCAATTTCAGTAGATTCCACTCAATCAGGCTTATACGGAAAGTGGGATACGTCGGAGCCTATTTTTGCGCCATTTACTAAAATGAATCAAACAGGCTCATCTTTGTATCACGAAGCAGTTGGAAACACAACAGGTTCTGGCTCAACGTTAGATAAAATCGAATTCCACTTTTTCGACAACGCAGTTCCCGACAGCGCAGATTACTCTTGGATTACAGAGCAAGGCTGGAGTAAAGCAAACAAAAAGGATGAGCTTTATAAAACTTACTCATACAGTGCAGATATTTTCGGCGGCTCGCGGCAGTTTGCAGATGACCCGTCAACAAGGACATCAGGGGGAATTCGATTTTGCTCGATTGTAAATATTTCAGGAGCGTTCAAATACATTGCCGGCAACACCGACAGCGCAATCCCGACAAAACCTTTTGTTCCAAATCCGAATGCAGTTTATCCGGGTGCAAAAGCGGCTTTGTTTACAGGCTCTTCTGCAACAAGGCGTTCAGCTGACGTTCTTGACGGGCTTTATTTTGGACTTAAACTCTCGGAGATGAATTACCCGACAAACACATCTTTTGTAATCTCTTACGATGAAACTCAAGGTTATGCGACAGACCTTGCAGGCAACAGATTGCGTTCTGCAAAAATCAAGACAATCGACCGCACGCCTCCTTCAATCGACATGACTCTTGCGTCAATAAACCAAAATGAAATTACAATTGTATTCGTAAAAAATCTCGAGACAAATAATATAAAATACATTGTTGGAGGACTGCAGCACAATTTTACAATCCCGTTTGCCCAATTAATCACAAAATGCTTTAAAATCATCGAGATAGATTCGACAGGCAATTTTACAAGAAACAATGCTTCTTCTCTAATTATTGACGAATCAGTTCCTGCAAAAATAAAACACATAACAAGTGAAAAATCAGGCAAAGCTTTTACGGCAATAACGCTTGCAACAAACCGCAAAATCACTTTTGAAGACTTAAAAAATTATACTCTGCAGCTGACAGGACCTTCAGATGCCGGTTTTGCAAACAATTATTCATTCGACCCTGTTACGAACATATTCAGTGCTGTAACATTCATTCAAGATACTTTTGGCAACTTCTTACCGATTTATTCGGCGCACTCGCTTTCTGATTTTGCAATCAATTCAGTCAATCCGCTATACGCATATCCGTCTGATATAAAAGCCGACGATGAAAAATTATTTGGCGGAGTATATGAAAAAGGAACGTGGGCAGTACATGACTGGAACGCAGACCAACAAAACTACGGAACTCTTCCTGTAGCTCATTCTTTTGACATAGTTGCAGAACACTGTGATGGAGTAGAAGAAACAAGAATGTATATTTCTGCAAATCCGATTTCTTCCTCTTTATCAACTCAGATAAATGAAGATTTGAATTTAAATCTCCGTGTATGGTTACCGAACATCTTTGGGTCAAGCGTCCCTGCCTGCCCTGCCATTGCGCCGATAGACAACCCTGCCTCAAATTTTTTCACGATTGAGCCAGAGCAAACAGATATCCCAAATCGAATAACATACAAAGCTCCTTTAAGTCTTGTAAACAACTGGACAAGCGGTCAACAAGTTTCATTCCTATTCAGCATTTTAGATGCACACAAGAATCCTGTTGCAATTTATAATTCGCCGTTTTATGATGTTTCAAACAATAAATACGACCTCACAAAAAGCCAAAAAATACCATTGTTTGCACTACGGCTCGCCGACAGTTCTGACATATTATCCCTTGATTTGTGGTCTGTAAAACTAAAATCATCTACAAGTCAGAGAGGTGGAATAACGATTTTGAACAATGTCATAAACGTCACAAACGGTGAAAAAGTAACTTTAAAAGTAAATCTACCATCGGACGGGAAATTAAATGTAATAATCACCACCCTTGATGGCAACGTCATCAAATATCTTGCACGTGGTCAAACAAATGCAGGCGAACACTTGTACACATGGGACGGCAAAAATACAAACGGAAACAATGTCGCACGAGGAATGTATTTTATACGAGTGACTGGAATCGGAATAGATGAAACGCGAAAAATAATGGTTGTAAAATAACAAATGCTCCGCATTCATAGTTTTATACATAGCCATTGTTTTGTATTGTATCACCGTAAAAAAAATCGTATACTTTAACACATGGAAAAAGAAAACCGCAAAAGCCCACGGTATGAAGAAATCGGTCGCATATTTGCTCCTGAGCTATGCACACTTCCAGGTATTCTCGATGACATAAGCGCCACCGGCTGTAAGCTTCATTACTCTTTCCCTGTTGTAGTCGATTTGGAAAATGAATATGAAATAAAAATTCAGCCTCTGCACAACTCCGACAATAATCCGCTCAATTTAATTTGTGTCCCGCAGTGGGTTAAAGAACAACACGACAACACTTTTATCGGTTTTAAGATTTTGTATTCTCCGGATGCTTCGCGCCTAAACGATTTTATTCAGCATCTGCAAAACCTATCTAAAAACGACATTCCGGATATCATCTAACTTATGAAAATCGCATTTTTATCATTTCCTGAGATGAAAGAGATTTTGCTTTCAGAACTGCGAGGACGATTTGGGATAACACAAAAACCGACGGAAAATTACGGAGACTTAATTTATTTTGAAGATTTAGCAATCCCTAAAAATTTTTCAAAAGTTATCCCCTATTGGGCACGCACTGTGATGCTTGAGCCGATTTTTGTCACATTTAATACAATCTCCGAAGCTGCAACTAAATTAAAACAGATTCAAAGAAACTGGGCGCCGTATCAGTACACATGTTTTCGCCGTTCACAGCTGATTCAGGAAAAACTGCCATACATAAACCTTAAAGATAAAAAATTTCCGGTGACAATTCCTCAAAGTCCAATCGGTCTATATACTCTGATAGATGAGCACAACATGATTGCAAGCGCAAAAACATCAAGTTGCCTTCCGGCAGGGACAATCCATTTCATCGAAGATCACGATAACCCACCAAGCCGCGCATATCTGAAAATCCAAGAAAGTTTGACAATTGCTAATTTGCTAAACGGCACGGGATTGCCGCACAAAGGGCAAATGTGCTTTGAAGCGGGAGCTTCACCCGGCGGTTGGACATGGGTTTTGGTGAATCTCGGAGCAAAAGTGTTCGCTGTAGACCGTGCAGAACTAGCTTCTGAATTGATGAAAAATCCTTTAGTAAAGTTTCAGGCACACGACGCATTTAGCCTCAAACCTGACGACATCGAAAAAGAAAATGGAAAAATAGACTGGGTGTTCAGCGACGTAATCTGCTATCCCGAACGGCTTTTGCAGTGGATAAATATGTGGCTCGAATACAATCCCGAATTAAACATGATATGCACAATAAAAATGCAGGGCGATATAGACTGGCAGCTAGTAAAAAAGTTTGAAGAAATTAATGGCAGCAAAATTGTGCATTTAAACTACAACAAACACGAATTAACTTGGATCCACACAAGATAAGCGAATCAAAAAATCTGATTTTAAATATCATTAATTACAGTATCACAATCAATATAAGTCGATTTTTTTCTTTTAAATGATATAATCAAAAAAACGAGGTTTAGATTATGAATAAGTTAGGTTTTATCGGAATGGGAAACATGGCGCAGGCGCTTGCAACAGGTTTTATCAAGTCAGGAAAAATCAAGCCATCTGACATTTTTGCGTATGCTCCGCATTTAGAAAAACTGAAGGAAAATGCAAAAAAAATCGGATTTACACCGGTAGACTCTTTGGATGCGCTCGTTGATTCTTCAGATACAATACTGATTGCGTGCAAACCGTACCAGATTGAAGATGTGATTTCACAAATCAAACACAAACTCGTCGGCAAAGCCGTTATCTCAATCGCTTTAGGCTGGGATTTCGCAAAATATTATAGAATTCTTGGTAATGAAGTTCGGATTCAGTTTGTAATGCCGAATACTCCTGCTATGACCGGCGAAGGCGTTATGCTTTTTGAACAGAACAATTCTCTAGGCAAAGATGAACGCATGCAAATCATGGATTTATTTACTTCTGTTGGAATCGTCGAAGAACTTCCAACAAATTTGATGGGAATCGGCGGTGCAATCACAGGATGCGGTCCGGCTTTTGTAGATTTAATGATAGAAGCTTACGCAGATGCAGCTGTAAAATATGGGATTCCAAGAAAAGATTCGTATCGGCTTGTCTCGCAGATGATTTTAGGTTCTGCAAAATTGTGCCTTGAAGCAGGCGAACACCCTGCAGTTTTAAAAGATAACGTCTGTTCTCCAGGCGGCTCAACTATATGCGGAGTTACAACTCTTGAAGAAAAAGGCTTTAGAAATGCGTGCATTTCTTCAATCGACGCAATAATGAACAAAAAAACAAACTGATTGTAGAATTTAGCAAAGTTTGCAATTCACCGATATAGCTTGCAATTCTCCTGAATATTTTGCGCTGCGCCTAACAGCTTTTGTAATCCCTCTACGAGCTTTATAATTCATCTAAACGTTTTGTAATTTTCCGAACCTTTTATTTTTCCACCGAATAAAAAAACAGACCTTTATAATCCTATATTTTTAAGGACATTAAAGGTCTGTTTTTCAGTTGATGAACATGCCTAGAACTTTAAATTTCAGGCAGATTCATTTAATTTATGCACAAACTATTCATGCATAAAAACTATTTAGACAATCTCGTTTCAAGGTCATCGAGACAAGCAGACAATTCTTTTGGAAGGTGCTTTCCGAATTTTGGATAATGGTTTTCACGAATATCCTTAACTTCTTTCAACCAGCCTTCTCTGTCAACTTTGAGAATTTCAGGAAGTGCTTTTTTGTAGCAGTCAGAAAGTCCATCTGTGTTGAGAGCTCCTTCTTTTGGCATATATCCGATTGGAGTATCAATGAAGTTGTCTTTTCCATCACATCGGTCAAAAACCCATGCAAGAACACGAGAGTTTTCACCATATCCCGGCCACATGAATCCGCCAGGAAGGTCTGCATTGTCATCGTCCTTGCGGAACCAGTTAACGTAGAAAATCTTTGGAAGTTTATCAGCATTTGTAGATGGATTGTTACCAACATCGATCCAGTGCTGGAAGTAGTCACCCATGTTATATCCACAGAACGGAATAATAGCAAATGGGTCACGGCGAATCTTACCAACATCTGCGGCGTTGATTGTAGAAGCTGCTGTGATTTCAGAACCTACTATTGAACCAAGGAACACACCGTGTGCCCAGCTTCGAGCCTGATGTACGAGAGGAATAGTTGACGGACGACGACCACCAAACAAAATTGCAGAAATTGGTACACCTTCAGGGCTTTCCCAATCAGAAGCAATACAAGGGCACTGTTTTGCAGGAGCTGTAAAACGTGCATTTGGATGAGCGAATTCTTCACCTTTAGGAGATTTATCTTTTGGAAGTGCTTCACGAACGTTACCTTTCCAGTCAACAAGTTTACCTTTTGCAGGATATCCGATTCCTTCCCACCATACGTCACCGTCTTCTGTAAGAGCACAGTTTGTAAAGATTGTATTCTTAGAAGCGGCAACAAGTGCGTTTTTGTTTGATTCTTCTGAAGTTCCCGGTGCAACACCAAAGAATCCTGCTTCAGGGTTGATAGCATAAAGGCGACCATCTTTTCCGAATTTCATCCATGCGATATCGTCACCGACTGTTTCAACTTTCCATCCAGGGATTGTCGGGATCAACATTGCGAGGTTTGTTTTACCACAAGCAGATGGGAATGCACCTGTTATATATTTAACTTCACCTTTAGGGTTAGTCAATTTCAAAATAAGCATGTGTTCTGCAAGCCAACCTTCTTCACGAGCAAGAACAGTTGCAATACGAAGAGCAAAACATTTTTTCCCAAGCAGGGCGTTTCCACCATATCCTGAACCATAAGACCATATCAGGTGTTCTTCAGGGAAGTGAGAAATGTATTTGTGATCAACATCAGCGCAAGGCCAGATTCCATTGTCTTTTTCACCGTTGTTGAGCGGCTTTCCTACAGAGTGAAGACAAGGAATAAAATCATCACCAAGATACTGCCATGTTTGTTCGCCTGCACGAGTCATGATATCCATGTTCAATACAACGTATTCTGAGTCTGTAAGTTCAACGCCGTATTTTGCGATAGGAGAACCGAGCGGACCCATACAGAACGGAAGAACGTACATTGTACGACCATGCATGCAGCCTTTATACAGACCTTTCATTGTTGCTTTGAGTTCTTTTGGAGCAATCCAGTGGTTTGTAGGACCTGCGTCTTCTTCTTTTACAGATGAAATGAATGTGCGGTTTTCAACACGTGCAACATCACTCGGAAGCGAGCGGAACAGGAAACTGTTAGGTTTCTTTGCCAATGGAGTTGCGAGACCTGCATCTACACATTTCTTCATCAAGCGATCATATTCAGCCCGAGAGCCGTCGCATACAACAACGCTATCAGGTTCACACATCTTAACACATTCTTCAACCCATGCCTTAATTTTGGCATTTTTAATGTCGTTAACTGTCATAATAACTCCTAATTAGAACTACCGAATCGGTAGCCTTTATTAATTATGCATGAGCAGAGCCTCTCCAAGAGACACAGTCATACAATGTTAATATAATGGAATTTGTAATACTATTCAATGAAAAAAAATTAAGAAGTTAAAAATTGCTATCAGGAGTTAGGAAATACTGATTAATTCACATCTAATTGGTCAGCATTTCCTAATTTATAATAAATATAAAAAAAAAGACCTTAGCCATAAACTAAGATCCATAAAATATCTAGAGCCGACTGTCGGACTTGAACCAACTACCTACACGTTACGAGGGTGTTGCTCTACCAGGTGAGCTAAGTCGGCATATTTTTCATTTTTTTTAACTGTTTCCAACGCTTGTGCGAGTGTCATAAAGACGCCTTAAATCGTTGATATTGTTTACAATCACGTAGCTATCATAAACTTCAATTTTTCGCTTTTCGATGAATTTGCTGATTTCATCGCGGCAGACTTCCACGCTAAGCCCTGCCCAGTGCGAAATGTCGGCGATTGTAACATTGAAACGGCGCTGTTTTACAGCTTCGTCTGAAATCGGATTCATTTCGGCAAGCAACAAGAACACATCTGCGATGCGCGCCTGCAAATCTTTGACAACAAGAATTCTAAATCGCCGTTTTTGGTCATAAATGCGTTTGCAGAACAGCTTAAGCAAAAGCAAAGCCATCTGAGGGTTTCCTGTTATCAAAAGCTCAAAATTTTCCTTATTGAATTCAAGGCATTTTACAGAGCCAACAGCCACACATGTCGCAGAACGCGGAGAATTGTCGAGAATTGCCATCTCGCCAAAAAATTCTCCGGGTTTGAGGATATCGAGATTTTTCTTTGAGCCGTTTACACATTTTACAAGCTGAACACGACCGCTTTGGATCAAATAAAAACTATCTCCCGGTTCATACTCCGAAATTATAACTTCGTTCGGTTCGTAAGTTTTCGCGAAACGTTCAAATGCTGGAAGTGAAAATATTTTAAGCGAAGAATTATTGCTGTCATCTTCAGGGCTTTCTGTTACACCACGATTATGAATTGCAAGTTTATCACATCTGAGTTTCGCATCAGCATAAAGTTTACTTACCTCTTCTTTTTTCGAAGTGTTCGGATATCGTTTTAAAAACTTGACGTAAATATCGCAAGCAGAACGATACTGTTCATCATTGTAAAAACTCTTTGCAACAGCGAGCATGCCTGATTCCTGATCTTCGGCAACATTATTTAATATGGATTCTGTTTTTTTGTGAATTTGACGAAGCTGATTAGAAAAAACACGGAGCATCTTCATTATCAAAGCTTTATTATTGCTAAAAAGAACTTCAAATTCCTGAACTGTCAGAGCGACAGCGACAGTAGTGACAAGCGCTGTAGCAGTTTCTTCACGACCGAAATGACCCAAAGCTGACTTGACACCAAAAAATTCCCCACTCTTAACCTGTTCGGATACAGGCTGTCCGGTTTCAATATCATTAGAGGAAAGAAGAACCGTTCCTGTCTGCATGATAAAAATGCGGTCATCTTTGTCGTTTTCAAAATAGATGATAGACCCTTTTGTATATTGCATTGCTTTTGGCATCGTCTTATACAACTCCTTAGACTTTTAGTAAAAAAATAACACCTATACCTGCGGTGTCAGATTATATCACATATTAAAAAAAAATGCTATTCTAAAGTTATGATAGATTTACATGTACATACAACCGCATCAGACGGACAATATACACCGACAGAGATAATTGAAAAAGCAAAAGAAAAAAAACTAAAAGCAATTGCAATCACCGACCATGATACAGTAGCTGGGCTCGAAGAAGGACAAATTGCAGCAGACAGATGCGGAATTACATTTATACGCGGAGTTGAATTAAACATAAATGCGACAAAAGGAGAATTTCACCTTCTTGGATTAGGATTAAAAGCAATTTCGCCCTCTTTTCAATTGATTTTAGAAAACCTAATAAAAAACAGGGACATAAGAAACAGACAGATAATCTCAAAGATGAACGGCGATGGAGTCGACATCAGCATTGAAGATCTTTATCACGATTTTCCAAACACTGTAATCGGTCGCCCTCATTTTGCAGCAGAGCTTGTAAAACGCAATATTGTAAAGACAAGGCAACAAGCGTTTGACAGATTTTTAGCAAAAGGAAGAGCGTGGTATTGCGAACGTATCGGCTCAAATCTTGATGAAGCGATTGTAGCAATCACTGAATCGGGAGGAGTGCCTGTAATTGCTCACCCGATGTCGCTTTATCTTTCTTGGGGAAAATTGCCTGAGATGATTGAAAAAATACATGAACAAGGAATTGCAGGTCTTGAAGCATATCATCCGGGAGCGAGAGTTTCCGAATGTGAACGCCTTGAAGGATTAGGTCGCAAACTCGGGATGTTTATCACTGCCGGCAGCGATTTCCACGGTGAAAAAGTCAGAGCAGACCGAAAATTGGGACACACTTGCGGAGGTCGAAAAATTGATGACAAATATTATTTTGAAGAGCTTTTGCCAAATATAAAAAAGGCTACACAACAGTAAAAACCGATTATGCAGCCTTTTTTTATGATGTGTTAAATTGTCAACTGACAACCGTCAATCGACATCTGATTAAACTACTTCAATCCGTCCGAGAGCAACAAAACGCTGGTTTGCCTTTGAAAAAAGCATAGCCTTTTCTGTTTCAATGTCAAAGTGGATTTCTTGCCCGATTTTAAAGTTGATGTTGCCGAATACGACGCCTGTCAAAAGATATCCATTTATATCGATTTTTACAGTCGTCTCCATTCCTGTCGGCATGGAACTATAAATAGAACCTTTCAATTTTCCATCTTCTTTAATTTTGATGAATTCAGGACGCAATCCCATAACAAAATCGGCTTCAACGGCGTTCACTTCATCTTCCTCTTCTTCAGCGCTTGTGTCACCTGCTGTTTTTTGAATGATGTAATTAAACGGCATCATCTTGTTGAGCTTTTCATTTTGCTTTGTGCGCTCAGCTTCATCTCGCTTTTCCTGCTCTATTTTGGCTTCCGTATCTTTAACCCAAGTCTGGTAATCCATCTTTTCACTTGGAACAAATTTCAATGAAACGCGTCCGTCAAAAACTTTTAAGTTAAAGTTATTTGATTTTTGAGCACCGAGTGCTTCAACAAAGTTTATCGATGGGTTTCCTAAGAAGTCAGCTGCAAAAAGATTTGCAGGTTTTTCATACATGGCAAGAGGAGTTTCATACTGGTGAATAATACCGTTATCCATCAAA
Organism: Treponema sp. Marseille-Q3903; assembly: GCF_014334335.1. Classification (NCBI taxonomy): domain Bacteria; kingdom Pseudomonadati; phylum Spirochaetota; class Spirochaetia; order Treponematales; family Treponemataceae; genus Treponema; species Treponema sp. Marseille-Q3903. The sequence goes on from NZ_JACSEU010000001.1 coordinate 122,854, forward strand.
CAGATTTTTGACGAAAGAGTCATAGCTTCAAGCTGATCGTGCGTGATGTAGATAAAAGTTGAACCCATATCGAGGTGTAGACGCTGAAGTTCACTGCGCATCTCGAGGCGGAGCTTTGCATCGAGGTTTGAAAGCGGCTCATCCATGAAGATAACTTGAGGTTTTGGCGCAAGAGTACGTGCAATAGCAACGCGCTGCTGCTGTCCACCTGAAAGTTCATTTGGATATCTGTCCATAAACATTCCGATTTTTACAATGCGAGAAACTTGGCGAACAATCAAATCAATCTCTTCTGCAGTCAATCCTCTCATCTTTGTTATACGTTTTCCATCTTTGCAGAGCGCACATTCGTTATCAAGCGTAAAGCCTTTTGCCTTATACGAAGCCGTCAATCCTTCTTTTTTTGCTTTTAGCTCTTTTATAACTTTTTCGACTGCATTTTTTAGATGACTTGCATCATCTGAAATGTGCGTTTCAAAAGAATAATCGAGCAATTTTTTAGCAGTAAACTGAGAGATTTCATACTTATCAATCAGGCGAACAAGGGTTTTAAGAGCGCTTTCTTTTTTATCTTTTGCAGCCTTGTGTTCCGTAAAGATAGAAACCAATTCTTCAGGTTTCGAAAGAATCTTTATCAGAGAATCTATAGACTGCATCTCGTGTGCGTAAATCGGTTTTTCCTCTTTTATGTTCTTTAATCCGAATGCAATATTCTGATAAACAGTCATGTTCGGCCAGAGTGCGTAATTCTGGAACAAAAAACCTACTTTTCGTTTGTTGGCAGGGATATTTATTCCTTTTTCGCTGTCAAAAACAGTTTCTCCGCCGATTGTAATTTGTCCGCTTGTCGGAGTTTCAAGTCCGGCAATCATTCTAAGAGTCGTCGTTTTTCCGCAGCCCGAAGGTCCAAGCAGTGTTACAAACGATGCGTCATGTATAGTCAAATTGAGGTTGTCGGTTCCGTAAAACTTTCCCCATCTTTTTGTCAGATTCTTTAATACGATTTCCGGCATTCTATTTTCCTCCTAATCCCTTATCGATTCCAGAATTGGTCAATTTGTTTACGCTGAAATTCAAAAGCAATATGAACACGATGATGATTAAGTTCATACCGCTCGAAAAAGCAAACAATCCCATTTCGTCGTAATAATCCATTTTTGTCGTCATAAGGCGATCCTGATTCACTAAAAGCATAAAGAGCGGCAACTCGCGGATACATGTCATAAACGGCAGCAAAAATCCGCTGATTATCGCAGACTTCTGAATCGGAATTATGATTCGTATCATTCGCTTGTACCACGGAGTTCCTGCAATCAAAGCCGATTCTTCAATTTCGCCGCTTATCTGCATCATCGAGTTTAGAGAGCTGCGAGATGCAAACGGAATGTATTTTACAGTAGCTGCGATTATAGCAAGCAAGAAAGTGTCGTACAGTCCGAACAGAGACCCGAAGATAAAAAACGCGATACCGACAGCGATTGACGGCAAGAGATATGGCAAAAATGCGATGTCGTTTACATAGTTTGCAAAGCGATTTCGGCGGTTTTTGCTGACTGCATAACCGATCAAAAGCCCAATCGTTCCAGCCAGAAGAGAACAGAATACAGCGACAATTATAGTTCCTTTAAAACTGTTCCAGATTCCTGTGTTGAACAACATACCGTGCTGTCCGTACAACCCTACATCTGTAGTTCCTCGGTGCATCCACCATTTTGTTGTAAGATTTGCAACATTGCCGGTCGTAAAGAAACTGTAGTCTCCAGGGTTTGGCAAGAACGTTTCAAATGCAAACGAAATGATTGGGTAAATACTTGTAAAGAATGTAAGAACAATCAGCACGATTGGAATGATATATTTTCCGACTCGTCCCAGATTCACTTTACTTACTTGTCCGCTCTTTCCGGTAACAGTCGTGTAACTTTTTCGAGATTTTGTGCTCACCTGATTTGCAAGAAGAATGAGAACGCCGAAAATCATCATCAAAACACCGATGATACTCGCCTCTCCCGCATAATTGACTTTCAAATCAACGTATTTTGTAGATAACGTTGTCAGCTTGAGATAGTGAGGAACAGGATAACTTCCCATTGAACTTCCGAATACAAGCAAAATTGTTGAAAGAATTGCAGGGGTGAGCAATGGCAACGTGATTCTAAAAAATATCTTAGATTTTTTTGTGTTCAAAATGGTTGCGGCTTCTTCCAAGTTTGAATCCATATTTTTAAAAATACCGCCGATGAGAATATACGCAAACGCAGAATAATGGAGAGCCAACACTATGATTGACGGGAACATCCCCTCAATCCACCAAGCCGGCATATAAATATGGAACAGAGATGCTAAAAGTCCGTCCGCTCCACCTACAGCTTGCGTATTTCTAAACATGTTTCGCCACACAAGCGCAAGAGTCCACTGCGGCATGATATAAGGGAAAATAAAGATTGCACTCAAATATCTTTTATATTTCATATTTGTGCGCGTAATTAGAAAGGCGAAAATACCACCGACAATTATCGCTCCGGCACATGAAAAAACGGCAAGAATCATACTATTTGCAAGCGGATGCCATAAGTTTTTTTGCGCAAGTGAGCTCGTAAATAAATCAATCCAGTTTACAAGCGTAAATCCAGACGCTTTGCCTGACAAATGCTGGTCTATCGTTCCTGAATGAACAGAAATGGTATCAGCAAGAATCGTTACGACAGGTGCAATCGTCGAAAACGAAAGGAGAATGCCGAAAATTAACAGAATTACGTTCTGAGGTTTTTGCAGCAAGTCTCTGATTTTGTTAAAGAAGATTTTAGTTTTATTGACTTTTTCCACAAGATACTCCTACTAAACATATTGAATCAATGTTTCAATATGTATCTTCCCGATTCATGGAAGTCTGATTAATCCTAATATAATTAATCAATGTTTCCTTAGACTAAAAAAATCCGTCTGAAATTATCTTGAACAGCAAGTTTTCAGACGGATTAATTTACGCAAACGTAATTTATTTCTTCAAACTGTCAATCCAAAGTCCTACAGTGAACTGAACGCCAGCACAATAGTTAGTTTCTTCGATTACCAATCTTCCGAAATCAGGAGATACCCACCATGAATATCCTCTATCATTTTTTGCAGGGAATTTATTTACACCGTCAACATATCCGTCTCGGCTGTGATCCTGATTGATTGATGGATTTGATGAATAACCGCCCATGTCTTTTCCCCATGGCTGGAAACCGTCTTTGCTTGTAACCATGTAAGAAATGAATGCACATGCAGTCCAAGGATATGGAGTATTTTTAGGAATCTGGAGATAGTGCTTGTAAGCGTATCCACCGAATCCCTGATAACCGTCTTGATAAGCAGCAACAGCAATATTGTTTACAGAAGTTTCTTGCGATTCGTTGATTGAGCGAAGTTTTGAATAAACGATAAGAGCTGTCTGTCCAGTAGCAGATTTTTTTACAATTTCCGTACTTATAGGACCGTCATCAGTCATTTTGTTGAACTGAGTTACGAACAATTTAATCCAAGCGAGAGAATATTCAGCATCGCTTGTGAGATTCAATTCTTTTACTTTTGGTTTTACTTCTTTGATTATAGGGTCAAAATATGCCTTATCTTCTGCAGAAAGTACTTGATATGCATCTTTTACATATTTAACATATTTTTTTTCTGTAAGCATATAAAGGAAGTTCTTTCCAACAGGTTCTGAATCAAGTCCCATGAACATAGGTTTTTCGCCTTCTTTTACAAAGTCCCATACGTTCATATATTTTTTAGAACCGTCAACAATGTTATACATAAAAACTTTGCTCAAAGTTTGAAGTGCAAGAGGATTTCCGTCAGCAGCGATATTTACTCCTGCAGTTTCACGCCATTCTTTTGGAATGAAGTTGTAAAGGATTCCTGTTGAAATCATCTTATTTTTAATCTGAGCAGCATCCTGGATAAGTGTAACAGCCTGAACAGGATTTGCAGATTCAGTGTCTTTTTCAAGCGCTTCAAAAATAGAGTTATTCTTTGGCTGACTCCACTTGATAGAACCAGTATAGTCAGAATGAACTTTTTTGATTTCTGCTACAAATTTTTCACCTGCAGTTTTTCCTCGGCTTGAATTACCAATTCCGGAAACTTCTTTTCCATTCGATTCAGCATAAGCCTTTTCCAAAAGCTCTTGAAAAGTCATTTTTTCAGCCTGAGCGATGATGTCCTTTACAGCTTTGTTTTCATTTTTCTTTGAACAGCCAAAGAAAGCAATTCCAGCCGTAAGCAAAAGCAACGTACCAAGTACTCTTTTCATAAAAACTCCTTAACCTTTTTTTGAAAAGTAATAATGTATAGATTAGACATGAACAGAAACATAGACGCAGCGGATGTAGAATCTGCAGACGAAATACTTTTTCTGATATATCTTTATTAATTATATCCTCATATACAAATATGTCAAAAAATTATTTTACAAAAATGAAAAATTCGCATTTTTTGACATTAAAACAGCAGAGGAAAAGAAGCTTTCGGCAGTCATTGAAAGGCATTATCAATTTTGAATAAAAACCACACAAATGTTTATACTGTGCAGCCACCTGTGCACCTCCCCACGCTCACCTCCCGCACGACAGCAGCGTCCCTACACTCGCGCCAGCCGCAACAAAACTTTCCCGTTAAATAAAAAAAAGCCGGCAACGTCACTCGCTAAAGCTCGCTCCCAAGCCGAACGGGGGAGGAACCTAAAACGACCCACTTGTGGCTCGTTTTTTAACGGTTCTCCAGTCGTCGGCTTCTACTAGCCCGCAGAAGAGCTATCCGGGTTCGGCTTCTACTAACCTACGCTTACGCTACCAAGTTTTTGACGCTCGTAAACTCGCTAAAACTCGCACATAAGAGCTATCCTTATTCGGCGCCGCCTCACGACGCGAGGCTTTGCCTCGCTCACAAAAGTTTGACTGCTCTTCAGCTATAGACAAAACAACACAGTCATTTTTTTGGAAAATCAGAGTTAAATAAAAAAAAGCCGGCAACTATCTACTTTCCCGCTAAAGAGCAGTATCATCGACGTAAGAGAGCTTGACTTCCGTGTTCGGAATGGGAACGGGTATTGCCTCTCCACTATGGTCACCGGCATTTATAAACAAAATAAAAAACTAAGTGTAAGTCTGTTCTAGGACAGAGCACACGGAACGGAAAAAACTTTAAGTAAAAGGAAATGAAAATATGGTCAAGCCTCACGACTTATTAGTAATGCTCGGCTGAACGCCTCACAGCGCTTACACCTGCATCCTATCAACCTGGTAGTCTCCCAGGAGTCTTAAGGAGGGTTGAACCCTCAGGGAAGTATAATCTTGAGGTGGGCTTCCCACTTAGATGCTTTCAGCGGTTATCCCTTCCGAACTTAGATACCCAGCACTTACCCTTGGCAGGATAACTGGTAAACCAGAGGTTCGTCCGCTTCGGTCCTCTCGTACTAAAAGCAGCTCCTCTCAAACTTCCAACGCCCGTAACAGATAGGGACCGAACTGTCTCGCGACGTTCTGAACCCAGCTCACGTACCATTTTAATTGGCGAACAGCCAAACCCTTGGGACCTGCTCCAGCCCCAGGATATGATGAGCCGACATCGAGGTGCCAAACTTTCCCGTCGATGTGAACTCTTGGGGAAAATCAGCCTGTTATCCCCGGAGTACCTTTTATCCGTTAAGTGATGGCCTTTCCACTCAGCACCATCAGATCACTAAGACCTACTTTCGTACCTGATCGATATGTCTATCTCTCAGTCAAGCCTCCTTGTGCCTTTACACTCGTACGATGATTTCCAACCACCGCGAGGAGACCTTCGCGCACCTCCGTTACTCTTTTGGAGGCGACCGCCCCAGTCAAACCGCCTGCCTAACATTGTCCCGCAACCTGCTTCAAGGTCACGGTTAGAAATCCCATTCATCAAGGCTGGTATTTCACCGGCGGCTCCACGCAACCTGACGGCCACGCTTCTCTGCCTCCCAGCTATCCTACACATGATGAATAGAATCCCAATATTAAGTTACGGTGAAGGTTCACGGGGTCTTTCCGTCTAATTACGGGTATCCGGCTTCTTTACCGGAATATAAATTTCACCGAGTCTCGCGTTGAGACAGTGCCCAGAATCGTTACACCATTCGTGCGGGTCGGAACTTACCCGACAAGGAATTTCGCTACCTTAGGACCGTTATAGTTACGGCCGCCGTTTGCTGGGGCTTCGATTCAATGCTTCTCCTTACGGATAACATCTCCTCTTAACCTTCCAGTACCGGGCAGGTGTCACCACCTATACGTCCCATTGCTGGTTCGCAGATGGCTGTGTTTTTGATAAACAGTCGCCTGGGCCTGCTTTGTGTCACTCCCTGTATTTCTAAAGGGAGCCGCACTTCTTCCGAAGTTACGTGCGCATTTTGCCGAGTTCCTTAACGCGAGTTCGCTCGAGCGCCTTAGATTACTCATCCTACCTACCTGTGTCGGTTTCCGGTACGGTTTACTAAGCCTTACTTAGGAACTATTTCTCGTCACCATGATTACGTCCGCTTCAGTCCCACTTTCTGGTTCCTCGCTGTCACAGCTCATCTTGGTTCTTCTTTTAACCAGAACCTCATAAACTCGCTGCTTTGACCGGGACTACCGTCGCCCGGCCGGATTTCACCTCATGCGTCATTCCATCAAAACTCAATAAGTACTGGATTATAAACCAGTTTCCCATCGGCTACGACTTTCGTCCTCGTCTTAGGGGCCGACTTACCCAGGGCAGATTGCCTTTACCCTGGAAACCTTAGGTTTTCGGCGAGCGGGGATCGCACCCGCTTTTTCGTTACTTATGCCTGCATTCTCTCTTGAATCTCCTCCAGAACCCCTCACAGGTATTCCTTCGTCAGTTAATTCAATGCTCCCCTACCACTCATAACTTCTGTCATGAATCCGGAATTTCGGTTTTATGCTTAGCCCCGTTACATTGTCTGCGCAAAAATGCTCGACCAGTGAGCTGTTACGCACTCTTTTAAGGAATGGCTGCTTCTAAGCCAACCTCCTGGCTGTCTGTGCATCTTCACTTCATTTAACACTTAGCATAAATTTGGGACCTTAATTGCCGGTTTGGGCTGTTTCCCTTTCGACTACGAACCTTGGCGCACGCAGTCTCACTCCCATAAGCTGGTTACCGGCATTCAGAGTTTGATTGAAATCGGAAAGATTTAACTCCCCCTTTTCCATCCAGTGCTTTACCTCCGGTAACTTTTTATGAGGCTGTCCCTAAAGGCATTTCGGGGAGAGCCAGCTATTTCCAGGTTTGTTTAGCCTTTCACTCCTAGTCACAAGTCATCACTACCTTTTTTAACAGATTACTGTTCGGTCCTCCACAGGGTTTTACCCCTGCTTCAACCTGCTCATGACTAGATCACCTTGGCTTCGGGTCTGCGTCATGCAACTTATCGCCCTTTTCAGACTCGCTTTCGCTTCGGATCCAAAACTTCTATTTCTTATCCTCGCTGCATAACGCAACTCGCAGGTTTATTCTACAAAAGACACGCCACTACCCTTGCGGGCTGTGACATCTTGTCAGTTTATGGTTTCAGGTTCTATTTCACTCCCCTTACAGGGGTTCTTTTCGCCTTTCCCTCACGGTACTTGTTCACTATCGGTAGCTGTCTAGTATTTAGCCTTGGATCGTGGTCGACCCGGATTCTGACAGGGTTTCACGTGCCCCGCCATACTCAGGATTCTGCTAGGAGTCAGTTTGTTTCGGATACGAGGCTTTCACTCTCTTTGACGCTCCTTCCCAGAAGCTTCTCCTACAAACTGATTTTCTGCCTACTCCATATCGCAGTCCTACAACCCCGCTTTACGCGGTTTGGGCTCTTCCCTCTTCGCTCACCGCTACTGGGGGAATCTCTTTTGATTTCTGTTCCCGAGTTACTTAGATGGTTCACTTCACTCAGTTTGACTTCTCTATCCTATATATTCAGATATCGAGATGGTGTATTTCACCGGATTACTCCATTCGGAAATCCGGGGGTTTGCGGATATGTGCTCCTAACCCCGGCTTATCGCAGCTTATCACGTCCTTCTTCGTCTTACAGCTCCTAGGCATCCACCATAAACCTATATTCGCTTGACCATATTTTCATTTCCTTTCATTCCACTCTTTCGCAGCTCAAGGGCTTTTTATTCAAGCTTCCCTTTCCTCTGCTCGCAGACTGAAAAGTCCTTCTTCTGATAACGCAAGTCTTTCCATGCGTCATCTTCCGTTCCTTCCTTAGCAATTTCAAAAAACAATAAAATCCAGCAATGAAGCTTTCATTAGATGGGACAGACAAGAGTTGAACTTGTGACCCCCGCCTTATCAGAGCGGTGCTCTAACCAACTGAGCTACTGTCCCTTAAATAATATGGAGAATAAGGGATTTGAACCCTTGACCCTCGGCTTGCAAAGCCGATGCTCTAGCCAACTGAGCTAATTCCCCATGATTGTATTTTCAGTCTTCGACAGACCAGAGAAAGAAACAATTGACACTGCTTTGTACACCAAAGCCTATTCCTTTTTCTTAAAAAGGAGGTGATCCAGCCGCACCTTCCGGTACGACTACCTTGTTACGACTTCACCCCCCTCACAAATCCTACCTTCGACAGCGTCCTCCTTGCGGTTAGACTGCCGGCTTCGGGTAGAATCTACTCGGATGGTGTGACGGGCGGTGTGTACAAGGCCCGGGAACGTATTCACCGCACCGTGCTGATGTGCGATTACTAGCGATTCCAACTTCATGGAGTCGAGTTTCAGACTCCAATCCGGACTACGAGAGGTTTTCTGCGTTTTGCTCCGCATCGCTGCTTCGCTTCACTCTGTATCTCCCATTGTAGCACGTGTGTAGCCCTGGACATAAGGGCCATGATGACTTGACGTCATCCCCGCCTTCCTCCGGTTTGTCACCGGCAGTTCCGCCAGAGTCCTCACCTTTACGTGTTAGTAACTGGCAGCAGGGGTTGCGCTCGTTGCGGGACTTAACCCAACACCTCACGGCACGAGCTGACGACAGCCATGCAGCACCTGTTCACAGGCGCATTGCTGCGCTTACATATCTCTATATAATTCCTGTGTATGTCAAACCCAGGTAAGGTTCCTCGCGTACCATCGAATTAAACCACATGCTCCACCGCTTGTGCGGGCCCCCGTCAATTCCTTTGAGTTTCACCCTTGCGGGCATACTCCCCAGGCGGTGCACTTATCGCGTTTGCTTCGACACCCGGTCTGTCGACCAGACATCTAGTGCACATAGTTGACTGTGCGGACTACCAGGGTCTCTAATCCTGTTTGCTCCCCGCACCTTCGCACCTCAGCGTCAGTCATCTGCTGGTAACCTGCCTTCGCCATTGGTATTCTTCCAGATATCTACAGATTTCACCCCTACACCTGGAATTCTGATTGCCCCTCAGTGACTCTAGTTTTGCAGTTCTCAATGCTATTCCGGAGTTAAGCCCCGGTATTTCACACCAAGCTTGCAATTCCGCCTGCATGCCCTTTACGCCCAATAATTCCGAACAACGCTCGCAACTTACGTGTTACCGCGGCTGCTGGCACGTAATTAGCCGTTGCTTATTCATGACCTACTGTCACCATACGGCGTTTCTCTCACCATACTTATTCTTCAGTCATAAAAGGATTTTACAATCTTCCGACCTTCATCATCCACGCGGCGTCGCTCCGTCAGACTTTCGTCCATTGCGGAATATTCTTAGCTGCTGCCTCCCGTAGGAGTCTGGGCCGTATCTCAGTCCCAATGTGCCCGTTCACCCTCTTAGGCCGGGTAGCTATCATCGCCTTGGTGGGCCGTTACCTCACCAACTAGCTAATAGCTCGCGAGCCGTTCCTTCGGCGGAACAAATGTTCCTTTCCTGACCTGCCTCTGACACAGGCCACCTTATCCGGTATTATCTGCTATTTCTAGCAGCTATCCCCGTCCAAAGGGTACGTCACCCACGCGTTACTCACCAGTCCGCCATTCTAGGATCAGTGCAAGCACCAATCTTGCCATTCGACTTGCATGCTTAAGACGCGCCGCCAGCGTTCGTTCTGAGCCAGGATCAAACTCTCCATGATTATTTCTAAGTCCCGAAGGACTAAGATTTTCCACAAATCGTTCAATCACAGCTTTATTTTTGCTGAAATTGATTTTCAATTCTTAATTCGTGAACCGAATTAAGCGGTATGTTTTTTATTCAATTGAAACACTTAAAACAAATTATATGTCAATTGTTTCCTTCCCTGAACTGTCAAAGAATCTTTTGGATTTTTGTCCAAATCTCAGGCTTTTATTGTAAAACCTGCGAAAAAATATCATTTTACTGGTATTTTGTGCCGCCCAAAAGATGTGGTTTTGTGACGGTGAAGATGAATATACATCTGAATTAAAAAAGTGTCAACATAATTTTTAATTTATTTTTCTTTTTTTTCTACTTTTTTCCCCTTTTTTTTGTGCGCAGAAGAGCCTCACAAAAGAGAATTTCAACGCTCAGAGAGGCAAGAGGTACGGGAGGACGGGGAAGTTTTTTGTGCGCAGCCTCGTGGAAAAACTTTGCTTGGATATGTCTTTATAGTCACTTTTTTATAAATGGTATAAAATCTCATCTATGAAAAAGACAAATGCAATGCGTATTTTAGACGGCTTAAAGATTTTATACGAAACTGCAGAATACGATGATGATGGTGAACATGTCCTTGAAAAAGGGGCTGCATGCCGCATGGCTGAAAAACTCGACGTTAACCCTGAAACAGTTTTTAAAACTATTGTAATGCGCACTGAAGCTAAAGAAATCTGTGTTTTTTGCCAAAGTGCAGTCAATGAAATCAATTTGAAAAAAGCGCGTCAGGCAGCGGGCGTAAAAGAGATTGCTCCTGTAAAACCGGAAGATCTTTTAGGATTGACAGGTTACGTTCGCGGAGGCTGCACTCCAATCGGGATGAAAAAGAAATTCAGAACCTTTATAGACAAATCTGTGATGGAATGCGAAAAAGTTTGCATAAGCGGTGGGCAGCGTGGAATTCAGATAAAAATAAAGCCCGAAGACTTAGTGAAAGCTACCGACGCAGTTTTGTGCGATTTGATACTCTAACTTCGCTGCGATTTGTTTTAAAACCAGATTATGTCTAATCAAACATTTTTTTTCGCCAATCTTTTTCCAAATCTGCGATTGAAGGAACTGCTGTCCCTCGTTCTGTAGTTATTACATTCTTTATATAAGGCTCTACAACTTGGTCTTTATAGCTTTCCCAACGAGCAGGAAGCATTTCAGGGACGAATATCATCTGCGCAGGTGGAAGGTTTGTAAGCAGATGCGTATAATAGAGAGGAAGAATATTTTCTGTAACATATCGAACGGCAGAAAATCCTCCTGCAATACCAAAATGTTCAGTCTCAAGATTCATATTGTCTTTTTGGCTCAAAATTGCATGCTGACTGTCTGAATTGAAAAACCACGAAATAAATTCCGTAGCTCCCGGCTGATTTTTTGCATTTTTAAAAATTCCCATCAGCGTGTAATCATCTTCAATCGGGAGCGTATTATCTTTTACAATCCATCTATAATCTTCATTCAAATTTTGTTCTTTAAAAACTTTAAATAACTTATCGCTCGTAGTGTAAGCAAATAAAGTTCTTCCTGATGTAACTTGACGATAATACGGCATAAATAAATATCTAAATGCGAAATCCTGAGCAACAGCTGCCGAAGAGTTTTCTTTTTCAATCCAATCTTTAAGAGCGTTTATAGAATTAGAAAGAGCTGTTGAATTATAAGTGATATTGTCTTTTTCTAAACGGAATCTTGCTCCGTAAATTTTTGTGACAAGATATAAAAAATCATCATTAGAAAGCGGAGTAAAACCTATTTTTGTATAATGCCCTTTGTTATTCTTTGAATTATAAGAAGCCGAAGTCTTTCTAATTTGCTCTAAAGTCATTGTGTAATTATCTTTTACAATCTCTTTGTTTTCATCTGAAAAGATAACAGCAGGAAGATTAAAACTCACAGGCAACAAGTATTGAACTCTATTTTTTTTCCCTGATTCAAGAAGGTTTCTGTAAAAAATATTTGATGAAAGGTGTTTTGTATCAAAAAGATAATCAAGCGATTTAAAATTCTTTTTAGGATTTTCCGTTCTAAGCCAAGCCCCAACAACGATGTCCGGAGGAATTTCATCTTTTGCCGGCGGAAGAGAAAGAGCAGGATTTTCTTTGTAGACTAAAACCGCCTTATTGTTCGCATGCGTTCTGTTGAATAATTCTATATATTGAGCAAACTCGCTGTTGTTAGTCCAGATAACAATCCTGCTGTTAAACTTTGCACTAATTTTGTCATTCTGATTCCCGCAAGAAACAAAACACAAAGCGGCAAGCGTTAAAATTATCGATAAACTTAATCTTAATGATGATTTTTGCATTATAACCTTAACTATTTTGTAGTTTCGGCTTCATTATAAATGCTTGCGTAAACCAAATCAATCTTATCTTCATCGATGCTTGAAAAAGCAACGCGCAAAGTGTAAGGATCAATCTGAATTACCCCGATACAATCTACCGCAAGAAGTCTTTTTCTTATCTCCTCTGCTTTTCCCGTATTAACATGAAAACTCATAAAGTAGCCGGAATTGAAAGGCAACGGTTCAAGCACTGAAGATTTGTGAGTATTTACGAATTTTCTTACAAGGTCGTAACGGCGCTTAAGCATTGCTCTAAGTTCTTTTTTCTGTTCTTCATGCGCCTGATCATTTAATGCATGCATAATAATGCTTTGCGAAGGAGTTGCAGAGCATGAAACTGAAGAACGAATTGCAGACATAAACTTTGTCGTCAATGCCGTATACTGAGCTTCTGAAAGACTCTTTGAAGCAAATGTTATAAAACCTGTGCGAAATCCCCAAGCAAAATCTTCTTTTGTTGGACCATCAGCTTTGATTGCAAGCACGTTTTCGTGAATATCGCATAGATAAGCAAAAAGTGACTGAGGCTCAATATCATCTTCGTAGTCCAACCCAAAATACGCATCGTCAGAGAGGACGAGGACTTTTTTACCGCTTTCGGCAATTTCTTTCACAATTCTGCATATCTCCAAAACCTCATTTTTTGTAGGGCTGTATCCTGATGGATTTTGCGGAAAATTCAAAATAACGCGCACAGAACCATATTTTTGTGCATCTGCTTTCATTTTTTCTTCAAGACCAGATATGTTAAACTTGCCGTTTTCAAAACATTTAAATCGGTGAAATTCTGCATTGCAACGCGCAGCTGCGATAAGTTCGTAATTATCCCAACAAGGCTCTGCTGAAATCATAGGCTTTGTTTCGTCTACAAATAAATCGCATACGTATGATAAAGCTGCGGTAAGGCCGGGAACAAGAATTGGCAGCGAAAAAGTTTTGCCTTTTAACAAAGGATTTTTTGATATAATTTGCTCTTTCCAAATCTTACGCAATTCAGGGTTGCCCCCGGTTTTTGCGTATGCGACCGCTTCTCGCGCATTAAAATTCGGCATACTTTTTTTGTAAGAATCGAGTTCAATTGGAGTTCCATTTACAACTGCCATACCGATTGTACCGTTTGCAAAGGTAGCATCTTTTGCAGCTTCCCCACCTTGTGAAATAATTCCGTTAGGAAAATAAAGTCTTTCACCCATCTTTGAAAAAAGAGAGTCTACTACAGAACCTGCGAGAGTTTGATTTAATTCTTGTGCTAAAGCATTTATCATAATGAGTCAATTATGCGAATTTACGCAGTTTTAGTCAATAAAAATGCATAACTATGTGATTTCTTTGCATAAATATACAAAAGAAAATCACGGCGTTTTTGATGTTGAATTTGTAACGCTGTGCTATTTTCGCTATAATCTTCAATAATATGAATAATGAAATCGAACGTTTTAAAATCATCACGAAAAAATGTCGCACAGAAGCTGCAAAGCGCCTTATTGGGCAAGAAAATCTCGTTGATGATATATTGACTGCCTTTATAGCCGGGGGACACGTATTGGTCGAAGGAGTGCCGGGACTTGCCAAAACACTCGCAATTAAAACAATAGCGGAGATTCTCGGACTTGATTTTAAACGAATTCAATTTACACCCGATTTGTTGCCTGCCGATGTTACAGGAACTTTGATATACGAACAAAACAAGGGAACTTTCACTGTAAGAAAAGGCCCTGTTTTTGCGAACGTAATTCTTGCTGATGAAATAAACCGTGCACCTGCAAAAGTTCAGTCTGCAATGCTTGAAGCGATGGAAGAACGTCAGATTACAATCGGAGAAGAAACATACAAGCTGCCGGAACCTTTTTTTGTGCTTGCAACTCAAAACCCTGTTGAACAAGAAGGCACATACAATCTGCCTGAAGCAGAACTTGACCGTTTTTTGATGAAACTTGTTGTCAAATATCCTGCTGCAGACAATGAAATTCAAATTGTCCAGACTTGCGGGAAAGCTCCTGACGTTCCGGTAAACCAGATTGTAACGGCATCTGATATCGCAGACATGAAAGCCACAGCAGACAAAGTTACATGCAGTGAAAAACTCGTTGAATATATCGTTTCGATTTTAACAGTCACACGTCCTGAAAGCCCTCACAGACAGCAGACAGGTCGTACAATTGTAAATACAACTAACACAAACGACATCACCCGTTATATTCATTTTGGAGCATCGCCACGAGCGGGGATTGCAATGCTGCAATGTGCAAAAGTTCGTGCGCTTTTTGCAGGCCGCGATTTTGTTTTGCCGGAAGATATAAAATCAGTCGCAATGAACGTATTGCGTCACAGGCTCGTCCTTTCTTACGAAGCAGCTGCAGACAATGTCACCGCAGACGAAATCATATCTCGTATTATGAACTTTATTCCTGTTCCGTAAATTCGACTTTATCCAAACGGAATTTAGAAGATGAAAACAGAACTTCTTGTAAAAAAAGCCACTTACCTCAGAATTCAGGCAGCAGAATTAGCCGAAGGAATAAAGTCGGGGAATTTTCAGTCTCTTTACCGTGGGCAGGGGATTGAGTTTACAGGAGTTCGAGACTATATACGCGGAGATGATGTCCGTTCGATTGACTGGAACGTAACTGCAAGGATGGGAAAGCCGTTTGTGAAAATGTTCGTTGAAGAACGAGAGTTTCAGATTTTTTTGATTGTAGATTCATCGCTTTCAATGAAACTTGATACAAAGTCTTGCAGAAGAACAAAATTTGAATCTGCGGAAGAAGCCGCAGCGTTAGTGACAATTGCAGCCGAATTAAACGGATGCCCTATAGGGGCGGTTTTTTTTGACGGCGCAATTTATTTTTCATGCAAACCGGCTCTCTCAAAAGAAAACACAATGAATATCCTAAACAACCTTTACCGCACTCCAAAGGGAGCGACAAAAGGCTCATCGCTTGGAAACGCAATAGAGTACGCATGCAATTTGCTTCGTATGCGTTCACTTGTTTTCGTGTTGTCCGATTTCCGAAGCGCGGAATGGGAAACTCCTATGACCGCAATTGCTCATAAAAATGACGTCATCGCAATAAATATCCACGATTTTATAGATGAAGAACTTCCATCACTCGGGACTGTCGTTTTTGAAGATGTTGAAAGCGGAATTAAAATGGATCTTCCATCATCTTCTGAAAAATTTAAGAAAGAATGGCGCAGATATAACCAAAAAAAAACGGAACGGTGGCAGGATTTTTGCTACAAGCACGGAATTCTGCCTGTCACAATGGACACAAAAAGCGAACCTCTTCAGGTTTTAAATTCCATTTTTACAAGAAAAGCAAGGACAAGATAATTCATGGCAGAAATAAAATCAGAGCAAGTCCTTCTTCCTCGCAAAGTTTATGTAGCCGACACGGCAGAACTGAGATGTTCCTTTAATTCTGACAGTGCAAATCTAAAATCGCTTTCAGAAAAAGGCGCTTTTGAGATTTCTTTTGAAAACTTTGCAGGAGAATTAGACGGAAACGATTACGACATCAAGCAGGTTCAAGTCGTCCCATCAGGGATAGATTTCTACAAGCTCGTCATAACATTTGTTCCATGGAAAACAGGCACAATCAAATTTCCGCCGATTCAGATAGAAGACCTCTACATTGACTTTGCTCCGATTCAAATTGTTTCAATCACAGAGCAAGCAAACAACGCAACTTTAAGCGGATTTGCAGCGCCGCTTTTACTTCCTGGAACGACTTACAAACTGTATGGCATGCTGATTTTTTCTTTGCTTTCATTTTTGTTGATTATCAGGCTTGTCATAAAGCGAAAAAGCATCGCATTTTTTATTAAAAACCGAAAACTTTTGCGCAAATACAAAAAAAACAAGAGAAAAACTGCAAGGCTTCTGCGTTCAATTAAAAATAAAAAAATCGGCAGCTCTGAAATCGCCGCTCAAATTCAAAAAATTATGCGGCAATATCTTGAAATACGTTTTGATTATCAGTTTACGCGGGCCGCATCATCAGAGTTTGAAGAAGGTTTTTGCAAAGCGACAGGCGGACTTTTGCCCGATGAAAAAAATATAGCGTTCGGTAAAATTTTATCAAGTTTTGTCAGAACAGATTTTATCAGATACAGTAAAAATGCTGTTTTCAACGATGGCGAAGTTGCAAAAATCGTAAAAGAGCTCATCAAAAATATCGACATAATCGAAACGGCGGCTGACAAAAACAACAAAAAGGCGGAGGAATCAAAAAATGCTTAATTTTCAAAATCCGTTTGCGTTTTTCCTCTTGCTTTTAATTCCAATTCTGTTTATTTTGCGTAGACTAAAAATTTTCAACAGGATATCTTTTCCGGCAGTTCTTTCCGATTGGAACGGACAGCATTTTACATGGCGAGGAAAATCTCAGAAGTTTTTGTCAATTCTCGCAAAAATTCTACTTGGAATAGGTTTTTCTCTTGTCGTAACCGCTTTTGCCGACCCTGCAATTTCAAGTCAAGAAAAAGTTTTTTCGACGCTCGGCACGGACATTGTTTTTGTTTTAGATACAAGCCCTTCGATGGCTGCAAAAGATGTCGACGGCAATTCTCGGCTTGAAGCAACGCTTCGTTCAATTTATTCTCTTGCAAGAGCCCACGACGGCTGCAGATTAGGGATTGTCGCTCTGGGCAGCAGTGCAGCTGTCATTGTCCCACCGACAATAGACAGCGAATCATTTAACAGCAGTCTCGGACGGATTTCTGTTGGAAGCATGGGAGACGGGTCTGCAATTGGGGACGGATTGAGCACAGCGGTGTGTCATCTTGCATCTTCATCAGCTCCAAAAAAATGTATAATTCTCTTCACAGATGGCGAAAACAATGCCGGAGAAATCCATCCTGAAACGGCAGCAAAACTAGCGGCAAACAATGGCATTACACTTTATGTCGTCGGAATCGGCTCAAAAGGTACAGTCCCTATCGAATACACAGATCCTGCGACAGGAAAACAATATTCAGGATACTTAAATTCAAACTTCAATCCTGCGTCTCTTAAAAAAATCGCAGAAATCGCCAACGGTCGTTATTTTGAAGCACAAACTTTATCCGAGCTTTCAGAAAGGCTGAACACTGTTTCAAAACAGGAACAAGTTGCACAAAATTATACGTATAAAACAGTCAACAAGCTGTATTATCAGAAATTTCTTTTTATTGCTCTTATACTTTTTTCTGCTTCTTGGTTTATCAAAAGAATTTTGTTGAAAGAACTGATATGTTTCAGGCATAAAAAAATTTTGTTTGCTCGCTCAGGATTTTTGCTTTTTGCATATATCATGCTTATTCTTGCGAATATGGGACTGACGTGGGGAACATATCTCGTACCGGTTCAAAAAAGCGGAACGGCAGTTTCTATGGTGTTTGATATTTCAAACAGTATGATGGCAAAAGACTGCCCTATGAATACGACAAGACTAAAAGCCGCCGGGACATACGCAAAAAAACTTCTTTCAAACATGAGTGGAGTACCTGTTTCAGTCGTACTTGCAAAAGGTGACGGAATCCCTGCAATTCCTCTTACAGAAGATACTGCACAGATTGAATCTTTACTTGACGCTCTTTCTCCGAATTTAATGACAGTTCCTGGTACAAGGCTCGGGAAAGGCATTTTAAAAGCAAAAGAAACATTTCCATCAAAGTACTCAGCGGCCGGAAGAATTTGGGTATTTACCGACGGAGAAGAGACTGACGGGGAACTCGTTCCTTCTTTATCTGAATGTTTAAAATCCGGCATTCCTGTTACAATTATAGGATTTGGAACAGAAAAGGGAATTGAAATCACTACCGGAGATGGAAAAACAAAAGTGAATTCTGCATTGCGCAGTCAGGAGATTGAAAACGCAATTTCCGAAGCGACGTCAAAATTCAATCTTTATAAAAACCGTTCTGACTTGTCGTATATAAACTCAAACGAAAAAGGCTCTGCCGCAAAACTTTTGTCGCAACTGAGGCGTTCAGATTCGGATAACCTCATCACATCTTACGAATCAAAACCTGTGCAGCGTTACAAACTTTTTATAACGCTTTCATTGCTTTCCTTTATTTTGAGCTACATCGTTACTGAAATTAATTTCTCAAAATTTATAAAAAAATCTCTGCCTGCAGAATTCCTGGCACTCATTGTAACGCTTTCAGGCTGCGGCTCAGATACAGTTAAAATTTTTGATGGAACTTATTCATATCACAAAAAAGACTACCGACACTCAATATCATGTTTTATCGACGTTTCCGAAAATGCTCTTTCTATGGAAAATCAACAGACTTTAGATTTTGCTCTCTACGATTTAGGCACGGTATATGCGATGATTGGAGAAAACCCTGTGGCGATTGAACAGTTTGCAAAAATTTCAGAAGAAGCTCCATCAAATGTACGATACGCAGCATTTTACAACGCAGGAGTTTTATCATACAAAGCCGGAAATTACGAAGATGCTCAAAAATATTTTAGAAAAGCGCTCGAGACAAATAGCGCAAAGATAGAAGCCAAAATAAATTTTGAGCTCTCGGCTAAACAAGCAGAAGAGGCCTCTAAAAAAAATGAAAACGAATCGATTCAGGCGCAAGCCCACGAGTCAAACATCCCAGACCTTGAAAAAGCAGTTTTTAAACACATAAAGGAGAACGATCAAAAGCAATGGAAAAACAGCGAATCGCAACCGTCAGAAATTTCTACAGAAGATTATTAACTGTAACTGCATTTTTGATTTTCTTTTCAAGCAGTCTGTTTTCTCAAAATGTAAATTACAACAATCTCATCATAAAGCATGCAGAAAACCAAAATTTGTTTACAAACACTGATTTAAAATTTCTGGTGAAAATTGCAGATGTAAAACCTTCACAGATTCAAGTTTTATCTTCAATGAGCAGACAAAATGTGACATATCGTTCAATAAAAAAGACAGAAGTTTTTGATGAAAGTGGAAATTTTGGAACGGAAATCGAAATTTGGCTTTCTTTCGACAAAAAAGGAATCTACAATCAGCTTTCTCTCCCTGTGATGATAAAAACCAGGCGACGAAACTTAGCATTTGAATCAATTGAGATTACAGAAGACCCCTCAAAAAAAAGTCCGCTTATTACAATCAAATTTTCAAACGGATACGAAGTGTATTCTGACCAGCCGCCGGAAAAAAATCCGATATTCAATGCAAAAATCGGAGAAAAAATCACTTTTACTGTTTACCTGCAATACATAAATCAACTTGTTCAATTAAACTGGGATCTTCCACAAAATTCGATTTTTACACGAACTGAAGAATACGAAATCACTGAGATAAAATACCGCGAACGAACATATACGCATGACTTAATTCCGGTGTCAACATTCGAATGGACTGGACTTGCACCCGGAGAACAGCAATTTCCAAAAATAAAACTTTCAGCTATGGATTATAACGGCTACAGGACAGACCTTTTAACGCCTAAATTTTCTATCAATTTTACGGAAAACGAAACATCATCTAAAAAAAACGAACCCGACATTTTCAAAGACGCTTTTACTTCTTTTGATTCTGAAGCAAATGACATTTTTGAAGATGATATCACAGACGAGACTTGCCGAAAGCTCGCCGATTTGTATTACAAAGAACAGATATCTTTTTTCGGATTTAAAAATGCGCATGAAAAACGAATTGAGCTTGAAAATAAAATAGGAGTTCCATCGACTGCCCAAAACAGCATTCCCATCATCTATATTTGCATCTTGCTCACCTTGTGCATTACGTTCACTGTTTTTGTTGTCGTATTTATAATTAAAAAAAGGAACTTGCTTTTGATTATTTTTATCGCATTGTTGTCGTCTTCTGTTATCGCGCTCGGGATGGGCATTGCAAAACGGTTTCAAAGTTACGGAATATGCAAAGGCTGTATGATTTATTCAATTCCATCAGAAAATGCGGAAGCGTTCTCGGAAATTGGAGCTGGCAACAGAGTTTTGATAACAGAACATGCTGGTTCGTGGATAAACATTCAGCTCGGAGATAGCAGCGGCTGGTGTAAAAAAGACGACATCATCGAAATAAAGAGGTGATTTTATGGACATGAATGATATTTTAAATCGATGGGCAGATATTCAATCTCAAAAGAACCTGAAACAAAAAGAAAGCGGCAAAAACAAAGTGTCTAGCAAAAAGGCAAATGCTCCAACTCCCGAAGAAAAAGCGCTCGCTGCCGAAAAAGATTTTGAGGCAAAAATCAATGCGGAAAATTCAAAGCAAATAAACCCGATTGAATTGTGGCTTCGTCGTTACGGAACTGTTGACAAAGACAAGGTTTCCGAAGATCAGGAACGCCGCACAACTCAAATGGACAGGAATTATCTTATAAATATGAGACCCGAAGCTCGTCTTGATTTGCACGGACTCCATCAAGATGAAGCCGAAATCGCTCTCAATAATTTTATCGAAAAGTGTTCAAAAAGCGGAATTCGCAAAGTTATTGTTGTACACGGCAAAGGGATTCACACGACAGGAACAGATCCTGTGCTCGGAAAGCTTGTGCGCAGGTTTATCGAAAACGACAAAAGGTGCGGAATGTCGGGGCATCCAAAGTCAAAGCAAGATGGCGGAAGCGGAGCAACGTGGATTATTCTAAAAAACTGAGTTTGCTAAAAAGCGGCAGATGGTCTGAATACCCTTTCCCATTGTAAATTTTATAACTATTCGGCACGGAATCTTCATTAGCCCACGGACTTTCCGCAATAGAACGGAAATCCGAAATCTCTACATTTCCAATGCAAAAAATGTTGTCGATATATTCCCATGAATTTTTATAAAAATAACTGCCGGTTTCGTATTTATATTTCCCATTTTCATCGAGCCACGGATTATAAGCACAGATGTTCTCTCCGTCTGCTCCAAGAGTATTGCTTCCCCTCAAAACAACGTTGCTTAATCCTTTTCTTGATTTTTTACAGACAAAATCGGCAGCATTGCGGTTGAAGTCTCCACAAGCGATTATCGCACTTTTTGAATCTGCTTTGTAGATATTTTCAATTCGCCCAGCCAAAATCATCTCTTGCCAGTTGCGCCAAACTTCAGTTTCTTCTGCACCGCCGCTTTTTGATTTCCAATGATTTACAAAAAGCACAAGATTGTGCCCATTCACATCTACAGTAACTTGAATGATAGGTCGAGACGCTGGTTGTGCTTTCTTTTCGCTTTTTATCAGCATAGAATGGAGTTTCATATCTCTTAGGGCAAATCTTGAAAAAACTGCACAACCGATTGCAGTCCCTTTCGTTTTAGAAAAACACGCATACTGCCACACCTTTTTTGAATGCCACGAGTTTCCGGCAAGGGAATTTGCAATATCTTGGACGACGGCAGAATTTTCAATCTCTTCTAAAACAAAGACATCTGGATTAAGAGTTGTCATGACTTCGCAAAGCCGGCGTAGCCGCTCGGAATATTTTTCTTTTGACCACTTAGCCATGTTTTTGTAATCATTGTATTCCGTTCCATCAGTTTCCGCATCAAAAAAAGTCTGAACATTCCAACATGCAAAGGTGAAAGAATCGCACCTGCCGGTAAAATTCTTTTTTGAACATGCACAAAAACTGCACATAAAAAGAAAAACCACGCAAAAATAAAATGGCGCAAAAACAAATTTAAAATATTTCATCAAAAACCTCTTCTACAATACTATTTTCCTCAATATGCGATTTTTGACAAAATTTTACGGAAAATCATTTTAAATAAAAAAAAACCGAACCCCGTTGCGGAGTTCGGTTTTTTTATAGACTTATAGTCTACTCGAGGCTTCCATACATAAGGAACCAGAATCCATAAGGTGAATGCCATGTTCCTTTGAGATTTGTTTTCTGCAACCAGAAGTCATTGTAGTAAGCAATCGGAGCCATAGCAGCATCGCTCAAGGCAACTTGTTCTGCCTTGTGGAGCAAGTCATAGTGTTTTTCGACGTTGTTTGTGTTTCTAGCTCTGTCAACAAGTTCGTCAAATCCTTCAGATGAATATTTACCGTCGTTGTTGCCGTTTGCAGTTTCGAAAAGGTTGATTATGTTAGACGGATCATCCCAGTCGCAAACCCAACCATTGCGGGCAATATCGAAGTTTCCTGAACGTCTGTCAGCAGTAAATGTCTTCCATTCCTGGATATTTACGTTCATTGTAATTCCGAGTTCTTTCCATGCAGACTGAAGGTATTCAGCAACAGCCTTGTGATAACTGGCATCGTTTGTAAGATACTCTATAGTAGGGAATCCTTTTCCGTCTGGGTATCCTGCATCAGCTAAGAGTTTCTTTGCCTTTGCCAGGTCAGCGTTGTAATCATCAGAGAAATGGTTGCCATATTTTTCTGCAGTTACTTTTTCAAAAGATGAATTAAGAGCTGCATCTGTCATACCGGGACCAACAAAGTTCTTTGCAGGAGAGTATGTTCCACCCATTATTGTGTTTGCAACGTAGTTGCGGTCGATTGACAATGAAAGAGCTTCTCGAACGCGTGAATCTTTAAAGAGCTCTTTACGAATATTGAAAGAAAGATAATATGTACCCATAATCGGTTCAACGTGGAATTCAGAAGAGCCTCTAAGCGAAGGGATTTCTTCAGTTGGAACGTCTTTTATCAGCTGAATATTGCCTTCGTTGTATGCTGTGTAAGATGTGTTAGGATCTTCAATCAAGTGCCATACGATTTTGTCGAATGTAACATTTTCAACGTCCCAATAGTAAGGGTTCTTTTCAAAAACAATCTGTGAGCCGTCTGTAAATTCTGTCATATAGTAAGGACCGCTCGAGATGTATGTTTTTGGATCAATAGTCCATTTATCGTTGGCCGCTTTAATTGTCTTCTCCTGAACAGGAACGAGTACAGGGAATGTTGTAATCTTATCAAAGTAAATACACGGAGTAGAAAGATGAACAACAAAAGTGTTTGCATTAGGAGTTTCAACTCCAAGTTTTGACACATCACCTTTAGCTGCTTCCGGATAACCTTTTACAACTGAAAGAAGATCATATCCGTAAGGAGCGGCTGTAGCAGGATCTGCAATACGTCTCCAAGCGTAAGCAAAATCTTTTGATGTAAGAGGAGAACCGTCTGACCATTTCAAGTTTTTGCGTAAATGGAATGTCCAAGTAAGACCATCGTCTGACTTTTCCCAAGATTCTGCGAGAGCAGGAACAACGTTATTGTTGCGGTCAAATTTAACAAGACCTTCAAAAGCATGAAGAATCATGTTACCACTGTCGACAGCACTGCTCAAAGCTGGATCAATTGTTTCCGGAGAAGGACCAATTTGTACATGCAATTCAGTCTTTGCAGTACCTACAGTCTTTCTGTCTGCTTCCTTTTTGCTGCACGATGTAAATACAACAGCGGCTGCAAAAACAGCAATTACCAAGTTTTTTTTGTTCATTTCAGAACCTCCAAAAATTTTATATATAAAACTTATATAAACAATTCAATCACTGCACAATCACTGTATTTTGTCAAGGTGATGACACGCAGCGTAGTGTCCGCTTGAAATCTCTTTAAACTCCGGTTTTTTCTCAGCACAAATTTCATCAGCATAAGGGCAACGTGTCCTAAACGGACAGCCTGATGGTGGATTTACAGGAGATGGCACATCGCCATTTAAAATAATGCGTTTTGAAGAACGTGCAATTTTCGGGTCTGCAATCGGCACCGCAGATATAAGAGATTTTGTATATGGATGTGCAGAGTGAAAAATCAATTCATCTGAATCTGCAAGCTCAACCATGTGTCCAAGATACATCACCCCGATTCTGCTTGAAATATGATTTACAATCGAAAGGTCATGTGCAATAAAAAGATATGTCAACCCCATCTTTACTTGAAGATCTTCAAACATATTTACAACTTGCGCCTGAATAGAGACGTCCAAAGCCGAAACGGGTTCATCGCAGACAACAAATTCCGGTTTTACAGCAAGGGCTCTGGCAATTCCGATTCTCTGCCGTTGACCACCTGAAAATTCGTGAGGATAGCGGTTTGCGTGCTCAGAATTCAATCCGACAGTTTCAAGTAAATCAAGAATCTTTTCACGTCGTTCCGCTTTTGATGAATAAAGACGGTGAATATCAAGGGCTTCCCCGACGATGTCGCTTACAGTCATTCGCGGATCCAAAGATGCATAAGGGTCTTGAAATACAATCTGCATCTTACGTCGAAAAGGAAGCATATTCGCTTTAATTTTATTTTTGCTATCAAAAAGAACTTCGCCGTCGTAAACTATTTTTCCGGCGGTTGGTTCTGTAAGGCGCAAAATTGAGCGTCCTGTAGTTGTTTTACCGCAGCCTGACTCGCCTACAAGCCCAAATGTTTCACCTTTTTTGATAAAGAAACTTACATCATCTACTGCGCGAACAGTTTTGCTTGAACCGGGCAGAGGGAAATATTGTTTTAAGTGTTCTATTTCAAGAAGTTTTTTATTTGAATCGTTACTCATTCTCATTTTCCTTTTTTTGATTTTTTTGTGCCGACTCAAATTCAGCCTTTTGTTCTAACCAACATCGGGAATAATGGACACGGTCTTTGCCGCAAAGACTTTCGTAATCGCTGCGGACAGGTTTCGTTGTAAGGCAAATCTGCATGCATTTTTCACAACGAGGGGCAAATCCGCACCCTTTTGGAGGATTGAGGAGGTCAACAGGGTGTCCTTCGATTGGAACAAGTTTTGAATAATCTTTTTCTTGAAACTTTGGAATAGATTTCAAAAGACCTTTTGTATACTCATGCTTTGGATTGTAAAAGATATCATCTGTTGCGCCATATTCAACAATCTCGCCTGCGTACATAACAGCAATCTGGTCACACATAGAAGCGACAACTCCAAGGTCATGTGTAATCATAATTATTCCCATTCCGAGTTTTTTCTTCAAATCCTGCATTAAGTCAAGAATCTGTGCCTGAATGGTGACATCGAGCGCCGTAGTCGGTTCGTCAGCTATTAAAAGTTTCGGTTCACAAGCCAAAGCCATAGCGATCATAACTCGTTGGCGCATACCACCTGAGAGAGCATGAGGATATTGCTTAAGCCGTTTTTCAGGTTCATTTATTCCTACAAGCTGCAAAAGTTCTATCGCGCGTGCACGAATTTCCGGTCCTTTTTTTTCTGTGTGAAGACGGACTGCTTCTTCAATTTGATTTCCAATTGTCCAAACAGGGTTTAATGACGTCATCGGGTCTTGGAATATAATGCTGACTTCTTGCCCGCGAATTTTGCGAAGCTCTCGCTCCGACAATTGGTCAATCCTGTGCCCGTTAAAAGTTACCGAACCTCCGGTGATTTTACCGTTATCTGCCGTAAGTCCCATGATAGAATAAGCTGTAACTGATTTACCGGAACCTGACTCGCCTACAATGCCAAGAACTTCTCCGTCTTTCATCTGAATCGTCACGTCATTTAAAGCCTTAACTTCGCCTGCCGGTGTAAAAAATGAAAGTCTTTCGTGCTTTATATCTACTAAGTATTCGTTTTCGCTCATCTTAAATTCCTTTTTGTCTATTGCTTAAGTTTAGGGTCGAATGCATCGCGCAATCCATCCCCAAGAAGGTTAAAACTGAGGATAATAACAAAAATAAGAGCTGCGGGAGCAAAGAGCTTTTCAGGGAATGTCTGGAACCCGTTCAAAGCTGCAGACGCAAGCGAACCGAGAGAAGGCATTGGAGCCTGAACGCCAAGCCCGAGAAACGAGAGAAACGATTCTGTAAAAATTGACGACGGAATCTGAAGCGTTGTTGTAACTATCAAAGTTCCAATACAGTTCTTAATAAGATGTTTTCCGATAATTCTCCTGCGCTTAGCACCAAGAGCAGTTGCAGCAGTCACATATTCATTCTGTTTCAAAATCATAATCTGCGAGCGGACTATACGAGCCATACCAACCCAGTACAAAAGCGCAAACACAATAAACATTGAAACCATATTAGGGCCGAGTTTCTGAATCCAACCAAACCCAGCGACAGTTCCAAGATTTTTCAAAGGGAATTTCAAAGTCTGCGCAAGAAGGATGATGATAAGTACATCAGGGACAGTGTATATTACATCGACGATACGCATCATTATCAAATCTACAATTCCGCCAAAATATCCTGAAATCGCTCCATAAAGGGAACCTATAATCAAGATAAGCAAAGAAGCGATGATGCCGACAAGCATTGAAACACGCCCTCCAACCATTACACGAATTGCATAATCGCGCCCGTTTTGGTCAGTCCCCAAAATATGAGGAAAAACTTTCTCCCCACTTGCGATACGCTGTTTTTCCGAAGCCGAATATTCCATTGACTTAAGGCGTTCAGAGCCTTTCATCTGCTGTTCGTATTTATAAGGATAAAAAACAGGAACAATAAAGCAAAAAAACATAATTATCAAAATGATAACTAACGAAATCATTGCGATAGGATTTTTTCGGAAACGTCGAATACCGTCTTGCCAAAAATTTACAGATTCACGCATCACGACAAGGGAATCTTTATCTTCCGCAGAAGCAGGTAAAAAATCATCAACATTAAGCTGAAGACTTAGAAAGTTTTTCTTTTTTTCATTCATTTCATTGTTTTCCATCTTTGAAGCACCTTATTTAAGTTTAATTCTCGGGTCAACAATTGCATAAAGGATATCAACGATAACGTTCATAAAAATTACAAATACTGCAAGGAATATTGTTGTTCCCATAATCATAGGGTAGTCACGAGAAGTGATTGCCCCTACAAATTCGGAACCGAGCCCCGGAATGTTAAAAATCTTTTCAATAATAAAACTTCCGGTCATCAACGATGCAAGAAGCGGTCCAAGATAAGTTATGACAGGCAGGATCGCATTACGCAAAGCATGTTTGAATATTGAACGGAATGTGTTTACACCTTTAGCACGTGCGGTGCGCATATAATCCTGTCCGATTACATCGAGCATAGAAGACCGCATAAGGCGGGCGATGTAAAAAGTCGGATAAAGAGAAAGAGCCACAACAGGCATGACGTACGCTTTTGGAGTATTCAGCCCCAAAGAAGGAAGCCATTTGAGTTTTGTTGTAAAAATGTACATAAGAAGTGTAGAAGAAAGGAAACTTGGAATTGCAATACCTGCTGTAGAAAGAACGACGAGAATGCGGTCTATAAGTTTACCGCGTCTGTAAGCAGCGATAGCTCCAAGTGGAATTCCTGCGAAGACTGCCAATATCATTGCCAGACCGCCAAGCCGTGCGGAAACCGGGAATTTTGTCGCAATAATCTGACTCACTGTTCGTCCACGTTTTTTAAGAGAGATCCCGAGATCTCCATGAACCAATCCATTCATATAAGTCAAATACTGCTGTCCGAGAGGCTTATCGAGTCCATATTTTGCTTCCATTGCAGCTTGTGCCTGTGGTGTGACGGCTTTTTCTGCAAGAAAAGGTCCACCGGGAACCATATTCATAATAAAAAATGTCAATGTTGCGACTACAAAAGCAGTAAATATAGCAGTGATCATGCGTTTTGTAAAATAACGTAGCATATAAGTAAAATCCTCGTTTTTGTTATAAAAATGGACGAACTATCAAGTACACCATGTTATTCAAAAATATAATAGTCATACTATCAGTTTTGTACATCAACTTATCATAATACGAAAAAACACACAAATAAGATAGTATGCTTTTGCAAAAAAAATGCATAAAAATAATTTTTTTTAATATTTTTTATGCATTTTTAATTATAATGCGTTTTCACAGGCATAAATAATCTTTTTTCTCTGCTTTTCAATCTTTTTTTAGCAAAAATAAATACTCTTTGACGTGAATTTCGCGTTCATTTAGATTTCGCGAGCCCCTAAATGCGTTGTAATCAGATTCAAGAACTTCAACCTTTCCACATTCAGAAAGGATTTCTATCATTTCTTGCTTAGGAATAAACCCTTCAGAATTAAAAGAGACAAGCACAAACTTTGCGCGCACATTTTTAACAAGATTAAAAAAGACTCCCGAAACCTTTTTCTTTTTATTGTAATCAGACCTGTTCCATTCGCACGGAATTCCTGATACGCGGCTGATTTTTTCAGCATCGGGGCATTTGTATTCTGCAAGGAGATTCAGCATAAAGTAATTTGAACCGTACGGGTGCTGATTGTAAGGAGGGTCAAAATATGCAATATCAAAAGTTTCCACATCTTCGTAAAGTTCATCGCTTAAAACTAGCTGATTTGCGTCGTTGCAAAAAACTTTGCTTTTACATTCGAAATCCGAAAAAACAGGAAACGGAAGCTTTATTTTGCCAAGAATTCTAGAAAGCGCATTGCAACCGTTTCCGCCAAACTGACCTGTTCCTGTGCTTGAGTTTTTGTAAAATCCTTTAAATATGCCGGCAGTGTTTGCGTGAATTGACGCTTCGGAAAGCAGAGGCGCGATAAAATAATCACGGAGAACCTCAGGCACTGTCTCATCAATTTTTTGCCGGGCGACGTCGAGGTACGCAGCATTGTACGATGTATAAAAACATCTGTCGGATTTCAGGATATTTTTTTCATCCGAAGGTGAATACAATTCAGAGATAAAACCTTTGCGCCCTTTTTTTATGTCCGAATCGATTTCTGCACACAGTTTTTCGTGAAGAAAATGCAAACGCTCAAGCGGAAGTTCAGATTTATTTGCGAGATAGCATCTGCTGATTATGCCGGCGTATTTTTCCAAATCGTTTACGGCAATAAATTCCGAATACTGCTTAAGAAAACGGCTTACAATTCCGCTGCCGGAAAAAATATCGAGACAACTAAGTTTTTCCTTTCTAAGCCGTTGTTGAACGATTTTTACCCCTTCTCCGATAAAACCAAGTAGAGCTCTTTTATTGCCGATATAAGTTATGAGCTGAGAACGGAGGAATTCATGGTTTTCCCCGCTGAAATTTTCAGTTTCGTTATTTACATACAAAGCCGGCTCCAATTTTATTCATCACTTCAAAAAAATGCGGGAATGAAACATTGCAACACTCGGCATCGCAAACGGAAAGAGATTCGCCTTCAGAAAGCCCGAGTCCAAGACATGCGAGAGACATCGCAATTCTGTGATCTTTATAAGAGTCGCAGTTGCCGCCGTGGAGACCGAATCCTCTATTTTTCCCGTGAATTATAAGGCAATTTTCGCCTTCTTCCACAGAACCGCCGAGTTTACAAAGTTCTGTTTTCATCGCTTTAATCCTGTCTGTCTCTTTTTTACGGCAGATTTCGACATTTGTGATGACAGTTTTCCCGTCAATAAAGCACGCAATTGCAGATAGAGCGCAAACAGCATCAGGAAAATTTGAAATATCTATGCAAAGTTCACCATGAGGAAGATTTTTTGTAGAAAGCTCGCTTTTAGCACTGACACTCAGCGTGCATTTTTCCTTGTTCCATTCAATATCGGCACCGACTGATTTTAGGACATCGACTATTTTTTCATCACCTTGACTGCCAGAGCCATCAACATTGTCAATTGTGATTGAGCTGCCTGAAATAAGAGCTGCAATCAGAGGAAAAGCAACTCCTTCCCAATCTGACGGGACTTCTCTATCAAAACCTTTTATGGTTACACTCCCGCGTACTTTCACTGATTTAAAATCATCGGAAATAAAAACTCGCTCTGTGCCGTCTGCACAAGTTTTTCCACAGACATCGTCGAGCCAAAGTTTTGTCATTTTTAAATATGGAGTTTCTTGAGGAGCCGTAAGTTTGATGTTCAAAGTTCCGTCAAGCCTAGTAGCCGCCATCATGAATCCGCTTATATACTGAGAGAGCGCTCCTTCCGTAACAAGAGTTTTTTTTACATCAATGGGTCCGCAAAAAGTAAATGGCGGAGTATTGCCTTTTTTGCAGCTGGCAGTTGCCCCAAGTGTATTCAAAGCATCTACCAGATGATTTACAGGTCTTTTACAAATTGACTTGTCACCCGTGAAAAGACATTTTCCAGACAAAGTTGCAAGCACAGGAGCCAAAAAATACATGAGAGAGCCGGAGTTTCCGACATCGATAAAATCTGAAGGAATATGAATGCTGTCGCCGGCACCAAAAACAGTCCAAACGTTATTATCGCCAAAAGTTACTTTTCCTCCGATTTTTTCTATTGCTTTTACCGTCGAAAAACAGTCATCTCCTGAAAGCGGGTTAGAAATATGCGAGACACCATCTGCCATTGAAGCTAAAATAAGTGCACGAATTGTGTGACTTTTTGAACCGGGAACGGCGATATTCCCGGAGAGTACAGACTTTTTTGCTACAACTTTCATAATTATTATCTTACCTTATTTTATCGTCTATTTTCAATTATATTTTTTTTTGGTAAAATACAACCATGTCTAAGAGTGCGATTATTCATGTAGAAAATTCAGATAACATTTTAGAGTTTGCAGAATATCTTGCCTCTGCGGGCTGGGCTATTATTTCTGCAGACAAGACAGAAGAATTACTAAAAGAAAATAACATCCCTGTCATTCACGAACCTTCTCTTGTTGAAAACAACATATATCTTTCAGATTTTTCTCAGCTTATCAGGAGAATTCTTTTGACAAAGCACGGTGTAAACCGGTTTTATGCAAACTCGTCAGATGTCGAAAACGATATTTGCATAGTGTGCATGAATGTTATTCCCGGATTGAACACCGCAGTTCTTACGAACCAGTTCGACAATCAGCTCATAACTCCAAACTTTCCATGCACATCGATTTTACGCAGCTCTACAGGAAACTACGAAAATGTTTTGATACTTACAGACCCATCTGATTATAAAGAAGCGATTATCCAGCTTAAAACAGATTCTGTCACAAAGGAATTCAGGACATACCTTGCCGCAAAAGCATTGAACCTTCTGTCAGCATACGACGCAGGGCTTTCCTCGTCATTTTTACAAATAGCAAATAAATTCAGCAGCAAATATATGAATTATCTGATGATTCCTTTTAAAAAAGAATTCCAGATAAAATGTGGTTCAAATACACAACAAGACGCATGCCTTTACAAACTTCCGGCAGAGCACGGTGCCACAGGAAATTTCTTAAAATTCCAAGGGCGCGAACTTACGTACAACATTATCGCCGATATTTCATATTCGTGGGGACAGATAACAAATCTCTACGCTGCGTTAAAAGAACAGTACACAGTAAAAAGCACAAACAGCGACGGTTACGAGTTTACAACTCAGTTTACCCCACTTACAGGCACGGTCTTCACAATGGCAGTAAAGTTTTGCACGATTTTAGGCGCAGGACTTTCTTCAAACGTGCTCGATTCATTTAAAAAAACATACACGTACGATGCATCAAATACAAAAGATGTCGTGCTAGCGTGCAGCGCCGTAATCGATTCAGCCTCAGCAACAGAGATTATTCAATGTGATTTTGCCGCAATCGTCGCACCAAGTTTTACAAACGACGCAAAACAGATACTTTCTCTCAACAAAAAAATCAAATTGATTCCTGCTGTAAAAAACTCTCGCATTCCTTTTAAAGGGAAATTTATGAACATGAACGGAGGAATTCTCCTTCAAGATATTGATGCAAAACTTTTTAACCACTGGGAAATAAAAACGAAAAACAGACCGTCGCAAATTCAGACTGATGAAATGGTTTTTGGAATGATGCTTGCGATGGGCGCACGTTCATATTCTGCGGTCATATTAAAACAAAATTCGATAGTTGGAATCTCTCAAGGATGCACTTCTACAGCGAACGCAATTCAAGGAGTTCTTTTTGAGGCTGCTAAATATAATGAACGCACAAGCGGTCAAAAAGAGTCTAGAGATTCGACTACATATTTAGGCGATGTCCTTGTGACTGACGCAGAAATCCCGTTCAACGATACGACAAAACGCCTTGTAGACAGGGGAATTAAAGCAATTATGCAAACAGGTGGAACTCCAATGGACAAGGAATTTATAGATTATTGTAACGAACGAGAAATTGTGATGGTGTTTACAGATATGACGCACATCTCATTTTAATCATAGATATAAAAAATATTTTAAGAGGTAAAAATGATTTATTACTTAGGACAGTATCTTCAACATATTTGGGGCCCGGCAAGACTTTTAAATTCATACGCTGTTCTGATAACTGTTTCACTTTATCTTGGTTTTTTTCTTTCACGCAAGCTTATTCCAAAATTTTACGAATTCCTTCCGCATGACCGTGGGCGCGAGTTCACAATTAAAGAGACTTCAGAAGCGTCAAAAGGCAAGCCGACAGGAGCCGGAAGCATTTTCATCACTTTTTTTGTTTTAATCTGCTTTTTGATTTGTCCTATGAACTGGGTGCGCTCATCGATTGTGCTCCTCACTTGGATTACAATGCTTACCGGATTTTTAGATGACCGCAGCACAACAAGTTGGGGCGAATATCTAAAAGGAGCCCTAGATTTAATAATCAGCGTCACAACTGCATTCATACTTTATTTTGGGCTCAAACAGATCTCCCCTGACGGACTTGTAAGGTTCTGGTTACCATTTTTTTCAAATGAAATCGTAGTAAATCCTGTTGTGTACATAGTGATCACAACGATAATGCTCTGGGCAAGCATAAATACAACAAACTGCACAGATGGCGTAGACGGTCTATCATCTTCACTTGTTTTAATTGCACTTCTGACTCTCGGCATGTTGCTCTACTTTATACTCGGTCACAAAGATATTGCCGCATATCTGCTTTTGCCTCATTTTCGCTACGGTGCAAACTGGGCAATCATGCTTTTCGCAATGGCAGGAGTTGTGATGGGTTATTTATGGCACAACGCATACCCAAGCCACTGTCTGATGGGAGACGCAGGAAGCCGAGCTCTAGGATTTTTTATTGGGGTCTGCGTTATGGTTTCAGGAAATCCATTCATAATTCTTGCGACATCGTCAATTATTTTTGTAAACGGAGGGATGGGTCTTTTAAAAGTGTTCCTGCTCCGTTTCTTTAAGATTAAAGTTTTTGAAAATATAAGGTTTCCGCTCCACGACCACATGCATAAAAACAGAGGCTGGTCTCCAACTCAAGTTTTGCTTAAGTTTATGATCATGCAGCTTTTAATTACGTGCGGACTGCTCGGAATGTTCTTAAAAATACGATAAAAATAATGCGGATTTGCCGCACAAAGGAAACAAATATGGATAAATTTTTTGAAGAAAATCGCAGAGAAATAATAGAGCTGGAAAAGATGCTGACATCTCACATAGCAATCGCTCCAGAAGGTGGCGGAGACGGAGAGACGGAAAAATGCAACGCTCTGGAAGCATGGCTCAAATCAAAAGGGTTTACAAATATAGAACGATATGAAGCTCCTGACAGCCGAGTCAGTTCAGGCAGTCGCCCTTCTCTCGTCGTTACAATTCCGGGAAAAGACGATTCAAGCAGAATCTGGGTGATGGCTCACTTAGACGTTGTCCCAACAGGCGATCTAAAATTATGGGATTCTGATCCTTGGACAGTCGTTGAAAAAGATGGAAAATTGTACGGGCGCGGCGTTGAAGACGATCAGCAAGGATTGTGCAGCGCAGCGTTTGCAGGTCTTTATTATATTAAAAACGGACTTACACCTGCTCACACAGTTAAACTCCTTTTTGTAGCAGATGAAGAAAACGGAAGCCGATACGGAATCCTCTGGCTAATAAAAAACCAAAATCTTTTTACTAAAAAAGACTTGATTTTGATTCCTGACGGAGGCGATCCGGAAGGAAAAACAATCGAAATCGCTGAAAAAAATATACTGTGGCTGGCAGTTCATGTACAAGGCAAACAGACTCACGGAAGCCGTCCAGATAGCGGAGCAAATGCGTGCCTAGCAGCGTGCGATCTTAGTTTGCGTTTGCACAACCTAGAAAAAATATTCAATAAAAAAGATGAACTGTTTGAACCTGCATATTCTACATTCCAGCCGACAAAGCGTTCAAAAAATGTTGACAGCATAAATATAATTCCGGGCGAAGACACATTCTGCATGGACTGTCGTATTTTGCCATGTTATCACCTCACAGACGTTCTCGTAGAAGTAGACAAATGCTGCCGTGCAGTTGAGCAAGAATACGGAGTAAAAGTTGAATACACAACTCCGCAAAAATCAGAATCACCGGCAACCCCGGTAACTGCCCCTGTAGCACAAAAACTAGCCGCCGCAATCAAAAAAGTTCACAACATAGATGCAAAGTTCATAGGAATTGGCGGTGGAACAGTTGGAGCTGAGCTCCGCAGAGAAGGAATTGATGCCGTTGTTTGGAGTACGCTCGATGACCAGGCTCATCAACCTAACGAATATTGTATCGTAGATAATCTCATAAAAGACGCAAAAACTCTTATAGAGCTGTTCAGAGAATAGATTTTACACAGCGGTTTGATTTTTTATAACTTTATATAATTTTTTTTAATTTTCCTCTAAACTTTTTTTTCCATACCCCGAGAATGTAGTATAGGGTGGTGGAAACCCAAAAAGATAAACCACGTCGTGGTTTAAAAGCCCACCATGTGTTTTATCTTAATTACTAACCAAGCTTTATAGGAGATTATTATGGTTATTAATCACAATATGAGCGCAATGTTCGCTCAGCGTTCCCAGGGACTTCAGGATCTTAACCAGCAGAAATCAATGGAAAAACTTTCTTCTGGTATGAAAATCAATCGTGCCGGTGATGATGCATCAGGACTCGCAGTTTCAGAAAAAATGCGTTCCCAGATTCGCGGTTTGAACCAGGCATCTACAAACGCCCAGAATGGTATTTCATTTATTCAGACAACAGAAGGATATTTGCAGGAAACTACAGATATCGTACAGCGCATCCGTGAATTGGCAATTCAGGCTTCAAACGGAATTTACTCTTCAGAAGACCGCATGCAGATTCAGGTTGAAGTTTCTTCTCTCATCGCAGAAGTTGATAGAATTGCTTCATCTGCTCAATTCAACGGAATGAACATGCTTACAGGTCGTTTTGCTCGTCCAACAGGCGAAAACGTTGTAACAGGCTCTATGTGGTTCCACATCGGTGCTAACATGGATCAGAGAACACAGGTTTACATTGGAACAATGTCAGCAACAGCACTCGGACTTCGCAATCTCGGAGACGAGTCAATTATGACTTTGGAAACTCCTGATGAAGCTAACCGTGCAATCGGAACTTTGGACGAAGCTTTGAAAAAGATCAACAAACAGCGTGCAGACTTGGGAGCTTATCAGAACCGCCTCGAAAAGACTGTAACAGGATTGGACGTAGGTGCTGAAAACTTACAGGCTTCTGAATCTCGCATCCGTGATACAGACATGGCTAAAGAAATGGTTAAATTCACAAGTTCTAACGTGCTCTCTCAAGCCGGCACCGCAATGCTCGCACAAGCTAACCAGAGTTCACAGAACGTACTTTCTTTGCTCCGCTAGGGAAAAAGTTAGTTGAATTAAAACAAACTGGCGAGCTATTGCGAAGTCAGTTTGCGCAAGCAAACTGAGTAAGCAGACGCTGTAAGCGTATGCGTCCAATGCTCGCACAAGCTAACCAGAGTTCACAGAACGTACTTTCTTTGCTCCGCTAGGAAAAGCGTTAGTTGAATTAAAACAAACCGGCGAGCTATTGCGAAGTCAGTTTGCGCAAGCAAACTGAGTAAGCAGACGCTGTAAGCGTATGCGTCCAATGCTCGCACAGGCTAACCAGAGTTCACAGAACGTACTTTCTTTGCTCCGCTAGGAAAAAAGTTAGTTGAATTAAAACAAACCGGCGAGCTATTGCGAAGTCAGTTTGCGCATGCAAACTGAGTAAGCAGACGCTGTAAGCGTATGCGTCCAATGCTCGCGAAAATTAAAACACGGTAGATGAAACTCCACAATTTTGGACGCTTCGTCGACCGTGTTTTTTTATGCTCACAAAATTATGACGGTTCAAATGAACCCTTTTCTTTTATTTTGACGGCATTATGTTTCCTCGCTTGCCATGCCCATTACATACCAAAAAAAATTGACACCCATTAGCTTTCCTGTGTATAATTGCTACAAATTATTTCATTACTAAAGGAGAAAAAGTATGAAAAAAATGAGTTTGGCAATGGTAATTCTTCTGGCATTAGGACTGGTATTTACATCTTGTAAACAACAGGATACAGATATGACACTATCTGACCTTGACAACACTGACTGGTTGCTTGGCACATGGGAAATGACGTCTACAGTAGATTACAATATCACAGGTGCTGATGCAGCTACAGAAAAGGCGATAAAAGAGAATTTTATGGCTTCACCCACTACGTCTATGACAGTTACAAAAGTTAATGTTGGAATATTTGCCGGAGTGCTTAAAGGATACGTTCAAATGGCTGGAAAAGAAGTGCCTGTTCCGGATGGAAAATCTACTATCAGCGTAAAAATAAACAAAGCTAAAACTAAGGTTTCCATATATACGGACACAGAAGTTTCAAAGACAATTGCAGATAAAAAAGTTAATGCAAAAATCTCAATAGCGGTTACTTACACAAAGAAGTAACAATACCTTAGCAAAATAAAGCATTTTATTTACAAAAAAAAGCTGCCCTAAAAGTTAGATAAACTTTATAAAGGGCAGTTTTTTTTTATAAAAAAGACTTGCCCCCACACACACAACCTCGTGATATAATGTTGCTATATTATTTCATCACCAAAGGAGAAAAAGTATGAAAAAAATGAGTTTGGCAATTGTAATGCTTTTGGCATTAGGATTGGCATTTACATCTTGTAAACAACCGGGTACACAAGATGCAGATTTGACAGCAGAGGATCTTAACGACACAAGCTGGATGATTGGCACATGGGAAGAAAAATCAGAGAATGATTACAACATAAGCGGTATTTCGGATGTGTTAAAAAAAGAGGTTGAAAAAAGGGTGCCATCAGCTCCTGCCCCTACGGAACTAACAGTTACTAAAGATAATGTTGACGAATTTGCTACAAAATTAAAAGGATATATCGCAATCGCAGGAAAACCGCAGCCCATCCCGGGTAAAACTGAGACATATACGATTAACATAAAGATAAACAAGGACAAAACAAAAATTTCTATATACAATGAGACAGAAACAAAAATGGATTTTATGGGAAACAAAGTTAGCGTAAAGATTACAAAAGCTACTATTTATACAAAGAAATAACCCTCCCTTAAAAATAAAAAACGTCCCTTGTTCGGGACGTTTTTCAAAACAAATCACAAATTAAAAACACCGCAATTAACCAAGCACTACAGAACCGTCAGCTTTAATTGTAAGAATCGCTTTACAATTTGTGCAACGGAAACGCCCTGCATGAGCTGCTTGAAGGCTTCTTCCACAAGATGGACAAGGAAACAATTTTGGAAACACCGTTCCCATAGACTTGCCTCCGCCATTGCGCAAAAACTCGAGAGCTTCCTCTGTTGTCTCTTTAAGATTAAAAAACTGAGAGAATCCCAAAATCTGAAAAACCTCTACAACTTTTTCTTGCACTTCAGAGAGCACAATATCTCCGCCTTTCACTTTTACCATCTTAAGAAGAATAGTAAATGAGCCGAGTCCTGTTGAAGACACGTAAGAAAGCCTCTTACAATCAAACAATAAATTGAAAAAGCCTGCTCCAATAACTTTTGTCATTTGCTTTTGGAAAAAAGATGAATTGTAAGTGTCAATATAGCCTTCCAAAATAATCATACAGCCATTTTGGACTCCTGGAATCTTACACAATGTAATTTTAAGAGAATCATCTTTGTCGCTATCAAACCCTGAAACAATCGAATTATTTGATTCCATTTTGTACTCCTGCAAAAGCATTCTAATAGAAATTATATTTATTGTCTACGAAACGTAATTCTTTAAAAATCGTAAAAAAGTATCTTTTACACTTACACAAAAAATTGGTTTTTACATGCAGCTTCTGCCCCGAAAACTCAACGAAAGTGTACGCTTGTCTATGTACTCAAGGTCGCCTCCCACAGGAATTCCAGTCGCAAGGCGCGTAACTTTTGGAGAACTGGAGAGATTAAGCTCCGTAATCACCTTGTTGATATATAAGGCTGTCGTATCACCTTCAACTGTTGGATTTGTGGCGATAATGATTTCCGTAATTGCCCCGTCTTTGATTCTATTCAACAAAGGCTGAATCGCAAGTTGCGCAGGGCCTATTCCTTCGAGCGGTTTTATAAGCCCTCCGAGAACGTGATACAACCCTTTATATTCACCATGAGCCTCGATTGTAGAGACATCCTGTGGCTGTTCAACAACGCATATTTGTGTTTTATCGCGGATTGGGTTAGAACATATTGGGCACGGATCAGATTCCGTCCAAGTTCCGCAAACAGAGCAATGTTTTATTCTCTCTTGAAGCGTTCCAAGATTTTGTGCAAAGCGTTGAATAAAAGCGGGGTCTTGCCGTAAAAGCCAGTTCACCATTCGCACGGCACTTTTTTTGCCGATTCCGGGAAGCCGCGAAAAATTGTTGGAAAGTTCTTCAAATGCGTTCATTTTACAATCCGAATTTGCCCAAATCTATTCCACCGAGCAAGGAAGCTGACTTTTGTTTAATCTGCTCTTGAACATTTTCTATTGCATTTTTGTGCGCAGAAACAATTAAATCCTGAAGCATCTGAACATCGCGATTGTCGACGCAAATTGGGTCAAGAGTTATGTCGAGCATCTCAAATTTTCCATTCAAAGTGACAGTTACCATTCTGCCACCTGACGAACCTATGCCACGAATGTCAGCTAATTCTTGCTGAAGTTTTTCAGATTGTTCTTTTAGCGCCTGCGTGTTTTTTAGCAATTCAAATGGATTCATCTACATCCTCCCTGCAACAATTGTTCCTTTGAATATATCTACAAGTATTTTTGCCTGAACAGGAATTTCTACTTGTTCAGATTTTTCTTCAAGTTCCATTTCTTTTAAAGCGATATTAAACTGCATTTGGCATTGGCAGATATTAGAAAGTTCTGCAGTAATTTCGCCGGAATACTTTTTTATAAGCTGGAGGTCATAATTATTTTCGACGGTTATATTCACAGAAGTTGCGTCAACTTTCCATTCGCCGGTTTTGTCGAGATTTGATGCCGCAAACGGAGCTGAAATCGAAAGTGCAGCCATGAGGTTTCCTCGCAACTGTGCAACGGCCATCCGCTTTCCATTTGAAAGCGTAAAAAAATCGTTCAGCTGAACAGGAAAACCGGCTTCTTTTGTATGATTTTCAGGAACTTCCGAAGTCGCAAACGGCTGCCCTGAATAATCATCAAAATCTGAGAAGCCTTGATGATCTTCCGGCGGAGAATCAAAATTTGTCCAGCCGTCGTTTTCCATATCTGGATTTTCAGTATAACCGATTTCTGACGGCTCAACGACAATTGCCTTTTGAAAAGATGGCGGCGGCACCGTTTGCTCTTGCTCTACGTGAATTTTTAATTTTTCATTTATTTCTGCCGACTGTATTGCAACTGCATTTTGACTCGCTGATTGTTCAGGCGGCAGCGAACCGCCATCAAGAAAAGGGCTCGATTCTCCTTTTGAAACATCTTCTGACGGAACAGAAACTCCGCCCAGCAGAGCTCTTGCTGCGTCAATAGCTTCTTTCACTTCACTGTTAGAAACATACCGGTTAATCCAACACAAACGGCTGAATGAAAGTTCTAGTTCATAACGCGGAGAAACCGAATAACGAATATCGCGATAAAGTTGAAGATAAATTGAAAGCGCTCTCTCAATCTGAACTGCGTTCCAAGCGCCGAGAACAATGCTGCTGAAACGCTCCTTTGAATTCCCAAGCAGAGACTCTTTTGAAACTCCGCTTTTTATCAACAGCAACGACCTTAGATAATCAGCACTGTTGGAGATAATTTGCTCGATTGAAACTCCACCTTGCAGATATTCGTCCAAAATATTGAGGACTTCATCTGTCTTTCCCACAGCACATCCTTCAAATATTTTGTTCAATCGGTCAATTCCGAGCAATCCGAGTTTGTCCCGAATCTTTTCATAAGTTATATGACCTTCGCTGAACGCAACAACCTGATCAAATAATGTATACGCATCACGCATAGAGCCGGTAGATTCTCGTGCAATCCAAAAAAGAGCTTCATCGTCTGCCTGAATGTTCAATTCTTTTGCGGCATCGGTTAAACACTGCTTTACTTTATCTATTGCAACAAGTCTAAAATTATACTGCTGACAACGTGATTTTATAGTTGCCGGAACTTTTTGCAGTTCTGTCGTCGCAAAAATAAAAATTACATACGGAGGCGGCTCTTCTATCGTCTTTAAAAGAGCATTAAAAGCCGAAGTCGAAAGCATGTGGACTTCATCGATTATATAGATTTTGTATTTTGCATTTACAGGAGGAAAAAGAACTTCGTCTTTAATCTGGCGGATATTTTCAACACTTGTGTTTGACGCACCATCTATTTCGATTACATCAAGGGAAGTTCCTTTTGTGATTTCCTGACAGTTTGCGCACTGCCCACACGGAGTGTCTGTTGGACCTCTTTGACAATTCAACGCTTTTGCCAAAATGCGTGCAGTCGATGTTTTTCCACACCCTCGTGGACCTGCAAACAGATAAGCATGTGCAATTTTTTTTGATTTTATAGAATTTTTGAGCGTTTCTGCAACAAATTCCTGCCCAACAAGGTCATCAAATTGCTGAGGACGCCTTCGGGCTGCTGTTACTTCGTATGACATACGCTGAATTATAATGTGAAAAAACAAATTTTGAAAGTATACTTGCTTACATTTCATTCCGCAATTATACTTTTTAATATGAAATTTTACGGTGAGCTTTTAGTTTTTGCGATGCTTTTAATTACTAACTTGCGAGTCTTTTTTGTCAAACAAGTCAGACGTGACCCATTGGTTGTCCTAGCACCTTTTACTTTCACAATTTCAATTCTTCAGGTTTTTGCATTTGGAATCGATTTTATTACAGCTCTCGGCGTTTTTATCGGACTGCTCGTCTTGCTTTCAAACTTTCACGCAATTTTCCGATATTTCGAAAAACTTTACATTGACCATTACAGTATTTTAATGAAAGTCTGGGCTGTTTTTACAGTGACGCTCTGTGTTTTAGCGGCAGGAATCACAATATATTTTGCGCCGGTAGAAGTTCCAAGCCGAAAACTTAAAATTGCGGAATTTCAGATGCGTTATAAAGGGCGCTTTGCAGATGGATTTGAACTGATAAAACCGTTTGAAAAAGCAAATGCGGTTTTAACGTGCTTTTCACCGAATTTCACTCCAAAAGCTGATTTTCGTTCTCTAAAAAACATCGATAGAGATAAAATCATCATATTTTTCCCCGACAAACGTGGAGACACTGCAAATTACGTGCCGTATCTTCAACAACTTGCGCTGGAAAACTACACTGTTTTTTCAATCGACTATTTTGCAGATGACTGCCGCTGGATGCATTCAAAATTTGAAGATTTAAAAATATCGCGCCGAATAAGCATAGTTGTAAGAAGTTATCTAAATGACAAGCTTTTTGCCTCTCAACGCGAATTTTACAATTACAACATCAAAATGGAAATTGGCGCAAGCATTAAGCTGATAGACGATATTCTAGCCAAATTAGACGGTGACGGTGGCGCAAATGACGGAGATAACAAAGTCAGCACAACTCCCGGTCTCTCTAAAAATCAATACTATCTTGTTTGCGACTGGATGGGAAAAACTTCTCTCGACGAATATCAAAAAAAATATCCGGAAAAAATCCGTGATATCTTCCTGCTCGACTCCGTTGAACAATATAAAACACCCGGTTATGGAGTGATTGAAGAGACAGACCCTTTTCTTGCAACATTGCTCGGTTCAAAACGGGATTCTGCTTTTTCAACATCAAAAATGCTCGCTCTAAAAACTTCACAAAAATTTGGAGGAAAAAATGACATTAAATGAATTTAACAATTATCTCAACGCATTTCTCAAAAAAGAGAATTTTTCCGACGACCCTTCTTTGAACGGAATTCAGATTCAAAACTCATCGCCGGATTCAAAGCAGTTAAAAAAAGTTGCTTTTGCCGTAGATGCGTGCGAGGCAACTGCCCTTGCCGCTGCAAATGAAAATGCAGACGTTCTTATTGTTCATCACGGGCTTTTTTGGGGAGGATGCGAAACAATCACCGGTTCTTTTTACAAAAGAATTGCGCCGTTTATAAAAAATGATTTAGCGCTGATAGCATATCACATTCCTCTTGACGCAAACAATCCTTACGGAAACAACTATGGACTTGCAAATCTGATTGGTCTTACAGAACTTGAACCGTTTGCATTTTGGCATGGAATGCCGGTCGGAGTAAAAGGCAAGTTTTCTTCGCCGCTGTCGCTTGACGAAGTTTGCAAAAAAGTTTCAGAGCACACAAAGACGGAATGCCAGTCGTTCCCATTCGGCAAAAAAGACATTCGGAATGTAGGAATCGTTTCAGGCGGTGCGAGCGGAGATGTTTGGCAAGCTGTTGAAGACGGGTTGGATTTATACATAACGGGAGTGTTTATGCACGACAATTTTCATTATGCAAAAGAGATGAAAATGAATGTAATTTCCGGCGGTCATTACGGAACTGAGATAATAGGAGTAACCCTTCTTAAAGAAAAAATTGAAAAGGAACTTGGGCTACAGACATTGTTTATTGACCAGCCTACGGCTTTATAAGTATATTGGAAATATGACAAAAGAATTAAAATCAAAACTGCTCCCTTTTACATTGACAATTGTAGTTATCATTTTAGATCAAATTACAAAACTTATTGTAGTCAACAATATTCCGCCGTACACAATCGGCACACAATTTTTTGGTGATTTTTTAAGAATCATCCATGTTTCAAATAGCGGCGTTGCTTTCAGCGTCGGTGCTAGCTGGTCTCTGACTATTAGAAAATTGATGTTCTCATTGATTCCTCTTATTGTGATGGGGATTGTGATTGCAGTCTATTTTAGAAATAAAGAGTGGAATAAGACACAGCGATGGGCGATTATGGGAATCGTCGGCGGAGGTTTTGGAAACCTGATAGACCGTATTTTCCGTGCAGAAGGTGTCGTAG
Source organism: Treponema sp. Marseille-Q3903 (assembly GCF_014334335.1). NCBI lineage: Bacteria > Pseudomonadati > Spirochaetota > Spirochaetia > Treponematales > Treponemataceae > Treponema > Treponema sp. Marseille-Q3903. The sequence continues at coordinate 166,315 of NZ_JACSEU010000001.1, forward strand.
ATTTTATCGATATTAAATTTTATGGACTTTTTGGGTTCCAACGCTGGCCGACCTTCAACATCGCAGATTCAGCAGTTGTGATTTGCGGAATTATACTTGTAATTTCATTTATCTGCACAAGCATAAAACAAAGCAAATCAGAAAAATAAATTCAGGAGACCGGGAAAAATGCAAGATTTAGATGAACAGGAAAAAGCTCGCCGCAGAAAAGAAGAGATTGAATTCAGAAATAAGAAACGGTATTCAAATTTATTTTTGTTTTTTGGAAGCATTTTTCAAATCGCAATAAGTTTGCTTATAATACTAGGGTTGTGGCTCTTGTTTGCATTTATATTTTTCAAAGTAATTGGAGCTCAAAATCAATATGTTTTTCAGGGATTCACAATCATCATATTTATTGGCGGCTTGATGCTTGGATTTACGATTTATAAAAAACTCGCTCAATATATTATCGAAAAGAAAAACCTCAAAGAAAAACTTACAAATGATGTTATAAAACATTATGCAAAGTTGACTAAAGAAGAACAGGAAAAACTATATAGAAGATGATTGGAATTATCGGAGCGATGGACAGCGAGGTAAATTCTTTATTTTCCAAGATGTCAGCAAAAGAAAAAATTCAGTACAACAACCTTGTGTTTTACAAAGGAAAACTTCTCGAAAAAGATGTTGTCATCGTAAAATGCGGAATCGGAAAAGTAAACGCCGCTTTATGCACACAACTTTTGATTTTAAAATTCAAAGTTTCGGCTGTGATAAACACGGGAATTGCAGGGGCGACCGGTGACGGGTTGAAAATCTATGATTTTGTAGTTTCGTCAGAAGTTGTCTACCACGATTTTGATACTGTTTTTTTCGGCTATAAACCGGGGCAAGTTCCGGGAATGCCTGAAAATTTTAAAGCTGATGCCGCTCTTGTCGACGCAGCGCTCGAAGCGTTTTCAAAAACAGATTTAGCAAACGAGCACAAAATTAAAAAAGGGCTCATCGCATCAGGTGACCAGTTTATTGCAGGCGGAGAACGAAAAAAAATCATTGTCAACACTTTCCATCCATCTTGTGTTGAAATGGAAGGCTGTGCAATCGCACATGCATGTTATGCAAACAATATTCCGTTTGTGATAATCAGATGTATGTCCGACTGTGCAGATGAAAACACTCATGAATCTTATTCCGAAGGCACTGCATCAGAGCTAAGCAGCAAATTTTTGATCCAAGTTATCAAGGAGCTATAAAATGGCAGAAAAAAAATATAATGTGGATTCATTTAATCTAGACCACACAAAAGTAACGGCGCCTTTCGTCCGCCAGGCTGGAAAGAAAGTCGGTCCAAAAGGTGATATAGTCACAAAGTTCGATATCCGTTTCTGTCAGCCTAACAAAGAGTTTATGACAACAGGAGCAATCCACACATTAGAACACCTGATGGCTGAATATATCCGCGACGAAATGCAAGGAGTGATTGACCTTTCTCCAATGGGCTGCCGTACAGGTTTTTATTTTACTGTTTTTGGAGAATATTCGGAAGAAGAAATTGCAGAACATCTCATGCGCGTCCTTGAAAAAGTCGCAGTTTGGGATAAACCGATTCCCGCAACGACAGAACAAGAATGCGGAAACTACCGCGACCACGACCTAGAAGGAGCAAAACATTACGCAAAAATGTGGTGCGACCAAATAAAATCAAAAGGATACAGCGCTTTTATCTAATGTTTGATTTGAGGTCTCTATGAATATTCTTGAAAAACTAAAAGAAACTGCAATTTCGGTTTTGCCGGTGATGGCAATCGTCCTCGTGTTAGGAATTTTCGTTGTTCATCTCGACGCGGTTCTTTTAACTCGCTTTGTTATTGGAAGCTTTCTTTTGATAGCCGGTCTCACAATTTTTCTGCTTGGGGTTGATTTAGGCATTCAACCGCTCGGAGAACGTTCCGGTTCAGAGTTGACAAAAAAACGCTCTCTTCCTCTTTTGCTTTCAGTTGCCTTTATAATCGGATTTATCGTTACAGCTGCCGAACCTGATATTCAAGTTTTTGGAGATCAAGTCCGCAGAATTTTTCCTATGGTAAACAAAACGGTAATCACTTTTGTAATAGCAGCCGGAGTTGGCTTTTTTACAATGCTCGGGCTTTTCCGGGCTGTTTTAAATTTTTCTCTTAAGCTAACATTTTTGATATCTTACACTGCCCTTTTTTTGATTGCAATCTTTGCGCCAAACAGTTTTATAGGAATCGCTTTTGACTCAGGAGGAGCAACGACAGGTCCGATGACAGTTCCGTTTATCATGGCTCTAGGACTTGGTGTTTCGTCTGCTCGAAATGACAATAAAAACAGTTTCGGTCTTACGGGAGTTTGCTCTGCAGGTCCCATAATGGCTGTTTTACTTTACGCCATCTTTTTGAAATTCAACGGGTCTCTCGCCAATTCCGAAGCGATTGGAGCGACAGGCGCTGCCCATTCTGCAATATCATCAGGCGGATTTTTATATAAGGTTTTCAGTTCTTTTGGCGGCGCAATCGGCGCTGTTTTGCACGAATCTCTTTTATCAATCTCGCCTTTGTTTGCAATGTTCATTTTATTCCAGATATTTTTAATCAAAATGACAGCACATCAAGTTACGCGCATAGTGATCGGATTTATATATGCATTCGTTGGGCTTGCAATTTTTTTAATCGGAGTGAATGGAGGATTTTCGCAGGCAGGCGCTGCTCTCGGGCATGCGCTTGGAGCAAAAGCAATAACAGGCGGCAAATTTTGGTATGCGATTTTGATTGGGACAGGGCTCGCACTTGGAGCAATCATCGTCTGCGCGGAACCGGCAGTATGGGTTTTGAGTGAACAAGTTGAAAGAGTCAGCGGAGGCACAATCAAGCGTAAAATGCTGTTGATTTTCCTTTCAGTCGGAACGGCGATCGCTATCGGTCTTTCAATGCTGCGCGCAGTCAGTGGATTTGACCTTAAAATCATTTTAATTCCAGGATATGTAATTTCAATTATTTTGATGATTTTCTGCCCGTCATTGTTCACTGGAATTGCATTTGACTCGGGAGGAGTTGCATCCGGCCCGTTGACATCGACTTTTGTTTTGTCATTTACTTTAGGAGCCGCAGCAAGCGGAAATTCCGGCGACGATTCGTTTGGCGTAATTGCTCTTGTAGCGATGATGCCGCTGATAGCAATTCAGATAATGGGAATCATCTTTAAATTCAAACAGGGAGGCAAAAAATGAACCATGCACTTTTAATAAGCATCATACCTCACAACAGTGCAGAATTTATTGTGGAAGCAGCAAAGACAGCAGGAGCTGGCGGCGGTTCAATAATCATGGGGCGGGGAACTGCTTCGAGCAATATAGTTCAGCTGCTGGGATTTGGTGACAAAGCGCAAGATATTGTCTACATAGTCGTAGAAAACGAAAAAAAACAGGCAATTTTAGACGCAATCAAAAAAGCTTCAGAATCAAAAAAAGAACACTTTGGAGTTTTGTTCACAATTGAAGTAGATGATTTCATAAAATCTGGACATATAACTGAATCGGAAAGCACGAAAAATGCGGCGACAAATTTTGCAAAAGCAAAAAACCACGAAGAAAGTCGAAACGGAGGAAAGAAAATGAACAGCTCATATCAGATGATAAATGTGATAGTAAACAAAGGTTATGCAGAAGACGCAATGGCAGCAGCGCGTAAAGCTGGAGCAGGAGGCGGCACTACAATCGGGGCACGCGGAACTGCACGTGAAGACGACGTTGCATTTTTTGGAATGAAAATAGTTCCTGAAAAAGAGATGCTGATGATTTTAGTTCCATCGGAAAAGAAAGACGAAATTGTAAAAGCTATCACGGCTATTCCATGCTTTGCAGAAAAAGGTAGCGGAATTATTTTTTGCAGCGAAGCAAACGACTTTACACTTTTGGGAAAATAAAATTTTAAAAATGAAAATTTAAAAACACTTGCAAACTTGCTCAAATGATGATAACATTTGAACAAACGTTCATTTGAACAGTTATTCAAGTATTGCCCCGAAAATTCCGGCTTTCTAAAAACTGTTCAAAGAACTTGTTATCAAAAGGAGGGTGTTTTGCAAGATTCAAATATATGCGAATCTGATATAATTCACGAAGACGCAGTCAACAAAGTCAAATCTCAGTTTCCGCCGGACGAAACAATTTTTGATTTGGCGGACTTTTACAAGATATTCGGTGATACTACAAGAGTTCGAATTCTTTATGCACTTGATAAAAGCGATCTGTGCGTCTGTGATATTTCAGCACTGTTAAACATGACTGTTTCGGCAGTCTCTCATCAATTAAAAGTTCTACGAGACTCAAACCTTGTCGCAACTCGCCGAGACGGTAAAATTGTTTATTACAGCCTCGCAGACGACCACGTAAAAGAGATTATCGAATGCGGTTTAGACCATATCAAAGAAAAATAAGGAAAGAAATATGAAAGAAGAGATAAAGGAAAAAGAATCTGACAATAGAGAAAGTTGTCATTGTCACTGCGACCACGAACATCATGAGCATAATCACGACCACCATCACGGAGAACATGACCACAATCACGAGCATGAACATCATCACGAGCACTGCGACGAGGTGCACTCTCACGATGACTGCCACACGCATCACGAACATGACCACCATCACGACGGCTGCAGCTGCGGTCATTGCCACGGACATCACGACGATGATGATGAAAAAGAACTTTCTGTAAAAGCGCTTGTATTTGCAGGAATCCTTTTTGTAATCGGAATTGTCATTGAACATCTTCCGCTTACGACTTATTTTGCCGGTGTAAAAAATATTGAAACAATTCACAAGGCAATTTTCATGGCACTTTACTTTGTCGCATACATGATTACGGGAAAAGGCGTAATAATCGGCGCTATAAAAAATATTATTCATGGAGAATTCCTCGACGAAGTCTTTTTGATGTCTGTCGCTTCAATCGGGGCAATCTTGCTCGGAAAATATGAAGAAGCAACTGCCATAATGATTTTGTATCAAATCGGGGAAAAGTTCGAAGATTATGCGGTAGATAAATCTCGCGACTCAATCGAAGCGATTTCAAAACTGCGCCCTGACCACGCAACGCTAAAAGTCGGGAACGAAACACGAGAAGTTTCTCCCGATGATGTTGAAACTGATTCTATCATAATCGTAAAACCTGGCGACAGAATCCCTATCGACGGAATTGTCACAGACGGAGACAGCTTTATAGATACTTCTGCACTTACAGGAGAAAGCATTCCTCGCCACGTAAAAGTTGGGGACAACGTTCTTTCGGGTTCAATCAACAAGCAGGGTGTCCTCGAAATCCGCACGACAAAACACGCAGGAGAATCAGCCCTTGCGCGCATATTGGATCTCGTGGAAAATGCTACAGAAAACAAAACCAAGTCTGAACAGTTTGTAACTCGTTTTGCAAAAGTCTACACGCCGATTGTAGTTGCCGCCGCAATCTGTGTCGCACTTATTCCGGGCATAATAACTGCAATTATGACGGGAAACTGGAACTATCAAGCGACGTTCTCCACTTGGGCATACCGCGCATTGATGTTCTTAGTTGTAAGCTGCCCTTGTGCGATTGTAATTTCAATCCCATTGAGTTTTTATGGCGGTATTACGGCAAATGCAAAAAGAGGCATTTTAATTAAAGGAAGTGTATATCTTGAGGCGCTTGCTCACACAAAAACTGCAGTGTTCGACAAGACAGGAACTCTTACAAAGGGAAATTTCGTTGTAACTCATGTACATGCGACAGACAAATCAATCTCAAACGGAGAACTCCTTGCCCTCGCTACGCACACAGAAATGTTTTCAACGCATCCTATTTCAGCATCTCTAAAAGCCGCTCATCACGATAAATGTTGTGAAAACGTAAAACTCGAAAATATTGAAGAGATTGCCGGCAAAGGAATTAAAGCAACTGTAAATGGGAAAGAAGTCCTTGCAGGAAATACAAAATTGATGGATATGTTCAATATCGAATATCATGAATGTGCGGAACATCAAGATGGAACAGTAGTTCACATCGCCTGCAACGAAAAATACGCCGGTCATATTGTGATAAGCGATGAAATTAAAGATGATTCGCAGCAAGCGATTGAAGGGCTCAAGAAGATTGGAGTTGAAAATGTTGTGATGTTGACAGGAGACAACGAAAAGGCTGCCCACACAGTTGCGGAAAAACTCGGACTCCACAAAGTATATGATCAGCTCTTGAGCGAAGATAAACTGAAAAAAGTTGAAGAGCTTCTCAAAGATTTACAAAAAGGTGGAAAAAAACGCGGAACGCTGATTTTCACAGGAGACGGAATCAACGACGCTCCTGTTCTTGCACGTGCCGACGCAGGTATTGCGATGGGCGCAATCGGAAGTGACGCAGCAATTGAAGCAGCCGATATAATCATCATGGAAGACAAACCGTCTAAACTTGTTGAAGGCATTAAGATAAGCAGACGCACGTTACGCATAGTCTACGAAAATCTAATCGGCTCGCTTGGAATAAAAGGACTGATTTTGATTTTCAGTGCATTCGGACTTACAAATATGTGGATTGCGGTGTTCGGAGATGTCGGAGTCACAATTCTCGCTGTGCTCAATTGTCTCAGATTGTTGAAGGACAAGAAATAAGCTAAAATGTTCGAATGAATTTAAACAACATTGTAATAGTTTTAGACAACCCTGACGAATCGCGCAATATCGGAGCGGCTTGCAGGGCAATGGCAAACAATGATATTTCAGATTTACGCATTGTCGGAAAGCCTGAAGACTATGACATAGAACACATCCATGTGCTGGCAATTCACGCCGGCACAATTTTTGACAATGCTCATTTTTATTCATCTATAAAGCAAGCAACTGCAGACTGTGCGATTTCTGCGGGAACTACAAGGCGGCGCGGAAAAAAACGCGGAAAATTGCTGCTCCCTGAAGAATTTGCAGAGATGGTAGATAAAATCACTTGCGACCAAAAAAATCTGACAAATGTGGAAAACGACACAACGGCGGAGACAAGTTCAAGAGTTGCAATAATTTTTGGAAACGAGCGTACAGGACTTACAGATTCCCAGCTGGAGCAATGCAACCTCGGCATCACAATCCCGTCATCTGACAATTTCGGCTCACTAAACTTAAGCCACGCAGTTCAAATTATATGTTATCACATGTTCCGCCAAAATCTTAAAAGTAAAGCCGAATACAAAGGGTACACCCCTCTTACTCTTGAACGTTTGGCAAAGACAGTGAAGACAATTACAGATGACATGCATAAAATCGGGTTTTTCAAAATGCCCGGTCGCAAAGATATGGAAAATTTCTGGACGAATATTTTAAGCCGCGCAAGCCTTTCCGAAGGCGAAGCAAAATATCTTGAGAAAACATTCGATAAAATTGCAGGACTCGCATCAAAAAACTTTGGCATTCCGGACGAAAAATAATATAAGTGCAAAATAAGTGCTAGGCAAAATCCCGCCCTATTTGCTGACATACAACCCGATTTGCTGTATTTTTCAGTTTTGTCTGATATAATAACTTTATGAAATACAAACATCTGCTTTTTGATTTAGACAATACATTATATCCTTCGTCTTCTGATATGGACAAAGGAATTACACGCCGAATGCTTGAATGCGTCGCAGAATATTTTAACTGTAGCATAGAGCGAGCGATAGAGCTGCGCAAAGAGCGAATCACACATTATTCAACGACTTTGGAATGGCTCCGCTCGGAGGGAATGTCTGATATTGAAAAATTTTTAGCACATGTCCACCCACAAAATGAAGCAGATGAATTGCAGCCACAACCTCATCTACGAGAGTTTTTACAGAGTCTTCCGCTTCCAATGTCTATTTTGACAAACGCCCCACACGAACACGCAGACAGAGTATTATCAAAACTTGGTGTAGCAGATTTATTTCAAACTGTAACAGATATCAGAGATACGGGTTTCAATGGAAAACCATATCCAAGTGCTTACAAAGCTGCATTAAATAAAGTTGGAGCAGACTTAGAGACAACTCTGTTTTTAGATGACATGCAAAAATACACTGATGGGTGGTGTGCATTAGGCGGAACTTCCGTTTTAATTGGAGACAAAAATGGAAGACCGCTATCAAAAGATGCAAAATCAATGGCTAATGCCGAACAAAATAAAAAGGGGCGTACAATCAGGCTCAAATCTATATATGAAGTTCCTGAAATTTTATAATGATAATCATGGTTAAATTATGAAGCACATCTTATGCATTTGCCTTAGCGCAACAATTCAGCGAACAATCACTTTTGAAAATATAAAACTGGCGTGCGTAAACCGTTCGGAGCATTACAGAATAGACGCATCAGGAAAAGCAGTCAATTCTGCACGCGTGCTAAACATGCTTGAAAAAGGATGCGCTTTGACAATCTGCCCTCTGGGCAAAGAAAATAAAGAGCTCTTTGAAAAACTAGCAGAAAGCGACAATCTGAACCTCTTGTTTGTGACAATTCCCGGCAGCACTCGGCAATGCTGGACTTTGCTAGACAAAACCGCCGGCACAACGACAGAGCTCGTCGTAAGTGAACCCAAAATTATCGATGCAGAAAAAGAAGTCACAGAAAATAAGCTTTTAAAATTAATCGTAGATTCTCTTCCAAAAGTTGATGCTGTCATCCTCTCCGGCAGCCGTCCTGATTTTTGGAGTGAAGACCTTTATGCAACAATCGCCGGGATTTCAAAAGACAATAAAAAAATATTTCTTGCCGACTATATTGGGAAAGACCTTGTGAAGACAATTGAAACTGCAACTCCTGATATCATCAAAATAAATGATGAAGAATATTGCAAAACTTTCGGGCTGAAATTCCCATTGAGCGAGTCCGAACTAAAATCAAATATCACAGAAAAAAGCCGCAAATACAAAAATATCATCATCATCACTCGCGGCATGGAATCTACACTTGCGGCAAATTGCGGAGACTTTTTTGAATGTCCAACAGAAAAAGTGACTGCTGTAAACACGACAGCTTGCGGCGACAGTTTTAATGCGGGATTTTTATATCAGTATTTATCGTCAGGTGATATACCTTCGGCGCTAAAAAAAGGAACGTGGTGTGCCGCCCGAAACGCAGAAGTTGAAGCTCCGGGCAGCATTTCTTAAAATAGCTACTTGCTCAACAAATTATTCAAATGTTTAACAAATTCGGCAGGTTCTTTAAGTTCAACCCCGGCAATCAAAAGCGCTTGTCCGAGCAAAACCTCAGAAACATCTTCTATCAATGCTTTATCATCTGAATCCTTTAGTTTTGCAACAAGCGGATGTTCTCCGTTCACTTCAAGGATCGGTCTTAGTTCAGGTCCCGATTGCCCCATAGCTTTCATCATCTGAATCATCTGATAGCTCGGATCATTTTCATCAACGACAATACAAGACGGATTTTCACCACTTAGAGTCTTTGAAAGTTTTACATCTTTGACTTTATCACCGAGTTCTTTCTTGATTTTTTCAACGACAGGTTTGAACGCTTCAGCTTTTTTTTCGGCTTCAGCTTTATCGCCACCGAGATCTTCATCAGAACCGGAACGATTTACAGCTTTGAGTTCAATCTCATTTTTATATTTTCCAAATCCCGGAATTACAATATCGTCGATATCATCATCCATCACGAGAACTTCAAAACCTTTTTCAACATACGCTTTAAGAAGAGGGTTTGCTCGGAGGTTCTTCTCATCGCTGCCGCTGATGTAGAAAATTGCTTTTTGTTCAGGTTTCATTCTCTGAACGTAGTCTGCAAGGCTCGTGTAATTTCCATCTCCGGTTCCGCTTGCATCTGTAGATTTAAATCTTACAATTTCTGCAATTTCATCGCGGTTCGCATAATCAGAATACAAGCCTTCTTTCATCGGGCGATTGAATGCAGCAACAAATTTACTCCATTTTTCAATTGCTTTTTTGTCGTCTTCCGTGCGGTCTTTTTCTGCGATTTTTCGCGCTTTGTCAGCATCTTCACCCATTTTTTTGAATTCGCTTAGCAATTTTTTTACAGACGCAGATTTTATGTTTTCGAGAATTTTGTTTTGCTGAAGAATCTCTCGGCTGACGTTCAAAGGTAAATCTTCGGAATCGATAATACCGCGCACAAAACGCAAATAGCTCGGTAAAAGTTCACGGTCGTCATCTGTGATAAATACGCGCTTTACATAAAGTTTAACACCGCTCTTGTAGTCAGCCTGATACATATCATACGGAGCAGTCTGCGGAACATAGAACAAAGTCGTATATTCCTGAGTTCCTTCTGCATGAGTGTGAATATAAAGGAGAGGATCTTGTCCATCGTGTCCAAAAGTCTTGTAAAACTCATTGTAGTCAGCTTCTTTGAGCTCGCTCTTTGAGCGTTTCCACAAAGCCGAAGCGCTGTTTACCTGCTCAACTTTGCTTTCGCTGCCAGTCTCTTTGCCTTTATCATCATATTTTTTTTGCTCGTAATGAAGATAAATAGGAAACGCAATGTGGTCTGAATAACGCTTTATCAATTCCTCAATTTTCCATCGGCTTGCAAATTCCTTGCTGTCATCATTTAAATGCATCTCAATCGCAGAACCTGTTTTTTCCGGATTGTCAAAACCGTATTTTTTAGCAGCGTCAGAATCGGCAGCAACCTCTTCAATTTCGTATGAGTTTGTTCCGTCAGAAGACCAGTGCCAGATTTTTCCATCGGAAGCGGCTTTTCTAGTGTAAACATCGATTTTGCCGGCAGCCATAAATGCCGAATAAAATCCAACTCCGAACTGCCCAATCAAAGCAGAATCTTTTGCCGCTTCTGCAGTCAGTTTTTCCATAAAGGCTTTTGTACCGGAACGCGCGATAGTACCGAGATTGTTCGTCAAATCCTCATCGTTCATACCGATTCCCGTATCCTGAACAGTGAGCGTAGGATTTTTTTCATCGAACGAAATGTCAATGCGTGGCTCAAAATTTATCGACTTATACGCATCGTCGGAAACAGTCAGATATTTGAGCTTGTCCAACGCATCCGAACCGTTGGAAATAATTTCACGAAGGAAAATGTCCTTGTTTGAATAAAGAGAATGAATGATTAATTTTAAAAGTTGATTAACCTCTGTCTGAAACTGATATTTTGCCATTTCTTGCCTCTGTTATATCTTTTGTATTGCTTAAAAAATAATAACAAAAATATCAAAATTCAAGAGAATTTGTATTATATGGGAACATTTTTGCTGCGCAAAAACCGGGCTTCTTCAGGTTCCGCTATTCGCTTCATTCCGGCTTCGCCGGAACGCCTTCGGCGCCTTGCGAATCCCTTGTTCTTGCCAGCCCCCTGTTACTCTTCGTCAAACATCGCATCAATCTGCTTTTTATAAAGCTCGTTGATTCTAAAACGCATGATTTCCTGCTTAGCCGAAAGCTCTACACCGACTTCAAAAGGTTTTGTAATCAGCGTGAACTTTGAAATGCGTTCAAACATCTTAAATCCGTTTTTTGAACTGATAAGATCTGCAATTTCAGTTTCATACAGTTTTTGAATGACTTCCGAGTTCAACAGATTTTCAAATGTATCATATTGAACGCCGTTGAAAGCTGCGTAGTTTTTGACTTCATCTTCATCTACTAAAATAAGCGCTGCAAGATAACGCATATCCTGTCCAACGACAACAGCCTGCTTTATATAGCGTGATTCAGATAATTTTGTCTCAATTGGAAGAGGCTCAAGGTTTTCCCCACCGCGAAGAACAATCGTATCTTTAATTCGACCTTTTATCTGGATTTCATTGTGAATTGTCATCACAGCAAGGTCTCCGGTATCGAGCCAGCCTTCTTCGTTTATAACCTTTGCAGTCAAATCAGGGCGTTTGTAATACCCTTTCATGACAGTAGGACCTCTAACTTGAAGAACTCCCTGTTGTCCACGCGAGAGAACAAATCCGTCTACAGGATCAACAACCCTCGCCTCTACGCCACGGATTGCAGAACCGATTGTTCTGAAAATCGGTGCCGCTATAGGTCGAACCGCAACGATTGGAGCCGTTTCTGTAAGTCCATATCCTTCAACAATTTCAACACCAATTGCCCAGAAAAACTCATCTATGAATTTAGGATAAGCACCTCCGCCTACAACTCCTGCACGGAAATTCGTTCCAAGCATAGCCTTGATTTTTCTAAAAACAATTAAATCTCCAAGCCAGTAAAGCGGCCACAACAATGTCCATGGAATGAGGAACAAGAACCACCACAAAACAGGTTTATAGCTCGTTGTGCAAGCGTTTTGGTTGAACATCAGTCGGCTCATGCGCTTCTGAACTTTTGCAACTCCAACAAAAAAGTTGAACATTTTAAGGACAATACCGCCTGTTTTGCGCATCTTTTTTGTAACGCCGTCGTAAACAGCTTCAAAAATGCGAGGAACAGCCGGCAAAATTGAAGGATTGATCTTTTTAAAATCGGCAAGAAGAATAGAGCCTACAGGTTTTGAATAACAAAGCGTAGCTCCCTGAATTGTGATTACATATTCTACTTCGCGTTCAAAAACATGCCAAACAGGAAGAACGCACAGAGCTCTGTCTCCGGGATTTAAGAAAATACGCTCAGGAATTTCGTCTAGCTGAGCAAGGAAATTTTTGTGAGTCAGCATTACACCTTTTGGAGTTCCTGTTGTTCCTGATGTAAAGATTATTGTTGCAACATCGTCTCCTTTTCCTTTCTCAAGCTCTGCTTCAACTGCCCCGTTGTGTTCAATGCGCCATTTTTGACCTTCTTTCATCAGCTCTTCAAAAAAGAGGATTTTTACCTTTGCTTTTGACGCTTCTTCAACAACTTTAGATTTCACATTGTTTTCAAAACATATGATAGTTTCAAGCGTTGGAATTGTATCTCTTATCCCCAAAAGTTTTGAAACTTGAGCTTCATTTTCAGCAATTACGTATCTTGCCTCTGTTATAGAGAGAATTTTTTCAAGGTCATTCAAAGTTGCATCACAACCGCGAGGTACATCAATTGCACCAATCGCCATAATGCCGAGATCTGCCTGAAACCATTCAGCGCGGTTATCGGAGATAAGCCCTATTTTTTCTTCACGAGCAATACCAAGGCTCAAAAGAGCTGCTCCAAAATCAAGTGCAAGTTGAAACATCTCTCTGTATAAAACAGGTTCAAATTCACCTTCCGGTGTTCTTTTCATCTGAGCGGGAATCTCTGCATACTTTTCAGCAGAGTCTTTAATCATTTTAGGAACCGTGTAGCTATCATCAAAAATCATACTACTAATCTCCAATTTCCAAAATTAAGTTTTCAGGATAAATGACACTTTGGTTGCTTTTTGTCATTTTGACTCAGTATATATAACTTTCAAGAGTAAAGCAAGAGCCTTTTTTTTCATTTCCATAGTTAAAAATTCTGAAACTACCCAAGATTTGTATAAATTGTAAACTAATAAGTGTTAGTTTCCGATAAAAGAAATATGAGCAAAAAAAATATTTCTCAAGAAAAAATTATTCAGGCATTTATAAAAAGTGCGTTCGAAAAAAGCGCCGGAGCAACATCTCTTGCAGATGTGTCTGAAATTTTGGAAATAAAAAAGGCATCGCTCTACAATCACTTTGAAAGCCGAGATGCAATGTACGGCGCAACTTTGGAATACTGCGCAAAACAAGTTGCCGATGTCAGTTTTTTACCAGCAAAAACGCTAGAAGCAATCAAAAGCAATAAAATCAATCCATCAACACAGTTTAAAAAACTTATCACACGATATTTTGACCTTTATGAAAACGAACCTTTTTTTGAGATTTATACACTTGTCCATACAGAACAATACTTTCAGCTTGAAGCTCTTAAAATTGTTGAAAAAGAAACAGAAGATATAATCGATTCGATATTTAAGATTCTGCGAGAATTTTCGCTGACAGGTAAGATTTCGGGAAAAACTGATAAAGAACTTAAAGAAGCTTCATCTATAATAAGTGCAATAATTATTCAACAGAGGGATTTTTACATTGTGAAGAAAAAGGAAACCGTTCGTCAAAACCCGGAAAGTGGAGCAGGAAGTCTATTTGCATTGCCAACTGACGAAACTTTTCTGAACAAAACTGTAAAACTCGTAGACAACTTTATTAAAGCTTTGTAAACGATTTGTAAATTTCATCGATTTCTTTTGTATAACTTCCATCAGGCTCTCGCACTATGAGAGGAGGCTCCACCTTTAAATCCGGATTGGCGTTTTTTCTCGCTTCAATTAAAACGATATTTGCATTTTCGTCCCTAAAAGGATAAACAACCCGCATTCTTTTTGGTTCAAGATTGTGACGGGCAAAACTTGCAAAAATTTCTCCGAGCCTCGAAGGTCTGTGAACAATGAAAAATTTCCCATGAGGAGCAAGCAGATAATCGGCAGCAGCAACGACATCTTCCAGATTGCACAAAATTTCATGACGAGCAATTGCAAGAGCCTGATTCAGGTTTGAAACACCGATTTTATCATTCATATACGGAGGATTTGAAACAACATCTGAAAAACTGTGCTTTGCAAAAAGAAAACTCACTTTTTTTATATCTGCATTTACGACTTCAATCTTTGATTCGAGCCCGTTTAATTTTACGCTGCGCCTCGCCATATCAGCAGATTCTTGTTGTATTTCAAGCGCGGTAAAATGTGCTGAATCACAGCGACTTTCCATCAAAAGCGGAATAATCCCAGTCCCTGTCCCAAGTTCACAGAGTTTTGCTCCTCTGCGGACATTTGATGCTGCAAAATCAGCGAGAAGAACTGCATCAATTCCGAACTGGAAGCGCTCTGAATCTTGAATAATTTTATTCCCGTTTTGAAGAATATCGACTTGTTCCATAATTTGTAATTTTAATAACTTTGGTATATAATATAAATATCATAAACTTTTAAGTCACACAAAACTTAAAGGTTTTTCGTTTTTTTAGGAGAATTTTATGAAAAAATTATTGTCAGTTTTTACAGTCTTGTTTTTGCTTTCAGCGACAGCAGTTTTTGCACAAGAGGACAATTCAGATGCGCCCGTTCAGAAAAAGGGTTTTGGATTTAGAGATGAACTCGGCTTAAAATATTTGATCAGCGAACACCCTTTCTTTGATTTGGAATACGGACATATTTTTGAAAATAGATTGGGATTTAATTTTGACTTTGGAATCCATTATGAGTCTGACGTTAATGTCAACACTAATATTCAATTGTCGTATCAACTTTACGAAACCAGAGCAGGCAACTGGTTTAATACGCGCCTTTATTTGTGGGGATTGGGCGGTTTTAGATATGAAAAAGGCACTGAATATCAATCATATTTTGACAGCGCAACTAATCAAACTGTTTCAACGTACACCCCATATACACGCAATATTGCAATGGCAGGGTTCGGATTTGGAATCGATTTTCTTTTTGTAAGACATCTCTATTTTCCTATTCAAGTTGGATTTATTAGCGAATTTTTTGACAGAAACACTATTTCATTTGCATTGATGTCAGGAATCGGCTACAGATTCTAATTTAGGCAAAAAGGCAGGCAACCGCTTTGAGCAAAGCGATTGCCTGCCTTTTTTTTATATTTTGCAAGTTTTAAATTCAAGCCTTTTTATCTTCTTTTGCCGAACAATCTCAAAAGGCTAAGGAAAATATTTATAAAATCAAGATACAGTTGAAGTGCTCCAAAAATAGCCGCTTTTTTGCAAACTTCTGAATCAGAAGCATAGCCTGCCGCATTGTATATTCTCTGAGAATCATAAGCGGTAAGCCCCGCAAACAAAACTACAGAAACTAAAGAAATCAACCAATCCAGCTTTGAAGACTTAAAGAAAATGTTTAATAGAGATGCTATCAACACGCCCCACAAAATCATAATCAAGTAACGCCCTGCTGATGCGAGGTTTTGTTTTGTAAGTGCACCGTAAACTGCCATTCCGCAAAACATCAAAGCCGCAACAATAAAAACGTTCATAATTGAACCTAGCTGATACACAAAGAAAATCGACGACAATGTAGCGCCGTTTATGACTGCATAGACTATAAAAGCAATCGCCGCAGCTCCAACCGAAATCTTTCTGATTGCCGAAGATAGCCAGATTACAAGCCCGATTTCGACAATTGCAAGAACAAAAAATCCCATCGCACCATTTGAAAATAAAAGCTTCAAAAGAGCGGAATTGCTAACTGTAAAAAATGCACTGACTGCGCTGATAAGCAGAGCAAGCCCCATCCAGCCATAAGTGCGAACCATAAATTTCTGTTTTTCGTTTTTTGCCGTGTCTTTAGTCTTTGATAAATAAGCTTCATTCATATCCATTGTGACGCTCCTGTATTTTGTTTATTTAAACATACCAATAACGGTCATATAATGCAAACAAAAAAATTAATAAAAAGTTACTCTGATTCCTCGCATGCCAACCGAGAGCGGCTCCTGAACTTGCGCTCCCATGCAGATTGCAGACAAAAAATTTTCTCCACCCTATGATTAACTTTTCAAAATTTTGTATAATCGTGCTGAGGTGAATTTTGAACTGGCAACCTGCAAATTTTGATAATGTTGAACAACTGCAAAAATGTGCAATCAACAACAACGTTCTTGCAAACAATTACAGTGCAGTTAATTCTATTCTATATGGGAAAAAATTTAATTCCAGCATCTCGATAAATGGCGGCTGGATTTTTGAAAAATATTACAAAGGAAAATGTCCTGTCTATTGTTTTCCACACAACATCGAAGGCGATAATTCAGAGCTGAACAGCGCGCTCAACCTCATTGTTGAAGACTCAAAGGAATATGGGTGCGAGCTGAAATTCAGGAATGTCACAGAGCAGCAAAAAGACAAACTCTTACAATTTTTAAAAAATGTAGAAGTTATAGAGCTGCCGGAACTAAGCGATTATATTTATCTTTCAGAAAATCTTGCAAAGCTTCCGGGCAAAACTTACAGCAAAAAACGAAATCACGTAAATCAATTTAAAAAGAAGCACCCAAATTTCCGCTTTGAAAAACTTTCTCCGGAAAATCTTGATGCAGCCCGCGAGGTCGAAAACACATGGCTTTCCGAGAGTATTGAAAATGAAGATAAAAACGATTCTCTTGCAGATTTGCAAAATGAAAAACTTATGATTTTTGAAGTTTTTGACAATTTTGAGTTTTTTTCAAAAACATGCGGAATGTCCGGCGGAATTGTTTATGAAGAAGAAAAACCGTTTGCGTTTTGTCTTGCAAGCGAATTGAGCACAGATGTTACAGATATCCACTTTGAAAAATGCATCTCTCCCTTTGCCCACGACGGCGGCTATGCAATCATAAACATGGAATTTGCAAAAACAGTGAAGACAAAATACATAAACCGCGAAGAAGATTTAGGAATTGAAGGATTGAGAAAAGCAAAACTCTCATATTACCCGGAAATGCTTATCGATAAGTTTTTATGCAAAATCATCTGATGTTGAAACTGCAAAAGTATTTTGAGATTTAAAATGCCAATAGAATACACTCACGTAGTTCAGCCTTTTGAACCTTTTTACGACTCGGACTCAACTGTACTCATACTTGGCAGTTTGCCTTCTGTAAAGTCACGAGAAACAGGATTTTTTTACGGAAATAAGCAGAACAGATTTTGGAAAGTTCTGATGGCGATTTTTGAACCTGAAATCGCAGCCGGCGCTCCTCTGACAATCGAAGAAAAAAAATCATTTCTCAAACGTCATCACATCGCACTTTTCGACAGCATCAAAGAATGCAATATCCGAGGCTTTTCCGATAGCAGCATCACAGATGTTGTGCCGTCGACACCAGAAATTGAAAAAATTTTGGCAGAAACAAAAGTAAATAAAATCATATTAAACGGAATGACGGCGGCAAAATATTTTTATAGATATTGGAAACAAAATGATCAAATGGCAATAAAATTTGACAACCGAAAGGAGATAACAACGAAAATTAACCAGCCAAAACAAAAGTTTTTGCTTTACGAACTTCCCTCTACAAGTTCTGCGAACGCATCGTATAGCCTTGAAGAACTGATCAAGAGCAGGAAAGCATGTTTTCAAAAATTGTAGCATTCATAAAACTTTCCAAAATCAATATTTTCCGAATCTACAACAATGCGTGTTTTTTTTATAAATGCATGAGCTTAATTCATGCCTTATTTTTCATTATTTACTATTTTTATATACTTTCGTTCATTGAAATATAGCATGCTCGGGTTTATACTTTTAATATGAGTAACAATATTTTTAATAATGCCAAAAAACTCGGTTTTGGGCTTATGCGTCTTCCGTCTCGTTCAAACAAAGATGGCGACATCAATATTGAACTTTGCAAAAAGATGGTAGATTGTTTTATGGAACAAGGATTTACTTATTTTGACACAGCACTTATGTACTGCGGTGAAAAGAGCGAATCTGCTGCTAAAGAAATTCTTGTAGGCCGCTACCCTCGCGACAAATTTACACTGACGACAAAACTTCATTCGGCTTATATTCATTCAGAAAGCGATTGTGAAAAAGTATTCAACGGGCAACTTGAACACACCGGGGCGGGATATTTTGATTACTACTTAGTTCACGACGTCAACATCCATTCACTTGACACTTATGACAAATTGAAAGTTTTTGATTTTGTTATGCAAAAAAAATCAGAAGGGCTTGTCCGCCACGTTGGTTTTTCATTTCATGACTGTCCTGAGCTTTTAGACAAAGTTTTAACAGAACATCCTGAAATGGAATTTGTTCAAATTCAGTTGAACTATCTCGACTATAACAATCCCGGGGTCCGCTCAAAAGCTTGCTACGACGTTTGCGTCAAGCACAACAAACCTATCATCATCATGGAACCTGTAAAAGGCGGAACACTCGTAAACGTTGGCGAAGAAATCGAAACAATGTTTAAAAAATATAATCCAAAAGCAAGCATTGCGTCATGGGCAATTCGCTTTGCAGCTTCGCACCCAGGCGTTGAAATGGTTTTGTCGGGAATGAGCAATATGGAACAGATAGAAGACAACACTTCTTATATGAAAGATTTCCATCCGCTAAATGATGAAGAAAAGTCTATTATTCGCAAGGCTGTAAAAATTCTTTCCGATTCAAACGCAATTCCTTGTACAGGCTGTTCGTATTGTACAGGCGGCTGCCCACAAAAAATCGCGATTCCAAAATATTTCGCCCTTTACAATGCAGATTTAAAACAAGATCCGAACGGAACCGCAGGTTGGACTATTCAACTTGAATACTATGCAAACTTTACAAAATCGTTTGGCAAAGCGAGCGACTGCATAAGCTGTGGTCAATGTGAAGAAATCTGTCCGCAGCATTTGGCAATCATAGAGCATCTAAAAGATGTATCCGTTCGTTTTGAAAGATAATCTATTTTATCTCTCTTATATCTTCAGCGACTAAATCACATTCTTTTAAAATCTGCTTCATCTGATTTAATGTGATTCCAGTCGCTTTGATTGTAAACCGCCTGTCGCCAACTTTTTTTGACTCTCTTGTTACAACCGAAATTATGTTTCCGTTCAATGCTGCAATTTTTGTCATAATTCCGCTGAGGACGCCGGGTTTGTCTGCCGATTCAAGGTTGATTCTAATTCCGGGCTGGCTGGCTCCAAAAATCTCTGTAAACAACCTGAACAAGTCGCTTTCCGTGACAATACCGACAAGAATATCGTCTTTCATTACAGGTAAGCAACCGATATCGTGTTCAACCATAATCCTTGCAGCTTCTTCAACAACTTCATCTTCAGAGACAACCAAAACTTTTTTTGTCATTACCTTTTCTACTGTCAATTTAGAAAGCAGATATCCTATTTCGTAAACATCGAGCGTAGTTGCATCCGATGGACCTGCCTTTGCAAGGTCATTTTTTGTTACAATTCCTGCAAGTCTGTTTTTTTTATCGATTACAGGCAACTTGTTGATATTGTGTTTTGTCATCAAATTTTTTGCTTCTGTCAAACTTGTATCCGGCGAAACGTAAATCGGATTAGGTGTCATCACAGTTTTAATTATCATAGAATTTCCTCTTTAGTTATTTTACTACAACTTACCTTAAAAGCAATTGCAATCATCAGCCGCCAAGATATGCAGCACGAACAGAATCATCAACCGCAAGCTTTTTTGCATCTCCACTTTTTGTAACTGAACCGGTCTCCAAAATGTAAGCACGGTCTGCAATTGAAAGAGCTTTGTACGCATTCTGCTCAACAACGAGAATTGTAGTTCCCTGTCCGTTGATTTTTTGGATAATCGAGAATATTTCGTCGACAAGAATAGGAGCAAGCCCCATAGAAGGCTCGTCAAGGAGAAGAACTTTTGGCTTAGCCATAATTCCTCGCCCAATGGCGAGCATCTGCTGCTCTCCGCCACTCAAAGTTCCTGCATTTTGCTTAATTCGTTCTTTTAAACGTGGAAAAAGTTCAAAAACATTTTCCATATCATCATTGATTCCGTCTTTATCTTTTCTGAGGAAAGCTCCGAGTTCAAGATTTTCTCTGACAGTCAGATTCTGAAATATGCGTCTTCCTTCCGGAACATGGATCAAATTCTTTGCAACGATTTTATCTGGAGAAAGATTTGTTATATCTTCGCCCTCAAAAAACACCTGCCCTTCATTTTTTTTGATAATATTTGAGACTGCGTGAAGCGTCGTCGTTTTTCCTGCCCCATTTGAACCAATCAGAGAGATGATTTCGCCTTGCTCAACTGAAAATGAAATATTTCTGAGAGCTTTGATAGCCCCGTACGAGACAGAAAGATTTTTTACTTCTAGTATAGCCATCAAACAGCCTCCGAACCAAGATAAGCTTTTATAACCTGCGGATTCGTTCTTATTTCTTCAGGTTTTCCCGATGCAATGATTTTTCCGTAGTTCAAGACCATAATTCTTTCGCATATCCCCATTACGAGTTTCATGTCATGCTCAATCAAAAGAATCGTCAGGTTGAATTCTCTGCGTATAAAACCGATCATTTCCATCAACTCTTCAGTTTCCTGCCCATTCATTCCGGCTGCAGGTTCGTCGAGAAGAAGGAGTTTTGGCTTAGAAGCGAGCGCTCGTACGATTTCAAGTTTGCGCTGTTCGCCATACGGAAGATTTTTTGCATATTCATCGGCTTTGTTGTCAATTTTAAAAAGTTTCAAAAGCTGCATAGCCTTTTCAGTCATCATCTTTTCATCGCGGCGGAACTTTGAAGTTCTGAACAAAACGTCGAGCGGGTTGACTGTCCTTGAGTTGTGGAGCGCAATTCTAACATTGTCTGCAACTGTCAGCTTTCCAAACAAACGGATATTTTGAAAAGTTCTGGCTATTCCGATTTTATTCAACTGAGCCGGACTCATCTTGTTGATTACGTGAACTCTGCCGTCTTTATCCCAAAATGAAAGCTGCCCTGATGTCGGCGTGTAAACTCCACTCAACATGTTGAATAAAGTTGTTTTGCCGGCTCCATTCGGACCAATCAAACCTACAAGTTCCCCTTCCCGTAATTCACCGGAAAATCCGTTGACAGCGCAGAGTCCACCGAAAATAATAGAAATATCAGTAGCTTCGAGAACTAATTTTTTTTCACTCATTTTCGACCTCGCTTGTAGATTTATTTTTTATATTTTTGACCATATTTGAAAATTTTTCCCACAGCCCGACAAATGAAATCTCGTTGATTCCCATAAGCCCTTTGGGACGGAACAGCATCACTATGATTAAAATTATCGGGTAAATCAGCAGACGGTAATTCTGCAAGAAACGCAAAAATTCCTGCAAATATGTCAGGACAAAAGCGGCAAGTATGCTTCCAGTTGTAGAGCCCATTCCTCCGAGAACTACGAAAATAAGATAATCTATACTTTTTGTAAACGATGCCTGCTCCGGCTTTACAAATCCTATAAATGAAACGTAAAGTGCGCCTCCAATTCCTGCAACAAACGAAGCGATTACAAAACCTATCATTTTATATTTAAATACGCTGATGCCTGAAGAGTTTGCTGCAATTTCATCTTCGCGGACTGCAAGAATCGCACGACCGTAAGTTGAACGGATAAAATTCATCAGCAAGATTATGATTAGCACAAGCGTTCCTATAATCGCAAGATAAGCAGCAGTTGCGTTGAGAGTCAAAATCGTTGGAAACTGTTTTCCATTCGGGCCGCCTGTCCATTTTTTTAAGTTTACAAGCACGACTCTGATAATTTCACCGAATCCCAAAGTCACGATTGCAAGATAGTCGCCTTCAAGCTTCAATGTTGGAAACCCTATCAAAAAACCTAAAAATGCAGTGAAAAGTCCGGCAAGGATAATCGCAACCGGCAGCGGAATTTTAGCGTTCAGTGTCAAAATGATTGTAGAATATGCACCAAGTGCCATAAAACCTGCCTGACCGAGCGAAAGCTGCCCCGTAATACCACAGATGATGTTTACACTGAGCGCCATGATTGCATTGATTCCAGACAAAGTCAGAATCTGTGCAGTATATGGATTGATTGCTCCAAACTGAATTAAAATTGCCGGAAGTAATACAAACAAAACCGCAATTATGCCGGGAATCATCATGTTTCTAAATACTTTTTTTTTCATAAACAGTCTTCCTACACCTTTACAGTAATCTTTTTCCCAAAAATGCCGGTCGGCTTCACAGAAAGAATGATAATCAGTATTGAAAATGAAATTGCATCTGCATACTGTGATGAGAGAAATCCTTTTGTCAGAGTTTCTGCGATGCCAAGAATAATTCCTCCAAGCATTGCACCTGGTATAGAGCCTATTCCGCCAAGAACAGCTGCGATAAACGCTTTAAGCCCCGGCATATATCCCATGACAGGGTCAATCTGAGGATATGCGGTTGCATAGAGAATTCCTCCTGCCCCTGCAAGAACAGACCCGATGACAAACGTAATTGCAATTGTCTTGTTTACCGAAATCCCCATCAAACTCGCTGCTTTCATATCGTAAGAAACAGCTTGCATTGCTTTTCCTGTTTTTGTTTTGTTGACGATAAAGTTTAAAACAAGCATTAAAACGGCACTGAACACAATCACAATCAGCTGGATATTTGAAATGGAAATTGAACCAAGCGCAAAATTTTTTGTCGCCATCGTTGGGAATTGGCGCGGGTCTGGTCCCACAAACGGAAGTACACGCATTGTATTTTGGAGAATAAGTTCTACAGCAATTGCCGTTATCAAAGAATTCAGTCTAGGAGCATTTCTCAGCGGTCTGTAAGCAAATCTTTCAATAACGACTGCAAGAAGAGCACAAACAACCATAGACCCTACAAATGCGAATGCAAGGCTCAAAGCTGTTACATTTACAGACCCCATGGCTGTCAACCCGAATGCGACGAGTACAAAGTAGCCTGCATAAGCACCTATCATCATGATATCACCGTGGGCAAAGTTGATGAGCTTTACAATTCCGTAAACCATTGTATAGCCGAGAGCTATCAACGCATAAATACTTCCCAGCGACAACCCGTTTATCAGTTGCTGTAGAAACATAGAACCAGAATTCAACTTTATCCTCCATTATTGTTTAATTAAAAAATAACTAGCTTCGCCAGATTACGGATTTACAGTTGTCTTATAAGCTGTTGTAAGTTTTCCATCACTTCCTTTTACAAGTTCGAGCATTACAGCCGATTTTACAGGATTGTGTTTTTCATCAAATGTAAGGTGTCCTGTTACATATCTGCCGTTTGTCTTTTCAAGAGCTGCGGCAACAGAAGTGCCGTCAGTTGTCCCTGCCATTGCAATGGCATCTCTAATCATGTAAACACAATCGTATCCGAGTGCTGCAAACGAATTTGGATCTTCGTTGTGCTTTGCACGGAATGAAGAAACGAATTTCTGAACTTCAGGCTCTGTGGAATCTACTGCATAATGATTTGAATAATAACCGTTCAAAACTTCTTCCCCAGCATTTGCCGTAAGTCCATCCCAGCCGTCTGCACCGACGATTGGAGTGTTAATTCCTTGCGCACGAAGCTGTTTTGCAATGAGAGCAACAGTTCCGTAATAATCTGGGAGATACACTACACCGGGATTTGCGTTTTTAATTTTTGTAAGCTGAGCGTTGAAATCTTTATCGCCAGTTGCATAAGATTCAGCAGCGACAATTTTACCGCCGTTTTTTTCAAAAGCAACTTTAAAATTTTCGTATAGACCAACTGAATAGTCGTTTCCGACATCATAAAGAACAGCAGCTTTTTTAGCATGAAGAGTTTCTACAGAGAATTTTCCACCGACAGTTCCCTGAAATGGGTCTATAAAACATGCGCGGAAAATGTAATTACCTGCCTCTGTAATCACAGGAGCTGTTGCAGCAGGAGCAATCTGAACAATTTTTCCTACCTGAGAAAGTGTTGTAATAGCCTGTGTGCATCCAGAAGTGAGAGACCCGATTATGATTTTTACTCCGTCTTTAGAAGTGAGCTTTTTAAAAGCGTTTACAGTTTTGTCAGGATTTCCTTCATCATCTTCGCTTATGAGTTGAATCTTTTTACCATTAATTCCGCCAGCTTCATTGATTTCTTCAATAGCAAGGTCTATCCCTTTTTTACATTCAACGCCGTATACGGCAACTCCACCTGACAGTGGGAAAATCCCACCGATTTTTATTGTATCAGTTGCTTTATCACCGCAAGAACAAACTGCAAAAACAGCAAGGGCAACTGCAACAAGTTTAACAAATTTTTTCATAACTAATCCTCCTTTGTGATTGTATAAAAAAATCATTTTTCATTTGCAATAAATAATAGAGTAAAGTTCAGTGAGTGTAAATACTTTTAGTATAATTGAACAAAAACCGGCTATATCAACAGATTTTTATATCTGCACAACTCTGCAAACGATGACTGTGGGAAAAATGGGAATTAAACGCATATGCCGTGCAGAGCAAAATATTTCACTACACGGCAACCTCTTTTTGACTGTTTTGCTTTATAAAACTTTTGTGGACGTTTATTCGAGATTAAATTTTTTATTTATCAGCACATAACTTGTGGCATAATTTGCGGCTATCGCAACAATTGTAAATGCTGCATACAAAATAGAAGGTATCAGAGAATTTTCACTGCCTTTAATCTTCAAAAGAAAAACCCTGATAACAAAATAAGCAGTTATTATAATAATTGTTGTAAGAGCTTCCACAAGCTTTTTATGATTTTTTGCAAGATTCGCAATCGCCTCGACCATAAAAACAAAAGTTATGTATTCAATCATCAGTAAAATTGTGTTCAGAACGGTGAGAAAAATATATGCTCCCTTAGGAACCGGTAAACGCGTCATAAACGACTCAGGTCCAAACGCACTTCCATAAAATACATAATTCAAATATTCCCTTGTAAAAAAGACTTTGAAAAGAGGAAGTTGATAACACAACACACATATTGCAATCGCAAAAAATAAAATCAATCCCCACAAAAACGAGGCGAGGATTCTTCCGCAAAGATGTTCCCCAGTAGTCACAGGAAGAGTCATATTCAAATACGCTTCATCATCGAAGACACTCTTTTTAAAGCGCCGTTCTATCATGAGCAAAGTGATAGAAATCATCGCTGTTGAGGTGATTATAAAAAACAACAATGAAAAAGAATAAACTTCCATGTAATAATTGTACAACTCTTCAGCTGTATCTTTGCTGATAAAGAAGTTATTCCACCAAAACCCAATTAAAAAAGAAACGACTGCCGCAACGGCATATACAAAAAGCAATGTATGAGCAAGCGCTCCGAATTCATATTTAAAAACTTTTCCAATAAAAGAAAACGAATTCCTCGAACGATTTGTTTTTGTTAGCATTTGAATTCCTCCCTAAATAACGAGTCTATAGACATACCCGTCTCCTGCCGAATATCGTCTGCATTTCCCTGTCTGACAATCTGCCCTTCCTTTAAGAAAATGATGTGATTCAAAACAAATTCAACATCGCTTATTAAATGAGTTGAAATCAAAACCGTAGAGTTTTCGCTGTAATTGCTGATTATCGTGTTCAAGATAAAATCTCGGGCAGCAGGGTCGACTCCTCCTATCGGTTCATCTAGGATATAAAATGGAACTTCCCGGCTCATCGTCATAACAAGCTGAACTTTTTCTTTTGTCCCTTTCGACATTTTTTTAAGTTTTTGTTTCGGGTCGACTTTGAGTTTGCAGAGCATATCATGCGCTTTGTCTTTGTTAAAATTTGTGTAAAAGTCAGACATCATTTTTACGAGCCCGTTCACGTCAAGCCAGCTGTTTATGTAAACTCTATCAGGCTGATAAGCAATCTGCATTTTAGATTCCGCTCCGGGCTCCAGTCCACAGACAGAAATCTTGCCGGAAGTCGGTTTGAGCAAACCTGCAGCGATTTTCAACATTGTCGTCTTTCCGCTCCCGTTTGGTCCCAAAAGCCCGACAATTTCACCGCTCGGAATCTCAAGATTTATTCCGTTGAGTGCGATTTTGTCGCCATATTTTTTTGTAAGATTTTTACATTCCATTACAGGACTCATACTTTATTCTCCACAGTTTTTTCGTGATTTGTTTTTAACTTTTTATCAAGCAATTCCATTACATCTCTTTTTTCAAATCCCAAAGACTTCATCTTGTTGAGAAATAAAAAAATCTCTTCTTCGGCGATATCTTGCTTCATTTTTTTTATACGTTCCTTGTCGTCTGTGATAAACCTTCCTGCCGTGCGCTCTGTTCTGACAAGTCCAATTCTCTCAAGTTCAGACAACGCTTTTTGCATTGTATTCGGATTAACCCTTGCTTTGACTGCCAAATCCCTGACAGATTCAAGGCGGCTGCCTTCCTGCAATTCTCCGGAGACAATCTGAACTTTAAAATAATCCATAAGCTGCACGTAAATAGGTTTATCATCTGTAAACTGATATTCCATTTATCCCTGCCTCGTAAATTTTTTTAGTTTTGCACTGCCGTGCCGTTGTATTGGGTGCATAATACAAAAATACAGAGTTGATGTCAAGAAAAACAAATCGTTAAAAGAGAAAATTAAAGAAAGTGTTTGATAGTTCTAGGATAATGCTCATCGAATGTAGCGTGAATCAGAGGACGTGCAATTACAACTTTATCAGCTCCATAAAAAACAGCCGTCTGAACGTCCCGATGCGACCTTATTCCGCCATCTACCCAAATTTCACTGCAGTATTTTTTTAGCTCTTGCGAATGCTCTGCAAGGAAATCTCCACTGCTGCCAATCCTCGTCTCTACGCGCCCCCCGTGATTAGAGACATAGACGACATCAGGCTTTAATTCTTTGACAAGCTCAATGTCTTCATCTGTGAAGACCCCTTTTATTACAAACGGGACCCCGGCAATTTTTCTTAGTTCTTCGAGTTGATAAGCAGTTTTCCGCTCAAGATTGACAAGATTTCGCATTGTAACGATGTTGTAAGAGTCTATATCAATTCCGATATATTCTGCATGAGGTTTTACAAATTCAATCCGCTGTCGCAGTTTATCTTGAGGATACGGTTTTAGGAAAAATGCCGCCTTTGTCCCGATTTTAACGACAGCTTCAACTCCGAACTTGAGCTTTTCGTCGGGACACCCGTCGCCTACGCAGAGTCCGATTCCGCTGTCGAACGCATTTTTTAAATAAGGAAAATAAAAATCAGCTTCCTGTGCATAACCGATGTTTTCAACAGCTCCTGTAACAGGACCACAACGAATCGTCGAAGGCTTTATTTTAATTACATCGAGTTCATCAGCTTTGCCGTTTGCAATTGCACGCTCATAGAGTTCTTTCCACGCTTCATAGTTTAGCTGAAAGTTTTTGCTTTCATAAACGCCTCCGAAACCTGGAAGCTGCCCCAAACAACCATACCCATCACATACGGCACAGCGATGGCACTTAAAATCCCCTGTTGCCACCGTTTTTGCCTTAGTCACCAAAACAAATCCCTAAATCTCGTCCGGTTTGTAACATCTGATCATTTTCTGAAATCGATTTTACCTGTCCCGCAACGACACTCAAAGGGGTTGCCACGATTTGTCCATTTTTTATCGCTACAAGATTTCCAAACTGTTTGTTAGCAAGAAAATCTGCCGCAGCAGCTCCAAGCCGAGTTGCCAAAAGAATGTCGTAAGGCGACGGAAAACCGCCGCGTTGCAGATATCCAAGAACAGAAGTCCGCGTTTCAACGCCGGTTTCCTCTTCGATTTCCTTTGCAACACGGAAAGCCACAGACTGCGTCGCTGCTTCTCGAGCTTTTTTGAATTCCTTCTTTTCAAGTTTCGATTCTTCAACGCTCAAAGCACCTTCAGAGCATGCTATGATAAAATTGTTCTGCCCAGCTTCTTTTTTTGCTTTTAAATGTTTAGCAATCTTTTTAATGTCGTATGGAATTTCCGGCAAAAGAATAACATCGGCATTTCCTGCTATTCCCGAATAAAGTCCTAGCCAGCCGACTTTGTGCCCCATAATTTCAACAACCATCGCACGGCTGTGACTTTTTGCAGTTGTCCTGATTGCCGCAATTCCCTGAGTTGCAACATCTATTGCAGTGTGAAACCCGAATGTCTCATCAGAGCCGACTATATCGTTATCAATTGTCTTCGGCATTCCGATTACATTAAATCCTTCCTGAGACAGTTGATAAGCAGTCGTATTTGTTCCGTTCCCGCCAAGACACACAAGTGCATCAAATTTATTCTTTTTGAAAGTTTCTTTTATTGCATCTATAGGAAGCAAACCTGTTTTCGGATCTGGAACCGGATTTTTAAAAGGCTTTACTCGCGAAGTCCCAAGTATCGTTCCACCTGATGAAATTAGAGAGTCAAGATCGATAGAATCCATCTTGAAAGTATCATTGTCAATAAGACCGCGATATCCATTGTGAATACCAATAAATTTTATCCCGTATTTTGCTTTGCCAGCAATACACAACGCTCTGATTGCAGCATTAAGACCGGGAGCATCTCCGCCGGAAGTCAAAACACCGACTGTTTTAATATTTGAAGCTTTCATAAATATGATTATAACAGCTTTTACAATTTTCAAACAACAAAAATCAAATAAAAAAGCAGCAAAAAATAAATCGTTTTTAATGCTAAAAAGTTTTTTTGTTTTTCCGATAATGGAACTATGAAAGCATCTAATAAATACAGCATTATTACCGGAGCTGTCCTTTTAGCTCTCGCTGCTCTTTTTTCAATAAGCATGATTCTTTTACCGCTAGACTTCGGCGCAGCAGGACCTGGACACAATAACATCTTATTTTTGCTTGGCGATATGCTTTATTCCGTTTATGGATTTTCAAGCATTTTGATTCCTGCATTCCTTTTGACAGCAAGCCTTTCATGTTTCGCTTCTGAATGGACTGCAAGAAAAACGATGCGATTTTTAACAGCTCTTGTACCATTTTTTACTTGTGTAATCACAGAAAATATATGCCGTTCAATTATCAACCTGGACAATACATCTTTTCCCGAAGTAAAAATTGCCGTAACAATTGTAACTGGCGTTATGCTTGTTGTAATTGAATATTTTGCCGCAGGAATTTTGGCTGATAAAATTGCAAAAAAAAACCTAAAACACAAAATTAAATCGCAAGGATATGATGACGATTTTGCCGCCCTCAAACAAAATGAGCAACAAGAACAGCAAGCACCGCAAATCGCAGAATCTGATACAAAAGAAACCATCGTACAAGAGAATTCTGAAAGTAAATCACAGGTTTTTGATGAAGCGCTTTCAAAACTTTCCAAAGTTGAGCAAAAGGAAGAATATTCAACAAATGAAGACAATACAAATTCAACCCCATCTTCAATGATTACACAGGAAGAATTTGTCGCACTTACTGAGCAGCCGGAACAGAACGGTTCTGTAGAAGAACTCGAATGGCCTGACCTTCCGCCTCCGCAACAGACGCTTCCTCCTGAATACGATGCAGATTTTGATGCTGACGACCCTGCGTTAGAGTTTCCTCCAAAAGAGCCGGAAATTGAGCCAAAAATAGAAGAGGCTGTCGCTCCAGTGTTTGAGGCATACGATGTTGAAGAACAGAATATTGACGATGACGACTCGTATGACTCGTATATAGAAGATGAAACACTCCCTTTCCCGGATATCGGAATTGAGGAAGACGGCATCGGCACGGACAGCTTTGATATTGAAAACGATTTTGAATCAGACCTTTCCGATGTGTATTGGAACCCCGCCGAATCAGCCGAAGCAGCCGAGGCAGAACGAGAAATTCCGCAGGAAACAGAAGACGAAGTGCTAGAAACAGAAAAAGAAATCAAAGCTGTCAAAGTCGAACACGCTTCCGATGTTTTTTCAGAGATGGAAGCGGAAATTCGAGCCTCAATGGATAACCAAGATAATAAGCTTTCTCACTATAAAGATAAAGAAGATGCATCACAAATTAAAAATGATGAAACAAAATCAGAGCCTGCCGAAAAAAAATCCTCCGGAGTTGATTTGTTTGGCAACCCTGTCTCGCAATCTTTTGTGCCTGATTTTGAAGAACGCCTCGTGTACGCAAACAATCTGACAGCCGATGAGCTCTCGGACTTTTTTAATGCACAGCAGCAGGAATCAGCACCAAAATCAAATACTGCAGTAAAAAAGGGTCCGTATACAATCCCAACAGATTTGCTGATTGCATATAAAGACGACCAGTATTGGTTGATCGACGAGCAAACAAAACAAGCCGCACTGAATCTTAAACAGACTCTTGGGGAATTCAATATTGAAGCAGAAATTATAGGTATTAAAAAAGGTCCTGTTGTCACAATGTTTGAAATCTTACCAGCTCCGGGTGTAAAACTGAGCAAGATTGTTGCTCTCCAAGATAACATAGCCCTAAGCCTTGCAGCACAATCAGTCAGAATTGTTGCCCCAATCCCCGGAAAGCAGGCAGTTGGAATCGAAGTTCCAAACAGGCACCGCAGCGTTGTAGGCTTCCGCGAAATCATAGAGATGAATTTGCCTGAATGGTCAAAAATGGCAGTCCCTGTGATTCTCGGTAAAGACATACTTGGAAAAGCACAACTGATAGACCTTGCAAAAACGCCTCACATGCTTATTGCAGGAGCAACAGGGTCTGGAAAATCTGTCTGTGTAAACTCTCTGATTCTTTCAATTTTGTACAAACGC
Organism: Treponema sp. Marseille-Q3903; assembly: GCF_014334335.1. Lineage (NCBI taxonomy): Bacteria > Pseudomonadati > Spirochaetota > Spirochaetia > Treponematales > Treponemataceae > Treponema > Treponema sp. Marseille-Q3903. The sequence goes on from NZ_JACSEU010000001.1 coordinate 197,403, forward strand.
TCGTTCAACGACGTAAAACTGATACTCGTAGACCCTAAAGTTGTTGAACTTAAACTGTATAACAGCATTCCTCATCTTTTGACTCCTGTAATCACAGAACCGAAAAAAGCACTAAAAGCTCTTCAATGGTGTTTGTGCGAAATGGAAAGGCGTTACGCATTGCTCGACAGTATGAGCGTTCGCGACATCGCTAATTACAATCAGAAAATAAACGAACAAAAAATCTGCACCGAAAAACTGCCGTATATCGTCGTTATCATCGATGAATTTGCTGACTTAATGGCAACAAGCGGAAAAGAGCTTGAAAGCATTGTAGCCCGCCTCACGGCAATGTCACGTGCAGTCGGAATTCACCTCGTCCTTGCAACCCAGCGGCCTTCTGTAAACGTAATCACAGGGCTGATAAAGGCTAATATCCCGACGAGAATTGCGTTCATGGTAGCTTCCAGAACAGACTCAAACATCATCATAGATACCGTTGGCGCAGAAAAACTTCTTGGGCGTGGCGATATGCTTTACGCCTCTGCCGTCGACCCTGCTCCAATTCGTATTCAAGGAACTTTCGTAACAGATCAGGAAGTTGAAGATGTTGTAAAAGCTGTAAAAGAATACGGCGAACCTGATTACCTAGATGAAGAACTTTTTGAAGATGACAAAGAAGATGAAGCACGCGATTTATTTGGAGAACCGATAGCTGACGATGACCCTCTTTACGACCAGGCTCTTGAAATTGTCGTTCAGGCAGGAAAAGCAAGCGCATCATATATCCAGCGCCGTTTGAAAATCGGTTACAATCGCGCCGCCCGCCTTGTAGAAGAGATGGAAGAAAGAGGAATTGTTGGTCCTGCAAACGGAAGTAAACCTCGCGAGGTGATTCAAATTCCATGATTTTGTTTATCTTAAGTTTAATTGCGGGAATCGCTTTTGTCGCAGCAGGAATTTATTTTCTTTCAGAAAAGTTTTTACAAAGGCTCAACTCCGCATCTCGGGAAAAAACAGAAGCCTCTCTGCAAAAAAACTCATTTCGGGCAAAAGGTTCCGGTTATGTCGCAATTTCGCTGGGAGCATTTACAATTGTTTGGGGAATACTTTTGATTTGCTTTCCTGCTCTTTCAAATCTTTTGGCTCTTATTTATATGATTTTTCTCGTAGTTGCGCTGGCAATTTTGATGATTGCTTTTAGATAAAAAACAGGTTACAAAAAGCTATGACAACAAAAGAAAAAGTCCTCAATTTTCTTCAAAATAATTCAAATCAAAATCAGCTTTCCGGTGAATTTCTTGCAGAAAAATGCAATGTAAGCCGCGCTGCAATCTGGAAAGCTGTAAATGCGCTTCGCAGCGAGGGTTGCCATATCGAAGGCACTCCAAACGGCGGCTATATTTTATGCGGCGACGCAGATATTTTTTCACTGGAATTGTTCAATGAAGAATTTAAAATACGTTTTCCGGATTATGCAAAAAATCACGTCGAGTATTTCAAAGAAATAGATTCCACAAACACGCATGCGAAACGTCTTTTGACTGGCTGTGGAAATCTGCGTGATGCCGGAGGTCGGTTGACAGTTGCCGGCAAAAAATATCACAATGCAGTCATCGTTGCCGAAAGTCAGACTGCCGGACGAGGCCGGCTTGGCCGTACATTTTATTCACCGTATAAAACTGGAATTTATCTCACCTTAATTTACGCTCCAAAAGGGGGAATCACGAATCCTGCAAAAACTACGGCATTTACGGCAGTTGCAGTCAATCGCGCTATAAAAAAACTTTACGGAATTGAAACTTCAATCAAGTGGATAAACGATATTTTTTACAATCGCAAAAAAATTGCCGGCATTTTGACTGAAGGCTTTACAAATTTTGAAACAGGAACTATAGAATCTGCAATCATCGGAATCGGGGTAAATATTCAGCCCAATGAAATTCTTCCTGATGAAGTTAAAAAAATTGCCGGCGCACTCGAAGAAAATCCGACAAAAGAAAACCATCATGTGTCTCGCGTACAGCTCGCCGCAGAAATTGCCGGGCAGACAATCAGCGTTCTCCAAGAAAATCCTGCTAAAATCATGGAAGAATACAAAGCTGCGTCATTTTTAATTGGGCAAAAGATTAAGGTTCATCCGATTATCGGAGATGAAAAATCAGTTTATTCGGCAACTGTAATCGATATTTCAGATGAAGCCGGATTGATTATCGAAAATGAAGACGGCGTTCAAAAGACCTTGAGTTCCGGCGAAGTCAGCATCGGGTCGGGAAACATTTGATTTAAGGCTTTATCAGCTCCTTGCCGAAAAAGCTTTTGCAGCGTTGTAAGCTTGTTTCATTCCAATCGAAAATAAAACCGGAATCAAAATCAAATACATTTTTACAGATTTTTTGCCGCAGCGGACTTTCCATGCACGTTCTGCTTGATTCCAAATTTTTGTAACAATCGGAATAAAAGTAACGAACATCGACAGAAGAGCCGTGATTGTATTCCTCTGCCTAAGATGCATGATTTTGCGGACTGCTCTTTCAATTGTTTCAATTCCCTCACGAAGCTCTAAAGAAGTTGAAGTGCGAAACACAATCGAAGCGCACTGCATTGCACAAAAAAGTTTGAGCAGCATGATTCCCGTAGGCAGTGATTCTTTTGCGAGTAACTTTAAATCGCTGATATAAGTAAAATTATATTTTGGAATCTGTTCTCCAAAAAGTTTTGTAAAAGTTACCAGGATGACTTTTGCGATCAAGAGAATTGCGCCATAGTAGATTACAGGTTTCAAATCTGTCAATTGTTCTTTTGTTGTAAAATGCAAACAGTATGCAAGGATTATTTGAAATAATACAAAAGCTGCTGCAAAATACCATGGCATTATAAAGAATAAGATATTTAGAATTGGAATTACAATAATTTTTATCCAGGCTGGGCACCTGTGAACTAGAGAATTTCCATTTTTATAACTGAATGCAGAATATTTCATCGCCAGATTAAGTCGGAAACAGATTCATATTTGTTAAACGGATTTCTTATATTCCACTGTTCGAGATTTTGTTTTACAGCATCGGATGCAGCTCCATCAAACACTTTTTTCCCTTGAAACAGAACGATAAACCTATCGGCGAGCCCAAGACATTTTTCTATCTCGTGGGTGAGAACTATTACTGTTTTTCCTTCTTTTTTGAGCCGAATCAAAAGCTGATTCACCTGTTTCACACCTATATAATCGAGATTTGCATACGGTTCATCTAAAATAATCACGGGAAGATCCATAGCAAGCATGCACGCAACAGCAAGCCGCCTTTTTTCGCCACCAGACAAAAATCGTGCAGGAAAATCTTTTTTTGCGGTTAAGCCTGTTTTTTCCAACGCCGATTTTACAGCCTCTTCAACTCGCTGCCGATTCCAGCCAAGATTTTTAGGTCCGAAAGCGATGTCTTCAGACGGAGTTTCTCCAAGAATCTGAGTCTCAGCTTCCTGAAAAACAAGTCCAACTTTTTTTTCCCCAGACGGAATTCCACAATCAACGTTGACAGTTCCTTTATCAGGCTCTTCAATCCCTGCGATAATCGACATCAAAACGCTTTTCCCAGACCCGTTTTCTCCACCAAAGACAACACATGTTCCTTCTGTAATTTCAAAAGACACATCATAGAGTGCGGTCATCACGCTTTCACAATTTCCATCAACAGAGCCGATATCAAATGTTTTATATATATGCTCTACTTTAAGACTTCCCATTATTTTTCAGCTTGGTGAACTCTGTCGGACTTCCTCGAATATAGATATTGCGCCAAAACAGGACGAAGTTTTAAAGCAACTGGAGTACAGATTGCAATTTTTAAAATGTCGCCCGGAACATAAGGAATTACACAAGCTCCCATCGTGAATCTAAAAGCAGTTTTGTCAGCCGGAATTTTACCTGCTGCACTCGCCCAATAACTAAAGCGAATAACTCCAGGAATATATAAAACAATCATCCCTATAAAAAATGCGCACACAATTCTAAGGACAAGAGCAAAACTCAACTTTTTTTCAGCAACAGAAGGTTTTCCTGCTATAAGCCCTGCGACAAGTGCTCCAAACAAATAGCCCGGCAAAAATCCGCCTGTTGGGCCAAGCCAAACAGCAATGCCACTCGTTCCTCCCGAATAAACCGGTAATCCGATAAATCCAGCAAACAAAAATAAAGCTGTTGGAGCACAGCTCAGAACACCACCGAGCAGAACGCCAGTCAAAATACACAGCGCATTTTGTAAGACAATCGGGATAGTTCCGATAGGAATTCTGATAAAACAGCCGGCACAAATCAGAGCGGCAAACAATGCCACAAAACAACAAATTAAAATATTTTTGTTTTTCATAATGCGATGAGTATAGCCGATTGAAAAAAGATTGTAAACCACAAATTTATCTCAAGGTTTACAATCTAAAACAGAGTAAATACAATGTAAAAAACTCGAGAAATTTTAATCTTCTGTATCGTATACGTTTATGTGAAGGTCTTTTAACTGCTGCTGGTCAACTACACTAGGACACTCATCCATTGGAGACGCTGCAAGATTGTTTTTTGGGAATGCGATTACTTCATGAATCGATTCTTCGTGCCTCATCAACATAATCAGGCGGTCAAGTCCCGGAGCAATCCCTCCGTGAGGCGGCGCACCGAACTTAAATGCCTGAACGAGAAACCCGAACGCTTTTTCTGCGCGTTCGTTGCTATAACCTACAATTTTAAAAATTCTCTGCTGAAGGTCGGGGTCGTTTATACGCATTGAGCCTGATGCAAGTTCATAACCGTTCAGTACTAAGTCGTACAAATCTCCTTTTACTGCGCCCGGATCTGTTTCAAGAGTGTTCCAGTATTGTTTTTGAGGCAACGTAAACATGTGATGTTCTGTTTCCCAACCTTGAGTTTCTTCATTGAATGCAAAATATGGAAAATCTATAATCCATGCAAAATGGAATTCGTCTTCTGGATTATAGAGATTCAAATCTTTTCCAAGCTGTTTGCGGACAGCCCCGAGCGCTGTACATGCGAGCTGCCAATTTTCATCGCTTACAAACAGCAGAAGATCGTTTTTTTCTGCACCGAGTTTGGAACAAATTTCAGCTTCTTTTCCTGCATAAAACTTAGAGATTCCCCCTTCGAAAACGCCTTGTGCATCTACTTTCATCCATGCAAGCCCTTTCGCTTTATAAGTTTTTGCAACAGCTTCCAAAGCTTCAATATGTTTTCTTGAATATTTATCTGCAACATTCTTTACGACAAGAGCTTTTAATCCGCTTCTTTTATGACGCTGAACTTCTCTTCCCGGAGCAGATGCCCCTGATTTAAATGCATTAAAGTCTGCAAGGCTTGCCATGAAAGAGGCATCTTGTATCTTCATATCAAACCTGAGGTCGGGTTTATCACTTCCATAAAAATCAAAAGCGTCTTCCCAAGAAATTCGGTCAAATTTAGCAGGCAATTCGTAGTCGAGTGTCTTTTTAAATATGTGTTGCATCATTCCTTCAGTCGTAGAAAGAACTTCTTCACGGTTTGTAAAACTCATTTCCATATCAATCTGAGTGAATTCAGGCTGTCTGTCTCCGCGTGCATCTTCATCACGATAACAGCGCGCTATCTGGAAATATTTATCAAATCCAGATACCATCAAAAGCTGTTTATAAAGCTGCGGACTCTGCGGTAAAGAATAAAATTTTCCGGGATGAACACGAGAAGGAACTAGATAGTCTCGAGCTCCCTCCGGCGTTGATTTTATAAATGTTGGAGTTTCAATTTCCAAAAAGCCTTTTGATGTCAAATACTCACGAGTTGCAAACGTAACTTGAGAACGCAAAATAATATTCTGCTGCATAGGATCGCGGCGCAAATCAAGATAACGATATTTCAGCCGCAAATCTTCATTTGGAATCACGAGAGTTCCGTCTTTTTGTCGTACTTCTTCTATTGAGAATGGCAAATCCTGTGAAACTGTGAAAATCTCGATATCTGTCGCTTCAACTTCGATTTCACCTGTAGCCATTTCTTTATTAATATCTTTTTCAGCACGGGCAGCAACGACGCCTTCCACAGCGATACAATATTCGCTTTTAAGGCTCGATGCAATTTTTTTAATATTATCGCCGGCATTGTCTCCAACCATCACCTGTGTGATGCCGTAACGGTCCCGCAGACGAATAAATACAAGCCCCCCAAGATTACGAGTGCGGCTCACCCATCCATTTAATACAACCTTTTTACCAACGTCAGCTTTAGTCAGCTCTCCGCAGGTAACTGTTCTCTTTGAATTTTCCATAGTGATATTATTTTAGTGATATGATGAAACTTGTACAATTGGCGTAATAAAAAGAGCATCGCTATGTCGCATCCAGCAAGAAATTAATTCATGAGCTGCGTCAATAATATGTATCCATCACTGTGAATACATATTAAAAACAAAGCCTTATCTTACGCCATTTTCACTTTACATCGAAATAAAGAAAAGAGAGAAGAAAATATAAACGCTTGCAAACAACATCAAGATGTTGCTTATCAAGTGCATGTATTTTACTTTTTTAAGATTATAGAACACAATTCCCAGAAGATAAAAAACAGCACCCAAAATCAGCATACTCAAGCTTCGCACAGAAAGCGCATTGTACAGATGTCGCACTGCCAAAAATCCAGAGAATCCAGAAATTGAATACAATACAACGTTTAATTTTGCGAACCGGTTTCCCGAAATTGCATAAAACATAATTCCCACAAAGACAATTCCCCAAACGATTCCAAACAAAATCCAGCCGAAAAGCCCTTGTATTTTTGTGATTGTATAGACGCTGTAGCCAAATCCGATGATTAAAAATGCCCAGATATGAGAAAGTCTTTTAAAAACTTCTTTTGCTGTAAAATTTGGAATCGCATGATGTAACAATGAAAAAAGATACATCAAAATCATCGCTGCGCCAAACAAAGAGTAGAACACAATCGTGATATTTATATATTCATGAAGTTTTGAAACAGCAATAGTATCTAAGATAGCAGTTGCCGCAATAAACAATGCAACTCCAATCCCCTGAACAATTGAACTTCCAATCTCTTCGCTTAAAGTCAGATGACGTTCTTTTTTAGAATCTTCAATGCGGCGTTTCTCGGCAGCAATGCGTTTTTCGGCAAGTCGTTTAGCCCGTTCGTTTTTAGCATAATCTGAAGCCGCATACTTTGCCTTGAGGCGTTCCGGATCTTCAGCGTATTGCAGATTGACCTCTCGGACAGCATTTTCATAATCGTTTTTAAGCTGCTTAATGCGCACTCTCTTCTTTTTTTTCAAAGATTTTAATGTTGATCTGCGCACTGCTTTTTCAGCGATTTCATCCTGTCTAGACATATGTAACCTCTTAATTTTTGTTTAATATACTACACAATGACATTATTTGTCAATTTTGTCGACGATACAATTCGTAAAGAAAAATGCCTGCCGCAACAGAAACGTTAAGGCTGTCAATTTTTCCGCATGTTGGAATTGAAACAATAGAATCACATTTTTTTGCAAGCAACTGAGATATGCCCGTCCCTTCGCTTCCCATTATTATGCAAGTTTTTTCTGGAAACTCTATTTTCCCAAGAGATTCTCCGCCGGCATCTGCCCCGTAAATCCAAAATCCGGAATCTTTAAGGCGTTCAACAGCCCTGACAAGGTTGTTTACAACAGAGAGCGGAACCCAAGCGCTCGAACCGGCACTCGTGCGACCGATAACTTCGTTTCCTGCGATATCGCTTACACTGTTGTGCTCAGGGACAACTACAAGGCTTACCCCGAATTGGTCACAGCTGCGGATGATTGCACCAATGTTGTGCGGATCTGTTATGCAATCAAGGACGACAACTGTCTGTCGCCCTTTTTGATTAGAAAAAATCCGCAAAATCTGATCAAAATCTACAATATTTGAAGTTTTTGCATCATCTTTGCTAAGTTCAACAGTCATCACAATTCCGCGATGGTCTCGCAGAGGCTCTTCAAGAGAAGAGACAAGTTGATTGAGCTTTTTATCATCAACTTGTTCAAAAAGGATATGGGCTTTTCCTGCTTCTGCAAGAATTTTTTTTACTCTTGGACCCTGCTTGCTGAAATAAATATGGGCGCCTTGAGAATTCTGATTAACAGAGACGGCTTTCACTTTTTCTTCGATGGAATGGAAGCCTGTTATAATTTTTGTCATTATTTATATAAACCCTCAGAACAGAAATTATCGTCCGCAACACTGCTTGTATTTTTTCCCGGAGCCACATGGACACGGATCATTTCGTCCCACCTTAGCACCGACTCGTTTTACAGTTGTCGGAATGACATTGCCTGCAACGTATTTCCAGTCACCGTCAATATTTCTGAACAAAGAAATTTCGTGATGAATATCGTGCATATTGTGCAGAGTGTAATCGACTTTAAATTCTACAACAGCTTCGTTTTCTTTTTCACCCTTTTCAGTGCGCAAAATCGTAAGCCCATTCCACGTAGCCTGTTTTGACCAGTCTTCTGTCGCCTTACGATCAACTTCACCTATTCCTTCTCCTTCTTCACAAGAATTAATGATGTAATCAATCTCGTGCTTTACATAAGAAGAGTAACGTGCACGCATACAAGCTTCTGCGGTTGGAGCTTTCACAGTTCCCTTAATAATCGGTTCACAGCATTCACTGTATTTTTTCCCTGAACCACAAGGACATAAATCGTTATTTATACTCATACTTCGATATTTTAATGAATTTATACAAATATGTCACTTAGCGAAAGTTTTGCAGGGGCGAGAATACACGACCTTTTCAAATTAAAGCGCTGCTACGGATTTCTAAAACTGAAGTAAAGTTTCAAACAATTATCACGGCTATAACGCTTTTAATCATTTCTCCGATAATAAATCTATGAAGAAAATTATTTTTGCATCAGTTTGCTTTTTTGTTTTTGCTGCTGTTTGCCCGGCTCGTGGAAAATCAGATAAATTGGAAGAATTGCCGGAAAATACGGAACCGGGTGAACTTCCGGTTTCTTCTGAAAATGAGGGCTTTGAAATTCCTCCGGAAGAAAAAGGAAAACATCAAGAACCCATGACCCCTTTGTATACATTCAAATCTCCGGAAGGCAACCCCGTGCGATTGCAGGAAAGCTGGGGTTATGTTATGCAATCACGTTCAAACGAATACAATCGGTCGATTCCTTTGACAGACGTGTGTTTTTTTGCAGCCGAAATAAACTGTTACGGAGAATTGGTCGGCGTTCCAAAGCGTTCAAGCCTCGACATCGGAAAAGCGCGAAGCCACCTTGTAATTGTCTGCGAAAGTAAATCGCTGACTCACTTTGTGCTTTCTCAAAAATATGATGTGCGCATGAAAATTATCAAGCAGATTGTAAAAGCGGCGGACGCTTACGACGGCGTCCAAATTGATTTTGAATTGGTCCCTGCCAGAGACAAAAAAGCCTTCATTTCGTTTTTAGCAGATTTAAGATATATGCTCGGAAAAGAAAAATGGTTCAGCGTGTGCGTCCCTGCCCGCTTTAAACTTTTACAAGAAGATGTTTACCCTTACTCTCAAATTGCAACTTACTGTGATCGCATTTTTGTCATGGCATACGATGAACACTGGAGCAACGGAGTTCCAGGCCCTGTTGCATCAGCGGAATTCTGCAAAAAAATAGTGAACTATGCAAAACAGGCAATCCCTGAAAAAAAACTGATAATAGGATTGCCATTTTACGGAAGAACGTGGGCAAATGAAACAACGGCAGGGGCTTGGTATTACAGCGGAGCAAACAGAATAATGACAGAACACAAAGTAACGGAAGTGAAATACGAAGACGGCATTCCTGCATTCAAATACACGACAGAAGTAGAAGTTACAGGCTATATTAACGATGCGTATTCGGTTGTCAATCTTGCGCGAATATATGAAAACGCCGGCATAAAAAAGATGGGTTTTTGGCGAATTGGACAAGAAGATCCGTCTGTCTGGGATTGGTTTAAAGTACGAGGATTCCCCAACAACTGATTTTCAGCACGCTAATTCAAAGCTGAATGACTGCAACTGATTTTTTCAAATATTGCTACATGGCTTTCTTTTCACTAAAATGTTATTAAAAGTGTCTGCGGAACACAAAAAATAAGTTTGCATTCACATTTTAAACTCATTTTTTCAGGACAGAGCTATGATTTTTTCACCGATCGAAATTCAAGAAACTGTAAACATGTTCATGCGTCAAAAGCTGGATATTCGCTGTATTACGATGGGAATTTCACTTCTAGACTGTGCAGATTCGGACTCTGCACGAGCTTGCAGCAAGATTTATGACAAAATTATGAAAAAAGCTGAAAACCTCGTAAAAACCGGGCAAGAAATCGAAAAAGAATTTGGAGTTCCAATCATCAATAAACGTATTTCGGTAACTCCGATTTCTCTTGTAGCCGGAGCTAGCGAGGCAAAAAACTATGTTCCATACATCAAAATTCTAGACAGATGCGCCCACGAGCTTGGAGTAAATTTCATCGGCGGATTTTCGGCTCTTGTACAAAAAGGCATCACTCCTGCCGACAAAATTTTAATCGATTCAATTCCTGAAGGGCTTGCGTCAACACAATGCGTCTGCGCTTCTGTAAACGTTGGCTCCACAAAATCAGGCATAAACATGGATGCCGTAAAACTGATGGGCGAGACAATCGTAAAAACAGCCGAAGTTTCAAAGAACTGCGAGGTAAACGGATGTGCAAAACTCGTAGTTTTTTGCAATGCTCCGGAAGACAACCCCTTTATGGCAGGAGCTTTCCACGGGCCTGGAGAAGGAGACTGCGTAATCAATGTCGGAGTTTCTGGACCAGGCGTTATTCTAGCGGCCGCAAAAGAATACAAAGGACAGCCTATCAACGTGCTTGCTGACGGCATAAAAAAGATGGCATTTAAAATCACAAGGATGGGTCAGCTTGTCGGCTCGGAAGCTGCAAAGCGTCTCGGAGTAGATTTTGGTATTCTTGATCTATCCCTAGCTCCAACTCCTGCTGTTGGAGACTCCGTTGCCCGCATTTTGGAAGAAATTGGACTTGAAGGCGCTGGCGCACCCGGAACAACTGCCGCTCTCGCAATGTTGACCGATATGGTAAAAAAAGGCGGAGTTATGGCAAGTACAAATGTCGGAGGTTTGAGCGGTGCATTTATCCCGGTTTCTGAAGACGAAGGCATGATCGAAGCTGCGACAAAAGGTTCTATCAGCCTTGAAAAACTAGAGGCGATGACAACAGTTTGCTCCGTCGGGCTCGATATGATTGCAATTCCGGGAGATACCCCTGCCGCAACAATTTCCGGGATTCTCGCCGATGAATTTGCAATTGGAATGGTAAACAATAAGACGACAGCATGCCGACTCATTCCCGCTCCCGGAAAAAAGGCCGGAGATTGGGTTGAATTCGGGGGATTACTCGGAGGATGCCCTGTTATGCCTGTCAACAAATTCAGCTGTGCAGAATTCATAAACCGCGGCGGACGGATTCCGGCTCCGATACATTCTTTCCGTAACTGATGAAGATTATACATGCAGAAAAACATCATTTCCCTGCTCTCGAAAATTTCCTTAAACCGCACGAGGAAAAATGTATGTTCCTTGCGTCTAATGTGAGGCAAAAGTCAGACAAAATCCGGATAATCACAGACAATTTATCTGACGGACGCGAATTTTCAAGCACACAAATTATCGGCGTTCTTTATATCGAAAGCTCTATCTTCCACTGCATTCCAAACTTTGAAAATTTAGATAGGAAAGAACTGAGTTTGTTGCTTGGAGATGCCGTTGGCAGATGTAAAATAAAATGCGTCAGCGGAGAAAAATCAGGCACAGAATTTTTGATTGAACTTCTAAAAGAAAACATCGGAGAGCCTTATCAAATAAACAATTACAGTCTTATGACTTGCCAATCGCCAGCTCAGCCTACCGAACCGCTTTTCAACGACGACACAATAATCCGCTGCACAGAAAATGATATCGACAATCTTTATGATTTGCAGAAAGGTTATTTGACAGAGGAAGTTGTTCCACACTGCAAACCTCATTGTAAAAAAGTCACAGATGCTGAGGTAAAAATCATACTTAGAAAGATACTGAAGACTCAGTTTTGCTTGGCGTTGATAAGCGATGGAACTGCAGTTGCAAAAGCGAACACAAACGCCATCGGCTGGAACTGCATTCAGATTGGCGGCGTTTACACTTCTCCTCTTTTCCGCCGAAACGGATATGCAGCTAAGCTGATTGCAAAAATCTGCCAGCGAGCCGCAAAGGTCGGAAAAAAATCAGTTCTTTTTGTGCGAGACATCAACGTTTCTGCATTTAAGCTTTACAAAACCCTAAATTTTCAAGAATCAGGGCTTTATGAGATTGCTTATTTTAATTAGCTTGATTTTTTATCACCGGAGTTTCCTGAAAATTCAACATCGCAAATCTTCGCCTGCAATCGAAAAAAATCACACAAGTGCGTACTTCTGCCAACGTTTACTTTTCCACCTTAACAGCATTACAATCCCACGTGTAGTTTCGTCAGTTCCAATTCCAATCCAAAATCCCGCAAGACCTAATCCCATCTTTAACCCAAGTATGTAACTTCCAAAAACCATGATTCCCCACATTGAAATAATTCCATACAAAACAGGAAATTTCACATCACCGGCACCTTTTAAAGCACCGACATAGATAAGATTCAGAGAGCGTCCGAATTCTATGTAAACGGAAAGAATCAAAAGCGTAGTTACCATGCTATAAACTTCTTCGATATCAGTAAACATTCTTATGACAGGGTTCTTTGCAATGTTGACAACAACAATCATAACCATTGAGCAGACTGTTGCAATAAGCTGATATTTGAAAACTTTTTTGTAAGCAACATCACTTTGGCGAGCTCCAACGTAATATCCTGTTTTAATCTGCGTAGCCTGACCAACTGCTGAAGCAACTGAAAAAACAAATCGCACGATTGTCATTGTGTAAACTTCGGCAGAAATCGCATTTGTTCCAAGAGTTGAAACCATAGCCATAATGACAATTTGGCTCACATTGTATGAAAGGCTCTCTCCTGCGGTCGGAACTCCTACCGAGAGAACGAGTTTGTAACTCTGCAACGGAACTTTTGTAATTCCATGTATATGAAGCTCAACATCTTTTCGGCGGCGAATAAAGAAATTAAAAAGTATGCATGAAGCAATCATCGAGATGCCGCTTGCCCATGCAACGCCCTTTACCCCGAATACGGGAAGCCCGAACCAGCCGTAAAGAGAAAGCGCATTTCCCACTACGTTGATGAAATTCGCAACAAGAGAGACAATCATCGCTTCATTTGTATAACCGTAACTTCGTAGAATTGCACCTTGCAATAAACTGAATGCATTGAAAAAGCAGCAGATTCCGCCATAAATTATAAAATACTGCCAAGCGTATTCTCTGACAGAATCTTCAAGTTCATAGCAATTTAATAGAGGACGAGTTCCAAATATTACAGCAAAAGTCAAAACAAGAGAAATTATAGAAACCATTATTGCACTCGCTTGCGCAATGTGGTTTAATTCTTCTTTTGATTTTCCCGCCCCAATGTATTGTGCTAAAACTATTGAACAACCAGTCCCGATTACCGCAAATATGAGATTCAAAAAGAACACATATTGACTCACAAGCCCGACCGCTGCAACTGCGGCGTTGCTGTAAGAGCTGAGCATAAAAGTGTCAGCAGAAGAAACAAGGATACGAAAAAACAGTTCCATGGCGATTGGGAATGTTAGCTTTAACATTGACAATGCACCACGATTTTTTATTTGAACCATAGCCTGATAATATAATGCTTTTAATGTGTTTTATAATACTCGCGACAGAATATATCCGATAAAAACTCCGAGAGGAATTATAATGACAAGCAATAAAAAACGCAGAAGATGATTCGGTTTTTTGTCATTTTTATCATCAAGTTTTACTTCATACAATGTTTTGTCATCTTCATCCTTGACTTTTATTTTTTTGTTAATTGCCATTTTTTTGTCTCCGACTTTATATTAGCTCTTTTGTGATATGAAAACAAGAAGATTGTTTTTTATAAAATATACGCTGTCAATTGCATAAAGCATCGTCATGCAACACAGTTCCTCAAAAGTAGAGGAGTTTCTACAATGATTTTCATTATTTGACATTAAAATGTATATTATGGTATAATTTTTCTATATGTCAAAAACACAAAAAGTGATGAAGAAATACGAGAAACAGTTCGCATCCAATGTAACAAGCGGGTTTGGTTCTTTTATTAGAACGACTGGGAATGTTTTTGTTCGTATTTTTAAATTTTTTGACAATAAGCTCACAATAATGATTGTTCCTCATTCTCAGAGTAAGGTGATAAACTTTCAAACAAATGTTTTTGCCTTGTGCTTGGGAACTCTTCTGACTCTCGGAATCTTTGCGTCTTTTTTCTATTACAGCAGACGTTCCCTTTCGGCAAACATGGAGATTTCGGCTTTAACAGAACAGAACAGGGAAACTCTTGCAAGCCTCGACCAACTCCGAGATGAAAACACAAACCTTTTTCAAGCTGCCAAAAGATTCCAGACTTCTCTATCGCAAAGTCTTTCATTGCTCGGAATTGATCAGTCGGACAACAATTCTGTTTCCACAAACTCAAACAGCGACCTTGCCTCTCTATTCTCTTCAACGGAAGTGGCACAGGGAACTTCACGAGAAGTTGCAGATGTAAAAGAGCTTACAAATTACCTCGAAGATGCTGTAAAACCGATTGAACAGATTGGAAAAATGCTTAAAACTCAGCAAAATCTCTTTACAGAGATTCCAAGTATTTCCCCTGTAAAAAATCCTAACTATCATATTTCAATGCCTTTTGGTCCTAACATTCACCCGTTGAACGGCAACTGGTACATCCACAAAGGAATAGACTTTTCTACATGGCGTTCTGGAGACGCTGTTTTAGCGACGGCGTCAGGACAAGTTGTCACAGTCGGATTTGACAACAGTTTCGGTAATCAGATTGTTATAAAACACAGTCACGGTATGTACACTCGTTATGCTCACTTAAACTCGATGCGCGTAAAAAAAGGACAAATAGTTGCTCAAGGCGAAGTGATTGGAACAATTGGTAACACAGGTGTTTCAACCGGACCTCACCTTCACTATGAAGTTCACATCGGTTCTGACGTAGTTGATCCGCAAAAATACATCAACATCAACTTTGCAAAATAAGTTTGCCCACGGGATTATAAAATAAAATTATGGCTTTACGAATTGACGATATTTCCATCAACACGCTAATCGGAAACGGTTCTGCAATTTCCGGAGATATAAAAGTAAACGGATTTGTCCGTATAGACGGAGATATTGACGGAAATCTTGAAACAGACGGAAATGTAATTGTTGGCGAAAAAGCACGGATACGCGGAAACGTAAAGGCAAAATCGATAATTGTAGGTGGAATCATCATCGGGGATTTAAACGCTGTTGAAAGTGTAAAACTCCTATCTGAATCGGCTGTAATCGGGGATATTCTTTCTCATAAAGTTCAAATTGACGACAAGTCCATATTTCATGGGCACTGCATTTCTATTAAAAATGAAGATTCATACAACAAAACCTCTGAAGAATATTTACAGTCAAAAGCGATAAAAGCAAAGGTCTCTTTTTAATGGCAGAAATCGATCCTTTAAGTACAAATTATTATTACACAGGCGTTCAAAATGCTGCAAATGAAAAGATAAAAAACAACAAAGCAAAGGAAGAAGTTTCTAAAACCCGTCGTTCAAAATTTTCCGATTTATTAAAGGCAGAAAACGAAGCAAGCTCAGATTTTAAAGCAAACTCGCTTCCCTCGGAAATCGCCGAGTTATCTTTAGACGATGCTGTTGTCTATTTAAAAGATGCCGTAGACAATGCGGGAAATGCGCTTGCAGAAAACGTTACTCGAGAAAATATCGACAATTTTAAAAATAAAGTTCGTCAATTCATCACTTTTGTTGTAGAAAACAATTTTGAAGTAAATGCAAAGAGAAAAATGAGAAACGGAAAAGTGCTGATGGAACCTTCGCGAACTAATTTTTTTTCTAACTACGCTCTTCCGCCTCATCAATCAACTCCAAAAGTAAAAATCGAAATATTAAATGAAAAATTAGACGAGTTGACGAGAGAAACTCTTTCCACACAAGCAAACAATATGAAAATCCTTGCGCAGATAGATGAAATAAAAGGGCTTATTGTAGACTTGATAAGTTCATAAAACGTGAGGTATAATAAAAAACGTATGAGTGATATTTTTGAATCAGACATCGAAAGCGAAAATGATAATTTATCAACTCTAGAAGACAGTGACATTAATGTTGCAGAATCTGAAAACATAGTATTTGATTATCCGCTTTATCATATAAAATTAGATTATTCCTGTGAAACAGTTTATGCAAAGACTCCCGACAACAAAATAAAACTTTCCGCAGGTGATTATGTTATACTTCCGACTCGCTATGGGAAAGACATGGCTCGCGTTCTCGGCATTTCTAAAAAACCTATTGGAATAAAGCAATCAGATATTGTGACAATCGATCGAAAGGCAACCGATAGCGATTTAAAAAAACGGCAAGAGCTTATAAAAAAAGAAAAAGAAGCTTTCCCGATTTTTAAAGGAAAAGTCGCTTACTTAAAGCTCGATATGAAACTCATCGAAGTTCACTTTTTATTTGACGAGCCAAAAGCACTGTTTTTCTTCAGTTCAGATAACCGCGTAGACTTTCGAGAGCTTGTAAAAGACCTCGTTTCAGTATTTAAAATGCGCATTGAACTGCGCCAAATTGGAGTTCGAGACGAAGCTCGAATAACGGGAGGGCTAGGTGTTTGTGGACGGTCTTTTTGCTGCCATTGCGTTTCTGATAAACTCCGTCCGGTCTCTATAAAAATGGCAAAAGACCAGAACCTTTCTCTTAATTCAATGAAGATATCCGGTCAGTGCGGAAGACTTTTATGCTGTCTTTCTTACGAATATGACTGGTACAATGAAGCTCGCAAAAAGCTACCGAGTGAAGGAATCAAATTGTTTTACGATGGGACTGATTTTAGAATTACTGAAGTCAACCCTCTGACTTGCATGGTAAAAATGACAGGAGACGATGGGCGCCTGCTCGAAGTCAACGCTAGCCGATTTTATAAAGAAAACAATCGCTGGAAAATCAATTAATATCCGGTTTTCCATCAGTTTTAAGCCTCAGTTATCGAACTACACTCAGTTAGCGAACAAATAGACTACTTTCATAAAATTCAGTAAAATAATTTTGTATGAAAGCTACAAAAACTTTAATTTCTACCCTGCGTGAAGCTCCAAACGACGCAGTTATCGCAAGCCATCAGCTGATGATGCGCTCCGGCCTTATAAGAAAACTTGGAAACGGACTTTATGCATATATGCCGCTCGGCTACCGTTCTTTCATGAAAGTTCAAAAAATCATAAGAGAAGAATTAGACAACGCTGGGCTTCTTGAAATAAAACCAACTGTGATTCAGCCAGGAGATTTGTGGCGCGAGTCTGGACGCTGGGATAAAATGTCTGGCGAAATGTTGACAGCGCAAAACCGTCAGGGACAAGATATGGTCGTTTCTCCAACTGCGGAGGAAGCTTTTACTGCGCTTGTTCGAGACGGACTTTCTTCATATAAGCAATTACCTTTCACTCTTTATCAGATAAATACAAAGTATCGCGATGAAATTCGTCCTCGTTACGGAGTAATGCGAGGTCGCGAATTTACGATGATGGACGCTTACTCGTTCGACAAAGACCAAGAAGATTTGAATGCATCTTATGACAATGTTGCTGCCGCTTATCATCGTATTTTTAAAAGAATGGGACTTTCTACAATTTCTGTAAAAGCAGATACTGGTTCTATGGGCGGTTCCGGCTCCGAAGAATTTATGGTCGAAAGCCCTGTCGGAGATGATACTCTTCTTCTTTGTCCAAAATGCAGTTACGCAGCAAACGTCGAAAAGGCAGCGTGCCAAACGGAGATTCCTCTCAACAGCGAAGGAAAGCCGCAGGTAAAAACAGACCTCCCTATTGAGGAAATCGCCACTCCAAATGTTTTCAGCATTGAAGATATGGAAAAATTCTTCGGTGAAAAATCGACAACATTCCTCAAAGCACTTGTTTACAAAGTTTACAACTGCGCCTTAGACCTTTCAAAAAATGAGTTTTATAAAAATACAAAAACTGTTACAGAAGGCGGCATCTCGTACATTCCTGAAACATTCTTCTGCGTGCTTATCCGCGGAGACCTTGATGTAAACGAAACAAAGCTTGCGGCAGAGCTCAAATCGAGCGAGGCTGAGCTTGCAAACGATGAAGATGTTTTAAAATATTCGGGAGTTCCACACGGATTTGTTGGTCCGGTTGGAATTAAAATCCCAGTGATTGCAGATAAGTCAACTGTAGATATGCACGATTGTATTGCAGGTGCCGGTAAAACCGGATTCCACCTAAAACACGTTGAACCAGGCAGAGACTTCACTCCTTTTATGACGGCAGATGTCCGCACTTGTAAAGAGGGAGACAAATGCCCTGATTGCGGCGGAACATTCTACATGAAAAAAGGCAATGAGCTTGGTCACATCTTTAAGCTTGGCACAAAATATACAAAATCTATGAACGTAACTTACCTCGACGTAAGCGGAAAACCTGTCACGCCTCTCATGGGCTGTTACGGAATTGGAGTTGACAGAACTCTTGCGTCTATCATTGAAGGACACAACGATGATAAAGGTATTGTTTGGCCTATGACTGTGGCGCCTTATCATGTTGCCGTCATACCGATTCAGTACAAAGATAAAATGAAAGAGGTCGCAGACAAAATATATTCCGAGTTGAACGCAGAAGGAATCGACGTGATTCTTGATGACAGAAATGAACGGCCTGGAGTAAAATTTACAGACTCTGAACTCATCGGTTACCCTGTACGCATAGTTGTAGGAGATAAAAATCTTCCGAACGTAGAAGTAAAAATGCGCAATAAGGACGAAGCAAATCTCATTCCTTTTGAAGAAGCCTCTGCAAAAGTTGCCGAATATGTTCGTGAAGAACTTAAAAAACTCAATAAATAATTTTACTTATGGGATTTCAGATGAAAAAATTTATTACTTTTATAATCACTGCAATTTTCCCTTTTATGATTTTTGCAATACCAGGAACTGTTCAATACATTCCCGACATATCCGGTGAATATGTTTATTACTGCGACAGAACTTTTAAACGAGAAAGCTACATCGGAATCATCACTTACGATGAATCGACTTACCAAATAAGGTATTTTGCACCGGTTGATAAAGAAAATCAACTTCCAGAAAAACAAGTCGCATTGCTTATCACTATAGACCCTGAAGCCAACTTTTGGAAGATGACAGGTGAAAAAATCGTTTACTCTGTTTTACCGGATTCAGATGACGCAGACATAATAAATTATCTTCACGACATACTCTATGAATTTTCTGCGCGCAGAATAAAGGAACAGGCTGTCGAATCGTTTAGTGTTGAATCAACTCAAGATTTTGCACAGTTCGGCGGAAACGTTAAAATCACATTTGATGCAACAATTCCCATATTCAATATAAGGACAATTCAAAGCCAATCCGGCGAAAAAGTTTTTGAGTGTTTGACAACAGGTAAACTCAAAGCGACAGACGATACTAGTTTTGACAACTTTAAAGGGTTTCCCCCTATAAATGACAAAGTAAAATACAAAAATATCAAAAAGCAAAAAGAAAATAAAATTACTTTTGAAGGGCACTCTTTGATACTCGATGAAAGTTGGGAACAAAAACTGGACAATTTTTGGACATTTGAAAACGAATCTATCATCGTATTCTCTGTGATTCCGCAAGTCAATAAGGATAAAAATAAAGATGCTCTGTATATTATCCGCAAAATTTTGACAAACGAGAACAAAGTTTATCCAAATCGAGCAGATGCAGTATTTGAATACGACGATGATAAAAATCACTATAAAATTGCAATATGGAATTTTTTAAGTGAAAACAACGACTATGTCCGCAATGTCATGGTTTTGACTAAAAACGCAAAAGACGGATTTGATTTTTTTACAATGGCAACGTATAAAAATGCATATCTAAAACACAAATCCTATTTTGATAAAATCGAAAAATCGTATAAATAATTAAAACTGGCTTCTCGAAAGTGGGGAGCCTATCCAAACACCTTCGCTTCCGAGATATTCAAGTTTTTTTCCTTCTATCAAAAACTGAACGGAATTCACAGTCGAGAAAGATGTCGCAGTGAAGACTATCTGTTCAAGCTGATGGTTGTACCCTTCTGCACCGTCTGTGTTTATTTCAAACGCTTCATTAAAATTAAGATATGCGATGCCGTCGCTGACTCTGGCACTCAATAGCTTTGCCCCACGAGGTATCAATGTCATGCAGTTTTTTTCCGCAGATAAAGTTGTGTCTGGGCCTTGTAAAAGTAGATTGATTGCGTTTGTTAACGGTGAGTCGCTTTTTTTAACAGAGCGCTTTACTATCTGCCGTGTTATAAGTCCGTCTCCGGTAATAATGATAAAACAAAGTTGTACTTCTGATGTTGCAATTTTTTTAGTCTCGACTTTTTTTTCATCTTTTTTTTCTGTGTTTTTTCCGGGTTTATTTTCTTCGTTCTTTTCTGTCGTTTTTTGTTGTGTTTCACTTTTATCGGATTTATTTTTTTCTTGCTCAGATTGATTATCTTCGCCTTTTAAATCGTTGATTGAGACAGGAGCTGTTTGTTCTTGATTTTCTTCTTGAATTTGGATAGTAACATCTTCTTTTAAAGGAATTGCATCTGGTTTTTTGCTTTCAGCATGTTCGTGGTTTTCAACAAATGTCGGAGTTGAACCAAAGAGCTTATCAAAGAATTTTGTTTCTTTGAGATTTGTAAAAATTTGATCTTTATTTACAATAAATATAATAAAAATTATAAGCAGCCCAAGTAGAACACAAGCCGCAGTAAACAATGTATTATTTTTTTTCTTAGAATTGTTTCTTTGTGCCATATATCTATTATCGGATTTTTTTTTGCGATAGTTAATATGTGTTTATCTTCGGGTTTTGTATTTTTAAACAGGTCTAAACTTTTTATACAAAATCCGAAGTTGTTTTTATTTTGCCAGATATTCGTTCATAGCAGCGGCAGCTTTTCGACCTTCGCCCATAGCAAGGATAACAGTTGCAGCACCAAGTACAATATCTCCTCCTGCCCAAACTTTTGCATGACTTGTGGTTTGTTTTTCATCTACAGCTATGTGCCCTCTGTTATCAGCATTGAGACCCGGTGTTGTAGCAACAAGAAGAGGGTTCGACCCGTTTCCAAGCGCAACAATAACAGCATCACATTTTACATCGTGTTCGCTACCTTCTATTGCAACAGGGCTGCGTCGACCTGACGCATCAGGTTCTCCAAGTTGATATTTTAAACATCTGATACCACAGACGTGACCATCTTCTGTTCCAAGAATTTCAACAGGATTTTCAAGGTATCTGAAATTTATTCCTTCTTCTTCGGCATGTGCAATTTCTTCACGGCGAGCCGGCATTTCATCACGTGTACGGCGGTAAACGACATCAACTTGTTCTGCTCCAAGTCGTAAAGCCATTCTTGCTGCATCCATAGCAACGTTTCCTCCGCCGCAAACAACAACATGTTTAGCATCGTATATCGGAGTAGCTGCGTGAGCTTTATCGTATCCCCTCATCAAATTTGCGCGCGTAAGATATTCGTTCGCTGAAAAAACGCCAATGTAGTTTTCGCCTGGAATATTGAAAAACTTTGGAAGCCCTGCTCCTGTTCCGACGAACGCCGCATCAAACCCTTTTTCTGTCAAAAGCTGATCGAGAGTATCTGTCCTGCCCACGAGGAAGTTTGTTTCAAATTTTACACCAATTTTTTGCAGATTTTCAATCTCTGACTGAACGATTTTTTTTGGAAGTCGAAATTCTGGAATACCGTACATCATAACGCCGCCGCATTTATGAAATGCTTCAAAAACGGTGACATCATGTCCGGCACGTGCGCAGTCGGCTGCAACTGTAAGCCCTGCAGGTCCGGAACCGACAACTGCAACTTTTTTCCCAGTTTTTGCAGCAACTTCAGGCATTGTAACTTTATTGTTTTCGCGTTCCCAGTCGGCAACGAATCTTTCAAGACGTCCGATTGAAACAGCTTTTTCCGGATCTTTCCAAATTTTTCCGACAGTGCATTTTCCCTGACATTGTTTTTCCTGAGGACAGACTCGTCCGCAAACAGCAGGCAAAAGGCTTGTTTTTTTTATGATATCGATAGATGCTTTAAAATTATTGTTTGCAATCTCACGGATAAAGTTCGGAATATCGATATTGACCGGACAGCCATCCATGCAAAATGGTTTGGCACACTGAAGACATCGGTTTGCTTCGATTATTGCTTGCTCTGCACTGAACCCGAGTGCAACTTCATCCATCTGGTGTGCACGAATTTTAGGGTCGCGTGTCGGCATTTCCATCTGAGGAATTGCATTGCGGTCTTTTGCTGTCAATTGTCCATTTTTAAGTTTTTCTTGTAATTTGTTGTATTCTTCCGTAACGTTCAATGACATTGTCTGCTCCTACATCTCCAATTTTTCTGCTTCGGCTAGCATTTTGCATTTATGAAAATCTTCAGTTTCACGAGATTTGAAAGATTTCATACGCATCATCATGTTATCCCAATCAACCTGATGAGCATCAAAATCAGGACCGTCAACACAGACAAACTTTGTTTTCCCGCCGATTGCAACACGACAGCCGCCGCACATGCCAGTTCCGTCAATCATTATTGTGTTTAATGAAACTGTTGTAGGAACGTTGAATTCTTTTGTTGTAAGGGCACAAAACTTCATCATTATCGGAGGACCTATCGCTATAACTTCGGCAGGAGGACACTGACTTTCGCAAAGCTCCTTAAGAGGAAGCGTAGAAACTCCTTTCCGACCGGCAGAACCATCATCTGTCATTATGATAACTTCGTCTGCAACTTTTTTCATTTCATCAACAAATATCAGAAGCTCTTTATTTCGAGCCGCAATAATCATTATAACTTTGTTGCCAATAGCTTTGTGAGCCTGAACAATTGGATAGCACGGAGCAACTCCAAATCCGCCTCCAACAACAACAACAGGTCCGTTATCGTATTTTTTAATTTCTGAAGGATTTCCTAAAGGTCCTAGAACTGCCGGTAATGACTGTCCGGCTTCCATAAGTGAGAGTTTATAAGTTGTAGCTCCCACTGCCTGAAAAACAAGGGCAATCCACCCTTCCTCCGAATTTGCATCCGCAATTGTAAGAGGAACACGCTCCCCAAAGTCAATATCAACCTGAACAATCACAAACTGCCCAGCCTTGCGATTGTGAGCGATTTCCGGAGCCTCAACTTTCATATAGAAAACACCGACAGAAAGCTGCTTTTTTTCAATAATTTTAAACATCTTAGTCCTCTAAAAAAAACTTGTCACCTTTTATTGTACTGAATGCCTCCCTCAAGGTCAAATAAAGTACAATTAAAAGTGACAAGCATCATAAAACTTGAATATCACTGTAAAAAGATTTAATTAGAATCCCATTGCAAAATTTACGTATGCACCGAACCCGGCTCCCTGCCAACTCTTTAAGAAGTTTGCTGACTGCAAAGAAGCACCAATATCAAGCTCAATAATGCGGGCATTTATCGCCAATTCAATTTGATTTTTAAAAATTCTGTCCATATAAGACATAGAAGCTGTTACTTTCAAAACGTCGATGAGATTTACAGTTGCTCCTGTATAATAATTGAAGTAACCTATTGCGTCAGCTGCAAACGGATGCCGCACTCCAGCTCCTATACCTGCCCTTAAGCTCAACAAGTTTGTTCCAAACAATGGATAAAAGTCAAGGTAACCCATTATGAACATCGGTCTGCGAACTTTATATTCAGTAGCTTCTGCTGCACCAAAATTTACATCAAAGTTTGGAGTAGCATCTTTTATCCCTTTGCCGGAACCCGTTCCCAAATCCATAATGTTGACACTGTAATTTACATCGTATTTGATTCTCTGCTTTGAATGGAGGGTTCCAGGAACAAGAGGAAGTCGTGCAGTTGCCGAAACAGTAAGTCTGTTTGACAGAGGCATTGAGAATCCTCCCCCGACATCAAATCCTGCATTAAATGCGACTATTATATCGCCATAGTTACCGCCTTTGATAATTTTTTGGATATCCGTTATCGCATACGTATCGACTAAGGCATTTGCTTTGAAGCTGATAGAGCCGTTTTCTTTATCATTTGAAAAAGATGCAGAAATTTTGTTTCCACCTGTAGTTGCAATAGGAAAAAACAAGCCCGGCGTTACGTTGATGCTGAACCTTTTAAATTTAATTCCTACATTCACCTGATTATATTGAAATGAATCAAAGAAAAAATTTCCCTCTATATCGACATTATCCTTATCTTCATTCCCATACCCTATCAATTCAAAAAGGCTTTTTGAAATACCTAGCTTTGAGTAAACATCAAATCCGCTTTCTATGCCAACAAAGACTGGACCTGCTTTTAAATTAACTTGCATGTTTGGATTGGTAGCTACAATTACTCCAAACCCAGAAGAAGGGACATCGTCGGCAAGTTTTTTCAAATCAATTACGACGTTTTTTTGCAAAAAATCACTGATCGCAAATGAATTGTTAGAAACATCAACTGGAATACATATTTTATATTCAAAGAAGCGGTTTGTAAAAAACCCTCCCGCAATAGTCGTGCTACACAGACTAAACGCAATTATCAAAAGACAAAAAATACGTTTCATTAGTTACCTCCAAAGATAGGAATTTCGCCTGCAGATTCAACTTTTAACATCAAGCTTCCTTCCATTTTGACATCTTGCTGAATCATAAATTGACCAACAGGAATTTTAACTTTTATGCTAGGCTTTAAAGGATAAGTTTTCATCAAAGCTTCAAATTCTGAACGAGTCAGCACAAGAGGCCCTCCATTGAAGTCGAAAGTTTTCTTATCAACACCTGTAGAATTAAAATCAACTTCAATTGATACATGAGTTTCAGTGCCATCTGCTGCAAAAGATTTAAATGGAGCAACTTTGCTTTTATAAACAAGTTTTGCAGAGTTGATGATTGAAATATATTTTTGAATATTGTTTATATCTGTTGCCTCTGAACGTCCAAACAAATCTCCTTCTGAGCTGCCTCCAAAAAGACCGCCCAAGTTGAGATAAACAGCTTTTTCATCAGGTGTATTCCCCTTGACCTTGAAATCAAAAGGAACTTCAATAGCTACTTTTATAGAAATTGCACGGTGTTCTTTTGAAAGAGAATCCATCTGTTCTTTTGTGATTGTTGTTCTTGGGATCGTCAATGCAACCTTAGATTTTACATAAAGTTTCTCATTCTCGTCTGCAAATGTATGATTGAGCTGTTCTGCAAGGTCGGAAACAACAGAAGCCCCTGTTGCAGCAAAATTCGTTAACACAACACCGTTATCATTTTTTATGATATCAGGCATTTTTGCAAACGGCATTTCACTATCCTGAGTCGGTGTTCCCAAAATATTTGTAGGTTCTTTTGTGAAATTACCGGTATCGCTTACTTTCACACCGGCAACAATATGCCCTTTTAATTTAATATCATTTAGAGCTTCAATCGAAGGCTTTTCGCAAAACAAATAAACAGGGAGTTTCTTCAATGAAAATTTTTTTGAGAGGTCAGACCCAAGAGCAGCGAGCATCGAAGGGAAATCGATGTTTATTTTTGACACATTGTCAGTTGGGCTCAATCCGTCGTTTGCTCTAATTGTAACTTCTGTCCAGTTCAATTCCGGTTCAAGCTCTACAGAAAATTTATATTTTTGCTCCGGAATCAGGTTGAAAACTTTATATGTTTTGTCTACCGGATTCCAATTAGGAAGTTCCCATCCTGCCTTAAAATCAACTTTTGAGCCTGACGTGATTGTCTGTGTATAAGGGACATCTGCTGCAAGAATCGCAATATCAGCATTTGTTGTGTTGCCATAAAGATCTTGTGTTTCCTCTGAAGTCAAACCTATAAAATTAGATTTTGCTTTTAACTTAAAGTTGTTGCCTGCCGGGAAAGTGTTTGTGTATTTTCCTTTTAACCCACTCTTCTTAAAAACAACCTCTTCAATTATTTTTTTGTATTCATCTGAAAGGTCTTGTTCTTTATCGACAGAAGTTTCTATATCTGTCGGAGCTGTCACAACGACTGACGCTAAAGAATCGATTTTCAACTTAACATTTCCTGTGAATTTTCCATCGCCAAAAGAGCTGAAAGAAACATTATCAAGCGCATAATTTGCTGTAACGGAAATTGAGCCTGTCGAAAAAGTTTTATTATTCAAACTTATAGTTCCGTTTGAAGAGTTTGCAGAAAAGGCTCCTGTAACATTTACATTTTTTACAGAAATTGAACCTGACCAGCCGCGCGGGGCAGCTGCAGAAATCCTAATTTCTCCGGTTCCAACCGTACTTTCTTTCACATGAGGATCCATCGTAATGTTGATATTCTGTGTTACCGGAGTCGTCAATTCAAGTGAAATGTTAGACGCAGCTCTTACAACAGCTCCGGGTGCAACTGCAAGAGAAAAAGTCCCACTGCCGGAAGCACACTTTATTGTCGTTGAACTGTCGATAGTGAAATTTGAAATGTCTATGCTTGCCGAACTGCCGGAAATACTTCCCGTTTTTGAAACGCTACCTGTTGTCAAAGTTACAACACCGCTAGGACTTCCCGTAAAAGAAATAGAAGCTGTTGCGGAAGAGCCGTAAGAAACACTTCCTGCTACTACCACAAAAGTTTGCGGCGAAGAGCTTATCGGTTTTCCCGAAACCGCAATCACGTTTGCAACAGCGTCCTGACTAACTGTTTGCGTCAATTCGTCAGTCTTATCAAATTTTGGAATAGACACTTCTTGGCTAAAAGACATTTTCCCTACGCTGTCAGAAATTTTTGTATTTTTAAAAAACTCGGCAAAATCAAGATCTACATCATAAAAATCTTTCAACGTTACCATTTTCTTTACCGTACTCGTGTCGCCGTTCGGTCTGTATCCATACATCTTCCTGCTGTCGGAAGAGCCTGAGCCTAAATCAAAACGGTCTCCAAACGATTTGTCTATTTTACCAAGCATAAACTCGTAATTCGCATCTGTTTTTACAGACACCTTTTCGGGCAGCTGCAATGAACAGCCAAGCATAACAAATGCTGCAATTGTCACTGCAATTAGAAATTTTTCTTTCATTTTTATTCCTCCTCTCGCAGGAAAATACCTTTATACAACATTGAATGTAACAGCTTTTTATACTTAACTTAAAAAATTATCCTATACTTAAGCTGTGTTTCAAAATCACAAATAAGTATAGGGCAATTCCTTTCTTAATGCAATGAATTTGTATTTTGTAAAAATTTGCTTATTTATTGAAGAACGCTGCAAATGGATTGTAACTCATTCCGTCCTCTGAACCATTAAAGTTTTGACGTTTTTTGTTATCTCTGTTCGCATTCCCCTCTGCTGAATTCTTTTCACCTTTTTTCACGACAACTACACGGCGACCGTTTGCAGAGGTATTTCCGCTTTTTTGTTCGTGTTTTTGCGACACGCTTTTCTGACCAGTCCCTGCACGGCTTGCGGCATCGCTTTTTAAAGACAACCCGATTCTTCTTCGGTCTTTATCGAGCTGAATGATTGTAAATTCGTATACATCGCCGACTTTTACTACATCCATCGGATTTTCAACAAATTTGTCTGAAAGTTCGCTTAGATGAACAAGCCCGGTTTCGTGAAGCCCTATATCGACAAAAGCTCCAAAATCGACAACATTTCTGATTTTTCCTGTAACTTTCATCCCTTCTCGCAAATCTTCAAAAAGAAGAACTCCTTTTTGCATGATTGGAGCCGGATATCCGTCTCGAGGATCACGATTCGGTTTTTGAAGCTCTTCAACAATGTCTTTT
Organism: Treponema sp. Marseille-Q3903; assembly: GCF_014334335.1. Lineage (NCBI taxonomy): Bacteria > Pseudomonadati > Spirochaetota > Spirochaetia > Treponematales > Treponemataceae > Treponema > Treponema sp. Marseille-Q3903. The sequence continues at coordinate 225,428 of NZ_JACSEU010000001.1, forward strand.
ACGGCTGTTTCACTTAGTTTATATTTTTCAGCAGTTTTTTTGATTAAATCATCAGATACTTTTTCGCCTTTTTGGATTAAAGGAAGAACTTCGCGCGCAGCATCATAATTTTCAGGGTGAACCCAAGTGTTATCAAGTGGGTCAGAACTCTCTGCTATCTTCAAAAATCCGGCACACTGCTCAAACGCTTTCGGACCAAGTCCTGGAACATTTTTCAGATCTTCTCGGCTTTTTATTTTCCCGTTGGCGTCGCGGTATGCAACAATTTTTTTTGCAGTAGATGTATTGATTCCAGAAACGTACTTCAAAAGCATATAAGAAGCCGTGTTTAAATTTACACCGACATTGTTTACAACAGAACTGACAACTTCATCAAGCTGCTCTGCAAGTTTTTTCTGATTTACATCGTGCTGATAAAGACCGACTCCTATCGCTTTCGGATCGATTTTAACAAGCTCTGCAAGTGGGTCTTGAAGACGGCGCCCCATAGAAATTGCTCCACGAACCATTACGTCAAGGTCGGGAAATTCTTCTGTTCCTGCCGGAGATGCCGAATAGACAGAGGCTCCTGATTCGTCAACAACAGTGTACATTACATCTGAATCTTTATAATTTTCATTTATAACTTTTGAGACAATCTCTTGAACTTCATGACTTCCTGTTCCATTGCCAACTGCAACAACTTGAATATCGTATTTATCGATTGCGTCATTTATCGCATCGTAAGAAGATTTTGGATCCTGCTCTTGAAAAATCTTAAAAAATCCAAGATATTTGCCTGTTTCATCGAGAGCGGCGCATTTTGTACCGTTGCGGTATCCGGGGTCAACTCCAAGAACTCGGCTTCCTTTTATCGGCTGAGTCATCAAAAGATTTTTTAAATTTTCGCTGAACACGCCAATTCCATGTTCATCTGCCTCATCTGTTTCATCACTTCGAATCTCTCGAACTACAGCAGGGCTGAGCAAACGCACAACGCCGTCTTCAATTGCCGATTTATGATAGTTATTGTTGATTTCAGTTCTTTTTTGCAAAAGGGAAACTGCGTCGTCTACATTTACATCTATCGTCACAGAAAGCGCACCTTCACGTTCTGCGCGATTTATTGCAAGAATACGATGCGGCTTTACCTGATTCAGCGGTTCTTTGTAATCCCAATACATCTGATATGTAGAAACTTTTTGAGCCTGTTCTTCTGTCTGCCCTTCCGGTACAATGCCTTTTGTTACGATATTTCCTTCAGCCATGTAGAGCTTATGAATTGATTCACGGTTTGATGCATCTTGGCTGACTCTTTCTGCCAAAATATCCTGAGCCCCAGAAAGAGCATCGGCGGCTGTTTCAACATTCAATGCCTGATCTTCATTGTCCGTTTTTATAAATTTTTTCGCTTCGTTTTCGATTGAAGTGTCGTCCATTTTGAGCATTGCATCTGCAAGAGGTTCAAGACCTTTTTCTGCAGCAACCATACCGCGAGTCTTCTTCTTTTTCTTGAACGGTGCCCATAAATCTTCGAGAGCAGACAATGTTGACGCAGACATGCAAGCTTCGTAAAGGCTGTCTGTCAATTTTCCTTGTCCAAAAATACCTTTGATGATTTCAATACGGCGCTCTTCAAGATTTGAATATGATTTAAAAGAATGATCGATGTTTAAAACCTGAACTTCGTCTAAATTTCCTGTTTTATCTTTGCGATAGCGGCTGATGAAGGCTACTGTACAATCTTCCTTAAAAAGTCCGATAACAGCGCTTACCTGTTGAACTTGTATGTTTAGATCTTCGGCAATTTTTTTCATTATTGCGACTTCGTTTACGACGAGTGCATCAATCTGTTCCTGTGTAAATTCCATAAATTATACCTTCTGTTCTTTAGTAAAATTGAAATGCTCATCATTTTAATGTAAAAAACTAAAAGGTGTAAATAGAGTTTTATGATTTATTTTTACTTTGAAAAAACTGATATTTTAGGCATTTAAATTAAATTCAAGAATATTAGAGATATCTTCTGTTTTTGAAGCTCTTGTATATATTTCGTTCAGCAAATTTATACAGTTATATTCCATCAGTTTATAAATGCCGGAAACTAAAAAGTTTTTTATGCGCTGGTCAAGCCCGTTGTGCCCGGCGGAATCTGTAAAAGCAAAGACGAAAATTTTTTCAGAGCCAGTCTGGCGTTCCGTCAACAAAACCGCATCAGCGCGGAAAATATATCCCTGCACATTGATATGTATGTCACGTATTTTTTCATAAAGTTTAACATTTAATTTGCCCGCTCTATCACAAGCTGTAAAATGAGAAAGGCTGACATCTTGAATAGTGCCGGTAATTTGATTTCCGTTGTAGTTTAATGAATACGTACAGGAACTCGGACAGAGAGCACGGATATTCTTTCGTCTTCCCTGTGCCTGATTAGCGTATAAAATCTTTTCAATCAAAATAAAGTTGTTTTTTTTCTGATAGTCAAGCTGAATACAACCGCAGCAAATGCCCAAATCAAAAAGGTATTTTTTTTCGATTCTAGCGCGTTCTTCTTTGTTTTGACGCTTTGTGTACAAAACCCCGATGCTTAATTTATTTCCATAACTTGCGGTAAGATTTTTTATATATGAATACCAGTCTATTTCGGAACTGTTGTAATCGATATTGAAAAATATGATAACATCTTTGAACAAAGAAATTATTATGTCGATTTTTTTATCTAGACTTACTCGTTTGTCATTTTCAATAAAATAACATTCGTAACCAAGCACAAAAAAATCTTCAAGATATAACTCCGGCATTAAAGACGTGTCCGGCGTAATAAAAAAAGTTTTTCGTCCATTTACAATTTCGTTGACAGGTAGCCTCACTGTTTTATCCTCATTAATTTGCCTAAGCGAAATTTTTTTTGATTAATTGAAATACCTTTTTTAATATCCTGATTATAGCATTATATTTTTAAAAATCAACATAATAGCCAAAATAATAGTAAAAAAAAATTCACAATTTAGATTGAAAAGTAAAGGAGTCAAAGCCTTTTGACATCAAGACTTTTGCTTTAAATATTGAGCGAATTCAGTTATAATCTTACCTCATGGAAGTATTTCTTGGGATTCCCGCTGCTGATGGAATCGGGATTGGCACTGCCTTTGTAATTCCGGAAGCTGTAAAACGAGCTATTCCGCAGCATCACATCAATATCGATCAGATAAACCGAGGTTGGACTCGTTTTGAAAACGCCGTTCAGACTGTCACTGTAAATCTTTCGGAACAGTTGGATTCTCTTTCCAGAACAGACCAGCGCGATAAAGCGCAGCGTGAGATTTTTGAAACTTATGTTTTGATGCTTGAGGATCCCGTGTTTAAGGAAGAGGTTCGTGATTTTTACAAAAAAGAGCTTTTCAACATAGAATACACAGTTCAGTTTAAAGCAGAAGAATACGCTTCTAAATTGCGTCAATCAGGAAACGATTACTTAGCAGAGAGAGCTCAAGATATAACAGACATTTTCGGCCGCGTTTTAGACGAAATGCTAGACATACATCCGTTTGATATAAATTCAGTCCCTGATGGCTCTGTGATTCTTGCAACATCTTTGAGTTCATCAGATACTATCGTCCTTTCTAAACGTAAAATTGCCGGTCTTGCTCTAACAGAAGGCGGAGTCTCAAGCCACGTAGTCATCCTTGCTCGCAACTATGGAATTCCAACAGTTGTCGGACTCGAAGCAATTACAAGCAAAGTTAGAAACGGTGAAACAGTTATCATAGACGGAAAAGCGGCAGAACTCCTTGTAAGCCCTGCTCGCAGCACAATCGAAGAATACAAGCAAAAAATCCGTGAAGAATATTTACGAAAACAAAGCCTTAAGGCCTTTTTAAATAAACCTGCCATTACAAAAGATGGAATTCTTTTTAAGCTTTACGCAAATATCGGTACTCCTGAAGAAGCTGAAATGGCACTTGCAGAAGGTGCAGACGGAATTGGTCTTTTCCGCACTGAGTTTTTATACATGGCACAGAGTGGAGCTTCAATGAATGCGGCAGCTCGTTCGTTCAGCGAACAAACTCAGTTTGAAGCGTACAAAACGGTCCTTCAGACAATGGGAGATAAACCTGTTACAATCCGCACACTCGACGCAGGTGGTGACAAACTTATCAACTCTGTAGATATCCCCGTTTTTGATGAAAAAAATCCTCTGATGGGATTACGGGCGGTACGCCTTTGTCTTGAATGTCCAAATGTTTTTAAAACTCAGCTTAGAGCGCTTTATAGGGCAAGTGTTTACGGAAATTTGAAAATCATGTTCCCGTTGATTACTAGCGTTGAACAGGTAAAACAATGCCTTGAAATTGTAAACCAAGTTCAAACAGAGTTGTCAAACGAAAAAATTCCGTTCAAAAAAGATACCCCAGTCGGAATCATGGTCGAGACCGCAGCTGCAGCTCTTATTTCTGACTGCCTTGTAAATGTAACAGATTTTTTCAGCCTTGGAACAAATGACCTTACACAGTACACGCTCGGAGTTGATCGAGAAAATTCTCACGTTTCAAGTTTGTACAACGAATTTAGCCTCGCAGTACTTCGCCTGATTGAAATGACAATTCGGGCTGGAAACGACGCAAACATCCCGGTTTCTGTCTGCGGTGAAATGGCAGGAAAAAGCGACAGCATAATGGTTCTTGCAGGAATGGGAATCAGAAATCTCAGCATGAGCCCAAAACATATTTCCAGCACAAAGGAACTTCTTTCTCACTTTACAATTGCAGAATTAGAAGCGATTTCGGCAAAGCATCTAAACAACCTTTAGAACAAAGAACCAGGAAAGTTTATGGCAAAGAAAAAAAATAAGCCTGATTTCAGCAACCCAAAAAAAAGCGAAGAACTGAAGAGAGAAAACGCAGAACAGGCAGATTTTATATATGACAATTCTCAAGACAAAGTAAAAATTGAAGAAGATGGCACGATAACAGTAAACGATGACAACATCGACCCTCGTGAGCTTGAATACGAAGGGCTTCCTCTTGTTGTAATTGCCGGTCGTCCAAACGTCGGAAAATCTACACTTTTCAACCGTTTTTTACAAAAAAGGATTGCTATCACAAATGATGCTCCCGGTGTTACTCGTGACCCTGTTGAAGCAACTGCGATTTTAAATGGAAAGCCTGTTCATCTTGTCGATACGGGCGGCTACAAATTGACAAGAGACATTGGGTCAAAAGAAGCGGAACTCGACGATTTTGTGGTTGAGCGCTCTCTAGAAATGATTGAGCGGGCTGATGTGGTAATTCTCGTGCTTGATGCAACAGAAATAAACGGAGAAGATGAAGAATTCTTAATAAAGATGCGTCCTTTCTGGAAAAAGGTAATTGCGGTCGTAAACAAAACGGAAGGCGGGAAAAACGAAGCGGAGGCATGGAATTATGCAAAATACGGTTTTAACAACCTTCTTCTGATTTCGGCAGAGCACGGAGACCGCATAAGCGACCTTACAAAATTGATAACAGAAAAATGCGATTTCAGCAATGTAAAACTCTTAAGCAGTGACAGTCCAATCAAGATTGCAATTCTTGGAAAACCTAACACCGGAAAATCAACTCTCTCTAACCGTCTGACACACAGCAAAAATTCAATTGTCTGCGATTATGCAGGAACAACAAGAGATGTCGTTGAAGGAGAATTTGAATATGCAGGTAAGCACTTTAAAGTTCTCGACACAGCCGGCATCCGTCGTAAAGCAAAAGTCCACGACGATGTTGAATATTATTCTGTGAACCGCGCAATCAAAACTTTAGACGAATGTGATATCGTATTCCTTTTAATCGACGCCGTTGAAGGACTTGCCGAACAAGATAAAAAAATCTGCTCGCTCGCTTATGAAAAAGGACGTGGAATCATATTTGTCTTGAATAAATGGGATCTGCGCGAAGAAAAAAGCAATAAAACTGTAAAAGAAACACGCACTTGGATGAACATCATGTTCGGTCAAATGGATTTTGCTCCGATTCTTCCACTTTCTGCTCTTCAAGGAAAAGGGATCAAAGAGCTTTTGAATACTGCAATTGACTTGTACGAACAGCTTTCAAGGCGAATCGGGACATCAGCATTGAACAACGCCTTGCAAGATTGGCTAGACCGTTATCCGCCACCTGCAAGTAAAACTGCGCACTTCAAAATAAGATATATGATTCAGGAAAGTGTAAATCCTGTTTCTTTTATCATTTTTGCAACACGCCCAGAGGTTGTACCGGAATCTTATATAACATATTTAAAAAACAGAATCCGCGAAGACTTGGGGTTTGACCATATTCCTGTTCAACTTGAACTTAAAGCCAGCCGCCAGCAGTGGGAAGACAGAAAACAATGACTTATTCAATCGGGGATGTTGAGGATTTGACAGGTGTAAAAGCTCATATTTTACGTTATTGGGAAGATGTCATTCCAGGCTTTTCACCACAAAAAGATATGAGCGGACGGCGGGTTTATTCGCAACACGAAATTGAACTTATTTTTCGTCTCAAGTATCTGATTAATGAAAAAAAATTTACTGCAGAAGGAGCCGGTCAGCAGATTCTTGAAGAGTCTCAGGTTGTGCAAAATAACATAGATTTGATTCAACAGATAAGAGAATGCCGCTCTGAACTGAGCAATGTATATTTGAAAATACACAACGCGAGAAAATTATGACAGAAAAATTTTATCAGAATTTTATAGACCACAAAAAAACAAAGACAAACAAAGGGAATAAAACAAAAAAAACAATTAAACACGACAAAAATACCTTTAAAAATTCCGTTGAAAAAAAAATTGCCGACATGTCTGAAATAAAACATATTTCACTTTTTTCTGCAAAAAATATCACAAAAGATGCTGTAAATATTTTAAATAATTTTGATGAAATTATTCAGGGAGTAAACCCTCTAAATTCACGCCAACTCCAACAGCTGCCGGACAACATCAGAAATCTTTCGCATCTTCTTACAGACAACAGAAGTGAACGCCGTCTCGGTTATATGAACGATAATGTTCAACTGAGTGCCTACATTCGCTATTACACATGGTGGAATCTTGTCCGCATCACAAGGCTGTTTGCAAATTTACCGGAGACTTGTTTCCCTTCAAAAGATGAAATTTGCCTAGATATCGGAAGCGGTCCTCTCACTGTTATAACTGCATTGTGGCTTTCAAGGCCCGAATTGCGAAAACTCCGCCTTACTTGGTATTGCCTCGACATTTCTGCAAATTCAATGGCGCTCGGAGAAGATATTTATCTTTCCATCGTTGCTAAAAGTGAAGAGGAGCCATGGCGTATCATTCGCGTAAAAGGTTCTTTCGGAACCGAGATAAGGCAAAAAGCTGATTTTATCACATCTGCAAATATGTTCAATGAACTCAACCAATCAAGCGAAATGCCGCCCGAGTATCAAACAAAAAAGTATTTTACGCAGCTAAAAGCTTACTCGACACCACATGCAAAATTTTTGTTTATAGAGCCGGGCATCCCAAAATCCGCACGAACATTGAGTTTGCTCCGCGACCGCTTTATAAGCAATGGAAAATTTATTTTAGCGCCATGCCCACATCAAGGCGAATGTCCAATGAATGGATTTAAGGCATATACAGGAAGCAAAAACAAATGGTGCAATTTTGCTTTCAGCACAGAAGACGCTCCTCCGAGACTTTTGAAGCTAAGTGAAAATGCAAAATTGCCGAAAGAGCGCGCAACTTTGAGTTTTATTTCTATTGTAGATAGCGAAGTTTCCACTCAGAATCAAAACCGCAATAAAGATAAGAGTGAAATAAAATGCCGTGTTACATCTGACACTTTCAAGCTGCCGGGAAACTTTACCGGACATTACGCTTGCACGGAGCGTGGACTTGCCCTTTTAAAAAGTCATGCAAAAATCAACTCCGGAGATGCATTCTGCGTTAAAATAAAAACACCGGATTCTCTCCCAAAAGATGAAAAATCCGGTGCCGTTATAATTGAGTTATAAAGTTATCTCTTTACTGTGCTGCATAGAGCGATAATCCAACCTGCGCAGGCAAGGTAGAATCCCCACGTCGCATTTTTAAGCAAAAGTTTTCCGCCCATCCTGTAGATTCCCCCGTTTGTCATAAAACCGACAACAAGGATAATTCCGCCGGCAATACTGCAAATCAGGAACAGAATTTTCAATGCGCCGAGATTCGGAATAAAGCTCGCAACAACTCCGGCAACTGCACCTGCAAAAATCAAAATTGCGCCAATTGTAACAAATCCAAATCTGTCAAAATTGATAAATTTGAACCCGTTTGCAGAACTTCCAAAAAGTCCTTTAATCATTGGACAGCAAAATCCAACCACAACAAGAGCCATACCGATAAGGTATAAGAATCCAAATACGTCTCTTTTCTTTGCCATAATAATAAACTCCTTATTATATATAACTGTCTATTCATTTTATAGATTTTAAAATAATCAGTCAAAAGCCTTATCAAGATTGCAGCAAGAATTTGTCTTGCATTGGCATTCTTTTATGTCTATACTTGGAATAACATGAAGATGTTTCTACTTGTCATACTGTCTGCAACCATCTCTTTAATATCTATGCCTTTGATTATAAAATTTTGCAAGCAGTTCAATTTATATGATTATTCGAACGCACGTAAAATTCATTCTGGAAATATACCTAGACTTGGCGGTATCGGTGTTTTTTTAGCATACGCTATCACCTCTCTTTTATACATTTTTTTTACAAACGACAATAATTTTTCACGCGAGATTTATTTTGTGATCGCAGGTTCAATCATATTTATCTTTGCTATTATCGATGATATTTTTAATCTCCATGCAATCATTAAGCTCCTCGTTCAATTAGGCGCTGTTTTTCTCGTAACATCTCATGGATTCCGTTTTACTCAAATATTAGGATGGCTTCTACCAGCTCCCGTAAGTTATATTTTGACTTTCGGATGGATTTTAGGAGTGATAAACGCTTACAATCTGATTGACGGGCTTGACGGGCTTTGCGGCTCGCTTTCATTCACTGCAATCACGACTTTAGGAATAATTTATTTACTATCAGGAAACAATGAAGCGATATTGTGCTTTGTGCTTGCTGCCGCAATTTTTGGATTTCTGTGCTACAACTGGCCGCCTGCAAAACTTTTTATGGGCGACAACGGCAGTCAATTTCTCGGGTTTATGATTGCAACGTTCCCTCTTTACACTTCAAGCGACGTATTCGAATACAATAAATTTCTTATGATGCTTGTCATAACAGCATTTCCCGTATTTGACACAATCGCCGCAATCTGGAGACGTTTGCGCGACCACAGACCGATAATGTCAGCAGACCGCTTCCATCTTCACCATAAACTTTTAAATCTCGGTTACTCTAAAACAAAAGCATTATATTTAATTGTCGTGATGCAGATTATTTTGTGCATCATAGTGATTATTTCTTACTTTTTGGGTGCAAAAAAAGGTTCTTCGGTTTTACTGGAATCACTTGCATTTGTGACATTGTTCTTCAGCATAATTCACTTTGCAAATAAAGCTGCCGTCAAAAAAATGGAAGACAAGGAATCTGCTGACGACAAATTTTCATCAGAAAAAAAATAGTCTAAAACTACCTCTGATTAAACCCGAAAAACTTATTTTATAATGATTTTCCAAGTTTCAAACGATAGGCTTTCAAAAACTGTAGACCTGTTTTTTTTCTTGATTTTCTTGGTTTCTATATTAAAATCATTACATGCACCAAAAGCGTTTTAGAGACGAGTTAAGACAAAGTTTATTGATTCACTCTCTTGTTCCCGTCATAATCGCAACCTTTGTGTTTCTTATATGCTCCTACATAATTTGGCTTTATGCTCTTACTAATTCAATGGACAGAGACTTGGAAAACTATGAGATTTTCCTTGATGATTCATTTTCAAAATATTCAGATTTTCTTTATAAAATCCCAGAACTTGACTTAGATCTATTGGAAAATGACATAGAAGCAAAAGCTGAATTCAACAGACGTCTTTATTTATTTCTAAATTCACAAAAAATAAAAGGAAACTTTTTTTTAACAGATAAAAATTTCAATCTAATACTTTGCTCAAAAGCTAATGCAAGCGCTAAAAAAAAACAATGCTCAGAGGTTCAGAAAGTAATTAAAAGTGGAGGCCTTTCAGAAGATTTTAAACATTTCCTATGGTATGAAAAAGATGGAGAATTTCCTTCGCTTTTTATATACCGTAAATTGCAAGGTTCTGGTGGCACGGCGGGTTTTATTCTCCAACCAAAGAATATCGTTGAAACAGAAGAAATAAACGCGCAACATTTTGCAATAAGCGATAAATTTGGACGAATTTTTCAAACAAACACTCCGATGTTTTTTGGAGCAAATGGAAAAATAAACCCCAGAATTTCATCAATAAAAGGTTTTTTCCTCCAAGGAAACCTTTATTATTATATAAAAAAAATATATTTAAAAAACTTTAGTTTTGAGCTTTATATCGCAAAAGGCGTACAAGAAATGTTCTCAATGTTTAAAATTCTTCTTGCAGTCTCTGGAGGTTTTATCATTCTCCAAGCGCTCACGATATGGAAAAGTTCCAACATTATTGCAAAGAAAAAAACTAAACTCTTAGAGGAGATGGTTGAATCTTTTAAAAAAGTGTCTGACGGCTATCTTCAGGAACGTCTCTATATTCAAAGCCCTGAAGAATTTTCAATAATAAGTGAATCATACAATAAAATGCTAGAAAACGTGCAAAATCTCATAAAGAAAAACGAAGAGCAGATGCAGCAGGCTATAAACTTAAATCTAAGACTTCTTGAGATTCGGTTTAACAAGCACTTCCTTTTCAATACCCTTGAAACAGTCAGATTTATGACAAGAATAAGTCCAGAAATTGCTGAAGAAATTGTCGTCAGGCTCTCAAACTTGCTAAGATACAGTATAAAACATGGCGATGAGACAGTAGAACTCAATGAAGATATTGGCTATGTAAAAGACTATTTTCAGATTCTTTCATACAGATTTAGAAGTCGAATGATTTTTTCAATAGATGTAGACGATGCTGTTGGTGAATGTCTTGTTCCCAAACTTATATTTCAACCTCTTGTTGAAAACAGCATAAAATATGGACTTGATGAAAAGCAAAGCGTAAATATTGAAATTTCAGTTAAAAGAAAAAATGAGGACATTGTTATAACAATATCAGACAATGGGCCTGGAATAGAAACTGAAAAACTAAGGCAGATTATGGACGAAATCTATGAAAACACAAAATGTACACACATAGGTGTTTATAGCGTACACCGAAGACTCGTATTGATGTACGGAAAACCTTATGGAATTTCAATAACAAGCACAAGGAATGAAGGGACCAAAATTGAGCTTCTGTTGCCGTTCATAAAAAAATCGGAGAAAAAAAATGATGACTGTACTTATTGCCGAGGATGAAGACATAATCCTAAAAGGGCTTGTCCACCTCATAGACTGGAAAAGTATGGGGTGCAAAGTTATTGGGCAGGCTCATGATGGAGAAGAAGGAGAAAAGTTAATAAAAGCTCTACGACCAGACATAGTTCTTACAGACATAAAAATGCCTAAAAAAAGCGGAATAAAAATGATTGAAGATACTATTAATTTTTGCAAATTCAAAGCTATTTTGCTTACAAGCCATGCAGATTTTGATTATGCACAACAGGCGCTGCGGCTACATATTTTTGAGTATCTTCTCAAACCTGTCGATGAAAAAGAACTGAGGGAAACTGTAAAAAAAATACACAAAGAACTTGAAAAAGATGATGATTACATAAAAAAGATGAGCCTCAAAGCCTCTGATTTGCACATTCTTGATTTTGATATAAACGAGGCTATAGACAAATGCCAATCAAGGCAAGTAAAGCAAGCGTTAAAAAATATACTGATATCTTATCAAGAACCTTTAAATATCAGCGATACTGCAAAAGAAATTGGTGTAAGCCAAGAATATCTTTCAAGAAAAATAAAAGAAGAGACTGGTAGAACTTTCACAGATATACTGAATATGCACAGAATCCAAAAATCGCTAGAACTTCTTGAAGACGGAAGTTTTCTGATGTATGAAGTTGCCTTGATAGTTGGTTTTTCAGAATATAAATATTTCTGCACTGTATTTAAAAAATATACAGGTAAAAGTCCAGGAGAAATAAAAAAGTCTTTTTCAGATAAATAACATCTCTAAACTTTAAACTTTTCCACTTCGGCAATAAGCATATCTGTAAGTTCCTTGTTTTTCTGTGTGAGTTCATTCACTTCTTGAACAGAAGAATTTATCTGCATCGTTCCGCTCGCCATTTTTTCCATCGTGTTTGAAATAACATCAGACATCTCTGCAAGGCTATCCATTTCGGTCGAAACTCTGTTGCTCTCAAGAAGCATTTCGTTTGAGACTTTCTGAACTTTACCGGTTATTACAGAAATATCATCCATTGCGCTAAGAACCCGTATATTTCCCTGCTCTTGGTTTTCCATAGAAACCATAACACTTTTTTCCTGTGCTTTTGTGCGTTCTGCAAGTTCTGTTATATTCAAAAATTCATTTTGTGCTTTCTGTGCGGAAGAACTTACCTTTTCAATCTTTTCTTTTAAATCTTTTAAAAGTCCACTGATTTTTCCACCTTGCGCAGATGAGTCTTCTGCAAGTTTCCTTATTTCTTGAGCAACAATGGCGAATCCTTTTCCTGACTCTCCTGCATGAGCGGCCTCAATTCCCGCGTTCATAGAAAGAAGGTTTGTCTGGCTTGCTATATTTTGAATAACCGAGCTCGCCTCCAAAAGAATGTCAGAACTTTCAAGAACAACGTTGCTGAGCGTAACCGTATCAGAAATAACAATTTTTCCGCTGTCAGTAGCTTTGTTGAGTTCTTCAAGAGTTTTTAGATTAGATTGAACAATGACAGCTACTTTTTTTATTCCTGCAACCATTTCTTTTATAAAACCAGAAGACTCGCCTATTGTTCCTGTCTGGCTTTTTATGTGCACATCAAGTTCCTCTATCGTCCTCAGCATTGTCTGCAACGAAGTTCCAATTGCAATAATACTTCCGCCCTGTTTGAGAATTTCATGCTTTACCTCTTCAATGTCCATGCTTATCTCTGAAACTGAATTTGCGGTTTCTGTCATATTTGTAGCAAGGCTACTTCCTGTCTTGTGAGTATTTAATGTTCCTTCACCAAGGGTCTGAATCGCTAGCCTAAGTTTTTCGATTGTCTGATTGAAATAGAAAGATAGATTACTTATCTCGTCCTTGCCACGAACAGGAAGCCGAACTGTTAAATCTCCATCTTCCTCGGAAATATTTCGCATCGCTTTTACAGCTCTGTTTATTGGGTTAAATATCGTTCCAGCGGTTATCACAGCAACAACAACAAGAACAATTGAAGATATAAGAACCGCAATTACAATAATGCGAAGGATCATCACAGATTCTTTTTTGTACTCGCTTACAGGAGTTATAACAAGGTAGTCAAAATCAGCAGCCGTAATTTTTGATGGAAAACTTGAAAAACTTGATGGTTTCCCATCTACAGTAAAAACAGATTTATTTCCATGTAATATTTCTTCAAGTTTTTGAAAATCAAGTTCTGGAATTCCAAGAGCCGACACTGGTTGGAAAATCATTTTAGGATCAGAAGAATGAGCGATTATCTTTCCTGACTTGTCGAGCAAAAGAATGATAGAATTTCCTGAGCCTTGTGATTTGTGTATAAAATTTGAAAGATATATCAAATCGGCATCTATTGATACTGCCCCAGATATTTTTTTTCTTGAATTAAGAAGAGCCTTTGTGCATGCAATTACATATTCTCCACTTTCCGTTTTGTAAGGGGATGAAAAAACTGTTTTTCCACCACCGGATACCCCCTGCCTGTACCATTCAGCCTCTCTTACATCATAACCGTCAGGAGAATCTGTAGGCGGATAATTGATAACTCCTCCATTTGCCTGTGCTCCCACAGAAATTATAAACGTGTCGCTTAAAGATTCCATATATATTTTCATCAATTCAAACACTCGTTTTTCATAGTCCGAATGAGCAATCATCTTCGTTTTACCAACAGAAGTCTTTACATTTTTATAACTTGTTATGTTATCACTAAGTTCAGAAAAAACTGAGAACCGAGAAAGAGAGTTTGTAAGTTCCTCAAGAGTATTGAAATATTTATTCAGCGATTCATCAATCAAAGAAACTGTTTCGGAAAGTTTTTCATCAAAAGAATTTTCAACATGGCGAGCTGTTCTAAAGTACAATGCATAGCCAAGCATAATCATTATCAATAAATTAGAAAAGATAAACATGAATATCAGTTTGACTCTAAGACTCTTCATAACACCACCATAGATTTTCATGCTCGCTTTAGATTTATAAAATCGATGCTAAAACGAAGTCGCCTTGGCTGCCCATTTAAACAGCCAAGGATTTTTATAAAACCGTAATCGAGAATTTTGATTGACGATTTCTTACATTGTGACATCCTTACTACCAGAAACTTTAAAGAATACCAAAAGTGATACAATTGTTGTCAGCGTAAGAATTGAGGCAAGAGCGGCAGCTGTTCCATAACTTGCGCGGACAACTTCATTATATATCGCAACAGACATTGTCCTTGTTCTAGCTGTATAAAGCATTACAGAAGAACTTAATTCGTTTATCAAGGTAATCCAACTTAAAATCGCACCCGAAAGGACTCCCGGCATCATCATCTTTGCTGTGACTTTGAAGAACGATTTTGATGGGGAATCTCCAAGGCTTATCGCCGCCTCTTCCATGCTTGGGCTTATCTGATAAAGAATTGCCGAACTTGAACGCAGAGTGTAAGCCATTCGCCTTATTACAAGTGAAATAATTATAATTGCCGCTGTTCCGGAAAGAACAATCGCCCCTTTATTGAACGCCAGCAACAATGTAATACCCAATACAGAACCTGGAATTATGTATGGGAACATAGCAGTTGTATCTATAAGATTTGTGAGCCAACTCTTTCTTCTTACAGAAAGATACGCTACGAGCATTCCAATAACTATGATTATAAGAATTGCGGCAAATCCGTATACATACGTGTTTGAAATAGAAGAAACCGCTTTTCCAAATACGTCCCTGTAACTTTTAAATGAATAACCGTCAACAAAAATCTGCATGTGCGTTTTTCGGAATGAAGTCCAAATCACAACGCACTGAGGAATTACAGAAAGTCCTGCAATGATGTAGATATAAGCATGCATCAAAACGCTTCCTATTCCTCTTGGTTTTTCAGGTTTTATTGGACGAACAGAACTCATTGTAAAAGATTTTGTGTTTACATACCATTTCTGAACTAAGAAGAAAGTTGTGGTTATCAAAACCATGATTGTAGCCATGCTAGCGGCAAAGTTTGCAGAGCCACCACTTTCTCCGACAAACTCGGAATAGACCATAGTTGGCATAACCGCATATCCTTCACCGATAAGTGCTGGTGTACCAAAATCAGCCATGCAGTTCATGAACACAAGCAACGCGCCGGCAATAACTGTAGGAGTAACAAGAGGCATAATCACTGTGAATATTTTTTTGATTCCATGGCAACCAAGACTTTCTGCAGCTTCGCTTAAGGCAACGTCAATCTTTTTTAATGCGCCAGAAACATACATATAGATAAACGGATAGAGTTTCAGAGAAAACACCAAGAGCATCCCCGGAAATCCGTAAATCGATGGAAAATCTACATTAAAAACGCTCTTAAAAAATTGAGTCACAATCCCATTTCTTCCTAGCATCAAAATCCAAGAATAAGCGCCGATAAAATTCGGACTCATCATAGAAACGATAATCATAATCTCCAATGCAGTCTTTCCCTTGATTTTATAGAACGACATGAAGTAAGCAAGTGGAAGCCCCAGAAGAACCGCAAAGAACGTTACGCTAAAAGTTAGCTTGAACGAGTTCAGAAGCGCAGAAAAGTAATACCGTTTTGAGAAAAAGCGCGAGTAATTGGCAATAGTGAATACCCCAGATTCTGTATCCCTGAAACCATTCACAAAAAGAGTAAGAAGTGGATAAATCAAAAACAGGGCAAAAACAAGTATTACAAGTATTGTAATGATAGTCCAGAAGTCGAACTTGATTTTTTTCGTGCTAAGCAAATCTCTTCACCTCTTTTATCAAACTGCGCTGCATATCTTCCGTAAATACATTGATTTTTTCGGAGTTCGGCTCAAGATAAATGTCGTTGCCAGAACTGTAGATATGATCCGAATGTCCCAAATCCTGAGAAAATTCAATACTTGGCTGATTTTCAATACACATTCCATCTTCAAAGGAAAGCACATAGTTTGTGTATTTCCCAAGGAACGTAGAATTGGAAATCTTGCATTTTAATCCACTTTTTGAAATAGAGAATTCCTCTGGGCGAACAGATATAACAACTTTCTGTCCATCTTTTACCGAGTTCTCAAGGTTGCTCATTTTTATCTTGTAACCGTCGGCAAATTCAACAGAAGTAACAGATTTTTTTCTTACAGTACCATAGAATAAATTTGAATGGCCTATAAATGTTGAAACAAACGTATTATAAGGTCTAGCGTAGATTTCTTTTGGACTTCCAATCTGTTGAATGACACCGTCTTTCATAACGGCAATTCTGTCTGAAATTGCAAGAGCTTCTTCCTGGTCGTGAGTTACATAAACAGTTGTAATGCCAATCTGCTTCTGAACATCGCGAATGGCGCTTCTCATCTCTATTCTAAGTTTAGCGTCAAGATTTGATAGCGGTTCATCCATCAAAAGAACTTGAGGATGAATAACAATTGCTCGAGCAAGGGCAACTCGTTGCTGCTGTCCTCCAGAAAGTCTTTCCGGAAGCCTATCCTGATACTCTTCTATTTTTACAGATTTCAGAACTTCATCAACGCGTTGCTTTAATTCAGATTTTTCAATCTTTCGGATTTTTAATCCATATTCTACATTCTGCCTTACAGTAAGATGTGGAAAAACAGCATAACTTTGGAAAACCATACCGATATTTCGCTTATGAGCTGGAATATCGTTTATAACCAGAGAATCAAAAGCTATTGTCCCGCCTTCAATACTGTTAAATCCTGCAATCATACGCAGAAGAGTAGTCTTTCCACAACCGGAAGGCCCCAAAAGTGTAAAGAATTCTCCATTTTTTATCTGCACTGACAAATCAGGAATGACAGGACGTTCTGGATTGTCCTTGTACGTTTTGACTACATGCTCAACATTTATAGACACACTCATAAAATTCTCCTATCAGCCTACGATTTTATTCAGTATAAATATCTTTGAATTTTGCAATCCATTCAGCTTTATGAGCAGAAGAATAGTCTTCATCGTCTGTGATTACATTTATGTTGAACATACTTTCCATGTTAGATGGAGAAGGAACGTCTTTTCTTATACTTCGACGGTTCTGAGATTCGCTCAAGATTGTCTGAGCCTGTTTGCTTGTAGCCCAATCAACGAATGCTCTAGCACTTTCAAGATGAGGACAATTCTTAACGATATAGACGCCGTCGCATCTAAAGATAACTCCTTCTTTCATATACTTGATCGCTACAGGAGAACCTGCTACAGCATACTGAACTGCTCCTTGCTCAAAAGTAGGTCCTACAGTGTATTCACCGTCGGCAACTCCCTTGTAAACTGCCGAAGAGCTTCCCAAAAGTTTTCCATCTAACTGCTTGATGAATTTTCGAACATAATCCCATCCATTGTCAGGATTTCCTTTTCCCATTGCGTAAAGCATATTTACAAGATGTTCAAAAGACGAAGAAGAGAGTTGTGGGTCTGCAAAGGCAATTTTTCCTTTCAAAGCAGGGTTCAACAAATCCTCATACCCTTCTACAGTTATGTTTCCAACAAGGTCTGTGTTAACCATGATTACAGATGGAATACTTGAAAAGCGAGTGATGTTTCCGTCCACATTTTTATACTCTGCAAAGAAACTACTTTCATTTGCGCAAGTATAATTTGCAAACAAATCTTTTTTCATTTTTACAGTGCTGAGCGAACCACCCCACATTACATCAACTTGAGGATTGTTGATCTCTGTTTCAATTCGCTTTAAAGCCTCACCTGTACCCATCGAAAGATATTCGACTTTTATTCCGGTTTCCTGCTCAAAAACAGATACCATGGCAGTAACCATCGCCTCTGTATTTGAGCCGCAGATGATGAGTTTTTTTTCATCATTTGCAACCTGTTTTGTTTCTGCTTTTTTAGAACATCCTGAAAAAGCTAATGTTGAAATTGCGGCAATCGCCAGAATGAGAGTTTTTTTCATATTTTCCTCCAAATTTTTTTTACAGAATTTATTTCTGTCTATTTTTTTAAGTATAAAACACGTTTCCGGAAGCGAACAATCCAATATAATGACTTAATATCCACAAAAATGAACAAAATAATGCAGATATACAGGAATTACAGAGATGCACTCATTTTAAAATTCAAATAAAAGCATTATCCAAAGATTTCTCTTTTATGAATTATTCCCAAATCGTGAAGGCTTTTTTCGAGAGTCTGTGATTTTTTTTTGCCATCAATATTTTTTACATAGTTTCCAAGGTCTATCGTAAAGCGATTCATAGAAAAATGTTGGAAAACATAAACACTTTCCCAATTATTCTCACATTTTTTCAATGTATCACGGTATTTGCAAAATATTCCGTTTTGTTTGAGTTCTGAATATCCGATAAGCCACATTTCCGGCAAACGCTGATTTTCTTCTGCCCCAGACCTCAATTTGTCGTGCAACCACGCAGTTTTTTCAGCCATCCAGATCTGTGATTCCTCTAAAATGACGCTTATCTTTTTTCCACCAAGTTTTTCAATAGCTTTTAACTGATTTGTTTTTGCGCTGTGAATCGGGGTTTTATTTAAAATAATTGCATTTTTTCTAAAATCAATTCCAAGTTCCTGATTTTTTCTAAACCAGTTTTCTGCAATTTTTCCCGCTTGCCCTACGAGATATCTGTTGTTTTTCAAAAGCTGTTCATCTTTTCCGGGATTATCGCCGATTACGATTAGTTTTATTTCATCATTTTTTGTGAGCATGTCGAGCGCTCGATTGTAGACAACAGGAGTCTCAAAACTGTAAAAAGGAGTTCTTGCAAGCTCTGCAGCAGTTTTCTGAAGTTCTTGCAATTCCGGTGCCGCGTCTGTCCATTCCAAAACTTTTTTTGCAAATTCGAATTTAAATTGTGAAAAAGCATTCCATTGTCTTTCTGTCATAATTGTTTATTTATAATAAGTGTGCAAAATATTTTCTACAGCCCGCATCAATCGCCTGACTGACGTTGTCCCCGAAATCTCCGCCTTTCTGATAAAACCGACATCATAATATCCAAGCGCATTACCGGCTGTGTAAATTGTGAATTCTCCTTGATAAGGACCATTTTCCAAGACAATTTGGGGAACAAGCCCTATTCCTATACCTAGCTGGACAAGAGCCAAAATCGCTTCGTTTCCTTCTGTTTCCGCAACGATTTTCGGATGAACGTTTCGCGATTTCACCCATTTATCAAAACGAGAACGCGCAAGTCCTGTTTTTGGCAGAATAAGCGGTATTGCCGAAAAAATATCCTGAGGGGAACCTTCCAGATTTGCATACGGACCGTTTTTTGTAGCAGCATATACAAGAGGAGTTTTTACAACGCTTACCGTTTCCATCCCTGCATGCCCACTTTCAGAAATTGCAGCAACAGCGAGCTGAGCCCTATTTTCGCGAACAGCAGATATGGCAGCAGCGGGATCTCCTGTTTCTACAGAAAGTTGAATTTTCGGATATGTTTTTGTCAATTTTTTTATAAAATCCGGAAGAATTGTGTAACAAGCTGTGACAGATGAATAAACTTGGAGGACCCCTTCAAGTTCTTCGCCATTTCCAGAGAGCTTTTCCATTAGGTTCGCTTTGAGGACAAGCATTTCATTTGCATATTTTTCATAGATTTTTCCTTCTTTCGTGAGAAGGACAATTCTGTTGCTGCGATCAACAAGTGTGACGCCGGCTTCCTCTTCAAGGCGCAATATAATTCGGCTTAAAGCAGAAGGGCTCATGTTTAACTTTATTGCAGTTTTTCCAAAATGAAGTGTTTTTGCAAGCTCAGAAAATGCTTCCAGTTCATAAAAATTCATATAAATAAAGCCCTTGATTTTTGCTTTTTCTAGTATAAAATATAAAGGCTACTTAAGCAAATGCCGAAATTTACAATAAATTACGGATTTGGAGGAATTATGAAAAAAAATCTAATGCTTGCGATTTCTGCTTGTCTTACACTTGCGGTATTTGCAGCAGATTTTCACAATTACGCCCCTATAAAAGGGGACATTAAAAGCTGCACGGAAACAGAATTTTCGATTGCATCTAAATTTGGGAGCTACTTCCGTACTCCAAGCAAAAAACTCACTCGAACTTTCGATGCAAAGGGAAAAGTAATCGCATCCTCTGAGCTTACACCGCGAGACACAGTTTTAAATACAATCACCTATGCTTACAAAGAAAACGGCAAACTTGCAGAAAAACTTTGCACAAATGCAGATGGCGAATCAGTTTGGAAGAATGTGTACACATACAACAAAGAAGGGCTAAAAGCCGATATGTCTGAATATGACGGAAAAGGCAACTTGAAAGACAGAACAATCTACATTTACGACAACGGACTTCTTGTAGATGAAACAGACTACGACGGAGATGGCGTTTTAATATGGAAAACTGTTTATAAATACAACTCGGCTGGCAAAATTGAAACTGTCTATCAATACAACAACGACGGTTCTCTGAGCGAAAGAAAAGACTACACTTACACGGAATCGGGGCTAATCGACACTGTTTCTACATACGAAACTTTCAACGGTTCAATTGTTCAAGTTCTTTACCGTTATGCATCAGGAAGCTCAGTTTTGAACGAGCTTACAACATACAACAGCGCAAAGCAAATTATAGGTCGTGTGATATTCAAATACGACGAAGCTGGAAACCTTGCGAAAGTGTCTGAATATAGCGTTGCAGAAAAATTTGGAACAACTGTAAATGAACTTATCGGAATGTATGAATATACTTACGACTTTAACGAATCGGACGTTGCAGAAATTCCTGAATAAAAAATAAAGTTACAGCAAAGGGGCAAAGACCCTTAAAGACCTTCCCAGAAATCTAGTATGGGAAGGTATTTTTTTATAATCTTCAATTTTCATTTCTTCACAATCTGCAAGAGTTTTTTGAAAATCGCTTTCAATCTGTTCAATCACCGGGCAGTCATACATAACAGTTCCGCATTCAAAATGATGATACAAACTTCTGTAGTCAAGATTGATAGAGCCGACAGTTGCAAGGCAATCATCACTTATAAAAGTCTTTTGATGAATAAATCCTTTTTTATAAAGATAAACATGAATTCCGTTTTCGACGAGAGTTTTCAAATACGTTTTACCGATACAAAACGTGAGATAATGATCAGGAACTGACGGAACAATTACGCTTATTTCAACACCTCGCCGCGCAGCAAAAATAAAGGCATTCATCAGCTGATTATCTATGACGATATATGGAGTTGTGATGTGGACATATTTTTTTGCAGTGGAAATGATGTAATTATAGACATCTTCCGCAATATCTTGGTCATTAAAGGCGTCGTCTGCGTATGGAATCACAACTCCTCGTGCGTTTTTTTTAGGGGAAGGTTGCAAGAGATATTTAGCATAATCATCTTCTGCGTAAGTTTGAAGATTCCAAGTCTGTAAAAACATCTCTGTAAGGTTTTTTATTGCAGAGCCTTGAATGCAGATTGCATTATCTTTCCAGTACCCAAAACGGCAATGCCCTTTATTAAAATATTCGTTTGAGATATTGATTCCGCCAGTATATGCAACATCCCCGTCTATCACAACAATTTTACGATGATCACGGTTGTTCTGTGGGGTTGAGATAAACGGGACTAATGGTTGAAAAATGTGCGAATTTATTCCAAAGTTTTTAAGATATTTTTGATATTTTCTTGATGATGCCATCGGAGAGCCAATCCCGTCATACATTACGCGAACTTCAACGCCTTCGTGTACTTTTTGTTCGAGAAGCTCAAGCAAAAGCGCCCAAGTTTCATCAACTTCGATTATAAAAAATTCGATAAATATAAATTTCTTAGCTTTTTTTATAGATTCAAATAAATCCGGATACAATTCTTCTCCGCTGCAAAAATACTTTACTTCAGTATTGATGTGAGGTGCAAATCCACCTCGAAAAAGATATTTGAGCAAACCTGTTATTTCCGGATAATTTTTACAGATTGGCTCTATTTGCTCTTCCGGCAACGAAAACGGTTTTAACGCTTCTTTAAGATGCAGAAGGCGCTTTCTGGTAAGATAATGTCCCCCATTTATGTGAAAAAAAATGTATGCAAGGATTCCAAATATAGGAAAAAAAACAACAGGAACAAGCCATGCTATTTTAAATTCATTTTTCCCTCTACAGTTCGACAAATAAACAAAAAACAGAGAAGAAAAGAGAACAGAAGTTCCAAAATATAGTTCTATGTGTGGCTGTACTTTTATGATAAAAAAAAGAAATATTAAAATCTGAATAAGAATCATCAGAAATGTGATAACTACCCGACTATAAACACCTTTGCGTAAAAGATCTTTACCGTGTCGGTCTTTTATAATCAGGTAATTTAAATCAACTTCTTTAGATTTTTTAGTAGTTTTGTGCTTCAATTTGGAAAAATGCCTGAGGATGGGCACAAACTGGACAAACAGAAGGAGCTTCTTTTCCCACAACAATGTGACCACAATTGCGGCATTGCCAGATTGCATCTCCATCCTTAGAGAAGACAACTTTGTCTTCTATGTTTTTTAATAGTTTGCGGTAACGTTCTTCGTGATGTTTTTCAATTGCCGCAACACCATCGAACATCTTTGCAATGTATTCAAAACCTTCTTCGCGCGCTGTCTTAGCAAAGCCTTCATACATATCTGTCCATTCATAGTTCTCGCCTTCAGCAGCAGCTTTAAGATTTTCCGCAGTTGAACCGATACCATTGTTCAAAAGCTTGTACCACATTTTTGCATGTTCTTTTTCATTGTTTGCCGTTTCTTCAAAAATCGCAGCAATCTGTTCGTAACCATCTTTGCGAGCTTTACTTGCAAAGAAAGTGTACTTGTTGCGAGCCTGAGATTCTCCTGCAAATGCAGTCTGCAAGTTTTTTTCCGTTTGTGTGCCTTTTAAATCCATGTAATTTCTCCTATAAATTCTTTAAATTACTCCCCTAAATATATCAGCATTTTGATATAAAGTAAAATTGTTAATGATATGCCTCCTGATTATTTTTTTTACGTGACTAATTTTGTTGAAAATTCATTCAAGATAATTTAAAGTAAAAGTATACTCATAAATGTGCCGATATTTTAGAAAAGGGATTTTGGAGAAAATATGAAAACTATTGGTATTAAACTTGCTGACGGATCTTTTTATCCGGTTTTGGAAGATAACACTGCGTCTGAAAAATCGCTCACGCTTACAACAGCCCACAACAACCAGACAAAGGTGATGGTTGATCTTTACCGTTCCCCTACTTGCTCTATGGAAGATGCAGAATATGTTGACTCTCTTCAAATTGAAAACTTGAACGCACATCCGAATGGGGTCGCTAATATATCATTTACAATTTCCCTTGATGAAAATAACCAACTTTCAGCGAGAATTATTGATCAAGAAACAGGAAATCAGAGCAACACAACTATTTCTCTTGTCTCTAGAACTTTAGAAGAAAGGCTCGTAACCGATCAATATGATATTTCAGACAAAGAAGATAAAAAAATAAAAGGATTTGCTGCTGCCGGAGGGTTGTTAGCAGCGGCAGAAGCTTTGAGCTCTCAAAAAAATAAAAACGAAGAAAATGACATCGATATCAAGACGGAAATGGAAGAGCCTGTCTTTGAAGAAGCCTCTGTTGACATCCCTGTTAAAACAGAAACAGAACAGGGTTCAAATGACATATCTGAAGAACAAACAGATGAATCTGTTGACCTCTTAATCGATGAAACGCAACCGATTGTAGACATCGATTCAGAAGACATTTCGGATTTCGAAATTCCCGACGAAAATGACACAATCGAAAAACAGACTGAACAAGATTCTGTTGAAAAAACATCAGACGATACTCAAATTTCAGAAATCCCTGATGATGTTTTTGGCGAAAATAAAACAGAAGAAACTTCGGAAGATTTGTCGGATTTCAACTTTGATGACCTTGATCTTCCTGAGTCTGAATCGGAAAAAACAGAAGAATCTGTAGACATCACAATGGACGAACCGGAAAAAGAAGACTCAGAAAAAACGATTGATTCGACAGAAGAGACTGAATTTGAAATGCCGGAACAGACACAAGAGTCTTTGGACGATTCTTTGGACTCTTCATTGGATTTTTCAGAAGATGCAACTCTTGAAATGCCCACAGATAAAGAAGACTTTTTCGATTCAGCAACAGAAGAAACAGCTGACAAAACAGCGGAATTCGATGACGATTTATCTAAACCCTCCGATGATTTTTCTTTTGACGACATTCCGTCCGAATCGGAAGATAACATTTTTGACATGGAAGATAAAAATATGGAAAAGACAAACAAAACTCCGGAACACAACGGTATTGATTTTGATGGACTTTACGACAGTCGCACCGTTTATCCTGAAAAAGAAAACAACACCGATGAAGACATCAAGAAAAAAACAAAAGCTCCTGTCATCATCTGTATAGTCTGTGCGATTATCTGTCTTATCGCTACAGCGCTTATTTTGTTCATAATCCCTTCAAAATATAATTTGCTTTCAACAAAAACAAAATCTGAACAAAATCGCATAGAACAGACTCTTCCGGCTCCAATTGTAGAACAACCGAAAGCAGAAGAGCCTGCAACAAATCAAATACCAGAACAAGTCCCTGAAGCAAAAGAAGACGAAATTGTCGTGGTTGAAAAAGCTGAAAACGTAGTTCCTTCTCAGCCACCTGCAGCAGAATCTAAACCGAAGAATATCACTTACAAAATCAAGTGGGGCGACACTCTCTGGGATATCGCAAACACTTATTACAAAAATCCATGGCGCTACAAACACATTGCTCGCTTCAACGGAATTAAAAATCCTGATTATATAATTTCGGGAACGTTTATCATAATTCCGGCAGAGTAAGCAGATTTGTCGATAAGAAGTCAGCTTTGGTAACCAAAAATAAAGTACAACTCTTTTTTTTGCTTTTTTTGATAATAACTTCAACTGTCGGATGTTCTGAAAAAAGTAAAAGTCAAAAACTTTTCGGCGTTGATGCGGACTACTTTGTAGGACTGCAAAAACTCGCCGAAGGCAAAGAAAAAGAAGCTCGTACAAAATTAAACAGATGCATAAAAAAAGGCTCGTTTTACTGTGCAAAAAAAAGCGCTCAGCTTTTATGTACGTTCGGCAACGTGCAGGAAAAAAATGAAGCCGCCGTAAATCTGATTTCAAAATACAAAGATGATGAATCTCTCTTGATCGCAGCAAAACAGTTTGAGTCTTCAGATGAAATCTCAAAACTTATTGAATGTACCTCAAACATTGATTTTAAAACTGCAAAAAACGAATTGATTTATCTTAGGCTCAACGCAATGAAAAAACGCGGAGATTCAAACTACCAAAACGAAGTTTACGATTGGTTTACATCATGTCCGATTTCTAAGGAGCATTATCAATTTTACAAAGATATTTATGAACATCCTGATTTCGCGAAAATTCAAATTGATGAAAAACAATCTGAATCGGATTCGGAAAAACCTTCTTACACGCCCCGTCAATT
This sequence comes from Treponema sp. Marseille-Q3903, assembly GCF_014334335.1. NCBI lineage: Bacteria > Pseudomonadati > Spirochaetota > Spirochaetia > Treponematales > Treponemataceae > Treponema > Treponema sp. Marseille-Q3903. Next base: position 251,251 of record NZ_JACSEU010000001.1, read on the forward strand.
TGTTTTAAATTTCAGAATTGAGGTTTTTAAACGAAATTACATATACGCTTACAACAACACAAAAAAAATTCTTCAATATTTTGATGATGGAAACCTCCCTGCAAACACACAACTTTGTTCGGATATCGGAAAGGCATATCTTTACGGTAGCACAGACTTTGCAAAAAATGCATCATATTTTTCGAAATTGGCGGAGCAATACAAAAGAACTGACAAAGAATTTTATTTTTGGTTTTATGCAGGCAGGCTTTTCAGCAAAGCGAGCGATTCTTACTCAAAAGTTGCAAAATGTTTTGAAGCAGCAATTCAGTCGGCTCAATCTACTGAACAAAAAGATAACGCAATTTGGTATCTTTTAAAATCTGCGCAAGATTTTTCTCTAAACACATTGTTAGATTCTATCCAAACGCATTCAAAACTGTGGAACGACCCTGAATATTTTGAAGATTTATTTGAATCGCTTGTGACAACGCTCCTTTCTTCCGGTCAGGGAAACTCCTTTGGCTCAATTTACAAAATTATCGACGGTTATGCTTCAGACGAAACTGTCGCTCGTTTTGCTTATCTTTATGCAAGGCTTTCTCAGGAAGGTTATGCAGACGCAAAAGAACAGGAAATAAAAGAAGCATTCCGCCGCGCATGCCGTTCGGGAAGTGCAATTTATTATCGCCAACTTGCAGCGTATCAACTTGGGTTAAAAGATACAGAACTTTACAACGTTTTGAGCGCTCCTGTAAAAAACTCATCTGTACAATTCAGCAAACAGCTCAAGGAGCCTCTCGCACAATCTGATACAAAAGCGAAAGATTTTGAAAAATTGATAAAAGGTTACGCATATTTTGGATTCCCTGAAAAAATTTATGAAACTTTTGTCTCTAATAAAAACGAGCAACTTCCTTTAGATTCATATTTTTACCTTGCAGATTTTCTTTCAAAATGCTCAAACAAATCTGAATGTACTGAGAAATTTTACACACAAGCACTTCGTATATCAGCAGAAGGACAGCGAAAAGCTTCTGAAAACATGTCAAATGCCCAAATGAGATTGCTCTTTCCGGAAAACTACAAAGAATATGTTGAAAAATACTGCCAACAGTTCAACGTCAACGATAAAATAATGTATGCATTGATAAGAAGTGAAAGTTTTTTTGACCCCTCTGTTAAAAGCTCTGCCGGAGCAATCGGACTTACACAGCTCATGGAAGTGACAGGCAGCGACATATCAAAAAGATTTAAAATGCAAAATTATTCTCTCACAGATCCCGAAACAAACATCAAATTCGGAACGTATTATCTTTCCACCTTAGTCAGCCGTTGCGACAATTCTTATCTGCTCGGTTTTTTATCTTACAACGCAGGAATTACGCGCGTCAGAAAGTGGCAAAAAAGCTCTCTCGTTGAATTCGGAAAGCGAAGTGAAATGCCCCTAGATTTGTTTTTAGAAACAGTTCCATTCGCTGAAACTCGAGAATACGGCAGAAAGCTGATATCTGCGACCGTTATGTACGACTGGCTCGACAACCCTGAAAATTTTGAAAGTACAGTATCCGCATTGCTGAAATAATCTGTATGCAATCCGAAAATGAAAACCTAATTAAGTTTTTCATGATGATTTGACATTGCCCCTAGCACAAAAAATCATTATCTTATTAGGAAGATACTTTACTCTCAGTTTACATGGAGGAATGAAAATTATGGCAGACCAAAATTTATTGGATACGGTAAAAGAGGCTCTCGAAATGTTTAGACCTCAGCTTCAAGCTGATGGCGGCGATATGGAATTTGTATGCATTGACGACGAAAACAGAGTGCATTTGAATCTGACAGGTGCTTGCGGAAGCTGTCCTATGGCACTTATGACGCTAAAAATGGGAATAGAGAGATACCTCAAGGATGCCTGCCCTGAAGTTTCGGAAGTTGTTCAAGATAATGCAAAAAACTATGACGACATGGAGTTTTAAATGAAAATTTCAAAAGATAAATGGGTTGCGATTCACTACACTCTGACAGATGAGGACGGCAGTATTATAGACTCTTCTGCCGGAGGAGAACCTCTCGGATATGTACACGGGAACGGTTATTTAATTCCCGGACTTGAAAGAGAACTAGAATCAAAAACTGTCGGAGATAAATTTATCGCAGTGATAAAACCGGAAGATGGATACGGAGAATTTGATCCAAACCTGATAATCGACGTAGACAGAAGCCAGTTTGATTTTGCAGGAGAATTGCAGCTCGGAATGCAGTTTCAAGTTGGAACCCCAAAAGGTCTCTCTATCGTAAAAATAAAAGAAATCAACGGCGATAAAATTAAAATTGACGGAAATCATGAGTTAGCAGGAAAAACGCTTCATTTTGACATTGAGGTTGTAGAAGTTCGTGATGCTACAGAAGACGAATTGCTTCCAAAAGGCTGTAGTTGTGGAGACGGATGCTCAGGTGGGTGTGGAAGCGGAGATTGTAGCTGCACAAACTGTGGTGAAAGTTAATTTATTCCAAGTGCTTCAAAAATAAGCTTTGAATTTTCTTCTATTGGGGCATTTATTATATCTACGACTTCATCTGCGATAACTTGATACAAGTTATAACGCTGTTCATATTTTTGAAATAAAATATCAGAGACATCTTTTATCGTTTCCGGCTCTTTTTCTAGCACATAAGCCGGAACATTTTTAAACTGATACGGCGCTATCTGCACAACATTGCGCATGATTCTTTCAACAGAATATTTAATATCAAGGCGAAGAAAAACAAAAGTCTCACACTCACGTAAAATGCTTAGTGCCGGAGGATTTTCGCAAACCCCTCCGCCGGTAGATATTACAATTTGCTGACCTTTATTTTTATCAATGATTTTTTTACAAACTTTTTCTTCAAGCTGCATAAACACAGAAGCTCCGTTTTGTTTGTAATAATCCCTGACATCTATCCCTGAAAATCTTTTTATCACATCATCTGTATCAAAAAATTTGCAGCCAAGCTTTTGGGCAATAATGCGCCCTTGAGTAGATTTACCACAATGTTTACAGCCCATCAGGACAATTGAATTATTATGAATCTGAGACACGGTGTATATTATATCTACGTAATAAACAAAATACAATTGTACGAATTATAATTTTAGATTATTCTTATCGTAAAATAAGTGAGGATTAAGATGTTGCTAGGAATTTTTCTATGTTTTTTACCGATGATTTGCGGACTTTTGCTTTTTAAGCTTACATTCAAAATGAAGCTTTCACACGGACTTATCTCATGCCTACTCGGTCTTATAGTCGTGCTTCCCATCTCTTTTATTGAATATTTTTTGCCGAGCCTTCCGCAAAGCATGTTCTCTCCTGTCGTATATACGTTGATTAAGTCGATTTTAATATATGGATTTGCTGAAGAACTTTTAAAAATGTCTTCGTTATTTGCGCTTCCACATAAAAATTACACCGTTTTCCAATTTCTTATGATTTCGTTTTTAATGGGACTTTCTTTAGGCTGCTTTGAAACTGCCGTATATTTTTTTGACCACATGCAGCTTGCAAATACAAAAGGGGCTCAGCTACTTTACAGTCAAATTAGCTTGCGAATAGCGACATCTGATATAATTCACACATGTTGTGCCGGTTTAAGCGGATTGTTTGTGTTGACGTGCAGAAAGGATTCTGGATTAAATCAAAAAATCTCACATAAATTTTCATATTTTATAATAGCGGTGCTTTTACACGGTATTTACGATTTCTTTGCAGGTTTTTCAACAGGATTAAAATGGTTTTCACTCGCAGTTGTACTTATGGCTGTTGTAGAGTGCCGACTCAAATATATCTCGCTGACAAGTGTTGAAGAACAGTAAGTTTTTTAAGATTTTTCATTTTTTTAGTTTATCAAGGGCTTTTGCATGACCAGCCCCTTTTTCCATTTGGCTTTTACAAAAGCAACTCCATTGCTTTTTTTCTTTCCGTGCAACATTTTTTAATTTTTTTGAAACTTCCAAAAACCACTCACGTTCCATTTGCATTTTTTTCTTGTAAACGCACACGTTTTACTTGACAAAACCAACTTTACAGAGTAATATACTCCAACACGACGCGGGGTAGAGCAGTTGGCAGCTCGTCAGGCTCATAACCTGAAGGCCGTAGGTTCGAGTCCTACCCCCGCTATAAAAAAAGAGGCTTTCAGTCGTTAGATTGAAAGCCTCTTTTTTTCGTTATTCTGCATATTTAATGAAGCAACTTAGGGACGCCGTAAGCGTTTCTGTTTGCTTATCGCTTCCCCAAGTTTTTATCATCAATCTCGCAACGTAACTATTTCTTAGCTTTGATAACAGCCTGTGCTCCTGCAAGGCGAGCAGCCGGAACTCGGAAAGGAGAACAAGATACATAGTTCAATCCGAGCTTATAGCACAATTCGATAGAAGCAGGGTCTCCACCATGTTCTCCACAAATTCCCAAGTGAAGATCTGATTTTACAGAACGTCCCTTTTCTTCTGCCAGAGCAATCATCACACCGACACCATCTTCATCCAATGTTTTGAATGGATCTTGAAGAAGAATTTTCTGGTCAAGGTAAGAGTCGATGAACTTAGAGTAGTCATCACGGCTGAATCCGAATGTTGTCTGTGTCAAATCGTTTGTACCGAATGAGAAGAAATCAGCATATTCAGCAATCTTATCTGCAGTTGCAGCAGCGCGAGGGAATTCAATCATAGAACCAATCTGGAACTTAAGTTTTGTTCCAAGTTCTTCATTTACCTTTGCAATAACAGCTTCTGCCTGTTCACGAATCTGTTTCAATTCTGCAAATGTTGTTACGTTAGGAATCATGATGCGAACATCGTGTTTGAGTCCTTCTTTTTCAACTTTTGCTGTTGCGCGGGCAATTGCTTCAACCTGTGTTTCATAGATTTCAGGATATGTGATAGCGAGACGACATCCACGATGACCGAGCATTGGGTTGTGTTCGTTGAGTTCAGCATATTTTTTATTTATCAATTCAATTGATACACCAAGTTTTTTTGCAAGAGCTGCTGCAAGTTCAGGAGTTTCTGCCTGAATGAATTCGTTAAGAGGTGGGTCAAGAAGACGGATTGTAACATCACGGCCTTCCATTGTCTTGATGATTCCGTAGAAGTCTTTTTCCTGAAGCGGCAAGATTTCCTTAAGATTTTTTTTGCGCTCTTCTGTTGTTTCTGAAATAATCATCTTCTGGAATGAAGTGAGTTTTGGCTCTTCAAAGAACATGTGTTCTGTTCGGCACAAACCAATTCCTGCTGCACCAAAACGGAATGCCTGTGGAGCTTCGTTCTGTTCAGCGTTAGCTTTTACTTCAAATCCATTAACTTTCTTTCCTGATGGAGTTGTGCGTACAGATTTTTCACGAACTTCGTCTGCCCAAGAAAGATATGTTTCAAGGTCTCCAGATACAGCGGCAGGTGTTACAGGAATTACATCACCAAAAACACGACCTGTTGAACCGTCGATAGAGATGAAATCTCCTTTTTTAAATTCTTTTCCACCGATTGTAACTTTGTCTTTTGCATTGAATACGACAGCAGCACAACCACAAACACAAGGAGTTCCCATACCGCGAGCAACTACAGCCGCGTGAGAAGTTCTTCCACCTGTAGAAGTCAAGATTCCCTGAGCTACATACATACCTGCAATATCATCGGGAGAAGTTTCTTTACGAACGAGGATAACTTTCTTTCCTTCTTTGTCCCATTCAACAGCTTCTTCTGCAGTGAATACAATCTGTCCGCATCCGGCTCCCGGAGAAGCGTTCAAAGCTTCAGCCAACGGTTTTGCAGCTTTCAAAGCTTTTGTGTCAAACTGTGGATGAAGCAACTGATCTAACTGGTCTGGTTTTACACGGAGAAGAGCTTCTTCCTTTGTTATCATCTTTTCTGCAACCATATCTACTGCCATTTTTACAGCAGCAGGACCTGTACGTTTTCCGCTTCGGCACTGGAGCATGAAGAGTTTTCCTTCCTGTACAGTGAATTCCATATCCTGCATATCGTGGTAGTGCTTTTCTAGACGGTCACGGATTGTAGAAATTTCTTTGAATATTTTCGGCTGCTGTTTTTCAAGAGCAGAGATATCCATTGGTGTACGAATTCCTGCAACAACGTCTTCTCCCTGAGCATTGATAAGGTATTCTGCCATGAAATGATTTTCACCGGTAGATGGGTCGCGAGAGAATCCTACACCTGTTCCAGATGTTTCTCCCATGTTACCGAATACCATTGCCATAACTGTTACGGCAGTTCCTTTGATAACATTTTCATCTATATTGTTGAGCTTACGATATGTGATAGCTCGCGGATTCATCCAAGAACCGAATACAGCACTGATGGCATCCCACATCTGTTCCTGTGGATTCTGAGGGAATTCTTCTCCCTTTTCTTTCTTGTACATTTCCTTGTACTTAGAAACGATTGTTTTAAGTTCATCTACAGAAAGATCTGTGTCTTCTTTTATTCCGCGAACAGCTTTTACTTCGTCGATAATCTCTTCAAATTTATCGTGATCTACACCCATTGCAACGTTTCCGAACATTTGAATGAAGCGGCGGTAAGCATCCCATGCAAATCGTTCGTTGTTTGTCTTTGTAGCAAGACCAATAACTGACTTATCGTTCAAACCGAGGTTAAGGACTGTGTCCATCATACCCGGCATAGATTCTGCAGCTCCAGAGCGAACAGAAACAAGAAGCGGATCTGATTCATCGCCAAGTTTTTTTCCGAATGATTTTTCGAGTTTTGCGAGGTATTCAGCAACTTCTTTGTCGAGCCCTGCCGGATATTTTCGTCCGAGTTTGTAATATTCCTGACATACGTCAATAGAAATTGTAAATCCAGGTGGAACTGGAAGACTTAAAGGTTTTTTTGCCATCTGGGCAAGGTTAGCACCTTTTCCACCAAGGATAGAACGCATCGATTCATCACCTTCTGCGTCACCGTTACCAAAAAAGTAAACATACTTTGTTTTAGCCATCGATTTTACTCCATATTATAATTTTTTTTCTAGTTAAATAGTGTCATTATTCTATAGATAATAAGAAATACAGTCAATTGATTTGCTTGTCATGTCATCAATTCATGATGTTTTCAGTTTTCCAGTATAGATGCAATTCGTTATTTTTTCTTAAAACGATACAATTTTGAATTTCTTTCTTGAGACCAACTTGCGCGCCGTTCCGAAGGAAGCGTTTCAATATCATCTGCTTCAAATCCGAGGTTCTCAAACCAGTCAGCCGCCTGCGTTGTCATGATAAAAATTGAACTTGCGCTTTCATCTTTTGCCTTTTTAATCAAAAAATCTATCAGCTGAGGACCGATTCCCATGTGCGAATAATTTTCATCTACTGCAACTGCTGCAATTTCCGCCTGTCCGTCAGGATAAAGATGAAGAGCTGCACACGCATGAATACCTCCGTCGAATTCGTAGACAATATAATCTTGAAGATTTTGAGTCAATAAAATTTCAGAACGAGGCAAAAGCATTCCTGTCTGGACAAAAGGTTTCATAATTCTCAAGACAGCGGGAATGTCTGTCAGCGTCATCTGGCGAATTTTGCCGTAGTTTCCCGTATAAACCATCGTGCCGGAACCAAGCCCGCTAAAGATTTCGCAAGGGAGAACGCCGTCTATCATCCCGTCAACTATGTGAACACGAGTAACTCCTGAAGAACAGGCTTTCTGGGCTGTAGACAAAAGATTTTTAATTCCGTCGTCGACTGCGTTGTTTGCCTTTATAAATTCGCTGACCTGCTCTAAAGTCATTGCGGAAACCTGTCCAAATTCCGAGATAGGAAAACTTTCAGGAATCGTATATTTTTTTTCATTTATTTCACACTGCTGCATCACAAAAAATAACTTATCGGCTTTGAGCGTCACGGCAATCTGCTCTGCAAGGAGGATTGAAGAAATGTTGTAAGGGTGTCCGGAAGAATTCCAGCCGATACAAGGAAAAATCGGGATAATACCGGCGTTTAAAACTGTGTTTATCTCTTCTACATCAAGTTTATCGATTTCCCCAGCAGTTCCGTAGTCAAAACCGTTTATAACTCCTTTTCCGCGTGAACGCACCCAGTTTCCAATCACTGCCGTAATGCTGTTTGCAGCAAGACTTGTCATCACTGTATTTGAAACATCAAAAGCTGCCATTTTTATGAGCGGCATTGCATCGGAATCTGTTACGCAAACATTTTCATGGAAGTTCCATTCAATCCCAGCCCCATTAAGCACTTCGTCAATTCTGCTGCGTGCTCCCGGAATCAGGACAACTTTTAAACCGGCTTGATGTAAAAGCGCGATATCTCTAATGTGTGATGAAAATAGAGTTGAGCCGATTGTTTTATCATCTAAGTAAATAACGACAACAGCATTTTTAAATTTTTGAAGATATCGGATAACGTCTCGGACATTTTCAGCTTTTTTCGATGTAATCATAATTTATCTTATCATATTATTTTGGGAATATATACAACCGCAGTAGTCCTGCCGATACAAGTCGTATTCTTTGCTGATTTCAAGGGAACGTTTAAATCCATTTTTTTTCTTAAAATCGGAATACAGCCAGATTGGGGTTTTTGAATAGGACGCATTTTGTAGCTGCGAAAGCTCTTTGCCTATTTTATTGATTTTATCGGAATCTTTGAACGGACTGATTGAAAGTGTTGTACAAAAATAATCAAATTTGTTTTGCGCTGCATAATTAAACGCCCGACGAATACGAAATTCATAGCAACGACGGCAACGCTCACCTTTCTCAGGTTCAACCGCAAGTTCTGGCTGTTCTCGCGTTCCAACGGCTTTGTAAAAATCTTCCTGATTATAAGAGTCTTCTATTACTTTTACATTGCCTTCAAGTGCCGGCGGAAACTTTGCATACAAATCTTTTAACTCAAAAAGTCGGCGTTGATATTCTTCCGGCGGATAGATATTCGGATTATAGTAAAGAACGGTGATTTCAAAGTACTTTACAAGATATTCAAGAACATAAGACGAACAAGGTCCACAGCATGCGTGAAGAAGAAGGGTCCTCTTCTCCCCAGATGATAGAATCTCAGCTATTGTCTTGTCTAATTCTTTTTGATAGTTCACGATTTCCCTTAGCATCTCTCAGTTTTTTTTATTATACACGCAAGCAATCTTGAATAACAACACTGATTCTATTTTCAATCTACTAGCACAAAAAATGCTTTTCTGATAGTATGTTGCTTCAGAATGAAGTCTGAGTGTTATTTAGATACCACAATTCTCATAATAAAAAAATCTGTTCATAATATTTTATTTGAATTTCAAAAGCGAGTTTTTTTTAGAACTCGCTTTTTTTATATAATCACACACTTTGCAACAAGGTTTTTGAACGTGTAAAATCATCTCTATGTGAAAATATAGCGTTGTATAAGGAGTATATAGATTATGAAAAGAAAAGACATCAAGTCGGTTATGATTATCGGTTCGGGACCAATTGTAATTGGGCAAGCCTGTGAATTTGACTATTCAGGAACGCAGGCATGCAAAGCGTTGCGTGAACAAGGTTATAAAATTGTCCTTGTAAACTCCAATCCGGCGACAATTATGACAGACCCGGTTATGGCTGATGTCACTTATATCGAACCTCTCAACGTAGAACGATTGAGTCAGATTATTGAAAAAGAACGACCTGACGCTCTTCTTCCAAACCTTGGCGGGCAAACAGGTTTGAATATGGCTATGGAATTAAATAAAGCAGGCATTCTTGATAAATACAACGTAAAAGTGATTGGTGTAAATCTTGAAGCAATTGAACGCGGTGAAGACCGAGAAATTTTTAAGCAAACTATGCAAAGACTTGGAATCGACACACCTCGCTCTGATATTTGTCACACTGTTGAAAGTGCTGAAAAAATTGCCGCCGAAATTGGATTTCCTGTTGTCGTTCGCCCTGCTTATACGATGGGCGGACAAGGCGGAGGATTTTGTTACAACATTGAAGAACTCCGCTCCATTGTCTCTAACGGGCTCGACCTATCTATGACTCACCAATGTTTGATAGAACAGTCTATTCTAGGGTGGGAAGAACTTGAAGTTGAGGTTGTACGCGATGCAAAAAATCAAATGGTTGCAATCTGTTTTATTGAAAATATAGACGCTGTTGGCGTTCACACAGGAGATTCTTTCTGCGCTGCACCTTTTCTCACAATTAAACCTGAGCTTCAGGAACGACTTCAAAAAATGGCGTTTAAGATTGTTGAATCAATCGGTGTAATCGGCGGCACAAACGTTCAGTTTGCCCATAATCCAAAGACAGACCAAGTTGTAATAATCGAGATAAACCCCCGAACATCTCGTTCTTCCGCCCTTGCCTCTAAGGCTACTGGATTCCCAATCGCGTTGATTTCTGCGAAACTTGCCGCAGGGCTCACTTTAGACGAAATTCCTTATTGGCGCGACGGCACTCTTGAAAAATATACTCCGGGCGGAGCTCCTGACGGCGATTATATTGTTCTCAAATTTGCTCGTTGGGCGTTTGAAAAATTCCGTGGAGCAGAAGATTCTCTCGGCACTTCGATGAAAGCTGTCGGCGAAGTTATGTCTATAGGAAAAACGTTCAAAGAGACTTTCCAAAAAGCTATCCGAGGGCTTGAATGCGGTCGTTCAGGGCTCGGCTTTGCAAAAGACTTCAATAAAAAAACAGCGGAAGAACTTTGCGAAATGTTAAAAACTGCATCTAGTGAACGTTATTTCCAGCTTTATGAAGCGATTCGTAAAGGTGTCTCTCTCGAAAAACTTTCCGAAATCACATTTATCAAAAAATATTTCCTCGAACAGATGAAAGAGCTTGTCGATTTGGAAGAAAAAATGCTCAAAAATCCGGGAACCGTCCCTGATGATAGTTTGTTGATTCAGGCTAAAAAAGATGGCTTTAGCGACAAGTATCTTTCAAAAATACTCAACGTTCCGGAAAAAGATATTCGAAACAGGCGCAATGCACTTGGAATAAAAGAAGCATGGCTCGCAGTCCCTGTAAGCGGCGTAGAAAATGCAAATTACTATTATTCAACATACAATTGCAGCTCTGACTTTTCAAAAGCGACAAACAATAAGAAAAAAATTATGATTTTGGGCGGCGGACCGAACAGAATCGGTCAGGGAATTGAATTCGACTACTGCTGCTGTCACGCTGCAATGCAGTTAAAAGAGATGGGCTATGAAACAATAATCGTAAACTGCAACCCGGAAACAGTTTCTACAGACTACGATACATCGGACAAACTTTACTTTGAGCCCGTCACAACAGAAGATGTTCTTCAGATTTATGAAAAAGAAAAACCGATGGGCGTTATCGTTCAGTTTGGAGGACAGACTCCTTTAAATATCGCTCGCGAACTTCAAGAAAACGGGGTAAATGTTCTCGGAACTTCAATCGATTCTATCGACGCTGCCGAAGACCGCGACATCTTCCGCCACATGATGGAAAAACTCGACATCCCAATGCCGGAAAGCGGAATGGCAGTTAACTTCGATGAAGCAAAAGCCCTTGCAGAAAAAATCGGTTATCCGATAATGATTCGCCCATCTTTTGTCCTGGGTGGTCGCGGAATGGAAGTTATTTACGACGAAGCAACTCTGAAAGAATATGTTGAAAAAGCAGTCGGAGTAACTCCAGACCGTCCGCTTTTGATTGACCGCTTTTTGAAAAACGCCCTAGAATGCGAATCTGACGCGCTTGCAGACGGAACACATGTTTACATTCCGGCTGTGATGGAACACGTTGAACTTGCAGGTATTCACTCAGGGGATTCCGCTTGTGTTATACCTCCGATAAACATTCCTCAAAACAACCTTGATACAATCAAAGAATATACGCGCAAAATTGCAGAAAGCTTGAAAGTTTGCGGTCTGATGAACATTCAGTACGCAATAGAATATGGAAAAGTGTTCGTAATCGAAGCAAACCCTCGCGCAAGCCGTACAGTTCCGCTTGTTTCAAAAGTCTGCAATACCCAGATGGCGCGCCTTGCAACAAGGCTGATGCTCGGAGAAACAATTGAAAGCCTTGGATTAAAAGATAAGGTAATTCCATATTATGGTGCAAAAGAGGCGGTTCTTCCGTGGGCAAGGTTTCCGGGTGTTGATCCAATCTTGGGACCTGAAATGCGTTCTACCGGTGAAGTTCTTGGAATTGCAGAGGCATTCCCTATGGCATTTTATAAATCGCAGGAAGCAGCAGGTTCTGAACTCCCTCACGCACCGGCTGCATGGGAAAACAAAAAAATACTTTTGAGTCTGAGTGACAAAGAAAATCAAAAAGAGCAAGTTTTGATGATTGGAAAAACTTTGAAAAGGCTTGGATTTACTCTAGTCGCAACAGAAGGAACGGCAGATTTTTACAACTCAAACGGAATTAAGTGTGACGTCGTAAACAAAATCGGTGCCGGTCGTCCAGACGTCATTGACATGATTATGAACAGAGAGGTCTGCCTCGTAATCAACACTCCAAAAGCAAAGAGAAACTACCATGAAGACCGAAAAACTATCCGAAAAGCATGTCTAAAGTATAAAGTCAGTTATATTACAACTTTGGCTGGAGCTATTGCCGGAGTTCAAGGTATTGCTGCTGTTAAAAACGGAAATGGCGGAGAAGGGGGCGTAAAATCTCTTCAAGAGTACCATTCGTTGATTCGCCAAGATATTTAAAGAACAGAGAGTTTGTCTACAATTTTGTATTTTATTGTAGACAAACTTTAAAAACAACACGCAAAGCGGTCGCAACAATTTTGAGTTTTAAATTTATCTGACGGCAGGGAACAGATTGAAATTTCCATCGTCAGAGAGAATGAAGACCATTAAATCTTCGTTTTTTTCATTTTTGTACAAATTATAAAAACGTTCGCTGCTGTTAAATCTGGAACCGCGAGCTCTGTTTCCTAGCCCGGTATCTAATCCATCTAAAACAACTCCAAACCCGTAGCAAACGCATTTTTCGTCCATAATGATTGCCCCATCTATCGATGAGAGTTTTTCAACATTTTTTTCATCAAGTTTTACAGGGGCTATTATGATACACAAATCCTGATATTTTTTTATAAATTCTGCGGCATCTTTTTTTACAACAAGAATTGTGCCTTTCCCTTGTTTTATCAATGATTTTAGAATGCTGTACATATTGCCGATTTCGTCGCCGGAGCTTGTGTTGTCTCCGTCTTTATCAGATTCAATCAGTTTTGGAAATATTTTCCTCACATAGTTCGAAAATTCCTTTTTGCTTAAAAAACTGTTTACAAAAATCAGGCTGTTGTTTCTGACAGTCACAAGTTCTGTCTCGTTTTCGCAGATTGTCCATTTTTGGTCTTCATCGAAACTGACGCTGAAAAAGTCGCATCCGTCTTTTATTGAACCTATTCCGTAAATGTTATTTGTGTCAGAAATAATACCGATTTCGTTTTTTTTGCTGGTCAATTCGAGCAATTTTCGCAATAGTTTAAGATTTCTGTTATCGAATTTTCCATAATCTTCATAGTTTTCAAACTTAAATTGAAAATCTGCGCTTTCCGGTGATGATGTAAAATATATCAAACCTTCCGTTGAATTCTTTTCATAAGTCAAAAATGAAAGTTCGTTTATTATTCCTTTCAACGAAAAATTGATATTGTCATAAAGTGAAAAACCGCTATCATTGCAGCTTTTTCGTGAGATTTCTGTGACAAGGTTATCGAGCGCTGCACGAATTATGATAAAATTTGCAGTGCTGTTATAAAAGTATGAATTACAATTTTTATATTCATTTATGAGATATTCGAAAAGCTGGGTTATTACTTTTTCATAAAATGTAAAATATTTTTCTATATTTTTTTTCTGGTCTTTATTAAAAATGATTACAAAAAAGTTAATTTTATCATCAGCTTCAAAAGCTTCGGATATAAAAAACTTTTCATTTGCTTTTTCCAGTTCTGAGGATATTTGCTCTCGCTTTATAATATTTGTAAAAGATTTTGCATTTTCAGATTCATTTTCTTTGCTGAAACTCTTCAGTTCAATTCTCGAAAAAATGTCATCTGAAAGATGCTCAAAAACTTCGATGCAGACTTTTTCTGCCTGCATCAAAAACAACTCCGGTGATACCATGCAAGGTATTATACATCATTTATAAAAACAGAGACGTTCCCTCTGTTTTTATAAACTAGCATTTCCAGAGGCTATGCAAATTACAATAAGCAAATGCATTTTCAATTTTTTCACCGTCAAGCAATGCAAATTCTGCTTTAGGCTCATCACCTGCTTTTAGGCATTTTTTCTGAACACCTTTGTTTGTATCGATGACAATCCATTCTATAAAGTGTTCTGCGAGCATTGGATGAGCAACAGAGCCGACAGAAACGATAGCCTTGTTTCCTTTCACGTTTACAACTGGCACGTGTTTTTCTGTAGCAGCGTCTGTAGAACCAGGAATAAGTTCCTGCATTTCTTCATTACAGCATACAGTTGGTGTCCCTGAATCTTTTGCAAGAACTATGATTTTTCCACAGTGTTTGCAACAATAAAATTTTAATCCCATAATCAAAACCTTCCCTAAAATAATATATTATAAGGTAACCACTAAATTAAAAAACTGTCAAATCACTTATCATTATTTATACGCTTTTTTAGAAATCTTTTGTCAAACTGAGCCAACACATGCTGTCCATCTTGATAATAAATCTCATTTTTATACTTTTCAATACGATTGCGATATTATATCTGTTCTGACTTTTGTACGGATTGATTTTTTTTGTTGATGTTAAGTTGTTGAGCTTTGTTGTGGTAGGTGATTTTTTTTGTAGATATTGTAAATGTTGTGTGTTTTATAATTTTTTTTTATAATAAAAATCAAAGAAGGAGGTGTGATAAAAAGTGTCGTCTGAAATATCGCCGATACTTTTTATCTCGAGTTTGCCTGGATGTTTGCAGAAGACGTGTATACGTGTCGTTTCGATAAAAATCAAATGAATACGATACGCTTTATTTTGCAAACTCGACTATTGAACGTGTGCGCTCTTGCGCACGGCTAAAAACTTTTTCGGAAATTGCTATTTCCTGCAAAAGTTTTTATGGGAGATTAAAAATAATGAGTGCAAATATCTCTAAACGAGCTGATTATATTTCTTGGGACGAATATTTTATGGGCGTTGCGACTTTGGCAAGCTTCCGCTCTAAAGATCCAAATTCACAAGTTGGAGCTTGCATTGTCGACAAAGACAACAAAATTCTTTCGATGGGATACAACGGGTTTCCTCGCGGCTGTTCCGATGATGAATTTCCTTGGGCTCGAGAAGGAGATTCTCTTACAACAAAATATGCTTATGTCACTCACAGCGAATTAAATGCAATTCTAAATTATCGCGGAGGCTCTTTAGAAGGGTGCAAGATATACGTCACGCTGTTCCCATGCAATGAATGTGCGAAGGCTATAATTCAGTCGGGCATAAAGACTGTGATTTTTGCAGAAAACAAATATGATGAGACACCTTCAGTTGAAGCTTCAAAAAGGCTTATGAATGCGGCGGGCGTGCGCTATTATCAATATCAGCCTACCGGAAAAAAACTGGAAATAAATGTCTGATAACGCTTTTTTCAAAAAATTTTCCATTTTCGTAACAGCGTCTCTTTTTCTCTTTGCTAGTTGTAGCACAACAAAATCTTTACAACCGATAGATTCCAAGTCAGAACAAAAATATACCATTTCCGAAGAGTTAAATTTCGACGATGTTGAGAAGCCGTATAAATACATATTTTTCCGTTTGTATGATCCGGATTACAGAAACCCGTTTTATATTGCAAATCTTTTAAAATTTGGAATCAATACAACGGAAGTAACAGATTTGCCTCCGATGAGCCACGCTTCCATTAATTTTTCCCTTGACGACAATTTTTACGGCCTGACACAAGCTTCGAGCAACAAGCTCTTTCAAGAATCCTGCAACAACCTTGAAACAAATGAATATATGAAAAAGAGCAATCCGAAAACTTCTATTCAGTACACGTATGCATTAAAAGTTCCCGAGAAAGAATACGAACAGACAAAAATATTTGTCGAAAACTATATAAATAATTACAAAATAAACTTTCAGACTTCGCAGCTTTTTGGAATAACAATGTTTTCAATCAACAGAAAATTTTTTACTTCAAAACAGAAGCAGCAGTTTGGAACCGTAGATTATCCAAAAGAGGGTTCAAAAGAAGAAAAGAAAATCACAGAGAATGATGATTTTAAACCAGAAGAAAACTTCACATGTTCAACTTTCATCGGATATACATTGCAAAACAATGTTGAATCAATAAGATTTTGGTTCAATAAAAACAACGTCAATTATAAATATATCATAGTAAGCGACATTGTCTTTTTTCCCGGAATGCAGCTTTTGTTTTACTCAACATGGGATCAGTATTGCAGCACAGCAAAAGCCTTTGTTGATAAATATCCTGAATTTGCAAAATATTTGAATAATTAGTTCAAATATGATAGAGTTCTCCCATATTTTTTACCGCATATAAGCGATTCATTTTTTTTACAGAGACTTTTATGATTATTGACTTTCATGCCCACATTTATCCTGAAAAAATAGCTGACAAGGCAAGTCTGGCTATCGGAGAATTTTACAATGCACCGATGGAGTTTAACGGCTCTTCAAAAAAACTCTTAGAGAGCGGGTCAAAAATCGGAGTGGAAAAATATGTAGTACACTCTGCGGCAACAACAGAAAAACAAGTAGAATCTATAAACAGTTTTATTTTAGACGAAGTATCAAAGCATAAAGAATTTATAGGATTCGGAACGATTCATCCCAACTACACAAATTTTGAAGCTGAATTAAACAGAATAAAAAGTGCCGGCTTGAAAGGAATAAAGCTCCACGCAGATTTTCAAAAGTTCCAGATGGATACTCCTAAAATGGATCCGATATATGAATGCTGCACAAAGCTTGGTTTAATTGTTCTTGCGCACGCCGGCGATGAACGGTACGACTTTACGGGTCCAAAACGAATTGCCCACGTTCTCGAAAAGCATCCTAACTTGAAATTTGTTGCAGCACATTTTGGCGGCTACACGGAATGGGACAAGGCAATGGAATATCTGGTTGGAAAAAAAGTATGGTTTGACACATCTTCTACTCTCTGGAAACTTCCGATTGAAAAAGCAAATGAAATGATCCGCCGTCACGGTGTTGAAAAATTTTTGTTCGGTTCGGATTTTCCTATGTGGAGTCACGAGGGAGAACTCAAACGTTTCAACAAACTCAATCTGACAAACGAGGAAAAAGAACTTATTTTTCACACAAATGCAGAAATCCTTCTGGAAATATAAAAGATTTCTCTTTTATATAATTTTATATACAACTTTTTATAAAACAAAAATTTGGCAAAAAAATAAAAATTCATTAAAATAAGGCTGCCAGATTGATAGAAGTTTCTACGCTCCGGCAGTCTTTTTTTATTTGGAATTCAGATGAAAAACAAAACTTTTTTAGAAGGTCTTCGTGACGGATTTCCTATTGGGCTTGGATATTTTGCCGTTGCCTTTTCTCTTGGAATTATCGCAAAAAACGCCGGATTGACACCTCTCCAAGGATTTATTGCAAGTTTTTTCAACGTCGCAAGTGCCGGAGAATATGCTTTGTTTACTTCCATTCAACAACACGCATCTCTTGTAGAAATTGCGGTTATCACGCTTGTTGTAAACGCTCGCTATCTTTTGATGAGCTGTGCCCTCTCTCAGCGTTTTAATACAAAAACTCATCTTATACATCGTTTTCTCGTAGGGTTTGGAGTAACTGATGAAATTTTTGGAATTACAATTGCCCGCTCGGGTTTTATCAAGCCTGCCTACAATTACGGTGCAATGCTGATAGCAGTTCCTCTTTGGAGTATTGGAACTTCTCTTGGAATTATCGCTGGGAATTTTTTGCCGGCACGCATTGTCAATGCGCTTTCAGTAGCGCTTTATGGAATGTTCCTCGCAGTCATCATCCCGCCTTCAAAAAAAAATATTGTCATCATGATTTCTATCCTGATAAGCTTTGCATCGAGCTATGCTTGTACAATTCTCCCGTATGTAAAAACCCTTTCTGGAGGAACAAGGACTATCGTTCTTACAGTTGTAATTTCAAGCCTTATCGCAATTATCAAACCGATAAAAAGCGAAGATGAGCTATCTCCGGAAATCGCCGACAATTCTATTTCAGAGGAAACAAAACAATGACTCTTTACAAATATCTTTCAATCTTTACAGCTTTTTTAGTTTCTTACTTGATCCGAGTTTTGCCTCTCACCTTAATTCGTAAGCCAATAAAAAATCGTTTTTTAAGATCTTTTTTATACTATGTCCCATACATCACGCTTGCTGTAATGACGTTCCCTGCGATAATAGAAGCCGCACAATCTCCCGTTGCAGGATTGATTGCGCTGATTGCAGGAATTGTTCTTTCATATTTTGGTGTTGGATTATTTCCTGTGGCATGCGCATGCTGCGGAGTCGTTTTCATTGCAGAACTTTTTTTGGTTTAATTTATGTTCGATTATATTTTTTTTGATTTAGATGGAACTCTTACAGACTCATCCTTAGGTATCACAAATTCTTTTATATACGCTCTTAAATATTACGGAGAGGAAATTCCGTCGTATAAAAAATTATACACTTTCATCGGACCTCCACTTCTGGAAACATTTAAAACTCAATTCGGATTTAATGATGAAAAAACAGCAGAAGCTGTAAAAAAATACCGTGAATATTTTGAATCGAAGGGATTGTTTGAAAATTCTGTTTATCAAGATATCCCGGAAATTTTACAAAAATTTAAGACCGCTGGAAAACACCTTGTCGTCGCAACTTCAAAACCGGAAAAATATTCTGTGCAAATTCTAGAATTTTTTAATCTTGCAAAATACTTTGATTTTATTTGTGGCGGCCACATGGATGAATCGCACAGCAAAAAAGATGAAATAATCGCTTCTGGTCTCAAAAAATGCAATATAAAAACAGATGACCAAAAATCAAAAGTTATCATGATTGGAGATCGCTTGCACGACATAATCGGTGCAAAGAAGAATGGAATAAAATCTGCCGGTGTTTTATTCGGGTTTGGAAATTTATCCGAATTACAAAATGCAGGTGCTGATTACATAATTAAGACTGTAACGGATTTAGAGCGGTTTCTATAAACAGAAACGCCAAAAGCAAACCAGACTCTCAAGCACAGAATAGGTTGCAAACTCATTTGCTCAAATGGCATTTCTCTCAACACGCAAAATAAAAAGAAGCTTCCGATGCTTACATTGCAAAAAGACAGCATCACCAAAAGTTTTTTTTAGTTTAAAATTCTCTTTACATCTAGGAAATCAATATGTAGAATTGGTGTAGATTGATTATAGACTCGGCATTTCCTAAAAATTGGAAAGAGACCGGAGAAAGGATAATTATGGGAAAATATTTAGACAGAGCAAGAGAACTTCGCGCAAACGAAACACATCATTACAATTGTGCACAGGCTGTACTGATGTCCTTTATACCTGACTTAGAAATAGATGATAAAACTGCATTTCAGATAGCCGCCTGTTTTGGAGGAGGAATGAAATGCGGCAGTGTTTGCGGAGCGATCACTGGAGGTTTGATGTCGTTAGGAGTGCTAGGCATTGACGACCCAAAAACAACAATAAATTTTATAAACAAGATAAAAAACAACCACAATGGCTGCACAAACTGTATTGATTTGCTCAGAATGAACAAAGAAGCCGGCGGAGAAAAAAAACCGCACTGCGACTCGATGGTTTATGAAAGTGTAAAAAATATTGAAGAGCTGATAGAAGAACGAAAGAAAAATTATTCACAAAACTCTTA
The DNA here is from genome assembly GCF_014334335.1 of Treponema sp. Marseille-Q3903. Classification (NCBI taxonomy): domain Bacteria; kingdom Pseudomonadati; phylum Spirochaetota; class Spirochaetia; order Treponematales; family Treponemataceae; genus Treponema; species Treponema sp. Marseille-Q3903. Next base: position 271,101 of record NZ_JACSEU010000001.1, read on the forward strand.
AAAACAAAGCAACGAATAATTATTACCTATTCAACAAGCTCATTTAATTCAAATACAAAAAGTCAAATTTTATAAACAAAACCCTCTGAAAACAAAAATAAACAAGACCTCCCCCCCTCTCAAAAAAAAAACAAAACTATTTAAAGACAACGCCAAACAAAAATTTTGTTCCATCAAAAAAATCACAACTGATAAAAGAAAACAATCAAAGAGGATTTTATTTTCCAAACGTTAGTTACGACACAAAAATAAACTAACAAACGTTCGTACACTCAACATTATCATAAACTTTTTGCACAAACACACTCTGCAACGTTTCACATGAAACACTGACTGTTTTCAGTCCCCACAAAAAGACGAACCCTTATCATTTTTTTTCTAAAGACAAATTGCTCTTAAATTTATTGCACAACTACAGCCTGTCATCTTTTAGACCTTATTATCTCAATAAACATTTCTATTCTAAAATATCTTATTCACTCATTAAATTTTCTACATTATCCGCCCCTACCTCACAACATTTTGTTTCACGTGAAACGAAACATATCTTCACAACTTAGCAACCTTTTTACAAAATGAGCAAACTCTAAAACAGAAATTTCCATACCTACGGCAGCCTGTCGAAAACAAGTATTATCAACAGTTTATCAGCTCTGCCATTCGTTCTGCCCTTTATCAATTGCAATCCGAAGCAAGTTCGTATATAAAAAATCATATCCAGCTAAAACAAAAAGGTTAAAGACGTTTCACGTGAAACAAAAAAAACACCGTTTCTTTTTGTTGTTGCTTTATTAAAGAAGTGATTCCAACTGACCGCAAAAAAATAATTTCTAAATTCTCCGAACATTGTTTTAGAAAAAGATATTCAAACATAATGGATAGTTATTTCCCTTTGTTAAACTTATAAGTTTTGTATAAAACAAGCCTGACCTTGTTATCATAAAGAGTTCCATCAGATTATGTAACACTTGCACTTTATTCTTGTTTCACGTGAAACTTAGAAACCTAAAAGAAATACGATAGCGCTATGTTTTGTTATAATTTTTATTTATTTAAATATATAAAGTTATCCACATTTTTTTTAGACTTATCCACAATTTGTGGATAAGTGGTTTGTTTCACGTGAAACCTTATATCATCTCAAAAAGATGTTGGCAAATTAATCTGTGTTAAAATAAAAAGTCGGTCGTTATTTTCGACCGACTTTTGCCTGATGTATATACAAATCACCCTAGAACTAAAAATCAGATTAGCTCTTACCCTAGCTTATTATTTATCATAAATAATATTTTGTCAATGATAAACTACTAACCGTTAGTTAATTATTTTTTTTATTTACTAACGGTCGGTAGAAATTTATTCGTCTTTATCTTGAACTTTATCAATCCCTACAAGATAGTCCGGTTCTTTTACATTTAATATCTTAACTCCAGATGCACCTTGTCCTTGTTCTTTTATATCTGTTGCCTTAAATCTTAATGTTTTACCTTGACTTGTCATGCAAACAATTTCATCATTATCTTTAGCATTGAGAGCGCCTATAATCTCTCCTTTGCCTTCTGTGTTCCCAAAGATACGCTGTCCGCCGGTTCCTCTTCCATGAACGGCATAATATTCAAATGAAATACGTTTCCCAAAACCTTTCTCTGTTATAAGAATAATACTTGTGTCCTGCTCTACTCTTACGGCTGAGGCAATTTCGTCTCCTTCAGAAAGTTTCATCCCTTTCATACCGCAACTCGCTCGTCCCATAGGGCGAACAGAATCTTCCTTAATTCGCAGTGCTTTTCCGCGTCTTGAGATAAGCATCACTTCAGATTTTCCATCTGTAGCAATTGCACTTATGAGCTTATCTCCATCGTTGAGTTTTATTCCGATTATCCCTTTTGTCTTTGCATTTTGGAAATCTGATGAACAAACTTTTTTTACTATACCTTTTGAAGTAATCATAAACAAATACTGATCATCAGAAAATTCTTTAAGAGAGACAATTGTCGTTATTTCTTCATCTGCTGAAACCTGAAGCAAACCTTTTATATTTGAACCTCTGCTTGCTTTTTCTGCTTCAGGAATTTCGTGAATCTTAATCCAGTATGCACGACCCAAGTTAGTTATAAATAACAAATATTCTTTTGTAGAACCGATAAACAGCTGATTTATATAATCGTTTTCAATCAGTGAAGTGCTGTTGCTTCCTGTTCCTCCCCTGCCCTGCTTTTTATATTTTGTAACAGAAACACGTTTTATATAACCAAGCCGAGAAATCATAACGACCATGTCTTCATCTTTAATCATGTCTTCAATGTTGATTTCTTCAACTTCGTCATGGATTATATCAGTGCGTCTGTCATCTCCATATTTTTCTGCAAGTTGATTTGTGTCGTTTTTAATAATTTCTAGAATCTTTTGATGATTAGAAAGCAAATCCTGAAGATAATCTATCCAAGCTTGAAGCTCTTTAATTTCATTCTGTAAATCTTCAATCTGAAGATGAGTCAGCCGTTTGAGCTGCATATCTACGATTGCTTGTGCCTGTTCATCGTCAAAATTAAATCTTTTTTCAAGTTTGAGTTTTGCATCGTCTGTATTTTCACTGCTTTTTATAATTGCAATAACTTCATCGATATTGTTTATTGCAGTGATTAAAGCTTCCAAAATATGCATTCTGTGTTTTGCGACTTTTAAATCATAAATCGTACGGCGCGTTATAACTTCATCTCGATGATTTACAAAGTGCATTATAAGTTGCTTTAAGTTTAAAACTTCAGGTTTGAGATAATTCGGCTTTAATGTAAGATAATCAGGCTCACAGTAGCGCGGATCTCCATCTTTTTGCTGAGGAACAAGAGCTAAGTTTATTACCCCGAAATTCGACTGCAAATCTGTTTTTGAAAAAAGCTGATTTAAAACAATTTTTGTGATTGTGCCTTTTTTCAAATCGACTACAAGGCGCATTCCAGAACGGTCTGAGGACTCATCGTTGGCATTTGTAATTCCATCAATCTGTTTGTCTCGTACAAGCTCTTTTATGCGGTTTATTATATTTGTTGTATTTACGCCATAAGGCACTTCTGTAAATACAATTGACTCGCGTCCGTGCTTGTCTGTCTCAATTGTAAACTTGGAACGAATCACAATTTTACCGCGACCAGTTGTGTATGCTTTTTTGATCCCTGCCGTACCGTAAATTATACCGCCAGTTGGGAAATCTGGTCCTTTGATGTAACGCATCAACTCTTCAATAGAAATATCATTGTTGTCGATGTAAGCAGAAATTGCGGCAGCGACTTCTCGAAGATTATGGGTCGGCATATTTGTTGCCATACCTACGGCAATTCCTGTAGTTCCATTACAAAGTAAGAAAGGGAATTTTGCAGGAAGGACAGCAGGTTCTTCTGTTGTATCGTCAAAGTTTCGAATCATGTCAACTGTATCTTTGTTTATGTCAGCTGTCATTTCTTCTGTAATCTTTGACATTTTTGCTTCGGTATAACGATAAGCAGCCGGAGGATCTCCTGCAATTGTACCAAAGTTTCCTTGCGGTGTTACTGTTGTATATCTTTGGGCAAAATCCTGACCAAGACGGACAAGTGCATCATAAACAGAAGCATCTCCGTGTGGATGATAGTGTCCTAAAACTTCACCAACAATTGTGGCACATTTTTTAGTCTTTCCTCCACTTGAAAGATGAAGAGTATCCATAGCATACATAATGCGTCGGTGTACAGGCTTAAGACCGTCTCTAACATCAGGTAACGCTCTCTGAACAATTACAGACATAGAATAATCTATATATGCCTGTTTTACTTCTTCTTCGATAGGGATTTTTATAACCGAACCACCCTGAGGTGTTTTTATCTCTTCCATTTTTTTTTGTCCTTATGTTTTTAAACTAAAAAATTTTTATTATTCGCACAAAGCTTACCTAAATTTTAGATATCAAGATTTGCATAGCTTGAATTATTTTCAATAAATTGACGGCGAGGTTCTACTTCTTCTCCCATACATACGCTGAAGATTTTGTCTGCAGCAATTGCATCTGGAACTGTTACAACGCGCATCTTTCTGTGAGCAGGATCCATTGTTGTTTCCCACAACTGTTTACCGTCCATTTCACCGAGTCCTTTATAACGCTGAACATCTGCTTTTTCACGTTGCTCACCGAGCGATTCCAAAACCTCATCTCGTTCCGCTTCCGAATAGCAATAAACGGGCTCTTTTTTTCCAAGCTGAACTTTAAACAACGGAGGCATTGCGAGATAAACATAACCGTTTTCTATAATTTGCGGCATATAGCGGAAAAAGAATGTTAGAAGCAATGTACGGATATGAGAACCATCGACATCGGCATCTGCCATTATTATGATTTTATGATAGCGCAATTTGTCGATATTAAAAAACTTTCCAAAGCCTGTTCCAAGAGTTGCAATAACCGGCTCAAGTTTATCATTGTTCATAACTTTTTCCGGTCGAACTTTTTCAACATTGAGCATTTTTCCCCAAAGCGGCAAAATCGCCTGAGTTTTAGGATCGCGCCCTTTTTTTGCAGAACCACCGGCAGAATCTCCTTCGACTATATAAACTTCACATAATTCAGGATTTTTCATAGAACAGTCAGCGAGTTTTGCAGGAAGACCAAATCCATCAGACATCGACTTTTTACGCATATTATCTTTTGCTTTGCGAGCTGCAATTCGAGCTTTAGCTTCATCGATTGCTTTTTTTAAAATAGCTTCAAGGACAGATGGATTTTGCTCAAAGTAGATTGTAAGTTTTTCTTTTACAACTTGGTCTACAATTGTTCGAACTTCCGTATTTCCAAGTTTTTCTTTTGTCTGACCTTCAAATTCAGGTTCAGGAACTTTCATAGAAATTACGGCTGTAAGTCCTGAACTGATATCTTCATAAGTAAGCTTTTCATCTTTATCAACTGTACCAAGACTCTTTTTGAGTTTTTCATTTGAATCAAGAAATTTATTCAAAACAAAACGCATCGCATTTTTAAATCCGTCGAGATGAGTACCACCGTCTCGAGTATTTATATCGTTTACATAAGTTCTTATATTTTCTGTATAAGAATTATTATAGTGCATTGAAATTTCTGTGATTACACCATCTCGTTCTTCGTTTATGTAAATAGGATCTTCAGGAACAACACCTTTACCTTCATCAAGATTTTTTACAAATTCTTTTATACCGCCTACAAACTGCAATACTTCTTCTTTTGGTGTTTCAAGGCGTTCATCGCGGAAATATATTTTAATTCCGCTGTTTAAAAATGCAAGTTCACGAAGTCTGTCTTTTAGAACATCATAATTATAAGTTGTGGTCTCTGTAAAAATAGATTTATCGGCTTTCCATCTGATTGTTGTTCCGTGCAGCTCTGAATCACCAATCTGCTCTACTTTAGTTTTTGGAACGCCTCGTTCATAACGCTGACGGTATATATGACCATCACGAATTACAGTTGCTTCCATCCATTCTGACAAAGCATTTACACACGATACGCCAACTCCGTGCAAACCACCGGAAACTTTATAAGAAGATTTATCGAATTTTCCGCCGGCATGAAGGCGAGTTAGGACAAGTTCAAGAGCTGAAATGTGTTCTGTAGGATGAATATCAACAGGTATTCCACGTCCATTATCGTCTATTCGAACAACATCATTTTTTTCAAGGGCAACAACGATTTTATCACAAAATCCTGCCATTGCTTCATCTATACAGTTATCGACAGTTTCATATACAAGATGATGAAGACCTTTAGGTCCTGTAGAACCAATGTACATACCAGGTCTTTTACGAACAGCTTCAAGTCCTTTTAAAACCTGAATATTACTTGCACCATAATTTGCAGACATTATTGTTTCCTTTTTTTGATTTATTTTCTAAAAGAGTTGATATAAATATCAATATATAAGAATATACTATTCTATATGATAAATGATTTAAATTCAATTATTTATAAAATAGCCTTATAAAAAAAATTAATTTTTCTACGGCGCAGCGAATTTAAAGTTTTAAATAAATCATTTACATCGCAATAATTTAATTTTAAGTATATTTTACAAACCGACGAGGTTTATACAAATTCTTAATAACTTTATATAAAATTACAGTAAAAATTCCCTTGAAGAAAAATATGAACTCTAGGATAATAAAACAATGTCGGAAAATTATTACAAAGAAGCTTGGAATTATGCATTAAATGAAATACATAATTCTTATAAAGACCAAGGTAAAGAAGAAGATTTTATTCTTTGGTTCAAAATGAAATATATTGATGACACAATCGATACTATAAATGTTTCGGTTCCATCATTGTTTTTAAAAACTATGATGGATAATAGAGGTCTTCTTAAACTTGTACAAGATAAAATTCGTGAAATTACAGACCAGCATGATATTGTAATAAATTGTATTGTCAACGAAGAAAACGTTTCTGAATCTGAAAAAAATCAAAAAAAAGAAAATGAAACAAAATTTCAGAAATCAGCTAAAGATGATAAAAAATCTATTAGAGATTTGGAATCTGACAAATCAGAATCTCATTCATCAGATTTAGAAAAAGATAATTTTAATATATCAGAATCAAAGAAAGAAATAAAAAAACATCCTCTTTTACAAGAAGAATATACATTTGATACTTTTATACCTGGAGAAAACAGCACATTTGCATATAACGCTTCTGTTGCAACTGCAAAAAATCCGGGAAAACAATACAATCCAATCCTTTTATACGGTGGCTCCGGACTTGGCAAAACTCACTTGATGCAGGCAATTGGAAATTTCATTTATTCAAACGGTGGTGAAAAACTAAAAATATGTTATGTTTCAGCAGAAAGTTTTACAAATGAATTTACAACTGCAATTAGAGAAAGCAAAGTAAACTCATTTAAAAATAAATACAGAAATCTTGATGTTCTTCTTTTAGACGATATTCACTTTTTGCAAAAAAAAGATGCAACTCAAGAAGAGCTTTTTTACACATTCAATGCACTTCATGAAAAACATGCACAGATGGTATTTACGTGTGACCGTCCAATAAAAGAAATTCAAAATATGACAGAACGTCTTATAACACGTCTTTCAAATGGACTTTGCATAGATTTACTTCCTCCTAATTACGAAACTCGTGTTGCAATTCTTCAAAAAAAAGTTGATCTTCAAGGAAAAACAGTATCTCCTGAAATTATAGAATATATTGCAAAAAATATTGAAACAAACGTTCGTGAACTAGAAGCCGCTTTGATGAAAATAATAGGATATGCCGACCTTATTGGAACAAATATTTCTCTTGAAATTGCAAAAGGTCTTCTTAAAGATATTCTAAATTCAAACATAATTGAAAATATTTCTCTTGATACAATTCAAAAAGTAATTGCAGATAACTATCAAATTTCTGTTTCAGATCTTAAAAGTAAAAAAAGAGACAAAAAATTTGTGATTCCTCGTCAGATTGCTATTTATATTGCAAGAGAATTGACAGAGATATCTTATACAGAACTTGGCGATAAGTTTGGCGGAAAAGATCACTCTACAATTATGACTGCTTATAAAAAAATTCAAGATTCTATAAAAACAGATCCTTCTCTTGATTCAAAAATTCAAATTTACATAAGGGAGATTAAAAATTTTAAAAACAAAAATTCTTAATAACATGTTAATTTAAAGTGGATAAATGTAAGATTATTAAGTAAAATGTGAATAAGTTTATAAAATGTGAATTCAAAATATATAAATAATAACAAAATAAATCGTTGTATAATAAGGATTTATTTTAAATATCCACAGAATTCACAGCTACTATTACTATTATTATTAAATTTAAAAAATAATAATATATATAATATGTTTATATGATGTAAAAAGGAGAAAAAAATGCGATTTACTTTTAACCGTGACGCAATGATAAAAGAAATTTCTATAGCCCAAGAAATTATTACAAATAAAAATGCAGTATCAATTCTTTCAAATATACTTTTAATTGCAGAAAATAATTCTTTGACAATAAAGGCAACAGACTCTACTGTAAAATTTACAACTTTGATTCCGGTTGATATTCAAGAAGAAGGAAGAACTACAATTTACTGTGATAAATTTATGAGCATTCTTTCATCGCTTCCTTCAGGAGATATAGAATTTATTCAGGAAGATATTGGAGTTATAATAAAACCAATCTCTAAAAAAGTTAAGTTTCAATTAAAAAGTCAAGCAAGCGATAAATTCCCTGAAATTGGAAGTTCCGAAAATATACCATTCTTTGAATTACCTTCTAAAGAATTTAAAGAAATGATAAGAGAAACTATTTTTGCAGTTTTGACTGATGATGGTAAAAAATATTTTATGACAGGTGTTTATTTTGTAAAAGAAGGTGATGTTCTTACTATGGTTGCAACAGATGGAAGAAGACTTTCTTGCGATAGAAAAAAAGGATTTTCAGTTCCGGATTTTCAACCTGCAATTATTCCGATTAAAATTCTTTCATGTGTTCTTAAAAACGCTCCTGATGAAGGAAATATTCAGATTGCTGTTATAGAAAAGTCTATTTTTGTAAAATTTGGAAACATTGAATTTTCTTCTTCACTGATTGAAGGTTCTTATCCTAATTATCAAAAAGTAATTCCTGAAAATTTAACACAGTCTTTTCAGGTCAATAAAGCTGACCTCGATGAAGCTCTTAAACGAACAACAATCATGGTTGATAAAAAAGTAAGCAGGATTATTTTTAAGATTTCTTCAGGAGTTCTCAAACTTATTTCCCCAGAATCCGACATAGGTACAGCAGATGAAGAAATTCCTTGCAGATATAATGGTCAAAATATATCTATGGCATTAAATGTAAATTATATTACAGAACCGCTTAAAGTTATCAATTCTGAAAATGTTATTTTTGATTTTAATATAAACGAAGCAAAAGGTGATGAAGAGTCAAATATTACAAAAGCTGTAATTATGAGAAGTGAACCTGCCGGTGATTATATTCATGTAATTATGCCTATGAGTTACTGACAAAAATAAAAGATATGTTTTTGTATCAGACATTTTATAATTTTCGTAACCTTAAAAACGATACTATAGACCTTTCAAAAAGAGAGGTCTATTTTATTGGAGAAAACGGGCAGGGAAAAAGCAACATCCTTGAATCTCTTTATTATTCTTCCTATGGGGTTTCTTTTAGAACTCATATAGATTCTCAAATTATAAAAAACGGTGAAAAAAACTTCAGTGTAAATTCAATGTATGAAAAAAATAATAAAGATGTTCAAAAAATTTCAATAATTTTTGAGGATAATAAAAAGAAAATTGAAAAAAACGGAAAAAAAATTCATGACAGAAAAGAACTTATAAATACAATTCCGTGTATTTTATTTTGTCATGAAGATTTACAATTTGCTATCGGAGCGCCGGAGACGAGAAGATTTTTTATAGACCAGTCTCTTACTCTTTATGATTTAACTTATATTGACGATTTACGAAATTATAAAAAAGTTTTAAAAAGCCGCAATTTAATTTTAAAAAGCCATCAATATGACATGCTCGATGTTTATGACAGTCAGCTCGCTGTGCTAGGACTCATAATCCAAAAAAAACGTAAAAATGCAATTTTTCAATTCAATCAAATTTTTGGAAGCATTTTTGAAAAAATTACAGGTATTGAAGGAGTTTCTATTTTATATCGTCCTTCATGGAAAGAAAGTGAAATTTCCGGCGAAAAAAAATTTCCTGCTTCGCAGGATATAATAAATTTACTTTTATCACAGAGGGAAAAAGATAAAAATTTTGAAACAACACTGTCAGGACCTCACCGCGATAGAATAGACTTTGTAAAAGATCACAGATTATTTGTGCCGACAGCATCAACAGGTCAGTGTCGCCTGCTTTCTCTGTTATTGAGAATTACGCAATCTATTTATTTTACACGCTCAACCGGTATGAAACCTGTCATTATGATGGATGATGTGATGCTAGAGCTCGATCCCGACAAACGTGCAAAATTGACGTCGATGATGCCTGAATACGATCAGCTTTTTTGTACATTTTTGCCTGGAGAACCTTACGAACGTTATATGCATGATTCTACGAAAATATATCATATTGAAGGAGGGGAATGGTATGAACGAAGATAAACGCTTGATAAGTGCTGCCGACATGATGCTTAGAGCTGCAAATATTCAGACAGGAAAAGGAGATGAAATCACTTCGGTCTGGAAAAATGTTGTTTCAAAAATTCATTCATACAGAGACGAAAGTGAAAATAACACAAAGCGCATTTCTATTGGCGAAAGACTTGCAGGGAACACACGCGTCGTAGATTTAAAAAACGGAATTTTGTTTATTGAAACAGACCATTCAGGCTGGATTCAATATTTGAAAATGTACCAGAAATTCATCTTGAATGGAATTAAAATGGCTTTACCGGAAATTAAAGTAAATTCGCTCGCATTCAGAATTGCAGGGTCGCAGGCAAAGCTGAGTGATATATACGACAGTGAAGTTGAAAAGCAGCGCAATGCGCTTGAAAAAGAAATAGAGAGGCAGGAAAATCAGTTGAAAAAGTTCAATAAAACTGCCGATGAAAAAAATAACGGGAAAACTTCTACTCTCCCCCCAGAAATTCTTGCAAAATTTGAAAGTATTAATGAAAGTATCAAAGAGAGTATGTTGACCAATCTTAAAAATAAATGATATATTTTATTACTATTTTATCTTTTAAATAATAGAGAAATTTTTTTATAAAATATAAGGAGTACGTTCCATGAAAAGAACATATCAACCAAGCAAAACAAAACGTAATAGAAAATTTGGCTTCAGAGCTCGTATGGCGACAAAAGGTGGTCGTAAGATTTTGGCAAGACGACGTGCTAAAGGCCGAAAAAAACTTTCAGTTTGTGACGAAAAAAAGAAATATTAATTTATAGGGATGGAAACAGACTTAATAAAAACGGGATTTTTTACTCGTGAAGAACGCATAAAGAATCCTGTAGCTTTTAAAAAGCTGTTCAAAAACGGAAGAAAGGTAAGTATTCCGGGCGCAAATCTTTTTTTTTTAGAAAATGGGCTCGGTTTTAATCGTGTCGGTTTTCCTATGATTCGTGGATACGGTAACGCAGTCAAAAGGAACTTATCAAAAAGATACAGCCGTGAAGTCTATCGTTTATTTAAATCACATCTGAACACCGGATATGATATGTTGTTTTTAATATACCCGGGAAATGATTCGTTCCACTCACGATGTGATCAAATTCGTTTATTGTGTCAAAAGGCAGAATTATTAAAGCAAGATGATTAAAAAATTAAATATTTTTTTAACTCAGATTCTATGTTTTTTTATTCGTTTTTATCAGATTTGTATTTCACAATTGCACAGACCGTGTTGCAGATTTACGCCGACTTGCTCTGCGTATGCACTTGAAGCAATTAAAAAATATGGACCTTTTAAGGGGCTCATTCTCTCAATTAAACGAATCTTAAAATGTAATCCTTTTCATGAAGGCGGTTATGACCCCGTGCCATAATCTTAAAAAATATCAGGAGAAAAGAAGTGGATAAAAATACTATATGGGCAATTTTGCTCTCTACAATTGTTATTATTGCATCTTATTTTGTTCTACCAATGGTTTTTCCAGGTCTTAAATTGGGTTTGGGAAATCAGCAATCACAGACAGAATCTGTTGCAGAACCTGCTGAACTTTCATTGGAAAATGAAAACAAAACAGCAGCTACAGAAAAAAAATCTGAAAATCAAGAACTTGTAGAAGCAGAGGTAGAAAACAATTCTGAAGAAAAAAAAGAATCGCTAAAAGAAGAAAAATTTACAATCGTAACTAATAAAGCAGAAGTTGTTTTTACAAATAAAGGTGGCGATATCATAAGTTACAAATTGCTCGATCACAAGGATATGGATACAGACGATTATGTACAGTTGGCAGATAACGTCAATTCCTTGAACAGAGCGGGTGCGATTGCAATCGGCAAAGCAGATGCAAAAATTATAGATGATATTTTCAATGTAGAAAAAACAGACAAATCGATTACTTTTACAAAACCTATTACGGCAAAAGGTAAAAAGCTTGTCCTCAGAAAAGTTTATACTTTTAAAGATGATGAAAATGTATTCAAGTTAGATGTTCTTATTCACACAGCAGACGAAACCGGTCTAAACTCAGATGGAGTTGCTTATACAATCAGAACGTCTCCTCAGATAGGTCCACACTACGATCCAAAACAAAACCGCTATGAAAATCGCCAGTTCATCGCTCATAACGGAAATAAATATAAGAAAGTAGTTTTAGGAAACAATCAATTTAAAGAATATGATAAAGATTTTATTTGGGCAGGAATTGCCGGAAAATACTTTGTTGAACTTGTGATTCCATCAGCTCCGGAGACAATAAAAGATGCATATTATTCTTCAAAAATTGAAGTAAATAACTATGCAAATGCTCAAGCTTTTATCGAACGAAATTCATTTTCAGGCTCAGATATCAGCGATACTTATTACATGTATTATGGTCCGCGCAATGACAAAGATCTAAAACGCTACAATGTTGCAGAAAACAACGGATGGAACCTTGGAGGCAAACGCGTGAGCGATGCTTTGCAGACGAGCGGATGGCTTAATTGGCTTGAAAAGATTCTTAAAATGATTCTTGAATTGCTAAATAAAGTCATTCACAACTGGGGCGTTTCTATCATTGTTATGACAATTCTACTAAAAGTAATAATGTTCCCTATTTCGAAAAAACAGTCTATGGGAACATTAAAGATGCAGGATTTGCAGCCAAAACTTCAGGCCATTCAGGCTAAGTATAAAGGCGATCAGCAGAAACTTCAGATGGAGACTTCTAAGCTCTACAAAGAAGCTGGCTATAATCCGGCAAGCGGATGCCTTCCTATGTTATTTCAGTTCTTGGTATTGTTCGCTATGTACAATCTGTTCAATAATTACTTTGAATTCCGAGGGGCAATGTTTATTCCAAAGTGGATACCTGACCTTTCTACGGGAGATAACGTTTTAACTTGGGAAAAAGAAATACCGTTGATTTCAGGATTTACGGGAAACCATTTGAGACTTTTACCGATTATTTATACGGCAACACAGCTCCTTTCGGGAAAAATCACGCAATATGGGCAAGCCGGTAACCCATCAGCTCAAAGCAAGACAACAATGAAGTTTATGATGTACGGTATGCCTATTATGTTCTTTTTTATGTTCTACAACGCACCGGCTGGGCTTCTTCTTTATTGGCTAACAAGCAATATTCTTCAGATTTTTCAGCAGCTTCTCATAAATAAAATGATGGCAGCAAAAAAAGCAGAAAATGCAGATAATAAAGTTGTTAGAAATCAGAAAACTTTGCCTCCAAAAGCAAAGAGAAAGTAATACAATTAATGTTTAATAATATTTTGGGAGTATATAAATGACTTACGAATTTGAAGGGAAAACGGAAAAAGAAGCCATAGAGATGGCAGTAAACGAGCTTGGCCTTGAAAGAGACCAATTTGATGTTGAAATTCTTGAAACACAGAAAAATTCTATTTTTAAAAAGGGATATGTGAAAATTAGAGTTCACACTTTAGATGAAAGTAACAATTCTAAAGTTGATCATGAAGAAAAACATAAAAAAATAAACGCAGAACCTATTCCTCAGGATGAATTTGAACAAAAACTGATAGAGTTCATTGCAACTGTGATTAAAAAAATGGGCTATGAAGCAAAGGTTGACATCTCTTATCGCGAAAATAAAAAAATTGGAATAAGGATAGAATCTCCAAGTTCTTCAATTCTTATCGGTCGGAAAGGAAAAAACCTCGATGCGCTCCAGCTTCTTGCCAACATCTATGCGGGAATTCTTGGACATGAAGATGTCCGCATTATTCTTGATACTGAAAATTATCGTATTCGCCGAGAGGAGACTCTTGTTCGTCTTGCGTATACAACAGCAGACAAAGTTCGTTCATCGCACAGTTCTATCTTGCTTGAACCAATGAATCCATTCGAAAGAAGGCTGATACATACAACTTTGAACGATATTCCAGATGTTGAAACAAAAAGCGAAGGAACAGGAGTTTATAAACAAGTCCGCGTTCTTTATAAAGGAATCCGCTGATGAGGGAAAAAATGGTTGCAAAATTAATCTGCTGTTTTCTTTTGTCTTTAGGTTGTGCTGCATTGTTTGCCGAGAATTTAAAAGTAAAACAGATTGTTGAGCCTAAATATTATGACACGCTTGTAAAAGAAGGTCTTTATTCCGAATACAGAGATGATGGAGATACGATATATAAACTTCTTCCCAAGTCCGTGTACAGCAAGCAAATCCAAGATGGCGCCGTTGAAAAAGCACCAAAAGGTTTTGCTTTTACTTACGAAGGCCTGTATCTTTTGAATAAAAAGGAATTGCTTAAAAAAAGTAATTCGTCTGCTTCTACAATCACAATAGACGACGTAACGAGAGTTGCCAGAACAGTCTCAAAAATGGAAGGAATGATGTACTATTCCACTACGCATAAAAAAGACAGAGTTCTTTATAAAAAATGCTTTATGATTGCAGGTCCTGGAGATAAAACAAAAATTGCAGATGAAAATACGGGAAATGCGGATGGACAAGTTTCTTACTGTCTTCAAGATGATGCAAGTTTTGGAGTAAATACTTATAAACTCAATTATTTTCAGAAAAACGATGAGATGTTTTGCCGCTTTGAACTTCTTGATGAGTTGGGAATAGGACCATTCCATGCTATAATGCCCGGCAAAATGATCACCAACATGGTTGCAATTGATTGCGGAGACGATTTGCTTCTTTATCTTTGTACAGATCTCGATGCAAAAAAACTTCCGGGAATACGCAAACAAGTAACAGATTCTATGACTTCAAGAATGGATGCTGTTTATAAATGGTTTCTTACACAATTTTAACAAAAAGAGTTGTGATAAAAATTACTTCCGTGTGATTTTTATCACGAAAGTTTATTTTGTGCGTCGCACTTTATAAACTTTGTTTCAGCGCATCCGTGCGCTGCCGCTAACGCGGTGTTTTTTATGGGGATAAAAAATGATAAAAAAAATGAAGAAAATTTTTTCAGGACTTTTGATTTCGCTTGCGTTGATTTCAAATGCGGCGTGCAGTCCTAAGGGGAAAAGTATGGATGCTTTGAAAGGAAAAGAAGGTCTTTTTGCTGTTATTACAACAGAAAAAGGTGAAATTATTTTAAAACTTTTTTATAAAGAAACGCCGATGACAGTTGCTAATTTTGTAGGGCTTGCAGAAGGTACACTTGACGCTGCCAAAGGAAAACCTTTTTATGATGGCTTGAAATTTCATCGGGTAATTTCTGATTTTATGATTCAAGGTGGAGATCCGGCAGGAAACGGAACTGGTGGCCCCGGCTACAAATTTCCAGATGAATTTGTAGAAGGTTTTATCTTCGACAAACCGGGAAAACTCGCAATGGCAAATTCCGGCACAAACACGAACGGTTCTCAGTTTTTTATCACACACGTTCCAACTGACTGGCTGAATTATAAACACACAATTTTTGGAGAAGTAGTTTCCGGACAAGATATTGTCGATTCTGTTTCTCAGGGCGATACAATAAAATCTATCAAGATTATCAGACAGGGAAAAGATGCCGAAGCATTTAAAGTAACTCAAGAGTCTTTTGATGCGATGAAAGAACCTGCAAAAGGTGCTGCTGCAAAATTCCTTTCTGCACAAAAAACAAAAGCAATTGCCAAAGTTATCGAAGGGTGTGAAAAGTCAAAAAGCGGCATTTACTATAAGATATTGAAAGAAGGTAGCGGAGCTGTTTGCGGCAAAGGTAAAAAAGTAACAGTTGAATACAAAGGTTACTTACCAAGCGGACAGATATTTGATGCTTCTAAAGAATTTCATCCACAGGGACACGATCCGCTTATGTTCACGACAGCCGGCGGAGAGATGATTCCGGGCTTTGACGAAATGGTTCAGGAAATGAAATTCGGTGAGACTCGAAAGATTGTGATACCTCCAGAACTTGCTTACGGTTCATACGGAGTTCCACAGGCTGGAATTCCAGGAGATTCTTACATCTGCTTTGATGTCAAGCTTGTAAAATAAAATATTGGGATAGAGAATTGTTAGGCTTTTATGCCTATCATCTCTCCCATTTTTACCTGAGTTTCAATATAATTTGCTGAATTATCAAGGATATCCGGTCTGATTTTTACGACATCTTTTTTTATCAAAAGTATGATTGTTGACCCACCGTATACAAAATAGCCCTTTTCTTTGCCGCGCTCAGCAAAGCATTCTTGCTCATTGTTGACAATTTTTCCAACCAACATTGCGCCAACTTCCATCTGAACAACTTTACCAAATTCAGCAGATTCAATCACCGTAAATTCACGGCAATTTTCTGTGAATACCGGCAGCACCTCTAATGCGATTGGGCGCACTGTATGCAAAACCCCGGAGATAAAAAAATTACGGCTTTTTTTACCGCTCAAAGGATAAGCATATCTGTGATAATTATCTACGCAAAGTCTAAAAACCAAACACAATCCGTCATCATACTCTGAAGAGAGTTTTTCGTCTTTTAAAAGAGAACGCACGGTGTAATGGCTTTGTTTTATAGGAATAACAGTATCGGATTTTATTTGCCAAACAGAAAGCAAACCATCGCTCGGAGACGGTAAATGAGACGAATCCATGTCAAAAGGTCTTTTGCCGTCTTTTATCTTGCGGCAAAAAAACTTATTGAATGTATCTACACCTTCCATCTGATAGTCGTCTAAATCGATGTTATTTTTTTTTGCAAAATTTTTAACAAGATTAAATGAAAGTTTTGAATCAAGATAACGACCTACAACTTTTGAGACGCAGCGAGAAGCAAGCAACTTTAAAACTTGCCGTCCGAGAATCGTTTTATATAAAAATTTAAGCGAGTCCATAAGAGCTTAATGCAATTTTTTTCAGCGTTTGAGGAATACAAAAACAACTACAAGGATAACAGCTTCGATTGCTCCAATAGCAACCATTATCAAAATATCTCTTGTTTTTGGTTTGCGAACCTGAATTTCTGAGATAAACAAAAATCCTACGATTGCGAGAAATAAGAAATAGAGAAACATGAGGTCAACATTTGTAAAAATGTGAAGGATTAAAATTGTCGGGAATATCAGTGCGGAACTTGTAACCGGCAATCCTACATAAACTTTGCGGGCGCCGTCTTCTGTCTCTTGTCTTTCTTCTTCCATGACATTGAAGTATGCAAGACGGATAAGCGCTGTAAGAACATACAAAACTGCAATTGTAGTTAAAATGACGATTACAACAGTCGGTTTTTCTGCAAGCCGCAGGAACTTGAAATTTGGAAGCATTGAATAAGAAATAGAAACTCTCATCATTGCAATTCCGATGCAGGCAGGCAAAACTCCAAAACAAATCAAATCTGCAAGAGAGTCGATTTGAATGCCAAACTTTTTCATTTTTTCAGTGCGGTTTTTCTTTGTACGTGCAACTTTACCGTCGAACGCATCGCACAGACCGGAGAACATTAAAAAGAACATTCCAACGTATGGATGCCCAATTCCGTTTAAACACAGCATAATGCCTGCAGTTCCCGAAAGCATTGAAATGTAAGTAAGCCAAACAGTGTAATCAAAAAATCCAATCATTTTGAATTCAACCTCGCTTTATATCTTGTCATAATATATCCAAAAAGTACAGTAATAATGCTGATTGTTATACATGTGTAGAAAGAAATTCCACGACTCAATATTGCTAAATTATAAGCCGATTCTTCGTTCATCAAAAGCATGTAACCGCAGAGCATTAAATATTCAGAAATCCCGATTGCACCCGGAACTGGTATAAAATTAGAGCCAAGTACAACATAAGCCTGAATGGCAAAGATATTGAGACCTTTGGAAATGTCGCCGTGAAGTGCAAAATATGAAAAAACAGTTATCAATATCTGTGATATTCGTTGTAAAAAATTCAGGAAGAATACTTTAATAAGAATTTTCTTTTTTCCGGCGATCACTCGGATACATTGATTGTAATTTGCAACAAGCGATTCGAGTTTGTTTTGTAGGCGCTCCGCTTCTTTTTTAAGATGAATTTTATTTAAAATCTTTATCGCAAAATTCCCGAGCCGCATTATGATTGACTGATGTTTTAAAATCAACACAAATCCTGTAACAAGAAAAGCCAGCATCACAATTCCAAAAATGATGACTATTTCTCCCAAAAGCGGGAAATCTTTAAAATAAAAAGGGAAAAAAATTAAAGTTGAAATTCCGAGCACAATGATTGAAATAGTGTACATTGTTACGTTCAAAATAAGAGAAACTGTAACCGCCGGAGCAGAAAATCCGTCTTTCAGCATAAAAAAAGCGCTTGCAGGCTGTCCTCCAGAGGCTGATGGAGTGATAGAGGAAAAATAAATATCGGCGGCAGAATAAAGGAAACCTCTGCGGTGTTTTGCTTTTAATCCAAGTCCTTTTAAAATCTGAACAATCGATTCGCCTTCAAAAAAAATAAATAAAATTGTACATGCGATTGCTGCAAGCAACCAAATTAAAGATGCGTTTTTTATATTGTAAACAAAGTCTTGAAAAGAAAGTCCGCTGCTTTTAAAAATCGTAAAAATCGTCAAAGCAGATAAGATGAGAGCTACAAAAAACCAAAGTAATTTTTTATTTTTCATATATAAATCGGTTTTAATTCTATCTCATTTGCTAAAATTATTCTATAGAGCATATTTTAGAGAGTATTTTAAGAAACATTATAAGTTTATTATTCCAAGCACGTTTAAAATTGAACTGATTAAAATCACTAGGATAAAGATAGGAGCTATAAATCTGATACAAAATTTATAAAGAGCTTTTCCTGCGAACGAAGAAGATTTCATGATTTCTTTTTCAATTTCTTTTGTGCCGACTCTCTTTAATACCAATAAACATGTTGCCATAGCTGCAATCGGCATCATAATTGAGTTTGTAGTAAAATCAAAAAAGTCTAGAATATCCATCTTAAAAATTTTTACAAAACTTAGAGAACTGAATCCGAGAGAATTTACAGAACCGAGTACGACCATGATTAAGGACATCATGATTGTTGCTTTATGCCGAGACCAACCGAGTTCATCTTCAAAAGTTGAAATTGCTGTTTCAAGGAGAGCGATTGAGCTTGTCATTGCGGCAAAGAACACTAGAATAAAAAACATAATTCCAATAATGTTTCCGCCAGCCATTTCGGCAAAAATCTTTGGAATAGAGATGAACATCAGTGATGGACCGGCTTTCAATGCTGCAGGATCGTTTCCTGAAAAAGCAAAAACAGCAGGAATAATCATCAGCCCGGAGAGGACGGCGATTCCTGTGTCAAAGGCAGCAACCTGAAATGTAGATTTTTCAATATCAACATCAGAGTGCATGTAAGAACCATAAGTTATTAGAATTCCCATTGCAATTGAAAGAGAATAAAACATCTGTCCCATTGCGGCAACGACAGTCATCCATGAAAAATTGCTTAAATTTGGAACAAGAAAATATTTTATACCGTCGGCAGCTCCTTTTCTTGTCATCGAAAAAATTGCAATCACTACCGCAAGAATTACGAGGATAGGCATCATGACTTTGGAAACGGCTTCAACTCCGTGTCGAACACCTGTAAATACGATTGTCAGAGAGATTATCGCAAAAACCAAAAACCATATTTCTGTTGAAACAGGATTTGAAATAAACGATGTAAAAAATCCATCTAATGCTGCTTTTTCGCGGTTAAATGTGACATATTCAAAAAGATACTTGCAAACCCATCCGCCGATAACCGAATAATAAGGAACGATCAGCATTGGGATAATTGCGTTGATCCAACCTCCTGCTAAAGAAAGTTTTGAGTTCCTAAAATGTTTAAATGCACCGACCGGGCTCTTTCTTGCAATGCGACCAAGAGCCGTTTCACTGATGATCATTGTGTATCCAAAAGTCAAGGCGAGCAAAATGTATACAAGAAGGAATATACCGCCACCGTATTTTGCTGAAAGATAAGGAAAACGCCAGATGTTTCCTAAGCCAACTGCACTTCCTGCTGTTGCCAAAACATAACCTAGCCGACTGGAAAATTTGCTTCTCATGATGAAACCGATGCTATCATTTATAATAAAAAAGGTCTATAAATGTATAAAACTTATTCGTTCAAACCGATTTATTTTCTTTAATAAAATTAAAGTTTTCTTTTAAAATACTTCATTTTTTTTCTCATTATCTATAGCAAAAAAAAAGAGGAATATGATATAATAATACGGCTATGCTAGAAAAATTTTCTTCTAAAGGTCTTGCTTCTCCGCACAGGCGTGCTGTTCTAGTTTCGTTTTTTACCGAAATATTTGCTTTCTTTTACCATTTTTTAATATGTATTACATTTTTTAAAATAAAAGTTTACCCGATGTTTTTTTTCAATTTCTTTAGTGTCGGGTTATATTTTGTCCTTTTGCTTAGAATCGAAAAAGAAAAAACGTTTGTCAGACCTTATCTTATAGCTGTTGTAGAGGTTATAGCTCATCAAGTTCTTGCTACTTATTATCTTGGAACTGATGCTAAATTTTATTATTTCATCTTGTTGATGGGATTGCTCCCTTTCACAATTTTTGAAGAACACCATAAATTTGGATATGCTGTTACTCTGATAACAAGCGTCATTTTTGTTTATTATGAGAATATTTTTATTTATCCCAAATATATGGTTCCTTCAACTGTTATTAGTGCTATCAAGCTGGCGAATATTTCAATCACGATTTTTTCACTATTCTTTGTTATTTTAGTGTTTACTTCGATCGTGTTTATCTTTGAAAAAAAGCTTCGAAAGCAAAATATTAAACTTCAAAAAGAAATCAACATGGGCGCTTCAATTCAGAAAAACTTTTTTAAAAGCGATATTTCCCAGCTTGAAGAATTTGATATCTCTTATTTTAGTAAACCGATGCTTGGAGTTTCAGGGGACTTTTTGGATTTTTACAAAACAGGCAAAAATCTGGAGGGCTTTGGCATATTTGATGTTTCGGGACACGGAATTTCGTCAGGGCTTGTCACTATGCTTGTAAAAAATATAATCGTTCAGGAATTTTATGATTCACCCGACCTTGAACTCTGGGAAATAATGAATAAAATCAATGACCGTTTTATTGCAGAAAAAGGTGATATTGAAAACTACCTTACAGGCGTTTTGATGCGCATAGAAAAAAAACCGGCTGGATATGCAATTGAATTTGTAAATGCAGGGCATCCGTCTCCTATAATTTATAGAGCAAAGGATGATAGCTGTCATTTTCTTGAGAAAAAAAGGTCATCAATTGGTGCAATAGGGTTTTCGGGAGTTACGGCAATTTATAAATCTGAAAAATTCTTTTTAGAAGAAGGAGACGAACTTTTCCTTTATTCAGACGGCGTTACAGATCTTGTAAATGCAAGTAATGAAAAATTTGGAAATGAACGGCTTTTGTCAATAATAAAAGAAATACACTCATGTTCAACAGCGTTACAAAGTGAAGTAATTACTCAAAGAATGCAAGATTTTTCCGGTAAAATATCACAACCTGATGATATTTCCTTTATCATCATAAAAAGTCTATGACAATTGATTTTGCTTATTATAAAGTCCGGCAATAAGCATCAAGGTATTTTATGATTTCAATTTTGTTTTTTATTTTTGGTGGAGTTTTCATATTCTATGATTTTCTCATTTTAACGATGAATCCGGGAACTTTTTTAGATAACCTAACTGCATTTTCGCATATCTGGACTTTTG
This sequence comes from Treponema sp. Marseille-Q3903, assembly GCF_014334335.1. NCBI lineage: Bacteria > Pseudomonadati > Spirochaetota > Spirochaetia > Treponematales > Treponemataceae > Treponema > Treponema sp. Marseille-Q3903. The sequence goes on from NZ_JACSEU010000001.1 coordinate 292,895, forward strand.
CAGGTTTATATTTAATTTTCGTAGGAGTGTGGCGAAAAAAAACAGGGCATTCATTTTGGAGCGCTTGGAAAAAATCTGTCAAAATAATTGTATGTGTTTTTGCGTCGCTAGGTGTTCTTGTCGCAATTATCAATTTATGTTTTATCTTAAATCCAAAAATTGCAGATATAGAAGAAGATTCCGATTACGTGATTTTGCTTGGCGGAGGAATAGATAAAAACGGAGCGCTTCCAAAAAGTGTAATCAACAGGGTTGAGAAAACGTCTGAATATATGAAAAAAAAACGCAAGGCAATTTGTGTCGTTACAGGTGGAACTCTAAAATGGCTGCCGTATTCGGAAGCCCCTGAATTAAAACGACAACTTGTTTTGCGTGGTGTAGATGCAAACAGAATTCTAGTTGAAGACAAAGCTCTTGATACAATTCAGAACTTTCAGTTTAGCTGTGAAATCATTGCAAAAAATCAAGGTGTAAACAAATCTGATATTTTAAAAAGCCAAGTTGTTGTAGTTACAAATAGATTCCATTTAAGACGCGCAGAACGCCTTGCCCACAGAATGGGTTTTGAGAATATAAAAGGAATTCCTGCCCAGACGCCGATAATTTTAATTCCAATGAGCTATGTTCGGGAAATCTGTGCGTATGTAAAGTTGAATATCAGAATATTATTGACCGGGAATCCAAAAATCATTACAGGCTGATTATTCGACTTTAAATAGAGTTCCCTTGGCGTTATCTGTTGAAAGGGTTTCGAGAATCTTTTCTTTTCCGCCGTTTGCCAAAAGCATTTCAATTCCGTACGCCGTAACTTTTTCGGCAGCCTGAAGTTTTGTTTCGATTCCACCTGTTCCGAACGAGTTTGTTTCGCCGATTTTTATATTTTTATAAAGCTCAGGAATTGAAGAAACCGATTCAATAAGTTTAGCCTTTGGATTTGTCTTTGGGTTATCTGAATAAACTCCATCTATATCGCTGAATAGAATAAGCATATCTGCCGACCACAGAATTGCAGTCAGTGCGCTTAAGTTATCGTTGTCGCCAATTTTTATTTCATCACAACTGACGCTGTCGTTTTCATTGATAATTGGAATGACCCCTTCGTCAACTAGTGTAAAAAGCGTGTTGCGGATATTTAGACTTCTGTGTTCGCTTTCAAAATCATCTTTTGTGAGGAGAAGTTGCCCGATGTGAAGATATTCTTTGCAAAACGCCTTTCGCCACTGATGCATCAATTCAACCTGCCCGATTGAACAAAGCGCCTGCCTGTAATGCACATCTTTTTTTCTTGCCCATTCTTTTGTTGTAGAAACTCCGGCAACTTGAGCTCCGGAAGAAACGAGGACAATCTGCTTCCCTTTTTTTATCATTCCTGCACACTGCGTGGCAAAATCTGCCATAAATTCGGTATTTTGGGTTCCATCAGGTTTTGCGAGCGTGTTGCTTCCAATTTTTATTACAATTTTACGTGCTTTATTGAATGCTGTGCTTATATCGTTCATCTTATTTGTCCATCTCCGTCAATTAAATATTTTGTTGTTGTAAGAGCCTTTATTCCCATTGGTCCGCGTGCGTGTAGTTTTTGCGTGCTGATTCCCAGTTCTGCTCCAAACCCGAATTCTCCGCCATCTGTAAAACGCGTGCTTGCATTTACGTAAACGCAACTTGCGTCTATTGATGACTGGAAAAGTCTTGCATGTGAGCGGCTTTCCGTTATTATGCTTTCGCTGTGTTTTGTGTTGTGACCGTTGATGTAGTCGATTGCACCTTCTATCGAAGAAACTGTTTTTATACAACATTCATTGCTTAGATATTCGTTTCCAAAATCTTCATCGCGCGCTTTTATCAAAATTTCGGGATTTGCCGAAGAAAATAAAATTTTGTAAGATTCTTCATCGGCGTGTATTTTTACCCTGCCATCAAATTTTTTTGTCATCATTGGCAAAAACTTTACAGCGATTTTCTTGTTTACAACAATGCATTCAACTGCGTTGCAAACACTTGGACGCTGAATTTTTGCATTTTCCGCAATTTTACATGCCATTTCCAAATCTGCAAATTCATCGACATAGAGATGGCAGACTCCGCTTCCCGTTTCTATCACCGGAATGCGAGCGTTGTTGACTACAGTTTCAATCAGTTTTTTACCTCCGCGAGGTAAAACTACGTCGATCTTTCCGACGGCAGTCAAAATTTTATCGACATCGCTGTGGTCGTGTTCTTTTACTTCAACGAGTTCAATCGCATCGGCAACTCCGTCTTCTGTTTTGGCAAGGGCATTTTTTATCACATTGACAAGTTCTTTGTTCGAGTTATAGGAAGATGATGACCCGCGCAACAAAATCGAATTTCCGCTTTTATATGCAAGGCTGAAAGCGTCGACCGTGACGTTCGGTCTGTTCTCGTAGATAATTGCTGCTACTCCTAGAGGAACTCGAACTTGGCGGATATTCAGCCCGTTTGGCGTTTTCCAACCGGAAATCTCTTCGCCGACAGGGTCTGTTTGGGCAATCACAAGCCTTAAGCTCTCGACTATTCCGTCAATTCTTTTGTCGTTGAGTAAAAGCCGGTCGATTATAGATTCAGACATTCCCGATTTTCGTGCGATTTCTATATCTTTTTTGTTGGCAGCTATAATTGAATCCTGATTTTTTTTAAGAGCATCAGCAACTGCACAAAGAGCCTTGTTTTTTTTACTTGCAGTTTGCAGAGAGAGAGTTTGACTTGCAATTCTGAGCGAAGCCGTAATTTTTTCAATATCCATAAAAATCTCCTTGTCAAAGGCAATTTTTTTGTAAATAAAAAAAGCCGAAACTTCTAAAAAGCTCCGGCTATAACTTTCAAATTAATAATTTGCTAAGAAATACATTCCTAACAACATTGCAGTCCGGCACTTTTCATCTGACCATTCGGTTTTGGGCGGAAGATTTGAGATGTACCACCAGAAAATCCCAAATTCAGGATCGATGCGGAGAGTGTATTCTGCAAAATCCGGATTATCAGGTTTTTGACCAAACATTAAAAACACAGCCTGATTGATAAGTTGAAGGAATAGATCGTAGTTGTCTCTCCAAGATTCGTTACTTAGGAAGATGTCCAATTGATATAGGAGTTGATCTTTCAAAGCAATATCTGATTTTTCAACCCAAGTTTTTTGGATTAAAAGTGTAAGATTGTTTTTGAAACTGGAAAGGAGTTTTGAAGCGTCTTCAGTTGTCATGTTAGAAAAATCTTGATTTGAACCAAAAGCCGAGGCGATTTTGTCAGCAGAGTCATCGTAGTCGTTCGATTTTGTTAAGAAATCCGAAAGAGCAGAGACCGTACATTTGTCCAAAAATTCTGAGAGTATTTCTGCTTGCTTAATCATATTTTAGATATTAAAGATAAATTAAAAAATGGTCAATAAAAGTTTGTCTGAGAGCAAACAAATTGCAAATTTATATTTTCAATATTATATTTGAGGAATGAACATAAAACGCAATCTTTTTCGGATTTTTTTAGTTGTATTGGGTGCCGTTTTAATGGCTTTGAATATAAATTCGTTTGTATATACAGCAGAACTTCTTCCCGGAGGATTTACCGGTGTCGCTATTTTAATTCAAGAAGTGTTTGATAAAATTCTTGGAATAAAGATTCCGTTCAGTCCGTTTTACTGGGCATTAAATATGATTCCGGCGGCATTTTGTTTTAAATATGTCGGTAAAAAGTTTACAATTTATTCGCTTGTATTTGTGTTGCTTTCGGGTCTTTTTGCAGATACTTTTCCTCATTTTACAATTACGGGAGATATACTTTTGTGCGCAGTTTTCGGAGGGCTTTTCAGTTCGTTTGCGATTATCTGCGCACTTTTTGCAGATGCAACCAGCGGCGGAACAGATTTTATATCGATAATCGTTTCAGAAAAAACCGGAAAAAGCTCATGGAATTACATATTTATTGGAAACTGTTGCGTTCTTGTTTTGGCTGGAATTCTCTTTGGTTGGGATAAAGCTCTTTATTCAATCATATATCAGTATACTTCGACGCAAGTTTTAAATCTTCTCTATAAACGATATCAGAAGACGACGCTGCTTGTTATTACAGAGAAGACAAACGAAATTGTAAAGCTCATCTCCGATACGACACATCACGATGCTACTCTTTTTAAAGGAAACGGTTGCTATCAAGGGGCGGAAAGAAAAATGCTATACACAGTTGTTTCTTCGGAAGAAGCTGAAAAGCTATGTTTGCTGATTAAACAGATAGATCCCGGAGCATTTATAAATCTTCTTCAGACAAAATCTTTGCATGGCAAGTTTTTTATGCGAAAAAAAGATTAAGGAATTTTACCCTTGACTTATAAATCTTTTTTTATAGAATTTGAGTTATCAAAATGTATGGCAAAGCAAAGCACCTATCAATTTTTATCAGACGTTTGAACAAAATATCGATTGCTTTGTTTAGTTGAAGCGCCTATCGAAGGCTTTTACAGGAGTCAAAAAATGAAAACAGTCGCAGGTATTGATCTTGGAACACAGAGTATGAAGGTCGTGATTTACGATTATGAAAAAAAAGAAATTATAGAAAAAGCTTCTTGCCCTATGGATTTGATTTCAGAATCGGATGGAAAACGCGAACAGAAGGCGCAATGGTTTGACGAAGGTCTTGAAGTTTGTTTTGGAAAGTTGTCTGCAGAAAACAAAAAGACAATCGAAGCGATCGGAGTTTCCGGGCAGCAGCACGGTTTTGTGCCTCTTGATAAAGATGGCAAAGCTTTGTACAACATCAAACTTTGGTGTGACACATCTACGACTGCAGAGTGTGAAGAAATCACAAAAAAAGCAGGCGGAGACAACGCAGTAGTTGATGCTCTTGGAAATTTGATGCTTACAGGCTTTACCGCTCCAAAGATTCTATGGTTGAAAAAAAATAAAGCAGACGCTTTTGCTGCGCTCAAATATATTATGCTCCCGCACGACTATCTCAACTGGAAGTTGACCGGTAACTACGTGATGGAGTACGGGGACGCTTCAGGCACGGCATTGTTTGATTCAAAAAATCGGTGCTGGTCAAAGAAAATATGCGATATCATCGATCCGAAATTGATAGATATTCTCCCAACTCTTATTGAGCCAAGCGCACCTGCCGGAAGGGTAACTTCTGAAGCAGCTTCAAAATATGGAATTCCTGCAGGAATCCCTGTTTCTGCCGGCGGCGGAGACAACATGATGGGTGCCATTGGAACAGGAACAGTTGCTGACGGATTTTTGACAATGTCTATGGGAACTTCTGGAACGCTCTACGGTTATTCTGATAAACCGATAAGCGACCCTGCAAACGGATTGAGCGGATTCTGTTCTTCAACAGGCGGCTGGCTTCCTCTCCTTTGCACGATGAACTGTACTGTTGCAACAGAATTTGTCAGGAATCTTTTCCAGATGGAAGTAAAAGAATTAGATGCCGAAGCTGCAAAATCTCCTTGTGGGGCAGAAGGCGTCCTTGTTGTTCCTTTTTTCAACGGAGAGAGAACTCCAAACCTTCCAAACGGAAAAGCAAGCATTACCGGGTTGACATCTGCAAATACAAACCGTGCAAACATCGCCAGAGCTTCTCTCGAGTCTGCCGTATTTGCAATGCGCGGAGGGCTCGATGCTTTCCGAAAACTTGGATTCCACCCAAAAGAAATTCGTCTGATTGGTGGCGGTTCAAAATCACCTATCTGGCGTCAGATTGCGGCCGATGTTATGAATTTGCCTGTTCGAGTTCCTCTTTTAGATGAAGCAGCAGCTCTCGGAGGCGCCGTTCAAGCCCTTTGGTGTTTAAAAAATCTGACAGGTAAATGCGACATCGTAAAGCTTTGTGCGGAACACATTAAACTCGATGAAAAAAAGAGCACTAATCCAATCGCAGACAATGTTGAAAAATACAATGCAGCGTACAAAAAGTATTCGGAAGTTGTAGAGACACTATCGCCTTTGTACAGATAAACATTTATTATGGAAACCTTAAAAACGCAAAACCTGTGCGTCCGTTGTAGAGGATAAGGAAATTTTATGATTATAGATTTTAATTACCAACCGATTCTTGAAGACTACAAAAAAAATGGAGAAATGAAACTTTCTTCTATTCTTAAAATCTTAGAGAACTCAGGAAACAAACATTCCGATACGGCAGGGGACGCAATTCTTGAGGGGACAAGCAACGGTAAAGCTTGGGTTTTGACAGACTGGTATATAGAAATTCTTTCTTATCCGAAATATGGTGATAAAGTTCTTGCTAAAACATGGTCGGAGCTCGTAAAAAATCCTTTAGTGTGCACGAGAGATTTTGAACTTTACTGCAACGGCAACCTCTCTGTGATAGGCACTACAAAATGGATTCAGCTTGACCTTGAACGCAATAGACCGTGCAAAATCGAGGCGGAGTTAATTGCTAAATATCAACCGGAAGATAGGCAAACGTTTGCAGACACGAAGCTTCCTCGCATCCCAGTTCCTGAATTTTATGAAAATGAAGTTAAAATCATGACGCGCCGTGCAGATATTGACTTTAACGACCACGTTCACAATCTTATTTATTTAGACTACGCTCTTGAATCTCTTCCAAAGGCAATATACTGCGAAAGAGCATTTACAAAACTTCGCATAAGTTACAAAGCCGCTGTAAAAGAAAGCGAAGAGATTATCTGTAGATATGCAAAAGAACAGAATTTGCATATCTGCAATATTTTTGGGACTGATGGCAGTTTAAAAACACAAGTAGTATTTGAATAATGCCCTGTTCCGCAGGCAAAACAAGAAAAACAAGTTCGGACTCGGTGAATCTCCTTATTTGAGTTTAAAAATGTCGCAAACTGACATTATTGGTGTTATAATTTAACAAAGAAAATCAAATTTAGGAGCAAAAATGCGTATAAAATCAGTTTTCTCTCACAGTTTTGAAAGGTATGGAAAGGTTTTGACGGGTTATGATGTAAAAGATCTACTAAAACAACTCGAAAACACAACAAAAAAACCGGATAATGCTGTAGTTTACGAACCGGGGGATGCAGGACTTGAATCTCTTCCCATTGCAAAAGAATTCAGTACAAATGCTTATGGAGGAATGCCGATTCAAGTTGGATATTGTAACGGAAACAACACAAAGTTAAACTGCCTCGAATGGCATCGTGGTTCCGAGTTAAATATCCCTGCAAATGATATAGTGCTTCTTCTTGCTCCGCTTCAGTCTGTAAAAAATGGAAAACTCAGCACGTCTTGTGTTGAAGCATTTTATGTTCCAAAAGGGATAATTGTGGAAATTTACGAAACAACGCTCCACTATGCTCCGTGTAATGCAGTTCGTTATGGAGAAGTTTCTAAAGAAGGTTTCCGTGTTATCGTCGTTCTTCCAAAAGATACAAACACATCAGCGCCGGAACTCAAGAAGTTGAACATTGAAGATAGATTGCTCTGGGCTCGCAACAAATGGCTCATCGCACATCCAGATTCAAATGAAGCAAAAAACGGTGCTTTTGTCGGATTGAGCGGAGTAAACATAGATATTGCATCAAAATAAACAAAAACATTAAAGCGTAATCGATGCCACAATAGGTAAAACCTCTGCTTGACATCTAGTAATTCTAATATAGAATGAGACCAAATCAACACTTTATTGGTCTGCTAAAACGTTAAATTAATTATAGGAGCAAAATATGATTAGTAACAAACCCACAGTAAAAATTGGTATCGTCGCAGTCAGCCGTGACTGTTTCCCGGAATCCCTCGCAGTAAACAGAAGAAAGGCGTTGATAGAAGCTTTTACAAAGAAGTATGGGAAAGATGAAATTTACGAATGCCCAATATGCATCGTAGAAAGCGAAATCCACATGGTTCAGGCTCTTGAAGATATCAAAAAAGCCGGATGTAACGCACTTTGTGTTTATCTTGGAAACTTTGGACCTGAGATTTCTGAAACATTGCTTGCAAAACATTTTGACGGGCCAAAGATGTTCTGTGCTGCCGCAGAAGAAACGTCTAAAAACGGCGGTCTCATTCAGGGGCGTGGAGATGCATATTGCGGTATGCTCAACGCTTCTTACAACTTAAAACTACGCAATGTTAAAGCATATATTCCTGAATATCCAGTTGGAACTGCGGAGCAATGCGCAGACATGATTCACGAATTTGCTCCAATCGCAAAGGCTGTTTATGCGTTGAACCACTTGAAGATTATTTCATTTGGACCTCGTCCGTTGAACTTCCTAGCTTGTAATGCGCCAATCAAACAGCTTTACAACCTCGGCGTTGAAATTGAGGAAAACTCGGAGCTCGATTTGTTTGAATCATTCAACAAGCACGCTGGCGACAAGAGAATTAAAGAAGTTGCTGCGGATATGGAAAAAGAACTTGGAAAGGGAAACAAAAAACCGGAAATCCTTGAAAAGCTTGCACAGTATGAACTCACGCTCCTAGACTGGATTGAAGCTCACAGAGGCTACCGAGAATTCGTTGCGATTGCAGGAAAATGCTGGCCGGCATTCCAGACACAGTTTGGATTCGTTCCTTGTTATGTAAACAGCCGCCTTACAGGCAGAGGAATTCCTGTTTCTTGCGAAGTAGATATCTACGGTTGTCTTTCTGAATTTATCGGTACAGTTGTTTCTAACGATACAGTTACATTGCTCGATATTAACAACACTGTTCCTCAGGACATCTATGATGAAGACATCAAAGGTAAATGCGGAAAATACACAATCAACGACACATTTATGGGATTCCACTGCGGAAATACTGCATCAAGCAAACTTTCATTTTGCGAGATGAAATACCAGTTGATTATGGCTCGTTCTCTTCCTGTTGAAGTTACAAACGGAACTTTGGAAGGAGATATCATGCCGGGCGATATCACATTCTATCGCTTGCAGTCAACTGCTGACAACATCCTCCGCGCATACATTGCACAAGGTGAAGTTTTGCCGGTTGCTACACGTTCTTTTGGAGGAATCGGTATATTTGCAATCCCTGAAATGGGACGCTTCTATCGTCACGTTCTTCTTGAAAAGAACTTTCCGCACCACGGGGCAGTTGCATTCGGTCACTTTGGAAAACAGCTTTATGAAGTGTTTAAATACATCGGTGTAGCTGTAGACGAAATCGGATATAACCAACCTAAAGGCGTTCGTTATCCGACAGAAAACCCTTGGGCATAGTAGAGATAGAAAAGGGGCTGTCTCAAAAGTCGATTACTTTCTCGACAGCCTGTCGAGTTTAAAATTAAGTCTTTATATTATAATGACTTAATTTTAAACGTCGCACATAAAATCAAGGAAGCTGTCCAAAAACTGAAGTTTTTGGACAGCCCCAAATATGTAAGATAAACTTCACATCAAAACCCCCTTTCCGAAAAATCGGTTAGGGGGATTTTTATCAAATATGTTTGTTTTTCAAGATTCGCTTTTAGAGTTTAATCATCAAGCGTAATGTTCCCTGAGGTTGTGTGAACATTGATTTGAGCTGGCGAGCCGCCTTTTGGAGATTGCGTTTTTGTGTATGTAAAACCGTTTCGAAGCGATTTTCTCATGTTTTCAATCTTGTTTCTTAAAGTTCCGCTGTTTGATGAAAAATGGAATTTATAGTTTTCGGATTCCGGCACTATGATTTCGACAGAACCGCTTGTTGAGTTAATAGAAGAGTCTGCGGACGGCGCAATTTCAAATTCTGCAAAAATGCTTCCGCTTGTTGTTGAAAAATCAAAATAATTGGCGGCGATATCGTGCGCTTTTAAGCTTCCGCTTGTTGAGTGTAAATCTGCATAATCGCAATAAAGTTCTTCGATTTTGATAGAGCCGCTTGTCGACTCACATACGATTGTATCGGATTCGACAGATTCTATATTTATTGAACCGCTTGAGCTGTGCGCCTTTACAGAATTTTTTGCTTTAAGTTCATCACATTTGATAGAACCGCTTGTCGATTCTATCAAGACGAAATCTTGAGCAGAGATATTTTGTGTTGAGATACTTCCGCTTGTCGAGGTTAGTTTTATTTTATTGACATTTATGTTGCTCATTTTTAATGAACCGCTCGAAAGCCCTACGTGGACTTTATCGAGTTTTTTACCCGATGGAATATAGATAATCACTTTGCATGAAATATGTATTTTTAAATTCCAAAAATTTATAGGTACCGATTTCATCGCAAGAACGGAATCTGCGAATTTGATTGCCGGAATAAATTCTTTGTTATTGCCGTAAATTTCTATAGTTACATCATCTGATGAAAGATATTCTTGAATTTCAACTGTTTCAAACGATAGCATGAGGTTGATAGATTGCATGTTTTCTGAATTTATCAATTCTCGCTTTATAAGATTCTTTTCTGCAAATACAGCAAATACTAAAAAACATGAACAAAAAAATGCAATTTGTTTTTTTCCCATTGAGAACTCCTGTTTTTGGGGTTAAATGTTTATATAAAGAGTTTAATACACATGAATGTATTTTTTGATACCCATTAGTGTATCATTTAAAATGCTAATTGTGTATATTTGGAAATATGAAAAATACTCAAAGAAATGAACTTGCAGTTTGCGGACTTGCAGCTGTAAAGAAAGTTGAAAAAAATCATCCGGAAAAGATTAAAAGGCTTTATTTTACCGAAGAAAAAGCTCCGTTGTTTGGCGGATTATGCAAAAAATTAGCTAAAAATCACGGAATTTACAATATGAAACCTGCCGGAGATTTGGAAAAGCTGAGCGGAACTGTTCATCATCAGGGGGTTGTCGCTATGATAGATTATCCCGAAATTTTACCGCTCGATTCGGATATCACCGATTCATGGTCGGAAAACGGCGAGAATGCTATATTGCTGGACAGAATCGGAAATGCCAACAACTTTGGTGCAATTGTTAGAAGCGCAGCTTTTTTTGGAATAAAAAATATAGTAATTCCACTAGACGAAGCTCAGACATCAATAACTACAAGCAGTTACCGTATTGCGGAAGGTGGGATGGAATATGTAAACATTTTCAGCGTTCGTTCATCTTCAAGACTTTTGGAAGCTCTTGCAGGAAAAATGATTCGCGTCGGGACAAGCCTTGATGCTAAAAAAACTGTTGCGGACTTGCGAGCGGATACAAAACTTCCTTTTATGATTGTGCTTGGAAACGAAGAAGAAGGAATCAGCGAAGTCATAAAACAAAATTGCGACGAGCTTGTGATTATTCCTTGGTACAAAATGAGCGAAGGCAAAAGCTGTGTGATTGACAGCTTGAATGTTGCACAGGCTTCAAGCATCATTTTTTATGAAATTTGTAAAAAATGAGAGAAAATTTGCCGAATCCTGTGCAAGTTTTATTATTCTATTTCTGCGTCTGTTACTTTTTCTAAAGTGATAGGCTTTCCGTCTGCGAACAGTTTTTTTCCGGCTGCCGTCGCATGTTTTGCAACAACTTTGTAAGAAATTTTACAGAAATGCTCTATATCGATTTTTGACGGCTTTGCACACGTAGCGTTGCCTTCCAGCACAACTTGAGTTCCGGGAGCAGCCCATGGAGCTGTCAGCAATTCAACTTTTTCTTTTCCATCTTCTGTGTAATCGCATGCAAGCAGCATTCCGTGACTTTCAACGCCTTTCATCTTGCGAGGTGCAAGGTTTGCAGCGATGATGACGTGCTGCCCGAGCAATTCTTCCGGCTTCAGATATGGACGCAACCCAGACTGAATGATTCTTGGTGTTCCGCTTCCGTCGTTCATTGTTTCGATATAAAGCTTATCACCCTGAGGGTTTATTTCTACTTTTTCAATTTTTGCAACTAAAAGTTCAATATGCTCGTTGAAGTATTTTTCGGGATTTGTCTCAGCTTCGGATTTTTGCTGATTTCCGGCTTCAGAATGAGAGTCTGTATTTGCTTCTTTTTTCTTTTCCGCTTCTGTCTTTGTATCAGCATGCGCCATCAAATCTTCAAGGTCGAGTTCTCCTGCTGCACATGGTGTTGTAATTCCCCAATTTTCGAGAACTTGCGGATGAACTTCTCCAAAAACGCCTATGATTTTTCCTCCTGCTACAATTCCGGCTTGGCGTCCTGCTATGAAACGAGGATCGTCTGTCTCAACGACATTGTACTCGTGGTCGAGGAAGTAAAGCAAACTTGAAACTTCAGATGCCAGCGTGTTGAAGTTTGCATTGGCCGAAGCTGTTAGAAATCCAAGATGCTGTCTTGTGATTGTTCCCGTATTTTCGTCTTCCTTCAGATAAGCGACTTTTCCGATTTCAAAAACTTTGTGAGGATACATTGCGTTTGCAGACCCACTTTCAGCACGGCATAAGGAAGAAAGAATCTCCGGTCTGATAAATTGATAGTTTTCGCTCATCGGGTTTGCGATTTCGATAACCTTTGAGCCGTCAATCATCATATTGTCGATGTAGTCTTTCTTTGAACCTACGTAATTAAAAATCATCTCCTGATAGCCAAGCCCCACCATCAAAGTTTTTGCTTTGCGACTGAACGTTGTCAGAGGGAGGAGGCGACCAACAGTAAAGTCCTGAGGAGTTCTCGGGTCAAACGCCGAAACGTTGCAACCAATCATAACATCTTCAATAATATCAACTTCGTGTAGGAAGTCGTTTCTGTATGGGGCCGGACTAACGATGATTTCTTCTCCGTGAGTTTCAATAGAGCTTCCCATTCGTATCAATGAATCTTCCACTGTTTTCATATCAAAATCTGAACCGAGGAGTTTATTTACAGCTTTTAGAGTTGTTTTAGTTGTTGGCTGAAAATATAAAGGAGCTAGAATATCTTTGCCGAGAGGAGTATCGTACGGGTGTCTTACGAGAATCGGTTTGATTGTGTATCCTTGATCTGCAAAATCACACGCAACTATGTTTGCAGAAAGTATAAGACCTTCGATGTTGTCGCCAGTGAGTTCAACCATTAAATCTTTGTCGCCGACTTGAACGGCTCCAAGAGTCGCAGAGTTGATGATAGGAGGCATAGACATCACTTCTCCGTTTGCGTCTGAAAGGAGAGGGAATTTCTTGAAGTCTTTGAGAATCCAGCCGAAATCTTTTCCTTTTGGATGCTCTGTTAGAATCTGTCTGCAAGTCATATTTTCTTCGCACTGAAGAGGTATAAAACTCGTTTTATCAGGATCAACTGCGTGATATTTTACAGGAAATTTAATTTTATCGACACGATAAAGCCCCATCGAGATTGATTTGCGTTTTCTGCCGAAATTCCAAGCGAGTTTTTCCTGCGTTTGAATAATATCTTTAAGCATCGGGTCGTCGATTGCTTTTCCTGTAATCATAAAAGCAACCATGTAAGGGCGAATATCTTTAACTTCCGGGTCAACCTCAACAACCCGACCTTCATAGTCGCTGTTGCCTTTGTTGCTCATCAATTTCATGTAATCAAAATTTTTTCCACCTTCGTGAATCCTTATTTGGCGAGCAACCCCGTTCGTTGACCACAAATCAGGGCGGTTTGTATCGTTTAATTCGATTTTTACAATGCGTTCGTTTTCAGGAAGGCTGATATCCGGTTTTTCGTCGAGCTCAGCTTTAGCACAAGGAAGTAAATTTTCTAATATGTCGTAAGTGTATTTTTTCCCGAGAGCATCAAAAAATAGTTTTTCGTTACATTCAATCTTTGGCATTTTTTTTCCTCTGGCACGGCGGTTGCCGTGTGAAATTTGAATACACAATTATAGAAGATTTTTATTATATATTCAATTAAGTGCATTGCCGGTTTGTGTTGTTTGCACTCCAACCTCGTGGTATAATAGGCAAAGATGATAGTTTCAACACGAGGAAGATACGCATTGAGAGTTTTGGTCGATATGGCTGAACATCCCGAAGAAGAGCGAATTCCACTAAAAGAAATCGCAGAACGTCAGGGAATCTCTCAAAAATATATAGAGGCAATCATGACAACGTTGTCAAAGGCTGGGTTTGTCGACGGAGTACATGGAAAAGGCGGCGGATATAGATTGAATCGTGTCCTTTCCGAATATAAGATAGGCGATATTTTGCGATTGACAGAGGGGACGTTGGCGCCTGTTGCATGCCTTGAAAAAGATGCTGAAAGATGTCCCCGTAAAGATACATGTAAAACGCTTTCAATGTGGAATAAGCTCGATAAATTGATAGAAAGTTATTTGGATAGCATCAGCATTGCAGATTTGATAAATCAATGAAAACAGAGCTTCTTGCTTTTCTCGTAAATATAGATAAATTTTATTTTTAGAGGCGAAAAATGAGTTGTTATATTATTTGCGATAAAGAGATAATCTTGAAGTCGGATGATAGTTTGCCTGAATTTTCAGACTTACAGAGAATAAAAGATTTAAATACTTTCTCTGATTATTTTGAAGAAAAACAGTCTGATTTGAAAGTTCTCGGGCTAAAATCCAAAGATAACCTTCCTGATTCTTTTAAGGTTTTGACATTGCGAGAATATTCTTCTGTGAAAGACGAAGAAGAATCTTTCAGGGCATTCCGTGCAAAAGGATTGCTCACTTGGCGAATGAATTATAAATTTTGCCCGGCTTGTGGAGCGGGTTTAATAGGGCATCCTTTCCTGACTGCGCGAAAGTGCCCACAATGTCACAAGGTTTGCTTCCCGCATATAGAGCCTTGCATAATCGTTGTCGTAAAAAAAGATGAAAAAGTTTTGCTTGCCCGGCATGCTTATAGAAATCAAGATATTTTCGCCTGCATAGCCGGTTTTATTGAAAGCGGAGAATCTGCGGAGCATGCTGTTGCCCGCGAAGTTTTTGAAGAAACAAAACTGAAAGTAAAAAACATCATATATAGAGGAAGCCAGAGTTGGCCGTTTCCAAATCAGTTTATGCTTGGGTTTACTGCCGAGTATGACAGCGGTGAGTTAGCTTTGCAAAAAGAAGAGATTACTGAAGCCGGTTGGTTTGATGTCGATAATTTGCCGGCCAGTCCAAAACCGGGCTCTATCGCGTATCGGCTTATTCACGGGCTTTACTAAAAATTTTATCAAAAATTGAAAGATTTGCGCAATTTTAGGAGAGTTCTTGACCTTTTTCAACCTTTTTTTATTGATTATAATTGTTTGCGTTTCTGTTGTGTGTTCTTTTTGGGATTTTATAAAGTTGAGAGTTCCCAATTTTGTTATTTTTTTGGGAATTGTGTCTGTCATTTTTTCCAATCTGATTTTTTGCGAAGATGGCATTCGCTTTTCTTTTTCAAGATTAATGGCGGTTGTTTTGTCAGGATTTTTTGTAGGTCTATTTTATTTTGTCGTAAGATATATTTGCAACGGGCGATTTGGAAAAGGAGATATTTTATTTGGAGTTTTTCAAGGAGTTTGCCTTGTTCCAAGAGAGATGATTCTTTGCCTTTTAATTGAAGTTGTTTGCGCAGCAGTCTTTTTATTTATAAAAAAGATATTTTACAGGAACGGAGTCTCGTCTTTTTCTGGAAAAATACCATTTGTCCCTTTTATGTCTATAGGATTGTTGGGGACTTTTTTTTATTTTAATTTTATTAGATAAGGCAATCTCATTTGACACAGTTGAGTTTTTTCATTACATTTTCAATAGTAGTTCTTATTAATACTACTAACTGCGGTTTTGCAAGTTTTAAGGTGATTTATGGCAGATTCAACTACAATCGATATTTTGGCAGATTTTGGGCTGACTCGGCAGGAGGCTGTTATTTATTCAGAATTTATCTCTCACGGAGAGATGACTGGGTATGAGGTTGGAAAAGAAACTGGAATTTCTAGATCAAACGTTTATTCTTCAATTTCATCTCTTGTAGAAAAAGGTGCGCTTTATGTAGTTCAGGGAGAATCTTCAAAATACACACCGGTGGAAATAAATCAGTTTACAAAAAACAGAATTGAAGAGCTTACACGCAAGGCTTTATACTTAAAAAAGCACTGTCCTAAAAAAATAAAAGCAGCTGACGGCTACATCACAATTCAGGGCGAAAAAAATATACGCAACAAAATTCGTGAAATGCTTGAAAAAACGGAATTTCGCCTCTATATCATGGCGTCTGCCGATATTGTCAGAGAATTTGAGGAAGACCTAAAAAAACTTATAGAAACCGGAAAAAAAGTTGTGATTTTGACAGATGATTTTAAGCTGAAAGGCGCGAAAATCTATGAGACAAAACCAGAAAATGGTCAACTGCGTTTTATCACTGATTCGGCTTATGTTTTGACTGGGGAGCTTACAGGGAGCGAACATGATAGTTGTTTATATTCCGGACAACAAAATCTGGTTGCAGTGATGAAAGAGGCTCTTAAAAACAAAATAATTTTGCTTGATAAGTAATTAAGAGATTCAAGGATTTTGAGGGAAGCCACGTAATAAAAAAGTGACCTTTGGTAGAGTTTTTTAGACGACATTAATATTTTTGGAGGCATATATGAAAATTGGAATTCTCGGGTATGGAAATCTTGGGCGAGGCGTTGAAGCTGCTGTAAAAAATAATCCTGATATGGAGCTCTCGTGTGTTTTTACAAGGCGAAATCCGTCTGATGTAAAAATTTTGACGGAAGGGGTTCCTGTTTACAGTGTCGACGATGTTAAAAAACACAATAACGAAGTTGATGTTTTGATTATGTGCGGGGGAAGTGCGACAGATCTTCCAAAACAAACTCCTGAATATGCAAAGTATTTCAATGTAATCGACAGTTTTGATACGCATGCAAAAATTCCCGAACATTTTGCGGATGTAGATAAAGCTGCAAAAGATAGCGGACATATAGCCCTCATAAGTTGCGGATGGGATCCGGGAATGTTCAGCTTGGCGCGTCTTTATGCAAACTGCATTCTTCCTGATGGAAAAGATTATACATTTTGGGGGAAAGGGGTTTCTCAAGGGCATTCCGATGCGATTCGTCGGATTGAAGGTGTAAAAGATGGAAAACAGTATACGATTCCAGTTCAAGCTGCTCTAGATGCTGTCCGTTCTGGCAAAAAACCGGAACTTACAACACGCCAAAAACACACGCGCGAATGTTTTGTAGTTGCCGAAGAAGGAGCGGACGAGGCTCGCATTGAAAAAGAGATAAAAGAAATGCCGAATTATTTTGCCGATTACGATACGACTGTTCATTTTATCACAGAAGAAGAATTGAAACGCGACCATTCAGGCATTCCGCACGGAGGATTTGTATTTCGTACAGGAAAAACAGGTTGGGAAAAAGAAAATAACAACATAATTGAATACAGCCTTAAACTCGACTCAAACCCTGCGTTTACTTCCAGCGTTATTGTGGCGTTTGCGCGAGCAATTTATAAAATGAAAAATGAAGGTCAGACAGGGTGTAAAACAGTTTTTGATATTGCACCTGCATATTTAAGTCCGTTGAGCGGAGAAGAAATCAGAGCGCATTTGTTGTAGAATAGAGATTACACAACAAAAATAGCGTCGTCAGTGTGACAAAAACTTGGAGAAAATATGAACTCATACATCAATCAATCAAACTTTTTTGAAGGTAGAAATCCAGAACAGATCGCTTCTGAATACGGAACTCCTCTTTATGTTTATAATGAACGCATTTTGCGAGATAGAATGGAAAAAGTTGCCAAAGTGATAACAAAATATCCGTATACGGCAAATTATTCCGTAAAGGCAAATTCAAATATACACATATTGAGATTAGCCATGCAGGAGGGAATCAATTGTGACGCGATGAGCGTCGGCGAAATTCAAATGCTTTTACGGGCAGGATTTCCGACTGACAGAATTTTTTTTGTTCCAAACAACGTTTCCGATGAGCTTGTTTTTGCGGTAAAACATGGGATTATGACAAGTCTGGACAGTCTTGCGCAGCTTGAACTCTATGGGCAGATTTGCTGCGACTTAGAATTGCCAAATGAAAAACGGAAGTGTGCCGTTCGCATAAATCCCGGAGTTGGAGCCGGGCACTGTGAAAAAGTTATAACTGGTGGAAAAAAAACTAAGTTTGGAATTGCAGAGGAAGATATTCCCAATATCTTTGAAATTGCAAAAAATTATAGCTTAAAAATTGTTGGAATCAATCAGCATATAGGTTCTCTTTTTATGGATCCACAGCCTTATCTTGACGCAGTCACAAATCTTTTGAGAATCGCGCTTGGGTTTGAAAAACTTGAATTTATAGATTTTGGCGGTGGATATGGAGTTCCTTATCATAAACTTGATGATGAAAAAGATTTTCCGATGGAAGAATTTAAAAGCAGGCTGGAGCCAATTCTCGATGATTTTGCTTCAAAATATGGAAAAGTTCCTTTGTTTAAATCTGAACCGGGTCGTTACTGTGTTGCGGAAGGTGGCGTAATTCTTGGAAGAGTCCAAGCTGTAAAACAAAACAGCGGAAAGACTTTCGTTGGCACCGATGTAGGCATGAATGTCCTTGTCAGACCTAGTATGTACGGCAGCTGGCACGACATTGAAATAATAAGAAATGGAAACGTTGTATTGCGTGAAGGAGAACATGCAGAACCTCTTTTTGAACAAACAGTCACAGGGAACATCTGCGAGTCCGGAGATATATTAGCAAAAGATAGAATGCTTCCGAAAACCGTTCGGGGAGACATTGTCTGCGTTCTCGATGCAGGAGCTTACGGTTGGAGTATGTGTTCAACTTACAACAGCCGTCCTCGTCCTGCAGAAATTTTAATCTGTAAAGATTCTTCCATTAAACTGATCCGTCGCCGTGAGACGATAGACGATTTGATGAAGTTATTTTGATTTTGAGGTTTTGCAACTTAATAAACTGTTGTCATAGGGCTTAGTTCCTACAATCAGAAAAAAAGATTTACTTTTTTCTTACGAAATTTTATACTTGTACTCCTTTATGAGCTGGAGTTTAATATTTTTTATAAACAGCATCCTGCTTGGCGTTGGGCTTGCTATGGATGCTTTTTCTATCTCTATGGCAGATGGTCTGAACGAACCGAAAATGTGTATCAGGCGAATGTTTTTGATCGCGGGCGTTTACGTTTTTTTTCAGTTTGCGATGCCTATGACCGGATGGGTTTTCATACACACTCTCGTTGTTCATTTTAATGCGTTTGATAAAATCATTCCGGGTATTGCTTTAATACTTTTGATTTTTTGTGGCAGCAAAATGGTCATAGAGGGTACCAAATGTGACGAGGGGAGAGAAACTGATTTGCGACTTGGGGCAGGAACTCTTATGATTCAAGGTGTGGCAACTTCTATAGATGCGCTTTC
The DNA here is from genome assembly GCF_014334335.1 of Treponema sp. Marseille-Q3903. Taxonomy (NCBI): domain Bacteria; kingdom Pseudomonadati; phylum Spirochaetota; class Spirochaetia; order Treponematales; family Treponemataceae; genus Treponema; species Treponema sp. Marseille-Q3903. The sequence goes on from NZ_JACSEU010000001.1 coordinate 312,061, forward strand.
TGTAGGAGTTACAATCGCCGACTACTGTTCTTTTATGGCCTTGGCAGCATCGTTGATTATCTCTGTTGTCACTTTTCTGATTTGTGTTACCGGCTTGATTATCGGGAAAAAAGCAGGAACAGCCTTGAGCAAAAAAGCGGCGATTTTTGGCGGAATTATCCTGATCTGTATTGGAATCGAAATTTTTATAAGAGGGGTTTTCTTTTAATCTCTTTAATCACCGACGGAGACTGAAACATTCTCCGATTCGCAGTGTTTTTTTGTGTATATAAAGTTTAAAACGGCCATTGCGATTATTACGAAGTACCCTGTCAAACTTAAAAAATCTGGAATCTGACCAAAGAGGAAAAATCCAAAAATCATAGAAAATAAAATTTGAGTATAATCGTAAATTGAAATTTTATTAGGCGGAGCGTGATAATATGCAGCCGTCACCGAAAATTGACCTCCCGCTGCGCAAATTCCTGCAAAAACAAGCATCAAAATTTGGAAAAATGACATCGGATTAAAATTTACAATCATATAAGGCACAGAAAGCGTCATAGAAAAAGCAGAGAAAAATAAAATGATGATTTTTCCATTGCATTTGAGGTAACTCAACTTTCGTACACTTGCGTATGCCAATCCTGCTCCAACGCCGCCCATGAATGCAGCTCCGGTCGGAAGCATCTGAGTAAAATTGAAAGATGGTTTTACTATCAGAATAGAACCTAAGAACGCTACGATTACACAGATAAGAGGAATAGGTTTTATTTTTTCCCCAATGATTATAAAACTGAAAATCAGTGTAAAAAATGGAGCCATTTTATTTAAGATAGTGGCATCTGCTAAAACGATTCTGTCGATCGCGTAAAAATTTCCAAAAATTCCAACAGACCCCGCGATTGCTCGCAAAATTAAAAAAAGCAATGCTCCTTTTGGAATAATGATTACGGATTTGCCTTTGGCTCTTATATCTCCAAAAGTTCCGCCTGCCGCAATTAAAAAAGCGACTGCATTTCTGAAAAATGCTTTTTGCACAAAGCTGATGTCTCCAGATAGCTTTACAAAGACCGCCATCAAAGCAAAGAAAAAAGCCGAACATATTAAAAATAAAATTCCTTTTGTAGTATCGGATTTATTGTGCAGTTTTTCCATTATCATTATTAAAGCCTTGATAGATTATAATACAATTATATTATAACTGCAATTTTTCGGTAAAATGTGAGAGTTTTGAAAAAAAATAGCAGAAAGATGAGAGAGTTTTACTAAAAATGGCAATAAAATGAAAAAAAAATACATACTTTTTTGTATAAACGTACAATTTTTGTTTGGAATTAAAAACTATAATCCACGATGTATGAAAGAAAATACTTTAAATATGACAGAGGGAAACCCTGTCCGTTTGATTCTTATATTTTCAGTTCCAATGCTTGTTGGGAATATTTTTCAGCAATTGTACAATCTTGCAGATTCGGTTATTGTTGGGCAGCTCATTGGCGCAGACGCTTTGGCTGCGATTGGCTCGACTGGTTCTATCACTTTCTTCTTTTTTGCGATTTGCAATGGGTTTGGTGCCGGAGGAGGAATTGTCGCTTCTCAATCTTTTGGAGAAGGGGATAAAGAAAAGGTAAAAAATTGCATAGCAAACGTTGCGTATCTTATGTTTTTAGTTCCTGCTGTAATCGGAACTATCGCCTTTTTTACAGCAGGTCAGATTCTTGTTCTTTTGAACACTCCTGAATCTATTTTGCCGGTCGCAAAAAGTTATATGCGGATTATGTGTTTAAGCATTATTTTTGTATCTTTATACAATTTTGTTTCATCTATGTTACGTGCGATTGGAGATTCGAAAACGCCTCTTTATTTTTTGATATTTTCTTGCTTTTTGAATGTCGGGCTTGATATTCTTTTTGTCCTTTATTTTAACATGGGCGTTTTTGGCGCAGGAGTTGCAACTTTGATTTCGCAGCTTATTTCCGGGGCACTTTGCCTGATTTATGCTATAAAATCAAATTCGTACTTTAAACTTAGTCGCCAAAACTTGAGGGTAAACTTCCTTTTAATGTGGAAATGTATAAAAATTGGAATCCCTCTTTCGCTCCAGTTTTCTCTGATTGCGATTTCGTGTATGGCGTTGCAACGCGTAGTTAACTCATTTGGAGCGGTTGCTGTTGCCGCTTTTGCAGCTACAAGCCGTGTAGAGCAGATTATTCACATGCCTTATCAGACATTGAGCGCCGCTCTTTCAACTTATTGTGGGCAAAATTTTGGTGCAAAAAAATATGACAGAATGATAAACGGCTATAGAAAAGCAATGTTGATGATGGCGACTTTTACGATTTGTATGATTCCTGTTGTTCAGATTTTCGGGCATGGAATTATACGAATGTTTGTAAAAGAAACTTCTGTTATCGAAATGGGAGCGAACGCTATCAAGATAACGAGCCTGTTTTATATATTTCTTGGAATGATTTACACAGTTCGTGGCATTTTAAACGGCATGGGAGATTCTTTTTTTGCGATGTTCAACGGTATTGTCGAAGTGATTGGACGCTTTACTGTGCCATTTATTTTGGTTGCAATTCCTGTAATTGGTGTTTGGGGAATATGGTGGTCTCTCGGGTTGGTATGGTTTATGGCTGGAACGACGGCATGGTGGCGATATCTGTATATGAAAAAAAAGATACTTAAATAATATTCGACTTTTTGCGATGAGGTTGTCTTTGTAATAACAAAAGAAATAATCTCAAGTATTCTTCCATAAATATAACAAAAGATACAACAAAATAACGGAGCCGGGTTCGTATTTTTTAAACTAACGGCAAAACAATCTCTATTGACAAATTTTTTTACAAAATATATTATGACGCCAGTGTGTTAGCCTTAGCTAACTCATTTTTTGCTTTGGAGATTTTATGTTACAAAGATTTTTTGCATTATCTGATGCAGGAACGAGAAATCTGCGCTCGTCTATTATGTTTGGAATTATCATCAATCTGTTTATTATGATACCGTTAGGGCTTTCTTTGTACGTGCTTCAATATTTTTTATCGCGCATTATGCAGCAGAGTGCTACAGCTCCAAACATTTGGGCAATATCAGGAGCTGTCATTGCGCTTATCATCGTTTTATTTATCCTTGAAAAATTAAAATACGGCAAAATGTACAACGGCGCTTATGAAGAAGCTGCAAATGTCCGTATTTCTCTTGCAGAGTCGCTTCGAAAACTTCCTCTTGCATTTTTTGGCAGAAAAGATTTGTCTTATTTGACTTCAACTTTATTGAATGATGTTACAACGCTCGAAGAATCTCTTTCGAATGTTGTCCCTGAAAGTTTTAGCGGCATAATTTCTATTTTGATAGCATCTGCGCTTCTTGCTATTTTGGATTGGCGCATGACAATCGCTCTGTTCATTTGTGCATTTGCAGGCTTTTTTATCTTAGTCGGAAGCCGCAAATTCTCCGAAAAAAAAATGAAAAAAGTTATCGTCAAAAGAGATGCGATATACGATTCTCTTCAGCAAATGATAGACAATATCAAAGTGCTAAAATCTTCCGACAAAAAAGACTCTTATGTAAACGGTCTTAAAAAAGGTCTTTCGGAGATGAGCCGAGCTGCATTGAAAACTGAAGCATCATTAGGGGCTCTTACGTTTTGTGTGGCAATGTTTATCCGCTTTGGATTCCCTCTTGTTATTTCTTACGGTGCATATTTGTTTTCGCGCGGTCAGATAGAGCTTATGACTTATATAGTTTTTTTGCTAGTTTCTTGTCGCATTTTTGACCCTTTGACTACAGTTTTTATGCTTCTAAGTGAACTCTTTTATATGATGATTGCCGTTGAACGCAAACAGGCGATTGTAAATTATCCAAAGCAGACAGGGAGCGAAACATTTAAACCGGACGGCTACGATATTTGCTATGATAATGTTTCATTTTCTTATAATCAGCAAAATAGCAGCTCGGACGAGGAAGTTATAAACGGAATCAGCTTTACTGCAAAACAAGGTGAAATTACAGCCCTCGTAGGGCATTCCGGCTGTGGGAAGTCTACAATCGCTCGTTTGGCGGCGCGTTTTTGGGATGCGACTGCTGGAAAAGTCAGTGTCGGTGGAGTAGACGTTTCTACTGTTGACCCTGAAACTCTGCTGAGCGCTTTTTCGATTGTTTTTCAAGATGTTGTATTGTTTAACGATACGCTCTACAACAACATTCTGATTGGCAACAGAAATGCCACACGCGAAGAAGTTTTTGCTGCAGCAAAAGCAGCTCAATGCGATTCATTTATTCAAAAATTGCCGAAAGGTTATGATACGGAAATCGGTGAAAACGGATATACTCTTTCCGGCGGAGAGCGGCAGCGGCTTTCTATTGCGCGCGCTCTTTTAAAAGACGCTCCAATCATCCTTTTGGACGAAGCGACAGCCGCCCTCGACCCTGAAAATGAAACGCTAATTCAAAAAGCTATCAGCACTCTGATAAAAAATAAAACTGTCATTGTAATCGCTCATCGCCTTCGCACTGTTGAAAATGCAGATAAGATTATTGTCCTGAACGAAGGAAAAATTGCGGAGAGCGGCACACACGCCGAGCTTATTGAAAAAGGCGGAATCTATCGGGAGATGTACAGATTGCAGCACGAAAGTGAGCAATGGAAAGTGTAAACTATTTAATAAAAAGTTGTAAAACAAAGGAGGTGTGCTAAAAATTACTTCCGTGTAATTTTTAGCACTAAAGTTTATTCGTGCGTTGCACTTCATAAACTTTGATACAGCGCCTCCATGCGCTGCCGCTAACGCGGTGTTTTTATAGGAGTTTTTATGGAACAAACACAAGTACAGTCAGGCGGGAAAAAACGCCTTGTGTTAAAGGATTTGGTTAATATCGGTATTTTCTCCGTTATTTATTTTGCCGGACTTTTCATCGTCGGCATGCCGTTCGGCTTTTTAGTAGTAACGTATTTGTTTTTCCCCTTTGCGGCAAGTTTGCTTTTGGGTATCGTTGCCTTGTTCTTTTTGGCTAAAACGCCGAAGCCCTTTGCACTGTTTATCTTTGCGGCCATTCCGGGCTGCCTTATGACACTGATGGGGCACACGCCGGTGGTAGCGGTTCACTCGCTTATCGTTGCAGCACTTGCAGAACTGGTACGCAAAGCAATCGGCTATAAAACCGTCAAGGGGAGCATTGTAGGCTATGCGCTTATGTCTCTGGGGCTGTGCGGTGCTTTTTGGCAGATTTATATCTTAAAAGATCAATACTATGCCCTGACCGAAAAGATGTTAGGAGCCGAATACGCAACGCAGCTTGTCAGCCTTCCGATATGGATTATGCCGCTGCTATACGCAAGCACTTTTATAGGCGGTCTTCTCGGCGGTTTTTTGGGCGCCAAGGTGTTAAAAAAGCATTTTGTGAAAGCGGGGCTGGTGTAATTGGAACAACAGGTAAAACTCGTTCTTGACCCGCGTACAAAACTTTTTTTGGTGCTGTGCATGGGGCTTTCGATTGCGCTTCCCGTTCCGATGTATGTTGAAGCGGTCAATATAACGTTTTTCGCTTGTTTGTTTTTCTTAAACGGACAGGCAAAAACGGCGGTAAAACTGCTACTCTTTTTCGGCGTACTGGCCGCGCTCTCGTATGTGCCGCAAGATGCAGGCTTTTTGGGCGGCATCGTATTGCCGGCGGCATTTATGGTACGGCGTTTTATGCTGCCAGTTATAGCGGGAAAATATCTTATCGATTCCACTCCTGTCGGGCTTTTGATGAGTGCGCTTGAAAAACTCAAAATGCCAAAAAGTATTGTCATCACGCTGTCTGTGATGTTCCGCTTTTTCCCCACGCTCGGCGAAGAATATCGCAATATCAAAAATGCGATGAAAATGCGCGGCATCGGGCTGAATGCGTTGAACATTATTTTGCATCCCTTGTTGACGCTCGAATACATGATGGTGCCGCTTTTGGCTTCGGCGTCCCGCATCGGAGAGGAGCTTGCAGCAGCAGGGCATACAAAAGGGGTCGATTCTCCGAACAAAAAAGTCCGCTATAAAACCGCCCGCTTCGGCATCGTAGATGTGTTTATGTTGTTGTATATTGCTGTAGGTATTTGTGTAGTCATCGGTGCGCGACTCTATGTGTGGTAAACGGGAGTGGATAAAATATGCGTGAAAATAATGTGGAAGACGGAATAATCGGGCAGAAAACTGCGCATACGGACACTCCGCCTGCCGTTCAGCTAAAAAATATTGTTTTTAACTATGCAGCAAAAAATGATGCTTCGGCGATAAACGACGTGTCGTTTCAGGTGCGCAAAGGCGAATGCCTTTTGCTGACGGGTCTTTCCGGTTGCGGCAAAACGAGCATCTTGCGGCTCTTGAACGGATTGATTCCGCGCTATTATGAAGGCGCTCTTTTTGGCAACGTTCTTATCAGGCACGAGGACATTGCAAATCTGCCTATTTATGAAGTGTCAAAAAAAGCTGCGACAGTGTTTCAAAATCCAAAATCACAGTTTTTCAATTTAGATACAACTTCCGAGATTCTTTTTTTTCTCGAGAATATGGGAACTCCGTTTGAAACAATGCAGAAGCGCCTCACCGAAGTATCATCATTTTTGCACATCGAACATTTGCTCGACCGCAACATTTTTAATCTTTCCGGCGGTGAAAAACAGCTGATAGCAATCGCTTCCGCTCTCGCTTCTGATACGGACATCATTTTGTTCGACGAGCCGACTTCAAATTTGGATGTGTTCTATATCGAAAAAATCGCTCAAGTTTTGAGAAAACTCAAGGCTGCCGGCAAAACAATCATCATAAGCGAACACCGCCTGTATTTTCTCAAAGAACTTGTAGACCGAGTTCTCATAATCAAAGACGGAAAGATTTCAAATTCGCTCTATTCCGAAGAGTTTTCTTGTTTATCAGAAAAAAAACGAAAAGAGCTGCTTTTGCGCCCTGTTACATTCGACAGTCAAGTTTTTAAACGTGGAGACGTTCATACAGGAGATGGTGTTCCGTCGTCTTGTGAAAAGCTGTTTGTAGAAAATCTTATGTATCGGTTTCCAAAAGACAGAACTGTCATCGTCGATGTAGAAAACTTGTCTCTTTCTTTTGGAAAAATAACCGCACTTGTTGGAAAAAGCGGTCAAGGAAAAAGTACTTTTGCGCACTGCCTTTCAGGAATCACAAAATCTAACAAAGAGTGGGTTATTATTGGAAAAGAAAAAAAATCGGCATCAAAGAGATTGGAGATTTCTTATCTTGTCATGCAGGATGTTGGGTATCAACTTTTTGCCGAAAGCGTAGAAGATGAAATCGCACTTGGGAAAAATAAACACAATCAGAAAGTCGATATCGAAAAACTCCTTTCTTCATTGAATTTGACAGAATTAAAAGACCGCCATCCGTTGAGCCTTTCGGGCGGACAAAAACAGAGAGTTTCTGTTGCGGCGGCAGTTGCTTCCGGTGCTAAGATTTTGATTTTTGACGAACCGACAAGTGGGATGGATTATTTTCACATGAAAGAGACTGCTGCTCTCATAAACTCCGTCCGTGCGCCCGATAGGCTTATCCTCATCATAAGTCATGACTTTGAATTTTTGAGTATGGTTGCCGATGAATTGCTTTTGATGGAAAAAGGAAAAATTGTGCAGCAAACGGAATATAATGCCGTTCAAGCTGAAAAAGCTTTTGAATACATACGCTCGGAGATTGCATGAAAATTGCATGAAAAAGAGAATAATTGTAGGAGGTTATATGAATACGTATAAGAGGTTATTAAAATATACGCCAGAAAAAATTCACTGTGTGTATATTTCAATTATTTGTGCTGTGCTTGGAGTTGCGTCACAGATGGGGGCATTTTGGTTTTTATGGAAATTTTTATATGCCTTTTTAGTTACAAAAAATGTTACAGATGGAGCGACATACGCTACAGTGATTGTAGCACTTTTGGGAGGATACGCAATCGTATACTTTCTTGCGCTATGGGCATCTCACGTGCTTGGTTTTAGGCTTGAGTCGAATTTGCGCAAAAAGGCGATAATACACATGATGAACGCTTCGTTTGCTTTTTTTGACATGAACCCGTCCGGAAAAATCCGCAAGCTTATAGATGACAATGCGCAAGACACACACATGTTGATAGCGCACTTAATTCCAGACAATGTGTCAGCTATATTTACTCCACTTTTTATGTTTCTCATTGTTTTTGCAGTTGATGTTAAGCTTGGACTTTTGCTTGTGGCTATTACAATAATCGGCGGCGTGCAGATGATGTTTATGATGGGCAATAAAGGCTTTATGAAAAAGTATCAGGCAGCGCTGGAAAGGATGAATGCCGAAGCCGTTGAATATGTTCGCGGTATGCAGATTGTAAAGATTTTTAAAAGCACCGTTGAATCATTTAAGGCGTTTTATCAGGCGATTACAGACTACTCTGACTTGGCTTATAAATACACTCTCAGTTGCCGCACCCCTTATGTTATTTTCCAAGTGCTTTTTAATTTATTTGCGGTATTTACAATTCCTGCGGCAATTTACTTTATGAATAAAGGAGCTGATGGAACACTTATCATTGCAAAGTGTGTATTTTTTATATGCATTGCAGGAGTTCTTTTTTCATCTTTTATGCGTGTTATGTATGTTGGAATGTATAACTTTCAGGCAAAAAGCGTTGTAGATAAGCTTGAAAATCTTTTTTCTGATATGGAAAAAGACAATCTGGAACACGGAACTGAAGAAACTTTTGATAATTTTGGAATAGAATTTAAAAATGTTTCATTTGGGTATACAGAAGAAAAAATTTTAAAAGATGTCAGCCTTAAGTTGGCGCCGAACAAAACTTATGCGCTTGTTGGCTCTTCTGGTGGCGGAAAGTCGACTATCGCAAAACTCATTTCCGGGTTTTACAAAATAAATTCAGGTGAAATTTTAATCGGCGGAAAAAATATTTCATCATATTCAAGAAATGCTCTAATGCGCAGCATCGCGTTTGTTTTCCAGACATCAAAGCTTTTTAAAACAAGTATTTTTGAGAATGTCAGAATGGGAAACAAAGACGCAAGCTATGACCAAGTGATCAACGCGCTCAAACTCGCTCGATGTGAAGATATTCTCGAAAAATTTCCTGAACGAGAAAAGACAATGATTGGCTCTCATGGCGTACACTTGTCTGGAGGAGAAATTCAGAGAGTGGCAATCGCACGCGCTATTTTGAAAAACGCGAATATTATAATCTTGGACGAAGCTTCCGCCGCCGCAGACCCTGAAAACGAATATGAGATTCAGCAGGCGTTTTCTAATTTGATGAAGGACAAAACTGTTATTATGATTGCGCACCGCTTAAGCTCTATTAAAAACGTAGATGAAATTCTCGTCGTAGAAGATGGAAATATTGTTGAGCGTGGAAGCCATGCAGAGCTTATGCAAAAAGCAGGAAAATATTATCACCTGCAAAAGCTTTATTCCAAGGCTAACGACTGGAGGGTCTAAAAATGAAGAAATTACAAAATTTATTCGGAGTAACCGAATCTGGCGCAAAAGGAATAATAAAAGCGTCTGTATGGTCTATGCTTGCAGATGTCTCGTTTATACTGCCAATGTTCTTAGCTATGTTTTTCTTTCAGAACTTTTTTGATGGCACACTGCGTTCCGCTTTGTTTTATGGAGGGCTGATAGTTGCTCTTGCTGTCGTTATGTATGTGCTTGTGCATATCAATTACAACACTTTGTATACGGCAACATTCAAGGAATGCAAGGAACTGCGAGTAAATATTGCAGACCGCCTAAAGGCATTGCCTCTCGCGTATTTTTCAAAACACGATATTTCTGACTTGTCTCAAACAGTCATGACAGATGTCGCTACAATTGAGCATGCGCTAAGCCACGCAATTCCGCAGACTATCGGACTTGTTCTATATTTAATCATAATTGGCGTAATAATGATTGCGGCTCATCCAGGCTTGGGCTTGTGTATATTTGTGCCAATTATCATCAGTTTTATACTTCTTATTTTGTCTAAAAAAATTCAAATAAGAGAAACAACTAGAGATTTTCAGAAACAGCGTGAACGCGCTGACTTTTTTCAGGAAGCGATAGAGCTTCAGCAGGAAATAAAAAGTTACGGACTGACAGAAGATACAGCTGCAAAATTGAACAAAAATGTTGACGAGGCAGAAAGGCTTCACCTATCTGTGGAGGCTCATCAGGCGATTCCGCTCAATATCGCGTTATTTTTGCTCAAATTCTCGATTGGCTTTACCGTATTTTTTGGATTGAAAATGTATTTGGCAGGAACGGCGCCTCTTTTGTATTTTATTGGATATGTTATTGCAGCTTCTCGCATTACAGACGCAGTCGCTGGTGTTGAGTCAAACCTTACAGAATTGATGTATATAGATTCTCGTGTAAAGCGCATTAATGAGCTTCGCGAGACTCAGACTCAGCAAGGAGTGCCTGTCTCGTTAGAGCATTTTGGAATAAAATTTGAAAATGTTCAGTTTTCGTACAACGATGGACAAAAAGTTATAGACGGAATCTCTTTTGAGGCTGATCAAAATAAAGTTACAGCTCTTGTTGGTCCGTCAGGCTGTGGAAAGACAACTGTTCTTAGACTTGCCTCAAGGCTTTACGACTACAATAAAGGTCAAATTTTGATAGATGGCAAAGATATTGCAAAAATCGATACAGACAGCCTTTTTGACAAAATATCAATCGTTTTCCAGGATGTTGGACTTTTCAACACGACAATAATGGAGAACATTCGGGTTGGAAACAAGGACGCTAGCGATGATGAAGTAAAAAAGGCAGCCAAACTTGCGAACTGTACAGAGTTTATTGAAGCGCAGCCGGAAGGCTTCAATACAGTCATCGGCGAAAACGGAAGCAGGCTTTCAGGTGGTGAGCGTCAGCGACTTTCTATTGCCCGAGCTTTCTTAAAAGATGCCCCTATCATAATCCTCGACGAAATAAGCGCTTCTCTCGATGTTGAAAACGAGATGAAAATACAGGAAAGCTTAAATGCGCTGATAAAAAATAAAACAGTTATCATCATTTCGCATCGCCTAAAATCTATCGAAAATGTCGACAAAATCGTTGTGATGAACAAAGGAAAAATCGATGCTGAAGGCACTCACGCAGAGCTTCTCAAAGAGTCGCCTCTGTATCGCGATATGATTGAAAAATCAGGTTTGACGGAAACATATACTTACTAAAAGAGGCAACTTATGGAAAAAAAATCACAAGAACATCTCCCTCTGATGGGTGTCGGTCCGATTTGTATTGCGGTTATCTTTGCTTTTACTGTAGGCGGCATCGTCTTAAAAAAAATAGGGATGATTGCAAAAGGCGATATCGGAAATCCTGTAGTTTCGGCTATTTTTATAGTTGCCGGAGTTGCGCTTGTTGTCGGAGGAATTGCTCTTTGGTGTACTGCCGTATTGAAAGCAAGAATAGATGAAAAAATAAAATCGAATCAGCTTGCGACAGAAGGAGTTTACGGGCTTGTGCGAAATCCTATCTATTCTGCCTTTTTGTTTTTGTGCACAGGTGTGCTTTTGTTCTGTAGAAATTGGGTTTTGCTGATTTTGCCTTTTATTTTTTGGGGATTTCTTACGGCGGTTATGAAGCTTACCGAAGAAAAATGGCTGAAAAACCTTTTTGGAGAAAGCTATGTTGCGTATTGCAAACGCGTAAACCGTTTTATTCCGTGGAAAAAAATCAAAAATGGATAGCATTTTATTTATAGAATTAAGAGGTATGTTTTTATGACTGATAAAATTGATAATAAAAAAGACCAGGACAGAAACCCTGCAAAACAGGATGCCGTCAAGAGGCTTTTAAGTTATGCAGGAAATAGAAAACCGCTTTTGTCGTTGTCGCTCCTATCTTCTGGGGTGAGTGCGCTTTTTAGTTTTGTGCCGTACATCATGGTATTTTTTGTAATGAGAGATGTTGTTTCTGCAGTTGTTGCAAAAGAGGCTGTCGATTATTCAGCACTTATGTATTACGGACTTTGGGCTGTAGGGTCTGCTGCAGGCGGCTTTGTTTTGTATTATATAGCTCTTTTGCTTTCGCATGCGACTGCTTTTGCAATTGAGGAAAACCTTTCTGTTTCGATTACACAAACTCTTGCAGACCTTCCAATCGGTTGGCATCTCACGCATGAAAGCGGAAAAGTGCGCAAAGTGTTTGAAAAGAACATCAATCAGCTTGAAACTTTGATAGCACACAATCTGCCTGATGTTGCACAAAATATTGTATCTCCACTTGCGATTCTCGGGCTTATGCTTGTGTTTGATTGGAGGCTTGGGCTCATCGCTCTTTTGCCACTAGTGCTTGCATTTGTTATTCAAGCTATATTGATGCAAGTCAGCGCAAATGCGGATTTCATGCGGAATTATGAAGACGCACTTGAACAGATGAACAGCGCAGGGACTGAATACGTACGCGGCATCTCTGTTGTCAAAACATTTAATCAGAGCGTATATTATTTTAAAAATTTTTATACGTCTATTATGAAGTACAAAGAATTTGTTCACAAATATTCTTTGTCGTGGGAAAATTCATATTCGATTTTTTTGTCGTTGATCAAGCTTGGATTTTTATTTTTGCTTCCGGCAGCTCTTTTGCTTGCAGGAACTGCGACTCTTGACCTGCACTTTTTTTACAGTTTTGTATTTTATCTTGCATTTGCACCTGTTACATATTCAATGCTGATAAAAATAATGTATGCAAATACATTTCATCAGCGCTCTAACAATGCACTCAACCGCATTGAAGACATTTTGCATGCTTCTTTGACAAAAGAACCGGAAATCTCTATTTTGCCTAAAAAGTATGACATAGAATTTAAGGACGTGCGGTTTTCTTATAAGACACAATCAGAACCTGATGGAGAAAACAGGAATGCAATAGATGGAATTTCTCTAAAAATACCGGAGCATTCTCTTACGGCGCTTGTCGGTCCTTCCGGCGGCGGTAAAACAACACTTGCCAATCTGCTAGGACGCTTTTGGGAAATCGATTCAGGTTCTATTTCTGTAGGCGGAGTCGATATTCGTGATGTAAAGACAACAGATTTGATGCATACTATCGGATTTGTATTTCAGGAAAATAAGCTATTCAAAGAAAGTATTTTTGAAAATATTCGTTATGGTAAAAAAGATGCGACTCGCGAAGAGGTGATGGAAGCTTTACAAAAGGCAGAATGCATGGATATCATTGAAAAGTTGCCGGAAGGAATCGATACTGTTTATGGCTCAAAGGGAACTTACGTTTCCGGCGGAGAAGCACAGCGGCTTGCAATTGCGAGAACACTTTTGCAGGATGCTCCGATCATTGTGCTTGACGAAGCGACCGCATTTGCTGATGCCGAAAATGAATATAAAATAAAAAAGACATTTGATATTCTATTAAAAGATAAAACTGTTATAATGATTGCACACCGCCTTTCTTCTATCGTAAATGCCGACAAAATATGCGTCATCGACGAAGGAAAGATTGCAGAGCAGGGAACACACAATGAACTGCTCGAACGCAAAGGTTTGTACGCTGGTATGTGGAGCAATTTCCAAAAAGGAATAGAGTGGAAAGTGTAAACTAAATGCTTGCAGCGTAAAACGTCAAAAAAGAAAGATGCAAGATGGAAAACAGTGAAAAATTTTATAAAGACGGATTGAATTTTACTTGTGCTAAATGCTCGTTTTGCTGCGGGCATTCGCCTGGATTTGTGTATCTTTCAAAACGAGATTTGCTTGCACTCTGTGAATATAAAAATCTGCCGCTAAAAAGCTTCGTAGAGAAATATTGCCGTTGGGCAGATTATTATTACGGGACTCAAGTGCTGGCACTGATTGAAAAAAATAATTACGATTGCGTTTTGTGGGAAAATGGCTGTTCCTGCTATCCTGCTCGCCCAATCCAATGTTCAACATATCCGTTTTGGACATGGATGATAAAAGACAAAGAGACTTGGGAACAATGCGCAAAAGAGTGTCCCGGTATCAACAAAGGAGAATGCCATTCTGTCAGGGAGATTGAAAAAGCAAGTAAATTGTACAGCGAAAATCAGCCTTTGCATAAAGAAGATGTGCTTGAATTGATTAAAGCTGAAGAAAATCACGGATAAGGCAGAGCCGGGCAACCGCAAACGTGCAAACGCAACCGTGCGGAAAGCAAACAAAACGCATAAACGCATTTTTGTTTGTCCTGCCTAGCCCTTATTTTGCAACAAGAATAGAGTTTTTATTGATTTGACCGATTTTTAAAACTCTTTGATTCAGGCTGCCGCAGTATTGGAGAGAGATATCTTTTTTTTCGGCAATAAAAGGCCCGTCCACAAGAACATCTATGTTATTTATAATTTCGTCTGTTATACCTTTGATGTATTTGCGTCCACCTTCTACTAAGTCTCTGTCGTAAACGTATCCTGTCCATGCCCAAATATCTTTTTGTGGAAATTCTTTTCTGACTCGCTGAATTATTTCAAGGACTTTAGGCTGGTTTTCCTCTTCCATTATTTCGCCCCCGAGAATCGAAAAACCTTTTATGTAGTCAGGTTTCAAAGCTTCAAGAATTTCATTCATCGTATCATCTGTAAATTCTTTGCCGTAAGTAAAACTCCATGTCTCTTTGTTGAAGCATCCCGGGCAGCGATTCCTACATCCGGAAACAAACAGAGATACTCTAACCCCATGACCATCTGCAATATCGCTCTTTTTTATTTTTCCGTAGTACATTTTCCCTCCTTTTTATTACAAGTGTAAAACCCTGTCGTGGATATCGCCCAATCGCCCTTGACTTGCACCGGTGCTCATGTCGCCAATATAACCGCATATTCGTCGTAAAATGCTCATCTTGTTTAAATCGCGGTTGTGACAGTTCGGGCATTCCCACAGAAATTTTCCGTTTTCTTTGGCAAGTTTTATCTCACCGTGAAGCCCACAAACATTGCAGATATCGGATTTTATATTGCATTCTGCATACAAAATCGTGTTGTATATGTGATCGATAACGGAAAGCAAAGCCTCCCGATTTTTTTCCATATTCGGAAGTTCAACGTAAGATACAGCTCCTCCTGTTGAAAGTTTAAGGAATTCAGCCTCGTTCGAAAGTTTGCTGAAAGCATCGATTTGTTGCGCAGGATTGATGTGGTAAGAGTTTGTCACATAATCGTGGTCTGTAACCCCTTCGACAATTCCGAAATTTGCTTTTAGAGCGTTGCTGAATCGTGTCGTAGTCTGCTCTTCAGGAGTTCCGTAAGTAGAAGTGTTTAAATATGAATTTGAATCTCCTTCTACCATAAGGCGTTTGTGCCACTCGTCGTGTTTTTGATGGAAGAAATTCAATATGGAAATTGCAAAATCCCTTCCTTCTTTATCTAGAAGTTTTTTTCCTGTCAGATAATATGTCGTTTCCCAAAGTCCAACGTAGCCTAAAGAGTATGTTGAGTAAGGTCCTGTGATGACATCATCGATCGTGTCTTCCGCATTTTTTCTTGTAAGTCCGCCGTACATCCACAAAATTGGGGCAACTTTTGCTTTTGTCCCTTTTAGCGATTTATAGCGTTCAACAAGACCTCGATAGCAGAGTTCCAACCTGTCATCAAGTATTCTCCAGAATTCGTCGATGTTGTGTTTGCTTTCAAGTGCAACAAAAGGAAGGTTGATTGTAACAACTCCGCAGTTAAAGCGGCCGTAGAACTTTTCTTTTCCGTTTTCTTTCCAGCCAGTTGTAAGGAATGAACGGCAGCCCATGCAAGGATAAGGAGTGTCTACTTCTTTTATCTTTCGCTGTACTTTTGCAGATATAAAATCAGGAGCCATTCGTTTAGAAACGCATTCTGCGGCAAGTTCTGTAAGATAATAATATTGTGATCCTTTTTCTGCGTTACATGTATCTAAAAAGTACAGAAGTTTCGGGAAAAGAGGGGCAACCCAATTGCCATTTTTGTCGAGGATACCTTTTATTCGTTGGCGTAAAACTTCGTCAATTACAATTGCAAGGTCTTTTTCCTGCTGTTCATTTTCGCACTCGTCAAAGTTCATCGCCATTGAAATAAATGGAGACTGCCCATTTGTTCCGCTCAAAGATAGAATCTGATACTGAAAAGTCTGAACTCCATCGCATATCTCCTGACGAACTCGTTTTTCGACAATTTTAGATATAAGAGGAGAATCTTCGCCAATTTCCGACTTTATGTCGCGGGTAATTTTTTGGCGAGAAACATCAACGTATTTTGCTATATGCGCCCAGGACATTGTCTGCCCACCGTACTGAGAACTGCTTACGTGGAGAGCGACCTGACTCGCCAAATTGCATGCAGTGCGGAAAGATTTTGGCTCTTCAATTGCAACAGAATTTAAAACAAATCCGTGTGCAAGCATGTCTTTCAGATTGACAAGGCAACAGTTGCTCATGTGTTGCAACGGAGAATAATCCATGTCATGAAAATGAATCTGCCCTTTTTCATGAGCTACGACGAGTTCTTTTGGCAAAATTTTTTTACCGATTGTTTTTGCCATAGTTCCCGCAATGTAGTCACGTTGTGTTGAGAGGAGAACCGGATTTTTGTTTGAGTTATCCTGTTTGATATCTTCATCTCTGCCATTTACTATTGAAAGGATTTTTTCTTCAGACTCAGTAAATTTTTTCATATGGCGCTTTTTGTCACGGTAAAGAATATAAGATTTTGCGATTTCGTAGTGATTGTGAGAAAGCGCTTTTTCAACTTTATCTTGAACTGTTTCTACGCCAACTGTCGAAAACCCTTCAAGAGAGTTAAGAACTGCGATTACAATTTCATTGAGGGTATCTTGAGACATTCTGTAAATCTCTTCTACAGACATGTTTGCTTTTTGTATAGCATTTTGTATCTTTGTAGCGTCGAAGTCTTGCTCTTCGCCGTTGCGTTTAATGAGTTTCATAAATTGTATCCCACCCGTTATTTTTTTTTTTGTAACTATATCTAGTGTATTCGGTCGTCGTTTAATCAACTAGTTACACTACATATAGTAGACATAAACGGGAGGTTTGTCAATCGCAGATATTAAATTTTTATTTTGAGATTTCCGAAACTGCTTTTACAATTCCGGCAAGGTTTTGGAAATCTGCCGGAACAATGATTTTTGTTGCCTGACCGTTTGCAGCTTTTTCCATAGTTTCGAGGCTTCTGTATTTTATCATCGTTTCGTCAAGGTTGACGTCTTTTATCATTTTGAGCCCGTTTGCGGTAGCTTTTTGAATCTCGAGAATCGCTTCAGCTTCTCCTTGTGCTTTACAGATTGCCGCAGCTTTCTGAGCCTCAGCCTCAAGGATCATCGATTGTTTTTTACCTTCAGCAACGAGAATTTGAGACTGCTTTTCGCCTTCCGCCACAAGAATTTTTTCACGTCGTTCTCGCTCGGCTCGCATCTGTTTTTCCATCGCTTCACGGATTGCTTCAGGCGGCTGAATGTTTTTTACTTCAACTCTGTTTACTTTAATTCCCCAAGGGTCAGTCGCTTCATCAAGGATAGAACGCATTTTTGTATTTATGACATCGCGGCTTGTGAGGGTGGCGTCGAGATCTAGCTCACCGATAATGTTACGAAGTGTAGTTGCTGTCAACGTCTCAATAGCGAGCATCGGTCTTTCAACTCCGTAAGTATACAATTTTGGATCTGTAATTTGCATGTAAACTACAGTGTCGATATTCATTGTAACATTATCTTTTGTGATTACAGGTTGTGGCGGAAAGTCTAAAACTTGTTCCTTAAGAGTAACTCTATTTGCCAATCGATCAATAAACGGAATTTTTACATGCAAGCCGGTTTGCCATGTATTTTCATAAGCACCGAGCCGCTCAATAATCACTGCGTTCGACTGTGTAACAATGCGAATATTTGTAATGAAAAGGAGCATTACAATAACAAGAACTACGATAATTGCGTATAACATATTTTTCCTCTCTATATCTATCAGGTCATCATCTGACTTTTTAATTTCTCTTTACGTAGGCTGTGACGCCTTCGACATCTTCTACTGTGCACGTGCTGCCTTTTTCAAGGATAACATCGCCATGAACGGAAGCCGACCATTCTATACCGTTGATTTTGATTG
The DNA here is from genome assembly GCF_014334335.1 of Treponema sp. Marseille-Q3903. Classification (NCBI taxonomy): domain Bacteria; kingdom Pseudomonadati; phylum Spirochaetota; class Spirochaetia; order Treponematales; family Treponemataceae; genus Treponema; species Treponema sp. Marseille-Q3903. The sequence goes on from NZ_JACSEU010000001.1 coordinate 330,138, forward strand.
CTCCCTTTTCTAATGCTGTAATTTTTTTTGTAACTACAGCAGTCTTGCCGATTATTCTTTCGTAATTTGTTGCAATCTTTTTTTTATCAACTTTATTTTTAATTACAGGTCTTGTAAAAATCAAAAGCACTAAAGATATTGCGACAAAAATAAACAATTGTGCAGCAAATGGAATCGGAATAAAGGCAAGAAAAACCATAATAACGCCGCCGATTGCAAACCAAATTGTAGTCAACGTCAGAGTAAATGTTTCTATGACAATGCAGACGATTGCCACAGCGAGCCAAACCCATGGAAGATTGTTATTTAAAAAGGAGATGACATTTCCCACTTTTGCGCCTCCGCAATAAAATAGTAATTCATTAATTACTATTTGTAAACGGTGAAGATTGTTATATTTGTGACGACGGAAGTTTTGGACAGCACGAAAATATTTGCACCAACGACAAATTTTGCACAGAGCGATAAAATCCGCACCTCGCATAAAATTTAGCATAATGGCGATTGCTTTTATGTGTGACTTTTGACATTTTTAGTTTATAATTATTTACGATGTTAGATTTTAAAGTTTACAAAAATACTAGAAGATTAAAAGCTGCAATGTCTGTAATTTTTGCTACGACATTGATTCTTATCGCTGTCGTTACTTTTGCCAGCACAGAACTAAAGGGGATTTTCTATAAAAACACACTTGATATAAAGCGAGAATTTTACAAAGATTCTGTCGAAAATTTAAAAATTGAGATAGATGCTATGCGAACGCAGCTTAAAAATGCGAATCCGAATATTACTTTTACCGAAGAAAAAAAAGCGGTTGAAAAGTTTTTGCGAGAAATATTTTATTCAGCGAACCTTGAAGATGAATCTTATATGTGGGTTCAAGAGATAAAAAATTATAATGGCGGAGATGATTATGCAGTTCGTCTGATTCATCCGAATTTGAGAGATACGGAAGGTCTTCTGCTTTCCACAAATTCTGACGATGGGGTTGGAAACTTTCCTTTTAAAAGAGAACTGGAAGGAATAAACAAAAAAGGTTTTGTTTTCTTTACATATCAATTTCAAACGATGAATTCAGATAGCAAAACTATGAAGATAACATATTCGTCTCTTTATAAAGATTTTGACTGGACTATCTCGCGAGGAATCACTTTGCGAAAAATCGATGAATCTGTTTCTCAAGTTTTAACCCAGTATCGGCACATTATATTTATTATTTTTTTTATTTACGTGTTTGGAGTGATCATCATAGTGATGTATGCACTTGCGTTGACAGAAAAATCAGAAGATCTCGGCACTGCAAATAAATCAAAAAGCATGTTTCTTTTTAATATGTCTCACGATATTAGAACGCCAATGAATGCTGTTATCGGGTTTACAACGCTCGCTCTAAAAGACGTTTCAAACGCAGCAAAAGTCAAAGACTATCTTACAAAAGTAAAAACTTCCAGCGAATATATGATGACAATTTTAAATGATATTCTTGAGATGGCTAGAATTGAAAACGGAAAGCTTGACATTGAAAGTGCGCCTGTAAATCTCCTTGAGGGGACAGAAAATATTAAAACAATATTAGGAGAAATGGCTGAATCAAAAAAAATTAAGCTGGAGCTGATAGATAATATTGAACATCCCGTTGTGTATTCAGATAAGTTGCACATAATGCAGATTACGCTGAATCTCCTTTCTAATTCAATAAAGTATACAAATGAAGGAGGTCATGTTTCGCGCGTTTGGACAGAAACTCCGAGTGACAAACCAGGTTGGGCAAATTACACGGCGATAGTGCGGGATAACGGGATAGGAATGGCTCCCGAATTTGTAGAAAAGATATTTGATATTTTTGAGCGAGAAAGAACTGACGCTACAACAGGTGTTCAGGGGACAGGACTTGGGATGAGCATTGTAAAACGTCTTGTTGACGCTATGAACGGCAAAATAGAGATTAAAAGTGAAAAAAACAAAGGCACGGAAATTTCTGTAACAATTCCAATGAAGATTGTCGAGGAAAATGTTGCAAATCATAAAGACGATGAAATACCTTTTGATTTATCGGGAAAACGAGTGCTCCTCGTAGAAGACAACTTGTTCAATAGAGAAATTGCATTTGAATTGCTAGAAGACAGAGGTCTAACTGTTGAAACTGCAAATGACGGTTCAGTTGCCATCGAGAAAATAAAAAATAGCGAAGCAGGAACATTCGATTTTATCTTAATGGACGTTCAGATGCCGGTTATGGATGGTTATGCGGCGACACAAATTATCCGAAATTTATCAGATAAGAAGAAAGCGAATATACCAATCATAGCGATGACAGCAAATGCATTTGAAGAAGACAAGAAAGCTGCGCTGAAGGTGGGGATGAACGCCCATGTTTCAAAACCGATCGATATGGATGTTTTGTGCAAAATCATAGCTACGATAATATGTTAGCCGTTGTAAAAATTAAAAAAGTCTGAGGGTGTTATATGCAGTTTAGAAAAGACAAATATGGCAAAGGATTGTCGATTTTAGGGATGGTTGTATGCGCTTTACCAAAAAAGGCGGCGTGATTGACATAAACAAAGCTGAAAAAGAAATAATGGCTGCATACAGTGCAGGCATAAATTATTACGATACAGCGTATATCTATCCGGGAAGCGAAGCTGTTCTCGGCGAAATTCTCGAAAGAAACAAAATTCGTAAAAATGTAAATATCGCAACAAAATTGCCGCAGTATTTAATCCGCGATAAAATGCTATAGAGCGATATTTTAAAGAAGAGCTTTCTCGTCTTAGAACTGATTATATAGATTATTATTTAATGCATCATTTGACAGATATAGAGATGTGGGAAAAACTGAAGCGAATCGGGATAGAAGACTGGATCAAGCAGAAAAAAAAAGCGGACAGATTCACAACATCGGGTTTTCTTACCATGGAAATTCTGATGGCTTTGTAAACATTTTGAACAGCTATGATTGGGATTTTTGCATGATACAGTACAATTATCTTGATGAAGTTTCCCAAGCAGGAGTTGTTGGGGTAAAAGCCGCTGCAAAAAAAGGAATTCCTGTGATAATTATGGAACCTCTGCGCGGAGGTAAACTTGTAAACATGCTCCCTGAAAAAGCAAAAAAATTGTTTGCAGAAAGTGAACATGGCAAAAAACGAGGCTGGACTCCGGCTGAATTGGCGTTTCGCCGGCTTTATAACCAACCGGAAATAACAACAGTCTTATCGGGGATGAATTCTTTGGAGATGGTTGAAGAAAATGTTCGCATTGCAGATGAGATAAAAGTTGGAATGTTTGAACAGGCCGATTTTAATCTTCTTAAAGAAGTTACGGCTGCAATTAAGGAAAACGAACGCATCGGTTGCACGGACTTCCGATATTGTATGCCTTGTCCCAAAGGAGTAGATATTCCGGGAATTTTCGGGTGCTGGAACACTATGTATACCGAAAAAAAGAAGAGCGGTCGTCTGCAATTTTTTCAAACAGTCGCCTTTACAAAAGAACCGTCTTTTGCGACTTTGTGCAGAGGCTGCGGGATATGTGAAAAACATTGTCCACAGAATCTGCCTATCATTAAAAAATTAAAGGAAGCAGATAAAGAACTTCGTCCGCTTCCTTTTAAAATTGTAATAGATTTAGCTCGCAAGCTGATGTATCACAGTCTATAGAGCTTTTTTAGCCCATTCCTGGCATTTAGAAATATCATCACCTTCTGGAGTTAAATGAACCATAAGGCTTTCTGTAACTGTTGCACCGGCAGCTTTTGCTCTTTCTTCCCAATCTCTGAGCCACTGACCGTCACCCCAGTCGTAAGAACCAAAAAGCCCAACTTTTTTGCCTGAAAGACCACTTTCAATACCTGTATAAAAAGCTTCCATTGTGTCTTCCAAAACTTCATCGCCCATTGCAGGACTTCCAAGCAGTATAACATCGCTAGATGTAACAGATGATGCGTCAGCATTGTCGGCAGTTCCAAAAACAACTTCAGCACCTGTTGAAGCAACAGCTTCTTTGATTGAGTTTGCCATTGCCTCTGTGTTTCCTGTTGTGCTGGCATAAATAATAGATACTTTCATTTTGACCTCACGCGGCTTTTTTAGCCATTTCTTTATATTTTTTGATTATCTGAGGAATAGAAAACCCCTCAGAAAACCATTGATTACACATTTGACTGCACTGCTTATAACGTTCACAGCACCGTTTTGCTTCTTCCGGATTGCAGTAAGATTTCCAGTATCCGCAGTATTTAGAAGACTTTCCCTGATTTTTTTCAAAACCGATAACGTCTTCTATCGGGTAGCCCAAAAAAATACCGACCTCGTGTGGGAAATTTTTATTAGTCTGAAGACGATAGAATAATTCACGAAGAGTTTTTGTAGTGTCAAAAAGGTTTGAAAACCCTTTACTGCACAGATACGCTTGGACAAATGAATCTTCAAGAATTTTTCCAATCCAGACAATGTTATAAATAAAAATCATCGTTATGTTTGATGAGCTTTTGAATGCGGAGATAGATATCCCTTGTCTGTTTGCAAGAACTTCCCAATTTTCAAGCGCAGATTTTGAAAACTGCTGTGATGGAATTGTGAATAGATTTGCAGGTTTTATTCCGCACATTGTATGAGACGAACACCGAAGAAAAAGTTGATTGATATCAATATTAGTCATAACTAACAACCTTAAAACAAAAATTAAATGATTTTCTAAAACAAGTCAATAGATTTTCAGAAAAAAGTTAGTTAGTGCTAACAATGTGTATAAAATTTAAAAAACCAACAAATTTGTTGCATAAGCAACAGTTTACCGGGTTAGCTTTCACTAACATGTATATGAAACTTAGTTAAGTTTACAAACCAAAATAAAGGAGGTTTCCAGATGAAAAAATCAGTTTTTATGGCAGTTTTCGCATGCATGGCGTTGTCTGTGTTTGCAGCTTCCAAAAAATCAAAGGAAACAGTGATACGAGTAGGTATCCCAAAGGCTCCACCGGCATTGCCAATCATTCGGATGATTGAGACAAATGCTCTTGGAGATGACGCAAAAGTTGAATTCTCTGTGTGGAATTCACCTGAACAGTTGATCGCAATGATTCAGGGAAAAGAACAGGATATGTTCGCATTCCCTCTTACTGTTGTGGGCAAACTTTACAACAAAGGAATGCCTTTAATGTTGACCAATGTAAACACATGGGGAGTAACTTATTTTCTTACATCAGACCCAGATTACAAAGATTGGGCAGATTTGAAGGGAAAAACAGTTTACGTTCCATTGCGGTCTTCTCCGCCTGACGCTTTGACCCAATTTTTTATTGGAAAAGCAGGGCTTGTTGTTGGAAAAGACGTTGAACTGATATACGCTTCTATCCCGGAAGTTACGCAGCTTGTTGTAAGTGGAAAAGCAATTTATGCAACTCAGATAGAACCTCAAGTTACAGCTTGTCTAATGCAGAATAAAAGCGTACGTGTTGCTACAAGTTTTGAAAACGAGTGGAAAAAAGTAACAGATGACGGGTCTATCATTCCTAACGCAGGTTTTGGAGGTCGTAAAAGTTTTATCAAGAAGAACGCAGAAGTTGTTGCAAAGTTTGAAGCAGAATATGAAAAAGCTCTGAATTGGGTTTTGGAAAATCCTGAGGAAGCCGGAATTTTGGCAGAAAAATATCTTGGTTTGAAAGCCGGATTGATAAAAAACGCAATTCCGAGAATGGGATTGTATTATAAAAATGCTTACGATGCAAAAAAAGATTTGGATCAGCTATACAGGATTCTCAATGATTTTGACAAAACAATGGTAGGCGGAAAAATTCCTAATGAAGGCATGCTTTATAAGAAATAAAATTCTTTCTGCATCCGTTTTTGTACTGATTTGGTGGGTTTTGAGTTTAATCTACCCACCGATTGTAATACCGTCGATCCCTTCGGTTATCAAGTCGATTGGTCAGATTTTTGTTTCAAAAACAATGTGGCTGGAAATCGGAAGAACATTTTACAGGCTGTTTTTCGGCTTGTTTTTCGGTGTTCTTTTTGGGGGAGTCGTCGGATTCTTTTGTGGTACAAACAAAGTATTTCGCCAGCTCTGCATAAGTTTTATAAATGTCTTGCAAGTTGTTCCGCCTGTTTCCATTTTAATTCTTACAATTATTTGGCTTGGATACAACGGAAAACCTGCGATTGCGATTTCTGCCGTTGCGATTTTTCCGACAATCGTAATATGCGTTCAGGACGCAATTTTAAATCTTGATAAAAAACTTTTAGAAATGGCAAAAGTATTTAAGTTTTCAAAGTCAAAGCAGATAAAAAAAATAATCTGGCCGTCTATCAAACCGCAGGTTTATTCAGCTTTGAAAATCGCGGTGGGAACTGCCTCAAAAACTATCGTGATGGGAGAAGTTTTGACGACAGTTTCGGGAATCGGGGGGCAAATTGTCACAGCGAGATTGAATATTGAAAGTGAAATGATAATTGCGTGGACGGTTGTGGCAGTTGCCATGTATTTTGTTTACGACAAAGTTTGCGCTTTATTTTTTGATGATAAAAAACGAATGAGGACAAATGCAGATGGTAAGAGTTCAAAATCTTCGTAAATACTATAATCATAAAAAAATTCTTTCTGATATTTCTTTTGAAGTTGAAGACAATCAGATTGTTGCGGTTGTCGGGCCGAGCGGATGCGGAAAGACAACTTTGTTGAATATTCTCTCGGGGCTAACTTCCGACTACACGGGTTTTGTCGAAAGTGATTTTCATAAAGTCGGATATGTCTTTCAGGAAGACAGGATTCTTCCTTGGTTGACAGTTTTTGAAAACATAAAGATTGTCCGCGAAGATGGAAGCAATCAGGAAGTCAATCGGTTTATTGAGATGGCAGGCTTAAAAAATTATGAAAATTATTTTCCCGAAGAGCTCAGCGGTGGGATGAAACAGCGTTGTTCTATTGCAAGAGCTTTGTATTTCGGATGCGATTTTCTTCTTATGGACGAGCCGTTCAAATCTCTCGATTATATCTTGAAGCAGCAGATGTTGGTTGACTTAAAGAAGATTCAGGCGCAACAGAAAAACTCTATTTTGTTTGTGACTCACGATATTGAAGAAGCGCTTTCGATAGCGGATAAGATTCTTGTTTTACAGAAAAACCCTTGCAAGATTGCTAAGAAAATCTGTCTTACAGAAAAAACAAGAACAGGAATTGGAAAAGATTTACTGAGAGATGAAATCTTTAGACTGATAAAGGGCTTATCTTAAGCCTTTAATACGGCGAAGTCGCAGGTTTGAGCGTAACGAGCCTCTACTTGACGTATTTAGAAAGGAGGTGTGATAAAAAGTGTCGTCTGAAATATCGCCGATACTTTTTATCTCGAGTTTGCCTGGATGTTTGCAGAAGACGTGTATACGTGTCGTTTCGATAAAAATCAAATGAATACGATACGCTTTATTTTGCAAACTCGACTATTGAACGTGTGCGCTCTTGCGCACGGCTAAAAACTTTTTCGGAAATTGCTATTTCCTGCAAAAGTTTTTATAGGAGAATAGAATGTTTTTTTCAAAACTCCCCATTGGAGAAGTTTTTAATTTGTGCGACTTTATTGCGGTAAAGCCGCAGATGGTGATAAGTAAAAATGTCTGCGCGCAATCATATTTTGATATGACTCTCTATTCTTTTGGAGCCGGTGAAAGCATCACATGGCAGGTAATTCCCGGCGATGTTTTGCTTCTCGTCCTTGAAGGCGAAGTTTTTCTAGAAGTCAAGCAAAGCGGCATTGCAAAAGGAGCTTCTGCAATTGCAGGAAAATGTCTTTTTGTAAAAGGCGGGAACGAGTTTCAGATAAGCGGAAATAAACCATACAAGATGGCTTTTATGGTTGTAAATAAATTTGGAGGAAAGGATATGTTTATTAAAAATTTTGAACAAGGAAAGGTCGTTACTCTCAAAGACCAAATTGACGTTGAAAGTGGAACAATTGCAAGCAAAACTCTTGTAAACAGCGAGGCTATGACAATGACGATTTTTGCGTTTGATGCAGGACAAGGAGTTAGCACACATTCAGCTTCGGGAGATGCTTTTGTCTGCTGTCTTGAAGGTAAAGCAGAAATTGAATTGAGCGGTGAAAAATTGACAATTAATGCGGGAGAGGCGTTGATCATGCCTGCAAATGCTCCTCACGCAGTAAAAGCAATTGAACCATACAAGATGCTGCTTACAGTAGTAAAGAAATAGGTGTATGAAATGGATTATGGCTTGCCTTTGAGCATTGGAATCGATGCAGGAAACTCTTCGATTAAGATTGCCGTATGTGACAAAGATAACAAAATCATCTATTCCGACTATAAGATTCATCAGAGTAAAATAAGTGATTGCTATAATCAGATAATTTCTGGAATTCCTGAAAAAATTGCAGCTGAAATCTCTTACGGAGCTGCCAGCGGTGTTTTTTCAGGGTTGATATCTGATTCAAGTGAGAATTCTATAGAATCTTTGGTAAAAGGAGTAAAGGCAATCTGTCCGAACGCGGCTTCTGTTGTTGAGATGGGAAGTCATAATTCGCAGTACATCACAGGTCTTCAAAATGGAAACATTCAGTTATCCGCTAACAAAAATTGTGCGGCAGGGACAGGCTCTTTTTTTGAAGACCAGATGACGCGGCTTGGTACAAAAATCGAAGATTATTCGGATTATGTTTCAAAAGCGACTTCAATCCCTCGCATTGCGGGACGTTGTTCTGTTTTTGCAAAGACCGATATAATCCATCGCCAGCAAGATGGCGAAAAGATTGAAAACATATTAAAAGGTCTTACGTATTCCATGGTTGCCAACTTCAAAGGGACAATCATGTCAAAGCTTCCGTTAGAAAAGCCCGTTTTTTTAGCCGGCGGATGCAGCAAAAATATCGGCGTTATTATGGCTTTTGAAGATTATCTTCATTTGGGAAAAGATTTTATCGTCCTTCCAGAAAGCCCAGTAGCTCAAGCAGCCGGGACCGCAATTTTAGCTAAAGAAAAACTGATTGCGTGGAAAGAAACTCTGCTCAATAGTAAAAAAGAACTTTGTGTTTCTGTCTCGGATTCATGCGCAGATGCGGATCTGTCAACGTTAAAAGATGATTATCCTGGAGAAGAGCTTCATAAAACTTATCAGTTTGCGCCGGGCGTTCCTGTTTTCCTTGGAATAGACGTCGGTTCTACAAGCACAAATTTTGTTTTAGTCGACGAGAAAAATCATGTATTAGACTATCAATATTTTAAAACGCTCGGAGATTCTGCGGCGGCGGTGCAAAAAGGTTTTGAAAGTCTAAAACAGCGGTTCTCCGGCAAACTGAATGTTGTGTACAGCGGAGTTACAGGTTCCGGGCGAATTGCAATCGGCGAAAAATTCAACATTCCTGTAGTGAAAGACGAAATAACGGCGCAATCTGCCGGAACTTTATTTTTGAACCCTGAATGTGACACTATTTTTGAGATTGGTGGTCAGGATGCAAAATATATTAAATGCGAAGGCGGAAAAACAGTTGATTTTACAATGAATAAAGTTTGTTCCGCCGGGACAGGTTCTTTTATAGAAGAACAGGCAGGTCGGCTTGGCATTACAGCATTCGAGCTCGGAATGAAAGCGTTTGAATCGAAAAAGCCTGCTAATCTTGACCAGCGTTGTACTGTTTTTATGAAAACCAGCATAGAAAATCTGCTTGCACAGGGAGATTCTCTTGAAAATATATGTGCGGGTGTTTGTTATTCAGTTGTAAAAAATTATATAAACAAAGTTGTAGGCGGAAAATCGATAGGAAATAGAATCTGCTTTCAAGGAGGGTTAGCTTACAACCACGGAATTGTTGCCGTGTTCAAAAAAATATTCGGGAACAGACTCTCAATAACTCCGTATTTTAGTGTTACCGGTGCTTTAGGAATGGCACTGCTGGCAAAGGACGCATTTTATCAATCGAAAGAAAAAAAAGTAGACAGAGAGATTGTTGAGCTGAACAGACATCTGTTTGAAAATATCCAGAAAACGACATTCGGAATGTATACAGAAGATTTTGAGCCTTCTAAGAAAACTGTTGGAATTCCCCGCTCTCTGATGATTTATAAATTATTTCCTTTTGCATATAATTATTTTAAAGAGCTCGGATTCAACGTCGTGCTTTCTCAGCGAACAGATGAAGAGATCGTCCGTCTCAGCCAAAATCTTGTAAAAGAAGAGACTTGTTTCCCTATAAAATTGATGCATGGGCACATGCAGGAACTTGTAGATGCCAGTGTCGATTACATTTTTATGCCATCTGTGTACACGATGCAACATGCGCTTTCCAATCTCAAACACAACTACGGATGCGTTTATATGCAAAGTGCTGCCCGTCTCGTTGCCGACGTCTTAGGATTTGAAGAAAAAGGAATAAAACTTTTGAATCCGGTTTTACAGATGGATATGGGAGCCCCTCACATGGCGCTGGAGATGGTGAAAATAGGACTTCGGCTCGGGAAAAACCCTATACAATGTAAGAATGCTCTTTTAAAATCAGGAAAAGCGCTCAAAATGGCTCAAAAAATTCAGGAAAGCGACGGCAAAAAACTTCTGGAAAAGATTCCTGAAAATGAAAAAGTTCTTGTTTTGATTACGAGAACTTACGGATTGATAGACGGTTTGCTCAATATGGGGCTTCCTGATTTGCTTTTGGAACGCGGTTGTACAGTTATCACTTTGGGAAACCTCGAAGGGCACTGCGTAGACATTTCAAAAGACTATAAAAATCTTTATTGGCCTTTCAGCCAGCATATTCTGAGCGGGGCAAAAATAATAAAAGAAAATCAGAACTTGTATGCCGTTTACCTTACAAACCATGGGTGCGGTCCGGACTCGATGATAAACCACCTCTTTGCGGAAGTTATGGGGAAAAAACCGTACCTTCAGATTGAAGTTGACGAGCATTATTCAAAAACAGGCCTGCTCACAAGGATAGAAGCATTCCTATCAAATCTCGAAAAAAATGAAAATAAAATTTATAAAGATAATTCAGTGCATGGATTTTTATCCGATGATTTTGACAAAGTAGATAAATCTCTTCCTCTTTATATTCCTCATTATGACTTTATAAGTAGCAAAATCTGTACGCAATTGAAAACACTTGGCTACAATGCAAAAGTACTTGAGCCGACTAGCAGAAAATCGCTCACTTTGGGAAAAGACAGCACGACTTCTAAAGAATATGTAACGTTCGTAAGCCTTTTAGGTGATGTCTTGCTTTTTGAAAAAGAAAATCCGAAATCCGAAGATATAAAACAGTTGCTTTTATTCCAGACAGAAGGGTCAGAAACAGATGGATTTTATGCCACAGTAATTCGTTCAAAACTTGATTCGATTGGCAGAAGCGACATACACATCATCGCTCCTAAACTCGAGCAAATCATTTATCAAAAAAAAGAATATTTTGATGTTTTTTGGAATGCCGTCTGTTATGCAGACAAAATGTTTGAAAAAAACGGTTTTGAAAATAATCAAAATAATCAAAGCGCTGAAACATTTTATGTAACAGGAAATCCGCAAATTATTTTAAACAGGATTTGCAACAGTCATTTTTTTGAATATTTGAAAGAAAAACGAATGAATTTTAAGTGCCAGTCATTTAAGGAATATTATCTTTTTATGTGGATGGAAAAAATCAGACAAGAAAAAAACACTTCGTCTGAAATAAAAAAACGCTTAAAAAAACTGATAAAAAGGACGGAGATAAAAAGATTACGAAAAATTGCAGACAAAAAAGTCAAATTGCTTACGGGAACAAATCTTCGGTACAGATATGCAGAAAGGACAATTTTTCATAAAGGCTGCGATGCGACTATTGAGCTTGTTCCGATGTATGAAAATGGAACATCAATTCTGAACATGATGAAAACTGAGAAAAAGTGCAAAACGCCTTTGTTTCAGATGCAGTTTGACGGAAAAGAAAACAAAACTGATTTTGAAATGCTCGATTCTTTTATAAAACTCATCAACCGGGACGCTAATCAATCGCAGTGACGACAGGATACACGGTATTGTCCTGCTGCAAAAAATCGTTCAGAACGTTGAGTTTTTCCATGAGTCTTTGCGGCAACGAAGATTTTTCCAAAATGGAGATAACAGCCTTTATATCATTTTTGTTGATGTCGCAGATTGCGTTTTGGTTTTGAAAAACAGAAAATAAATTGTAAGTTTGTGCGGGCATAAAAAAAAGTGCCTGCTTGTGTTTATCTTTGATTGAGTTTTGCATTTTTGTGATTTTTTCAATCAAACTTGCTGATTTTTCCGTTGTTTCTGAAAGGGCGGTTTTGATTGTGCAAAGTTCATCAGCAGTGTATAGTTCATTTTTTTTTGATTCTATATATGCCATAAATAATCTCCGAAAGAATGTCTATATTTTAACATAATTTCACAGACAGATAAAATGCCTGCAATGTTTCTGAAAGTTTGCTGCAAAGGTCTATCGTAAGCAAAGAAAACATCAGACGAATGACAAACACAAATTATTTATGTAAAATCAAACTTATGAATAAACACAATATGCAAATTTTGCAGGAGCTTTCTTTTAAAAACGGACCTTTGTGCGTTGGTTTGGACACAGACCCTTCTTATATTCCCGAAAATATTTTGAAGCAATATGAAGCGCCGGCTTTGGCTGTTCTCGATTACAACAAAGAGATTATCGACAGGATTTCTGATGCCGGCTCTGCCTGCTGTTTTAAAGTTCAAATTGCGTATTACGAAGCGATGGGCATTGAAGGAATGAAAGTTTTCTCTGAGACTTTGAAACTGATCAGAAAGAGCGGTCTCATTGCAATTTCAGATATAAAGCGCGGAGATATCGGCGCAACGTCGGACGCGTATGCAAAAGCGCACTTCTCAGGCGATTTTGAAACAGACATTATAACAATAAATCCTTACATGGGTTTTGACACTTTGGTTCCGTTCTGTAAATATTCTTTACCGGAAATGGGCGGGAAAGGTGCCTTTGTTTTGCTCTGCACATCGAACCCCGGAATGACAGATATTGAACATCAGGAGCTTGCGGGAGGCGGATTGCTTTTGGAACGCATAGGAGACGAAATTGCTCGAATCGGTGATGAATACAAACAGTTTTATGCAGAGCAAACTTGTGGGGTATTTGGAGCTGTTGTCGGTGCAACTCAGGAAAAAGATGCCAGAGCGCTTCGGGATAAGTACAAAGATACTTTCTTTTTGATTCCCGGTTACGGGGCGCAAGGGGGCGCTGCAAAAATAGCTGCGACATTGCTGGACAAAGCCGGTGGTACTGTGAATTCAAGTCGAGGAATTTTGTGTGCATGGAAAAATGATGAAAAAATTGCGACAGCGCGCAAAAACGGAACGCTTACTATGAAAGATATTGCCGATTCAGCTGCCGCAAATGCGTTGTTCAGCAAAAATGATTTACTGAAAGCAAAAGCGATTGTGTAACGGACGAGCCGGTTATCTAACTTATAGAAGAGGTATTTCATGGTAAAAGATTGTGAAGGGGTTCCGTATCCTGTATATTCTGTTGGAGAAGTTATCTGCTGTTCGCGCGTAAAAGGAGCAGTCCCTGCAGGCAGTGTTTTTGAACTAAAAATTTCAATCGGTATCAGTCGTGAAAATCCGCCGCAGTTGGAGACCTCCGCTGCAGAACCTGTTGCAGGTCAATTTTACATGCTCCACGCCGTTCATTCAAATGTCTTGCTCGGGCGACCTATCAGTGTATTTCTTTCTAAAAAGATGGACGACGGCTCTGTTGAATTATCTTTTCTCATTCTCTTAAAAGGAACAGGGACTGCTGAATTATGCGAGCTCCGCAGCGGCGACAAAATCAATTTGCTCGGACCTTGTGGAAATCGTTTTCCGTTGCCGACTTCTGTCAATTGTTCCAAAAGTTTAAAATTTTCATGTTCAAAAGTTCTTATCATTGGAGGCGGGATTGGAGTTGCCCCTGTCGCAGGATTTGCTTCAACATTGCCCGAAAACTCTTACGATTTTTATGCGTCTTTTAAAAGCGGTTCATACGCTCTTGAAAATCTTAAAGCCGATAAACTCGTGATCACAACAGATGACGGTTCTGTAGGAATCAAAGGAATGCTTCCTGCGGCTCTCACAGAACTTGTTTTGAGAGAAGGAAAATACGAGGCAGTTTATGCGTGTGGTCCGACCCCAATGCTCGCATACGTTCAAAAGATATGCAAAACAGTCGGGGTAAAGTGCTGGTTGAGCATGGAATCGCGAATGGCGTGTGGGGTCGGAGCATGTCTCGGCTGTGTAATCGACACTACAGAAGGAAAAAAACGTTGCTGTAAAGAAGGACCTGTATTTGACGGCGATATTCTTCAAATTCCGCTCCCGCCTATAGAGGTTGCAGGTATAAAAGCTCAGCCGCCCCGCGAGCCTTTAAAAACAGAACCTGATATTTCTGTAAATATCGCCGGAGTCCACTTTCAAAACCCTGTGATAGGATGCTCCGGGACGTTTGGATTTGGCGATGAATATAAAACTGTGTTTGATGTAAACAGGCTAGGCGGTATTTCAAGCAAAGGGTTGACATTGGAACCGCGTCAGGGAAATAATGGAATTCGCCTTCATGAAATTCCATCGGGTCTTATGAACTCGATTGGACTTCAGAATCCGGGAATTCCGCACTTTATTGAACACGAATTGCCGCAGATGCTCGCTCTAAAACCTGTTGCGATTGCAAACTTAAGCGGAAGCACTTTGGAAACATATGTTGAAGGTGCAAATCTGTTAGATAAGACTGAAATTCCGATGATAGAACTAAACATCTCTTGCCCAAACGTGAGTGCCGGCGGAGCTTCTTGGGGAATGAGCTGCACGGCTGCGGGGCAAGTTGTAAAAGCTGTCCGTGCTGTTACAAAAAAGCCTCTTGTCGTAAAACTCACCCCTCAGTCGCCGGAACTGAATAAAGTTGCCCTAGCTTGCATAGAAGCGGGAGCGGAGGGAATAAGTTTGTGCAATTCGTTTCAGGGAATCGCAATCGATGTCGAGAGAGGAGTTCCCGTTTTCAACAATCTTAAAGCCGGCGTCGGCGGACCTGCCGTTCGACCAATCGCCGTTCGCCTAGTCTACGAACTCGTTGAAGCAATCAACGCTTTGCAAAAGGAAAAACGAGTGCCTGTGATTGCGATAGGCGGCATCGGAACATGGCGAGATGCAGTTGAGTTCATCATGGCAGGGGCGTCCGCGATTCAAGTTGGAACAGCGACCTTCGCAAATCCTAAAGCGATGATTGAAATTATAGACGGCATCAGCGCATTTATGAAACGAAAAGGATATCGCAATATTGAAGAGATGCGAGGGCTTATCCAGAAAAATGTATAAAAGTGGAAAAAAATCAAAAACCGTGATATATTAAAATAGATACAATAAAATGGGTCTGAGACTTCAGACCCATATTTTTTTACAGGAGTTTAAATATGAAAACATCAAAGTATATTGATCACACAATTCTTAAGCCTGAAGCACAAAAGGCAGACATTGAACGCATCTGTAAAGAAGCTGTTGAGCATGATTTTGCATCGGTTATGGTAAATCCTTGCTGGATTCCTTTTGTAAAAGAGCAGATAAAAGGCAGCGATGTTTTGGCAGCTTGTGTTGTTGGGTTTCCTCTCGGGGCTAATTCGACAGCTGTAAAAGTTTTTGAAGTAAAAGACGCAATCGCCAATGGAGCTGATGAAGTTGACATGGTTATAAATATCGGGCAGCTTAAAGACGGAAATGATGAATATGTGACAGACGAGATACGTCAGTTAAAGGCAGCAGCAGGAAACAAGACGCTTAAAGTCATCATTGAAACTTGCCTTCTTACAGATGACGAAAAAATCAGGGCATGTAAAGATGTTATTGCTGCCGGTGCGGATTTTGTAAAGACAAGCACAGGTTTTTCAACAGGTGGGGCAACAGTATCAGATGTAAAACTCATGAAAGAAGCAGTGAAAGGGTCTTCTGTAAAAGTAAAAGCGTCAGGCGGTGTCAGAAGTCCCGAAGATTTTAAGGCAATGATTGAAGCAGGAGCGGAAAGAATAGGAACGAGTTCCGGCTGTAAACTTGTTTAAAATGCCATTCACACAGATAGCGCTGATGGCACGAGAGTTTATACAAAATAAAAATTTAATACAAACCACAAGGCAAGTCAGCGCTATCTGCATCAATCTTTAGAAAAACAAAGCGTTAAAACTAAAACAGCCGGGTTTTAAGTTCTTTTTCATCGGCAAAAGGTCCTGCGATTGGGTTTTCGTCGCGTTTTTGACCTAAGAAATCAGTATCAAAAGTGATAGGTGTTCCATCAGGATTTTCATAGTTTTCTTCAGGTTCAAAAGCCGGAGGAATATCTGCCGTATGCATCAATTTGCATTTTGTCTTTGGAAGGAACTCATATAGATTTGTTTTAAGAGTTATCTTTCCGTCTTTTTCCTCATAACTGATTTCTACATTGTTCTTTGTGTCGACATAAGCGTCTTTTTCTTTAGACATCGGTTTTGCCCCGTTGAAGTAGATGTTTCCTCCAGCCCAAACAGGGAGTTCCGAATAATAACGGTCTGTAGCCACTGAGCCCATTCCGCAGTAGCCTTCAAACATTTTATCCCACTCTTCAAAAGAAGGATATTTTTCAAATTTGAATGTACCGACTTCAATATTTCCATCGTCCCAGCAATTCGGCTCTTTTTTAAATTGCTCCATTGCTGCTTTTAGTACCGGTCTCATAGGCTGCTGGATGAAAATGTTGTTGTAAAATTTATTATCACCGTGAAGAATCGTCATAAATCCTGCAATCTCTGTCCTGTGATTCATGTGGTATGGAGTATAGCGCGGAGAAATACGTCCGGGAGCCCCGTTATCAGTACCGATTCCAACGGAAACAAAACCTCCCGCGATGATATTGTGAATCATTGCAACGCCTTGTGTAGCAAGTTTAACAGCCCTGTCAGAAAGGAAAATGTTGTTGTCGAGCAAAGTCGGACCGTGAGAAACTTCTATGAATAAGTCTTCAGCGCAGCCTCCCATGCTCTCTTTATTTTGATTGTATTCTTTTGGAAGGGCGTTGTCGTGGAACAAATTTTGAGTTACACGTGTTCCTTGTGCCTGCCAGTCGAGCCAAATTCCGCGAGTACAGTGGTGAATATGGTTCCGGCGATAGATGCAGTCGATTGCCGCATGCATTTTAATGCCGCCGATCTCTGCCCCCGCAAGGTTCTGTTTGTTATTGATGTGATGAATGTGATTGTCTTCGATTACAGAGAATACCCCTCCAAGATGCCCAACAATTCCTGTCTGTCCACAATTATGGATATTGCAGCGACGGATTGTGTGCGAGCCTACATTGTCTTTAGACCATCCTTCTAGCTGAGCCTGACAGATACAATCGCGTTCAGTCTGAGTTCCGTCTTTGTATTTTGTTTTGAGCCACTTGTTGTCGTTGTTTGCTTGTCGGTATTTGCCGAGGGATATTCCCGAACATTTTGCTTCATAGATTTCACAATCTTCAATTATCCAGCCTTTAGACCAGTGTGGACCAACCATTCCTTCCTGATAAGCTGTCGGAGGCGCCCACTGGCTCGCTGCCTGTGAAATTTTAAATCCGGAAAGAGTGATGTACCCGATTCGTTCCGCTTCGGGATAAAAACAGCTTTTGCGCACTGAAATTTCTACATTTTCTTTGTTTGGATCTTTGCCCTGAAAGTTTGCATAAAAAACAGTTTCGTCTTTTTCTTCATCCTGTTCGCACATCCATTTATAAACGGAAAATTCCTGATCCCACGAAGGAATAAAAATTTCAGCTTTTTTTACTTCTTCAAGTGTTTGAACTTCATACATCGATTTTTCATTAAGGTAAACATCTCCAAGATGTGCAGTCATGTAGGCAATGAACCAGTCGCCGCTTACCAATTTTGTGTACGGATTAAAATCACCGAAAATCGAATTCGGAACACGAGCTGTCCAAACATTTCCTTCGAGTTTAGTCCAACCAGAGAGAATTTCGGCACCTGTGATGTGAGCCCCAAGCATTTTTTCCGAGCGGAAAACAACAGGCTTATCTGGAGTCCCCGGATTTTTTGGATTCACCGCTTCGCGATATGTCCCGGGAGCAACGATAATTTCGTCTCCTGCCGCTGCGACATCTGCCGCATATTGAATTTTATTAAACGGTTTTTCTTTAGAGCCATCTCCGCCTTTTCTTGCAGAGGAATTAACATAGTATTCCATGGGATCTCCTGTAAATATGATATTTGACATAATTATATAGTTAATTTGTTTAAAAAGTATAAAAAAAGTATTCTAATATTGTAGAATTTCATTTATGTCGTTTTCACAGCCGATTCATAGTCGAAAGCTTATTTGACGTTGTGAGAGGTTTTGTCATGTAGAGAAACTTTATATTGATTTTTTACAGCTTTTAGTTTTGCTTCGCCGCAATTGTTCGAGTTTTTTGCATTATCTTAATCAGCGTAAATCGGTTCAAAATCATCTGCCGGGTGCCCACAGATTGGGCAAACAAAATCAGAAGGAAGATTCGATTCATTTAGTTCGTACCCGCAGATTTTGCATCTCCAGCCGATAATCTTTTTGTCGGTTTGTACTTTTGTTTTCGGCTTAATATCTTTTTGGTAATCTGCGTATGTGATAGGAGCTTTATCGCTCATCACTTTTGCATCTTGAACTTCTGCGATAAAAAGAGAATGAGTTCCAAGGTCAGTAGAGCTGATAATTTTGCAAGTCAACAAAGAACAAATCTGCTTTTTGATGTAAGGATTTTTGTTGGCGTCGAGTTCGTATGCAAAATCTGCAAATTTATCTACGTTGCGACCGCTTTGGTATCCGAAATGTTTGATTGTATCAAAGGTTGTATCTTTATCCAGAACAGAAAGAGAGAATGTCCCGGACTTTTTTATCATTTCGCAAGTCAGGTTTGTATTGATTGCAGCAATTGCAATACGAGTTGGGTCATTTGCAACTTGCATACAAGTGTTCGTAATGCATGCGTTGATTTTTCCATCTAAATTAGCACCGAGAACAAAAACTCCATAAGATAAATTAAAAAAAGCTTTTTCTTCCATAAAAGTAACTCCTGAAAATGTCGTAGAAGACAAATTCTCAAACACTTGATTTTAAAAATTTACAAAAGCAAATCTTCAACCTTAATTATATTTTAGAATTTGATCGAATTCAAACAATATTTTATAGCTTGCTGGCGGTTCTTCCGGTTCTTGCCCCAAATCGTATTGCCATAAAATTTGACCTTAAATAAAACCTGTGTTATATTTAACATAATTTATTAGGAATATTTTAAATAATATTTATTAAGAAAGAATCTACCCATCTGTAGGAAGTAATGCCATGAAATTTTTTGATACTCACGCTCACATCGGGCTTATATATGATGACCCTATTGAACAATTACGCGTGATTCAGCAAGCAAAACAGGCTGGAGTTACTCGCATCGTAAGCATCAATAACAGTCTCTATGATTTTAACAGAGTTTATCCAAATTTAAAGTCAATTTCTGGAATTTATCACGCCGTTGGAGTTGCTCCGTCAGAAGTTACAAACCCTGGAGCAGACTGGATCAATACAATCGAAAAAAGTCTTGAGTTGCCGAATGTTGTCGCAGTAGGAGAAACCGGATTAGATTATTTTAAACAATTTGGAGACAAGCGTTCACAGATTGAATTGTTCATCACTCAGTTAGAGATAGCTCAAGCTCACAAAGTCCCTGTAATAATTCACAACCGTGATGCAGGGCGCGACCTCTATGATATTTTAACAGAAAGAATCCCCGATGCTGGTGCAATTCTTCATTGTTATTCAGAAGATGCGGCATTTGCAAAAAAATGTCTCGAAAAAAACATCTGGTTTAGCTTTGCCGGCAATCTCACTTATCGCAATGCGCGCAATCTTCATGAAACTGTGTTGAACATTCCTGTTGACCGTATTTTGATTGAAACAGAAAGCCCGTTTATGATTCCTGCAGAATTCCGTGACCGAAAAAGAACGATGCCTGCATATCTTCCTTCGACTGCAAAATTCCTTGCAGAAATGCTTGACATGGATCTTGAAGTTCTGAGTGAGCAGTTGTGGAAAAACAGCTGCAAAGCGTTTAATCTGCCTGAATAACTTGATAAAATTGTTTCCAAAATGGAAAGCTTGTATCACCCTGTAAAAATTGGAAATGTTGAATTAAAAGGAAATCTCTTTTTGGCGCCGGTCGCAGGTTATAGTGATGCGGCGTTTCGTTCTGTCTGCATAGAAAATGGAGCTTGCTTTACTTACACAGAAATGGTGAGTGCCGAAGCTCTTGTACGAAAAAATCTTAAGACAGAAACTTTGATGAAACGTGCCTGCAACGAAAAAGCGTATGCCGTTCAGATTTTTGGTGGAGAGCCGGAAATCATGGCACAAGCGGCAAAAATTGTTGTTGAAAAAACACACTGCGAAGTGATCGATATCAATTGTGGCTGTCCTGTCCCTAAAATTATTAAAACAGGAGCAGGTTCTGCTTTAACTCGTGAGCCCGAAATGCTATTCAAAATTGCAAAAGCGGTTGTAGAAGCTGTGGAGTCAACCCCTGTAACTGTAAAAATCCGTTCAGGGTGGGAACAAAAACAGATTACATGGAGAGAAGCGGCTCAAGCAGCGTTGGATGCCGGCGTTAGTGCGATAACAATTCATCCTAGAACGCGTGCACAAGGGTATGAAGGTCATTCCGATTGGAGCGTTATGAAAGAACTTGTCAAAATGGTCAACAATCGAGTTCCTGTTTTCGGTTCAGGTGACCTTTTCAAACCTGAAGATGCCAGAGATATGCTTTTACAGACGGGAGTCAGCGGAGTAATGTTTGCGCGTGGAGCGATGGGAAATCCTTTTATATTTAAAGATGCGACATCGCTTTTGACTGATGGGGCTTATCAGCCTGTTCCGCCTGATGTCCGCGTGAAAACAGGATTTATAGAGCTCGAGCGACTTGTAGCAGAGACAAACGAAAAGCATGCTTGCATGGAAATGAGGAAACGTTTTTCTGCATATTCTAAAGGAATTCAAAACGGAGCTTTGCTGCGGGCAAAAATTGTTCACGCTGCAACTGTTCAGGATTATGCAGACATTTTCGCAGACTTTTTACACTGATGAGACTTTCTTCAGCCGGACACTGATGCCTTTCCATGCAGCAGCATTTTGCCGTTTCTTCGATTAGATTTAACGTGGTGCAATGCGCAGTTTGTCAAAATAGCATTTTTCTGTTAGAATAACTCAAATTATTGCGATGAATTTTATTAAGACAATATCAGAAATTTTTAATTCTATATTTAGAAGATCCTCTCCCGAAGTTCAGAAAAAACAGCAGATAAAGAAATTAGAAAATGAAATTAGAGAAATTCAACCTGCTATCTGTCGTAATGGTATGCTTTTACCAAATTTTGGAGAAGCTCTTTTTGCTCTTTATAAAAACACGCGTAATCTCGACAATCTTTTTTCACAGACAATCAGTTTGAACAACTTGCCGCGCCAGCATCGTTTTGAAGCTCAGCTGATTATGACTGGATATTCGATTGATGATCAAGAAATAATAGAATCGCTTTCATTTGAAAGGCGCAAACAAGAAGTCCTTGAAGAAGAACAGAATCCCGACCGCGTTTACATACATCAGAGAAAGCAACTTGAAACTGTCTTAAAAGAACTAAATACAGAACCGTTCAAAAAAATGGACAGCGATATATTAAATCTTCGTCAATTTGTAGAATTCTGCCATTACAATTATACTCCTTTTTTGCAGTCATTCGATTCAAACTTTCTATCTGGCGATATGCTCTATAAACCTTCTTACAAGGAGCTTCCCGCCACAAAAGCTCTCAATCTTCTTGAAGATTTATATTACCAAACAAGCGGATTAAAAATTACAACTTCTACAGCAGATGCAGTACTTGCTCTTGCAAGGCTCAAAAAAGGAAGCGATTTAACGGAATCGGAACAAAAAAATTATGTAGAAAATATCAAAAAAATTAATTATGTGCTAAATAAATTGCTTTCTCCCGAAAAACTTAAACTTTTAATCAGATATTGTAAACAAGACGGCACTTACGAACCTCAAGTTGCAAAATATTCAGGCTCTCCTCGTCAGGACTTTGCAAACATGCTTCAATCGCGCTTTTCGGCAGATGAACAGCGAATTAAGTCAGAGATTCAAGATGAGACAATTTCGGAAGAAGTACATGCCCTCTTTCCTGAAAGATCTCTAGAAGAGGTCGGCTCTTATAATCAAGTTATGAATTCATTGCTTCAGACAGAAGTTTCAATGTCGTTCAAATGGATTTTGCCGCTGAGAATATTAAAAACTTTTTTGAAAGTCTATGTTACAGATCAGACAAAATCTCTTCTCGACGACCTTGTGATAGAAGGGTTTTTCAATAACCCCGCTTATAAAACGACTTTTTCTTCAATTGTGTATTCAGCTATAAATGCAGATAAATCGATCGCCGCTTTTGAAGAGACGTTTGTACAAGGGCAAAAAAATAGCATCTCTGTATTGGAAAGCTATATTCACGACAGCAAAAAAGATAAAGATTTTTTTAAACGCCTTGAAAAAATGGTTCAAGAAATCAACGATGACGCTCACAAAGTTCTCCAGCAACAAGTTACAAATCTTCTTTCTCTTTACCGGCAGGTTGGGGAACTTCTTGAAGATTCTAAAAAAACTTCGTGTGAAATTATTTCTAACTTAAAAGCGCTGATGATGTCTTCTCGCAACAGGGATAAGACAAATTTCTTAGAGCAAAAATACCCAAGTTGGAATATTTTTTTTGAAATTATGAAAAACTATGTTATTATTACAAATGGGGAACTTTCTCATGAGTAAAAGCAGAGCTAAAAAGACTGAGCAACAGAACACAAACTTTCATAAAGTTGAGATTCCATCTCACGGCGAATTTGAAAACCACATTCAATATGAAAAAAGAATTTACGACCTTGAGCAATTGCTTGATATTGCGCGGTCGTTTTGTCAAAATCTTGATTTCAGCAATCTTCTTGAATCTATTGTTTATATTTGTATGGCGCAGATGCACGTACTTGGTGCAGAAATTTTTGTCCGAGACCTTATAACAAATGAAAGTTTTATACTTGAAACCGGAAAAATATTTTCTGATGACCATAAAATTACAATTCCTGTAAAATCGCCAATCACAACAACTTTGCTTGAACTTAAAAAACCTGTAACTCCTGATGAGTTGGAATGTGAAGTGGGAGACTGCCAGTATCTTGAAGAAATAAAAAAATTAAATCCGACGTTGATAGTTCCGCTTATCCAAAAAAAACATTTGAATGGAATTCTAATACTTCAGGAACGGCTCACATTTGAAGAAAATCAAGTTTATACGGAATATGAACAACAGCAGATTATGGGTATTGCTGCCCTCGCTGCCGTTGCAATCAACAATGCGGTCCTAATTGAAATGTCATCGACAGATATGATGACACATCTTAAATTGAAATATTATTTCTTTAACTTGCTGACTCAAGCGATAGATTCTGCGTTTTTAAACAATCAGAATATAGCTGTCCTGATGTTCGATATTGATTTTTTTAAAAATTTTAACGATACGTATGGGCATGAATGTGGAGACATGGTTTTGATAGACGTTGCAGAAATCATCAAAAATAGTCTCCGTGAAGCAGATATTGCAAGCCGTTACGGTGGAGAGGAATTTACAGTACTTTTGTATGATACCGGGAAAAAAGAAGCTATGATTGTTTCTGAAAGAATCCGTTCGGCAATCGAAAAGCATGATTTTCTTTATAACAATCAACATCTTCATGTGACAATTTCTTGCGGAGTTTCTGTTTTTGACGCCGAAAAAAATCTTGTTAATTCGCCAAATGAATTTGTAAATCAGGCGGATCAAGCGCTGTACATATCAAAAAATGAAGGAAGAAACAAGGTGACATATTTTGAGCCAAAGAAAAAAAAATAAGTTTATTTTACGCCGTCCTTTTAAATATAGGTACACGCATTCAACTTTGTTTTTAATATTTTTGAATTTTATTGTATACGGGGCGTGCTATCTTTTTCCAAAAGTCTATCAGTATGTTCATTATTACGGGGCAATGAATGTTGTTCTTGTTGAACGCGAGCGCATGTACTGGCAGTTTTTGACTTACATGTTTGTCCACCAAAATATTTCACACGTTTTTTTTAACATGCTTGGACTTCTTGTTTTTGGATTGCAGATTGAACGTGCAATCGGTTCAACGGAGTTTAAACTCTTTTATTTTGTATGTGGCATTCTCAGCGGATTTTTTTCTTTTCTGCTTTACAAATTTACTGGAAATTATAGAACTTTTTTGCTCGGTGCAAGCGGGGCGATTTATGCAGTATTATTTGCGTATGCGGTGTTTTTCCCACGTTCAATAATCATGATTTGGGGAATTATTCCTGTTCCGTCTCCTGTTCTTGTTTTTATATATGCAATTATCGAGATTGTCAGTCAACTTATGGGAACCGGCGGAAACGTTGCGCACATGACTCACTTGTTTGGGTTTCTTGCAGCGTGGCTTTACTTTGTAATCAGAATGGGGATTCATCCTGTAAAGATTTGGAAAAAAACTTACAGCAGATGACGATATTGTAGATGATGAAAACTTTTTCTAAAAAGACAGCAAAATCGTTTTTCATTTGCTCGCTTTTTACGGCATATTGCATACATTTTCTTGCAGCGCAAACTCCATCGGTAATAGAAAATGTGAGGATTCCACTTTGGGCAGACCTCGATGCGTATCCCGAAGTTTCGGCAGAAAATCAAAAAAAAATTGACAGAGACACTGATGCAAATTCTTTGATTGCTCAATATAAATATCCGATTGAGCGAATGAAAGAGACTGCCCCTTTTATTATAAACGGAATGGTTTACGGCTGGAGTTTTGTTTATACTCCCAAAGACAATATACGAAAAGTCGAAGAATATCTTGAAGTAGAAGAGATTTCATCATCTGATTTAGTCAGGCGAAATATAAATTATTCGTCACCTTGGATAGAGAATAACCGTTTCAACTGCTGGTGCGAATACACAAGGACTGACGCTCAAATTCAGAATTACAATCTGTGGAGTTCAATTCAAAACCCTATAATTTCGGGACGAGGCTATGGAGCTGTTTCAAAGGGGTTTGAAGGTCTTCGTGAAGCCGCCCAAGATGCTCTAAGAACTGCAATCCGTTCCTATTATAGAAATCTGATAAAAAATAAACCAAAACAAATCACAGGCTCTGTCCTTGTGCGAAATATCCCAACAATCGGAGTTGATTCAGGGCGTTATGTAATTAACCTTGATTTTTTTCTTGAATCGGGTAAAATAACACAGTATAATGTTTACTAAATAGAGAGGTTGTATATATGAAGAAGCTTATAACTTTTGTAACTTGCTTGACGCTGTTTTGTGCAGGAATGTTTGCAGCTCCTGTTGAAAATACACTAGATAATGTCGATGCCGTAGAAAAATACGATAAAACTAAGACAACAACAGAGACAATTATACCTGAAAATCAACATGTAACAGATAAGAATGCGACTGTAAAAATTGAATATGAACCGATGTACGATCAAGCTCGTATTTATTATGAGACGCTTTACGTAACTTATGATCGCGGTGAAGCTATGAACACTGTGATTGCAGTTCTTCAGGATTTCCAGAAAGAACGCAAATATTATTCATATCACTATATAAAAGATGACACTGTAAAATTTTATAAAGATGATAGAGGACAGAGAAAAGCTGTTTATTCTTCGAAAGTAAAATTTACACGCTAAACTATTTAGTATTTGTAAAAAATTTAGTACAATAAAGACCGGTATTTCTTTAGAGAAGCCGGTTTTTTTATTATTGGTTTATAATTTTATTAAAACCAATAAAAATGTTGGGTCATGCCTTTTTATAAAATCATCGCGTGGTCTGATTTATAAGGATATTAAAAATGGATATCAAAAACACAATTAAAAATCTTCATCCGCTCGAAATCAAAGTTTTATTGAAGTATTCGGAAAAAGATGAACTTACGTCAGAAAAATTGCAGAAAGATTTGTCTTACAAAGAAGGTCATGCTAATCAGGCATTTTCTTGGCTTTCAGGGAAATCTCTTCTAAAAGAAATTAGGCGCACGCCTCACACATATTTTGAAATTACAGATTATGGTCGTTCAATCGCAAAAACCGGGACTGTTGAAGAGCGAATGGTAAATTTTCTGAAAGACAACGGGGCGCATCTGATGCCGGAAATTGCTACAGGAATCGGGCTTGAACAAAAAGATGTCGGTTCTGCATTTGGGCCTTTGGTTAAAGAGGGCGTTCTAAAAATGAATGCTGAAAAGAAAGTTGAATATACAGGTTCTGCTCTTCCGGCTCGAATAACTATCACTTCTGCTTTGATAAAAAAAGCGATGGCTGAAGAAAACGGTCAACTGAACAAAGATGACCTTTCTGCTGCTGAATTAGAAGCGATGAATGGTCTTGCAAAAAAACGAGGTGCAGCTGATTCTCCTTTTAAAATTATTGAGCGCGAGACTGTGTTCTATAGATTGAGCTCAGAGTTTGAGAAAATTCGCGATGAACTTAAAAAAGCCGGAGTTACAGGGAACGAAATCGGTGAAATTACACCAAAAATGCTCGCAACCGGTGAATGGAAAAACGGAACTTTCCGAGGTTATAACATTGCAATTCCACCTGCACGCATCATTCAGGGACGAACAAACCCTTATGTACAGTTCCTTGAGTCTGTAAAAGATAAACTCTGCTCTCTCGGATTTCAGGAATTTGATGGACCGCTTGTAGAAACAGAGTTCTGGAACGGAGACGCATTGTTTATGCCTCAGTTCCATGCAGCACGCGATATTCACGACGTTTACCGACTAAAAAATCCTACACACGCTAAGATGATTGAAGAACCGTATTTGAGCAGCGTAAAAGCCGTTCACGAAAACGGTGGCAAGACTGGCAGCCGTGGATGGAATTACACATTTGATAATGAATTTACACGCCGTCTTATATTGCGCTCACAGGGGACTGTTTTGTCTGCGCATCAGCTTCATAAGGCGGAAGTTCCTGGAAAATATTTTGGTATTGTTCGTTGTTTCCGTTATGACAAAGTAGATGCAACGCACCTCTCGGACTTTTATCAGACAGAAGGTATTATTGCCGGCAACGATGTTACATTGCGAGATCTACTCGGTATGCTCAAGATGTTTGCCACAGAAATCGCAGGTGCTACAGAGGTAAAATACGTACCCGGCTATTTTCCTTTTACAGAACCTTCAATCGAAGTTCACATCAAACATCCTGTTCTAGGTTGGTTTGAGCTTGGCGGCTCTGGAATATTCCGTCCTGAAGTTACAAAAGCTATGGGGCTCGACTGCCCTGTTTTGGCATGGGGTATCGGTATCGATCGCATGGCGCTTATGGCTCTTGGATTAAACGACTTGCGCCAGCTGTTCTGCGAAGATATAGAGCAGGTAAGGCTTAGAAAAGCAAAATTCTAGATATCAGGTTTCGAAAAACACCCGAACGGAAAATTGCCGAAAAAACGGAATATGATTTTGTCACATTTTAATTGAGTCGACAACAGTGTTGAGTGCGTTGTCGATTTCGGAAATGTTGTTTTGGTTGAGTACGGCAATTCTGAACATCCCAGCTTCTAGAAGTCCGTAAAGGATTTCATTTAAATCTTTCACATTCAAATCTTTAAACTCTTTGTTTTGAATGCCTTTTATCAAAATTGTACTCATGAGGTGACGCAGGCGAATCGTCCGTCTGCGAACGCGTTCGTTTGTGTCTATCCCTGATTTTTTGAGCTGCATAAGGTAATTTAAAAGGACATTGTAGAGTTTTTTATTTTCTTCACAAGAAGCTGCTAGCAACCTTAGGACTTTTCTCAACAGCACTTCTGCACTAAGGGTTTCATCTTTCATTATCGATTTCAGTTTGATTTCGAGGTCTGAAAGCAGCGCTTTGATGCTGCCTAAGAAAATTTCGTGCTTGTTTTTAAAATAAATGTATAAAGTTGTTCGCGTGATTCCGCAGCGGTCTGCAATTTTTTGAAAAGTTGCATCTTCGTAACCTTCATCTATAAAGACATCGAGAGATTTTTGGAGAATTTCGTGTTTGCGTTTGTCGTGTTCAACTACGATGGCCATTTATTTACCTCTCCTGTAAATATAAAAAGATGTATCGAGATTTCCTGCTTTGATTTTTTTTATGCTGCCGGTCTTATGTCCAAATGTTTCCATGAAGTTCGGGTTAGATGTGATTATTCCAAGATCCCAATTTTCAAAGTCTGTCCAGAGGCTTCTCATTTTTTTGTAAAGAGAGCGAGCTTCTTCATCATCTCCGAGCCTTTCTCCATAAGGCGGATTGCAGAGAATCAGTCCGTTTTCATACGGGGCAGAAAGGTCCGAAAAATCAGACTGGATAAAATCAGGTCGCTGGATGTGGCTGTTTATCCCTATTGATTTTAATGCACGGCCTGCCATGACGCATGCGTGTTCAGCATTTTGTTTTGCTCTGGAAACTGCTTTGTCATCGATATCCGAACCTGTGATACGGACTTCAACATCTGTGCGGATTTGTCCAGCCTCTCTTGCCTTTATCTCCTCTGCGCGTGCGGCATTGAAAATTGGAAGATTTTCGAGAGCGAATCGGCGTCCAAAACCCGGGGCAACGTTGTAAGCGTAAAGGGCTGCTTCAATCGCAATTGTTCCGGAACCGCAAAACGGATCATGCAATGGAGTTTTTCGTCGCCACATCATTTCTTGAAGGAGAACTGCCGCCGTAGTCTCGCGGAGCGGTGCGATGCCTCCGTCAGTGCGGTATCCTCGCTTGTGCAACGGAAGCCCGGACAAATCTAGCAGAACAGAAACATTGTTATCTTCCACATAAACTCTGACGTTGTTTTCTTCCCCTGTCTCAGGAAGGTTCGATATGTGCCAAACATCTCCGAGCTTTGAATAAATAGCTTTGTGAATAATTCCTTGAATTGAATGTTCCGAGTTTAATTTACTGCGCGATGTTCTTATCTTGTCTACAATTATTCTGGAATCTTTTTTTAAAAAGTCCTGCCAATTGACAGAATAAGCTCCGTCATATAATTCATCAAAATTAAAAGCTTCGTATTTTGCAAGTTGAAGGTAAACTCTATCTGCCGTGCGTAGGCAAAGGTTTGAACGGAACAATGCGTCGTCATCACCGTAAAAAGCGACACGACCGGGAGCATTCCCCGCCGGTTTATATCCTAAATGTTTAATTTCATTGCCAAGAATTTTTTCAGCACCGATTGCACATAACGCTACAAGAGTATTCATCGCATTAAATTAACATTTTCTCAAAAAATGTTCAATTGTCATGGAAAACGTCGAAGGGCTGTTTGTTTTTGTCGGAGAGTTGCCCCGATACATGAAAATAACTCAATGTGAAATTTTTCTTGAGTAATCTAGCCCGTTTGAGCCATTTAATGATGGGATCACAATCGTTGTGATTCCGTGTTCAAATGTGATAGGAGTTGGCTCTGTAAAGGAAATTCGTTTGCACACAAGTTTATTTTCAGGGATTGGATTTCCGTCACTGTCGACAGTCGCAACGTATTCCTTTTTTTGTGCAAGTAGTCCTGTGATTTTAATCTCTTTATCAAGAAATATATCTGGAAGTTTATCGCGCAGAGTAATCTCCGTCATTGAAGCGACAGAATCAACAGGAAAAAGCTGAATGTCTTTAGAATTTGAAACGATAATCATCGGGGAATATTCGGAAAAATCATCGTTGTTAGGCAAAAGCATACTTCCTTCAATTTTGATAGAATAATTTGCGCTGTTATAAATAAATTTTACACCTTCTGCCTGATAGTGGAAAGTTCGGGAAGCATCATAACCTTTTTTTACTTCTTTTGGGTCAGACCATTCTGTTTTATAATTTCCGTCCGGCATGCTATAACGGAGCATGTATTTGTATTTGTGATTTTTATATACGAGAGAGTCCGGGAACGGATATCCGTTTTTGAATTTTTCATTCGGAACTTCATTCATCTGTTTTGGAAAAAGAACGCCGATATTTACGATTTCCGATTCTTTGTTTGGAATTGTCACATCTTGACGGTAGACGTTTATGTATTTTGTATCGGCACTTTTTACAGGGATTGAAACTATCAGGTTATCGTTTTCGTAGTAAATATCAGGAGCGTCCCAGTTTTCGCCAATAACGATTCCGGTTTTACAACTGTTAAAAATAATAAAAGAAAATAAAAAAATTGATAAGGAATTCGAAATGTTCTTTTTCATATAAACCGCCTTTACAAGTTATCGGCAGAAAAGCTGTATTCCTTTAGCCTGCTTAAAACGTATAGCAAATAACAAAAAAATAATTTATACTATAAAAAGTTTACTTAATAAAAATATTCTTAACATTTTTGGAGAAGCTGATATGGGAATCACATTAAGAGAAAAATTCGGTAGCGTTATTGGTGACATTATGAAACTCTCACGTGCTGCTGCAAAAATTGACGAGACAAAAGTTTACGAAGAGGCAAATCTCGGAACAAGAAAGTACATGTATGGACTTTTGGACGAAACTTTTTCAAAAGATTCGCAACTTGGAAATATTGAAAATTTTAAAGAGTTTTATGATGATGTGGCAAAAAACGGCAAAACCGGGCTTATCCTGATGGAGCATTACACAAACCTCGACCTGCCAGGTATCATTTATCTTTTAGAAAAATATGGAGAAGAATGGGCTAAAGATTTTTCTTCGAGAATTGTTGCTGTTGCAGGGATGAAGCTAAATGAATCAAACCCGGGCGTTCGGGCATTCTCTGAAGGGTTTACACGTGTTGTAATATATCCGACGCGCAGTTTGAATTCTGTTGAATCAAAAGACATCTCTGAAGAAGAAAAAAAGGCTGAGGAGCAAAAAGCCCGCAAGATTAACTTTGCCGCAATGCGCCAGATGGATATATGCAAAAAAAGAGGTCAAATTATTCTTGTTTTCCCAAGCGGCACGCGTTACAGACCTGGTCAGCCGGAAACTAAAAGAGGTCTTCGTGAAATAGACAGTTATCTTCGACTTTTTGATAAAATGCTTCTCGTTTCAATCAACGGAAATTGCCTTCGCATCAATCCCGAAAATCCGAACGATATGCTTTCCGATATTCTTGAGCCTGGAAAAGTTTCTTACACGGCGGCTCCTGTGCTCGATTGCAAACAGTTTAGAGATGATGTTCTTGCAAAACTTCCACCTGATGATCCTGATCCAAAGCAAAAAACAGTAGATGAAGTTATGAAAATCCTTGAAAACCTTCACGATGAAGTTGAAGCGAAAGATTCAAAATAGTCAAAAAAGAGATTAAAATGAAAATTGTCGATTTAAAAACAGAACTTTCAAGCACAACTTATCCCGGACGCGGAATTGTCGTTGGTAAATCTGAAGATGGAAAACACGCTGTCGCTGCTTATTGGACGATGGGGCGCAGTGCAGGAAGCCGCAACAGAGTTTTTGTTGAAGATGGAGACGGAATTAGAACGCAGGCTTTTAATCCGGCTTTAATCGCAGGAGACGCAAGCCTTATCATTTATTCTGCTGTTCGCATTTTTAAAAACAAGACGATTGTTACAAACGGCGATCAGACGGATACGATTTTTGAAGGGCTCTCAAAAGGGCTTTCATTTGAACAATCTCTTTGTTCACGAAAATACGAACACGACGCTCCTAATTATACACCGCGAATATCTTCAATTTTAAATTTTGATTCGGGAAAATATGACTATGCTCTTTCGATTCTAAAAAGCGATGCGGGAAATCCAGAAAATACTTTGCGGTTTACTTACGCTTACGACAATCCTGTAAATGGACAAGGTCATTACATTCACACTTATATGGGAGATGGAAATCCTCTTCCCAGCTTTGAAGGAGAGCCTGTAAAAGTAAAAATCTCCGGAAAAATCGACGAATTTGCAGACGAAATCTGGAATTCTCTGAATGAAGAAAATAAAGTTTCACTTTTTGTAAGATACATAGATATTGGAAGCGGCAAGTGGGATTCTCGCATCATCAATAAAAATAAATAGACTAGAGCGCAACGCTGCTTGTAAACGTTTGGAGACGGTGAAAAATGAGAAAAAATGGCGGAATGTATTTTTTTATATCATTCTCGTTGCTTTCTTTTTTTGCAGCCTTGTTTGTCTCATGTGCTCAAATTGAAAATCAAAAATGGGACAATGATGCTGTTGTCATCGATAAAAAGTACAAGGATTTTGCTTTTGACGTAGATTCGTACCTTGAAACAAAACATTTTCGCGGGGCAATCCTCGTCGGGAAAAAAGGCAAAATCATCTACGCTAAGGGCTACGGTTTACGCGATAAAAAATCAAAAAAAAACTATGAAAATGGAATAAACTCCGTCTTTGAGGTGGGGTCAATCACAAAGCAGATGACTGCAGCTGCTGTTATGCAGCTTGCCCAGCAAAAAAAAATATCTTTAGATGACAACATTTCGAAGTATTTTTTTCAATATAAATACGGCGATGATATAACAATCAGGATGCTTTTGAGCATGCGTTCGGGGCTTACAGACCACATCAACGCTTCTGAAGATTTTTTTCCGAAAGATGTAAACCGTTATATTCAAGAAAGGCAACTTGCTTGCAAACCGATAAACGATAGGCTTGTTGAAGATTTTTTTTACGATGCCCCGCTTCTTACAAAGCCGAACACTACATATTTTTATTGTAATACAAATTATTACATTTTGGCGCGAATTATAGAAAAAGTCAGCGGAATGTCTTATCACAAATATATGGAAAAAAACATATTTAAAAAGTGCGGAATGGACAATACGAATCAAGAATTTCAAAAAACAGATACGCGAGGGTATGATTACAAAGGAAGGTATTTTAGCATTCCATCAGAGATAGCGTTTGGCTGCGGAGATGTAAATTCAAGCGTGATAGACCTTTTTAAATGGAACAATTGCCTTACCGGCGGAAAAGTTGTAAGCAAAAAATCATTTAAAAAAATGATAAATACACAGTCTTACGGATTTGGAGTTTATCGCCGTGAAGATTCAATGTTCCACGCGGGGATGACAAATGTTTTTAATTCTTATGACGGCTATTATTTTGATGAAAAACTCTCTGTCATTGTGCTTACGAACTGCCCAATCAATGAAGTAAACGCAACTTTGGTCGCACGGCATATAAAAAAAATATTCGATGGGAAATAAAGTTGATTTAAAAACTTATCAGATTGGCGTGGTGTGAGCCGGATTCAGAACCGCAATCAGATTGAAAAAACAATACATATTTTGTAATATGGAAGAATGAAAGAACTTCAATTAAAGTATGGTTGCAATCCAAACCAAAAACCTGCAAGGGTTTTTATGGAAAAAGGCGATTTACCGATTACTGTTGTCAACGGTAACCCGGGATACATCAACTTGCTCGATGCATTGAACGGCTGGCAGCTTGTAAAAGAATTGAAATTGGCGACTGGGCTTCCGTCAGCAACTTCGTTTAAACACGTTTCGCCTGCCGGTGCTGCCGTAGGGCTTCCTCTTTCAGATACGCTCAAAAAGATTTATTTTACAGACAATGTTGAACTTTCTCCGCTCGCAGCTGCTTATGCAAGAGCGAGAGGTGCCGATAGAATGTCTTCATTTGGAGACTTTGTTGCGCTCAGCGATGAATGTGACGAGGCGACTGCGCTTTTGATTAAAAAAGAAGTCTCGGACGGTGTTATTGCACCCGGTTTTTCACAAAAAGCTTTGGAAATCTTAAAAGCTAAGAAAAATGGCAACTATTGTATAATTCAAATAGAGCCAAACTATGTCCCTGAAGAATTGGAACGAAAACAGGTTTTTGGCGTTACTTTTGAGCAGGGGCACAACTTTCTCAAAATTGATGACAGTGCGCTTTCAAACATCGTTACAAAAAATAAAAAACTTACAGAAGAGCAAAAACGCAATCTGATTATCTCACTGATTGTTTTAAAATATACACAGTCCAACTCCGTTTGTTTTGTAAAAGACGGTCAGGCAATCGGAATTGGGGCGGGACAGCAATCTAGGGTGCACTGCACACGTCTTGCAGGGCAAAAGGCTGATAACTGGTGGCTTCGTCAGAGCCCAAAAGTCCTTGCCCTTGAGTTTGTAGAAGGAATCAGACGTGCGGACCGCGACAATGCAATCGATGTCTACATTGGCGAAGAATATATGGATGTTCTTGCAGATGGAAAATGGCAGAACATTTTTAAAGTAAAACCCGAAGTTTTCTCTCGTGAAGAAAAAACAGAATGGATTTCGAAAAACACAGATGTTGCGCTTGGCTCAGACGCATTTTTCCCGTTCGGCGACAACATTGATCGCGCAAAAAAGTCTGGAGTGACAGCGATTGCCCAGCCGGGAGGCTCTGTCCGCGACGATTTAGTTATAAAAGCTGCCGACGACTACAACATGGTGATGTGCTTCAACGGAATCAGGCTGTTCCATCATTGATTGATAAATTTTATTTTTTGATACATAAAAAAGTAGATATAGCAAAAGTTCAAACTAAACAGAATTCTCAGGAGAAATTAGTATGAAATTTGAGACGAAAGTTTTGCACAGCGGTTATAAACCGGAAAATGGCGGACCCGGAACTATTCCAATCGTTCAGAGTACAACTTACAGATTTGACAGCTGTGATCATGTTGCTGCCCTTTTTGATAAACCGACCGAGTTTATGTATTCACGATTTGCAAACCCCACATGCGATGCTGTTGAAAAGAAAATCGCTGATTTGGAAGGTGGAGTCGGCTGTATGCTTACATCATCCGGGCAAGCAGCAAGTTTAATTTCTATTTTGAACTTGTGTCAGAGTGGTGATAGTTTCATAGCGTCTTCTTCGATTTATGGAGGAACAATAAACCTTTTTGGTTTTACTCTTAAAAAACTTGGAATTGAATGTATTTGGGTCGATGTAAATTCTTCTTATGATGAAATTGAAAAAGCTTTTAAGCCAAACACAAAATGTGTCTTCGGTGAAACGATTTCAAATCCATCTCTCACAGTGTTTGATATTGAAACTTGGGCAAAAGCCGCACATGCTAAAAACGTTCCTTTAATCGTCGATAATACGTTTGCAACACCGTTTTTGTGCCGTCCGTTTGAATGGGGTGCAGATATCGTTGTTCATTCAACGACAAAATATATGGATGGACACGCAGTCCAGGGCGGCGGCGCAATCGTAGACAGCGGAAATTTTGACTGGGAATCTACGTTCAAAAAAACAGGCAAATTTGCTGATATGGTAGAACCTGATGAAAGTTACCATGGGCTGTGTTATGTCAAAGATTTTGGAAAAGCCGCTTACATTGTAAAAGCCCGCACTCAGCTTATGAGAGACTTCGGTTGTTATCCTTCAGCTCAGAGTGCATTTTATTTGAACTTGGGGCTTGAGACGCTCCCGATAAGAATGGAACGCTATTGCCAAAATGCGATGAAAGTTGCAGAGTTCTTAAAATCATCAGATAAGATTGCAAAAATTTCTTATCCGGCGCTCAAAGAAGATGCGTATCACGCACTTGCACAAAAGTATTTGCCGAAAGGAACTTGTGGCGTGATTGCAATCAGCATGAAAGGTGGACGCACTGCGGCAGTTCGTTTTATGGATGCCTTGAAACTTTCTTCGGACGAAGTGCATGTAGCAGATATCAGAACATGTGTTCTTCATCCGGCAAGTGCAACGCACCGTCAGCTTACAGACGAACAGCTTGTTGCCGCAGGAATAGATGGAGGAATGGTGCGCGTTTCAGTTGGGCTCGAAAACGT
This sequence comes from Treponema sp. Marseille-Q3903, assembly GCF_014334335.1. Classification (NCBI taxonomy): domain Bacteria; kingdom Pseudomonadati; phylum Spirochaetota; class Spirochaetia; order Treponematales; family Treponemataceae; genus Treponema; species Treponema sp. Marseille-Q3903. The sequence continues at coordinate 365,969 of NZ_JACSEU010000001.1, forward strand.
TGAAGATATAATCGAAGATTTGAAATTAGGATTGGCTGCAATCTGATTGGAGTGTTTTATGGACTTAAAAAAACTTCAAAACGGAAGTGATATACGCGGAGTTGCATGCGAAGGCGTCGAGGGAGAATCTGTCAACTTTACGGCGCAGAATGCAAAACAGATTGGTTGTGCTTATATAAGCTGGCTTTCTAAAAAACTCAATCAAGAACCTCATGCTCTTCACGTTGGAGTTGGCAGGGATTCTCGCATAACAGGCAAGGAATTTGCAGATGCGCTTATGGACGGTATGATAAGTGCCGGCGCTACTGCTATTGATTGTGGAATGGCAACGACCCCTGCAATGTTTATGTCTATCATCTTCCCTGAAACAAACTTTGAAGGCGCTGCAATGATAACTGCGAGCCATCTTCCTTTCAACAGAAACGGAATAAAGTTTTTTGATCAGGATGGCGGTCTTGAGCACGAAGATATCACAGAGATTTTAACCCTTGCAAATCTGTTAAACCCACAGCATATTCAGCAGGAAATTCCTTGCTGCGATTTGGTAGATATCTATTCAGAATACATGAAAACAAAAATCATAGATGAACTTAAACCGCTTGGAAAAGGGGAAAAACCGCTTGAAGGGCTTCACATTGTTGTAGACAGCGGGAACGGTGCGTCAGGTTTTTTTGTAGATAGAATTTTAAAACCGCTTGGGGCAGATACAACGGGAAGTCAGTTTCTTGAGCCTGATGGAAGATTTCCGAATCACGTTCCGAATCCGGAAAATAAAGCTGCAATGGAAGCAATACGCAGCGCTGTTTTGAAAAATAAAGCTGACTTGGGCTTGATTTTTGATACTGATGTTGACCGAATGTCTGCCGTTTTGAGCGATGGGAGAGAAATCAACCGCGACTCGATTATCGCAATGATTGCTGCAATTCTCGCGCCGAAATATCCCGGCTCTACAATTATCACTGACTCAGTTACTTCTGACCGTTTGACTTACTTTTTACAAGACGTCTTGGGACTTAAACATTTGCGTTATATGCGCGGCTACAAAAATGTAATAAACAAACAAAAAGAATTGAACGCTTCAGGGATAGTTGCTCCTTTGGCAATGGAAACTTCCGGGCACGGTGCATTAAAAGACAATTATTTTCTCGATGACGGGGCATTTCTCGGCGTAAAGCTTGTGATAGCCCTTGCTCAGGCAGCTGCAAAAGGAAAGAAACTCGACAGCTTGATTGAAAAACTTCCGCCTCTTGTTGAAGAAAATGAATATAGGTTTAAAATTTCAGGAGAAGACTTTAAAGAATACGGAAAATCAGTCCTTGAAGAATTCAAAAAGAGAGCGGTTGCGGCAGGTTATGAAATGCCACAATCTTACGAAGGTGTCAGGCTTTCATTTAAACCCGGTAAATCGAGTGCCGGGGACGTTGAAGGCTGGATGCTTTTGAGATTGAGTCTGCACGATCCTGTAATGGCGTTAAACATCGAAGGTGGGCGCAAAGGCGACCTCGCAAAACTTGTAAAAATTGCAAAAGAACTCACCGACGGTTTTGAAAAACTTGACAGGAGTTTGCTTAAATAATCGCACGAAGACATCAGATAAAACAGAATTTGTCAGCAAAGATTGTCGGCAAATTCTGTCGAACATGAAAAATTTACTTGTATACTTTTGCAACAAAATTTCGTTTTACTTTTTGCGAAGTTGTCATTTCAAGAGGCTCTTTGAGCAAAGTGATTTTTGTAATTTGAGAATAAGGCTGCAATGTTTTGTTTACTTTGTTGACTGCCGATTTTATTCTTTCGAGCACCTCTTCCTGAATAAACTCGTTGTTCCTTTCGCACCCGATCTCTTTGAATAGAGAATCGCTAGGATAGATGAGCGCTTCAATCTCTTCTGATGTAGGCTCATTTTCAGGATGATAAGCCCGAACAGTTACTTGCTGAACATCGGGAATCAACTGGAAGCTGTCTTCAATCTCTTCTGGATATACATTTTTACCACCGGCAGTGACTATTAGGTTTTTTGCGCGTCCGCACAACATGATGTAGTTTTCTTTGTCCATCCAACCTAAGTCTCCGGTTTTAAGATATCCGTCTTCAGTGAACATAGCTTTTGTCTCTTCCGGCATATTGTAGTAGCCTTGCATAACCATCGGACCTTTTACTGCGATTTCGCCGACTTTTTGGAAACCTTTTCTTGTAAGCATCATTTCACCGTTTATGATTTTTACATCTTCATAAGGATAGAATGAACGTCCGACACTTCTGATTTTAAAATGTTCCAGAGGATTTAAGGCGATGATAGGCGAAGTTTCTGTAAGCCCATATCCTTGAATAAAATCTATCCCCATTTCATTGTACTGCTTGAAGACAGAGGAAGCCAAAGGTCCTCCACCGCAGATTGCAACTCTAAGCGTGTATATGTTTGCCTGTTGCAAAATCGCTTTGAACATTGATTTTCCAATGTTGTATCCTGTCATTGTTTTTACAAAAAATGAAATGCCGCGCATCAAAGCAACGACGCCCTCTACGATTTTCCCTTTAGATTTGATTCCGTTTCTTATTCCGAATAAAAGTTTGTTGTAAAGGAGAGGAACGCCGAGCATGATTGTGATTTTTCCTTCTTTTAATTCTCTCATCAGTTTTGAAACTGCAAGGCTTTTTCCGAACACAATTTCAGCTCCTGTCTGAATTGGAACAATAAATGCGGCTTGCATTGTGTAAGCGTGGTGAATAGGAAGCAGTGCGTAGAAAACGTCTGTGTTGTAAATTGTGAGGTTTGTCTGAGCGATAAAACCGTCCGACATGAGGTTTTTGTGAGACAGCATTACTCCTTTTGGCTTTCCTGTCGTCCCTGATGTGAACAAAAGCGCTGCTGTGTCGTTTTCTTCGGGAGCTTCGTTTGGGGTGATTTTTTTGTCTGTCTTGAGGTTGTAAACAAATAAATCGCCGGCACTCCTGTTGAGTGAGAGAATTTTTATATCTTTGAAATTCTTTTCGTAGAAAGGTTTTTTGTCATCGTCGCAAAAAACAAATTTTGGGCTTGAAGTATTTATGATGTTTACAACATCAGGCTCGTGAAGCCCGTTGTCAATCGGAACTATGATTCCACTTGCATAAAGTACGCCGAGGTAGACAGTTGCCCATTCGGGAGAGTTTTTTCCCATCACGGCTACGCGGTCTCCTTTTTTTAACCCGTTTGCCGTAAGCCATTTAGCAAGAGTTTGAACATTTTCTAAAACTTCTTTAAAAGTCTTTGTCTGTTTTGATTCATTCGGACCGTCAAAATCTGTAAAAAACGGTCTGTCCCCATTTCGTTTTACCTGAATGTCTAGCATTTGGGGGAATGTAGGCCATTCACCAAAAAAATCTTTGTTGCGGAATTCATCAAGATAAGCCCATGGAGTTTGTGTTTTGCTTTTTTTCATTAAGTTCTCCCATTGAGTTGTATGTATATTTTTTATATTATACAACTGAATTGGAAAAAGTAAAAAAAGAAATAAAATTGGATAACAATCAAAAAAATCTTACGAAGATAGAGATATATGGATATAAAATACTTAGACAGTGTCCCTAAACGGATTCTTTTTGCACTTTTATTGATCTTCATATCATGCTGTTTTAGGCTTTGTGCGCAAGATATTACGCCTGCCCAAGCGCAAGTTACCCGTGAAAAATTTGTTGCCGAATCAAAAAAATATGTTGGGTGTCGGTACGTTTTGGGAGGCGTTGGTCCTGATACGTTTGACTGCTCCGGGCTAATCTATTACGTTGCTCGTCAGGCAATTCAAGTTCAACTTCCAAGAACTTCTCGTGCGCTTTACAGTTATTGCCGCATTGTCCCTGATGATAAACGGGAAATCGGAGATCTTCTTTTTTTTAAAACAAATAATTCTGCGCCGATAACACATGTCGGAATCTACATAGGAAACAGTCAGTTTATTTCGGCAATCAGCGACGGACCAAATTCTGGGGTAATCATTTCTTCTTTGAATCAACCTTATTGGAAACCAAAGTATGTTGCATGCGGTCAGTTTATAAAATCAGGCAGAACAAGCAAACGTTCTGATACAAATTCGGTTTCTGATTATGGATTTGAGGAAGAGGAATTTGACGAGAGTTCTGTTGAGAAGTTTTCTAAAAGCAGCAATGTTTTTTTTGATTCTCTTGTAGCTGATGCGGCTGTATTTTGCGACTGGGCATTTATCTCGCCAGATTCATTTATGCTGCAATTTCGGGGGATAGATATTCAATCAAATGTAAGATATACAGATTTTTCTCTTCAACCTGGAATCGGATTTGCGATTCGTTATAACCATGGTGTTGGAATCTTCCAAATACCGATTTTGTTCAGCACAACTCCGAACGATTTTGTGAGAATTTATGCAGGTCCTGTTTTTTCTGTTGGGACAGCCCGCATGATAAATAGCGGAGATGAAATCAGTCTATCTATATTTCCGGGAATTCTCGGCGTAAGTTTTTCAACTCCATATTTTAATATTGCTCATGCAAAAGTCCAGGTTGTCCAAGATATAAGCTACACTGTTTTCAATAAAGCAGACAATTCGGCGCTTCCTTTTGTTCAGTCGGTTGCCGCAGGACTTGTGTTTTGCACGGGAATCAGAGTTTCGATTGGGTTAAAATCATTCTTGAGATAAAATTGCTTTTATAAATATTTTCGAGGTTTTATGCGTAAGTCTATTTTTATTGTTTCTATTTTAGCGTCATTTGTTTTATTTTTTTCCTGCACGGCAGATATAACTCTCACTGAGCAAAAAGACGGCTCTGTAAAAGTTTTATTTTCCGGAAGGGCTGGAGATGAATTCAATAAACTTATCAACGGAAATAATGAAGGAAGTCTGATAGATGTAAAACAGATTTCGTATCAGCTTGAAAAAGCAGGATTTTCTGATGTCAAAGTGACAAACGATGATATAAAAGATGTAAAAATTTCAATGCTCGATAAATCAAAATCTTCGTATATATTTACTTCAGGGATAGTTTCTTCAAAAATGGATTTGAATATAAACAAGGAAAATCTTCGCAAATTTTACGAAGAAGCGGACGAGCAGACTCGGTTGATTTTAGATTTGTTAATCGCTCCAATTTTTAACGGCGAAGAGATGAGTGCAGATGAATATGTTGAGCTTTTGTCTTCGGTTTACGGTTCGGCAGTTGCGGAGGAAGTTCAAAAAGGTTTTGTAAATATCTCTTTGGTAAACTCTTCAGGGAAAAAAAGCAGCGTAAAAATCCCTGTGGCAGACTTGCTCTGTGGGAATGCGGAGATTACTTTTTAATTTATAAAAATAACCAATTACCATATACTTTTATTCAATTATTGTTTTCGGCGACTGTATAATATCATACTCATGAAAGAGTCGGAAATTTTTATCAACCAAGTCGGATATTTGCCTGGAGACGAGAAAACTGTGTTTGTCAGCGGGGCGTGTAAATGTTCTGCTGTAGAATTTGTTGTTCGGGATCGCTCTTCTAAAAAAGATGTTTTTACGGGGAAACTTTATCAGGCTCCTGATGACAAAGCTGTTGGAGAACCTGTCTTTAAAGGAGATTTTTCTTCACTCAAAGATGATGGAGAATATGTTGTCTGCATAAATGGCTCTGAAAGCTTTCCGTTCAAAATCTCTTTAAATATTTACGACGAAGTTTGCGATTCTGCACTCCAATATTTTAAAGAGGCGCGGTGTGGGCAGGGAAAGTGCCACGCTGCCACAGCAGAAATCTACGGCACTAAAGAGAAAAAAAATGTTCAGGGCGGTTGGCATGACGCCGGTGACTACGGACGCTATGTGATTACAGGAGCAAAATCTGTGATGGATTTGCTTCTTGCTTACAGACAGACAGGCGGAAAGTTTACAAATTTTAATTTACTCGATGAAGTCCGCTTTGAACTTGAATGGATGTTGCAGCTTCAGCGTGATGACGGTGGCGTTTACCATAAAATTTCGTGCTACAATTTTTGCGGCTTTATAATGCCTGAAGGAGAAAAGGAACAGCTTGTGATAGCCCCTGTCTCTACCTGTGCTACAGCAGATTTTGCCGGCTGCCTTGCGTATGCTTCAACTTTTTACAAAAATACAGATACTGCTTTTGCAAAGAAACTTGTTGAAGCTGCCGTAAAAGCTCAAAATTATCTTTTTTTACATGATGATGAACTTTATATAAATCCACCGGAAATCACAACAGGAGGATACGGAGACAGCGATGTTTCTGATGAGCGTTATTTTGCTCTCTGTTCACTTTGGGCTGTAACCGGAGAAGAAAAATACATTGCGCACGCTTTAAAAATTCGGGAGGAAAAGAAAAAAGAAATTCCTGATTTGGAACAACCTTGGAAAGGCGGATGGCGTGAAGATTTTAGCTGGTCGAGCGTCGCAGGGTACGGTACAGAAATCCTCCTTGAAAACGCAGATAAACTCGATAGGAAAGTTCTCGAAGAAATAAAAAACGACATCATCGTTCAGGCGGAAAAGGCTTTGCAGACCGCTAGAAAATCAGCATTCGGGTATTGTTCAAATTTTATTTCTTGGGGAAGCAATGGGGCAATTTGCGATTCTGGTCATTTAATGATTATGGCTTACGACATCACAAAACGTAAAGATTTTTTTATTGCAGCAAAACAGCAGATAGATTACATACTCGGTTGCAACCCGTTGAATTACTGCTATGTAACAGGCGAGGGAACTAAAAACCCCGTCAATCCTCATCATAGACCAAGCATAGCAAGAAAAAAAATCTATCGGGGAATGCTCGTTGGCGGGCCTTGTGCTGAACTTCAGGACACTTATGCAAAAGAACATCTTGAAGGCATGCCGGCTCTCAAATGTTATGTAGACGCCGTCCCAAGCTATAGCACAAATGAAGTTGCAATATATTGGAATTCTGCATTTATATACATTTTGTCACGTGTAAAATAATACCAAGTAAAACAATTGAATTTTTTCACCATCTCGATTAGGATTTATAGCAAATTATTGCGAGGTTCAGAATGTTTACAATTAAAAATGTTTCAAAATCATATAACAAAAATGGCGAAAAAGCCGTAGATTCATTAAATCTTACAGTAAATAACGGTGAAATATTTGGTTTTCTTGGACCCAATGGAGCCGGAAAAACTACTTCAATCAAAATAGTAACAGGAATTCTTAAGCCTGATGAAGGCGATGTTTTTCTTGACGACATTTCAATCAAAGAGCGTCCAATTGCGGCAAAAAGGCAGTTTGCGTTTGTTCCTGACAATCCCGAGACATTCTCCCGTTTGAGAGCGATAGAATACCTGAACTTTATTGGAGACGTCTATAAAATCTCCTCTCAGGATAGAAAGCGGCGTATTGAATATTTTTGCCAGAAATTTGGACTTAAAGAAGTTTTGAACAACAGAATCAATTCGTTCAGCCACGGAATGAAGCAAAAATTGTTTTTGATTGCAAGCCTTATAACAGACCCCCAAAACTGGATTCTTGATGAGCCGATGGTCGGGCTTGACCCCGAAGCTGCGTTTATCATAAAAGAAATTATGCGTGAACGCACTGTCGCTGGTAAATCAGTTTTCTTTTCTACGCACGTAATGGAAGTCGCTGAAAAACTATGCGACAAAATTGGAATTATAAAGCGCGGTAAGTTGATTTTTGTAGGCACCATGGAAGACCTTAAACAAAAGCACAGTCAAGAAGGCAAATCACTAGAAGATATCTTCCTTTCACTGATTGGCAGCGATGTAAAGAAAACGGAATAAGGTGGCTGGCGTCATGTACTTTAAGTTATTTAAAATTTTTGCGTCTAACATATTTTCCTTTTCAAATTTTTGGGACGGTTTTAAAAAGGGACCTAAAGGCATTGTAAAAAGCATTTTGCTTTTGCTTCTTTTTATTTATGTAATAGCCGCTTTTGGGGTTATGTATGTAGGGTATATGCTAGTTGCCTACAAAACGCTTCAAAACGCAGGAAACACAGAGCTTATGCCTTTTATTACAACGCTTTTATCTCTTTGTGTGATTTTTTTCTTTGGATTTACCTCTGTAGCGACAAATTATTACACTGGCAGTGGCGAAGAACAGTTTATTTCAATGCCGATTTCATCATGTCAATTTTTCGGGGCAAAGTTCGCTGTTAGTCTTGTGACAGATGCTTTTATAGGACTTGTGATGTTTGCAATTTCTGCAGGAATCTATGGCTACAACGAGCATCTTCTTGCAAAACCTATGTTTTACGTGGGAACAATTACAGTCGCGCTCGCGTTTTCTGTGGCAGCAGTTTTTATTATCTATCTGCTTTTATCTTTGATTCTTTATTTTATTCCAGCTTTTAGAAAAAAATCAATTTTAACTGGCATTGCGTCGTTTCTCATTGTCTCTTTTTCAATTGGATATGGATTTTTAGCCTCAATAAGAGGTCAGATGTTATCTTCTGAAAACATGTTTGAGGAAGGTAAAGCGAGAGCTCTCACAGACTCATTTGCGCGTCTCAAGCCCCAGTCTTCCGCTATCAGTTTTTTTTCAAAAGCAATGAATGGAGATTTTTTTTCAATACTTGTAATGATTGCAACCGTCGCTTTTATCATTTTTGCATGCGTCCCACTTCTTGGAACACTTTATATAAAAACTTTGAATGGCTTTTCAGATGTCAAGACAAAAAAAATTACAGATTCAAAAGTTGAGTCGCTTATAAAAAAAGACACTCGTTCTAATACAATTTTCCACGCCCTGTTTGTGCGAGATGTAAAAACGATATTCCGCGAGCCAGCATTTTTTGCAAATGGTCCTCTGATGGTTTTTTTAATGCCAATCATTATTTTTTTTAGTTTTGGAGTTAGCTTTGCAACTTCGAGTGGTGGTAAAATTGCGGAGATTTTGTATTCAATTCAAGACGCGGTTGTCAACATATCAGCAGAGCAGTTTGAAAAAACAGAATATTACATTTGCGCTGGAGGAATGGCTTTTGTAATTTTTTTGGGAAATTGTACAAACATCGCCGCATCATCTTTTTCGAGGGAGGGAAAAGCGCTGTACGACTTAAAGGCTATGCCAATCATGAATTCAATAATTGCGAAAGTCAAGTTTTGGCACGCTATGATGTACGTCATAATTTCAAATATCATTTTTGCGTCATTGATTATTGCCGCAAGTTTGTTTTTCAAATTTCCGTTTACGCCAGCTGATATTGCAAAAATGATATTACTGATTGTAATTGGCTCAATCTCTGTGTCTGTCGCAATAATTTTTGTAGATATGTTTGTAGACACAGCGAATCCAAAGTTGTCTTGGGAAAACCCAATTGCTGCGGTTAAGCAGAACATGAATACAGCGATTGCAGCATTTTTTACAATTTTTGTCATCGCGCTTGCGGTTGCCCTTACAATATTTGTTTTACCAAAGTCGTATGCAGGAATTATAATTTTTAGCGCTGTGTTTGTCGTGATTTCGGCGCTGCTTGGAACCGCTTATTTTAAATATGCAGAAAAACGAATAACCGATATTTAGGACAGGGAATGAAAAAGTTTTATTGTTTGATATTGTCAATCTGTTGTATTCAGTTCTCGTTCGCAGCTGATTTTGATGGAAAATCGAGTTTTATGTTCGGTGAGAAAGACCTCAGAACTGTAAAAACAGAATTTTTCGAGATTATCTATCCGAAACGAAGCGAAAAAACTGCTGAAATTCTTTACTCAAATGTAGATTCTATTTACAGAGAAGTGACTGGAATTTACGGCTTTGAGCCAAAAGTCAGAATGCCTGTTGTCGTTGTGCCGGGCGTAGAAAGTTTAAATGCATTTTTCTCTTTTGTGCCGTACAATCACATCGTCCTTTTTGACACATCTGATACGGGTTTTGGAGAACTTCAGTCGTTCAGCGAGTCGATGCTCTCAATTTTTAAGCATGAACTTATTCACGCTGTAACATACAACATGTCTCAAAAAAACAGAAAAGATGTCACAAATCTGACGATGTATTCCGCAGGGCTTTTATTTATAACAACTGCGATGGCTGAAGGAGCGTCTGTAAGCGGAGAAAGTTTCGCCGGAGAAGGTCGGCTAAACAACGAATATGCAAAACAGTATGTAAAACAGGCGAAAATCGAAAACAAATTCCCAGACTATGATGATATTCAAGGAGCTGCAGATAGAAGTCCGAGAGGTGCTCCATATTATTTTGGAGGAGCTTTTCATCAGTGGTTGCAAGAAAAGTACGGAATTGAAAAATACACAAACTTTTGGTACACACTTGCGAGTGGGAAAAAACTTGGTATAAAGCGCTCTTTTAAGGAAGTTTATGGTCGCTCAATTTTAGCTGCGTGGGAAGATTTTAAAAACGATTATCAAATTCCTGACGTTGAGCCAAATCCTGTAAAAGCCGGGCTTGCTTCTGATTTTTTTACTCCTGTTTCAGATGATTTTTCACACAAAAATAAATCCGGAGAATTGTATAAATCTCTTACAGCTTCTGAAAAAGGAATCGCATGGATTGATTCTTATGGAAGACAGGTTTTTTACATTTCGTCAGATAAGCTTGCAGAAAAAAAACGCAAACCTGAAAAATTGTTTTCACAGAATGGAATTTATGCAATTTCGCTTTCGCAAAATGGAAAATATATTGCAGTTTCAAAGACAACATCAAATTCCGTAAATGTAAAAACAAAAGTCAGCATTTATGACATAGAAAAAAACAGATTTTATGATGTTCCTGACGAAGGTATAAAAGACGGTGCAATAATCGAAAAAGACGGATTTTTCTATCTTGTCTGCCACAAATATCAAGCTCCATTCAACAGCCTTATGATTTATAAAATCGCCGTAAATGAAAAGGGAATCATAAAAGGTGTTGACTTGCAGGCATCAAAAATTCTTCCGTTAAATGATTATGTGTCTAACTTTGCAGATTGCAAAGACGGTACTTTTGCAGCAATTTACAAAAGCGGACTTATTTTTTCTGTCCGAAAATATGATTTAGATGGAAACACTTTAGAAGATTACAAAATTTCGAGCGACCCGGAAGAAAAAATCAATTTACAGAGTATGTCTGTCGACGGTGAAAATGCGTATTTCAGTTGGGCAAAGAGGGAGACAATGCCTAGACTTGGTAAAATGAATCTTAAAACAGGTTCTTTCACCCTTTCTGAAAAAGATATTTCAGGCGGAGTCTACTGGCCGGTATTATTAAAAAATAAAACAGACAATCTCGAAATCGCTTACATAGGAACTTTTTATCGCCAAAATATGCTGCTGACTATTAAAGAAAAAGATTTTCTCGATTTTTCAAGCATAAAACAGACGAAAGAGGAATCCGTCAACGTTGCTGATTTTAAGACTTCTTTAAAACAAGATTCCGGCTCTGAGCGTCGAAATGATAGTTCATCGCCATTTGTGTTCTGCGGGCTTGAACAAAAGTCATCGAGTTACAATCCTTATCGCTTGTCAAACTTTTTATTTTTGCCGGTTGGGATTTATAAAAGAGAAAATTTACCGCACTTGTCTGATAAAAAAGAAACATTTGGTTCGAGTTTCTTTTTGGCAGGCGTAACGTTGCTGCGTTCCGACCCATGGCTATCTTCAATAAAAGATATAGATTTATTTACGGCAGGATGGGATTTTTTTACAAATTCAATTGGGGTCGAGTATAAAACATCGCCGCATTTCGGCACTGACATTTTCTCGAGTTCATTTGATTTTAAGACAGAGTTTGACCTGAACGGGTACGGCTGGAAGATAAGCTCTGCAGATGCGACTCTACAGTCTGTTTTCAATGTCGGCAGAATGTCTTCTGTTTTTTTTACAAATAAATCATCGGCAAAAATCGGAAAACACACTGTGGAGCGCAAGTTAGATGAAAACAACAAGTTATTTGATTATTTTGCGTCTGCAAAACCTGAATCAAACACAGTGTTTTTAGATGTGATAAACGTCTTTTCCGTTTCATATTCAAATGTTCACAGAGTGAATTCAGGAAGATATAACAAAAGCGGATTTTCAGCAGGAATCGGCGTTGCCTACGGTTATTTCAGAAACATAAACGAAAATCGCATATATCAAAATGAATTCGCACTCCAGGCATCGGCTTCAGCTTATGTTCCGCAGCTTATTCCTGTTTCTAACGATTATGGGTTTGTATACAATCTGCCTTTGCGGCTCAACTTTGATGTCGACAGGATTGCTCTCGATTTTTCAAATGCGACGTTTTCAAGCGGAATCGAAACTGTTTTATTCGGATTAGATGTTCAAAAAGCGCTGCCATTTTTCAGCTATTTGTTTATAGAAGATTTATATTTGACTGCCGGATACAATGGATTTTACAAAGCGTTTTTTTCAAAAACTGCCGAAAAAAATCACTATTCAGACACATTGAGCGTAAAACTTGTCGCAGACATCGCTTTGAATTTTGGAATTTTTACAGGTTCTGCTTTTAATTTGTTTACGGAATTTAATATTCATTTTAACAAAGCAAAAGAAAATGACCGCCTGTTTGATTTTGATGTCGGAGTTTACACTTCATTTTGACGTTTTACAGCGATTTGTTCTAAAACTTTGCCAATCGGCTCATGAATCACAATGTTTGCGATGTTATCCTGCGTTGTAGATGTTTTATTTATCAAAACAAGATTTTTTCCATGAAAGTAGTCTACAAGACCTGCTGCCGGATAAACAGTAAGAGATGTTCCTCCAATTATAAGCGTGTCGGCATTTATAATTGCATCTACAGCGTTTTCGATTACATTTTGGTCAAGGCTTTCCTGATAGAGCACAACATCAGGTTTTATAAGGCCGCCACATTTTTTGCAGTGAGGCAACTTGTCTTCAGAATTTTCACTTTCAATAATTATATTTTCATCGTAAAAAGCATGACATTGCGTGCAATAATTGCGGAGTGTGCTTCCGTGAAGTTCGTAAACTTTTTTGCTGCCTGCGAGCTGGTGAAGTCCGTCGATATTTTGTGTGATGACTGCGGAAAGTTTTCCTTCTTTTTCGAGCTCTGCAAGTTTGTAGTGCGCTGCGTTCGGTTTAATCCCTTTTGGTAAAAGTTTTGCCCTGTAAAATCTATAAAACTCTTTTGGGTTATTGCAAAAAAATGAATGGCTGATTATTTCTTCCGGCGGATATTTCCATTGTTGATTGTAAAGTCCATCTATACTGCGAAAATCTGGAATTCCCGACTCTGTAGAAACTCCTGCTCCTCCAAAAAACACAATCCGTTTGCTATTGTCGATGATTTGTTGTAGAATACACACCTTATCAGAAAAAAGTTCACCCATAATAAAAAGTCCTCATTATTTATCATAATGTATTTTTCTCTAAAGAAACAGAGTTTATCAGCCGATATTCGGAGTTGGAGAATACTATATTTATACGGTTTTATAGGAATGATAAGAATGAAAAAGATGCAGAAGAAAATTTATTCTATACTTCTTTGTGTTGTTTTGGGAATCTCAGCATTTGCTCATGGGAAAGGTGATATTGAAGAAATTTCCGTTGATAATTTAAGCAGCTGGCAGCAACAGTTCGATCTTGAAAACAAGAAAGTAGGTAAGTATAACATCTTGATTACAGCGAGCGATCTTGGTGGCAACACCCATGTCGACGGACCTCACAATATCTATTTTGACCCAAAGTCTGATTTACCTGTTTGCGGTATTACAAACCCATACAAGAACATGCGAGTTGTCGGAAACTTGAATATCGTTGGAACTTGTACCGATGATGACGGCGTTTCAAAAGTTGAACTTATCCTCGACGAAGGAACTGAAACAGAAAAAGTTGTCAACGCTAAAGGAAAAGAATTCTGGTCTTATTATCTTGAAACGAACGACCTTGAAGAAGGAATGCACACAATCAAGGTAATCGGATACGACATAAATGATGAGCCTAAAGTAAGCAGTCCTGTTGTCGTAAAATGGCAGCTTGACCGTAAGCAACCGAAGATGGAAATTCAAGACAGAGCGATGGGAATGCTTGTTTCCGGAAATGTCAAATTTGATGGAGCGGTGTCTGATGGTAACGGAATTAAATCGCTTGAACTTTCGGCAGATAACGGAAATACCTTTGTTCCTGTAAAACTCAATTCTAAAAAAACGACAGACTTGTGTACATTCTCAGTTTCTGTAGATACTAAAAAGTTTGAAGACGGACCTGCGGTTTTGTGGTTCAGGGCAACAGACCTTGCTGGTTCTGTAGGAATGTATTCTTTCCTTTATTTTATAGACAATGCAAAGCCTGATGTAAAAATCGTTTATCCTTCATTAGACAAGGAAATGAATGGGAAAATCACAGTTGCAGGTTATGCAAAAGATAAAATCGGCGTGACAGACCTTTCTTGGACATTCGGCAATCAGAGCGGAAAAATCGATCTTGTTCCAGGAAACCCATATTGGGCTGTTGACCTCGATACTGCCGGAATAAAAGAAAAATCGGTTAAGTTTACAATTCGTGCTGTTGACCGTGCGAAAAACATCGTTGAGGTTTCTCAAAACATCCTTTTGAATAAGGATGCTGATAAACCTTCCATTGAAAATTTTGAACCGCAGGAAGGGCACAATTATATAGACAATGAAGATGTCTTTGTTCGCGGAATTGCCCATGACGATGATGGAATCCAATCTGTAGTGATTCAACTTGACAACAAAGACCCAGTCGTTTTGGAAACAAACGGTGTTTATTATTTCAAACTTTGTTCAACAGAAGACCTTTCTGCCGGCAACCATAAAATCACTGTTGCAGCAGTTGATATAAACGGGCTCAAGAGTGACACCTCTGTTATCAATGTTTCTTCTAAAGGATCAGCTCCAAGATTCTCTGATGCAAGATTTGTTTCGGGCAAAGATTCAAGGATCGATTATGTAAATGGCGTTGAAATTCATCCGGAATCAGGGAAAGTTTTCAACGTAACCGCAACTTCAGGAGTCGGAATCAAGAATATATTTTCGAATTTTTCATGGGACGGCGGCAATCTTGAAAATAATGTAGACCTAAAAAATGTAAGCTCTTATACATATTCTCTACCTGTTTCTCCAGACAGTCCAAAAGGTCTTGTGTCTGTTACAGTCAAAGCGATCGACATTTTTGAACGAGTTGCAGAATTCAAAGCGTTTTATTACGTAACTAATACGACTGTCGTAAAGACTGACAATCCTGCTGTCGTATTTGATGACAGCACTGTTGGAGAAGACGGTTCAATTATAAGCAATCTTGAATTCCCTGTAACAGGATATTTGATTGGGGCAAAAGCCAAGAGTGTAGAACTTTATCCTGCGACTCCATTTGCAACGGCAGAACTTGAAGGCAACTTGATAAAACTTGTTGCAAAACCTGATGTTGCAGGAACTTCAAAAGATGTTGTTGTTCGCGTAAAAACAGATAACGGCAAAGTCATAGAATCTAAAAAAATAAGCTTTAAATCAGGGTCTGCAATTCCTGAACTCAAAATTGAACAATTTTCAGAAACTCAGTCAATCAATGCGCTATCTGGTGTTGTAACATTGAATGGAACTGCAACTTGTACAACTGGACTATCTTCTCTTGGATACAGAATTATTCCGGTCAATGCCGAGATTCAAAACGGTGTAATAGCTTCAACGCAAGTCGGAGAAATTAAACCGGAATTAACGAGTATCCCTGTTGCAAAAAGTGGAGCATTCTCTTTCAAAGTTGATGCCGACAGCCTCGATAACGGTATGCATATTGTTGAAGTCGTTGCAGAGAGCGCCGGCGGAAACAAAATCGCCAGAGCGGTCGCTCTAAAAAAGATTCCAGATGTTGAAGAGCAGGAAGAAAAAATGCCTGTTCCAACAGCGCCTGTTGTTGCCTGGGTAGATTCATTTGATGTCTATGCAGTCGGAATCTATCAGGGAGAGCTTGATACTGATTTTAAAGTGTTCTATCGGTCTGAAATGCCAGAAGGAAATAACTCTGAAATTTTTACGATAACTCCGACTGAAGGAAAGCCTGTTTCAAGCAAGTTCAGCGTAGTAAAAGAATATTCTCTTGATGCAAACATTGCCCTTGTAAACGATACTCCGTATTATAGCGGAATGCCTGTTTCCCTCGCCTACGGAGCAAAGACAGGCGGATTGATGAAAGTTTACATCGATACCGGTGCTGCCGTCAGTTCTGTCAACTACGAATTCTCCGGCGAAGATGTCCCAGGCGGAGAGCTCTATCTTAAAGGTACTGCAAAAATTATAAAGCCGAATACAGACAATCCTTCGAGATGGGTTGCAGAAATTCCTTTTGCGAATCTTCCAGTTCGTGTAAACAAAGTAAATATCACAATAAAAGCTGCCACACTTGAAAAGAAAATTTCAGGTTCAATAACAGTTGTGCGTAATTTTGACAGCTCAAAAATAAATGATGAAGAAAAGATTTATACAATACAGGGAGTTCAAACTGTCTTTAATGAAGAGAGCAAGAGTTTTGTTTTGAACAATGGTTCAAAGTTCTATTACTATGCTAATTATAACACTCCGCTGACAGCTGAACTCGTTTCTGCTACAAACGGACTTAAAATCGAAACAGATGGCCGTTTAATCACTCTCGTTGCTGAAAAAGAAGGTCTCTATAAAAATGTAACGCTTAGAATAAAAGATAAATTCGGCGATGTTCATGTTTCTGACGCATTGAATTTTGTTGCAAACACAAAAACTTCCGAAGTCCACCTTGAAAGTCCAAAATTGTTCGAGTGGCAGGCAAAAGTGATAAAACTTCAAGGAACTGCGGCACATCCTATTGGAATCTCAAAAGTTGAATATTCTTTTAACAGTGGCGAAACTTGGGAGTCTTTTGACCTCGGCAAAAATGTAAATAAACAAGGTGTAACTTTCAGCAAAAATGTCGATATCTCTAACATGCCTGATGGTCTTATAAGGATCGATATTCGGGCAACTGATGTTGCTTCAAATTATAATTATTTTAGAACGGCTGTCTGCAAAGATGTAACACCTCCTTCTGTGACTGTCGTTGAGCCTCTCGCCGGAGATGTCATAAACGGTCAAAACCTCATTGTGTTTGACGCAAAAGATGACGGTTTCCTTAAAACAGTAGAGTACACTGCTCCTTCCGTAAAAGGAAAAGCACAAATAAGGACGGGAATCCCTATTAATCCACTTATTCATACATACATTGGTACAGATGATGCGCCGCTCGATGATTCAATGTCGTTTGTGTTTACAGATGCGGCAGGAAATGCAACAACTGTAGAAGCTTGGAATTTTTCAATACAAAAAAAATCGGATTTACCGACCGTCGAAATTCACGTCCCTGAAGATATGCAAGTTATCACTCGTGACTTCACAATTTCAGGAGTAGTTTATGATGATGACGGAGCATGTTCTATATATTACAAAATCGATAACGATAAATATAAACGTGTTTCTACACACGAAGTATACAAACACGAAGATCCGTCTGCTGAATATATAATGGGCGCAAGTTTCTCTATTGAAGTTCCTTTTTCTACGATGACTGACAATGAACATACAGTTACAGTCTACGCAGTCGATGTAAACGGTGTTCAAGGTCCGGAAATTTCAAGAACATTCAGAATTTCGCTTGAAGAACCTAAAGGCGCTGTCGAAAAGCCGACAATCGATACTTCAGTACGCAATCGAATCACTATTTCAGGCTGGGCGAGTGATAAAAACGGTATTGCAGACGTAAAACTTTCACTCGACAATGGAAACTCATACAACGATGTGGAAGGCACTGAAAATTGGACGTACTCAATAGATACTCGAGCGATCCCTGGTGGTACTCGAGTTGTATTCCTCAAAATTACAGACAAATATGGAATTCAGGGACTTTATTCAAGTTTAATCAATATAGATAACGATGCTCCTGAATTGAACCTTGAACTTCCGATTGATGAATCAACAACTTCTGGAGTTGTATTCTTCTCCGGTTATACATACGACAATGTAGAGGTTACTGATTTGTACCTTACAATCCGCAGCTTGGAGAAAAATTCAAAAGAAATTGTAACAAAATTCAAGATTGACCGCATAATCGGTGAAACTGTAGATCTCAGATACCTTGATAACGGATTCTATAACGTAGAACTCACTGTAAAAGACAAGGCAGGAAATGCGAACAATGTCAGCCGAAATATTCACTTGAAAAAGGATATCGCACCGGCAACTGTTGATATCCTTTACCCGTTGAACGGTGAACATAAAAATGGAGTTTTCACAATCTACGGACAATCGGTTTCTGAAAAAGATATTTCGTCTTTAAAACTTTACATCGATGATAAGCCTGTAGATGAAACAGGACTTTCAAATTCAGGATTCTTTAAATTTATTGTCGGCTCGGAATTGATGACGAAAGGCAAGCATAAATACCGTGTTGATGCATTCCTCAAAGATGGAACTCAAGTTGCTTCTCGTGAACAAGTAGTTACTTACAGCCCTGTGGGACCTTGGGTCACAATTGACAGCATTGGCGGAGAAGATTTCACGTGCGGTGACTTTGCAACAAACAGACCTTACATCCGAGGAATGGCAGGCTATGCAATAAGCGATGAAGAAGCAGCTTCAGAGGAGAAGGCAAGCCTCGCCGCAAAAAAAGTACAAAAAATTGAGATAAGTTTTGATAACGGCAAAAGGTTTAAAGAACTTTCCAGAAATGAAAAGTGGATGTACCGAATTGAAAACCAAGATATCGAGGAAGGTTATCATTTCTTCGTGATTCGCGCCACAATGAAAAACGGAGAGACTGCAATCACAAGGACTATAATTCAGATAGATAATACGTCTCCAACAATCAAGTTGATTTCGCCTGTAAAAGGAGGTCGTTACAATCAAAAATTAAATGTTTCAGGACTGTCAAGCGATGACGTTCAGCTTGAAGATTTAAAAATCACTTTACGCAAAGGCGACAAGGCAACTTATGAAGTTCCTGCATTTATTCAAGGGTTGTTTGTAGATCTTAAATTCTGGGGCGCTACATTGTACTCGGTTGGAGCGGGTCTTACTTTCTTTGATGATGTAGTAAAAATTCAGCTTTCTTATGGACAGTTTACACAAGTACAACGCGACTCTGCATCAAAAACGCTAGGCGTTGAATTTTCAAATATGCGTTATGGCGGAAATGTATTCAGTGCTAAGATTCTTGCAAATATATCATCGATTCCGTTCAGTTATTTCTTTGGAAATGATTGGAGTTGGCTATATGCGACATTTGCTTTAGGAGCAGACTTCTCGTTCTTTACAGCGACAAGCAGTGGAAAATCACAGGTTCTCTCTGCTGTACTTGGACAAGTTGAATTCCCTAAAGTAAAATTACAAAACAGAAATGCATTCAGTTCATTTGCGGTTTACACTGAGGGGTCGCTGTGGTTTATTCCGACAGACGTGCAAGGTAGCGGCGGAATTAAAAATCTGATTCCACAGATTGGAATTGGTATTCGTGCCAATATATTTTAGGTGATTTTTTGCAGATTTGCATGATCGCAGATTTGCAGAGCTTCAAGCTTGGCAAGTTTAATCAGCTTGCCAAAATAGTTTAATTCAACATTAAAGAATTATATGCCGATAAAGAGAGTATGAAGAAATCGATTTTTGTACTCTCTTTGTCTTTTTTAACGGGATTTGTCTTTACTAATGAGATTAAACCTTTGTACAAACTCCCGGGAAAAAATTCTGTAATTGCAACTGAAAATGAAGCGGAAAGCGACTTTATGCTCGTCGGTTCTGATGAAGGTCTTTTCCGTGTTACAAATAGAAATACTGCAATTCCTTTGTGGAAGGAAGGACGTGTTGAGCAGCTTATAAAAGTGAATTATCAAAATGCTCAAGGAAATTACAAGCCTGCATGGCTCATGAGGACTTCAAAGGGGCTTTTTTTTACATCCGATTTAAAAAACTTTGAAGAAAAAAACAAGGGGCTTCCTTTTTTGACAATCAAAAAATTTAAAAATAACATAAAAACTCTTGAAAAGCAGATTCAGGAGCTTAAAGATTTGTCTATAAATCCGCTCAATAATAGTGAAATCGTCACCGCAACAAAAGACAACGTTTATTATTCTCATGACAACGGCGCTACATGGAAAAACTTGAGTTCTATGAGCAAAACGACGCCGGGAATAAAAGCTGTAGGCGTTGCCACAATAGACGATAAAACTGTCGTGTTTATGTCGCATCCGATTTTCGGGCTTTCATATATTTTTCCAAATTCGGAACGCCCTGAATGGATTGACGTTGGAGAAGGTTTTGAAAAAATGCCATCGCTCACATCTCCTGACGAAATTTCCGATATTATTCCTGTTGTGCGCACAAAAGCCGATGGAACTCAATATACCGAAATTTATATTTCTCAGACTTATATTCCAAGAATTTATAAATTTAACTGGTCAGAAAAAAAAGGAGAATTGATTTTTGCGGGCGAAAACCCTGCTGACACAATTGATGGACTGACAACTATCGACAATGTGCTTTTATATACCCGGCTGGAAGGCTTCGGCGCACTTGATTTGGACTCGCTCAAAAGTCCGGGAACTCCTAGTGAAGAAAAAAAATGGCATCAGTCTTTTGCGGCAGTTCCCGGAATGATAAACACCGCTTGGATTCCTCAATCTCGTAGCGGATTCAGCAGAGGGATTTTGCTCAATGAGCTTTGGATGCTTTATCCAGGGAATGTTAACACAAGATATGCGGAGAAGGCAAACGGACGCAAAAGCATTTATGTATCAGCTTATCAGTGCAGAAATCAGGCAGGAATTGATAAATTTAAAAAGGTTGTAAAAGACCGCAATATGAACAGCATCGTGATTGATATGAAAGATGACTATGGTTTTTTGCGTTACGACTCTCATGATTCGCTTGTTTTAGAAAAAGGTTCCACATCTCAATATGCGGTAGATTTGGATCATTTTATCGACGAGTTTAAAAAAGAAAATATATATCTTGTTGCCCGCATCGTGACATTTAAAGATAAATCGCTATGCAAATATGCCGGCGGGAAATATGCAGTTTGGGATAAATCACAAAATAAACCGTGGCTCGGCATAAAAGGTTATGAAGAAGTATCAGATGAGTCGGGGCTAGCTATAGGAAAAGAAACTACTTATTATGATGAACAATGGGTAGACCCGTATTCGGAAGATGTCTGGGAATATAATGTTGCGGTGGCAAAAGAATTAGTCTCACGAGGATTTGATGAAATTCAGTTTGACTATATTAGGTTTCCAACAGACGGTTTGAATTTGCACAACGCTCAGTATCGTTGGCAAGATAAAGGGATGGATAAGGAATCTGCGTTGATTTCTTTTCTTTCTTATGCTCGAGAAAATATCGATGCACCGATTGGAATTGATATTTACGGAGCGAACGGATGGTATCGCAGTGGAACAAGGACAGGGCAAAATGCCGAAATGCTTGCCGAATATGTCGATGTGATAGGTCCGATGTTTTATCCAAGTCACTTTGAACAGACATTTTTGAATTATGCGCCAATCGCTGACAGAACTTACAGAATATATTATTATGGCTCTTTCAGAAACACTGTGATGGTTCGAAATAGAGCGATTATCCGCCCGTGGATACAATCGTTTTATCTGAATGTAAGTTACGACAGACTTTACTATGATTCTGATTACATCAAAAAAGAATTTTTTGGAGTGAGAGATTCAATCGACAGGGGTTATATGTGTTGGAACAATTCAGGCAATTATGATTTAACACCGCCTGATGTCACTCCAAATGAAGAATATACAGGAACAACAGCAGAGGCCGACAAAAAATACAGAAAGCCTGCGATAGGAAATGAGATAAAGCCTCTTCATGTTGATTCAGATGTTTCAATTTTGGACAGCATATTGAATCCTACTCGTGAAGATGATAGTGTGAGCTTCAAGCCGTTTCTAAGGGTATTGCCATGACATTAAAACAATACACACCTGAAGAGCCAATCTCGTCAATTGCAACTGCACTTGCACCTGCCGCTCTTGGAATAGTCAGAGTTTCAGGAAAAGGCAGTATTGAATTAGTAAGCAAAGTATTTTCAAGACCAAAAGCGTTGCAAAAGGCTTTGGGAAATACGATTGTTTATGGCTGGATAATCAATAATTCCGGTGGTAAAAAAGCTCGCATAGATGAAGTTATGTGTTTTGTCTATCGCGGACCAAAATCGTTCACCGGCGAAGATATGGTAGAAATCTCTTGTCACGGAGGTCCTGCCGTCGTAACCGCAATTCAAAATCTTCTGCTTCGTTCAGGATTTAGGCAAGCTAACCGCGGTGAATATACTTTTCGGGCATTTATAAACGGAAAGACAGACCTTACAAAAGCAGAAGCGATTAAAGAGATAATCGATTCTCATACAGATGTTTCACGCTCTCATGCAGCCGGTCGTTTAGCGGGGTCTCTTTTTGAAGAAATAAACTCTATCAAAAAACTTATCATAGATACACTTGCAGCAATTGAAGTTGAAATAGAATATCCTGAAGATGAGGAGACAATCGCAGAGACTTTTGACAGAGCAGATATAGAAAAAGCTCGTGACGGATTGCAGATTCTCGTCGATTCATGGCAAGGAGAAAAACTCTATCAGGATGGGGCGCGCGTTGTTCTTGCAGGGCGCACAAATGCAGGAAAATCTTCGTTGTTCAACGCAATTTTAAAAGAAGAGCGTGCAATTGTAAGCGATATTGAAGGTACAACGCGGGATTGGCTCGAAAGTTGGGCGGGCATCAACGGCATCCCTGTGCGTTTGTTTGATACAGCCGGGCTGCGCGAAACTCAAGACAAAATTGAAGCGCAGGGCGTGGAGCTTACTAAAAACTTGGCATGCGATGCAGACATTGTTTTATATCTTGTCGATATAACTCGCGGGCTCGACAAAGATGATAAAGAGTTCATAGGAAATTGCAAGGAACCGCTTGTTTTAGTCTGGACAAAAATAGATAAACCTTTTGTTGGGGTCGCTGAACAAGAAAAAGAAGAGAAAGAAACCAAAGAATGCAAAGCAAAAAAGGCAAGCGTCAAAGTATCTTCGAAAACCGGCGAAGGAATGAATAAACTGTTTGACGAAATCTCAAAAATATTGACTGCCGGTATAGCGACGGAACGACAGCAAGCAGGGCTCGGGTCTGTGCGCCAAAAAGATGCAGTTGCCTCAGCTCTTGAATGTGTAAAGCATTCTCTTTTGAGCGCAGACGACAATTACACACTTGATGCAGTTGTTCAAGATTTGGAAGATGCCCTAGATGCACTGGGTGAGGTGACAGGAGATGTCACCCCAGACGATGTTTTGGGAAGCATATTTGAAAACTTCTGTGTAGGAAAATAAGAGGTTTATTTTTAAGACTTTCATTTTTTCTCCGCTTTATTGAGTTATCATTTAAAAACATGTAAAATAAAAATACAGAATTTATTTTTGGAGGATAAGATAAGCCAAAATATAAAATCGTAAATAATAAAAATATTACAATTTTATTAAATGGTTTCTCGATTGTCATTATGTGTGGAATTGTAGGTTACGTTGGTTCAAAAAAGGCTGCACCGATTTTAATAAACGGTTTAAAAAAACTTGAATATCGAGGATACGATTCCGCCGGCATTTCTGTTCTCTCTGACAGCACAGATGAGATTATCGTAAAAAAGGCAAAAGGAGCGTTGAAATTCCTTGTCGAAAAAATAACCGCTGAAGTTGTAGATATGTCTAAAAACTATGACAGCTTGATCAATAAATGCGGCGAATTTGTTCCCGGCTCAATCGGTATCGGGCACACTCGCTGGGCAACTCATGGAGAACCAAGCGACTCAAATAGCCACCCGCATTCAAGCATGGATGGAAGAATTTCTCTTGTTCACAACGGAATCATAGAAAATTATGCTGAGTTAAAAGCAAAACTTCAGGCAGAGGGGACTGTATTTCAGTCTCAGACAGATACAGAAGTTGCCGTAAATCTTATAGGTAAATTTTATAAAGAAGAAAAAGATATATTCAAAGCTGTATTAAAAGCTCTTCACACGATTGAAGGCTCTTATGCATTTGGAGTTTTGTGCAAAGATTATCCCGACCGCATCATCGCCTGTCGAAAAGAAAGCCCTCTTGTTGTAGGGCTTGGAAAAGGTGAGAATTTTATAGCCTCTGACGTTCCTGCAATCCTCGAGCACACACGCGATGTTTATTATCTTGGAGAAAAAGAGCTCGCCGTTTTATATACAGACCATGTAGATTTATTCAATTTTGAAGGTGAAAAAATTATAAAAGAACCTAGCCGTGTTGAATGGGACATGGACGCTGCGGAAAAAAATGGATATCCGCATTTTATGATAAAGGAAATCCACGAACAGCCAAAAGGTCTTACAGATACTATGCGGCCCCGAATTATTCACGACGCTTCCGGAAAGCCAACAGATGTTTATTTTGAAGAAAACAAAATGGACGACGCATGGCGCAAAGCAGGACGTGTTGTAATCACTGCATGCGGAACCGCCTATCATTCAGGCGTTGTTGCAAAATATGCGTTTGAAAAGATTGCGCGAATGAAAGTCGATGTAGATGTAGCATCTGAATTCCGTTACAGAGATCCAATCCTCGATAAAGATGATATTTTCATAGTGGTCAGTCAGTCAGGAGAGACCGCTGATACATTGAGTGCGCTTCGTCTTGCAAAACAAAAAGGTCTTAAAGTTGTTGCCATCACAAACTGCGTTGGTTCAACGGTGAGCCGAGAAGCTGATGATGTGATTTATACACTTGCAGGACCTGAAATCGCAGTCGCATCGACAAAAGCGTATACAACGCAGGTTTTATGCATGTTCCTTTTGGCAATTAAAGCGGGAAAACTTCGTGGCACTTTGGGCGAAGCAGAAGCGTCAAAACTTCTTTCGGAGCTTGAAACAATCCCATCAAAGATACAGCAGATTCTTGACGGGAAAAATATCATCCAAAAATTTGCAAGTCAGCAGTTCAACAAGGATAAGATTTTTTACATCGGCCGCCAGTTTGATTCCGCAACATCTTTGGAAGCAGCCCTTAAACTCAAGGAAGTTTCATATATGCATTCGGAAGCTTTTGCTGCAGGAGAATTAAAGCACGGGCCAATTGCATTGATTGAACAGCAGACTTTGGTTGTTGCAATTGCAAGCGAGCCGAGCCTCTACGATAAAATCGGTTCCAACATGGTAGAAGTAAAAAGCAGAGGAGCGACAGTTC
Source organism: Treponema sp. Marseille-Q3903 (assembly GCF_014334335.1). Classification (NCBI taxonomy): domain Bacteria; kingdom Pseudomonadati; phylum Spirochaetota; class Spirochaetia; order Treponematales; family Treponemataceae; genus Treponema; species Treponema sp. Marseille-Q3903. The sequence goes on from NZ_JACSEU010000001.1 coordinate 391,119, forward strand.
TCGTAATCACACAGGATAAAGGGGAGTCATTCGATGGCAAAGCTGATGAAGTGTTTAGAATACCTGAGTGTTCATCTACTTTGGCGAGCTTATTGACTGTAATTCCAGCCCAACTATTTGCATATTATTGTGCAGTCTTGCGAGGCTTTGATCCGGATAAACCGCGCAATTTAGCTAAATCGGTTACAGTAGAATAATCATTAAAAATGGCGGCTCTTCGAAACCAAAACATTAAAATAGAATCAAAATAGAGATTTTAGTTTAATATATTTTTTTATTGCTTCAAAACTTTCCTTACTGATTGCATGTTCTATTCTGCATGCATCGTTTGCGGCTATAGTTGAGTCGACTCCAAGTTTTGTAAGCCATTTTGTAAACAAAGTGTGTCGTTCATATATTTCTTCAGCAATTGCCTTTCCTGCATCAGTTAAATAAATAAAGCCAGAATCGTTTACTGTTACAAGTTTTTTTTCACGAAGTTTTTTCATTGCAACACTTATGCTTGGTTTTTTAAAGCCGAGCTCATTTGCGATGTCAACAGAACGAACAACCGGAAGCCTTTCACTTAGCACAAGAATCGCTTCTAGATAATCTTCAGATGACTGCTTTTGATCCATAATTTATTCTCCTGTTTGTGATTGTTTTCTATAAGTATAGCATAAAAAAAACTTTAATACACAGATTTTTGCCTTTTTGGGAATAGTGTCCGCTTTTTCAAATTATTGTTGATAATTTTTTTTGGTATATTGATTAAAACTAGGTCTTTGTGATATTATTATTGTCAATTCGGGCCATTAGCTCAGTGGTTAGAGCAGAGGACTCATAATCCTTTGGTCCTTGGTTCAAGTCCAAGATGGCCCATAATTTAAGTCCTTTACAATAGCGGCTAAGTCATATTAAAATTCATGATGGCGTTTGCGCATTCCTTTCACAAAAAACATCTTCATTACAATTAGTGGACAGCATTAAACTTTGGTTTTATTATTTCTTGTATGATTAAGCAAAAAACGCATTCATTCAGGACAAAACTGATTTTCATGCTGATTTTCCAGATTATTTTGCTGGTAACGATTCTCACTTCATATACTATTTTTTTATATATAAATACTGCTAAAAGCTCAAAAATCGCCAACGAAAATTTCATCGCTCTTTATGGGAAAGACCTTGAATTGAAAATAAAGGATGCACAGAAGGTTTTGGAGCAGATTGTGTACGACAATGCTGATTATGTTCTGCTTCAAAGTCCGTCAGAAGCGGACAGGTATCATGCTTCAAGAAGATTGTTTCTTTTGTTAAACGAAAAACTTTCATTTGATAAGAATGTAGATTTACTGCTTATAACAGAAAACAAGTATGAGCAGTGCATCGCTTCCGATAATATTAAACTTGGCTACAATATAATTACAGAACTTCAGAATTTTATTCTTGCGCAGTCAAAAAATAAGGAGCTCAAATCACTGTGGTTTATAAAAAAAGCTGCCGGACATACTTTTTTGTATAAAATGTACAGTTGGCAGGGCAGAGCTGCAAGTGTTTTTCTTGATGCCGATAAATTTTTGAGCAATACAAGTTATTATGATTTTTCAGATTTAAGAATCAGGTTGGTCAGCAATGCAGGTGAAGATATTGTTTTTTTAGGCGAAGAAAAAGACTTTTCACCAACTGAATCATTCTCTTATGCTATTTCAGATACAAATCTGTCATTGCAGCTCGATGTGCGGTTAAATTCTGTCGTTAAATCATTTACATTAAACGGGATCGGCGTGTTGCTGATAATTTTCATTTCGTTGATTTCGGGGATAATTTTGTTCAAATCTGTTTCATTTCACATAATCCATCCTGTTGCTGATATGGGTAAAAATATGAAACAGATTCAAAACGGTGATTACGACCATAAAGTCACAACAGATTACCCAAACAGAGAATTTGAAGGTTTAAAGGATACATTCAACAAACTAATGGATGAAATTGAAAATCTTAGAATTGCACGTTATGAAGAACAGCTTGAGCTTGAACAGTCTGAATTAAAGGCTATTAAACTTCAAATCAGACCTCATTTCTTTTTGAATGCGCTTACGTCAATTTCAAATCTCAGTCAGCAGCATAAAAACGATGAAATTGTATCATATATCAATATTCTTTCTAAAAATATAAGGTATATGTTTAAATCAGGTATGCACACTGTCGACCTGAAGCAGGAGCTGGACAATCTTGATTCTTATTTTGAAATGCAGAAATTAAAATACCCTGACTGTGTTTTCAATATGATAACTGTTGAAGAAGGGTTAGATAATTATCAGATACCGCAGATGCTTTTACATACGGTTATTGAAAATGAATATAAGTACGCTGTTGTCATGGGGCATGTTTTGAGTATTTTTATCAATATCAAAAAAATTGAACTGAATAGTAGGCAGTACCTTTGTATCGAAATTGAAGATGATGGAGACGGTTATCCCCAAGAATTTATAGACGATTTTTTGAAAGAACAACGCCCAAAAGAAGATGGCACACGTATCGGGCTTTGGGGACTAAAAAAGATGCTCTATCTGATGTATAAAGAAAAAGGGCTGTTTACCATAGAAAACATTGAACCGCATGGCTGCCATAACAAATTTCTTATTCCTGAAAAACCGGTTCATGAAATTAGGAAATATTGAAGATGAATACCCTTATTGTTGATGATGATTTAACAACATTGACTCTTATAAAAAACAGCATTAAATGGACTTCTCTTGGAATTGAGAACGTATTTACCGCATATAATGTTGTGGAAGCTAAGAAAATTGTCAGGAATAATGAAATCGCCATCGTAATAAGTGATATCGAAATGCCGGGTCAAAATGGTGTCGAATTTTTAAAATGGTACCGTGAAAACAACTATGAAGGGAAATTTTTCTTTTTAACAAGTCATGAAAATTTCAGCTATGCTTCGGCATCAATTAAATACCATGTTACCGACTATCTTTTAAAGCCTTTTGATGTGTTTGTAATGGAAGCAGCTCTTAAAAAGATTGTTGCCGAAATTGCAGAAGAAGAAGCAAAAAAAAATGATTTGAATTATGGGCGCTGGATAAAACAAAATGCCGACAGGCTCTGGCTTGACTTTTTATATGCGATTTTTGAAGGGCGCATTGTAGACGACTGGAATAAAGAAAATCTTGAACGCAATTTTTCAGTTTCTACTGACGATGAATACGTGCTCATCGTTTCTTATCTTACAGATGTTGAAAAGGATCTGGAAAAAATGAACCCTGACTTATTCCGCTTTGTAATTGAGCAGCTTTATGGTGAAGTGTTTTTTCAGAGTAAGACAAATAAAAATATAGTCTGTATTCAGAACGATTCAAATTATTTTGTAATAAACGTGTGCCCTGTAGATATTGTCAAGAAATTTGATACAATTTTTGATACTTTTGATAAAAAACTGCATGCAATCCTATCACTTACGGCGACAACATGCATTAGTGACAATGTAAAACTGAGGTTTTTCTATAACAAGTTTGATTCAATCCGCGATATTTTGACAAATGCAGTTTCTTTTGGCGGGACTTATTTTTTTGAAAAAGATGCAGTGCTGTTGGACACCAAGGTTGTGCAAGGAATAGACATAAATTTCATTGCCGAAAATCTTGAAAAGAAAGATAAGCTTAAGATTATGAGTTATTTGAAGAGGTTTTTGTCCGAGCATACGCAGAACAGAAGCCTCGATTCAAATGCCCTTAAATCTATAAGACAGGAACTTCTGCAATGTGTTTACATCTACTTTGCAAAGCGGAACGTAACTCCTACCGGATTTCTTACAAAAGACATTGAAGTTGGGCTAACAAAAAAAGCGGGCGAGACTGTCATGGATATGATTAAATGGGCAAATTATCTAATTGAACAGACTTTTGAAAACCTTGATCAGAATAAGCAGAGTATGACTCTCGAAGAGCGCATAAATGAATATATACGTACACACTACAGAGAAAATATAGGTCGCAGTGAAATTGCAGACGAATTCTGCTTGGCACCTGAATATATTGCAAAGTTATACAAAAAAAGAACAGGGCTTTCAATCAAAGATTATCTGAATCAGTACAGAATTGAACAGGCAAAACTGCTGCTCGAAAATGAAACACTCAGAATAAGCGAGATTTCGGAAATGACAGGGTTTGACAGTTTCGCTTATTTCAGCACGATTTTTAAGAAGTACATGGACGTAAGCCCTATCGAATACAGAAAAAAACTGGGAATAATGTCTTAAAATTAAAAAAAAATGTCTTATTCTCTAAAGCGGACATGAAATTTCGGTTGTATCCTTTAAGTATAAGATTGAAGGAGGACATCGAAATGAAAAAGAAGATGTTAGTTTTAGGATGTGGATTGACCCTTTTTGGTTTTATCCTTACAGGTTGTGGTGGGAACGCTGCGGTAAAAAAATCTACAAATTATGATAAAGTAACGTTTGCTTATCCGACTTTTAATAATATCCCAGCAGAAGCAGACCTCAACGTTGTTGAAGAATCGATCAACAAAATTACAAGAGAGAAAATCGGCGTTGAAGTAACTCTCATGCCAATTTCCATTTTCGAATATTCAAGCAAAGTAAGCCTCGCTCTCCAAGGGGGAGAAAAACTCGATGCGTTTGAATCGCTTGGTAACTTTTCTACTTGTATTTCAACAGATATGGCATACGACATTACAGATTTGATTGACAAATGTGCTCCTGAAACAAAACAACTGATCGGTGATGCATGGCTAGACGCTTGTAAATCAAAAGGTCGTCTCTACGGCATTCCGACTTATAAACCGATAGCTCTTACACCGATGCTAATCTACAGGAAAGACATTGCGGAAGCTGCCGGAATCGATATGAGCAAAGTAAACTCACTCGATGATATCACTGCTGTCCTTGAAAAAGTAAAGAAAGCATATCCGAATATGACGCCGCTCGCTCCTGTTCAGACAGGATTCCTTGGTTCTCTTTTCTGTATCCCGGAACGCGACCCGCTTTGTGATGATATTTATAAACCGATAGGAGTTCTTCTCGGAAAAGAGCTTAAGGTAAAAGATTTGTATTCAACGCCTGAATTCAATCATGTTACAGAGCTTGCCCGTTATTGGTATCAAAATGGTCTTGTGATGAAAGATGCCGCTACGACTACTAGCATGGCTGCTGAAACAATGAGCTCAGGAAACTATTTTGCATACATCGCAAGCTATAGCTACCCTGAGGAAGATACTGCAGTTTCTCTTCAGAGTCAGATGAACAACTTCCCAATCGGAGCTAAAACAATCGGCGATGCTTACCTTTCAACAGGAGATATCAACAGTCTCAGTTGGATGGTCGCATCTACATCAAAAGTACCGGAAGCAACCCTCAAGTTCCTAAACCTTACGTATACAGATAGAGACGTCATCAACCTTGTTATTTACGGTGTAGAAGGACGCGATTATGTTAAAAATGCGGACGGTTCAGTTTCTTACCCTGAAGGACAAGATGCTTCAACAGTTCCGTATACGGCGCAGCTTACATGTGGTATTTTTGGAAACTTCTTTGAAATGTACCAGATGGGTGTTGCAAACAAAGCTTCTCTTGAATGGGAATTGGAACAAAACAAACACGCTGCGACTTCTCCTGCTATGGGATTCACGTTTGATGCAAGCGCTTTGAAAACTCAGTACACAGCGGTAAACAACGTAATTTCTCAGTATCTGCCTGGTCTTCTCTGCGGAAGCCTTGATCCGGCGACAGAAACTTCTAAGTTCGTAAAAGCCTTAAACGACGCAGGATATCAACAGATTCTTGAAGCAAAACAGGCTCAGCTTGACGCTTGGGTAAAAAATAAATAGGAAATTAAAATGAAAACAGTAATGGCAAATAAAAAACGTAATTTTATGGTAAACATTTTGCCATTACTTTTGATTGCGCTCCCGGGAATTATCTATCTGATTATAAACAATTATATTCCGATGCTCGGTATATTCCTTGCGTTTAAGGATTACAGCTTTGTTAAGGGCGTTTTCAAAAGTGATTGGTGTGGTTTTGAAAATTTCAGATTTCTTTTCCAGACTAAAGACGCCTGGATTATGACAAGAAATACATTGCTATACAACATCGGGTTTATTGCAATTGGAACTGTTTTGTCTATTTTGGTTGCAATTCTTATGTGCGAATTGGGGGAAAGAGTAAGAGTCAAGTTCTTTCAGTCGGCGCTTTTGCTGCCGAATCTGCTTTCGTGGGTCGTGATTTCTTATATCGCCTATGCATTTTTGAATGCAGATTCCGGGTTTATAAACAACTCTATTTTGAAATTGTTCGGTAAAACAGCCGTCGCTTGGTATTCCCAAGCCAAATCATGGCCGTTTATCTTGACCTTTGTTTATATCTGGAAAAACATCGGTTATATGTCAATCGTTTACATGGCAAGTATTTCGGGAATTGACAAAGGCATATATGAAGCTGCCGAAATTGACGGTGCAAACAAGTTGAAGCAGATTTTTGTAGTTACAATTCCTATGCTTAAGCCGACAATCATCACTTTGACACTCATGTCTGTCGGAAGAATCTTCTATTCTGATTTTGGATTGTTTTATCAAGTGCCGCAGAACTCCGGAGCCTTGTTCAACACAACTCAGACGATCGATACTTACGTATACCGTGGGCTTATGACATTGAACAATATTGGTATGTCATCAGCCGCCGGCTTCTATCAGTCAATTGTAGGTTTCATACTTGTACTTTGTGTAAACGGCATTGTACGAAAGCTTGATGATTCAAACGCATTATTCTAACGGGAGCAAATCATGGTAGAAAATAAAAAAGCAAAACTTATTTCAACTGTCATTTTAGGTGTTTTTGTAGCTCTTGCATTGCTTCCAATCTTGCTTATTGTGATTGCCTCATTTACAGATGAAAACACGTTGCTTCGCAACGGATATTCATATTTACCAAGAAAAGTAAGTCTCGATGCTTATGTTTATATGGTAAAACAGGGAATGGTGATTCTTCGCTCTTATGGGGTTGCATTCGTTGTAACTCTCATCGGAACTGTGGTAAGCGTACTTCTTACAGCGATGCTCGCTTACCCGATTTCAAGAAAATCGTTTAAATACAGAAACGTGCTTGCGTTTTTTGTATTTTTCACAATGCTTTTTAACGGAGGTATTGTCCCAGCCTACATTATGTGGACAAGGTTCTTCCATATCAAAAATACATTGGCTGCCCTCATAATTCCAAACTATCTTGTTTCTGCGTTCAATGTAATCCTTGTGAAAAACTATTATTCAAACAGCATCCCTGAATCACTCGTAGAGGCTGCAAAGATTGATGGAGCGAGCGAATACAGAATCTTTTTTAGGATTATGCTACCACTTGCCGTTCCAGCAATCATGACAATCGCCTTGTTTACAGGTTTATGCTACTGGAACGACTGGACAAACGGTTTGTATTACATCACTAACGAAAAACTTTATAGCATTCAGCTTTTACTGATGAAAATTATGAATAATATTCAGGCTCTGAAAACAAACTCATCAGCTTCACTTATTGGCACAGGTGCGGTTGCTTTGCCTGGAACATCGATCAGAATGGCTATGGCTGTAGTTGGAATTCTTCCAATCATAATCATCTATCCGTTTATGCAGAAATACCTTATTCGCGGTGTCGTAGTTGGCGCCGTAAAAGGGTGATAGGAGTAAATAATGGCTGTATTTAAGTGCGAACAATTTTCATTATGTATGGGCAGAAATATGCCTTTTGTGGTGGTGTCGAGCAACGATTGCCCGCCGTTTATCACGGAAAATAACGAAAACTTTGAACGTCCTGCAAAGAATGTTTTTATTCTTCACGGACACAGTGGATATGCCACAGACTGGCTCTACAACGCAAATCTTGTTGATTTGTGCGGTAAATATAATATCAACATAATTCTTCCAAATGGTGAAAATTCTTTCTACCTTGATTTACCTTCAAATGAACATAAATATGCGACTTATGTAGGCAAGGAATTGAAAGATTACGTGTGCAAGACTTTTGGCTTCAGTCAAAAGCGAGAAGACAATTTCATAATGGGCTTGAGCATGGGCGGTTTCGGTGCAATTCACACAGGCTTACAGTTCAACGATACTTTCTCAAAACTTTCGGGTTTGTCTTCGGCTTTGATTATTTACAACATCGCAAATATGAAGCCGGGCACGATGGACGGAATTGCGGGCTATGATTATTACAGTATGATGTTCGGGGATCTTACAAAAGTTGTAGAAAGCAAAAATAATCCCGAGACACTTGTGCTAGACATCTTAAAAGAAAAGAAGCAGATGCCTGAAATTTACATTGCAATCGGGACGGAAGATTTTCTTTACAAGGAAAATCAGATTTTTAAGAAGTTCCTTGAAGACCACAAAGTCGCTTTTGAATATCACGAAGAAAAAGGTACTCACGACTGGATTTTCTGGAATAAATACATTGAACCGAGCATCAGATGGTTTTTAGATTTGGAGAATACTTATAATGATTAAACTGACAAATAGAGATGTAGTCAACAAGATACTCGAATATCATCCTAAAATTGAAAATTACAGTGGTTGCGATTGTTTTAAAAGCGGTCATGAAGATGATATTTGTACAGGAGTTGCTGTCTGCCTTGACCCTTCGATGAACGCAATCAAAAGGGCAGTTGAAGCCGGCTGTAACCTTGTTGTAACACACGAAACGCTTTTTTATCAGACGCCTGACTATAAAATTTGGAAAGGCGACTACAAAAACACAATCTTTACAGAAAAAGACGAATACATTAAAAAACATCGGATTGCCGTATTTCGCGATCACGACCACATGCATTTCCATCAACCTGATTGTATTTTTACAGGAGTTATGAAAGAACTTGGCTGGGGAAAATACTATGTAAAACCTGTTGAACGAGATTTTTCTTATATTTTTGATTTTGGTTTTGAAGGTTTTGTCTATTCCGACATCATAGAGTTGTTTAAAGAGAAAATCAATTTTAACGGAATAAAATATCTCGGCGATAAAAACATGAAAATTCACAAGGCGGCGATTGTAGGTCACATGTGTCCAAACTGCTTTTATCCTGATCATGAAGAAAAAGATGGTACTTATCACGACTATTCAATGGACATAATCAAACTTATGGAGGAAAATGGAGTAGACTTGATAATTCCCGGAGAAACTATCGACTGGACAGTTCCTGCATATATTCGCGATGCTAATGAACTTGGGCATCCGAAAGCCTTGATGAATATCGGTCACTACAACATGGAAGAGCTTGGAATGAAAGATTTTGCAAAAGTAATTCAGAAGCTTGTTTGTTCTGACCTCAAAGTTGAATACCTTCAGTCTAAAGACAGCTTTAATTACATAAATTTCAGGAAATAGCGATGGATAAAGAGGAATTGACAATTAATGTTGACTTGACAGAGACTCATGAAGTAGTTGGAACACAAGGCAAAAGCCTGATGGTTCTATTCAGTGGGTATGCAGACTGCGAAAACTTCAAGGGGAAAATTCTTTCAGGAGGGGTAGACACTCAGCTTGTTTCTAAAGATTTTGCGCACACCTTGTCTGCTAGGTACACTCTCGAAGGAAAAGACTGCGACGGTCAGAACTGTAAAATCTTTATTGAGAATCAGGGGACTGTAGAAAATGATGGAACATTGGTTACAACCCCAAAGATTTATACAGACAGTAAACGCCTTGCTTACCTTGAAAAAAGCAGTCTATATGGAACAATAACTCCAAACGGTAAAAGAATTGTAATACATATTTTCAGCCGTGAGCAGAAAAATTCTGACTTGCTTAAAAACGGAAACAAAACTACAGTGCTGAAAACTCGGAAAATTCTCGATTTTATTACAGAGCAGTCTGAAAAAAAACCGGCAGGAAGCCGTGCAATTGTCGCCTTGAGCGGAGGAAGCGGTTCCGGGAAGACTACCGTTGCCGAAGAACTCAGGAAAATGCTTTTCGAAAAAAATAAAAAAGCGCTTGTTGTTCACGGTGATGAATATGCGATAAGAATTCCACTTTATAACGATGCGGAGAGAATCTCTTTGTTCAGAAATGCCGGGCTGAAAGCGCTGCTTGCGTCTGGGGAATATACGAGCGAACGCGCAGCCAAGATTCAAAAATGGCAGAACGATTTTATAGATGCTTCAGTTGAACTTTGTGAAGAAAATGCATGGTATAAACAATACCTCAGCGCCGGCCGTGCAGCACTCGAAAAGTATCTTGGAACTGAAGAAGAATTGGATTTTGAGTCTTTGCAGAAGTTTATCGATGATTATAAATCGGGCAAACCAAAATCGTTTATCCGTATTCTTGGTCGAAAAGAAGGCGTCCTCCATTATGAAGAAACTGACCTTGAAGATATCGATGTTGTAATACTGGAATGGACTCACGGCGGAAATCCTGTCTTAACTGGGATTGATTGGAAAATCTTCCTTGAAGGAACTCCGGAACAGACAGTCACTTACAGATGTTCAAGAAATAAAGACCCGAATGCCGACAGCGCCTTTGTAGCGATGGTTCTCGACATTGAGCAGGCAAAAATCAAAGAGTACGCAAAAAATGCATCTCTCGTAGTTCCAAGAATCGAATAGAAGGGGAATAAAATGAATTTAAGGCCGATGTTCAACGCATATCCCGACAGTTTGGGAAAAAGACTCGACTCTGCTGTAAAGTTTCTTTCAGCGCCTGAAGTAAAAAATACTTTTGAATCTTTTTATATTTTGCCAAGCATTTTTAATTCAGATTTGGATCGCGGATTTTCTGTAATCGATTACGACTTAAACAGAGAACTTGCCGCTCCTGAGGACATAGAAAACATTAAGAAAAATAATGTTTCTTTGATGATGGATTTTGTGTTGAATCATGCTTCTGTTCAAAGCCCTCAGTTTCAGGACATACTCAACAACGGAAATAAATCAAAATATAAAGATTTTTTTATCGACTGGAACAAATTTTGGGAAGGCTGCGGAGAGATTGGGCAAGATGGTTACATTATCCCTGAAGATAAGTACATCAAAAATATGTTCTTCCGCAAAAAAGGGCTTCCTGTTCTTGTAGTTGAATGCAAAGACGGCACAAAAATTCCTTATTGGAATACTTTTTATCAAGAAAAAACTGAAAACGGCTACCTTGGGCAGATGGATCTCAATTTGAACAGCCCTCTTGTTTCGGATTTCTATAGACAGACAATCGAAAAACTTGCATCTTACGGGGCAAAATATATCCGTCTTGACGCATTTGCTTATGCATGCAAAAAAGTCGGGGAGCGAAACTTCTTTAATCCTGAAGATACATGGAAACTTCTCGGGGAAATCAATTCAATGTGTCAGAAACGCGGAATTGAAGTTCTTCCTGAAATTCATGCTGAATACAGTGAGGGAATATACAAACAGATGGCAGAAAAAGGGTATCTCTTCTATGATTTTTTTATGCCAGGCCTTATTTTATATTCAATTGAAAAACACGATAGCTCTTTGCTCACAAAATGGGCAAACGAGATAATCGAAAATAATTATAAAACAGTCAGCATGCTAGGCTGCCATGACGGTATCCCTCTGCTCGATTTAAAAGGACTTGTCCCTGAAGAAGAAATTCAACAACTCACAGAAACAATCCTCAGCCGCGGCGGAATTATCAAAAATCTTTACGGTCAAAAAAATGTTTATTATCAGGTGAACTCGACGTATTACAGTGCTCTCGGAGCTGACGACAAGAAGATGCTTTTTGCAAGGGCTCTTCAGATTTTCATGCCGGGGAAACCGCTAGTTTGGTATCTTGATTTATTTGCCGGTAAAAACAATCTTGAGCGTGCAGAAAAACTTGGACATAAAGAAATTAACAGGTCAAATCTTTCTATGGAAGAAGTTACAGAAGACCTTAAAAAGCCTGTTGTCGCAAAACAACTGGAGCTTTTGAAATTGAGAAACAACAATCCTGCATTTGATTTGAATTCAAAAGTTGATGTTCAGGGGCATGGCAGCAAGCTGACAATTATCTGGAAAGGTAAAAAAAACTCAGTTAAATTTACAGCAGATTTTAATGATTATTCATATTCTTATGAGGAGATGTCATAAAAATCACTTATGCCGCTAACGTTAATGCGGTGTTTCTATAGGAGATAAAACAAATGATTCATGAAAAAATAGAGTTACCTGTTCAGTACAGAGAAAAAGGAATTAAGAACAACAATTTTATTCCGTATATCAAAACATATATCCTCGACAACTATCAGGAAATAGATATGCAGCGCCGTCGCCCAACAATCGTGATATGCCCGGGCGGAGGATACGAAATCGTGAGCGACAGGGAAGCAGAAGCTGTTGCAATTAAAATGAATTCTTATGGTTTCAACGCAGTCATTCTCTGGTACAGCATTAAACCGATGCAGTTTCCTGCAAGTCTTTTGGATTTGTGTGAAGCAGTTCACTATATCAGAGAACGCGCAAAAGAATGGCATGTAGATGAAAACAAAGTGATTGTCGGCGGATTTTCTGCCGGCGGCCATCTTGCTGCGAGCCTTGGAGTTTACTGGAACAAATCTCTAATTCAGAAATTTTTGCCATATACAGCAGATTCTATAAAGCCGAACGGACTTATGCTTTGCTATCCGGTTATCACTACCGGAAAAAGAGCGCATCAAGGGTCAATCACAAACGTCATCGGGTGCAGCAAAGATTACACAGAAGCTGATGTAAAACTCGATACCCTTGTTGATAAAACTCTTCCGCCTGTTTATATGTGGCATACGTTTGATGACGACTGTGTCCCTCTTGAAAATAGCTTGTGTTTTGCCCGCTCATGTTATGAACAAAATGTCCCGGTGGAATATCATGTGTTTAAACACGGAGTTCACGGGCTTTCTCTTGCGACTGAAGAAACTGCAGGGAATTTCAGAGCCGGAGTTCAAAGCGAATGTTCAGTTTGGCCGGATTTATTCAAAGCTTGGGTTGAAGCTCTGAATTAGCCTTAGGTCTTTATTCATTTTTAGCCTCAAATATCGCTGAAAAAGTAAAAAAAATCAAAAAAAGCAAAAATAAATTTGACAGACAGAATGTAAGCGCTTACACTATAAGCATGAAAGCGCTTACATCAATTACAACAATGCAGGAACTGGCAGATGCATCAGGAGTATCCCTTGCAACTGTTTCCAGAGTATTCAGCAATAGCGATAAGGTTTCGGCTAAAACTAAGGAAAGAGTAATGGAGCTGGTTCGCCAGTCCGGCTTTAGTCCTAACGAAACTGCAAGAACCATGGCAGCAGGAAAATCCCGACTTATCGCAGTGATATTGCCGGATATTGAAAACCCTTTCTTTTCGGGGCTTTTGTCGGAAGTGGAAGAAAATTGTGTGAAAAATGGGTATTCCATGATTTTTTTTAACTCCAACGGAGATAGCAAAAAAGAAAGAGAAATTGTTAGTAAAATGATGGCCCGTCAGGCAGATGGAATGTTGATCTGTATGACAAAAGTAAAATCTGAGATGATTCCGGTTTTAAAAACTGCAAAATTCCCTGTAGTTGTTATGGCCAGAAACATTGAAGGTTTGAATTCAGTTGGAATCGATCACCTTGCCGGTGGTCGTCTTGCAGCTGAATATCTTATTAAAAAACAGTGTAAACGATTCTTCTTCTTCGGTTTACGAGAAGATGAAAAGTTCATTGGTTTTAGAGATGAACTGCTTGCCAATGGTGTTGAAGAAAAAGACATCCGGGTATTTGGGAACCAAAACTGGTACTTTAATGATTTTGATAAAGCTGCCGGTATAATGGACGATTTTGTGCAGAAAAATGTGAAAGATTCAAAAGTAGGACTTTTCTGCGTAAATGACCTTTTTGCAGTTCAGGCAATCAGTGCGGCGCACAGGAACAATGTTGGTGTTTCCGGGCAGCTTAGTATTGTAGGTTTCGATAACACAATGCTTTGTGGCATGACTTTTCCATTGTTGACTTCTATCGATCAACCTTTGGATTTGATTGCAAAAGAAAGTTTTAATTTATTGTGTGCGAAAATGAAAGAGAATGATGAAGGCAATTCGTTCATAGATAATATTTTACTTCAGCCTTCTATCATAACACGGGAATCTTAAAAAGATTCAAAATCAGTTTTTGAGAACTAAAAAAGGAGAACTTAAATGAAAAAATTAGGGTTAGTGATTGTATCTGTAGCTCTTGCAGTTTCAGTATTTACAGGATGTAGCAATAAAAAAGCTTCATCTAATTCAATCAGCATTATGTTCCAGGGTTCGGATTTGGAGCAGTCGGCACTTAAAGGTTGTGCGGAACGTTTTACGGCAGAAACAGGAATCAACGTAGAGCTTTTGTATACGCCGCACGATTCTTATACATCAAAATTGGCAAGTTTTATCAAAAATAAAAATGTCCCTGATATTATCAGCATCGACGGTCCCGTTCTCGCAAATTTGGCTTGGTCGGGAGTAATTCAGTGTGTAGAGCCATACATCTCTCAGGACATTATCGACGATATGACCCCTTCTAATGTTGAACAGTGTACTTATCCTGTTGATAAAAAGCTTTATGCTATCAGCTATGCTGACTCAACAGTTCTTTTGTACTGCAACAAAACATATTTGAATAAGATTGGTGCAAGAATTCCAAAAAGCGTAGATGACTCATGGACAGCTGCGGAATTTGATGACATCCTTACAAAACTTGCAGCTCTTCCTGAAGTAAAATGGCCGTTGGATTTAATGTGGGCTTGGAATATCGCTGGTTCGGAATGGGGTACATACGCATTTTATGAATGTCTTGCATCTGGTGGTGGAGATATCATAAACCGCAACACTTGGGTCGCAGACGGCACTTTGAACAGCGAGGCATCTGTAAATGTTTTGAAATACTTCCAGAAATGGGGAACAAACGGATGGATTGTTCCAAAATCGGCAGGAGAAAACACTCTTTACAACGATAAACGCCAGACAGCAATTGCATGGAACGGAAACTGGAACTATTTGACTTGTGAAGCTTCAATGGGTGATGAAGTTGTTGTTGTTCCTCTTCCAAACTTTGGTAAAGGAACTCGCACTCCGAACGCTACATGGATATGGGGAATTTCGGCAACTTCTAAAAATCCTGACAAAGCCGGCAAATTTTTAAACTACATGATGACAGATACAACTTTCCTCGATATTCAGGAAACAAATGCTTGTTATCCTGCTTTGAAAAAGTTTGCAGAGCGCTGCGAAGTTTATATGGATCCTGCAAAGATGGGGATCGCTTACGAGCAGTCAAATTATGCAATCAGCCGTCCGAACCATCCTGCTTATCCGACAATTACTCTTGCATTCTCTGATGCATTCGAAGCTATTTTGAACGGAGCTGATATAAAAATCGAACTCGACAAGGCAGCTCAAAAAATTGATGAAGATATAAAAGACAACAATGGTTATCCTCCGTTTGGAAAAAATTAATCGTTAGTCGCAATTGGTGGGGCTGTTTAGAATGTATTTAAACAGCCCATTTTTTTACCGGAATCAGAGGTATAAAATGGAAAAGACACCTTTCTCTTTACTCAAAGAAAAAAATATCCGTCAGGAATTGTACATGCTGCTCCCGGCGTGTGTATTGCTGATTATCTTTATGGCAGTTCCTTTCTTTTCTGCATTTGGGCTTTCTCTTACAAACCAAAAGCTTATTCCAAATCCGACTGTTTCTGCAAAATTTGTCGGACTTAGAAATTACATTCAGATTTTTAAGGATTTGAGTTTTTGGCAGGCTTTTAAGAATGTAATTCTCTTTACTGTTATGGTTATTCCTTTGCAGTGCGGATTTGCTCTTTTAATGGCAAATGCGCTGAATAAAGTTCGCTACTTAAAAGGTTTTTTGCGAAGTTTGTTTTTCCTTCCTTATATTACTCCAATGGTAATAGTTGCTGTAATTTGGAAATCTATCTATCAGTATCCTGATGGAATTGCAAACTTGACTCTTAAGATTTTAAGTTTCGGACAGGCTCATTCAATTGACTGGCTCGGAAATAAAAACAGCGCTCTGATAGCCATCACAATTCTTTCTGCATGGCAGGCTTTCGGTTTTCAGATGATTATTTATCTTGGCGCATTGCAGAGTATCCCGACTTTTCTGTACGAAGCTGCAAACATTGACGGAGCAACTTCACGGCAGGTTTTCTGGAATATAACATGGCCAAGCTTAAAAGAAACAAACACGCTTGTTTTAATCATCACAACAATTCAGGCATTAAAGCTGTTTACTCAAGTAAATATCATGACTAAAGGTGGCCCAAACGGTTCTACAAACACCCTTGTTCACTATATCTACCAAAGCGGATTTACAGGTCAAAAAATCGGGTATGCGTCTGCGGCATCTGTAATTTTATTCCTTCTTATCCTTTTTATTTTCCTTATTCAGAATAAACTTCTGCGCGGAAAAGAAGAAGCAGCAAGAGACTAGGAGGCTTAAAATGGTACGAAGTAAAGAAAAAGAAAAAATCTTTACAGTTTTCCTTTTTATTTTGGGATTAATAATCATCACTCCAATCTTTCTTATGTTCATCTCATCACTGAAAGACGATCGCTATGAAATTATGAAAGACATGGGAAGTCTTAAAGCATTTGTTGTGACAAAGCCGACTTTGCATAACTTTCAGGAGATTCTTTTTGAATCTGTTCAGAATTTTGGGCGCGCATTTATCAATTCAATGATTGTGCTTGCAGTGACAGTTATCCTCACTTCAATTGTCTGTTCTATGACAGGATATGCTTTGCAGCGCGGAAAACTGAAGATTAAAAAGTACATTTTTATCGCTGTGCTTTCACTTTACATCATTCCAATGGAATCAATCATGCTTCCGTTGATGTATCAGGTGTCGACATGGGGAATTACAGATACTTATGCGGTTCAGATTTTGCCGTTCGCTGCGAGCCCGCTATATATTTATCTTTTCTACAATTACTTTAAGGAAGTTCCCATCTCGCTTTCTGAAAATGCGGAACTTGAAGGGGCTTCGTTCTGGCAAGTTTACAAAAGTGTCTATCTTCCAATGAATAAAGCGCCTTTTATCACAGTTTGTATCCTTCAGGGAATGGACATGTGGAACCAGTATTTATGGCCGCTTTTAGTGACAACTGACCAGAGAGTTAGACCGATGTCTGTTGCGATTTCGTCATTTACGGGAACCGGCGGAGATATTTATTGGGATCAGCTTATGGCAGCTAGCGTCGTGATGCTTTTACCTGTTTTGATTTTATTTATTTGTTTCCAGAGGTACTTCGTTGAATCTGTGATTTCCTCTGCCGTAAAAGGATAATCGAATGAATGAAAATTTAAGTTTAGCACAGAAGAAGCAAGATGAACTTTTGAAAGTGATAGAAGAGTCACCTGAGATTCAGGCTCAGCGACCTGTCTTCCATTTTGCAACTTTTGGTGGCTGGTGTAACGACCCGAACGGGTTTTCCCAATTCAAAAATACAGTTCATCTTTTTTTCCAGTATCATCCTTATTCGACAAAATGGGGACCAATGCATTGGGGGCATGTGACTTCAAAAGATATGCTTAATTGGAAGTTGCAGCCCGTAGCCCTTGCGCCGGAAACGGAAGGTGACTGTAAAGGTTGTTTTTCGGGAACCGCAATCGATGATGAAGGAATACACCTTATAGCATATACGGGCGTTTCAGGAAAAGGCAATGTCGAAGTTCAAAACCAGTGTATGGCGATTGGAGACGGAGTTATCTACAACAAAATCTCTGATAAGCCGCTCATAACCGCAAAGGATATCCCTTTTGAATACAACAAAGAGCATTTCCGCGACCCTAAAATATGGAAAAAAGACGGCACTTATTATATGGCTTGCGTTATAAAACAAAATGACGATAATGGTGCTTTGATTTTGTTTCAGTCTTCAAATTCAAGAAAATGGACTTACAGAGGGATTCTCGATTCCAGCAAAGATGGACTCAGCAAAATGTGGGAATGCCCTGACGTTCTTAACCTCGACGGAAAAGACATGCTGATTCTCTCTCCGCAGGAGATGAAAGAAAATTATGATTTAGGCTTTCACAATGGAAACAACAGTCTATACATAACAGGAAGTCTGGATTACAAAAACTGCAAGTTTGCCCGAGAAACTCGTCCCGAAAACGGATATACAGCCGCACAGATCGATTACGGAATAGATTTTTATGCACCGGAGACGACAAAACTGAAAGACGGTCGTACAATTATGATAGGGTGGATGCAGTCTTGGGAGTCTTATATCACTCCCGAAGATTATATGTGGTCGGGAATGATGACGATTCCTCGAGAGCTTTCTTACAAAAATAATCAACTTTATCAGCTGCCGATAAGAGAACTTGAAAAATGGAAGTGCAACCATGAAAATGGAATCTTAAGTTCAGGGGATATGGCGCTCTCAACTAAAAAAATGGGCGAAATGCAAAGGCAGTTTGAATATGATTTAAGCATAAACAGCAAAGCCGGCGGAAAAGTTAAATTTATTTTAGGAAACACTGAAAATGAATATGTTGTTCTGGAAATCAATCTATCTGAAAATTTCATCAGTTTTGACAGGACGGCGAGCAGAACTCCGAGAGCTGTATCCTTTAGAAAAGCAAAACTCAAATCTGAAAATGATTTAATGAAAGTAAGAATTCTTTGTGACACATGCTCAATGGAAGTTTTTGTTGATGATGGAAGAATGGCTTTTACAAATGCATTTTTCTTTACAAATCCAAAATCGGGATTGATACTTATCAATGAGAGCTCGGATTCTCTGGAGTACTTTTTTTGTAATATCAAAAAAAATAAGGAGCGTTAAAATGAATAAATATGATGTAACAGCTTTAGGCGAACTGTTGATAGACTTTACGCATAACGGAACAAGTGAAGCAGGCAACTGGATAATGGAAGCAAACCCTGGAGGAGCGCCCTGCAATGTGCTTGCAATGCTTACAAAGCTTGGACACAGGACAGCCTTCATAGGACAAGTCGGAAATGACATGTTCGGTAAGATGTTAAAAAAACGAGTTTCGTCTATAAACATCGATGTTTCTAATCTTGTTTTGTCAGATGATTACAACACGACTCTTGCTTTTGTACACAACTCTCCCGATGGCGACAGAGATTTTTCTTTTTACCGCAGGGCAGGAGCAGATGCTTTTTTTGCTAAAGATAAGGTGAATGTAGAAACTGTTAAAAATTCAAAGATACTCCATTACGGAACACTCTCAATGACTAATGAACCTGTAAACGAGGCTACGATGTTTGCACTGGAAACTGCAAAGTCATTCGGTGTTTTGCGTTCCTTTGACCCGAACCTTCGTAAACCATTGTGGGATTCGTTGGAAAAAGCAAAAGAAAGAATCTGGTACGGAATTTCAATGTGTGACATCTTAAAAATTGCAGAAGAAGAACTCGAGTTTATTACAGGAAAAAATGATATTGAAGACGGTATAAATGCTATCAGAGCCAAGTATTCAATTCCATTGATCACTGTTACAAAAGGAAAGCTCGGAAGTGAAGCCTTTTTTGATGACGGAGAAGTTTCTTTGCATACTTCAAAACCAACGTTTATGAAAGTAAAAACAATCGATACGACAGGGGCTGGAGATACTTTTGCCGCTTGTGTCCTTCATGATATTCTTGAAAATGGGTATAAAACCTTTACACAAGAGCGACTGGGAGAAATTTTGACTTTTGCAAATTCAGCATCTTCTCTTATAACTACAAAAAAAGGAGCTCTGTGCGTGATGCCTGACAAAACTGAAATCGAAGCTCTGATTCAGTTTGGAAATTAAGTTTTCATGTCATTTGGTTTGTTGATGCGGTCGGAAATTTTGCGTCTTGATTTACTGTAATAGTTAACCCGCCTCGGCATATATACATGCATAACGCAATTCATTATCATTCTCTCAAATGAAATCTGCTTATATAAAGATGACCGATGGGTCGTTGTTTAAAAATATTCTGATTTTTAGCATTCCGCTTATTTTCTCAAATATTCTCCAGATTCTTTTTAACATTGTCGATATCTCTGTTGTGGGACGCTTTGCAAATTCTTTTGCTCTCGGGGCTGTCGGCTCTACATCAATGCTGATTTTGTTTTTTACCGGAATGATTATGGGCATTGCAAACGGCGTAAACGCTATCGTCGCATATTATATCGGGGCAAATAGTCAAAAAGACGTAGACGAAATTGTTATCTCTGCTTTTGTTGTCTGTCTTATCTCGGGAATTATTTTGATGATTGCAGGAATCGTTTTGAGCAGACCTGTCCTTATCTTGATGAAGACAAAATCAGAATTGCTCGATGATGCCGTCCTTTACTTCCGAATATATATGATTGGGCTTCCCGCTCTCGCAGTATACAATTACGGTTATGCGCTTTTAAGTGCAATCGGAGATACAAAAACTCCTGTCGTTTTTCTTGTGATTGCCGGCATAATAAACGTTGCGCTTGACCTTTTCCTTGTGATTGTATTCCACCTTGACGCAGTCGGCGTCGGAATTGCTAGCGTTGTCAGTCTTTGTGTTTCTGCTGTTTTGATAATGATAGTTGTCATTCGTGGGTCGGGCAGAATCAAACTCAGCTTTAGCCAAAAGGTTCATTCACAAAAAATAATCAGAATATTAAAGATTGGCATTCCGGCAGGACTTCAAAACAGTATTTTTTCATTTGCAAACATGTTTATTCAAGCTGGAGTCAACAACTTTGATGCGTACATGGTCGCAGGAAACACAGTTGCAGATAAAGCCGATGCTCTTGTTTACAATATAATGGGCGGATTTTACACTGCCTGTGCCACTTTTATAAGTCAAAATTTCGGTGCTCGCAAAAAAGACAGAGTCTTAAAAAGTTATCTTGTTGGAGTTGGATATTCATTGGTGATTGCAGTGATAGCCGGGATTCTCCTTTTGTTTTTTGGGCCGCAGTTTCTTTCTGTTTTTACAAACGACAGAATTGTTATTGAAGACGGTATGCGTCGTCTTCATATAATGGCATTTTCGTACTGGATTTCGGCATTTATGGATTGTACAATTGCCGCAAACCGTGGGCTTGGTAAGACGCTTATTCCTGTTGTTTTTGTTTTGCTCGGTTCATGCGTGTTTAGAATCATCTGGATTTACACGATTTTTGCATATTTTCAGACGATTCCTTCGCTGTTTTTGCTTTACACTTTTTCGTGGGCAATCACAGCAACAGCTGAAATCATATATTTTGCAAAGCAATACAGAGCGTGCCTCAATTAAGTTTTAAAACACGCCTATCTAGTAATTGTTGATTGTTTTGCCTGTCCAAGTCTTTTTGAATTCATCGCCGGCAGCTTTTATCACTTCTTCCATTTTATCCGTGAGGTGTTTTGCAGCGATTGCTTCAGGCAATGTTTTATAATCTGCAATTGGAATTTCAGGGAGAATTTTGAAATCGAAATAATATCTTTCAACATGATTGTAAGACCACAGAGGATCGTGTTTGCCGAGCCCGTATTTGTCTGAGCCGCCTATGAACAACGGAAGAATGTCGCAATCTGTATAGAGTGCAATTCGAGCAGCCCCTTTCTTATATTTTACATATCCGTGTCGCGGCGTTCGAGTTCCTGCAGGAAATATTATAACATTGCATCCTTTATCTGTGAGTTTTTTACATTCATCACATATGTCGTCAAAATTTGATGTATTTGTGATGTAAGCCTGTTTGATCACTCCGGCTAGAGGTGTTTTTGTAAGCCCCCCGCGGACAATGCATGTAGAATTCGGGACAAGTGACATTATGTATACAAAATCTATCAATGATGGATGATTTGCTACGATTATTTTGCTGTGGATATTTTTATAAGCCTGTTTATCTTCTACGTTGAGTTTTGAGATTCCCAAAAAATCAAAAAATCCTAAAAAATTTCTGAATGTGTGCGAGATGTATGAACGCGCTACAATGCCAAACTCATTTTTTTTTAAATTAAACAATCTGATAACTGGAAATGCAAAAAGTGCGAGGAACACAGCTCCTACTCCAAAAAAAACTATCGAAAGCACTTTTATAAGGCAACACAAATGATATCCAAAAAAATTTTTTATTTTTGGGATATCATCATGATTGTAAAGTTCGTAAAACTCTTTTTTCATAAAAATATCCTATCTTAACAGCAATTTGAGGAATTCAACAGGAGATTTGCTTACATTTGAAAAGTCGTCAAACGTTACACAATTTGATTTTTTTTCTGAGCTTACGATGCACGCAAACGCCATCGGGATATTTTCTTCAGGGCGTTTATCTCCGTAGAATTCAGGGACAAGTTCATCTGCATATACGAGGATGATTTCTTTTTCTGTTCCGGCTAGGACAGGTGCGACGGCTGTTTTAAAAGCTTCTGCAAAATCGTTGTCGGCAGGAAAGATAACCGAATAACCGCCTTTTAATCCGAACGCGAGTGTCGACGAAGAGATTGGAGTGTTAAAGACAGAAAGTGAAAAACTCGCAGGCAAAACAGATGCGCTTTCTATAAGATCTTTTGCAACTTGAAACTGACGAACAATTTCTCCGCGAAAAGAAATAAAAACTAATTTCGTATCTTTATCTATGCGAGTTTTTTCAAGGATATCGTGGACAACGTGAATCGTCATTTTTGTAATCTGGCTGAGACGCCTCCTGAACAAAGGTGACGTGTATTCTAATTTTGGAGATTCATTTGCCAATTCGATTTTTGATGAACACGTATCGTTTGCCCAGTCCTGCCATGCCTTTTTATCGTCGCCAAGTCCCGGTGCCCATGCAGTTACATCAGAAAGATTTAATGTCATAATACCTTCGTCAATATATTTTGGTTTCAATCTATAATAGATTTGCTAATTTTTCAAGATAAACGGATTGCTGCAAAATTCCGTTGCCTATACTGATAAATGATATACGCTTGCACAATGTCGGCTTATTTTATAAAATAAACGAAAATTTATTAACATTGATAGGAAGTCTGTTATGGATGATCTAAAACAACAGATAAAAGAAATAATTATCTCTTCTCTGGAAATTGAAGATTTGAGTCCTGAAGATATTGTAGATTCGGAACCGTTGTTTGGAGAAGGCTTGGGGCTCGATTCTATTGACGCATTGGAGCTTGGCGTCGCTTTGAAAAAGAAATTCGGAATTAAATTTTCATCTAAAAGTGATGATAATAAAAAATATTTTGCATCTATTGATGCACTAGCTGAATATATTTCGGCAAACAAGCAATAATAAATGGAGAGTTTTATGTCTAAAGATGAAATTTTTGATAAGGTAAAGAATATTCTTATTTCAGAGTTTGAAATCGATGAAAAAGACATTACTCCTGATGCGCTTCTCGGAGACGATCTTGACCTCGACTCGATAGATTCTATAGACCTTATCGTGAAGATGAAAGAATTTATGCCGGCAGATAAAGGCAACGTAGATCCTTCAATCTTCAAAACTGTAAAAACTTTGCAGGATGTAGTAGACGCTCTTGTCCCTTATATGGCTTAGGCTTGATAAAGAGATTGATGAAAAGAATTCTTAAAGCCTTATTTTATGTAATGGCGGCAGTTTATCCAATCCTTATATTTACATTGCTTGTGATTTTTAAAGTAGATATAAGAATTTTGTCGCTGTGCATCATATTTTTAGGTGTCGTATTCTTTTTGAGTGCTACAGGAAATAAAAAGAGCGGAGAAAAAAAAGAACTGCTTGATTGGAAACCTTTCTTAAGTTCTGCGCTTCTTCTCTCTGCGGGGTTGTTTTGTTTTATAACGGGAAAAGAGCTTTTTTTAAAGTTATATCCTGTAGTTGTAAATGTAATTTTTCTTTTTGTATTTGGAAGCACTCTGTTTTTAGGGCCTTCAATAGTTTTCCGGTTTGCAACTCTCGCCGACAAATCGATTTTGAACTCCCCTTATGAGAGTCAGGTCAGACGATATTGCAGAAAAGTCACTGTGA
The DNA here is from genome assembly GCF_014334335.1 of Treponema sp. Marseille-Q3903. Taxonomy (NCBI): domain Bacteria; kingdom Pseudomonadati; phylum Spirochaetota; class Spirochaetia; order Treponematales; family Treponemataceae; genus Treponema; species Treponema sp. Marseille-Q3903. The sequence continues at coordinate 415,045 of NZ_JACSEU010000001.1, forward strand.
TATGGTGCTGCTTTTTTATATTTAATGGAAGCGTTGCCTGCTATACGACTTTCTTTTGCTCTAAAGAGATGTGGGCTTTATATAACGGCGGAATATCTTATGTGCTCATGGGCTTTTTATTCGCCGGTGAATTTATAATCAGAAAATTGGAGAATAAAAAAATGGTGAAGCAATATTCTATTGCAAAATTTAACTCAAAATCACGACAAGATGATTACGTGATGAGTTATGACGGAATTTGGTCTGAAAAACTTTACAAAACATGGAAAGATTTTTTGATTGATTGTGCAAAAATCAGAAGATATCTACAAGGACAGTCTGCGAACGACTATGTTTTGCATTGCGAAGACAATTGGTATTTCCTTTGCACATTTGTAGCTCTCCTTCAGTCTAAAAAGAACGTTTACATAACGCAGACTATTTCCGAATCGTATCTTTCTGAAATTTTAGACGACAACACTGTTTTTCTTACAGACCAGGCTGCCGGTGGAGCTCTTGCAACTGCATTCGTTCCTGATTTGTTTGAAAAAACGGAAACTCCATCAGAGTTGGAAATAAGGACGACTCCTCCAATCGACGAAACTGAAAATCACATTTACCTTTATACTTCAGGCAGCACAGGAAAGCCGAAAGCGATTTTGCATACTTTAAAAGAAATTGAAGAAGATAATAAAACTGTAATTTCTATCTGGGGCGAGGAATACAGCAAACGCAAACTTATCACAACTGTGAGCCAGCACCACATTTACGGTCTTTACTGGTGCATCTGCCTTCCTTTTACGATAGGAGTTCCATTCCGCCGCCGCAGGATTGAATTTCCATCAGAATTTGAAAAACTCACCGACACTTCTTATGTTTTGGTTTCAACTCCAGCGTTTATTAAAAGAACGGTAGAAACTGAGGAAAAACTCGACATGAAAGACATATTCATCTCCACAAGCGGTGGTGCACTTTCTGAAGATTTGGCAGTAAAAGCGGAAAAAGTTTTTGGATTTTGTCCGGTGGAAGGGTATGGTTCAACAGAGACTTCCGGAGTTGCATACAGACAGCAGAGCAGAGACGGACTTTGGCTTACGCCTTATGATTGTTGCAAAATTTCTGTAAATGAAAACGGCTGTTTACACGTCATCTCTCCGTTTATAAAAGACCCTAAAGGTGTTTCTACCGCAGACCTCGCTGAAATTCGCGAAGACGGAAAATTCCTTATAAAAGGGCGTTCTGATTCAATCGTAAAAATTGAAGAAAAGCGAATTTCAATGACAGAAGTTGAAAACAGGCTTTATGAATCGGGATTTGTTGAAGACGCATCTGTTGTAGCGCTTTCTAACAATGTTCGCCAGTATCTTGCCGCTGTAATTGTATTAAATGCCGGAGGAAAAAAGAAATTCGAAAATCAGGAAAAATTGGCAATCAACAGATATTTCCACGACTTTTTGATGAAATATTTTGAAAATGTTGTGATTCCTAAAAAATGGCGTTTTGTTGAAAAAATCCCAAAAGATGTTCAAGGCAAAAAACAAAAACTGGAAATTATGGAAATGTTTGAAGGAAAAAAATGAAAGAAATTAATTTTCACAGCATTGAAAACGAAAAAGTGATATCGAGAGAAGAAGATAACGTTTGTTTGGAATTTTTGATTCCTTCGACAAGCGATTTTTTTGATGGGCATTTTCCTCAATACAAACTACTCCCTGCTGTAGCTCAGTTTGAAGTTATCACACGGTTTTCGCGTAAATATTTGGGAACGCAGCGTTATGTCCCGAATATCAAAAGGGTAAAGTTTTCTGCGCCAATCAGACCGGATACTAGAATAATCTTGGAGTTGGCTAAAAGTGCAGCAAAAGAGACTGTCACTTTTAAAATGGCAGATGCCGACGCTGAAGGTAAAGTTTACTCTTCGGGTTCATTTAAATATTTGGACGAGCAGCGATGAATCTCTGTTTTGTAATTCCTGTCTATAGACACGGTTCTACAGTTGAATCTGTCGTTCAGAGTTTACTAAAATATAATTACCCGATTATTGTTGTAGATGACGGAAATGACGAAATTAATAGAGTTCGAATCAACGAGGTTGCAGAAAAATATCCTGATGTTATAACTTTAGTCACACGTGCTAAAAACGGCGGAAAAGGCAAAGCGATGACCGACGGTATTTTGAAAGCCAGTGAAATGGGAATTACACATGTTTTTCAGATTGATTCCGACGGTCAGCATGATGCAGAGAGAGCAGGGGTCTTTATTGAAAAATCTAAAAAACATCCTGAAGCAATTATATGCGGATTCCCAGAATATGAACGGTCTGCCCCTAAAAATAGAGTAAACGGACGAAAGTTTGCGAACGGCTGGATTCATTTTGTTACAATGTCAAAAGATATCAAAGATGCGATGATTGGATTTAGGATATATCCTGTTGAACAGTATTTGAGAGTGCTGAAAAAGTCGTTGTATATAGATTCAAGAATGGGTTGTGACATCGATATCCTTGTAAGAATGCACTGGTTTGGGGTTCCTGTAATTTCAGAGTCGGTAAAAGTTTCGTATCCAAAAGATGGAATTTCAAATTACAGATATGTTAGAGATACGTTGAGAATTTCGGGGACTTATGCGCGGCTGTGTATAGGTATGATTTTGCGCTTGCCTCATCTTGTAGCTAGAAAAATTAAAAAATCTCTAAAGAGGTGAACTGTGGGATTTTTTTTATGAAAGAAGAAGATTTACATTGGGCTGATGAAAAAGAAGCCATAAAAACAAACAAGCCTCTTTTACTTGTTTTGAAGATGATGAACTTTATCCCATCGTTCATTATTCGCTGCCTTGTTTTTCCTGTAAGTTTTTTTTATCTGATTTTTTCATCGAGGGCTAGGAAAGAATCGGTCAGATACCAGAAGCAGTTGAGAAAATTTACAGGCGGAAAAGTCCCTTTTAGAATTAGTTCTTACCGTCAAATTGTCTCGTTTTCTTTAAGTGTTTTTGAAAAAATGGAAGGCTGGCTCGGCAAAGTAGAGCCTTCAAGGGTTCAACTTCAAAATGACTCTCTGAACGAAATGCTTGAAGACTTAAAGAGCGGAAAAGGGGCGGTTGCACTTACCGCTCATTTTGGAAATATGGAGCTGATGCGCGCAATTTCAAATGTCCCCGTATACGCTGTGATGAACGTAAAAGTCGGCAAACAGTTTACAGATACGCTTAAAATGATAAACCCCAATTCCATAGTAAACGTGATTGATTCTGATTCTGTCGGACCAGATACAATGGTGTTTTTGATAGATGAAATAGAAAAAGGAGCGCTCGTAGTTTCGACAGGAGACAGACCGTCAGCGAATGCTCGTGAACGCATATTAAAATATCCTTTTCTCGGCAAAGATGCAGAGTTTCCTTATGGCGTATTTTTGATGGTTGCGCTTTTGAAGAAACCCGTATATTACATGTTCGGTTTTAGAGAGCGATTTTCGATTTTTAATTCAAATTACAAACTTTACGTAGAAAAATCAAAGATTGATTTTAATTGCCGGCGTGCTGAGCGCGAAGAGCGCATAAATCAGTGCTGTAAAGAGTTTGTTGAAAAGTTAGAAAAGTTTTGTCTGTTATATCCGTATCAGTGGTATAACTTCCATAATTTTTGGAAACTTCAAAATGAAGAATCTTAGAGGAATCTTAAATGAAAAAAAATAAAACAGTATTATTTGGTGCTCTTGTTTTATCATTATTTTTTGCACAAAATCTGTCTGCTATTTCTTTTGAAGACATCTGCTCAGGACTTTCCAAAAGGGCAAATACAATCGGAGAATTTACGCAGACAAAAAAAATCAATTCAAATGGCAGACAGCTGAAATCTTCAGGCGTTTATATAATCTGCCCCGATGGAATCATGTGGAAAACTCTAAAACCGTTTCCCTTAAAACTCGTTCTGACAAAAACTCAGATGATTCAAACAAGTGCCGATGGAAGAAAATCCGTGATAAACGGCGCTGAAAATCAAGTTTTTAAAAACATCTCTTCGATTTTGAGTTCTGTTTTTTCCGGCGACAGCGAACAACTGAAAAACAACTTTGAAACAGAGTTTTTCCTCGTTGATGACGGCTGGAGAATTGAACTTACTCCAAAAGATTCGACAATCGCTTCAGCAATGAAAAAATTGGTTCTTTCAGGCGAGGCTAAAGGCAAAGATGATGTTTCAATGAATCGCCTTGAGATTTTAGAGGCTTCAGACAATTCAATCGTATACGAATTTTCGAATCAGCGGTATCCGAAGGAACTGACTTTAGATGAATAAACTGCCCAATCCGAGAAAAAACAAAAATAATTTTTTTTTCACTTTATGGCTTATCTTTCATCTTGGGATTGTAGCCGCTTTTTTGCTTGTTTTTGCATTTTCTCGCGATAAACTCAAACTTGAGACAGATTTGTTTAATCTTATTCCAAAATCTCTGTCGCTCGAAAGCGTCCGCAAAGCTGATGAAAAAATGCTCTCCAAGACAAGCCGGAACGTTTTTATACTTGTAGCGAACCGTGATTTTCAGTCTGCAAAAAATGTTGCCGAGAATATTTTCGAAGAGCTCAATTCCAGCGAAAATTTTGAATCTGTTTCGTTGTATAACGATATGGCTTTTATCTCAGATATAACAGATTTTTTGTTTAAGTACCGCTGGAATATGCTCGATCAAAAAACAATAGATTCAATCAACTCTGATGGCGGCGATTCTTTTGCACTTGGAGCTCTTTCAAAAGCATACAGTGGCTTTACAATGCTTCCATTGGACAACCTTGAGCTAGACCCTTTTTTGCTTGCAGAACACAATTTTTCTTCATATCTTTCTTCCGTGCAAAAATCGGGGACGGCAATGTCTCTTGTTGATGGAGTGCTCGCTTCTCAATACGAAGGGGAATGGTACATCATGATTCGTGCCGTCTTGAGTAAAAAGGGGAGCGCTCTTGCAAGTAAAAAAAATGGAGTCAGCGAGATTTATTCCGCATGCAGGCGCTTTGAAAACTTAAACGGCGATTCTAGAGAAAAAACTCATTTTATATATTCTGGCGTCCCTTATCACAGCAGTCAAAGCTCAAATGCCGCTGCGCGCGAAATCTCAATAATCGCAACTATTTCTATGCTCGCCGTAATTGCGATTTTAATTTTAGTTTTCAAAAGTCCGAAACCTGTCATTTTCTCAGCAGGCTCAATTTTGATTTCAATTGTGGCGGCGTTTCTTGCGACTATTTCCGTCTTTCGAGAGATGCACATAATCACTTTGGTATTCGGAACTTCTCTGATAGGTTCGTGCATAGATTACAGCCTCCACTATTTTATTCACTGGGCAGGCAGCCTCTCTCTAAAAACAGGTTCCGATATCAGGGCAAAGCTCTTGCCTGAGCTCAGCATGGCAATTTGTTCAACAGGGATATGTTTTGCGGTGCTTTTGTTCGCTCCGTTTGCAATTCTCAAACAGATGTCACTTTTTTGCTTGACAGGGCTTTTGAGTTCATTCCTCACAACGATTGCAATTTATCCTAAAATAAAAACACCTGCCGGTGAACGAAAACTCCCTCTTGCAGACAAATTCAGATTTTTTGTAGATAGAGCGCAGAATAAAACAGTCGGCAGAATTACAATCACAGCGCTTTTTGTTTTTTCTATTGCATCAATCATCGTATTTCATGGGAATATCCGCATCAAAAACAATATTTTATCGCTATATAAAATGCAGGGAAAACTCCTTGACGACGAGATAACCGCCGGTAAAATTATCAAATATAATCCGTCAGGCTGGTACATCGTTGGAGGAGAAACAGAGCAACAAGCTCTCGAAAATGAAGAGAACTTTCGTCATGCTTTTGAAGAAAAAACTTCCGGCAAAGCAGGCTACATGAGCACTTCTCTTTTTATTCCATCTATCGAACAGCAAAAAAAATCTCGATATGCATCAGAAAAACTGCTGAAACTCGCCGCTCATCAGTTGCAATCGCTTGGCTATGAAAAGAAGTTTACCGAAAAATTGAAAGCTGATTTTGAACAAAGTGCAGGTGACTTCATTTCCTTTGCTGCCGGCAACGTTCCTGAATTTATAACTTCTTCAATCTCTTCTGTATGGATTGGAGAAGTCGAAGGAAAGTATTATTCGGTTCTTTTGCCAAACAGCGTTGAAGATTATGAATTTTTTCGCTCGATTGCGGACGGTTTTGAAGACGTACACTTTGTAAGCAAATCGGCAGATGTGAGCCGAGACCTCGATAAACTCACTGTGATGGTCATTAAATTCTTTGTTGCAGCTTATATTTTGATGTTGATAATGCTTCGTTTTTTTTATTCATGGAAACAATCTTTGAAGATAATTTCCGTGCCGCTTTTAATTGTCCTAGTAACTGTCGCTGTGTTTGGAATTGCAAAAATCAATCTGGAATTCTTTTCGGTGACTGGCTTGATTCTTGTTTTTGGGCTTGGGCTTGATTACATAATTTATATGATAGAAAATGAAAAATCTATAGAAAAAGAAAAAATCCTTGAACCATTTGCGACTATGCTTTCATTTGTCACGACTGGGATTTCGTTCGGGGCGCTTGCTTTGAGTTCGTTTCAGCCTGTGCGTCTTATTGGACTGTCGATTTTTATCGGTTTGACAACTGCTTATTTGAGTTCTTTCTTTTATGCTAGAGATAACGGGTCTGCACAGGACTATAGATGAAAGATTTTTTTGCAGTGTTTTATATTTAAATGTTTTCTAAAGAGAGGTTTCGATGAAAAAATATATAAAGAATTTTCTGCCACTATCAGTTTTTATCATTTTGTATTTTTCCGCCTGTCAGACATCAAAAAACTTGACTTCGGCGCTGAACCCTGTCTATGTGACAAATTCTAAATCAATTCAGCTTCTTTCAACGGAAAATATAGAGTGTACAAAAGATTCTATGCAACAGATTTTTGGAGAATTTGGAGGACAAAGTTTTTCGTTTTTAGCATATTTTCATGCCGACAAAAAAGCTCTTCAGCTTTCTCTTATCAGTGCGATGGGAACGGATTTGGGCAGCCTTGAATACGATGGTGATACTGCGAGCTTTTCATCTGGGATGATTTTTGGCAAGATAAAACCTGAATACATAATTGCAGACATCCAAAACGCTTATTACACATCTGACAGTTTGAAAAAAAATTACGAAAAATCCGGCATATTATTTGAAGAAGAGCTCAGCGAAAATGGAAAGATAAGAAAAATAATCAGCGGAAAAGACGTTGTAGAACAGATAACAATAAGCAAAAACAATGTGACAATTGAAAATTTTTTGAGGGGATATATATATCACATTACAGAAATTGAAGAATAAGCTGTGCGTGGTTTTCAAAAATGAAGGAATTCAGTAAGATAAGGTTTACTTAGTATGAATATTTATATTTCAAAGCCCGGCGTAATGACAGCTGCCGGTGTTACAATCGATGAATTATGGGATTCTGTCGTTGCCGGCAATCAGAGCGTGATAAAAAGAGTGAAAGCATGTAACGGAGTTGATTTTTTTGCAGCGAAAATAGATGAAGAAAAATTGAAGAGTGCATCTGAAAACAACTCTCGAATTTTGCAGATTGAGCAAGGTGCATTGAATCAGGTTTCTGATGATATTGAAATTGTAAAATCTAAATACGGTTCAGAACGTGTAGCCGTATGTATAGGTTCGTGCGACAACGGCGAAGAGCAATCAATCTCCGCTGACAGAGTGTACCTCGAAACTCAAAAATTCCCTGAAGATTTTACTCTCGAAGTTCAAAGCGCAAGTTATGTTGCAAAATACATTGCAGCCAGATATGGTCTGAAAGGTCCTGCAAATACGTTCAGCACGGCATGTTCTTCAAGTGCCGGTGCAATTATCAAAGGGGCGGAGCTCATCCTTGCGGGGCTTGTTGACGCTGTAGTAGTCGGCGGAGTAGATGCCTCTTCCGATACTGTCCTTGTAGGTTTTAATGCCCTTGAAGCCGTTTCTCCTGAAATTACAAACCCTTTGAGTAAAAACAGGCACGGGATCACTCTTGGCGAAGGTGCATCATTTTTTATTTTGACAAAAGAACCTATTCGCCCAGATGACAATATTCAATTGCTCGGTTGGGGAGAGAGTTCCGATGCATATCACATGACTTCTCCCGACCCAAGCGGTGAAGGAGCTATAAAAGCAATCAGACGTGCGATTGAAAGCGCAAAAATATCTCCGAAAGATGTTGATTATATAAATATGCACGGGACAGGAACAAAGTTGAACGATAGCATGGAATCTATTGCAATCGATAAAATATTTGGCGATTATAAGGTTCCTGTGAGCTCAACAAAACCGGTGACGGGACATACGCTCGGCGCTGCGGCTGCTGTAGAGGCGGCTATTTGCTATAAAGCGATAAATAATGTAGCATTACCTGTGCATGTGTGGGATAAAGAATATGATCCTGAGCTTCCGAATCTCAACATCGTAGAAAAAAACTATTCAGCAAATAAGAAGATTAAAATTTGTCTTTCGAATTCGTTTGCTTTTGGCGGGGCAAATGCCTGCCTTGCGATTGGAATCAGATAGGGGTTTTTATGGAAATTCAACAGCATATTGAGCGCGACGAGCTGATAAATTACTTGCCTCACAAAGGGAAGATGTTTTTGCTATCACGTGTCACTCAGCATGATATTGAAAAACACACAATTACATGTGAATATGATATCACAGAAGATTGTATTTTCTATGAATCGGAATTTGACGGAGTTCCAACTTGGGCAGGTTTTGAATTTATGGCGCAGGGAGTTTCTGCACTGACGGGAATCACAAACACAATAAAAAGAATCTCGCCGCTACCAGGCTTTATACTTTCTGTAATGGAATTCAATGCAAGCGTCGGTTATCTCAAAAACAACACAACAATTCAGATGAAGACAGTTGAAGATTTTAGAGATGAGGAAAATCACATATACAGATATATCTGTGAACTATATGCAAATAAAGGAGATGCGGCTCCTGTTGTGACAACGAAAGTGTCAGTTATGGAAACAGAAGATGCGCACGCATTATTTGGAGATTGATAAAAAAGATTATTGGATGAACATACGGCAGTGTGAATCTTTCATGAAGCAAGGAGAATAAAATGGAAAATCAAAATGCAGACAAAAAAGTATTGGTAACAGGAGCAAGCGGCGGCATCGGTCGCGCAATTGCAGTTGAAGCCGGAAAAGCCGGATATTATGTAATTTGCCATTACAATGGAAATAAGGCAAACGCCGAAGAAACTTTTGCACAGATAAAAGCAAATGGCGGCAGCGGTGAAATCATTCAATTCGATGTTTCAAACCGCGAAGATTGTAAAGCAAAACTCTCCGAAATGGCAAAAAATTATGGCGCACTATGGGGAATTGTGAACAACGCCGGTGTTACACGTGACAATGCATTTGTCGCAATGAGCGGTGAAGATTGGGATAAGGTTATCCACACAAATCTCGATAGCTTTTACAACGTAATCAATCCGCTTTTAATGCCGATGGCAAGCCGCAAAAACAAACGAGGTGGTCGTATCATCACAGTGTCTTCTGTAAGCGGTGTAGACGGAAACAGAGGACAGACAAATTACAGTGCTTCAAAGGCCGGTATCATCGGTGCTACAAAAGCACTTGCTGTTGAACTTGCAGGACGCGGAATCACATGTAATGCAATTGCTCCGGGCGTAATAGACACTGATATGACAAAAGCAATCATCCCTGAAGCTTACGAAATGATTATGAAAGCAATTCCGATGGGCCGCGCAGGAAAACCTGAAGAAATCGCTGCGGCAGTCGTTTTTCTGCTTTCTGAAGGCGCTGCGTATATCACTCGTCAAGTTATTGAAATAGATGGCGGAATGTAATCAAAAAAACACACGGTAATGTGCGGAGCGTTTTAATCTGAACATAAATTTCAAAAAATTGGTTTGAGGATAAATATTATGGAATTTACTAAACCTAATGGGAAACGCCGTGTTGTTGTTACAGGCGGCGGAATGGTAAGCGCACTTGGTCGCGATTGGGACACGGCATTCAAAAATCTTAAATCATATAAAAACAAAATACGATATATGCCGGAATGGGAACGCTATACTAAAATGAATACCCGTTTGGCGTGCCCTTATGATGAACCGCTCCCTTCTTTTCCACGAAAAAAAATACGGGGTATGGGCAGAGTCGCGATGCTTGGACTTTTGGCTACAACAGATGCCTTGAAAATGGCAGGCTGTCTGACAGAAGACGGCGAAGATGTTGTAGAAGAACTTAAAAACGGGCTCACAGGTATTGCATACGGAACTTGCATGGGAAGCATGGATGCTATCGGAGACCTCGCAAAAATGGTTGAGACAGGTGACTCCTCTCATCTGAACAGCCAAACTTACATAAAAGCAATGCCGCAGACAAACGCATGTAACATGAGCGTTTATTGGCAGATTCGCGGTCGTGTAATCATCACTGATACCGCTTGTACATCAGGTTCTCAGTCAATCGGATATGCGTATGAAGCGATTGAAGACGGACGTCAGGAAATGATGATTGCAGGCGGTGCTGAAGAACTCTCGGCTCCAGATGCAGCAATTTTTGACACGCTTGGAGCAACTTCTGTTATGAACAAAACACCTGGTGAAACTCCAAAGTGCTTTGATAAAGACCGCGATGGACTTGTAATTGGAGAAGGTGCCGGAACACTTATTTTGGAAGATTTGGAACACGCAGTTAAGCGCGGTGCAAAAATCTACGCAGAGATTGCCGGTTTTGCTACAAATTCCGATGGTTCACATATCACTTCTCCTAATGAAGAAACTCAGGCTCGTTGTCTTGAAATGGCAATTGCAGATGCAGGCATTTCAAAAGAGCAGATCGCTTATGTAAACGCTCACGGAACAGGAACCCCTCACGGAGATATAACGGAAACTCAGGCTGTTTATAAAGTTTTCAATCGAGTAATTCCTATTTCTACGACAAAAAGTTACATCGGGCATATTCTCGGTGCATGTGGCGCTGTAGAGGCTTGGCTTACAATCAACATGATGAACGAATCATGGTTCCATCCGAACTTGAATTTGCACAATGTTGACCCGGAATGCGGACATTTGGATTATATAAGAGACGAAGGTCGTAAAATTGATTGCGAATATGTCATGTCAAACAACTTCGCTTTTGGCGGCGTGAACACATCTTTGATTTTTAAGAAATGGCATGAGCAGTAAATAAAAGAGTCACACGAATTTGCATTTTTATTTTCACAGGACAATTTTTAGCAGATGTGCCAATGTTTTTCGTCAATCTATTTTTTAGCAGAAGTTGTTAAAAAAACAGAAAGATATTATAATTTAATCCCGTATGAAATGCGGATTTGATAATGAAAAATATCTGAAAATTCAATCAGAGCACATAAAAGAGAGAATTGTTTCCTTCGGCGATAAACTCTATCTGGAATTCGGTGGAAAACTTTTTGACGACTACCATGCAGCCAGAGTTTTGCCGGGCTTTCATCCTGACAGCAAATTACAGATGCTCATGCAGCTTGCAGACATGGCAGAGATTATCATTGTAATCAGCGCAGTCGACATTGAAAAAAACAAAGTGCGCGGAGACCTTGGAATCACTTATGATAAAGATGTTCTGCGGCTTCGCGATGAATTCAGAAGCCGTGGGCTTATGGTAGGTAGCGTTGTCATCACTCACTACTCAGGTCAGGAAGCTGCAAAGATATTCCGCAATAAACTCAAAAAAATGAATATCAAGACTTACTATCATTATACAATTCCGGGTTATCCGTCTAATGTTGCGCTTATCGACAGCGATGAAGGATATGGAAAAAATGATTATGTCGAAACGACAAGACCTCTCGTAGTAGTTACGGCACCAGGTCCTGGAAGCGGAAAAATGGCTGTTTGTCTAAGCCAACTGTATCAGGAAAACAAAAAAGGAATTAAAGCCGGATACGCTAAGTTTGAAACATTCCCAATCTGGAATCTTCCTCTAAAACATCCTGTCAACCTTGCATACGAAGCCGCAACAGCCGATTTGAACGATGTAAACATGATAGATCCGTTTCACCTTGAAGCGTATGGAGAAACAACTGTCAATTACAACCGCGATATAGAAATTTTCCCTGTTCTCGATGCTATTTTTAAAGGAATTTACGGAAAGAATCCATATAAATCGCCGACAGACATGGGTGTAAATATGGCAGGTTTTTGTATTTACGATGATGAAGTTTGCTGCGAAGCAAGTAAGCAGGAAATCATCCGCCGATATTACACAACTTTGAATAATCTTGTACAAGGAAATGCTTCCGAAAGCGAAGTCAGCAAAATTGAACTTTTGATGAAGCAGGCGAATATCACTACAGATGACCGAAGAGTTACTGTTGCGGCAAAAGAACGTGCCGCAAAATCTAAAGTGCCTTCAGCTGCGATAGAGCTTGCAGACGGAACAATAATCACTTCGGAAACTTCGGATTTGCTTGGAACAAGTGCAGCTCTTTTGTTAAATGCAAATAAATATCTTGCTGGAATTGATCACAAGTTGAAGCTGATTCCAAAAGAGATGATAGAACCTATTCAAAAGATGAAAGTCACTTATCTAGCAGGAAAAAATCCTCGTCTTCACACTGATGAGGTTCTTGTTGCCCTTGCGATGCTTTCTAAAGACGACGAGAACTGCCGCCGCGCAATTGAACAGTTTCCAAACTTAAAAGGATGTCAAGTTCATACGACAGTTATGCTAAGTGAAGTCGACAGAAAAATTTTCAAAAAACTCGGCATAGACCTTACTTGTGAACCGATAAGCAAAAAGCAAAAACCTTTGATTGGCTAAATGACAGAAGAATTAAAACTACATCTGATTGAACTCGCAGACAAATACGAAAATACCTCATTTCCAGATTCCGATCCGTCTCAATTTCTGCGCTGGTTTGATATAAAAAATGATGGTGTTACAGCTGTAGAATGCGCTTCTTTTATCGCTGCAATGCTCGCTTTTGGAAATCGTAAACAGTTTATTCCAAAAATAAAGCAGATTTTGCAGATGTCACAGGAAATGCCGACAGATCCGGCTCTATCAAAAGGGCAAGTTTTTATTGAATGGCTCAAATCGAATTCTCCCAATTTTGGCACCGGCAAAAAAAAGTTTTATCGTTTTTATTCCTACGATGATATGCGCGATTTGTTTAGTGAATTGGGAGAAATTGTAACAAAATATGTTTCTTTAGGAGAAGCTGTCAGACAACAATTGGATTTTTTGAACTGCAATTTAAGCGAGAAAAAACCTTTTAATGTTGCGGACGCTCTTTCTTCTCTGTTTCCAAAATCAGCGATAGTCCCAAAGGGTCGCTCGAGTGCCAACAAGCGCATTCACATGTATCTTCGCTGGATGGTACGTATGAATTCTCCTGTTGACCTTGGGCTATGGAAGTGGGCAAATCCTGCCGAGTTGTTGATACCTCTTGATGTTCACGTGATGCAGGAAGCTGTAAAGTTAGGGCTTTTGTCGCATGGCGTAAATGCAAGCCGAAAAACCGCAGAAAAATTGACCGAAAAACTGCGCATCGCATTCCCAAAAGATCCTTGCCGCGCAGACTACTCTCTGTTCGGGCTCGGAGTCGATGAAAAAGTTTGACAAAAATATTTGAAACCGTTAGTATACGGCTTAATTAAGGAGACACAAATGGTAGAAAACACAAAAAGAACATTGACCCGCAACAGAAAGTTGGCTTTGACAGGTGCTTTCAGCGCACTTGTAATTGTACTTGGAATCACAAAACTTGGGTTTATCACTTTGAGCCTAACTGCAAGCATCACAATTCTTCAGATTCCTGTAATTCTTATCTGTATGCTCGCAGGGCTTCCAGAAGGATTGTTTGTCGGCTTATCTTTTGGTGTATTGTCTCTAATTCAGGCAGCGATGACTCCTACAGGCGTATTAGACCCTCTGTTTATAAATCCTCTTTGCTCTGTTTTGCCGCGCCTTCTTCTAGCGGTTGTCGCATGGCTGTGCTGGAAACTGTTGAATCTTATCCCACACATGCCGAAAACTGTTTCTGCATCAGTTACGGGGTTTATTGCAACTGCCGCACATACTCTGCTGGTAATCGGCTGCCTTTATATATTTGAAGGCGGCGCAGTTAGAAAAGCTCTTGGAGGTATCGGCTACTGGGCGTTGATAGGTACACTATCTTTCAATGCAATTCTTGAATCACTAGCGTCAACAGTTGTATGTGCCTCTGTATTTGCAGGATTTTTTATTGCAAGCAATAAGAAATCTAAATTGTCGGAGGAATAAAATGTTTGCAAAATCACACTTTTATTGCAACGATGTCCTTCTTAAATCTTTCTGATAAAAAAACTCAAAAAATTTGAATTTTTTATTTATTATTGTATAATCAACGAATGCGTATTGTTATAGTCGGAGCCGGATTCACTGGAATTCAGCTCGCAAAATTGCTGATAAATGAAAAAAATCAAGTCACTGTTATAGATAACGATGAAGATATAATCCGTCATGTTTCGAATCAACTTGACTGCACAGTAATGTGTGCAGATGGAAATAACCTCGACACACTTGAAGAAGTTGGAATTGCAAAAGCCGATGCATTGATTTGTGTAAGCGCTTCCGATGAAGTGAACATGATCACATGTTCTCTCGTAGACGCAGTTTACCCTGATATTTTAAAAATCGCCAGAGTCCGAAACTATGCATATTATGTGAATACTGCAAAAGCAGAAAAAAAACACCCGAACAGTTTTGCCGGTAAACATCGACCTCTCTATGGAATCAACTATATGATTCATCCGGACGTAGAAGCTGCTGATGCAATTTTTCAGGCTGTAGAAAACGGGGCAATCGGTAATATAATTTCTTTCGATAATACAGACCTCGAAATTGCGCGGATTACAATTGAAGAAGGCAGCACACTGGACGGCGTTATCCTCAAAGAGATACACACAAAAACAGACGTAAAATTTATCGTTGCGTATATTGAACGAGATGGTGAGACAATGCTTCCTTCCGGTGAAACACAGCTTAAGGCAGGCTCAACAATAGGGGTGCTTATTTCAAAGGAGCAAATTGGAGAAGTACTTGCATTGTGTGGAGCAGAGCAAAACACTCTCAACAAAGTTGTGATGATTGGTGCCGGAAGAATTGGAACAATTGTCGCAGAAAAACTTATGGGAATGGGAGCTCAAAAAGCTGGAGGAATTAAACAGTTTTTTACGAATATAAAAACAAAACGTTCTTTCGATTTTGTAATAATTGACAGCAAAGATGAGAATGCAAAAGAAGCATCAGAGAAATTTGCAAACGCTCGCATTCTTCGAGCAGACGCAACAGATGAAACTTTTCTCAGGGAAGAGGGAATAACTGATTTTGATCTTGCAATTTGTACAACTCACAATCATGAGTTGAATATGGTTCTTGCAGCTTATCTGGAATCGCTCGGCGTAAAACAGACTATCAGCCTTGTAGGAAGCTCTGCATTTGCAGAAATTTCTACACGACTAGGTATAGACGTTCCTGTTCCGCTCCGAGATGTAGTTGTAGATTCAATCATGAGTCATCTTCGCGGAAAATCTGTAAAAGAGATTCACACCGTTACTAATGGACAGCTCGAAATTGTCGAATGTGAAATATCTCCCGATTCAAAAACAAACGGAAAAGAATTAAAAGAAATCTCTAATCCCGGCACATTCCTCGTTCTCATGGCACGAAAAGCCGGAGTTGAGCAATATAATATTGTAAACGGAAGTACAAAATTTGCTGCCGGTGACCACGTTGTTTTAATTACAAATTCAGAAGACAGCAAAAAAATCATTTCAGATTTTACAAGCATTTAATCAAAACAGGTGAGACGATGTCTTTTACTATTACATTTTTTAAAATCGTTACAATTTTGCTTTCAATTGTCGGAGCTTCTTTTGCGATTCCGCTTGCAGTTGCATTTGCGTACGGTGAATCATCAGTTTATCTTGTGTTTATAATTCCGATGATTGTGAGCTTTATTTTAGGGCTTGCAGTAAATCTTCCAACTCGCAAAATGAAGTTTTCTATGAACACTCGCCAGACATATCTTATTGTCGCACTTTCGTGGGTTGTTTCAAGTTTGATGGGTACTGTTCCTCTGTATTTCAGCGGATGTTTTAATTCTTTTGCTGATGCACTTTTTGAGAGCATCAGCGGAATTACAACTACAGGTTCAACTGTTTTGTCGGAAGTTGAAAGTTTGCCGCGCTCAATCAATATGTGGCGCTGTCTTACTCATTGGATTGGAGGAATGGGAATTGTAACTCTTACCGTTGCTCTTATGCCTTTGCTTGGAGTCGGCGGATTCCAGCTGATAAAAGCAGAAACTACAGGTCCTGAAAAAGGAAAAGTCACCGCCCGAATCACAACAACTGCTAAAATTCTTTGGGGGCTTTATGTAGGGCTGACACTTGTACAGACACTTGCTTTGAAAATCGCAGGGATGGATTTTGTAGATGCACTTGCGCATTCATTTGCAACTCTCGGTACAGGCGGATTTTCTACAAGGAACGCTTCTGTTGGAGCGTATAATTCTGCCTCTATCGAAATAATCTGCACGATTTTTATGTTCCTTTCCGGGGTCAACTTCAGCCTTTATTTTTACGTAGTTTCACGCAAATTCAGAGATATATCAAGCAACTCTGAACTCAAAGCATACATCGCAATTGTCGTTGTTTTTATAGCGGCAGTGACAATTTCTTTAAAATCATATTACGGCGGAATCGGAAAAAGCCTGCGCTATTCATCATTTCAAGTAGTTTCTCTGCTTACAACAACAGGTTTTGCGACAGCCGATTTTATAAAATGGCCGGCGGCGGCACAATTCTGGCTTTTGTTGACGTATTTTATAGGTGGTTGTTCCGGTTCAACTGCCGGCGGTATTAAAGTAATCCGTTGGGTTATAGTTGGAAAACAGATTAAAAATGAGACTAGCCTTATGATTCACCCTCGAGGAGTTTTTGCGATAAGGTTGAACGGCCGCACAGGAAGAAAAGATATTGTTTTTAGCGTTGTAGCGTTTATGTCAGTTTATTTTGTACTTTTGATGATTACGACATTTGCAGGTTGTGTCGCAAATCTGGATTTGTGGACTGCATTTACAGGAGCGCTTACAATGGTCGGCAACGTAGGGCCTGCTTTTGGGTTGCTCGGTCCAACTTCGAATTTTGGATTTTTGCCTGACTTGTTAAAATACTGGTATTGTTTTGCTATGTTAGCGGGTCGTCTTGAACTTTACACAATAATGATTTTCTTTATGCCTGCGTTCTGGAAGAAATAATTCTTATACAAGGGGCAGTTTTTTCTACGACAAGAGGAAAATCTTCCTTGCACAACATAACAACTTCTCCATCTGCTTGCACGAGAATTGCTTTGTCGTAATTAATTCTGATTTTTTCAGCAGAGTGAAGGCTCGCCAAATCGGTTCCGACAAACGAACCGTCTACAAATTGGTGATTGTCTCTTATCAGCCGAGCAAGTGTGATTTTAGGTGCAATGCAGACATTGTTTTCATTCGGCAAAACTTTGTGACCGCCTCCGTAAACTCTGTTTCCGGAAGCTCCGACAGCTATCAGCGTTATCGGTTCTGTCAGCTCGCCAACTTTAGAATCGTTTTCATCAAAAAATTCAACTGTAGCTGTTCCCATTGGAAAATCTTTGTTGTAGACAAGCCCGCTCAGAGGAACGCACAGATGATAAAAATTTCCCGGAAATTTTCGTTTTACGGTGTTTGTCATGTAAACTACATAAGCGTCTAATCCCATGCTCACTATATTAAAGCAATACCACGGAGAAGGAGTTTTTATCGTATTGTATTTTGCATGATCTTTTCCAAGCCGTTTTATATCATCTTCAGTGTGTTTGCCTTTCGTGTAGATTTTTAAAGCTCGCGCGTTTGTAAAAGTTACTGCATTCCTAAGGATTTCAAATGTCTCTTCAATGCTGTGACCGTCCGTTCCATCATTCCCGGTTCCGAGCGGAAGTCGAAGCAGCGTTATGTGATTCATGATCATCTCTTTTTTTCTCGGTTCTCTTTGGGCTGCAAGATATAATGCAGTTTGAACTTCAAGAGATGTTCCGTCTCCGCCTGCAGTGACGAGCACACATTCTGTTTCGGGGCGGAATGTTGCAATCAGCTCTGTGACTACGGCATCTGCAAGGTCTTTTGCATGACCTGTGTATTCCGTATTGAATATTTTTGTAATTACAGATGAAGTGCATGCCGGTGATTTAAGAGAATCTGCTTCAGTTTTATTAAAAAGGATTTTATAATACTTTGATTTTTTTTTGTTTGTAAAACAACCGGCTGTGATGTTTGCAATAAAATAAATCTGAACATTTTTGCCAGCCCATAATTTATTTCTCGAAATTAAAGTTGATATACATTTTTCAATGTCTTGTGGTGTCAGTCTATTCATAATATATATTTCACTATAAATGGTTATCGGCTTTTTTGCAAATTCCACAAGCAGACAACATTGTTAACTTTACAATAACTTTATAGCATCTCAAGATTTTGACAGTTTTAATTATGATACTTTTCAAAGTAACATAAATGATATAAACTACTTTACATGGGTAACGAACTCGATGAGCATTTGGAATGCGATAGAGAAAAAATCAGAAATTCCATTCGCCTTCAGATGCCGATTGAAATCACATCTTACACTCTCCCCAAGAATATGGAAGCATACATCAGTGGCGTCATAGATATGTTCTTGGAAGAATGCCACCAAGAATATCTTAAAGAGTACATTGAATTTTGTGTAAGAGAGTTGCTTGCAAATTCTAAAAAGGCAAACACCAAGCGTATATATTTTCAGGAACTAGGGCTTGATATAAACAACCCAGATGAGTACGAAAAAGGAATGGTATCATTCAAAGAGGAGACTGTTACAAATATTGCGCACTATCTGGAGCTTCAAAGAAAAGCTGGTCTTTATATAAAGCTGATACTTCGCATTGAAACAGATAAAATCTATATCGAAATAAAAAATAACTGCACATTGACAGTTTTTGAAGAAGAACGGATCCAAAAGAAACTCGACAGCGCACAAAAATACGACAACATGGAAGAAGTGCTTGCTAACGTAATCGATCAGTCTGAAGGCGCAGGGCTTGGAATCATCATAATAATTTTGATGCTCCACAAAGTTGGGCTCTCAAAGGATAACTATCAAGTTTTCTGCACTGAAAAAGAAACTGTCACTCGTATCATTCTCCCTTGCAGCGACCAGATTTTCGCCGGCGTTGAAATACTGTCTTATGAATTTATCTATATGCAAGAGCAACTGCCGGTTATAAAAGAAAATTTTGAAGTGGCAAAAAAGATTGTTTCTGAAGAAAAAATCAACCGCAATGCTCTGCTTCGTTTTGTTCGTACAGATATAACCCTTTCAATGCTCTTATTTACATTATCTTTAAAAAAAGACAAAAAGTGTTTTAATTTGCCAAAAGTTATAGAGCTTCTTTCCGATGATGAACTCAGGTTTGTTTATTCATATAAAAATCCTTCCTGCAAATTTGTAGATAAAACGGTGGAACTTGAACGGATTTGGGAACATGCGCACTGTACGGCGTTCTATGCATATAATCTTTTAAAAAACAGATATGATATACCTCTCAACATCGATGGAATAAATGTCGATGAAGAATATTTTTATCTGCTTGGGCTGTTTAACAGCATCGGTCCAGCTCTTGTTGCAACTGCAAGCGAGGAACAGATAGAAAACATCACGGAATTGAGCAAACAGTTTGAAGGTCTTTCGGATCAGATTATCGATATTTTCCGACATGGTAACGCACGCAACTATTTAAATCTTGTGTTCACAAAAAAGTTCGGATTCCCAACTGCAATTTGCAAACAACTTTTTGGCTGGAACAGCATTGCGGTGACGCAAAAAAAATATGTTCCGATTGTAGAAATCCTTCACCTTGCTGAGATGATGCAATATTTTGATGAACAAGAGATAGATTTTTATCAAATTGAAAAAAATATTCTTCGTGATTTTAGTATCGAAACTGAAAAACAGTTTTCATCGATAATTTGCCAATTTAAAGAAGTGTTAAAGAATCAACCCATTTTTGTATAAGAATTCCAAATGCGACCCCGACGTTTAAGCTGGCTTTTAATCCTTTCATAGGAATTGTAACTCGTCCGTAAGTAGCTTTAGATAGTGCGTCGGGGCTTACCCCCAGTTCTTCAGAACCGATTATGCATATCCCTTTTTTTGGAAACTTGAACTCGTTTATGTCTGTGCCGCCTGTTTCAAGCGCAAAGATAGGGAGCGTTTCTGGCAGATTATCCAAGCTGGCCCTTTCCCATTTCATAGTTTCAATGCAGCCCATTCCCGAACGTTTTGCACGAGGTTGGTTTGGATCGATGCAGTTTTGCGAAATAAATATTTTTTCAGCACCCATAGCTTCTGCCGTCCTAAAAATAGAGCCGATGTTGAAAGGAGAACGTATGTCTTCTGCATAAATGCACATGCCAGGATAAAAATCTCTTTGTCTTACAACTCCGTTCTCGTCTTTTTGAGGAACATGAGGGGCGATCACAAGATCCCATTCGGCAGGAAAAGTTCCGATGATTGAAAGAAGGTTATTTCTGGCAAAATTGCAGATGCGCAGTTCGTCGAGCGGTTCTTTAGACAAAAGTCTTTGCAATTCAATACCGGCGCTCTCAGGAAGTTTTGGATCTTTTAATAAAATTCCAACAAGCTGCCTGATGTATTCCGGACGCAGGATATTAGTAAATGAATATTCTGTTCCCTTTTCTGCAATCCCTTGAATATCGCGTTCAAGAGCCCCGAACGTAAGTGCAAGTTTACGCCGTTTTTGTCCGCCTTCGAGCTGAAATAATTTTCCGGGTTCTATCATATTTTTTTAATAAGCCAATTTTATAAAATCGAATAAATCATCTGTTGTCATACTTCGAGGAAGATTGTTGATTAAGTTGATTTCTTTTATATCTTCTACAGGCAGAGAAAGTTGCTCAATCGTGAGATCAAGATCTTTTAAGCGTGTTGGGAGGCGTTCTTTTGCAATTTTTTGCCTGACATAATCGCTCAAAGCGCGACCTGCAGTTTCTCCCGTTACATCATTAGGGCATGCTCGTATAATGTGTGAAAGTTTTTCAATTTTAGCAAGTTTGAATTTAACTGCATCGTCAATTTCATAAGGAATAAGAATAGAAGATATAAGCGATTTTCCTTTTTTGTAGCGCGAATATATGCTCAGCGAAAGGAGAGTCGTAAGACCCGGAGATGAAGATGCAGCAGCGAGAGACAGCATGCAACCCGCTTGAGTCAACAAAACTTCTTCCGGCGTTGTGATGTCTAACGATGGAGAACCGTCGAGAGCGTAAGATAGAAGCTCAAGACCTTTTTCAACGAGCATATCGCTAAAAAAACTCGCTTTTTGTGAAAGATATGCTTCAATTGCTATACCTATCAGTTCAAGCGAAAGAGTTGCTTTTTGATTTGCAGTCAGAGAAAGCATCAAATTTGGGTCAATAAGGATGAGTTTGCATACTGATTTTTGAACTTTTAAGAATTTCAACTGATTACTTCGTGAATCTATGATTGGGATTTCTGATGTAAATGTATAAATTGTACGATAAGTCGTAGGAACGCATATACAAGGAATTGGAGTTGTGTTTGGCAGCGCACCGTCTATAAAATTATAAAAGTTGTGAATTTCGTTGAAAAAAGCGGCAACCGCACGTCCTGTTTGAATAGCTTTTTCTCCGCCAATCGCAATGATTCCGTGCACGTGGCTGTCTCTTGCAAGGTCTAACGCTCGTTCGATGTTTTTAGAAGTAGGACCTTCTGCAATGTCTGCAAAGAGAAAGCCTTCAACTTTTCTGTCGTTGAGAGATTCCATAATCTGTTTTGCAAGTTTTGCTTCGTTTAGAAACGGGTCTATAATTACCATGAATCTCGTTCCCCATTCTAGAACTTGCGAGCCGATTCTGCTTATTGAGTAAGAACCAAGCACAATGTACGGGTTTATTCTGAAAATAAAGTCTGACAATTTTATAATCTCCCTGCTCTAGTCACTCTATGTTGATAAAAAAAGGCGGAATTCAAGAATCCCGCCTTTTTTTTAGTTTATCGATACGACTAATTATATACCAAGTGCAGACAAAAATTTATCTGCTGCCGAATTGAGTACGGCATCATTTAAATAATTCGGATCTTTGAGTTTTTCAATAACTTCAGCTACTTTTTCAGTTCTTACATCAGGAGTTTCTTTCGCAACTTTCTCCATGTAATAAACTTCCGCCATCTCTTTAGCTTCAGCAGATAAAGTGATTGAATCTTCATTTCGTTCTACTTTAGCCGAATTTTCAGTTTTGCGGAGATTTTGAACATTGTTTACCTGAGTAACATTGTTTACACTATTTATCATCATAACGTTCTACCTCTCTACCTTTTAATTATCGGTAGATTTTTCAGAAATCTTAAACTTTTTTATGCCTGAAACAAAAACCGCAAACTCTCCTTTTATAGATTGTCTTGAAGAATAATCAGCGTGCAATTCAGATGCTGTTCCGCTCGTTATTTCTTCATGCAGTTTTGTAAGTTCCCGTCCTACAACTATGCGGCGGTTACTATCAATATCGGCAATATCCGCAAGAAGTTTAGTAATTCTAAACGGACTTTCGTAAATTACTGCGGCGTCACCTGTTTCAAGAATCTCTTTGAGACGCGCTCGCCGTTTACCAGATTTTGGAGAAAGAAACCCTTCAAAAATAAGCGTCTTTCCGCCTGTTCCCGACACACTTGCCAAAGTTGCAAATGCTGCCGGACCCGGAATTGGAACAATGTCAAATCCTGCCTGACGAACGATATCTACAAGGACAGCTCCCGGATCTGAAATTCCTGGAGTACCTGCATCGCTTACGTAAGCGACATCGTGGTTTTCTTCTAGCAGTTTGACTATTTTTTCTCCGACAAAACGTTCGTTTTGAGCTCGGCAGGAAACAAGCGGCTTTTTAATTTCAAAATGATTAAGAAGCTGCAAAGTATGGCGAGTGTCTTCAGCTGCAATAAAATCAACATTTTTGAGCGTTTCTATTGCTCTGTAAGTAATGTCGCCAAGATTCCCGATCGGAGTTCCAACAACGTAAAGTTTTGCCACAAAAATATTATAGAACAGAATAAACTTGCTTGCAAGCATTTAATCTCCACGCAGTATTTTATTGCTACGATTAGAAATTTAAGCTAGAATGAAGCCCAATTTTTATTAAACGTATTTGTAAAAAAAAGTTTCAATGCAGGAGCATTTAAGTGAGCGAACAGAATCGGGAGACTTTAGGAAGTCGCATAGGTTTTTTATTTTTGTCAGCAGGGTGTGCAATCGGACTTGGGAATGTCTGGAGGTTTCCATACATCACAGGAAAGTACGGCGGTGCAGTTTTTGTTTTGATTTATCTTGTTTTTCTGATAATTTTGGGATTGCCCGTGATGGTTTGTGAGTTTGCAGTCGGGCGTGCATCAAGAAAAAGTATGTCTGCAGCATTTAAAAGGCTTGAGCCGGCAGGTACAAAATGGCACATATATGGAATCTTTGCAGTTGCAGGCAACTATCTTTTGATGATGTTCTATACTGTTGTGACAGGGTGGTTCCTAAAATATTTTTTTGCAACTCTCAGCGGAAAATTCACTGGGCTCACTCCTGACCAAATTGGAAATGTGTTCAGCGAAACTGTCGGAAACCCAAAAACTCTTATAATCTGGATGGGAATTGTTATTTTTCTTGGATTTTCAGTATGTTTCTTAGGATTGCAGAAAGGTGTTGAACGCATTACAAAGATTATGATGAGCGCTCTTTTTTTAATCATGATAGGGCTTGCTGTATACGTGATTTTCCTTCCTGGTTCTGCCAAAGGATACGAATTTTATCTTAAACCGAACTTTAAAAATCTTTTAAGCGGTGAAAAAGGGTTATGGGATACAATTTACGCCGCTATGGGGCAAGCGTTCTTTACTCTGAGTCTTGGAATTGGAGCAATGGAAATATTCGGTTCATATATTGGGAAAGATTATTCTCTGACAGGGGAATCGCTTCGTGTGATTGGGCTTGATACATTTGTTGCAATATTTTCCGGACTGATTATTTTTCCGGCTTGTGCAGCGTTCAATGTCGATGCCGGTTCGGGCGCAGGACTTGTATTTGTTTCATTGCCAAATGTCTTTAATGCGATGGGGGCTGTCGCAGGCCGGATATCAGGCTCCTTGTTTTTCTTATTCATGAGTTTTGCAGCTCTTTCAACAGTGATTGCTGTTTTTGAAAATATAGTTGCATTCCCGATGGACAAGTTCCGATGGTCTCGGACAAAGTCTGTAGTAATAAACTTTTTTGCAATTTTTATTTTATCCGTACCTGCCGCACTTGGAATGAATATTTGGGCTGGAGTTCATTTTGGTCGGCACATCGCTTCAATCGATGCTATGGAAGACTTTATTGTAAGTCAAAATCTTTTGCCGCTCGGCTCTCTTATTTTCCTTTTATTTTGCACATGGAAAAGCGGCTGGGGTTGGGACAAATTTATTGAAGAAGCTGATGCCGGTGATGGATTTAAATTCCCTAAAAATAAAATATTCAGATTTTATCTTCGTTACATTGCGCCTCTCATAATTTTGACAGTATTTATCGCAGGCTACTTTGATATTTTTGGAAAATAGAGTTAGACATTTTATATAAAGCTATCAGACTTTCATAATTTTAATAATTCCAATAAGATGGTGTTTATGGAACATTATAAAAAAGAATTCATTGATTTTATGGTTGAATCACGTGTTCTAAAATTTGGAGAGTTCACTTTGAAAAGCGGACGAAAGTCTCCTTTTTTTATGAACGCAGGTGCTTATGTCACAGGCAGCCAGCTTGCACGACTTGGTCGCTATTACGCTCACGCAATCCACGACAACTTTGGAGATGATTTTGATGTTTTATTCGGACCTGCGTACAAAGGTATCCCTCTTGCAGTGACGACGGCAATCGCTTATTTTGAACTTTTTGGAAAAGAAGTAAAATATTGCTGCGACCGTAAAGAAACTAAAGATCACGGCGCTGATAAAGGTGCTATACTTGGGTACAACATAAAAGACGGAGATCGCATAATCATAATTGAAGACGTTACAACTTCAGGAAAATCGATAGAAGAAGTTTATCCAAAAATCAAGGCACAGGAAACGTCTCCAAACGGAATTAAAATTGTCGGGGAAATTGTCAGCCTCAATCGTCTTGAACGCGCTCCTGACTCCTCAAAATCAGCTCTTGAGACAATTACAGATAAATACGGATTTTCGGCTCGGGCAATTGTTACAATGAAAGATGTCGTTGATGCGCTGTACACAGATGGTGATAAAAAAATCATCACTGAGGAAATAAAAATCAAGATAGATGATTATTATAGACAATGGGGTTGCTAATACTGACAATAATGAAAAATGCTTGGAGAAAAGTTTGAATGCAGAGAAGCAAAATTTTTTCAGCCATCACTGTAGCCTCCTTTTGTACAATAATTTTAATCCCTGTTGGAATTGCACTCATGCTGTATATGACAAGATGGAATAAAAAACTTAAAGCAATTCTTGCATGTACATTTTCAATTCTGTATGCAGTTTTAGTTTTTTTAATTTTAAATCTTGAACCGTCATATAACACAACCGGAATCTCTCTTTCGTTTGGCTCAAATTCCGGGTACACGGCATTCCAAACTAAGACTTCATCTAAAAATGTCGTCAAAGAAGATGGCAATAGTTTGGAAGATCATAAATCCGATGAAAAAAAAGCGAGCAATCAAAAAGAATTGAAAATGCCACATAAAATCAAAAAAGAAAAAAGAGGCAAAGTCTCGCCGATTTATTACATCATAGCGTTTATCATAATGTTCATCATGATTTTAATAATCAAGAAGTTTCGGGGCAGTTCAGAAAATGGCGTCTATGAAAATCCATACGTCGATACAAATCAATATAAATTGCCGCTTTCAGAATATGCGAAAATGCCGATGGTGCATTTTTTACGGCTTAGATTAAATGCCGGTGAAAAAATCTATTTTGCGACTGAAACAAACAACATAAAAGAAAAAGGTGATTTTGTAGTCACCAATCAGCGCATTGTAATTTTTACTGAGGACGATGGAGGAGAATTTCCTCTAAAAGGACTTACCGCTATCTCTTCTGTTTCCGACAGCGTGATGCTTTTGACTTCCGGTGAGCGCAAATATTATGTTTTTATTCCAGAAAATCAGATGAAATATGCCCTAGCGGTAGTGAGATGGGCGTTCGCAAAAGATGTTTAGCTTAATTTAAATTTTCTGTCTTCTATTTTTTCTGCCTGTCTGTAAATTATTGCTATATTCCCGATTATTCGAACGAGAGTTGCGTCGCACTTATTACAGATGTCGTCTGTAAGCTGTTTTTTTTCGTCTTTGTATTCGTTGAACTTAATTTTTATAAGTTCGTGTGATGTTAAAGAATTGTCTACCATTTTTATAACGCCGTCAGTGACTCCGGCTCCGCCTACAATAACAACAGGCTGTAAATTATGAGCATATTTTTCAAGGTCTTTTCGTTGTTTGCTGTTTAATTCCATAACGTCATATTTTAGTGATTAAAGGAGTTTCACGCAACCGTAAGGAGTGTCTGTAAAAGTTTTAAAATCGTCTATGATTTTGCGTGCGGAAGATGAAATGTCGTAGAGTCTGCATCCGCGATTGCCATCTGAGCATTTTACAAGAGGATTTATATATCTTTGTTTTACTTTAAGGTTTACGCAAAAATATTCTTTTTCCGGAAGAGGAAAGTCGGTGTGTTCAATTTTTGTCATTTCGCGAAAAGTGCGATAAAGGCGGAAAAAATGAATGCGGGCTTGCATTTCTGTCTCATCGGAAATTGAAAGTTTCCCATTATCTTCAATTTTTTGAATTATCTCCTTTTCGCTCAAAATCATAAAATCATTTTCTGAAAGAATATTTAACTCAACTGCCCGATTCATGATTTCTCCGAGCAGATGAAGGGTCAGCTTGTCTTCATTTAATTGTAAGATATGCCCGGTCATGCAAAATTTCCTACAGTAATTTTCAGCAGTTTCGAGCGTGCGAAAAGAGAGTTCTTCAACGCCATATTCGTTTGTCAAAATGCAAATGTCATTGTAGCATCTTTCGACTTCATCTAAAGTCCAGCTGCCTTCAAGTGCCATCCCTGATGGAAACATATATTCGAGCCTGTCTGCGCTAAGACTTGGGATTTCATTGTCGGCAATGGGATATTTGTGGTAGTCTTCAATCTGTTCAACAGTCAAACAGTCCTGAATGAGCAGCTCTGCGAGTTTTGAATCATTTTTTAGAATGTAAGATGTTTGTGCTTCTGTTGATGTCTGCGTAAGCGCATCTCCTTTACGAAAATCTGAAACGTGGCTAAAAGTCGGAGTAGAAATATCGTGAAACAATCCTGAAATTGATTGGGCTTTGTCGTGAGTAAAATGCCATGTGATGAGAGCGACTCCTACGCTGTGGTCAAAACGCGAATAAAAAAATCTGTTGTGAAAAAGCGCAGTCCAGTCAGAGCCGCACAAAAGCCCAACTCCTTTAAGACGCTTTAAAGACGGCAACTCCAAATATTTTTGAAGAAAGTCAGGGCGCTCTTGATTATTTGAACTTTGCAATTCCGGACATAAAATTTTATAGTATTTTTCTAAATTGAATGAGCGTTCATGTGAACAAGGCCACATCGTCATCATTTTTTCAAAGTTGTACGGCGCAAAGTAATTTGTCTTTTCCATTTGTTAGTCGTTGTCGTTGTTTTTAATTTTAACATCAAGCTGGTTGAATGGAATTTCGATACCATTATCGTCGAAGACTTTTTTGATGGAAACAAACAGATCGTTTTTTGTTTTTAAAAAGTCAGAGGGCTTAAACCACGCCGCTACAGTCATGTTTATTCCACTATCATTAAAACCGTCGAACCAAACTGTTGGGGCCGGATTTGTAAGGACTGTCGGGCAAAGAGAAGGTGCCTTAGATAGAACTTCGAGAGCTTTGTTCATATCTGTTGAGTAATCTATGGAAACAGAAATAGTTATTCGGCGTGCTTTGTGGTAAGAGTTGTTTGTAAGGTTGTTGTTGATTATAGTCGAATTTGGGATGCGAACCATCTGGTTATCAAAAGTATGCATTCTGACAGACAAAAGTTTTACTTCGTCTACAATCCCCGTCACTCCGTCGATTATGATGACATCTCCGATGTGAATAGCGCCTTCTGTTAAAACAAAAAGCCCACTTATAAGGTTACTCATAGAAGTTTGTGCAGCAAAACCTATCGCAACTCCGGCAATTCCTGCTGCTCCCCAAATTGCTTTGAGGTTTACCCCAAAAGTGCTTAAAATATACAGAACAACTACGACGTAAAAAAAATATTTTATTCCGCGTATAACTGCCGCTACACGAGCTTCAGGAAGTTTTTTTGGAGATATCTTTTTTAGCGAATGAACAATCAGTTTGTAAACAATCCACATGAGTAAAATTACAAAAAAAGCTCCGACTGCCTTAAAAAGATTTTCCCACGAAATAAGTTCTTTGAACCAATTTATAAATTCTGTAATGTGCTTTCCGATAGTTTCGTTTGCAGCTGTTCCTACAGCGTCTGTGATGTATTCCATAATCAATCTCCATTATGTTTGCAAATGTCTTTTATTATACAGTCTTCACACTTTGGATTTCTTGCTGTGCAGACATAGCGCCCGTGCAGCAAAATCCAGTGATGTGCATTGAGCATATATTTTTCGGGAATTCTCGAGACAAGGCTTTTTTCCACCGACTCGGGAGTTGTGCCCTCTGCTAAACCAATCTTTGGGGCAACGCGCAAGATGTGTGTATCGACAGGCATTGTAGGTTTATGAAAGTAAACGTTGAGAACTACATTTGCGGTTTTTCTCCCGACTCCAGGTAAGCTCATCAGTTTTTCGCGGTCATCAGGGACGATCCCATCAAAATCAGAGATAAGTTTTTTTGATAGCCCGATGATGTGTGCAGCTTTATTTTTATATAGCCCTATCGATTTGATGTATGAAATCAGTTTATCTTGCCCCATTTCCACCATTTTTTGTGGAGTATCTGCAATCTCAAACAGAGGTTTTGTGTATTTGTTTACAGATTTATCTGTCGCTTGTGCAGAAAGTACGACAGCGACCAAAAGTGTGTAAGCATTAAAAAAATCCAATTCCGGCAAAGGTGAAGGGTTAGCTGCCTGCCAGCGAGAGAAAACCTCCTCTGTTTCGGAATCGGATAACAACACCATCAGTTTATCGCTGCCTTAAGAGCTTCAATCTTGTCTGTCTGTTCCCAAGGGAATCCTTCGCGGCCGAAATGTCCATATCTTGCAGTTTTGCTGTAAATAGGGCGTTTTAAGTCAAGCGTCTTCGCGATTCCAGCTGGTGTGCAGTCGAATACTTTTTCAACTGCTTTTTCAATTTTTTCAACGTCGTACTTTTCGGTTCCAAATGTTTCTACCATGATTGAGACAGGGTAAGGAACTCCGATAGCATAAGCCAATTCAACTTCCGCCCTGTCGGAAAGTCCTGCTGCAACGATATTTTTTGCAATGTAACGAGCCATGTAAGCGGCAGAGCGGTCTACTTTAGAAGGATCTTTTCCAGAAAAAGCACCGCCGCCGTGTCTTCCCATACCGCCGTATGTATCGACAATGATTTTGCGACCTGTAAGACCTGCATCTCCGTCAGGGCCACCGGTTACAAAGCGTCCTGTCGGGTTTATGTAGAACTTTGTTTTTGAATCAAGGAGTCCTGTCGGTTCGAGAACAGGTTTTATAATTTCATTTATGATAGTCTCTTTGATTTTGTCGTAAGGAATTTCAGGATTGTGCTGATGCGAAAGGACAACTGTGTCTATGTGTTTAGGTTTGAAGCCGTCGTATTCGATTGTAACTTGTGATTTAGCGTCCGGACGCAACCACGCAATTTTACCGCTTTTGCGAAGCTCTCCTGCTTTAATCAAAAGTTGATGTGCATAGTAAACAGGAGCCGGCATGAGAACAGGTGTTTCATTGCATGCAAACCCGAACATCATTCCTTGATCGCCTGCGCCCTGCTGTCCTTCATATTCTTCAAGACCTGTTCCAACAACTCCCTGATTTATATCGGGAGATTGAGAATGAAGTCTATTCATAAACTCGAAAGTTTTATAGTCGAGCCCGACTTCTTCCGAATCATAACCGATATCTTTTGCAACACGGCGAGCAATTTCTTCGACTTCGTTTTTGATGATATTTGGGAGTTTCGGATCCGGATTTTGAAAGCCTATTTCGCCGCCGATGACGACAAAGTTTGTTGTAGCGAAAGTTTCGCATGCGACGTGTGCATTCGGGTCAAGTTCAAGCACGCGGTCGAGCACGGCATCGGAAATTTGATCGCAAAGTTTGTCAGGGTGACCTTCGCCTACAGATTCTGAAGTAAATAGATAATGTTTTGATTTTGTTAATACAGCACTCATACGTGAGCCTCCTGTTTAGCATGATTTTTCCAACCCTACCGGGCGGACTCCGTTCAGCAATTTGGATAAATCGACGGATAGAGTCATTTATTGATTTTTTTACTCGCTTTACTATATTGCATAAAAAATAAAAATTCAATATTTTATTATATAGAAAAATTGGAGTAATTCAAAAGCGGTGCTATATGGCACAGGAGTTTTTCAATGGCATTAAAAAAAGAATTCATAAAAGGTAAGGATTTGTGTAAAGTTACTTTTTCAGTTACCCCGGAAGCAGCTTTAGGTGCAAAAACAATCAATCTCGCAGGAGATTTCAACAGTTGGAGCAGCACAGATACGCCTCTCAAAAAAGCGAAAGACGGAAGTTTTTCTGTGACGTTGGAATTACAGACGGATCGCGAATTTCAATTTAGATATTTGTTAGACGGCTGCCGTTGGGAAAACGACTGGAAAGCAGACAAATACATTCCGGCTCCGTTCAGCAACGCTGATAATTCTGTCGTTGTAACAAAACGCTAGTTTTACCTGCGACTGAAAGAAAAATTATTAAAACATAAATCACTTCATTCACATCACATCATATCGTTCAGCGAAAAATTGATAAGTTTTTCTATTTCATAAAGCTCCAAAGACAGTTTTAATGTGTCCAAATCGTCAGGTGTTTTTACCGTAAAAGATAGTTTTGTTTGGTTTTCCTTTGCTGTATATTCAATGTTTATGTCGTTCACGATCAGACCGTTATTTGCCATAATTTCTTTAAGCTTAGCCTGATTAAAGTCGGTGCCTTCCAACCTCAGATTCAGTTTTTTTGTTTTTGCAGCAGGAAATATTCGGCGTTCGAGCCGACTCAAGGCGTACAAAACGACAATGATAATAAGCATTGTTATTGCAACTGGAATATAAAGCCCAGCTCCGCACGCAAGACCCAGCGCACAGGCGGTGAACATGATTGTTGCGGTTGTAAGTCCACGAATATTCAATCCTTGCCGTAGAATTGCACCACCACCTAAAAAACCTATTCCGGTTACGACTCCCGCTGCAATTCTAGTCGGGTCTCCTGTAACAATTCCGTGCTCTGCCATATATACAGACAAAATTGAAAGCAATGTAGAAGACGTGCTGATTAAGACAAGAGTCCTAATTCCGACTATGTGTTGCCGTGATTTTCGTTCCAAACCTATTAAAAATCCGCATACAAAACTCGCTGCAAAGCGACAGGTGTAATCTAAAAACAAATTCAAATCCATAAATAAGCTCTAAAAATATATGATATCATCTGAACAATGAGAATCCGGTCTGAATTTTAGAACCGACCTTGTTCCACGTTCCTGAATGTTTTGCTGTTTGAGGATTTTTTAAATTGTGAAGCGTGTCAAAACTGCTTGCAATCCAGTTTGCAACTGCATCATCGCTTTTGTAAAGTTCATTGTCATGACCGCATTTTGCAAGAATCACAGAAAGGTAATCTCTGCCAACAACATTTGTAGAAAAATTTTCTGCAAGAGTTTTGAAGGATGACTGCGCAGAGCTGACAATTGTGCTTGCAGGCACAATTCCGGCTGTCTTTGAAGAGATAATTTCATATTTTGAAGGGTATTCTTTTACAAGAAAGCAGACGCATATTTTTTCTTTGCGCTGTTCAATACGCTTTAAAAGCTCGTTTGTAAAATAGAAAAATGATGTCATCATATTGTCTACGCCGACAGAAATTTCTTCTGTTTTGTCTGAATTGTATTTTGTGCAAAAGTTGTTCGCATCAAAATAAAAAAGCACTTCGTCAATGTGTTCAAGTCTGTTTTCTGCTTGAATAATTAAAGTGTGGGCAGAAACGGCAGACGATTTATTCCATGTTGTGGAAAAAATGTTTTCAAAATCGACTTTTGCGTCTTCAGCTTGCGATTTTGAAACTCCAAAAACTTTACGACCGAAACCGGCGATAGCTTGTGCAAATTCTAGGCAGTCAGGGAACTCTTTACCGATAATCAAAGTATTAGCCATAGTGCAATTATAACACACTATGGAATTACATACCACAGTATGTTATAATCGACGCTTATGAAAGTATGGATTAAATATTTACTTGGCGCATTTATTGGCATATTAGTAGCTTTTATCTTTCCTTCAGGAAATGCAGGATTTGTAAGCGTGATGTCTTTTTTGTCGGAATTGTTTATAAGAACCGGCCGATATATCGTGATTCCGCTGATTTTTACAACAGCAATCGAATCTGTAAATAAATTGAGAACGTCTAAATTGTTGCTAAAGACAACATCGCTGACTTTTTTGATAATCGTCGCTTCAACGCTGATTTTGACATTTGTCGGATTGATTTCGATTTTAATCGTAAAACTTCCGAGAATCCCAATCACTGTAGATGTTGCTGCGGAAATTAAAGGAATAAACGTAAAACAGTTGATTCTTTCGTTGTTTCCATATTCGGGTTTTGCGGCATTGCTGGACGGTTCTTTTCTTTTAGTCAGTCTTGTCGCTGCATTTTTGATTGGGTGGGAAAGCGCATCGGAAGAAATTATGTTTAAACCGATTTTTGCGCTCGCCGATTCGGCATCAAAACTTTTTTATAACATTGCAACATTTTTCACAGAGATAATGTCTGTATTCTGCATTGCGATAGTGTGCTTCTGGGCAGTTCAGTTCCGTGGAATCATAGAGATGGGAATATACACACCGATGATTTTACTGCTTTTTGTTGACTTTTTAATTGTGGTCGGAGTTATTTATCCATTGATTTTACACTTTGTGTGCCACGATCCGCATCCTTATAAAGTTTTGTACGCGAGCATTGCCCCGATGGTTCTTTCATTTTTCAGCGGAGATGCGAATCTTGCGCTTCCATTGGCAAACAGACACTGCCGTGAAAGTCTTGGAATCAGGCGACGTAGCCGAGGTTTTACTTATCCGTTGTTTGCAAACTTTGCACGTGGCGGCTCTGCTCTTGTTTCTGCTGTTTCATTTATACTGATATGGAGATCGTATTCAAGCCTTGGTATTTCTTTTTTTGATGTCTTGTGGATATTTGCGCTTTCATTTGGGCTGTCGTTCATTTTTGGCGGAATTCCGACAGGGGGAGCTTTTATTCTTTTGACAATTCTGTGCAATGAATATGCTCGGGGTTTTGAAACAAGTTACCTGCTTTTGCAACCGGCCTCGCTTATAATGGGCTCCTTTGCGACTTTGTTAGACACCGTTACAGCGATGTTTGGCAGTTACATAGTCGCCGTAAAAACGAAAATGGTCGAACATCACACAATTAAACATTTCATTTAAGCGTGTTTAATTTTCGCCGTGATTTTTTAAGGATAACACCCTAATTGTACCCACTTGCAAAGTTGTAACCCAGATGTTATATTTTGATGGCGAGATATTTTTAAAGAAAAGTTAATAAAGTGCCGAAAAATAAAAGATAATACTATTTAAAAAGTGTTTTCGTTAGCGGATATGAGAGTTTCTAGCAACGGAGGCATATATGAAAAATATTCCTTTAGTTCCGAATCTAAAACTTTTTTACGATTTCGGTATTTTTTTTACTTTTCTCAATTTGTTTTTATTTTCTTGTATAGCAGGATTTATCGCAATTGCAAGGATACAAGCTCCTTTATATGATGATGAAAATTAAAAAGCTTGCAATTTTTTTTGGACTTATAGCAGTTGTTCTCTGTCTTGTGTTTTGTCTTGTTGTTTGGAACAAAAAGACAAAGCTTTCCGTATTGTTTGTAGATATTCAAGAACCTGTCAAAAGCGCTTTTACAACGCAACTTTCACAAATTGCAAAGCGAAAACCGGTTTTTAATGCTTTTAAAGGCGACATTGCCTCATTGAAAAATGCTTCAAAAAAAGCAGACTTGATTTTTGCATACAATGGGCAGGCAGCAAGTGAAATTTCAGAGTTTGCGAAAGAGATTCCGGGCTATATTTTACAAACCGTGCCTGAAAACTTTTTAAACGACAAAAAAAATGCATGCCCTATTTTGCTTGACCATTACGGCATTTTTTATTACGAAAAGGCAAGGCGTGACGCTCATATCCAATACGCAACGAGCTTTACGGAATTTCAGTCATACCTTGAGGATGTAAAACCTTATGTAGAAATTCCTCTTTTTGTGCCGGGTGGAAGCGATTCTAGACTTTTGGCTTTTGTTGGAGCTGTCACAGAAGGTGTTTTTGGAAGCGATGCTTATGTAAACTTTGTAAATGCGCTTAAAAATTACAAAGGCATTGATGATTTATTAAAAACTAAAATATCATCGGACAAAACCGTAAAAGATGCTTTTGATATAATATTAGACTTTGAGAGAAACGGATATCTTCATTCGGCGTGGCTTGGGGTAATGCCACATGAATTTAAAAATTACACTTTGGATTCAAGATTTGCAATAGCTTTTGTTTCACTGTCGGATTATAGAATGCTTGATGCTGATTTGGGGCAGGAATTTTCTATGGACAGGATGCAAGTTCTTGATACAAAAGTAAAACACGGAATAATAGCTCCTGTAATTCAAGTTTTTTGTACATCAGAAAAAAAGATTGCTTTGGATGCTGTTGCTGCCCTTTCTGAAATAGAAGTTTTAAACGATATTTCGGATGCAACAAAGCTTGCATTAGCTTCGGCTTTTGCTCCAAGCTATGATAAACAGTCTGACGATGTGAGATTTCTTGCAGCGTCTTGCTATTCAGGTCCTATCTCTGACCCATTGATTGCCGCTTTTGAGCTTGATGAAAAAAGAGGTAAATCTTTTTGCACGGATTTAAGGACATACCTAAAAAAAATAAGTAAAAATACCTGTAGTTTTCCATAATTTATGTGAGGACTATCTTGTAAAGCTAAATGCATTGTATACGTTTTGATTTTGGAGGCATTTTATGAAAAAGATTTCCAGTTATTTTGGGATTTTAGCTTTTTTAATACTTGCGTTGGTAACATTTTCATGTGAAATTGGACTTGGAGCTGCAATAGATATCGTTCCGCCAAAAGCGGAAATCTCCAGTCCAAAAGATAGCGCCATAATAAGAGGAGATTTTTCACTATTTGGAACATGGGCGGACGATGGAGAACTTGGAAAAGTAGAAGTAGTTTTGCAATCAACGTCAAATTCTTCTTTACATTATAATTTTAAGGGAGAATTTACAGGCAACTTGCCGAACGAAGAAAAAACGTGGAAGTGTTTAATAAATCCTGTGTCTAGTACAAATCCTGTAAAAGATGGCGAATATACAGCGACTATTTCTTTTTTTGACAAAGCAGGAAGAGAATCAAAAGTTACAAAGACTTTTACAATAGACAACACCCCTCCGGTTATAGTGTTGCAGCGGCCCGGAACAAAAAAGGGTCCTGCAAACGCGGATTCTTACGGACAGATATTTTCTCTTGAAGGACAGGGAGCGGACTCAAATAACATAGACCATATCGATATTCGAATCTATGATGACAGTGCATGTCTAAACCATCTTAGAACAGTCACACTCAACAACGTTCCGTTGAATATAAAACTAGATGTTGCGAAATTCGGCGAAGACGTTTACACCGCAATTTACGGCAGCACCGGAAAAAACGGTGAAAAGAAGTTGTACTGTGAGATTGATTCGTATGATGGCGCACAAAAATATCCTACCGAGATAGGAAAAAAGCAGACGGCAGAAGACCTTATCGGAAACAAAACTTCAACATATTATCTGTA
Organism: Treponema sp. Marseille-Q3903; assembly: GCF_014334335.1. Lineage (NCBI taxonomy): Bacteria > Pseudomonadati > Spirochaetota > Spirochaetia > Treponematales > Treponemataceae > Treponema > Treponema sp. Marseille-Q3903. The sequence goes on from NZ_JACSEU010000001.1 coordinate 451,275, forward strand.
CGATGACTTACAGAAGGATATCCTATCAAAATACAACATTGCACGCCTTTATGAGATGATGAACGGCACGTACAGCCCTTCTGAAGACGGAAGTTCTTCAGGAGAGAGTGCCGAGCAAATTATTGGGAAGGTAAAAGAAGTTTTATCAGGCAAAGAAGCAAGAGTTGGAATGTTCTCTCTGAATCCAGAAAATAACCCGAGGTTCACTGTAAACGGTAAAGATCCGCTTCGTGCTGAAAGTTTAAATATAAGGGACGAATCTCAAGGATACTATATTACAAATGAAACTGATATAACTGTAGAAGTGTCGCCGGGACTTGACGGCACTCAGCTTATAAATACGACAGAAAGTCCTTTGAAAGTGTATGCAATTGAATGCGACGTCCAAGGTCATGATTTACCGGGAGCAAAAAGAATTTATCCGCATGTTGCAAGACCTTCTAAAAAAGCTGGTTCTACATATAAACTTTTTGTAAATCTTGCTCAGGCAACCTCTGCCTCTGAAGACGGCACAACGCATTTAGAGCTTAGAAAAATGTACAAGTTTGGCGTTGAAGGCAAGGATGCCAAAGGAAACGAAATAATACCTTCTGTAAGCACCGGCTACGGATTTTTCCTTGAATCTGCGGGGCTCGCTCCACAAGTAACTGTTATAAATAAAACAGACTATATAAAAGATGGGCAGAAAGTTGCGCTCGACGTAAAAATAGATGGAGAACCGCCATTTGCGATTGTAGTTCTTCAAGACAACGGAACTCCAAACTGGCAAGAGACTCCCGGAACAACTTCGTCAAGTAGCGGTACAGTATCTATAGAGGTAACCCCTATTACTAGCCCTGCATCAAGACAGATAAAAGTTCGCGTAACTGATAATTCTGCAAGGGTTACTACAAAAAGTGTTAATTACAGTGTAGATAATTCTGCTCCTGATGCTCCTATAATTGAATCTCCTTCTACTGGTGCTACAGGAAATAACTCTCTTTCTGGTGCTATGTTCGTGTTTAGCGGCAAGGCAAACGATGCTGCGACTTCAATTGCAGGCGAAATCTCTTCTGGAATTAAAAAACTCTATTATGCGTTCATGACAAGCGATACATCTCCAACAGACTCGCAGTGGACTACTCAATCTGCTTCAAACGGAACTTGGAACATAAATGCAACTTTGCAGACTGGAACTGGCACAAATACAAGCACAACTTTATACGAAGGAAAATATTGGCTTTATGTAAAGAGCGAAGACGGAGCCGGAAACCAATCTGCTGAAGTAAAACGAGAATTTTTTGTAGATCAGTCAGCTCCTTCGATTGCGGATATAAAACTCAAAACTTCTGTGACTCCTCCTGATGTATTTGAACCTCTTGCAGAAGGCACTGTAAAATTTTTCAAAATTCCTTCTGGAAACTTCTCTATAACCGGAAAAGTAACAGATTCTAATGGGACCGATAGTGTTCTCGTCAACGGCAATGATGTTGGGACTATTGCTTCTGATGGAAGTTGGTCTTATCCTATACCGAGAGCTGAAAACAGTAAAATTGATTTCTCTATTGTTGCAAAAGATAAAGCCGGAAGGATGACCACACAAAATTATTCAATTTACTGCGATACAAAACCTCCAACGCTCTCTATCGCAAATCCTGATGCAGATTTGACAGGTGAAACTTCTCTTGCTGTCGATAATTATACATTCAGCGGCTCTGTAAATGATTTAGGCTCGGGAGTTGATACATTAAAATATATGATTTCGCAGGCTGACTTGACTGGCGACTCTGCAATAATAGCTTCCGCAGAGGCGGGAGCAGGCTGGGAAACTTCTTCAAGCTTATCTTCATTCAGTAAGACAAAAGAGTTCATTGCAGGAACAGCACCACAATCCGGTAAGATACACGAAGGAAAGTGGTATTTGTACCTTTATGCAAAAGACAAGCTCGGTAATTCTGCTGCTAAAAAGCGCATGTTCTGGGTAGATAAAAACTCACCGACATTTACGCTCGATAATATTCCTTCTGACACAAACCAAGCTGTAGTCGTAAAAGGAAATGCAAACGATGCGAACGGAATAGAAAATGTAAAAGTAAAGTTTAATCCAAAACCGGCTGGTTGGGCTTCTGATACGGAAACGCTTACTCCGACACAATATTCATCTGGAAAAACTTATACGCTTGGTAATTCTGGAAATAATTTACCAGACGGAAAATATACAATCTTGGTTACGGCAACAGACAAAGCAGGAAAAATCGCAAGCGATACAAAAGAGGTTTGTGTAGATACTGCCGCTCCGGACGGAACTGTTGCTGTTTCAGACACAGCAGATTACACAGAAAGTGACAAAAACTGGTACAAAAAGAATTATATAAAGATAAAATTTACACCTTCATCAGATTCAGGTTCTGAAATTGAAGACGTAAAAGCAAAATTGCGTAGCTACGGCGATACGAACGCATCAGGAACGGAAGACCTTGTAAAAACGACGAGCAGTGGCGTAACATGGTGGGAAGCATCATTGCCTGCTCCGGAACAGGGCAGAAATGAAATTTATCTTTTTATAAAGGATAAAGCAGGAAACACCGCTGAGAAAAAATCTCCTGCCACAGCGGATGTTTACATAGATACAGAATCCCCTGATGACTGTACCGTATATAATTACGTTTCAGACAGCACAAACTATTCTTCGGAGACTCCGCTTATCGGTTCAAAAACGATTAACGGAAAGATTGCAAGAGAGTTTGTAATAAAAGCTCTTGATAAAAATAATTCTCAAAATGGAAAATTCTCGGGAATAGGAAAGATTTATTACAAATACAATAACACTCCTACTGATTACATTTACGCTCAACAGTTGGGTACATCAGATTATTACAAAATCACTATTCCTGCAAACAACGGCACTACTTTTTATCAGAAGACAGGAACTGTAAAATTTTATATTGAAGATAAAGTTGGAAATCGTCTTGAGTTCTCTGCATTTAGTTTTGTAATTGATAGCACTCCTCCATCTGTACAGATAAATCCTGTAACAGATACTTTAAAGGCTTCTGATGGCGATACGACTTCAAACATAGATGTTAATGGAACTTTGAGTATTTCAGGAACTTCCAACGAAATTGCAACAGTCACTCTAAAATATTTTGCCGGCACGGCAGAACCTTCTGACTGGACAGCTTCAACAGTAAAGACTGCGCCTGTAAATGGAACTACAAGCTGGACTTCTTCTATAAACACGACGACCTTGGATGACACGAAAAATCTCTATATAAAGGCGTTTGCAAAAGACGAAGCCGGCAACGTCGGAGAATCCGGCACAATGACTCTTTATATAAACCAAGATTCGGATCGCCCGACAATAACGTTCTCAAATCTTGACCTTTCTGAATCTACAGTTTGGTTAAAGGGAATAAAGACAGTCTACGGTTCAGTATTAGATGATGACGGTACAATCACCTCTATTGAATACAAAAACGGTGCAAGCGGAACATACAGCCTGATAACTATTAATAACGGTTCTTGGGAACAGGAAATGCAGGATGGACAGAATGATATTTACTTCAAAATTGTAGACAAAACCGGCAAAATATTTGAAACCGGAACTACACTTCAACCTAAACTCAAGAGCGTAAAAGCCGGTGTTTCAATATTTAAGACAGGAGTTCTTACAATCAAGGTTGATACGACTTCTCCGAGCTACACAAACCTTGAATTTGCTTCAAAGAAAAACGACGGAACAACGTCTGCATTTGCAAGCGATATAAATTCGCTTGTTTTTGGAGGTAATTATTCAAAAATTCTTGCAAAACTTAAAGCTGATGATGCGAATGGAGTTGCTTCTGTAACATTGAGGCTCGGAACTCAGACGCACAATGCGACAATTGAAGGTGCATCTCCAGCGGCTCAGAATGCAAATAAAAACGACTCTGCTCCGCACTCTTGGGATTTTGGTGAAATAACAATTCCTAATACCCTTACAGGTCCTACGACTATGCGCCTTATCATCACTGATCAGGCAGGTACAACTCGAGAAGACAACATAAACTTTGAAATTGACAATACAAAACCTGTTTTAAGTTTTACAAGCCATATCGACGGGGCAACTGTCTTTGCAACTGCTGACGTTATAGTTCGAGGAAGCGTAGATTCAAACGACCTTAAAGAATGGAAATATGTGCTTACTAATACAAATGTGCAGCCTACGGTAGGGGATCCAAAATACAAACCGCTTATAAACGGTTCAACAAGTTTTACGCTTGTGTTCGACGGAGGTTCATCAACAACTTCAGAAACTCATGCAGAAAAACTGTTCAAGCAGATTTGTACTTTGGAAGGAATATCAGAAACTCAGTTGCAGGCGGACGACACAATCCGAGACCTATATCTTCACATTTACGGTGAAGATATAGCCGGAAACATCTCTGGCATAAAAACTCTTCATATAAAGGCAATTCCAAACGGAGATAAACCTACTGTTTCATTCTCTTATCCAGCAACAAATGGAGCTTCCCTTGGTGGAACAATCCGTATTACAGGTACTTCTGAAATACAACAGAGTGAAGTAGATGCTGTTTATATTCAAATTGATCCGAATCCAAATCTTACATGGGAAAAATCTGAAAACGGAACTTATTATTTAAATGGTCCTAATAATTATGTAAAATATACAGGCAGACGTTATAAACATGTAAGCGGTAATTACATAGAAGACCTGAACGGTGAATACGTTTTAATTAATTCTACTTACTCTCGTGCAGCTGATACTATCTATCGTGTAGCAACAGCAACATTTACAACAGGCTGGGGTGCACACCTTACAGCAGTCGCAGGCTCTCATTATCCAAGGGTAACTGTAAATTATACAGGTGGCAATGAGCAGGCGATAAAGACTGGCGGAAGTGTTTCAAGCTGGAACATTGCCCTGAACTCTTATAATGAACTCAATGCTTCAAAAGCGGTAGCCATTAGAATTTTTGCAGTAAGCAAGGCTCACAAGAAGAGCGACTATCAGACAGTTTGGTTTAGAATGGACCCTGACGCTCCTCAAATCGGAAGCACGACTCCGCTTGAACTTGTTCAGTATAAGGACGATGACATAACAAAACCGATTGTTGCCCACAGAAGTTATGAATCTGATATGTGGATTAAAGGCAAATGGTATCTTAAAGGTTCTGTTACAGACGACAGCGGAATTAAGAGTATAAGATTAAAGGTTGGAAATACAGCACCTGTTGATGTAGTTCAAATAACCGACGCTCTAAATAATAAAGGTGATGTAAATCCGGCTTATTCTAGTTACGTTACAAAAGGAATCTCTCACGGTACTGCACCGTATGAAAATTACGATTATGAACTGAATATTCCTGTAGGCTCTGATACCCCTAATACCTTTGGAATTCTTACTTATGAAATTTCTGCGACAGAAGGTGCTTCGCAGAGTCTTGGTACAAAACAGACAGTTAAGTTGAATTTTGACAACAAAGCACCTGATTTTGCCGGTACAACTTCGGAAGTTGTTAATAAAACTTCTTGGGCAGATAAACTTACAACTGAGTTAACTGGAAACGAAGTGGTTCAAAACAATAACGGTAACTATGGATTCTATGGAATTGTAAACGAAGCGAGCGATGCAACAGGAAACCAGAGCGGATTCAACAGAGTTGCAATGTACTTTACAAGAACAAGACCAGACGGCAAAACATACGTAATAGACCCAATGCGAAAAGGTGGAACAAGCGGACTTGAAAACTTTATAGAAACAACTCCTGCCAATTTTGAAAACTACAGTTCTGTTTCAAGTGGCGGAGATGGATTGTACTGGCTCAAAGCTCGTCAGTTTACGGTAAGCGGAAACAATATTTTGACAGCAACCAATACCGGAACAGCTCTGCACGAGAGCATTCGCAGGGGCGGACTTGTAAAGGTAAACGGTGCTTTGTATGTAATTGACACTGTGGACAGGACAAACAAGCGTATTACAATAAAAGGCTCGATGGTAGATGGAACTGTAGACGCTTACTTTGCAGTGTGTCAGGTTATAGATAATTTTACGCAAGAAACGGGTACGACAAAGGCTTTCGATTGGACAAATCCACTTTCTCCAAGCGCAAACGATGACGGCGACCAGATGATTGAAAGCGTTATAGAAAACGGAACAATGGCTACATGTAAAGCATTCCTCGACTCAAAAATGATTTTGGACGGAGATGTAAAAATTCACTTTGTAGCTTTTGACAAGGCTGGTAACGCTGCATCCAAAGAGTACAACGCAAAAGTACGAAACAATGTGCCACGCCTTTATGGTGTAAAATACGGAACGGACGTAAACGGCAATGGAACAATAGAAGAAAGCGAATACATAAAAACTTTCAACGATAAATATTCGGCTGTTGTCAGCGGTACAACTTATTACGGTTATGATGGAAACTTAGATACTCCTGTTTACAGCATCACTGCGACAGAGCGCCTTACAGTAAAAACGTCTTTAAAAGTTGTTCCGCGCGTTATTGGAGGAAACTTGGGTCTTGGCTACACATACACGTACAAGCAGGATCCTGCTCTGCCTGCGACAACCACAACCTCTATTTCAATGTATTCTGGGGCAGGACATCATGATCAGGAGTCTTTGGCTTTGCGTCCAGATAACCTTGCAATAGAAATTACACAAAAAGACTTTATCCAGAAAATACAAGATGGCGATCAGGAAATAACGTTCGACTTGTGGGATAAAACTGACGGTACAAATCCTGGAACAGACGGCAACAAGGCTCAGATAAAGATTCCGGTAAAGGTTGCAGTTCAGGATGCTGAAGCCCCGAAAGCAACTCTAAAACCGTTCAAATGGATAAGCGCAAGCGACAACAGTCTGTATGCAAACTCAAAAAAGAACGGACATATAGAACTGGAGGCGGACTTGCCGACACCGACATTTACTACGGGTGGCTCAGGTGTATTCGACAGAGATCCGAAAATTTCAGGTATTGTGACTTTTGAAGGAAGTGTAAAAGACAACGTTGTTGTAAAGGAAATTAAAATAAAAATTCCAAACTACAATAGCGGTAATGCATTTATAATTGCAACAAGGGGTACTGACGGAAAATTGACTTCTACAAATCTTTTGACTCTTAGCAAAGTTGCTCCTGTAAAAACTTATGATGACTATAAGTTCAGCGGTGCAGACTCAAAGCCTTGGTACTTTGAGGTATTGACGGATAAGTTTGAAGCAGACGGCTCCAACTCCGTAGAATTCAAATTCCATTTTGATACGCAGAAAATAACTGGCGTCGCAAAGGCAGACATAAAAATTGAGCTTACGGCAAAAGATCGAGGAAAAGCAAGTGTTTCTGGAACGAATATAAATTATACACCAAACAACTCAACGCCTGGAACAACGCAGACAACGGCGGATACAAACACCGGTTACTACAAAGTTGACGTTGTGCCGTATATTACAGGGGTAAAAACCGCATTAAACAAAGCTTATGCTGCCGAACCTTCTGCATTTAACCGTTCTGCAACCGGTGGTTATTCGGTACGGCAGGGAGAAACGATACAGATAGAAGGTTTTAACCTTGGAACAAATGTTGCGAGCGTTACAGTCGAAGGAATGTCAGCAACAACTCTTTCAAACGGCACTGTCGGCGGAAAAAATGTTTCCAACACGATTACATTGTCATCTGCAAAATCCGGTAACATAAGTTTGATTGTAAACGGAGTAGAAGCACTCAATAATAAGAATGCAGAGCCAACATTTGAATTAAAAGACGGCAAGTATTCTGTAAAGACAATAGAATACAATGCAGAGAGCAATAACTTGAACAACAATAAACTTACGGACGATAGAAAACTCTTTGTCTGGAAGTTTACAGATGTTGTATCAGATACTGGTGTAAGGTATCCGACAATGCGTGTAGGTAAAGATAGCGCGCAGACTGTTGGTTTTGCTTATGACAGCGGAGCACAGGAGTATAAGATGTACCTTTCTTCAAATCTTTCCACAAGTGCTGATTTTACTTCCGATTATTCATTTACACAGTGGTACGATACCGCAGTTGCAGTGGATAAAAACGGTAGAATTTATGGTGCATCGCAAAATGGGGATTCTGGTTCAAACACAGGGAATCAGCGTTACGGTGGAAATTATGCAAACGCTTTGTTCTATGCATGGAATACAAAGAGTTCTCCTGGTACAAATAATGATTCAGTTTATTCTGCTTATAGTGATGGTTCAAAGAAAAGAGCTATAGAAAGTACTTATAACGGCACTTATTTTAATGGGCAGCGTATTCGTAATCCAAAACTTGTAACTGGAGATAACGGTGATGCTTATCTTGTTTACTATGACAGCTCAAACGACCAGATACGCTTTAGGTATGGAAATGTTAGCGGAAGCTCAAGTTATCCAAGTTTTACAGGGGCGTTGGTTAATCATAATGGTAGTAACTATGGTTCAGCAGCTAAATATCAAGTTATAGCAGGTGGAACTTCTGCTTCTTCTCCGTCATCACCAACTGGAAATTCGACTCCGCTTGGTGGTACTAATGCAGACCGAGCTGGAGAGTATTGTGCTGTTGGCTTAAGTACAAAAACAGGCGCAGGTTATGTATCGGGAACTGCTGTTGCAGCGTGGTACGATGCTTCTAACCAAAGATTGCTGTTTAGCTATAATACACAACCTAAAAGTACATCAAGTGCAGCTCAATGGGGACAAAATACAATTTCCATCGATTCTGACTTTGCAGGTTGGTATGTGGATATGATTGTAGACGGAAACGGCGGTATTCACATAGCGTATTATGGGGCTTCAGCCGGAGACTTAAAATATGCATATCTTGAAGATTACAAAGATACAGAGCCAAAGATTGTAACGGTAGATTCGTATCTTTCTGTAGGTTCAAATATCTCTATAGACGTTTTGGAAAACACTGTCGGGGCTGAAAAGAAATACATCCCTTATATTTCATACTTTATGAGTGCATTTACAAAGACCAGTTCTTCTGTAAGAGTGGCTTGGCTTAACACGTCAGATTATTCAAAATTGGACGGCGCAAAGAAAGACCAATTTACAGGCGATTGGGAAGTGATGACAGTTCCTACTAATCAGGTACCGCTTGATTACACAATTGGTGTTGGAATTAAAAAGAATAACTCTAATAAGAACTCCGCTTTGCTCGGGTATGGAACAAAGAATGGTTTACAAACCGCTTCTTTGGAATAACTGTAGGTAGGAAGATTTTATCCAATGCCCCCACGCAATTTTGTATGAGAGCATTTTTTATGCAAACCCGCTGTCCGCCTGCGAGCTTACAGCGTAAGGGATAGTAGCACCGCAGTCCCGAGCGCAAGCTAGGGATGAGCCGCGCAAGACGGCGAAGTGCGAATAGCCCGACCCTTTGCCATGCGCAAAGGGGTACGCCCGTAAATGTGTTTTGCAACAGGTTTTTCACCCGTTGATATTTTTATTCACGTAACAGTTCGGTCAAGCCTGTGTTTATGAAAATATTATCCTTACCGGCTTTTATGCATTTTAAAATTCCTCTGTCTTCCAACGTGTGCAGATAACGGGAAGCTGCCTTTCTCTCAATTCCCAATTTTTTTACAATGAATTCGATTTTGCAGTACGGGTTTTCAAAAAGTGTTTCTACGAGTTCTTTCGAATAGATTTTTGATGCGTCTGTTTTTATTTTTTCAGCCGTATTTTCTAGGAGATTTTTTATATCTTTTACTTTTTCAATCGTCTCTGAGGCTGTTTGTTCAATTCCTTTTAGAATAAAAATAATCCAGTTTTCCCAAGCGTCTTCCGTTCGGACTTTTTGCAGAAGTTTGTAATATTCATCTTTGTTTTTTATGATGTATGAACTTAAGTACAAAATCGGAACTTCAAGATGGTGTTTCAAAATCAAATACAAAATATTTATGATTCTTCCCGTCCTGCCGTTTCCGTCATAAAAAGGATGGATGCTTTCAAATTGATAATGAAGAACCGCAAGTTTTGAGAGCGAGTCGTCGGCATTGTTCAAATAATCTGTAAAATTTTTTAACAGTTCGTCTATTTCTTGTTTTGTCTGTGGCGGAGTGTAGACGATTTCATTTGTGCGGTCGTTCACGAGTTTTGTTCCGGGTAAGGTTCTGATTCCTGCCTCATTTTGAACAAGTATTTTTTGGATGTTTACAATATCGTTTATTGAGATAAAATCGTGTGCTTTTAGCTGATAAAACCCAGAGTATAATGCTTCGCGATAAAACATTACCTCTTTTGTCGCCGAATCTATTTTTTTTGCAGTTTCAGAAACCGCTTTATAAAGCTCGTCTTTTGTAGTAATTATGTTTTCAATCCCCGAACTGTCTTTTGATTCCTGCAATACAATTGCGTTTATAAGAATCATCTGGTTCGGAATTATGTTTGCAATTCCTTTAAGCTCCGCAAGTGTTTTTGCCGCTTTTGTTTCTGCTTTAAGAATGTTGATTGTTTCAATCTTTTTAGAATCAATCGGTAATTTTGATAACTCAAACATGTACCAATTATATGCATGTTTGGGATATATTGCAAGTTTGTGTACCAATTATTTGATTTTTGGGATATGTTGCAATTGCGTGATTTCCTCGTCGAACAGTTGTGAAACTTTATCGCAGCGCTTTTTACAGATTTCTGCAATTTCGTTCTCGTCTTTTTGAATGAGAATGCATTTGCGCTTGCCGCCATCTTCTTTGTTTAGTCTGCAAACTGCTTCAAACGTCGTTCCACTTCCTGCAAAAAAATCGAGAATTAAAGCGTCGGTAGGCATTGATGTGATTTTTATCAAGTGCTCTATCAAGTCTACAGGTTTTGGATTGTCGAACGAGCATTTTATGCCAATCAATTTGTCGAGGTTATTTTGTGCAGAACGTGTAGACTCTACGCAGTCAATTATGTTCTTTGGAATCACTTCCTGTTTATCATCATTAAAAATTTTTATACGTGGGACTGATGAATATTCGCTCTGATGTCCCCAGTAGATTCTGTTGTCTGCAATCAGCTTTTCCATCTTTTCTTTTGATACCTGCCACTGCCTTGTCCACAACTTTCCGCTTGGAGATTTGATTGTAAAATAATTTTTGTGATTCGGATTTGAGCGTTTTTCTGAAAATGAGATGCTGCCGCTAAACCAATTTCCTCTTTGGTCATCATCTTCATTTTTTGTTGCCCAGCCTGTTTTTTCAATCTGACGAAATTCTGCCAGATTTTTTTTGTCTTTTGCGTAGCAAAGCGTGTGCTGTTGGAGCGTCCTTGACCATTTATCTTTTTTGCCTTTTCCGTGAAGCCACATAAAATCGTTTACAAAGTTTTCTTCACCAAAGATTTTGTCGCACAGCAATTTAAGCACGTACAATTCACTCTGGTCGATTGCAATAAAAATACAAGAAGTTTCTTTCATCAATTTTTTTGCAATGTTCAAACGGCGCGACATAAAACTAAGCCATGCTGAATGTCTGTCTTTTCCATCCGCAAAATCGTCGTTATAGCTGAACGATTTTCCGGTGTTGTATGGCGGATCGATGTATATGATGTCTACTTTCAGCGCATTTTGTGCCATCAGCTTCAAAGCAGGATAATTGTCGGACATTATAAAAATGTGTGGAACGTCCGAATGTTTTTTTTCGCCGTCGGAAAATCGGCGAATCAATTCGGCAAAATCGCCTGCCCAAGAGATTTCGCTCAGCTTTGAATCATCGTCATAACGCTCTGGAAAATCTGTCCATGAAAAAGTCAGCGGCATATCTTTTTACTCTGCGCAATTTATGTTTTTTAAAACAGCATTCTGCATTCAAGATAAAAGCGTTTTTCATCTGCCTCGCCCATGCTGAAACTTTTTCTCGGGAGCGGTCCACTTTTGTTTATTGTTTCAAAAAAACTGTCTTTTTCGATTGGCGGAAGCAATATTCCAACTGCCCCTATTTTGTTTCCCAATTTTATAACTTCGTCCGCACCGTGAATATAATCTATTTCAATTTTGCATGTTGCGTTTGTGCTGTTCTGGACGTTTTTGTCTTTTGCAGATAATTTTGCCTGCTCATCTTTAATAAAACTGTCAATCTTAGGTTGTAGCTTTGCCACTGCAAGTTCTTTTATATTTGTTTTGAGCAACACGTATTTTTGCTTTCCGTTTTTATCGAGATACGCAAATCCGAAATCTGCTGAGGAGTGTTTTACAGATTTTTCAAGTTCTGTAGCGTCTGAAACTTCACAGACTGTTCCATTGAGTGAATTTTTAAGAAAAGAGATGAGTTTTTCGTTATCTGCATTGAAAATAACTCTGTGTATCGGCTCAAAAGTCAGCCCTTTGTCGTAGATGTTTACAATTTCAACAAGAGCGTACCTCACTGGGCAGTTTGATATTTCTTCATCGGTAGCTCCTTTTGATTGCAGCAAAGATTTGTGTTCATCCCAAACTGCTTTTGCTGTGGCGAGCGAATGGTTTCCGTCTCCAACTGCAAACAAAAATGTGGAACCGTCATCGAGAGTGTTCTTGTCTGCAATTTTTGAAAGAGACGCTGCAACGCGAGATAACTCTTCATTATTTTCTAAAGTCCAACCTTTTATATAACCGCCGTTGCACATCAATTCACCGTTGTAAACAGGGAGTCGCCCGCTGACGATTTTTCCAGCAACTCCGATTAAAATATCATCTTTATCATTTACCAAAAGCATTATGTGCGGCAGTTCGAGCGGCGCTCCACGCCTGATTTCCATCCTAGGAGGAATTCGTTCAACGATTGTTGCTTCTGTTGCTCTAATATTCGCTTTGCTGAAAGGTTTCCATTCATAAGTTTCCAAATCAATTTCGGCGACTAATCCTTTTCTGGTGCGCCCGAATGAAGTCTTTCTCTCTACGTAAATAAATCCTTCTATCGGATTTGCAAAAACACCGTCATCGAGATATTTTCTCATCGATTTACGGATGTTTGCGATTCGCTCGGTTTTATCAGGAGAGTTGAGATAAATTTCCGGCAATATCAGATTAAGCGTTGACGGTTTGCCGGATGCGTTTTTTTCAACATTTTTCCAATACTCTTTGTCTTGCGTGTATTGGTCGCAAGCGATTACAGACCAACTCTTTAAATCGATGTTTTTTGGCAGGAGGATTTTAGGTACACGGAGTCCTAATTCTTCAATCTTTTTCATATTTTTAAGTATACCGGTAGAAGCTAAATTATGCTATAATTCCTATAGATGAAAACATCTAATTCGCAGCGTTAGGTTTATAAGCAGATAAAAGGGTAGTTTTTGAAACTTTCGTTCTATCAAATTCAAGCTCTCAGTTTTTTATCTATGACTAACTACCTAATTGTGCCCTCTTGCAAAGTTGTAATCCAGATGTTATATTCTGGTGGCGAGATATATTTAAAGAAAAGTTAATAAAGTGCCGAAAAATAAAAGATAATACTATTTAAAAAGTGTTTTCGTTAGCGGATATGAGAGTTTCTAACAACGGAGGCATATATGAAAAATATTCCTTTATTTCAGACTTTAAAACTTTTTTACGATTTCGGTATTTTTTTTACTTTTTATAATTTGTTTTTATTTTCTTGTATAGCAAGATTTGTTGCAGCTGCAAGAATACAAACTCCTTTAATTAAAATTTTTCTCCCTGTTATTGTATTGCAAATATTTTTGTTTGCCGCCGGAGTAAATCTGTGTGATGAAAGAGGCATTTTATGAAAAAGATTTCCAGTTATTTTGGGATTTTAGCTTTTTTAATACTTGCGATAGTAACATTTTCATGTGAAATTGGACTTGGAGCTGCTATAGATATCGTTCCGCCAAAAGCGGAAATCTCCAGTCCAAAAGATAGCGCCATAATAAGAGGAGATTTTTCACTATTTGGAACATGGACGGACGATGGAGAACTTGGAAAAGTAGAAGTAGTTTTGCAATCAACGTCTAATTCTTCTTTACATTATAATTTTAAGGGAGAATTTACAGGCAACTTGCCGAACGAAGAAAAAACGTGGAAGTGTTTAATAAATCCTGTGTCTAGTACGAATCCTGTAAAAGATGGCGAATATACAGCGACAATTTCTTTTTTTGACAAAGCAGGAAGAGAATCAAAAGTTACAAAGACTTTTACGATAGACAACACCCCTCCGGTTATAGTGTTGCAGCGGCCCGGAACAAAAAAAGGTTCTGCAAACGCGGATTCTTACGGACAGATATTTTCTCTTGAAGGACAGGGAGCGGACTCAAATAATATAGACCATATCGATATTCGAATCTATGATGACAGTGCATGTCTAAACTATCTTAGAACAGTCACACTCAACAACGTTCCGTTGAATATAAAACTGGATGTTGCGAAATTCGGCGAAGACGTTTACACCGCAATTTACGGCAGCACCGGAAAAAACGGTGAAAAGAAGTTGTACTGTGAGATTGATTCGTATGACGGCGCTCAAAAATATCCTACCGAGATAGGAAAAAAGCAGACGGCAGAAGACCTTATCGGAAACAAAACTTCAACATATTATCTGTACGATGACTTACAGAAGGATATCCTATCAAAATACAACATTGCACGCCTTTATGAGATGATGAACGGCACGTACAGCCCTTCTGAAGACGGAAGTTCTTCAGGAGAGAGTGCCGAGCAAATTATTGAGAAGGTAAAACAAGTTTTATCAGGAAGAGAATCAAGGGTCGGAATGTTTTCTTTGAATCCTGAAAATAGCCCAAGGTTTACAGTGAACGGGAAAGATGCGTTAAGAGCGGAAAATCTGAACATGCAAGACCAAAGTCAAGGGTACTACATCACAGAAGGAACAGAGATATCTGTAGAAGTGTCTCCCGGCCTCGACGGCACACCGCTTGTAAACACAACTGAAAGCCCTCTGAAAGTTTACGCAATTGAATGCAATGCGCAGGGAACAGTTTTAACAGGTGCAAAAGAAATCTATCTACATGTCGTAAAAAATTTTCAAAAAGCAGGTTCTACATATAAACTTTTTGTAAAACTTGATTTAGGAAACTCTGTTTCTGAAGACGGTACGGAGCATCTACAACTTGGAAAAACGTATCGTTTTGGTGTTAAAGGAAAAGATGATAAAGGAAACGGAATAATAGCTTCAGCAAGCACCGGTTACGGATTTCTTCTTGAATCTTCAGGGCTTGCGCCGGAGTTGAAAGTTACGGCTCCAGTAGATTCAACTGTCTATGTAAAAAAAGGTGACGGTGTTACTATAACCGGTGAGACAACTACAGGCGCAGGACTTCCTCTTGTAGAAATCTTTATAGGAAACTCTACAACTCCTGCATATAGTCATCAGTTTACAGATTTAGAAGGAACTCCTAGCGGGGGCAATAAAAAATACACATTCAATACCGTTATCCCGAGCAATGAATTTAGCCAGACTGATGATAAAGACTATTCTATTGACATTAAATCGCGCATTGGCGGCAAAGCCTCGACGATTACAAAAACTGTCTTCTATGACGTTCACGAACCGGCTATCGATTTTACAAATATCACTCCGGTAATCACTTCGTATGAATTTGAAAGCGATGCGGATAAGGCTCTTGCAAGTGATAATATAAAACCCGACGGAACGTTCAAAAACCCTTTTATAAACGGCAAAGTTCACTTTAAAGGAATTGTGCAGGATACTTTTACAAAAATTGCGAGTGTTGACTGGCATGTAAATCAAGACAATGTAACGATTCCGGGACTTGGCGGGCATGGGCTTAGAGCTAGCTTTGATGTTGAATTAGACACAACATTGACGGGCGTTACAATTACCGACAACAAAGAACTCACAGTTGTTTTTGAAGCAACTGACAGCGCCGGAAATAAAAAAACTGTAAATAAAAAATACTTTTTCTGCCAAAATACAGACAAACCGGTTGCAGGACCTAACAATCAGAATGCTTGGACTGCAAAAGCACAACAGCCAAAACAGATAAAAGAAGGTTCTCTTGTTACTCCTGCTAATCCTGCATCTCGCATGAATAAACTTTTTGCAGGAAGCTCCATATATGCAAAGGTAACAGATGACGACGGGATACGGAAAGTCGAGTTCAAGGTAGAAAAACTTGGCTATGATACAAATTATGAAAATTCTTACGTCCTTTCAGACCAAACTTCTGTTCCTACTGAAGTAAAAAGTGAAACTATCACAGATTTAGGAGACACAGTAGAAACGATAGTAAGCCATCAGATGCCGAGCTCTAGCGGTTATTTTAAGGTTGCAATCACGGTTACTGACACAAACAATATTTCTTGTGTTAAGAGTTTTGTTGTGCAGATGACAGGGGCGGCTCCCGATGTAACAGTTACAAATAAGTCTGATTTTATAAAAAATGGAGATAAAGTTAAACTTGAAGTAAAAATGACAGGAGAAGCTCCGTTTACGATTGTAGTTTTACAAGATGATGGAACTCCAAATTGGCAACAAACTAATTCAGAAACAGAAAGCGGCGACACAAAAGAAATAGAAGTAACTCCTATACCAAGTCATGTGTCTCAAAAGATAAAAGTTAAAGTAACCGACAGCTCCGGCGGCTCAACCACAAAAGAAGTCAGCTATAAAGTAGATAATACTGGTCCGACCGTGCCGGTGATTGAATCTCCGGCTGCCGGCTCGACAGGAAATAACTCTCTTTCAGGATCATCATTTGTATTTACCGGCACGGCAAACGACGCTACGGCTTCAAATCCAAATGAAACAACTTCAGGAATTAAAAAACTTTATTATAAGTTTATGACGAGCGACACAAGTCCGACAACATGGGATTCTCAAGTAGCTGTCAGTGGAACTTGGAACATAAATGCGATATTACAGAACGGGCATGGAACATCTTCCGGCACAACGTTGTATGAAGGAACTTATTGGCTTTATGTAAAGAGCGAAGACGGAGCTGGAAACGAATCTTCTGTCGTAAAGCGAGAATTTTCTGTAGACAAGGCAGCTCCTAGCGTTACAGAGGTAAAACTCAATGGAACACAAGTGCTTACAGAGGGGGTTGTAAAATACTTTAATAGCGCATTAGGGGATTTTACGATAAGCGGAAAAGTGACAGACACTAACGGGCTTCAAAGTTTTAAAGTAAATGGCGCTTCTGTAACACCGGCGCCTGACGGCACTTGGTCTTACGATATAACAAGAGCGGAAGACAGTCAGATTGATTTTTCTATTGTTGCAACAGACAAAGCCGGAAGAACTACAACAAAAAATTATTCAATTTACTGCGATACAAAACCTCCAACGCTCTCTATCACAAACCCTGATGCAGATTTGACCGGAGAAACTTCTCTTTCTGTGTCAAACTACACTTTCCGCGCTTCCGTGAACGATTCCGGCTCGGGAGTTGATTCATTCAAATATATGATTACTCAAGACGACATTTCAGACATAACAACTTCAGCAGAAGCCGGAACAGGCTGGACGATAGTTACAGGTTCTTCATTCATCGCTCAAAAAGAACTGATTGAAGGAACAACACCGCAACTCGGCAAACTCCACGAAGGAAAGTGGTATTTATATACATACGCAAAAGATAAAATCGGAACAGCTGCGACAGAAAAACGCACATTCTGGGTAGATAAAAAATCTCCAACTCTCTCACTCGACAACATCGCGTCTGTTACAAACCAAGCTGTAGTTGTAAAAGGAAGTGCAAGCGATGCAAACGGAATAAAGGATGTAAAAGTAAAATTTGATCCAAAACCGACCGGTTGGATTTCTGATACAAAAACTTTGACAGATGTGGAACTTGCGACAGGTGAAACATTCACTGTAGGCTCGGGAAATGATTTGTCAGACGGTTCATACTCAATCCAAATTACAGCAACCGACAAAGCTGGAAAAACCACAAGCAAAACAAGAACAGTTCTTGTAGACACAGCTAGCCCGGATGGAACTGTTTCTATGGATTCATCGGAAACAGCGACTGTTATAGGTTCGGAAAATTGGTACAAAAAAGGCTCTCTAAAAGTGAGGTTTACGCAAACCCCAGATTCAGGCTCTGAGATTGAAGAGGTAAAAGCAAAGTTTATAGAAGATGGCGGAACTGATTATTCAGGATTGCAAGATTTTACTAAGAAAACTCAAGCAGGAAATACTTGGTGGGAAGGAACATTAAACGCTGCTCGACAAGGAAAGAACTGTATTTATCTAGTTGTAAAAGACAAGGCAGGCAATGAAAGAATAAAGAATACAAATGACAATATTGCTATCTATGTCGATACAGAATCACCTGATGACTGCACCGTATACAACTACGTTTTAGACAGCACAAACTATTCTACGGAAACTGCAATTACCGGTTCAAAAACAATCAACGGTAAGATTCCAAGAACATTTGTGATAAAAGCTGTTGACAACGATGACAATGGCAGCGGAACGTTCTCTGGAATTGGAAAAATCTACTATAAGTACGACAATGTAGACGCTCATAAAATTGATGCTGCCGTATTGAACGCATCAGATAACACATATAAAATCACGATTCCGGCAAATACGATATCTGACATATATCAGAAGACAGGAACTGTAAAATTCTATCTTGAAGACAAAGTTGGAAACCGCATGGAATTTTCATCATTTAGTTTTGTGCTTGACACCACGCCTCCAGCTGTAGTTATAAATCCTGTAACAGACTCCTATAAGGCTTCTGATGGAGATGCGACTTTAAATATAGATGTCAATGGCGAGATAGTCATTTCCGGAACTTCTGACGAGATTGCGACAGTCACTCTAAAATATTTTGTCGGCACGGCAGAACCAAACTGGGCGACAGACTCGGGAGTAAAGACAGCGCCTGTAAGCGGAACAACAATCTGGACTTCTTCTATAAGTACAATAACGGAAAACGACACCAGCAATCTCTACGTAAAAGCGTTTGCAAAAGATGAAGCTGGTAACGAAGGAGAATCTCTCACAACAATTCTTTATATAAACCAAGATTCAGACCGCCCAATAATAACGTTCTCTAATCTCGACCTTTCTGCAACTACAGTTTGGCTCAAGGGAATCAAGACAGTCTACGGTTCAGTATTAGATGACGACGGCACAATCAATTCGATAGAATACAAAAACGGCGCCGGCGGAACATACCATCCGATAACTATTGATAACAGTTCTTGGGAACAGGAGATGGCGGACGGTCAGAATGATATCTACTTTAAGATAACAGATTCTAAAGGTACGGTTTTTGAAACAGGTACTACAAAGCAGCCAAAACTCAAAAGCGTAAAAACAGGTTCTACGACAATTAAGGAAGGTGTTCTCACAATCAAAGTTGATACGACTCCTCCTAGATATACAAACCTTGAATTTGCTTCAAAAAAGAACGATATAACTATATCTGCATTCACCGACGAAATAAATTCGCTTATTTTTGGCGGCGAGTATTCAAAGATTCTTGTAAAACTTAAAGCTTCCGACGAAAACGGAGTTGCTTCTGTAAAATTAAAACTTGGAAATCAAACTTATGATGCAACTATTGAGGGTACAAATCCTGCGGCGCAAGATGCAAACAAAAACAATTCCGATTCACACGCTTGGGAATTTGGCGAAATAACAATTCCTAACAATCTTACAGGTCCTACAGTTATGCGCCTTATCATAACCGACCAGGCTGGAACAAATCTCGAAGACAATATAAACTTTGGGATAGACAATACAAAACCTGTACTAAGTTTTACAAGCCATAACGATGGTGCAATTGTTTTTGCGACTGCGAATGTTACAGTTCGCGGAGGCGTAGACTCAAATGACCTTGAAGAATGGAAATATGCACTTACAAATACAAACGCGCAGCCTGCGGTTGGGGACGCAAGATACAAACCTCTTGTAAACGCATCTACAAGCTTTACTCTCGTGTTCGACGGTGCTTCTTCTACAACTACCGAAACCCATGCCCAAACGCTGTTCAATCAGATTTGTACTTTGGAAGGAATAAGCGAAACTCAGTTGCAGAATGATGACACAATCAGAGACCTGTATTTGCACATCTACGGTAAAGACAGGGCCGGAAATCAATCCGATATAAAGACACTTCATATAAAGGCAATTCCAAATGGAGATAAACCGACTGTTTCATTCTCTTATCCAGCAACAAACGGAGCTTCCCTTGGTGGAACAATTCGTGTTACCGGTGCTTCCGAGATACAGCAGAGTGAAGTAGATGCAGTTTATATTCAGATTGATCCGGACCCGGCTCTTATGTGGGAAACATCTGAAAACGGAACTTATACTTATAATGGCACTAATTACACAAAATATACAGGAAAACGTTATAAGAAAGTTGGCAGCAATTACGAAGAAGATTTGAACGGCGGATATATTCAAATAGGAACAAGTTTCTATCCCGCTGCTGACAATCTCTATCGTGTAAAAACTGCAGCGTTTACAAACAGCTGGGATACAAACTTCTCAACTGCCGGAGGTACCAACGCTCGTTATCCAAGAACGAATGTAATTTATTCAGGCGGAAGTGAAACGGCAATAAAGACAGGTGGAAGTGTTTCCAGCTGGAACATTGCACTAAACGCTTACAATGAACTAAACCTTTCAAAAGCTGTTGCGCTCAGAATTTTTTCGGTGAGCAAGACAGGAAAGAAAAGCGACTATCAGACAGTTTGGTTTAGAATGGACCCTGACGCTCCTCAAATCGGAAGCACGACTCCGCTTGAACTTGTTCAGTATGCAGGCGGTGCTTCTAGCGGAACTATTGTTGCACGCAGGAGCTATGAATCTGATATGTGGATAAAAGGACAATGGTATCTTAAAGGTTCTGTTACAGACGATAGCGGAATAAAGAGCATCAGACTAAAGATTGGAAATGAAAGCCCTTTTGATATTGTAACAATAACTGACCCTTTAAACAATATTGGTACAATAACTACGCATCCTATTTATAAAAACTATGTCAAGTTAGGAGCAGCACACGGTTCGAACAACGATTACGAACTGAATATCCCTGTAGGCTCTACTGAAAGTGATAAATTCGGAACTCTCACGTATGAAATATCTGCAACGGAAGGTGCTTCGCAGAGTCTTGGAACAAAGCAGACAATAAAGGTGAATTTTGACAACAAAGCGCCGGAATTTGCCGGAACAACATCGGAAGTTTTGAATAAAGCTTCTTGGGCAGAGAAACTTACAACAGAGTTGACCGGCAACGAGGTAATTCAAAATAGCGGCGGCAATTATAGATTCTACGGAATTGTCAACGAAGCGAGCGATGCGACAGGAAACCAGAGCGGATTCAACAGAGTTGCAATGTACTTTACAAGGACAAGACCTGATGGAAATACATACGTAATCGACCCGATGCGCAAAGGTGGAACGACCGGTCTTGAAAACTTTATGGAAACGGGTGCCGACTTTGAAGCCTATAAAACCGTAGCCGCCAATGGCGACGGACTTTACTGGCTCAAGAAGCGTAAGTTTACAGTAAGCGGAAATAATATTTTGACCGCTACCACTACAAATGCCTTGCATGAAAGTATTCGTAGGGGCGGACTTGTAAAGATAAATGGTGCGATGTATGTAATTAACACTGTTGACGCAGCAAACAGGCAGATTACTATAAAAGGCTCATTGTCTAACGGAAATGCCGATGCTTACTTTGCAGTGTGTCAAGTTATAGATAACTTTACGCAAGAAAACGGCACAACAAAAGCTTATGATCCAGCACATTCTCTTGAGCCAAGTTCAAACGATGACGGCGACCAGATGATAGAAAGCGTTATAGAGAACGGAACAATATCTACATTGAAAGCATTCATCGATTCAAAACTGATTTTGGACGGAGATGTAAAGATTCACTTTGTAGCATTTGATAAGGCAGGCAACGCTACAGAAAAAGAATATTCTGCAATTGTAAGGAACAATGCGCCGCGCCTCTTCGGGGTAAAATACGGAACAGACGTAAACGGAAACGGAACTATTGAAGACGGCGAATACGTAAAAACTTTCAACGATAAATATTCGGCTGTTGTCAGCGGTACAACTTATTACGGTTATAGCGGAAGCACGGATAATCCTATTTACTCTATCACTGCGACAGAAAGTCTTACAGTAAAAGCTACGCTAAAAGTTGTTCCACGCGTTGTCGGCGGAAACTTGGGACTTGGCTACACATACACGTACAAGCCGGATCCGGCTCTGCCTGCGACAACTACGACATCTTTCCAAGCGTATTCCGGTGCAGGACATTACAATTCCGATGATACTGCACTGCGCCCTGATACGCTTGGAATAGAAATCGGACAAAAAGACTTTATCCAATACATACAAGACGGCGAGCAGGATATAACGTTTAAATTGTGGGACAAGACAGACGGAACTACAGCGGGAACTGACAGCAATGCTGCAACAATAGTTATTCCTGTAAAAGTTGCCGTTCGTGATGTGGAAGTACCGACAGCTGTTCTAAAACCGGTTAAATGGGTGAGTGCAAGCGATAACAGCTTGTATGCAAACTCAAAAAAGAACGGACACATAGAACTTGAAGCGGATTTGCCATCATCGACATTTACATCCGGCGGAAGCGGAGTTTACGATAAAGACCCTAAAATTTCAGGAATCGTAACTTTCGAAGGAAGCGTAACCGACAACGTAATTGTAAATGAAATCTTGATAAAAATTCCAAACTATAACGGCGGAAATGCGTTTGCAATAGCGACAAGAGGCAGTGATGGAAAGATGAATTCTACAAACCTTTTGACTCTTAGCAGTGTAGCTCCTATAAAAACTTACGCCGACTACAGCTTTGCAGGCACGGACTGGTATTTTGAGGTATTGACAGATAAGTTTGAGGATGACGGTTCAAATACCGTAAAATTCAAATTCCACTTTAATACTCAGAAGATAACAGACGTCGCAAAGACAGACGTAGAGATAGAGCTTTCTGCAAAAGACCGCGGCAAGGCGAGCGTTTCGGGGGGTGGCAATGTGATCTATACGCCTAACGCCTCAACTCCGGGAACAACGCAAACGACGGCTACTTCAAACACCGGTTACTACAAAGTTGACGTTGTGCCGTATATCACAGGGGTAAGCCGCAACAGTATGTACAACACAAACAGAGCGAGAAGCGGTGCTACACCATTGCTCCGCGAAGAAAAAGGCAATACGATTACAGGTTTTAACTTTGCATCAGAAATCGTATCCTCTTTAAAGATTTCTGAAAATAAAGACGGAAGCGGTTCTTCGGTTGCAATGGAGGATCTTACTTTAAGTGGTGATAAGAAGTGTTTTACCTTTACAGTACCCAATACTTCAAAAGACGGATATCTGCATCTTGTGGTAAACGGCGTTACTGCGGTTAATAATATGAACGGCTATACCGAAAGCAATGTGGAAGAAGCCGATACATACGGAATCTCAAAACATTCCGACGACAGGCTTGTGCATATCTGGCGTGTAAATAAAGAAGATACGTTTAAGGGCAGTAAAAATGCTGTCTATCCGGCAATGAGGAAAGGTCCTAACGACATACTGTATGCTTCGTTCAGCAATTATTCAACGTCGAGAGTGTATTATTCAAATGAATTTACCGGAGATCCTATCAATAGCCCTGAAATAGGAGGAACCGGTACGACGATATTGTTTACAGGTTACGATCCGCCGGAAGAAACCGATATAACCATAAACGGAAATGAAATAAATGTACTTTATGCTGCAAATTATCATGGTGGAAATTCATGGCACTGGGGAAATGGTACAACCGTAAGTAGCAAAGATTACCCATGGAATGATACCGATCCCGCAAATGCGGGAGGTATATACCTCTATGATAAAGATGGATACTCTGAAGGTAGGCATACTAAGCTGTATCGGTTCGAACTATATACTTACGATAATGAATTGCAGCAGTTTAAAAACATACGGACGGTGCGTTCCGGCGATAACATCTACGTTGTCTATTATGACAGATTAACCGCAGCTGTAAAATTCGGCTGGGTAGATGACAGTACAAGACCGGATACAAGAGCGCATGCGCTTCCATGGTGCGTCATAGACGGCACTACCGACATAACAGATGAAGAGTGTAAAGTACCTGACCACTTGGTCAATAGTCCGGGAGCTAATCCTCCTGATAATATATTTGAATTTGTAAGTCCCAACGGCACGTCGTATAAGACTCCGTATATACTGAACAACCCGAATAACTTTGAAGACGGACTTTCAGTTTCAAATGGGGTGTGGGAATCTGTCGCAGTTACGGTAACTAAGGATGGCTATCCTGTTGTAGTGTATATGGATGCCGCAACGGGAAGGTTACGCCTTGCAAGAAGTACGTCACAACAGCCTACGGCGCCAGCCGATTGGAAGATTCAAAGCGTTCTCGCTTCTTCGGATAAGAATGGTAAGCTTGCAAGCGACTACATAAATGCAGGTATCGGCAGCGATGGTTATTTGCATATCGCGTTCCAAAATACCAGAGGACAGCTCGTGTACGTAAAATCTACTAATACGTCCGATGACGGTTCAGCACAGTATACGTTTGGAAAATCGGAAGTACTTGATGATTCTGGTATGTTTATAGATATGACAATGGACGACGCTACTCCTTATATTACGTATATGTCCCGTCCAAACTCATACGATGCTATCCGCATTGCCTATAAAGCGTCTATGGACTTTAACAATACGGGAACAGATGTGCCTGGCTGGGAAACAATGACAGCTCCTCTTAATCAACGGGCGGCAAACGGACGTATCTGTGTTGCAACAAAGGCAAAGCATTTTGGAGCTACTCCGGATACTATGCCTATTGCCGTAGGATTTAATACAGGTTCGGATTACCGTGCAGCGTTTTTTGTAGGAAAATAGAAACGTGTAATTTTTATAAAATGCTCTTCAAGCATAAAGTTTTTTTGCTGATAGAGCATTTTATGCCGAGCAACTTGTCGAAGTTATTTTGTGCGGAGCGGGTAGACTCTGCTCAGTCAATTATGTTCTTTGGCAGGAGGATTTTAGGCACACGGAGCCATAATTCTTCAATCTTTTTCATATTTTTAAATATATTTGCAGAAATGAAATTATGTTATAATTCCTATAGATGAAAACATCTAATTCGCAGCGTCAAGTTTCTAAGCAGATACAAGGACAGTTTCAGAAGCTTTCTTTCTCTCAAATTCAAGCTCTCAGTTTTTTGTCTATGACAAATACCGAGCTGACCGACGCAATTCATAAAGCTGTAAGCGAAAATCCCGCTTTGGAAATTGTCCGAGAACCGACAGGAAACTCTTATTCAGATTATGTGCGTAGTTCCGGCAGCTTGGATTCCGACAAAAATCAGGCAGCGATTGAAAACCATGAAAGCCACAGAGAATCTCTTCAAGCTCATCTTATGCACCAGTTGAACATCATGAACGTTTCTGAGGCAGAATACAACCTTTGTCACCGCTTAATCTACAATCTAGATAAAAACGGATTTTACGGTTCAATGCTTGACCCGGAAACTTTTTTATCAAAAAAAGATGATGCTGGAAAAAAACTCCTTGAGCGTTGCTTAGATATTGTTCACTCTATGGATCCCGTCGGTGTTTGTTGCAAAACGCCGGAAGAAAGCCTTTTTGTTCAGGCAAAACTGAGTGAAAATGCTCCGGAAATTGCACTTTTCCTTTTGAACGGGCATCTAGACATGGTAAATCCGCCTGAACCTCAAAAAATCTTAAAAAAGCTGATAGAATACCGCACCAATTGGCACAAAAAAGCGTTTGCGGCAGAAATCTTGCTCGATAAAGTTGAACTAGATGAAGAAAAAGTTTCTCAAGCTCTTAAATTTATCCTTTCTTTAGACCCTCATCCGGCACACGGCTACAGCGTCGACTCGTTTACAGATCCTGCAATTCCAGATATCGTCTTGAAAATTGAGAAAGTCGACGGATATCTCCCTTCAGATGATTATAGCAGCGGTCTTGTAAGTTGCGACCGAGAATGCCATTTTCAAGTAAAATATGCCAGTGGAAATTTACCAGAAATAAGGCTTGCTAAAGATTTTAAAGTTGATAAAGAAAATTACAATAAAGCACAGCTTTTTATGTACAATTTAGGCTATCGCGAAAGCACGAACGTTTTGCAGGGGTGTATTCTTGTCCACGAACAAAAAGATTTTTTCAAGAACGGTCCAGGACATCTAAAGCCTCTGACACGTCAAAAAGTTGCGCAAAAACTTGGAGTTCACCAGTCTACTGTTTCGAGGATGTCTTCTAAAAACAGCAGCAAATATATTTCAACACAGTGGGGATTGTTTCCTGTCAGTTATTTTTATCTATCAGGAGTTGAGTCGGCATCAGGCGAAAAAGTTTCATCGGAAGTGATTAAAACTCGCATAAATCAAATTCTTCAAGAAAATAAAAATTCGGTTATCTCCGATTCTAAGATGGCAGGACTGTTAAATGCAGAAGGCATAAAAATATCCCGCAGGACAGTGGCAAAATACAGAATCCAAGCGGGAATAAAAAACAGCTATTTTAGATAAAACAAATTATCTTTCTTGAACTTTATCTTTTTCTTTTTTAATTTTGTTGTCGAGTACGTCCATCATCTTGTTTAACGCTGCTGAAAACTCAAAATCTTCCCCAGAAACGTGAGCCTGAGTTCCCCATTTAAAGTTTACAGTTGTATCAAATATATAAGTTTTATCGTGCTTGATTTTCAAAAGTAAATCAACAATCAAATCGTCTGCATAAGAAATTCTTTCGAGCTTTTTATCTATCATATCCGATTGTTTTTTTTCAAGCGTAAAACCTACGGCGTTAATTGATGGTGTCATAATTGTCTCCCTTGAAGTAATTTTACTTCATCTGGTTTAAAATAATGCTCACATACGCAAGCTGATGGAGGAATAATTTGAATTTCTTCATCAAATATATATTAACATGGGATACCTTGAAAAACAAAATAAAAAAACATTCATATTGAAAAAATGTCTTATACTGTGTATAGTGACTTCATGACTGGTAAAAAATTCACAGTGTTGGATTTGCTCAATCTTGAACTGTCGGGGTACGATGCGCTTGACTTAAAATGCATTGCCGGGCGTCGTGGTTTGCCGCGAGCTATCACAGTTCCTGAAATAAACAGACCGGGTCTTGCCCTTTCAGGGTTTCTTGAATCTTTTGCAGGTAATCGTGTTCAGTTGTTCGGACGCGGTGAAGCAGCATTCCTCCAAAGACTTCTCAAAGAAAAAAACATAGAATCTATAAAAAATTTTTTTACACAAGATATGCCTTGCTGCGTTTTTACGTACAATCTCGAACCTACCGAAGATTTTAGGCAGATTGCAGAAGATAATTGTTGTCCGGTTTTGCAGACTCCTCTCTCATCGACCGAATTTTCGAACCGCATAATTCGGGTTTTTTCAAACCAGTTTGCACCTCATCAGATTCTGCACGGAGTTCTTGTTGAAGTCTACGGAATCGGAATTATTTTAAACGGTCATTCAGGTGTAGGTAAAAGTGAAACTGCACTTGAACTTGTAGAACGCGGTCACCGGCTCGTTGCAGATGATATTGTAGAAATTCGATGTGTAAACGGAAACACTATACTTGGGCGCGGTGCGAACACAATGATTAGCCACCACATGGAAATCAGAGGGCTCGGAATTATAAATATTTCACAGCTTTATGGAGTCGGTGCTATTCGCGACCAAAAAGAAGTTCAACTTGTTGTTCAACTTGAAGATTGGGATAGTGCAAAAGCGTATGACAGACTTGGTTCCGAACAAAAGTATAAAGAGTTGCTCGGCGTAAAAGTGCCCGTCATCGAAGTTCCTGTTCGTCCCGGTCGTAACTTGCCGATTATAATTGAGGCAGCGGCTATGAACGAGCGTTTAAAAAATATGGGATATAACTCAGCTAAAGATTTTAATGAAAATGTTCTAAAATGGATTGAAACTGGCGATGCCAAGACAGTTTACAATAGTAATGACGATTCATACTAAACAAAATATAGAGGAAGCAAACTATGATTAAGAAAATTTTGACCGTACAGAATAGAGCAGGAATTCATGCGCGCCCTGCTGCAATTATTGCGCAGACTTCTAATAAATTTCAAAGTGAAATTACTCTTACGCGCGATGATGCGACTGTAAATGCAAAATCGATTATGGGTGTAATTGCTATGGGAGCCGGTTACAACACTCATCTTACATTGACTGTTGAAGGTCCTGATGAAGCTGAGGCGGCATCTGTTATCGAAGAATTGTTTAAAAATCGTTTTGAAGAAGAGTAGTATTAAAGAAAAACTGTATTAATCAAAGAGTAAAAAAGAAAAACAAAGGTCTATGGAGTGTATATGAGGGGTATTACAGACAGACAAAAAGAAGTCCTTACGTTTATCAGTACGTATACGGAAGAAAATTCTTATCCTCCGACAGTTCGCGATATAAGTGAACATTTTGAAATTTCGCTGCGTGCAGTTCAAGACCACATCACGGCGCTTCAAAAAAAAGGTTTTCTCTCGCAGAGCCAGAAGCGTGCTCGGTCAATTAAAGTTTTGGAAGACTTTAGAGAAAAAACTCCAGAACCTTTTGTAGGAAAAGTTCCACTGCTTGGAAGTGTCGCTGCAGGAAAGCCGCTTTTGAGCGAAGAAAATCTCGACGGTTATATAAACCTTACAGAGCCTTTTGTTCGACCAGGAAAAAGTTATTTCGCGCTTAGAGTACGAGGTCAGAGTATGAGCAATGCAGGTATTCTCGATGGAGATCTTGCAGTTGTAGAGCAAGCTTCAAACGCTGCCGATGGTCAGATTGTAGTTGCTGTGATAGACGATGCTATCACCCTTAAGCGCTATTACAAAGAATCTCAGCGAGTAAGGCTTCAGCCGGAAAATCCTGCATTTCAGGCGATATATTGCACAGATGTCAGAATTGTTGGGATTCTTTCAAATATCGTGAGAACTTATTGATTTATTTTTGTTATGCAAAAACAAGTACCTTTATATCTTTATACCGGACCTGAATTTGGAGAACGAGATGAAGCTGTAAAAAAAGTGTTGAGCGGTCTTCAAAAACAGTATTCGGAAATTGACGAACATTATTTTTATATTTCTGAAACTCCGTTCAATGAAATCATGACGATTTTGCAAAGCGGAACTCTGTTTTCAAACGGAGTGTTCGTAGTCTGCAAAAATGTTGAACTTCTAAAAAAGAAAGAAGATATAGATATGATTTCGAGTTGGCTCAAAAATGCCGAACCGACAACCGCATTAGTCCTTGTCTCTGATGACATTTCCGTAGATGCCAAACTTGAAAAACTCGTTCCGCCTGCAAACAGGATAAAGTTTTGGGAGATGTTTGAAAATAAAAAACTTCCGTGGGTGCAGAATTTTTTTCAGAAAAACGGTTATAAAATCGGAGAAGATGCATCACAGTTAATCCTCGATTTAATAGAAAATAACACTCAAGCCCTTGCAAGCGAGTGTTCGCGTTTTTTTCTGTGTTTTCCAAAAGAGCACGAAATCACGGAAGAAGATGTCGAATCAATTTTAACCCACGACCGCGAAGAAAATGCCTTTACGCTTTTTAATCAAATATCGGATAATTCTGTAAATGCTCATACGCGCTTTGAAAAAGGTCTTGGAGTTTTGCAAAAGATAAGATTTTCAAAAGAAAGTTCTTCGGTGATGATAATAGCAGGGCTTGCTTCGTGTTTTAGAAAGCTTATTTTGTATTGCAAAAAAGGCGATTCAGCGATTTTTGGTAAAACAATGCAAAAACAATACGCAAAGGCAGCACAAATCTGGTCAGTAGGACAGGCGACCGCAATACTTGCCGACCTAGCCTCTACTGATATGGAAATCCGTTCTGGCGGCTCTATGATGGAGGATGTTTTGCTTCAAAAATTGTTATATGAAATCGTTATAAAAAAAGGTGCAAGAATCCAATCTATTCAATCTGAATAGTGTCTAGCAACTTTTTTAATGATATGAGTTCGTCTTTAGAAAAAGTAGAACCTTTGCCCATCTTCTGGTGATCAGGTGACCAGCTGCGTAAATCGTATTTTGCAGGTCTTCCGCCCCAAGAAACAAGGTTCAGTTCGATGTTCCAACCGCCTTTGCCTTCAGCAACCGTACCAATTTTTTTAACAATTTCAAAAGAAAAATCTTCAGCCATTCGGTTAAATCTCCTATAATACTATTATTATCGATAATATAAAGTTGTGTCATTAAAAAAAATGTGTTAAAATCAGCATACAAACTAAAATCAGAGATGTGAGGTAAATAATGAAGAAAATTTTAATATCGCTTCTTTCTGTTTTTACTGTATTAATTTTTATTTCCTGCGGTTCAAAACCGGCTCCGGAAAAAACTGAGCCTGAAGCTCCAAAGGTAGAAGATTCTACAGAGAATTCAAAAGAGAATCTTTCAGAGTATGAAAGATTGATGGATGAAATTAAAAATGCACGCAAAGCTGCAGTTGAAGCAGGCGCAGAAGAAAACGCTTCAAATCAGTTAAAGTTTATCGATGACATGATGAATGCCCTCGAGAAAGACGACCCTGATTTTTCAAACAAGGCAAAAGATATTGTCGGAAAATATAATCTCCTTGCTAATTATTCAAATGCTGTCGCTCTGAAAAAAGAAATCGATGAAAATGATTTCGCAGGATATGCAAAATCTAACTACGATAACGGCGTTGAATATCTTGAAAAAGTAGAAGCTGCTTTTAAGTCTTCTGGTTTAAACGATAAAAAAACCGAGACTTATGCAAAAGAGGCATATTCTAACTTGAACACTGTTATCCTTGTTGCTTACAAAAAGCTTGCAAAAGAAGAACGTGTGCTTGCTATCGATGCAAAGAAAAAAGCAGATAGCGTAAAAGTTGGCGTTGCACGAAAAAGCGAATACAAGGAAACTGTTGAAACTCTCCAGAAAGGCGATTCTCTTTACTCTATGCAGAGTCCAAAAAAGGCGCTCGAATGCTACTCTAAGGCAAAAGATAGTTTCAATTCATTGTATGCAGATGTTTCCGCAAAACGAGCTGCAGCACAAGCTGCAATTGACGCTGCAAAAAAACGTGTAGAAGAAAGTCAAAAATTTGCAGAAGAAGCTGATATGAAAGCTCCTATCACAGATGAAAACGTTGATGGAATCGAATCGGATGATGCTGTTCTTCTTGAAGAAGACAAATATGCAGCTCCGGAAGAATCTGAAGTAAAAATTCCCGA
Source organism: Treponema sp. Marseille-Q3903 (assembly GCF_014334335.1). NCBI lineage: Bacteria > Pseudomonadati > Spirochaetota > Spirochaetia > Treponematales > Treponemataceae > Treponema > Treponema sp. Marseille-Q3903. Next base: position 482,417 of record NZ_JACSEU010000001.1, read on the forward strand.
TACAATAGATGATGCAGAAGGGGGAGAGTAATCATGAAAAAAATAATTTCAATTTTATTGATAGTTTTATTTACACTTTCTGCATTTGCAGTCAGCTATAAAAACAATACATATCAGAAACTTGCAGATGAATATACAAAAAAAGCCGAAAATGCGCTCGATGCAGGGCAGTATGACGATGCTGTTGAATACTCAAAAAAAGCAGAAGAAAATGCCGAACTCTCTCGTGCGTATATCCAGATGATGATTGCTCGCGGAGATGCGGAAAAGACAATCAAACTTGCAAAGAATGAACTCGCTCGTGCAGAATCTGTTGATGCGGCAAACACATTCCCGATGGCATACACTTCTGCTAAAGAAAATCTTACAAATGCAGAAAACTCTTTTGCTGGAGAAGATTATCCGAAAGCACTTGAATATGCAAAAAAATGTTTGAGCGATTTGGACGGAATCAGAGAAGTTACTCCACTTCCTGAATTTTATATTGTGAAACCGTGGGCAGAGACAAAAGACTGTTACTGGAATATTTCAGGACGTCCTTATGTTTACAACAATCCTCTTCTTTGGGAAAATCTCTATCAGGCAAATAAATCAAAGATGCCTAAACCTGAAGATCCTAACCTTATCCACCCTGGTATGAAGATGCAGATTCCAAGTATCACAGGTGAATATCGTAAAGGTACATACGATCCTAAAAAAGAATACACTCCTTACGGTGAGTAAAATACATAGACATTGCGGTTCCCATCAATGCGTGTGGGAACTGCGGTGTCCCCATTCCTTCTAAAACTTCCATTTTTGTCATTTCTATACAGTTGATCAATTCGTCATCATCTAAGTTCTGTTTCCCATCTTTAACAAGCTCTTCTGCAAGGTAAAAATGTACGTGATTGCTGAATATTGCAGGGTTAGGATTGCAGCTGCCTAGTTTTATCAATTTTCCAGCTTTATAACCTGTTTCTTCTTTTAACTCTCGTCTGGCAGCCGTTTCCGGAGATTCTCCTTTGTCAACTACTCCGCCGGGAAATTCTATGCTTAAGCCATTCTCTCCGTGCCGAAACTGTTTAACCATCAGAAATTTTTTATCTGTTTCAGGAATTATGATAACCCAATCAGGCGCATCTAGCACGACGTAGTCTCCTTCAATTCCTGTGTAAGATGTATTGTGCCGTTTTGTTACATTGCAGACTGCTGTTTTGAACACTACTTCAGATTTTCCTTCGGTCCACTTTAGCTTTTCATCTTGTTTTGTAAAGTAATTTTTCATTATCTTGCATCCTATTTTTTTGACATATTGCCAATCTGGTTTTATTATAAATATGAAAGTATAAAATATTATATAAGTGAGGTGAATTTATGGCAATCATTACAATCTCAAGGCAGGTTGGCGCACTGGGTGACGAAGTTTCTTCAGAATTGGCAAGGCGACTCGGATATAAGTTCATCGCACGTGAAGAAATAGAAAAACGGATAGTAGAGCTCGGATTTAAAGAAAGTAAACTTCCAAAGTATGATGAACGCAAACCTGGTTTTTTTGCATCATTGGCAAAAGACCGCGATGAATATTTAAATTATACACAATACGCAATTTTGGAAGCGGCGCAAAATAAAAATGTAATAATCATTGGGCGCGGTGCATTTGTTGTATTGCAAGATGTCCCGAACAATATTTCTGTTCGCTTGATTTCCGATGATGAAACAAGGATAAAAAGATTGATGGCTGAACACAATTGGGACGAAAAACAGGCTGTTCAGCGAATAAAAGAAAGCGACGCAAACCGTGCAGGATTTCATTCAAGTTTTTACAATGTCGATATCGATGATGCCGCTTTCTATCACACTGTTATCAATACAAGCAAACTCGATTTGAAACTCACTGTTTCTTTGATTGCAAATCTTGTAGAAAGCAAAGTGACTGTAAAACAAGAAGAAGATGGAAATAAAGTTATAGACGAGCTTTTGAAGGCGCAGGGAGTTGTAAACAAACTTTCGATGGAGCTCCATTTAAATATTGAGTTTATGCATGCTTCAATTCATGAAAACACACTTGTTCTGCATGGAGTTTCCGACTCGCCGACAACTGTTGAACAGGCTCTTCAATATATTAGAAAAGAGATGCCAGGTTTTGAGGTAAAATCTGCGGTTAGCATTGTTCATGATTTTAAAACATTTCAATAAAGCAGCTAGAGAGTATTTAAGCTTAGACTTTTTTTTTTGATGGAGTTCACTCCGCTATTGCGAGTTTTCTGCTTTTGTATATTTTCAATGTTTTAGTTTTGGTTGACATTTCCTGACGAAATATAGATAATTTACCTATGAAATTATCAAATAAATTTACTTTTGTCCGAGTCTTTTTTGCTCCGGTTTTCTTTGTCCTTTATTTTTTACCGATATGGACAGGAAAATTTGCTGTATTATCGCTTGCTGTAGCGATCCCTTGTTTGATTTTTTCTGAGTTTACCGATTACCTTGACGGATATTACGCAAGAAAGCACAACGAAGTCAGCGATTTTGGAAAAATTTTTGATCCATTTGCTGATGTTGTTCTCCATTTAACTTCTTTTGCATGCCTTATGTTTTCTTACAACGGAAATATCCATTATATGCCGATTTATATTTTTATCTTAATCATGCTTCGTGAATATAGTCAGATTTTCTTACGAATGACGTGTGTTCAAAAAGGCACTGTGATTGCAGCTCGAAAAGGTGGAAAAATCAAAACTGTGATGTACATCACCGCTGAATTTTATGCAGTTTTCCTCGAATTGCTAGTCCGCCTTGACGCAATTCCTGCTTACTTTGGAACACTTAAGTCTATCTCTTTTGTCTTGTTTGTTGTTTGCCTGATAATGAGTTATGTTTCATTTGTAGATTACCTTATTCATTTCGGTAAAATTTTGAAACAGTAAGTTATATTGAGTCTTATTTAAACACTGCCTGCACCATTTTCTTTATGTCGTCAATTTGTGTGGTGCAGTTATCGTCTTCCGGTGCAATTATAGTTGTAAACCCGAGATTTTCCGCAGCTTTAATCCGCTGTCTTGCTTTTGCAACAGGACGTATTTCTCCGGCTAAGCTCAATTCGCCAAAAACTGCTGTATTTTTTTTAAGAGGAATATCGGTTCTTGCCGAATAAAGAGCAGCTGCCAACGCTGCGTCAATAGAACTTTCAGTAAGTTTGATTCCACCGGCAACGTTTACATATAAATCCTGATCGGAAAAACTCAATCCGCATCTTTTTTCAATCACGGCAGCGATCCTTGCAACTCTTCCTGAATCTATTTTTTCGCTGTAAATTCGTGAAATGCTTGCTTTTGCAGGAACTGTAAGAGCTTGAATTTCAACTAAGAAAACTCTGGTGCCTTCAAAAACAGGAGTGCATGCAACACCGGCAGGTTGTGTGTCTTTTCTTTTTGTGAGAAACAAAGATGTTGGGTCGAGGATAGGGATAAGTCCTTTTTCTGTCATGCTGAAAATTCCGATTTCGTCTATTGAGCCGAAACGGTTTTTCTGTGCGTGCAAAAATCTTATATCATCGTTGTTGCGCTCAAAAGAGATAACAGTATCAACTATGTGTTCAAGAGATTTTGGACCTGCAATCGCTCCTTCTTTTGTGACATGTGCCGTCATGATTAAAACGGAATCTCGTTCTTTCACCCACGATATAAATTCATTTGCGCAGTATTTTAACTGGTTTACAGTTCCGGGAATTATCCCTGCTTCTGCAGAATAAATTGTCTGAATTGAATCTATTATTACAAAAATCGGATTTAGAGAATCTAGTGCGTCGAGCGAATCTTCAAGACGCGATGTGCACAAGAGCTGAATATTTGAACACTCTAAGCCGAGCCTCTCTGTCCGTTCTTTTATTTGCGTTGCCGATTCTTCTCCGCTTATGTATAAAACTTTTTCATCTTGACTGCAATTTTTAGCTATCTGAGCAATTGTTTGCAATAAAAGTGTTGACTTTCCAATTCCGGGTTCTCCGCCAAGCAAAATCGCTGAGCGTTTTGTTGCGCCTCCGCCAAGCACCCTGTCAAATTCTGCAATTCCTGTTGTTAATCTCGAGCTTTCTTTTGAAGGAATTATTTCTAGGCTGATAGGTTTTTGTTTTATCTGTTTGTTTGAGGCTTTCCCTGTTGATGTGATTTTAGTGTTGTCAATTATGATTTCTTCAAGAGAATTCCATTCGCCGCATTCAGGACACCGTCCGAGCCATCGCGGCTGTGAATATCCGCAGTTTGAACATTTGTACATTATTGAACCATTTTTCTTTGCCAACTTTTTCTCCTGAATTATTGACATTCGGATTGTGTATCATTATATTATAGGAAGCTTGTAAACAAGCTGATAAACTCTCTCCGATGTCCAGCAACGCTGGACGGCAAGGTTTTCTTTTGGTTTTACTGTCTGGAAACCTTGCTTTTTTTTTACCCTTGTGTCACAACAGATTTTGCTTCTACGGATTTTGTTATCCAAGTGTTACCACCGATTGTCGAGCCTCTACCGATTGTCGTTTCTCCGCCGAGTATTGTCGCATTTGCGTAAATTGTAACATCGTCTTCAATAGTTGGGTGGCGTTTTTTGTTCTGAAGATTTTTTTTCACACTCAATGCGCCGAGAGTCACTCCTTGGTAAATCTTTACATTGTTTCCAATTAGACAAGTTTCACCGATTACAACACCTGTCCCGTGATCGATAAAAAAAGACTCGCCGATTATGGCTCCCGGATGGATATCGATTCCGGTTTTGCCATGTACATGTTCCGACATGATTCTCGGAATGATTGGGACTCCGTTTTCGTAAAGAAAATGCGCAATCCTGTAGACTAAGATAGCTTCAACTCCCGGATACGAAAGGACTACTTCTTCGTTGCTGTGGGCTGCCGGGTCGCCGTTATATGCGGCAATCGTGTCAAGCTGAACTTTCCGCCTGATTTCGGGGATTTCTTCAACAAGTGCAATAGAGGTTTTTTCTGCGAGCTTGAAGCAATGCGACTGGGTTATATCGCCACTGGGATTTTCTTTTATCCGAATAGATGTATAGATGAGAGATTTTTGAATTTCTTTTGTGAGGTTTGCGATGATATTGTTGACTTTCTGCCCTGTTACGTACCTTATGTTGACTGAATCGATATTTTCTGCAGAGCGAAATCCCGGAAAAATCAAAGATTGAAGGTCGGAAAGCACTGCAACAACGTTTTGTCTGTTTGGGAAATCTTCGGTATTGTTGCGGTTGATAAGACCGTAACGATCGTAAGAGTCTAAAATTCCATCGATTAGCATATCTATATTCATAAAAACCTCTTTCTTTCTAGTTGCAATATACGAACCAGCGTATCCCAATAGATATAGGCTGCCCAGTTGCCAACATGCAAATCATCATACACAGTCGGTCTGCAAGTGTATAAAGCTACTTTATCAGGCGACAGCGGAGTAAAATCATCAAGCCGACGCGTCAGAGCATTGTGAAGTCGTATCATTAGTTATATTTTAAGTCAAAAATGAGTTTTTTTGAAGAGCGCTATTTATTCTAACCATTGTTTAAGCACTACTGCCTGGTTACATTTCACATCCTTAGCACTATACAATAGCGTAACGATTGGATGATTAGACCAGTTATCTTTCGTCTTGATAGCGGCAGGATTTTCATCTAATTCTTTTGTATAACGTTCTGAAAATTCTATAAATTTTTCTGGGTCATGATTAAACCATTGGCGCAGCTCATTGGTCGGCGCGATTTCTTTAGCCCACTCGTCTAGCGCTGTTCGTTTTTTACTGATACCGCGCGGCCATAATCGATCAACTAGCACGCGGTAGCCATCATCTGATGTTGGCGATTCGTAAATTCGTTTAATTTTATAGACTGTCATGACAGTACCTCATATTGGTCATATAATATCACACATAAAATATAATATAAACGATTTGTGCGCAAATAAAAAGTTTATAATTTGTAAATAAATGTTGAATAATTTTGTGAAATTCTTAATTGAATTTATTGACTAAAACCCTACTATGAATTATAGTCTTAGAACGCACGTTTTCTATGAATTTGTGTAGAGAGCTGCACTTGCCCCTGTAGCTCAGTTGGTAGAGCACCACATCGGTAATGTGGAGGTCTGCAGTTCGATTCTGCACATGGGCTTAAGAAAACAATTGAATATGCTTGAAGTGATTGTATTTAGGAGATAAATATGGGAAGCAAGAAAAAGGGTGCTGTTGAAATTATTGCATTGCAGTGTACGGAATGTAAGAGAAAAAATTACACAACTTACAAAAACCGCAAGAATATCACGGGAAAACTCGAGAAAAATAAGTACTGTCCATTCTGCAAAAAAAGCATTCTTCACAAAGAAACAAAAGCAAAATAAGCTTGTGATATAGGTATTTGATTATCTGAATTTTTTAGATAATTTTATATATAGGGCAGTAGTTCAGCTGGTAGAGCAGCGGTCTCCAAAACCGCCTGTCGTGGGTTCAAATCCTGCCTGCCCTGTTTTATTAAAATAAGGAAAGATGTTATGGCAAAAGTAGTTCAGTTTATTAAAGAAAGCAGAGCAGAATTGAAGAAGGTTGTGTGGCCGACAAAAGAAGATGTCATATCTTCAATTAAAGTTGTCATTGTTTCTACAATTGTTGTTGCTTTAGTTCTTGGGCTGCTTGATCTTGGCTTTACTAAATTGTTCCAACTTATGATGAAATAAGGACGGAAATATCAATGTCTAGAAACTGGTATATCCTTCATACATACACCGGCTATGAGGGTAAAATCGAACGTACAATTAAATTACTGCTTGAAAAGAATGAAGTTAGTTCAGAAGTTATTCTTGATGTAAAAGTTCCTGTAGAAGAACTTGTTGAAATTAAAGACGGAAAAAAGAAGTCTCGTATGAACAAGTTTCTTCCGGGTTATCTTATGCTTGAGATGGATTTACCGGAATTGGGATGGAAAGATACTGTTGCAAAACTTTTTAAAATTCAGGGAGTTACCGGATTTGTAGGAAGTTTGAGCAGAAATGATCGTCCTATGCCGATTTCAAAAGATGAAGCGATGAATCTTCTTCAGAAATCAGGGGCAATCAAAGGTGAAAAACAGGCTCACGTTCGTCACGCATTCAATGTCGGTGATGTTGTCAAGATTTCGGAAGGACCTTTTGCTAATTTTGATGGTACGGTAAAAGAAATCAACGTTGAAAAAGAAAAGCTCAACGTAGAAGTTCAGATTTTTGGACGTCCTACTCCAGTAGAAGTGAGTTTCTTGCAGGCTGAAAAAGTCGCAAAATAACTTACATTGATCTTTGCAAATTCAGGGGTTTGTATCCCAAATGCAAACCGCAAAATCCTGTTTTTGGGAGAGTTGCAAGTCCGTTGGACATAGGCATCTCGTTAGTATGATATCTTTTTAGATCCATACACACCAATATTGGGAGAAATAAAATGGCTACAAAAAAAGTAACAGCTGTGATTAAATTGCAGTGTCCTGCGGGAGCGGCTACTCCGGCTCCTCCAATTGGCCCTGCTCTCGGACCTCACGGCGTGTCTGCTCCGAAATTTGTACAGGAATTTAACGACCGTACAAAATCTATGGAGAAAGGTCTCATTATTCCTGTAATCATCACTGTTTATCAGGATAAATCTTACACATTCGTTCTAAAAACTCCTCCAGCAGCAGTTCTTATTCGCAAAGCATGTAAAATTCAGAAAGGTTCTGGAAATCCGCTTCGCGATAAAGTTGCTACACTTTCAAAAAAGGATTTGGAAGAGATTGCAAAAACAAAGATGCCTGATATCAACGCGAATGATATTGAAGCAGCAAAGAAAATTATTGCCGGTACTGCACGCAGTATGGGTGTAGAGGTGGAGCAGTAATATGAAACATGGAAAGAAATATAATGCATCAGCTGCAAAATATGATCTTACAAAAAAATATGATGTAGCTTCAGCTTGCAAAATGGTTCAGGACATGAAATATGCAAAGTTCGATGAAACAATCGAATGCCACATTTCACTTCGTCTTGAAAAAAATGCTACTGTGCGCGACACATTGGTATTCCCAAATCAATTCCGCGGTGAAAAGAAAGTTCTCGTATTCTGTAAAGGCGATAAAGTAAAAGAAGCTTTAGATGCAGGCGCTGCATTTGCAGGTGAAGAATATATCGATAAAGTAAAAGACGGCTGGCTTGATTTTGACGTTGCTGTTGCAACTCCTGATATGATGAAAGATGTAGGTCGTCTCGGTATGGTTCTTGGTCGTAAAGGGCTCATGCCTAACCCAAAAACCGGTACTGTAACTCCTAACGTTGCGCAGGCAGTTGCGGAACTTAAAAAAGGTCGTACTGAATTCCGTGCGGATAAATCAGGTATTGTACACATTGCAGTTGGAAAATGTTCTATGGATTCGGAAAAAGTTGTAGAAAACGTAAATACTCTTCTTTCTGAAATCAGCAAGAGAAAACCTGTTGGAACAGCAAATTTCGTTTCATCTGTATCTGTGAGTTCATCTATGGGACCCGGCGTTTGGGTTGATTATAAGGAAGGTGAGTAATGGCAGTAAGAGCAAAAAAAATTCAGCCTGCTAAGGCTCAGGCTATCGAAGAAGCAAAAAAGATATTTGCTGATTACAGTGATTTTATTTTTGCTGACTATCGCGGTCTTACAGTAGAGCAGATTTCAGCTCTTCGTGATAAACTCCGTGAAAAGAATGCAGTTCTTAAAGTTGTAAAAAACAACTTTGCGCGTATCGCTTTTGAAGATATGAAAGTTGAAAACGTTGCTGATTATCTAAAAGGTCCTACAGTTGTTGCAATGGCTAAAGAAGATTCAAACGAAGTTGCAAAGATTCTTTTTGATTTCGCAAAAGATGTTCCGGCTCTCAGTGTAAAAGGCGGTAGCATTGCAAACGAAATCTATGATGTTGCAAAGATTACTGCTTATTCAAAAGTTCCTGGAAAGAAACAGCTTTATGCTATGTTGATGTCTGCAATGAACGGTCCTGTTCAGAAACTTGCAGCTACATTGCAGGCGTACGCAGACAGCAAAAAGTAATAGCAGCGGTAATTATAACCTCTGTTGTTCAAAAACGGCAAAAATTTGCCTTATACAAGGTCAGTCTTCATCGCTGTCGTCTGTCCTTGTTAAATGCGGAAAATGCTCAGTTGAGAAAAAATCCGCAGCCACTCATATAGTGGAATATTTTTTTTATGTGGAGAAGACAATATGGCAGCTCTCACAAATGATCAGATTTTAGAAGCAATCGCTTCAATGTCAGTTCTTGAAGTTTCAGAACTCGTAAAAGCAATGGAAGAAAAGTTCGGTGTTACAGCAGCAGTTGCAGTAGCAGCAGGTCCGGCAGCAGCTGGAGCAGAAGCTGGTGGCGAAGAACAGACCGAATTTACAGTTACACTCGAATCATTCGATGCAGCTAAAAAGATTCCTGTTATCAAAGTTGTACGCGAAATCACAGGTCTTGGACTTGGAGAAGCAAAAGCTTTGGTTGAAGGTGCACCAAAAACTCTTAAAGAAGGCGTAAGCAAAGCTGATGCTGACGAAATCATTAAGAAGGTAACAGAAGCTGGTGCTAAAGCTTCAAGAAAATAATTAGTTTTTGAGCAATCAAAACTATATATCTAACAGGGGATGACCGAAATTTTCAAAAAGGTTTCGGATATCCCCTTTAGTCGTATAAAGCGCTGTTTATTAAATCTCCAAAGTGAGATAAAAATCGTTTTTTTCTGTGCTGTGCGGAGTTTCCTGCATGTAGCAGATATAAAATGAATTTACAGATCAGGGGGATGGAATGTTCGCAAAAACTCGAACAATCAACCGTCAGTACATCGGTAAAGACATCCAACAAGCAATGGATGTCCCTAATCTTATTTCAATCCAGACATCATCGTATGAGAGTTTTCTTCAGAGTGAAACTTTAAAAAAAGGCGAAAAGCCTCTCGACCAAGGACTTCAGAATGTTTTTAACTCTACTTTTCCAATTGAAAGTCCTAATGGCGATATGCTGCTGGAATATGAATTCTATGAGTTAGATTGGGAAAATCAAAAATTCTCAGAATTTGAATGCAAGCAAAAAGGACTTACATATTCTGTGCCTTTAAAAGCACGTATTAATTTGAACTTTCTTCAGACTGGAGCAATTCTCCAGAAAGATATTTATATGGGCGATATTCCGCTTATGACAGATCGCGGTACTTTTGTTATCAACGGAGCGGAACGCGTTGTTGTTTCTCAGATTCACCGTTCACCGGGAGTTATTTTCTGTCACGATAAAGGTGTTTATTCATCTCGCATAATCCCTTACCGCGGTTCATGGCTTGAATTTGAAATAGATCAGAAAAAAGAATTGATTTTTGCAAAAATAGACCGCAAAAAGAAAATTCTTGGAACTGTGTTCTTACGTGCGCTCGGATATTCTACACGTGAAGAAATCATCCGCTGTTTTTACGATGTTGAAGACGTAAAAGTTGAAAAAGGCGATGCGCTTGTAGACAAAGTTCTCTCTTCTGCAGTTATCGTCAAAGGTGAGGACGGCGAAGAAAAACGTTTGTTCAACGCCGGTATTAAGCTTCACCCACACGATATTGATGAACTTGTTGCAAATGATGTTGAAAAAATCAGCGTAATCAAGTTTGATTCACGCAGCGGTTCAAATGTTGATGAGAAAAATACATCTCTCGATTCTCAGATGATAATCAATTGTTTTGAACGCGAAGAAGTAAAATTTGTAAAAGAAGGTTCTATCGATAACGAGCCAACAAAAGAAGATTGTCTTGCGGCAGTTTATGCAATTTTACAGCCTGGAGAACCGATGACTGTCGATCAGGCTGAAAAAGATTTGAATTCGATGTTCTTTTCTGAACGCAGATATGACCTCGGACGCGTTGGTCGCTACAAGCTGAACAAAAAATTTGAATATAAAGATGATGTTAAAGACTTTACTCTTATAAAAGACGATATCATCAACACGATGAAATTCCTCATAAAAGTTTATATTGATGAGGAGCAGATTGACGATATCGACCACCTTGGAAACCGTCGTATTCGTTCTGTAGGTGAATTGATGACAAATCAATTGAAATCAGCTTTTGCTCGCATGGAACGCATAGCGCGCGAACGCATGAGCCTAAAAGAAACAGATACTATGAAACCGCAGGATTTGATTTCTATCAAACCTATCGTCCAGTCGATCAAAGAATTCTTTGGCTCATCTCAGTTGTCTCAATTTATGGATCAGATCAACCCACTTGCAGAGCTTACACACAAACGCCGTCTGAACGCTCTAGGGCCTGGAGGTCTTTCTCGCGATCGTGCAGGGTTTGAAGTTCGTGACGTACACTATTCGCATTACGGCAGAATGTGTCCAATTGAGACTCCTGAAGGTCCAAACATCGGTTTGATTGTTTCTTTGGCTATGTATACGAAAATCAACGATTATGGATTTTTGGAAGCTCCGTATCGCAAAGTTGTAGATGGAAAAGCTACTAACGAAGTTGAATATCTATCTGCGATGGATGAAGATAAATACAATATTGGGCAGGTTGTTGAAGGAATGAAAAACGATGGCTCATTCCCGACAGAAACGATTCCTTGTCGTAACCGAGGTAACTATACTCAGCGTGCTCAAAAAGATATTCAATATATCGACGTTTCTCCACGTCAGGTAATTTCCGTTTCGGCTTCATTGATTCCATTCCTTGAACACGACGATGCTAACCGTGCGTTGATGGGTTGTAACATGCAGCGTCAGGCTGTTCCTCTTTTGTTCCCGGAACCTCCTCATGTAGGTACTGGAATGGAAAGAAAATGTGCATACGATTCAGGCGTCCTTATAAAAGCTAAACGTGATGGCGAAGTTGTATTTGTTTCGAGCACATGCGTAAAAGTTCAGGTCAACGGTTCAAATGAAATCGATGAGTATACATTGCTGAAATATCAGAGGACGAACAACGATACTTGTAACCATCAGAGACCTACAGTTGAAGTTGGCGAAAAGGTAAAAGCCGGCGATGTTCTTGCGGACGGTACAGCTACTTTTAACGGAGAGCTAGCACTCGGACGCAACATCCTCGTTGGATTTGTTCCATGGAACGGTTACAACTATGAAGATGCCGTACTTATTTCACAGCGTGTAGTTCGTGAAGACATGTACACTTCTATTCATATCAAAGAATTCCAGATTGAAATTCGTGAAACAAAACTCGGCCCGGAACGGATTACTCGTGATATTCCTAACACTGCCGAAAAGGCTCTCGCAAACCTCGATTCTGACGGTATTATCAGAATCGGTGCTAAAGTTCGCTCAGGCGATATTCTTGTCGGTAAAGTCACTCCAAAATCGGAGACGGAAACAACTCCTGAATTCAAACTTTTGAACTCGATTTTCGGTGAAAAAGCAAAAGAAGTTCGCGATTCTTCACTCCGCGTTCCACACGGAATCGAAGGTGTTGTAATCGATATCCAGCAGATGAGCAGGCTCGAAGGCGATGACCTTCTTCCGGGCGTAAACAAAGTTGTCAAAGTAATTATCGCAAACAAGCGAAAACTTCGTGAAGGAGACAAAATGGCTGGACGGCACGGAAATAAAGGTGTCGTTTCAAGAATTCTTCCTATCGAAGATATGCCATACTTGGAAGACGGAACTCCGCTCGATGTCTGCTTGAATCCGCTTGGTGTACCTTCTCGTATGAACATTGGACAAATTCTTGAGTCTGAGCTCGGAATTGCCGGTAAATATTTGAACGAATTCTATGAATCGCCTGTATTCCAATCGCCTTCTCAGAAGATGATTGAAGAAAAACTCGACGAAGCAAACAAAGCCGTTGCAGGAACAGGTCTTCATATTTCTAATGATTGTAAACAGATTGTCCACGATGGAAGAACTGGTGAGCCGTTTATCAACCCGATTTTCGTTGGAGTTATCTACTATATGAAATTGCACCACTTGGTTGATGATAAGATGCACGCTCGTTCAACAGGTCCATACTCTCTCGTTACTCAGCAGCCGCTCGGTGGTAAAGCTCAGTTCGGTGGTCAACGACTTGGAGAAATGGAAGTTTGGGCGCTCGAAGCATACGGTGCTGCAAACACATTGCAGGAGATGATGACAATTAAATCGGACGATATGAACGGACGTTCAAAGATTTATGAATCTATTGTCAAAGGCGATCCATCATCTCCAATCGGTGTTCCGGAATCATTCAACGTATTGGTTCAGGAACTTCGCGGTTTAGCTCTTGATTTCACTATTTACGATGCTAAGGGTAAACAGATTGCTCTTACAGAACGCGATCAGGAACTAATTGATAAAACAGCAGCAACTCCAGGCAGTTTTGATAAGGAGGATACAAATGCGTGATGTACAGGATTTTGACAGCTTAAAAATTAAGCTAGCTTCTCCGGAGACTATAAGGGCTTGGTCTTATGGTGAAGTTTTGAAACCTGAAACTATAAATTACAGAACACTTCGTCCTGAAACTGAAGGTCTTTTCAGTGAAAAAATCTTTGGTACAACAAAGGAATGGGAATGTTACTGTGGAAAATTTAAATCTATTCGTTACAAAGGCGTTATTTGTGACCGTTGTGGTGTTGAAGTAACTCATTTCAAAGTTCGCCGTGAACGAACAGGTCATATTGAACTTGCAGCTCCTGTAAGTCATATCTGGTATTATCGTTCCGTTCCAAGCCGCATGGGTCTTTTGCTTGACATGCAGGTTGCACAGCTTCGTTCTGTCCTTTACTACGAAAGGTACGTCGTGATTGAGCCGGGTGACACAGATTTGAAAAAAGGCGAACTGCTTACAGAAGAAAAGTATCAGGATTGTGTTGAACATTATGGAAACTCTTTTGTTGCAGATATGGGTGCTGAGGCAATTAAAACTATGCTTGAACGCCTTGACCTCGATGAACTCGCAAAAGAGCTCCGTGCTAAGATGATTGAAAAAGGCGCAAAATCGGATAAGAGATTGCTTCGCCGTATTGAAATTGTCGAAAATTTCCGAGCATCTGGAAATAAAGTTTCGTGGATGATTCTCGATGTAATTCCGGTAATTCCTCCAGAGCTTCGCCCTATGGTTCAGCTCGACGGTGGTCGTTTTGCGACATCGGATTTGAACGATTTGTACAGACGTGTGATAAACAGAAATAATCGTCTTAAGAGACTTCAGTCGCTTTCTGCTCCTGATATCATAATTCGCAATGAAAAACGCATGCTCCAGGAAGCTGTTGATGCGCTGTTCGACAACACAAAACGTAAGAGAGCCGTAAAAGGAGCTTCTAACCGTCCTCTTAAATCAATTTCTGATTTGCTCAAAGGTAAACAGGGACGTTTCCGATTGAACTTGCTTGGTAAACGTGTTGACTACTCAGGGCGTTCTGTAATTGTTGTTGGACCTGAATTAAAATTGTGGCAGTGCGGTCTTCCTACAAAAATGGCACTCGAATTGTTCAAGCCGTTTTTGATGAAAAAACTCGTCGATAAGGACGTTGTTTGTAACATTAAAAAAGCAAAAATGCTCGTTGAACAGGAATCTCCGGAAGTTTATGCGATCCTTGACGAGGTTGTACGAGAGCATCCTGTTATGTTAAACCGAGCGCCAACTCTTCACCGACTTGGTATTCAGGCTTTTGAACCGGTTTTGGTAGAAGGTAAAGCTCTTAAGCTTCATCCTCTTGCTTGTAAAGCGTTTAACGCCGACTTTGATGGTGACCAGATGGCTATCCACGTTCCTCTTACACAGGCTGCACAGATGGAATGTTGGACATTGATGCTTTCTGCACGTAACTTGCTTGACCCTGCTAACGGAAAGACAATCGTCGCTCCTTCTCAGGATATGGTACTTGGTATTTACTATATGACTGCCATTAAGCCGAATGCTAAAGGAACCGGAAAACGTTTTTCTACTCCTGAAGAAGTGCGAATGGCAGCTGAAGTCGGCGCAATTGAATGGCAGGCGCTCATAAAAGTTCCTGCTCCTAAAGATTCGTTCGACGCATCTTCTCTTAAAGTTAAAGGTGACGAAGGTTTTGTTCAGGGGACTCAGACTCCATTCAAAAAAGGAGATTTGATTGAAACTTCTGCCGGACGTCTTGCATTCAACGAAGCAATGCCTGATGAAATTGAATATGTAAACCGCCAGATGTTCGATAAATCTCTAAAAAAGATGATAGAACATGTTTATCATACGAAAGGTTCTTGGCTTACAATCAGGATGCATGACGCAATCAAAGATGTCGGTTACAAAAGCGCAACATTCTACGGTGCAACGCTTTGTATGAAAGATATCCTCGTGCCTGAAGCTAAGACTGAAATCATGAAAAAGGCTAACAAAGAAGCTGAAGATTACATCGCTCAGTATGAAAAAGGTGTCATCACCGGTGAAGAACGATATCAGAAAGTTACAAACCTTTGGGCTCGTACAAATGATAACTTGACTAAGATAATGATGGATAACCTTGAAAAAGATAAGCATGGATTCAATACAATCTACATGATGGCAAAATCAGGTGCCCGCGGTTCTCGCGGACAGATTTCGCAGCTTGCCGCAATGCGCGGTTTGATGACTAAGCCTAACGGAGATATCATCGAACTTCCTATTAAATCAAATTTCTACGAAGGGCTTTCGGTTATAGAATACTTTATTTCAACAAACGCATCTCGTAAAGGTCTTTCTGATACCGCTTTAAAGACAGCCGATGCAGGTTACATGACCCGCCGTCTCGTCGACGTTGCTCAGGATGTCGTTGTCAATGAAGAAGATTGTAAGACAATCAACGGTATCGATTACTCTGCTATAAAAGAGGGCGATGAAGTAAAAGTTCCTCTTAGAGAAAGAATTGAAGGTCATTACACAATCGAACGTGTTGTCAATCCAAAAGGTGAATTGATTTGCGATGTAAACCAGTATATCGACGAAGAAATGGCTAAGAAGATTGAGGATGCCGGTGTTGAAAAAGTAAAACTCAGGACTGTACTCACTTGTGAAGCTAAACACGGAATCTGTGTAAAATGCTACGGTAAAAACCTTGCAAGAAATAAAATTGTTGAAATCGGTGAGGCTGTAGGTATTATTGCAGCTCAATCAATCGGTCAGCCTGGTACTCAGTTGACACTTAGAACGTTCCACTCAGGTGGTGCTGCCGAAATGTCTACAGACGACAACAAAATTGTCCTCAAGTTCGATGCATTCATCAAGAGCGTCGAAGGAACTCATGTTGAAAAAGATGGAAAATGGCTGTTTACACGAAAAGGAAGCATGACAGTAATCCGTATTCTAGACAAAATCAACATTGAAAAAGATGATAAAGTTCTTGTAGAAGACGGAACAAGCCTCATGCGCGGCGATGTTATCATGACTCACAAAGGCAAAAGCGTTGTGTCAGGATATATCGGACGAGTAAAAATCGACGGCGACATAATCTATATAATCAGCAAAGACCAGAAGATTGAAATTTCAAACGGTTCTTCAATTTTTGCAAAGGCTGGAAGCATTGTAAAAAAAGGCGAAACAATCGGTGAGTTTGAACAGTTTATTGAACCGATCATTGCCGAAAGCGACGGTTATATTCATTATGAAGACGTAATTCTCGGCTCTACGCTTGAAGAAAAAGTCGACATTCAAACAGGAAAATCGGAACTATATATCACAGATTTGCATCTTGATATAAAGCAGCCACGCATCGTGATTACAGATGAAGCGGGAAACCCTCAAGGTAACTACTTCTTGCCAGCAGGGGCAATCATCCTTGTTCATGACAAAGCTCCTGTAAAAGCCGGAGATATGATTGCTAAAATGAACAAAGAGGCACAGAAATCTCAGGATATTACAGGTGGTCTTCCTCGTGTATCTGAATTGTTCGAAGCTCGCAAACCGAAAAATCCTTGTGTACTTGCACAGATTTCCGGTACTGTTGAATTTAAGGACGTTCGCAAAGGAAAACGCGTAATCAACGTTACAGATGAATTCGGTAAAAAGTTTGAACACCTTGTTCCTCTTACAAAACGTATGATTGTCCGAGATGGCGATAAAGTTGAAGCTGGAGAGCAGCTGTGTGCAGGTTCTCCAAATCCACAGGATGTACTCGCAATACTCGGTGAAAATGCTTTGCAGAATTACCTGATGGATGAAATTCAGGCTGTATACCGTCAGCAAGGTGTTGATATCAATGATAAGCACATCGGAATTATAGTTCGTCAGATGCTCCGCAAGGTAGAAATCATCGCCGTAGGAGATACAAAATTCATCTTTGGATTGCAGGTTGATAAATATAAGTTCCATGAAGAAAACAACCGTGTAATCGCTGAAGGTGGTCAACCGGCAATCGGTCGTCCGATGTTCCAAGGTATTACAAAGGCTTCTCTAGGAGTTGATTCGTTTATATCTGCTGCATCATTCCAGGAAACAACACGCGTCCTTACAAACGCCGCTATCTCTGGAGCTAAAGATGGTTTGCACGGTATCAAAGAAAATGTTGCAATCGGTCACATGATTCCGGCAGGGACTGGAATTAAAAATTATCGGGGAATAAAGTTGTTCGATGACAGCGACAAAGACCTTGATGTTCAGATGAACGAAATTCTTGAAAAGCGCCGTCTCGAAGCAGAGACAGAATCAAAACTTGAAGAACCTAGTTTTGAAACTGACGACAACGACTGATTTTTTTGCAATGTGAAAAATTGTGCAAAATAGCCGAATAAACTGAAAATCCGCCGGAATTGCACCCGGCGGATTTTTTTATGTATACAACAGATGATTTTCAAAACGGTAAAAACAGTCAGATTTTCATCGTGTTCCCTATAAGACGAATATATACCGAAAATATCATGAGTTGCTGATAAAATATCATAAGTTGTTGACATTTACATCGAATTTAGTTGAATTCATTTTGTGAATTTTATATAATCTTTAAACCTATCCCCATAAAGGGATTTTTATAACTTCCGGGGTGCTGACCGGAAATAACAGGAGAATAGGCGATGCCTACAATTAATCAATTAATTCATCAGGGTCGTAAAACTGCTGCTAACAGGACTAAAGCTCCCGCACTTGATTCTTGTCCGCAGAAACGTGGAGTTTGTACACGTGTTATGACTATGACACCTAAAAAACCAAACTCAGCTCTTCGTAAGATTGCTCGTGTTCGTTTGTCAAATGGTATTGAAGTTACTGCATATATTCCTGGTATTGGACATAACTTGCAGGAACACTCGGTTGTATTAGTACGCGGTGGTCGTGTAAAAGACCTTCCTGGTGTACGCTATCACATTATTCGTGGTACAAAAGATACTCTTGGCGTTGAAGATCGCAAACGCGGTCGTTCAAAATATGGTGCTAAGAAACCAAAGGCTTAATGGAGGACTAAGATGGGAAGACATAAAAAATCAATCGAACGTCCATTGATGCCGGATGTTAAATACAATTCAAAAGTAGTTTCAAAGTTCGTGTGCCGTATGATGTTGGACGGAAAAAAAGATACTTGCACTAAACTTGTTTATCAAGCAATGGATAATCTCAAAGCCAAAACTGAAAAAGATCCTTTAGAGGTGCTTCTCAAGGCTCTTGAAAATGTAAAACCGATGGTTGAAGTAAAATCTCGCCGTGTTGGTGGTGCAACATATCAAGTTCCAATGGAAATCCGCGAGACACGCCGTGAAGCACTTGCTATGCGATGGATTATCGAAGCTGCTCGTTCAAGAAGCGGACACGGTATGGCAGAAACGTTGGCTGCAGAACTCCTTGATGCTTACAATAATACCGGTACAGCATATAAGAAGCGTGAAGATGTTCACAAAATGGCTGAAGCAAACAAAGCTTTTGCTCATTACAGATGGTAGTTTTATAAACTGCGACATCGCGAAATACCGGATAATAAAAGGGCTGATTTATAAGAATGCTTACAAATCGGCTCTTTTTTATTTTAAACATATCAATTAAAATCGAGCCTATGGTTCTAAAGATAATCAATTCTGTAAAAATAATACTCGCCGCGATAATTGCAATTTTAATCGCTCGTCTTTTGAAACTAGATTATGCGATTGCGGCGGGAATTGTTGCGATTCTGTCTGTTCAACCGACAAAAAGAGAAACTCTCAAAACAGGACTCTCGCGTTTTTATGCGTTTGTTATCGCACTCGTCATATCGTATTTCTGCTATCACCTGATTGGGTTTACAACTCTTGCATTTTTTATTTACGTTATACTTTTTATTTTTATCTGTCAGATTTTCGGCTGGCATTCTGCAATGGCAATGGATTCGGTTTTAATATCTCATTTTATTAATTTTGGTCGGATGGGCTTTGCCGAAATAAAAAATGAAATTCTTCTTTTTGTAATCGGGGTTGGTATGGGTGTCATTGCAAATCTCACTCTGCGAAAAAAAGCGAGTTACATTGAACAGCTAAAAACGGAAGCTGATGATTTGATTCGGCAGACACTTTGCGGGATGTCAAAACGCATTTTAGATATAAATTTTGTTGATGATGACGAGAAATGCTTTGAAAAACTCGATGCCGCAATAACAAAGGCAGAGATAATCGCTGCAGAAAACTATAATAATCAGTTTTGTAAAAAAGATGTCTACGATTTGGAATATATTGCGATGCGCAAAGAACAGAAAGAAGTCTTGATTGAAATTTTTAAATGCATTGTCGAATTGAAGACTGTCCCTAAAACTGCAAACCTCGTCTCGGAATTCCTAAAAAAAGTCAGCGTTGAGTACGAAAAAAATAACGATGTTGAAGAACTGCTCAAAGAGTTGCACTCAATTCAGAATATGATGAAAGAAAAGCCTCTGCCGGTCGAACGTTTGGAGTTTGAAGACAGGGCAATTCTGTTTATGATTCTTAAAAGGACTGAAGAATTTCTTGGAATTAAAAATCGGTTTATGAAAAATCTACTCCAACTCTAATTTAAAGCCATTTCTTCCATTGATTATTAATTATTTGTCAGAGACGGTGCAAGTCTTATTACACCAATTATAATTTTCAGAATTATCCGTAGAGTTAATTCAGGAATAACAACTTTCTTATCTTTTTTTTTCTGCGAGATTTGCGGTGAACCACAAATCTTAAAGACTTGTTCATCTTCACGTCTTGTGAAAATAATCAATCCTTGCAATAATTCAAAAATCGTTTATAATTGTCTTAACATAAGAAGGAGAGAGTTATGGGAAGAATTAAATTATTTACAGTCATTTTACTGCCTTTTTTGGTATTCATTAGTTGTTCTCAAAGTATTTTAGATAATACAAAATCCACAAAAAGTGAAATAGAAATAAATGAAGATTCTATTTCCAAGAAATTTTATACAAAAAATTTAACTAAAAATTTTACTTCATTTTTAGAAAATCCCACTGCCATATCCGGCAGAACTGCTGCTGATGGACTGTCTGAAGAATGTCTCTTTGCAGAAATATGGAATGATCTAACAGAAGAAGAACAGAATATGTTATTAGAAAACGCAGCTAATCTTGAGGTATCAAAAGACTCCTTGCTATCAATAAAAAACGATTCACCTGCAAGCCGAGCTGCATTAAATGGCGATACAACAGAGATTGATTCAATAGCTGCTATTTATTCATATAATGAATGGTTAAACGATTATTTTGGAAGTTATATGACTACATTAACGATTGAAGATGAAGAATCAAAAATATCTCATGAAACGATGCCTGCAAATCTTGCAATTGAATATTTATCAAAACTCAAAAAATGGAATGAAATAGAAAATATTTTATTAAATTTAAATTCAGAATTAACAGTTAATGATGTAAAAATAAAATATAATGAAATGATCTCATATTTAGAATTGCCACAGAATACGAATATTTCCAGCAGAGCCTCTATAACTATAGGTTATCAGCAAGAGCCTATAAGAGAACGGGTAGGAGAATCATTAAGTGATGGAACTATTCTTTTAACTTGTTTTAAAAAGAAAGCTTTTCCAATAATAGGTGGTGATTGGGCTCATGCAGGAATTTTTTCAAAAGCTGCTTTTGAAAAAAATGGAAGAAAAGATTTTGGACATTGTGTCTATACAGCACAACCTAATGGATATGATAATTTCCCGGATTTTATGAAACCGGACAGACAAAATCATTGTTGTCTTGACACGATTTGTATGTATTCATATCAAAAGAAGATGGCAACCATGATTCCGAAAAATTACAGTGAGGCTAAAGCCGGTGAAGCTGTAAAATACGCAAAAGAAGCTTTTTATGATCATGAAGATGAAGAATATCATATTCCAATATTTGAATTTTTTAGGGTTGGAGATACAAGTCATGATATGACTGTAAAAAATCCCTATTGCTCTAAAGTTGTTTATAGTGCATGGAATAAAGCTGGGATAAATCTTGATAGTAATAAAACTTGTGGAAATATTATTTCTCCGGATGATATATATGGAAGTGCCTACAATAGATATTTTACCATTACTTTAAAAATATTATGGTGGTCAAAATCATGGACTGTTCAGACTTATAATGCAACTTCCGTAATTCTGACAAATGAGAGACAATAATGAGAAAATATAGAATATTTTTACTTATCACATTGATTGTGATTCCAACGATTTCCTGCTGTTATTTTTCACCGAATTTAAAAAAAGACAGTGAGTTAATTACAGACTTTGAACCATTAGAATGGAGTGATGACTATGTTTTTGGAACTACATTTTATCCACCGCGCATTTCAGCATGGAATTCCTGTGACAATAGGCTGATAAGACATTATGATTTTTTTAAATCAGAAAGTGAAAGCGAGTTATTTAATGGTAATGGCAGGTGGTTAAGAATTGTAACAATGCAGATTATTAAAAAAAGTATCTGGTGTATAACCACTGCCAATCAATGCAGCCTGGTAAAAATTGATATCGAAACCGGTAAAATTACGTTTATAGATTTAAAGAAGAGTTATGAGCAGCTTGAATATATTCCTGAAGCAAATAATGGAAAAGGAGCTGTGCTGGTTGTTCCATATGCTCAATATAAGACAGATTTCCAAATTAAACTCTTTAATTTGGATGGCAGTTTGCTTGCAACTTATAATATTCAGGCTTCAGACTTAGATATTCTTACAGCTACAGGGCAATATAAAAATGGCGCATATTATTTTTGTGCAAGTACACATAAGTATGTAAAAACCGATGAAACATCAGATGGTATTTATAAAATTATTAAATTAGATTTGGAATCATATACAAATGAAGTTATAGTATTAAATACAGAAAAAGTTATTGGTAAAAATTTTATAAAAAATAATTTTCCACAATTATATGACAAAGAGTATCTTACGTCATTTTCTGTAAAAAATAGGAACTCTTTAAGTAATAGTTACATGATTGCCATTGATTTTATAAAAGATGATGTAGGACGTTTTTTATTTGAAACAGATGATTTAGTATCCGGAAATTATATTTATACAGGTTCAAATATTATTTATTCAAATGACAATATAAAAATTTTTCCTCTCAGATATTATAAATACGATAGTCAATATATTATGATTGGTAATTCTGGAGATGATTTATATTCTATTTTTTTTGATAATTCTGTAAAAGAAACGTTCTTCATGCCTAATGCTGGAATTATCTTTATGGATTCAAAAGATGATGCCGTATGGTGTTCTAAGAATGCATACAGCTATTCTAAGGAATTAAAAAAATGGGAGTTTGAAAAAGAAGGTATATATAAAGTAAACTTAAAAAATAAAGATGTGTCTCTTTATTTTAGTGATGGAACATCTATTCCGGTATTGCAAACGCACTGACTTTATATTTTGCATACTGCCGGGAGGCAGTTTTATATACTTGAGTCTTAATTAATCAAAATAGACCTTCTTAATAATATAAAAAATAATTGAGGAGGTCTATTTTAATGCTAAAAAAAAGTGCGCATACTCCATGTAATATGAAAAATTCTGCCGGGAGAAAATTTTAGATTTTCTTCAGGATTCGCAGCCAAAAAGGCGAAACTTTTAGTTTTGTAAGATTATCTCCTGTGAATTCCTCGCTTGTAAGCAAGTCTCTGTATCTGCCTGTCAAATTGTTTGCAATTTCCGCATCTTTATCTTCGCTGTTTATCGCAACTATGATTTCCTTGTTTTCAAGATTTCGCGAATACATAAATTGCTTGTTTTGAACTGCTATCTGACGATAACTTCCAATCTGAAGTTCTGCATTTTCTTTTCTTATTTGTGAAAACTTTTTTATCGTGCCGGAAAGCGCCTTTGAATCTGTCTCTGGGTGGGCATAATCAGGAATATCTGAAAAAGGCGGCAAAGACGGACGCAACTGCTTGTCAGAATGTTCTGTGCGCTTTCCTTTAATTCCGTATTCGCTTCCATAGTAAATTGACGGGATTCCCGGGACTGTAAAAAGCATTCCATAAAGCGGATATAAAAATTCAGGCTGATTTACAGTTGAAGCGATTCTGTTTACATCGTGGTTGTCTAAAAAGTTGTATAAAGATGAATAATTGTATAGACCTCCATCTTTTACATCTCCAAATTCGCGGTTCAGGTTATATGCAACTTCAAAAAAATTGCCGTCATTAAAACTCGACCACATTCCTTTGTAAAGTTGATAATTTGTAACACTGTCGAGGCGATTTTCTTTAGCCCAATCGTTGTAGTCGCCGTGAACAACTTCTCCCATAAGCCAGAAATTTTGATTTATTGATTTGCAGAAATGCGAAAGGTTGTCCAAAAAACTTTTTGAAAGAACGTCAGCAGCGTCGAGCCGAATTCCATCGATTTTGAAATTGTCGATCCAAAATTTTACCGCACCGAATATGTGCTCTTGAACCGCATGATTTTCTACGTTTAATTTTACGAGATCTTTACAGCCCGCCCAGCCATCGTAATCAAAATTGTCTCCATAAGCGCTTCTTCTGCCAAAATGAAGATTTAAATACCAGTCTTTATACGGCGAATTTTCACCGTTTTGTTGGATGTCTTTGAAAGCGAAAAAGTCGCGACCTGTGTGATTGAAAACAGCGTCTAAAACAATTGAAAACCCGAAATCATGCGCTTTTTTACAAAAATCGGCAAATTTTTCGTTGTTTCCAAGTCTTCTGTCTATATTGTAATAATCGACTGTGTCGTATCCGTGTTTTGTCGATTCAAAAACCGGTCCGATATATAAAGCATTTACGCCGAGTTCTTTCAATCGAGGAAGCTCTCCTGAAAGTTTTTCAAAGCCGTTGCCGGCAGGGCAAGAAAAGTCGTTGTGTTCAGGGCAGTTAAAAAGCCCGAGAGGATAGATGTGATAAAAGAATTTATCTGAAAAAATAGTGTTTTTCATTTTTTTTACTCCTATAAAAAATTCGCATATAAATTGATAAGATTTTTACAATATTTTCGCAAAATCTTATCTGCCCACTGATTTTATTAAGAGGCGACGCCGTAAACAAAACTGTGGATAATTTGATATATAGTCTCATCTGTAACTTTGATGCTATTGTTAAGCACGTTTGAGATTACAGATAAAATATTGCCGTGAAAAAGAATGCTGTATAATTTTTCTTTTCCGCGCATATTTCCAAATTCATTTGCTGATAATGTGAAAAAATCTTCAAAAAGCTTTGAGATTTTTCCTAGCACTTCTTTGTAAATTATTTTTGCTTCACTGCCTTCCGGTGAATTTGAAAGGTTTGCGTGAATGCGAAAAAAATCTTTGTTTTTCAATGCAAAATCAATTTCATCTTTCAGCACTTTTGTCGTTGAAAAAATAAAATCGTGTTTGTATTCAAGCGCATTTCTGATCAAGTCAGTAAGCTCACGCCCTTTTGTCTCCGCAATTTTAGAAAAAAGCCCTGATTTGCTTCCAAAATAATAGTAGAGAGTCGGCTTTGTTATTTCAGAAACATCGCAGATTTCCTGAACGCCGATAGCTTCGTATCCTTTTGCAGCAAAAAGACCGATTGCTTTAGTTAAAATAATATTTTCAGTCGATTCATCTTTCATACTTATCATTATATACCGAACGGTAGGTAAGTGTCAACTGATTAAGATATTTTTTCTTGATTATTCTAAAATAATTACAAAAAAAATAAAAAATTCGATAAAATAAATTTGACAAATATTGAAACAGATGTATAATGAAACCAGTTACATGAAAGTGGTTTCAGAATTGTACATCAGGAGTTTAAATGATAAATGAAAAGGTGTGTACAATTTACGATGTCGCAAAAGAGGCTTGTGTAAGTCCTGCAACTGTGTCGCGTGTTATAAACGAGCCATCGCTTGTAAGGGAAGAAAAACGTCAAAAAGTTCAGGAGGCAATAAAAAAATTACGTTTTGAACCTAAAGTTGATGCTGTAATCAATGCAAGAAAGACTTATAAGAAGATTGGAGTTATCGCTCCTTTTTTTACCCAGCCATCGTTTATGGAACGATTGAAAGGTGTTGCTAATGTACTTGCTTCAAAGCATTATGAGCTTGTAATTTATTCGATCGATACAATGGAAGATCTTGAAAATTACATAATGACACTTGTGACTACAAAGCGTGTAGATGGGCTTATTTTTCTTTGCGTCACTCTTCGTTCCAACATGCTTGAACTTCTTAAAAGCGCAAGCTTTCCAGTTTGTTTCGTAGAAAACGAAGTTGACAATTTTGACAGCGTTATTGTGAAAAATCTGATGGGAGGTCAGAAAGCGGCTGAATTTCTTTATGGAAAAGGCTGTCGCAATCCCGGATTTGTCGGAGAACTTTCGAGGTACGAATACGCAGTTAGTGCAACGGAAGAGCGATTTAGAGGCTACAGTTTTTATTGGGCAAACGTCGGAATTATCGTAAATCCCGAAAACGTATGGATCGGAGATTTTACGGATGAAAAAATAGAAGAAGTTGTAAAAAAGCTGAAGAACAGTAAGAATTTGCCGGACTGCATTTTTTGTTCCAGCGATGTAATTGCTGCCAAGTTTATTAAATTTGCAAGGCGCAGTGAAGTCGACATTCCCGGCGATATAAAAGTTTTAGGTTATGACAACATCGAGCTTGCACAATATGTTGGGCTTACTTCTGTGAATCAAAATCTTGAGGAATCTGGAAAATCTGCTGCCGAGCTGATTCTCGAGCGCATTAAAAATCCGGAAAGAAATATTTGCCACATGATACTTGATCTCAATGTGGTTTTGAGGGATACAACCGGAGCTTAATTCGGTTTAAATATGAGCTATTAAATTAGTTATAGGGGGTTCTTGTTATGAAAAAGAATTTAATTACAACACTCGTTGCTGTTGTAACAGGATGTGCTTTGATTGTTGGAGCTATGGGATGCTCTAAAAGTCAAAGTTCTGCGAAAAAAACTGAGGAGAATAAAACAATTCTCGTATTCGGTACGTTCCGTGGAGAGGAAGCTGCTCGGTTCTCGGAAATTATAAAGATTTTTAACCAAAAAACCGGTTACAATGTTGTTTATGAAGGCAGCCCTGAGTTTGAAACTCAGATTCAGGTTCAGGCTGCTGCCGGAACACCTCCGGACATCGCTGCATTGCCGCAACCGGGCATGATGAAGAACTTTGCTGAAAAAGGCTATCTGAAACCGCTTTCAGCTTCTTTGATTAAAGCTATAGATTCCAACTATGCGCCTGTTTGGAAAGAACTCGGTTCGTACAAAGGAAAGACATACGGTTTATTCCATCGTGTTAATGCAAAGAGTTTTGTGTGGTATAACAAGCCGTATTGGGAATCAAAAGGTTATAAAATTCCTAAAACATGGGCAGAACTTGAAGCTCTTGAAAATGAAATGGTTTCTAAAGGTGATACACCTTGGTCTGTTGGATATGAATCAGGAGCTGCATCAGGTTGGGTAGGAACAGATTGGCTTGAAGATTTGGTTCTTCGTACAGCAGGTCCTGAAGTTTACGATCAGTGGGTAAATCACGAAATTCCATTCAATGATCCAAGAATTTTGAAAGCTCTCAAAACTATGGGTTCAATCTTGTTGAACGACAAATATGTATACGGCGGTTCTACGAACATCCTTACATCGAACTTCGGCGACAGTGTAAAACCTATCTTTGAAAATCCTCCAAAAGCTATGATGAACAGACAGGGCAACTTTATCACAGGATTTATGCAGGAAGACGTTCAGGCTAACCTTGAAACTAAAGTTGGTGTATTTGCCCTCCCTTCAATTGATCCAAAATGGGGAACTCCGGTTCTTGGAGGCGGTGACCAGTTTGTTAAATTCAGCGACAAGGAAGGCGTAGAAGAATTCCTGGCATTCCTTACAAAATGGGAAGCATGTGCTCCTTGGGCAAAAGTTGGAGGAGCTTTGTTCCCTCATAAAAATCAGAATTTCAATGATTATGGTAACTCACTTGAAAGAGATATCGCTAAAATTCTTGTTGATGCAAAAGTATTCCGATTTGATGGTTCAGACTTGATGCCTGCAGAAGTCGGCGCAGGTACATTCTGGACAGGAATGGTTAACTACATTAGCGGTGCAGAAACAGCAGAAGAATGTCTAAAGACAATCGATGCAAGTTGGCCTCAGTAATTCCTTAATTTTTTTTCTGGAGTATCTGATAATTAAAGGATACTCCAGTTTTTTTTTGTATTGCCGTTTGGCATCTATAAAGATATTCAGAGGAGATTTTATGGTTAAAAATGTTATAACAGGGAAGTTAAAAACTCTCTGGGTGTGTTTTATTACTATTATAATAGCTTTAGGCGGTTTTTATCTGCTTAGGGCAAACGTTCTCAATCAGATTTCTACAACGATTGTTGCTGTTATCTGGGGAACTGCAAGCGTAATTCTTATTTTTTATACTCTTAACCTTTTTGCGCAGATGTTCAAAATGAAGGTTTATAATAAGATTGTTCCTTATATTTTTATAGGTCCGGCTATTTTAATTATGGGCTGGTATCTTTTTTTACCGACAATGCGTTCTTTAATGCTAAGTTTCATGGATAAGACATCAACAAAGTTTATCGGTTTTGATAACTATAAATATATATTTTCAGATAAAACAACGCTCACTGCAATCAGAAATACAGTTATCTGGTTGATTGTTGGGACAACTTTTAGCGTTTTGTTTGGATTGCTCATTGCTGTTCTTGCAGAAAGAAGTTACATCGAAAAAGGTGCGAAGACTTTTATTTTCATGCCTATGGCGATATCTCTTGTCGGAGCCGGTGTGATTTTTAAATTTCTTTATGCATACAGACCGGCAGGGGCTGAGCAGATAGGTTTGTTAAACGCTATTGTGACATATTGTGAAGGGAAGCCTAAGAACTGGCTTGGAAGCGCCCCGCTGAACAATTTATTTTTAATCGCAATTTTTGTGTGGCTTCAGACAGGATTTTCCCTTGTTGTTCTTTCAGCTGCGCTCAAAGCTGTCCCTGACGAAATTATAGAAGCAGCGCGCATTGACGGGGCTGGAGAATTTAGGATTCTTTTTCAGATAATTATACCGAGTATCAGGGGGTCTATAATAACAGTTTCTACTACGATTCTTATCGCTGCACTAAAGTGTTTTGATATTGTCTTTTCGATGACGAATGGACTATACGGTACGGAAGTTCTTGCGAGCGAACAGTACAAACAGATGTTTAAGTTTTTAAACTATGGACGAGGTTCTGCAATCGCAATTTTGATTTTGATAGGTGTCAGCCCTGTCATTTATTATAACTTAAGAGAATTTAAAGATAGAGAGGTATTCTAATATGAGAAAAGTAAAAAGTTTGGAATATAAAAAATCTACATCGCGTTATTTGATAACAATCATTCTTGTGCTGATCTGTATTATCTGGACTCTTCCTACAATTGGTATTTTTATTACATCTTTTCGTGGAGCTGATGCAACAAGCTCGACAGGCTGGTGGAAAGCCTTTATGACACCAAATGCTTTTACATTTGACAACTATAACCAAGTTTTATTTGGGCAAAGATATAGCGTAGGGAATGCCGGTGGAACTATGGCGATTCGTGGTGCTACTATGCTAAGCGCCTTTTTGTCATCTATCACAGTGACAATTCCCTCTGTAATCATTCCAATTTTCATTGCCCTCGCAGGTGCTTACGGATTTGCATGGTTAAAATTTAAAGGGCGCAACGTCTTGTTTGCCATCATTATCGCACTGCTCGTAGTCCCTCTTCAGATTTCACTTATCCCGATTTTGAAAGACTATCAGAAGATTGGATTAAACGGCACATATCTCGGTATCTGGCTTGCCCATGCCGGTTTTGGGTTACCGCTTGCGACTTATATGATGTTCAATTATATTTCTGCATTGCCTCGCAGTATCCTAGAATCATCTTTTATTGATGGCGCAAGTCATTTTACAACTTTTGCAAGGCTTATCGTGCCTCTCAGCGTGCCTGCAATTGCGTCGTTTGCAATATTCCAGTTTATTTGGGTTTGGAATGATTTGCTTGTTGCACTTGTATTTCTGAGTGGAGTAGGACAAACTTTTGAGGTTGTAACAGTCCGCCTGATGAACATGGCAGGAACTCGTGGAACTGACTGGCACTTGCTTACAGCTGGAGCTTTTGTTTCAATGGTTCTTCCTTTAGTCGTGTTTCTGAGTCTCCAAAAATACTTTGTAAAAGGGTTGCTCGCTGGCTCCGTAAAAGGCTAAAATACATAATGCACAATACTTTCTGGAGTAAATTATGAAATTCTCAACTGATAAATACGGTGGAAAATATACTGAAAAAAACGAAACGCTGTTTACTGTCGGAAATGGTAACATCGGTATGCGTGGAGATACTGAAGAAAAGTCGCTTTCTGTTCACAAAGGTACATACATAAACGGATTTTTTGATTCTGAAACGATTCTTTACGGAGAAAACGCTTATGGATATGCAAAAAATCATCAGACAATATTAAACCTTCCCGACCCAAAACTCATAGAATTGACTGTAGATGGCTTTCCTTTTGGGTTGGACAAAAAGCTTGGTTGTGTTTCTAACTTTAAGATGGAGCTGAATGAAGATACCGGAATTATGACTCGTGAAACCGACTGGGCTCCGCTTGGTAAAGAAAATTCTGAAAGTTCAATCAGCATTTACACAGAGCGGCTCGCCTCATTTGTGCATCCGAATTGCGCTGTTATCAAATACACCGTGACGAATACTTCGCCTAATTCCGAAGAGATTTCTATTTCATCTTTTATTGATACGTCAGTTCAAAATATTCTAGCAGAATTTGATCCGAGAAAGGGAGCTAAATTCCGCCATAAACCTTTGATTATCGACAGCTCAAACAGCGATGATGGCAAGATGACTTTTACCGCACATACTGCAAAAAGTGGATTGTATCTTGCCGGTGCTGTTGTTGCAAAAATTGAAGGTTATCAATGGACAAAATGTGAAGTACGCGATGAGTCTCCTGTCTCTATAGCAAAAATCACTCTTAAACCGGCGGAAACTTTAGTTCATTACAAATATATATGCTATGTCTGTGGAAAATCCGATAGAGACTTGCTAAAAGATGCCGTTGCCGAATGTCAATTTTTTGCTTCTGAAGGTTTTGATAAAGCGTGCGTTGAGCAAAAAAAATATCTTGATGATTTTTGGGATATCGCCGGAATTTCAATCGAAGGAGATTCTGAAAGCGAAGAAGCGCTCCGTTTTAATTTGTTTCATCTGTTGCAATCGGCAGGACGAAGCGGGAAAGTCAGCATTGCTGCTAAAGGGCTTACATCGGAAGGCTACGAAGGTCATTTTTTTTGGGATACGGAAAGCTATGTTTGCCCTGTGTTTACGTATGTCGCTCCTGAAATTGCAAGCAAGCTTCTTGAATATCGAGGAATAATACTCGACAAAGCAAGAGAACGCGCAAAAATCATGAACTTGAAAGGGGCCCTTTATCCATGGCGTACAATCGATGGAGAAGAGACAAGCGCATATTTTCCTGCCGGCACTGCACAATATCACATAAACGCTGATATTCTGTTTGCATTGAACAGATTTTTGAATGCTCATGGAGACAAAAAAATTGACGGGAAAATTGTAGAAGAGATGTTTGCAGAATCTTCGAGGATGTATCAGTCTCTTGGATCGTACAGCACTAGCGGCTTAAGTAAAGGGAAATTTGTAATCAACGATGTCACAGGTCCCGACGAATACACTGCGGTCGTAAACAACAATGCATTTACAAACTTGATGGTTCGTGAAATTTTTGAGTTGAGCCAGGAACGTTCTGGGGCAGCTGCTACTGCCGAAGAAAAAGCAGCGTGGAAACAAACTGCCGAAAATATATATATTCCATTTGATGATAAAGAAAAAATATATCCTCAAGATGGAAGCTTTATGGAAAAAGCTGACTGGGATTTTGAGAACACTCCGGCTTCAAATTATCCGTTGCTGCTTCACTATCATCCGCTTGTTATTTACCGTCACCGCGTGCTTAAACAGCCTGATTTAGTTCTTGCGCAATTTCTTTTGAGCGGACGTTTTTCACTTGCGGAAAAAATCAGAAACTACGAATTCTATGAAAAATACACAACGGGGGATTCTTCACTTTCTCATTGTATCATGAGCATTATGGCTGCAGAGTGCCGACAAATTCCAAAGGCGATGGACTACTTGAAAAAAACAGTTCGCATGGATATCGACGATTTAAACGGAAACTCAAATGACGGCATTCACACAGCGTGTATGGCCGGCAGTTGGATGAGCATCGTCTATGGATTCGCAGGTTTTCACGATTACAATGGAAGATACAGTTTTACACCGCGGCTTCCGGCTGAATGGAAAAAACTGAAATTTTCAATGACGTTAAAAGGTGGTGTGCTTGATATTTGCCTATCTCACGATGAGGCAATTTATACTCTCCGCAGAAATTCTTTAGAAAAAATCAGTTTTTATCATTTCAACAAAGATGTCTCGCTAAATCCAGGAGAGTCAAAAGCTTTCAGAGTAAAGCCTAAATTGGAAGCTGTTTTATTTGACCTTGATGGTGTGATTACAAACACAGCGCCTCTTCATTATCGTGCATGGAAAGAAATGGCTGATAGAGAAGGTTTATTTTTTAATGAAAAGATAAACGAGCGCCTGTTGGGTATTTCGCGCGAAGATTCACTCGAAGAAATATTAAAGGCAAACGCTGTGCAATGGCCTGAAGAAAAGAAAAAAGAAATATGTGCTAAAAAAAACATGCGATATGTGGAACTTTTGCAAACGCTTACGCCTGATGATATTCTTCCGGGAATACTGTCGCTTCTTGAAGAGCTTAAAAGACGCAATATAAAAGCGTCACTCGCATCTGCAAGTAAAAACGCCGGTGCAATTGTAAATGCGCTTGGAATCTCGGAATATTTTGCAGCGATGGCTGACCCTAGTCAGGTTCAAAAATCAAAACCTGCCCCTGATATATTTTTGGATGCGGCAGAGAAGGCTGATGTTTGGTACGATAACTGCATTGGAATAGAAGATTCACAAGCCGGAATTTTTGCTCTCAACAAGGCGGGTATAAAGGCTGTAGGTATAAACAAAAACAATGAACTTGAATGCACTGATTTGCAACTTCATTCAACAAGCGAATTGACAATAGAAACTCTGTTAAGGATGTTTGACTAGGTTCTTATCTTGATGCTGTGATTTTTATGGGGCAGTTGAACGGCTTGTTTTGCTGTCTGATAGGCTGTTAATGATTGTGCGTTATAAAATTCTTATCAGAACCATATAACATATAGTGCCTGCGATTATTGAAATATACATGTTTTTTCGAACTGCCTGAAGAATTACGACAAGAAGACTTGCCGACATTTCTGCAATCCCGAAAGGTTTGCTCGCAAAATCAGTGTTGCGAAGACAGTAGATTACAAGAATTGTCATTATAGATGGCGGCAAAAATCGTTCAAGGTACTTTATAACTTTAGGCAGAGGACGATTTCCAAAGATGATGAACGGAGCGGAGCGGATTGCAATTGTGACAAGTGCGACCGTCGCTATTGCAATGAATGGATAAAGTTCGTTATTGCGCATTTTGGGTTTTCCCCGAAGTTTCTTTTGGAGCTTCCTTCAACAATCTTTTATCGCTTAAAGAAATGTGCTTATTTAATATGATAAGCAAATATGATGCTTCCTAGAAAGCAACCTGAAACCCAGTAGCACTGATTGAGGAGTGAAATCAAAAAGGCTGCTTTGTCCATAGAAAAGATGTCGAGCGTTTACAAAAAAAGCCATTACTGCCAGCGTGATGATTGAAGTGTGGGAAACCATCAGCGGAATCATCACAAACTGCATTGATCCGGCATAAACAAATATAGAAGATAAAAGAGAAATCGTAGTTCCATATCCTGAATTGATCATCAAAATCCCAAAAGCGATGCCCAAAAATATGTAGGCGACAAAGATTGGGAAAGTGTGTTTTAGCGCAAATTTAAATTCTTTCACAAGTAAAATCTAATATTTTTTGATATTTTTTTAAATTAAGGAAATCGGGAGAGAAAATATAAAAATTTCCCTATCTATTTCGCAATCGCCATTGTTTTTTGATGTCAATCATTTTATAATTTTAAATATCAGTTTAAAACTTTAAGGAGTGAACCGAAATGAAAAAAAATGTCATTGTTTTGTCAGTTTTATCAGCGTTGCTTGTAACGTTAAGTTTTTCTTGTGCGTCAAAAGGGATGCAAGGTAGCGGTGTTGAACTGAATACCAATAAACCTGTCATCATCGATTACAAAGGAGCTGCGTTTGGTGCTGATATCCCCGGTTGGGTTTTAGATGCAGCGAACGGAGATACTAAAAACGTTGCAAAAGCTTTGAAGCTAAATAAACAGAAAGTTTGGATTTTGCAGAATACAGGCGATAATCTTGATGTTCTTAAGCTGTGGACAGACCAGGTAGATGGACGTGCTCAGATTTCAAGCGGAATTGAACAGACTGTCGGTGATTTAATAACTGCTGAGTTGAAAGGCAGGCAGATAGGAACGACAGAAATCGACAAATTCGTAGATGAATTTTCAACACGCATGACAAATGTCACTTTGCAGGGGCTTAATAAAGTTACTGATTATTGGACAAAGACAAAAACTCTAAAATCAGGTCTTAAAAAAGCTAAATCAGATGATGATTACGTATATGCATATACTTATCTCGTTGTGTTTTCAATGGATGAAGCTGTATACGAAAAACAGTTGAATACTGCGCTGAATGATATCGACACAAATAACGAACAGTCGGCATTGCTGCGTGACATTGTCACTTCAAAATTAAAAGAGAGAACAGATATTTTTACTGCCGGAAACGATTAAATATCATTTCTGCCTGCACGGCTCTTACAAAGTGGTGAAATACGGACGCAAATGGTACAAAAGCAAGGTTCACCACTTGAATATTTTTTTTATAAATTGTATAACATTAGAACTTGACTGTTTTTAACAAGGCAGTATTGGGTTCTTTGAGATTCAGGCAAACTTTATAAAAGTTTGGTAACACCGTAAAGTTAATCAGAAATGATTTTCAGGTGGATACGACCCATCGAGTTGGTTGATCATTGCCGTCGGTAATGATTATTGAAGAAGACTGATTTGGGTTTCTGGAATGTCTGAATAGACAAAACTCGAACAATACCAAACCAGTTGTCAGAGCGGATGATAGCGATCGGTGGTACCGAGTTACACATTTCGAATTTTATGAAATGTGATGAATTACAATTCTTACTCGTTTTCTATCAATCATTATCTTCTCATTAAAATATTGTGTCTGCGAATACAATAAATCCTTGGTAAAAGGGTTTGTGTATTCTGGCTTAAAGTGCAACACATAAAAATAAGTATGTCGGATTAAAAGAGTTTCCGGCAAGGAGAAAAACATGGCAAAGGAGAAGTTCGTCCGAACTAAACCTCACATGAACGTTGGTACTATTGGTCACGTAGACCATGGTAAGACTACACTTTCAGCAGCTATCACTACATATTGTGGAAACAAATATGGTGATAAAGTTCTTAAGTACGATGAAATTGATAACGCTCCTGAAGAAAAGGAACGCGGTATTACAATCAATACTCGTCACTTGGAATATCAGTCAGCAAAGAGACACTATGCTCATATCGACTGTCCGGGACACGCTGACTACATCAAAAACATGATTACTGGTGCTGCACAGATGGATGGTGCTATCCTCGTAGTTTCAGCTCCGGATTCAGTTATGCCACAGACACGTGAACACTTGTTGCTTGCTCGTCAGGTTGGTGTACCAAAAATCATCGTATTCTTGAACAAAGTTGATATGGTTGATGACCCTGATCTTCTTGAACTTGTAGTAGAAGAAGTAAAAGATACTATTAAGGAATACGGATTCTCTGAAGATACTCCAATCATCAAAGGTTCTGCATTTAAAGCATTGAACGACCCAACTCCAGAAAATACAGCTTGTATCGAAGAGTTGCTCGAAGCAATGGATACATGGTTCGATGACCCTATCCGTGATGAACAGAAACCGTTCTTGATGCCTATTGAAGACATCTTCACAATTTCAGGACGTGGTACTGTAGTAACAGGTAAGATTGAACGCGGTGTTGTAAATATGAACGATGCTGTTCAGATTGTAGGTATCCGCCCAACTGTTGATACTACGGTAACTGGTATCGAAATGTTCCAGAAGACACTTGATACAGGTATGGCTGGTGATAACGTTGGTATCTTGCTCCGTGGTGTTGAAAAGAAAGATGTTGTACGTGGACAGGTTTTAGCTAAGCCAAATTCAATCACACCTCATACAAAATTCGAAGCACAGATTTATGTACTTTCACAGGAAGAAGGTGGACGACATTCTCCATTCTTCTCAGGATATCGCCCACAGTTCTACTTCAGAACTACAGATATCACAGGTACAATCGAGCTTGAACCGGGTACAGACATGGTAAAACCTGGCGACAACGTAAAAGTTATCGGTGAATTGATTCACCCAATCGCTATGGACGAAGGTCTTAAACTCGCTATCCGTGAAGGCGGTCACACAATCGCTTCTGGACAGGTAACAAAAATTCTTCAGTAGTTAAAAGATTTTCAAACAGATGGAGCTTGTCTTTTATAAGCCCATCTGTTTGAAAAGGAGTAAAATTAAATGGCTAATGGAAAAATTCGTGTCAGACTGCGAGCATTTGATGTAGAGTTGATCGACCAGAGTGCAAAAGCCATCGTGCAGACTGTACAGAAAGCGGGAGCAACCGTTTCGGGTCCAATCCCCCTTCCAACAAGAATTAATAAGGTAACTGTATTGCGTTCGCCACACGTAAATAAAAAATCACGTGAACAGTTTGAAATGCGTACACATAAACGTCTTATTGACATTATGAATCCTACTAAAGAAGTTATGGATTCTTTGATGAAGCTTGAACTTCCTGCCGGTGTTGATGTAGTTATCACACAGTAGTGAAAAATATGGGTAAAATGCCCAAAAACAATGGTACGGTCCCTCTGGATTTGGGATGGCGGCCAAAATAGGAGATATCAGAATGAAAGGTCTGATTGCAAAAAAAATTGGTATGACACAGATATTCGATGAAAGCGGTAATCTGACACCAGTAACCGTAATCCAGGTCGAGCCAAATGTTGTCGTTGCCAAAAAATCAAAGGAAAAATGCGGATATGATGCAGTTGTTCTTGGTTTAGAAGATATTAAAACTTCAAGAGCAAACAAGCCATATGCCGGACAGTTTCCAGAAAACATTAATCCAAAGCGCCACTTGAAAGAGTTTCGCGACTTTGAAAAAGAAGTTAATGTTGGAGACGCTGTTGGTCTTGAGCTTTTTGACGGCGTACGTTTCGTAGATGTAACTGCTACTTCAAAAGGTAAAGGTTTTCAGGGTGTTATGAAGAGATGGGGTTTCCATGGTGGTCGTGCTACTCATGGTTCTAAATTCCATCGTGAACCGGGTGGAACAGGAGAATGTACTACACCGGGACACTCATTTAAGAACATTAAATTGCCGGGACACATGGGATTTAGAAGAGTTACTGTTCAAAATCTCAAAGTCGTAAAAATTGATCCAGAACTTAAAGTTGTTATGGTTCGTGGTGCTGTTCCTGGTGCTAGAGACTGTACACTCATAGTGAAGTCCGCAGTAAAGAGATAAGGAGATAGAATATGGAAAAGAAAGTATATTCAACTTCTGGAAAAGAACTGCGTACAATCACTCTCGATGATAAAGTATTCGGTCTTCCAATAAATGATGACGTAATTTATTACGCTATTACAAACGAGTTAGCTAACAGACGTGTCGGTACTGCTTGTACAAAAACACGTGCAGAAGTTCACGGTACAAACAATAAACCTTACAAACAGAAGGGTACCGGTAACGCTCGTCGCGGTGATGTTAAATCTCCGATTATGGTTGGCGGTGGTATCACTTTCGGTCCAAAACCAAGAGATTTTAGCTACTCAATTCCTAAGAAAGCAAAAAGACTTGCTATGAAGTCAATCCTTTCTGCACATGCACAGGGTGATAGGCTGACTGTTGTTGAAGATTTTACTGTTGAAAGCGGTAAAACAAAGGATTTGGTTGCAATTCTCAACAATTTTGCAAAAGGTGAAAGAACCGTGCTGATTTTAAAAGATGACGACGCAAAGATTAAACGGGCAGGACGCAATATTCCTAACCTTTCATTCCTTGCTTACAATCGTCTTGAAGCACATGATTTATTCTACGGAAGAAAAGTGATCATCCTTGAATCTGCAGTAAAAAATCTTTCCGAGTTCTATGCTGAAGATAAGGAGGCTAAATAATGAAATATGAAGATATTCTTATTAGGCCTGTTGTTTCTGAAAAAGCGAGCATGTTGCGTGAACAGAATAAATATGTATTTATAGTTCACCCTGATGCTACAAAAACACAGATAAAAGAAGCTGTTGCAAGCTTGTTTAAAGTAAAAGTAGTTGATTGCACAACAATGAATGTGCTTGGAAAAATGAAACGACTTCGTGGTAAACCGGGTCGTACGGCATCTTATAAAAAAGCTGTAGTGCGTGTCGCTGAAGGCGAGTCTATT
This sequence comes from Treponema sp. Marseille-Q3903, assembly GCF_014334335.1. Taxonomy (NCBI): domain Bacteria; kingdom Pseudomonadati; phylum Spirochaetota; class Spirochaetia; order Treponematales; family Treponemataceae; genus Treponema; species Treponema sp. Marseille-Q3903. The sequence goes on from NZ_JACSEU010000001.1 coordinate 520,377, forward strand.
GCGGCTTTTGAAGGTGTTTAAGACCGGTAGAAATTAAGGGGATATAAAATGGCTCTTAAAGTATTTAAGCCAATGACTCCAGGTACACGTGGACGTGTTGACCTGGTTAGAACCGATTTGACAACTGATAGACCCGAAAAAACTTTAGTGTCAGGTCGTAAGTCTCATGCAGGACGCGGAGCTGGTGGTCGTATTTCTGTACGTCATCAGGGAGGCGGTCACAAGAGGCGCTATCGTGAAATAGATTTCAAACGTGATAAGCACGGAATTCCTGGAACAGTAAAAACTATTGAATACGATCCAAATAGAAGTGCTAACATCGCTTTGGTTTATTATGCTGACGGTGATAAACGTTATATCATCGCTCCAAAGGGATTGCAGGTTGGTCAGAAGATTATGTCTGGCGATAATGCAACTCCTACAGTTGGAAATGCACTTCCTCTGAATGCAATTCCAGTTGGATTTACTATTCATAACATTGAACTTTCGCTTGGTCAGGGTGGACAGCTTGTTCGTTCTGCCGGTGCTAGTGCAATGATCGCAGGTCGCGAAGGTGAATACGTTATCGTTCGCTTGCCTTCAAGTGAAATGAGAAAAATCAATGGTAAATGCTACGCTACAATCGGTGTTGTAGGAAACGAAGAACACATGAATGTTAAGCTTGGTAAAGCCGGACATTCTCGCTGGTTGGGTATTCGCCCGGCAGTTCGTGGTATGGCTATGAACCCTGTTGATCATCCGCTTGGTGGTGGAGAAGGTGCTGGTAAAGGACGCAATCCTGTTACTCCTTGGGGACAGCCTTGTAAAGGTTACCAGACTCGTAACAAGAGAAAGACTTCTAGCAAGTTCATTGTTAGCCGTCGTAAGAAGTAGTTGACGAGGAGATAATCGTGTCAAGATCTGTGAAAAAAGGTCCTTTTGTAGAAAAAGCACTCTACAAAAAGGTTCAAGCAATGAATAAAGAGGCAGACAAGAAGATGATTAAAACATATTCTCGCTGCTCGACAATCATCCCAGAAATGGTAGGCAATACTATTTCTGTTTATAACGGTAAATCATGGGTACCTGTATATATTACGGAAAACCTTGTTGGTCACAAACTTGGTGAATTTGCACCAACTCGTACTTTCAAGGGCCATGGTGGTTCAGATAAAACAGCCTCAAAGGCTTAATGATAGGTGGATATTATGGCTGAAAAGAAAGGTTATGTAGCCACTACAAAATTCCTGATTGCATCTCCAACAAAGGTTCGTCCAGTTGCAAATGTAATTAAACAGAAGTCCTATACTGAAGCGATGGCAATCTTGGCTAACATGCCACAGAAAGGGGCAACTTTGATCAGCGCTACTTTGAAATCTGCTGCATCTAATGCTCTCAGTGCTAACAGTAAATTGGATGAAGATATGCTTTACGTAAAAGAAATCAGAATCGATGAAGGTCCTAGACTCAAGAGAGTTTGGTTTCGCGCAAGAGGTCGTGCAGATCAGCTTTTAAAGCGTATGTGTCATATTACCGTCATCGTTGACGAGAAGGCGGGGGAATAAAAAGTGGGACAGAAAGTTAATCCTATTGGGTTGCGCTTAGGCGTAAACAAAACATGGCAGTCACGCTGGTATGCAGATCCTCGTGAATATGCAGATTTAGTATTGGAAGATATTAAGATCCGTAAACTTGTGTCAGAGCTTCCAGAATGTAAGAATGCTGATATAGCTGAAATTGAAATTATACGCCATCCACAGCGTGTAACAATCATGATTCACACAGCTCGTCCTGGTGTTATCATCGGTGTAAAAGGCGCTACAATCGAAAAGATCAGCGCTGATATTCAGAAGCAGCTTACGAAGAAAGTTCAGATCAAAATTAAAGAAATCAAACGAGCAGATTTAAATGCTACTTTGATAGCTCAAAACATTGGTCGTCAGCTTGCGGGTCGTGGTTCATTCCGAAAGGCTATGAAACAGGCTGTAAGCAATGCAATGCGTGCTGGAGCACAAGGTGTTAAAGTTCGTCTTAGTGGTCGTCTTGGTGGAGCAGATATGTCTCGTACCGAAGAACACAAAGAAGGACGTGTGCCTCTTCACACTCTTCGTGCCGATATCGACTACGGTACATACGCAGCATCAACTTCTTATGGAAAAATTGGTGTTAAAGTATGGGTGTACAACGGTATGAACTACGGTATCGATCATAACGAAGATGCTGGTCAGCTCGTTAAGAAACCAAGACGTCCTGCACGTCAAAATGCGGAAAAGTCTGAGGGATCTGAACCTGCTAAAAAGGCAAGGAGTTAGTAAATGCCACTTAGTCCAAAAAGAGTAATTCACCGTAAGGTGCAGCGCGGTCGTGAAAAAGGAAATGCGACTCGCGATAACTATATTGACTTCGGAGACATCGCTCTCGTAGCTATGGAGCCGACTTGGCTTGATGCTAGAGTTATTGAAGCAGCCCGTGTTGCTATCAATCGTAAACTCGACCGTAAAGGCAATGTTTGGATTCGTGTTTTTCCAGACAAGCCTATTACAAAGAAACCTGCCGAAGTTCGTATGGGTAAAGGTAAAGGTGCTCCAGATCATTGGGCAGCTGTTATCAAACCAGGTACAATTTTGTTTGAAGTTGGAGGAGTTGACATTGAGCTGGCGCACAGAGCCCTTGAACTCGCTGCCGATAAACTTCCAGTTATCGCTAAAATAGTTGTTAAGCCAACACGTGACTAGGAGGAATAAGATGGCTGATTCAAAGAAAAAGAATGACAAAGAACTGTCTTATAAAGAACTTGTAGCAAAACGTGATGGACTTAAGAAGGAATACATGGATCTCCGTTTTAAGATGGTGATTTCTCATGTAGATAACCCAATGCAGAAACGTACAATGCGTCGCGAAATAGCACGTTTGAATACGTTCATCCAGCAAAAAGAACTTGCTGGAGAAAACAAGTAGGAGCTGAACCGTGGAAGACAAGACTGTTCAGACTGTAGAGAAAAAGGTTACAAAACGTTCTTTCGTTGGTATCGTAACTAGCGATAAAATGGACAAATCTATTGTTGTTACAATTGCAACAAAGAAAATGGACCGTCTCTACAAGAAGTATGTAACTAGAACAAAGAAGTACATGGCACATGATGAAAAAAATGATGCACATGTAGGTGATACAGTACGTATTGTTGAATGTAGACCTCTGAGCAGACATAAATGCTGGAGACTTGCAGAAATCATTGAGCGTGCTAAATAAGGTTAGGAGTTATAAGTTATGATTCAAATGCAATCTTGTATGACAGTCGCTGATAACTCTGGTGCAAAAATTGCTCAGTGTATTAAAGTTATCGGCGGTTCACACCGCAGATATGCTGGTATTGGGGACATTGTAGTTGTAGCAATTAAAGACGCTATTCCTACATCAACAATCAAAAAGGGTACAATCGAAAAAGCAGTAATTGTACGCCAAGCAAAAGAATACCGCCGTCCTGATGGAACTTACATTCGTTTTGATGATAACGCTTGCGTAATCGTTGACGATAACAAGAACCCAAAAGGAAAACGTATTTTTGGACCTGTTGCTCGTGAGCTTCGTGATATGGACTTTATGAAAATCGTATCATTAGCTCCAGAGGTTCTCTAAGGAGTGATGAAATGTTGAAAAAATCAAAAATCCGCAAGAACGATACAGTGCAGGTAATCGCTGGTAAAGATAAGGGTAAACGAGGGACTGTTGTAAACGTTATCCTTAAAAAAGATGCTGTAATTGTATCTGGTGTAAACATTGTTAAAAAAGCAATGAAAAAGAAGAGTCAGCAGGATCAGGGCGGTATCGCTGAGATTGAAGCTCCTCTTAATATTTCAAATGTAGCGATCGTGTGTAAAAAATGCGGTCCTACAAAAATCGGTTATAAAATCGACGGCGACAAGAAAGTTCGTGTTTGCCGTAAATGTGGAGATGTTCTGTAATGGCAAATTACGTACCTCGGCTTAAGAAAGTCTATAAAGACAAAATCGCACCCGCTTTGATGAAAGATTTCAACTACACGACTCCTATGCAGATTCCTGCAATTAAGAAGATTGTTGTAAGCATGGGTGTTGGTGAAGCTCTCACAAATAAGAAACTCCTTGATGCCGCAGTTGCTGACTTGACTACAATCACCGGTCAGAAAGCTGTCAAAACAAAGGCAAAGAAGAGTATCGCTAACTTCAAACTTCGTGAAGGTAATGAAGTGGGAGCAATGGTTACATTGCGCAATGACATCATGTATGAATTCCTTGATCGTCTTGTCAATGTTGCATTCCCGCGTATAAAGGATTTCCGCGGAATCAAGGCAACTGGCTTTGATGGACACGGAAATTTCTCTGTTGGTATTACTGAACAGTTGATATTCCCGGAAATCGACTTCGATAAAGTTGTAAAAATTGCTGGTATGAATATCACTTTTGTGACAAGTGCTAAAACTGATGCTGAAGCAAAAGCACTTCTCTCTAAGTTCAATATGCCTTTCCGTAAGTAGGTGAAGTATGGCAAAGAAATCAATGATTATTAAGGCAGCCCGCAAACCTAGATATGAAACAAGACAGTACAATCGCTGTCAGATTTGTGGACGTCCACGTGGATATTTGCGCAAGTTCAAGATGTGTCGTCTTTGCTTCCGCAAATTGGCAAGTGAAGGACAGCTTCCTGGCGTAACAAAATCAAGTTGGTAGGAGATAGAAATGAGTGCATCAGATCCAGTAGCAGATATGCTGACAAAGGTTCGTAATGCGGCTATGGTCCGCCACGAGAAGGTTGATGTTCCTGCATCGAAACTTAAACTTGAAATAGTTAAGATTTTGAAGACAGAGGGATATATCAAAAACTTTAAGAAAGTTCAGGAAGATGGAAAAAATACACTCCGTATTTTCTTAAAATATGATGATGATAATAATCCGGTAATTCACGGTGTTAAGAGAATTTCTACACCTGGTCGCCGAGTTTATTCTGGTTACAAAGATTTACCACGCGTTTATAACGGATATGGTACAATCATAGTTTCAACTTCTTCCGGAGTAACAACAGGAAAGAAGGCTTCTGAAAAAATGGTTGGTGGTGAATTGGTTTGCACAATTTGGTAATAGGAGGCAGAAAGGATGTCTAAAGTAGGTAAACTTCCTGTTGCTATTCCAGCAGGTGTGACAGTAAACGTTGCCAACGGAGTGATAGCTGTTAAAGGTTCTAAAGGAGAACTTAAGCAGACATTTCATGATGACGTTGAAATTAAAATAGATGGAACACATGTTGTTCTTTCTGTAAAAAATGATACAAAGCAGGCAAATGCTTATCACGGACTTTACAGAAGTTTGATAGCCAACATGGTAAAGGGTGTTTCTGAAGGATTTTCAAAAACTCTCATCATCACAGGTGTCGGTTATCGTGCAGAAGTAAAAGGTAAAGAACTTGTTATGAACCTTGGTTACTCAAGCGATTACATAGCGATTATTCCTGACGGACTTACAGTTGTTGCAACTCCTGATGGAAAATTGACTGTGACAGGGACTAGCAAGCAGTTGGTCGGAGAATTCTGCTCTCAGATTCGTAAGTTACGAAAACCTGAACCTTACAAGGGAAAAGGTATTCGTTATGACAACGAAGTTATCAGACGTAAAGTCGGTAAAACTGGTGTTAAATAAGGTGAAGCTATATGTTTAAGAAAATGAACGACAAAAACAGAAAACGCTTGCACAGAAAGGTTCACATCCGTAAGTCAATTTACGGAACTGCTGATAGACCTCGTATGACTATCACTCGCAGCAACAAGAACATCTCTGTTCAGGTAATTGATGATGATGAAGGCAAGACTTTAGCTTCAATTTCTACTATAGAAAAAGATTTTGCTGCATTGAAGCCTGATACTGAAGGTGCTGCAAAACTTGGTGAAGCTTTTGGTTCTCGCCTTAAAGATAAAAAAATCGCTAAGGTTGTTTTTGACCGCAACGGTTATTTGTATCACGGTGTTGTAAAAGCGTTCGCTGATGGTGCCCGTAAAGCCGGTATTGAATTCTAGGAGATATTATGGAACATCAGAAAAACTTTGATAAAGAAAACGCTCCAAAAGAAAAAGAGTTTGTTGAAAAACTTGTAACTCTTAACAGAACTTGTAAGACAGTAAAAGGAGGACGACGCATGTCGTTCGCAGCTCTTACAGTTGTTGGAGATAAAAAAGGTCGCGTTGGATATGGCATTGGCAAAGCTAATGACGTATCTGAAGCAATAAAAAAGAGTATTGATCGTGCTAAGAGAAACCTTGTTATTGTTCCAATAAAAAACGGAACTTTGCCACACGATATTATCGGAACATATAAGAGTTCTGAAGTATTGCTTAAACCTGCTTGTTCCGGAACAGGAATTATTGCAGGCGGTACAGTACGTGCAATTATGGAAGCTGCTGGTGCAACTGATATCCAGTCAAAATCTTTGGGATCAAATTCATCAGTGAACGTTGTTCGCGCAACTTTCGATGCTATCGCTAAACTCATGGATGCAAAGAAAATTGCCGCTAACAGAGGTAAAACTCTTGACGAGTTGTGGGGTTAATGTATGGCTAAAGCAAAACAGTTGAAAGTTACATTAATTAAAAGCATTATTGGTCAGAAACCTGCTAAAGTGGCATCGGTTCGCAGCCTTGGACTTAAGAAGATCAATTCTTCTAATACACTTCCTGACAACGACGCTGTTCGCGGTATGGTTGCTTCTGTATCTCACTTAGTTAAGGTTGAGGAGATCTAAAATGGCAGAATATAATCCGATTCTTAGTGCTCCTCAGGGTGCTAATAAAAAACCAAAGAGAGTTGGTCGAGGTTCTTCTTCAGGACTTGGAACAACAGCCGGTAAAGGTAATAAAGGACAGCAGTCTCGTTCAGGTGGAAAAACTTATGTAGGTTTTGAAGGTGGACAGATGCCGTTGTACAGACGTATAGCTCGTAAAGGATTTTCAAACTATCCTTTTAAAAAAGAATACGTATGTATCAATGTAGATTTGCTTTGCGCAAAATTCGAAGATGGTGCAACAGTTGATAAGGCTTCGCTTGCAAAAAAAGGTTTTATTTCAACAAAAAGTGCCGCTCTTGTAAAGATTCTTGGAAACGGAGACGTTACAAAAAAATTGAACGTAATTGTTGACAAAGTATCTGAAACTGCTAAAGCAAAAATTGAAAAGGCTGGCGGTTCTGTAAAAGTAAATGAAGCAGAAACTTCTGCTGAAAGTGCAAAATAGTAGAGCGGAGTAAAACATGGCAAGCAACCCAATTGTAAATATGTTTAAAGTTAAAGAAATCAGAGATCGTTTGTTGTTTACATTCTTGATTTTGGCAGTGTTCCGCTTAGGTTCGGTTCTGACAGTTCCTGGAATTGATGCAAATGTTCTTTTTGAATACTTTAAAGATTTAGCTGCGCAGAATAAGAATGCGTTTGCAAGTTACATGGACTTCTTTGTTGGAGGAGCTTTTTCTAACTTCTCTATATTGATGCTTGGTGTAATGCCTTACATTTCTATGCAGATTATTATGCAGCTTGCTGTGATTATTTTCCCATCACTTAAACGCATATCACAAGAAGACGGTGGTCAGCGAAAGATTGCTCAGTACACGCGTACCGGAACAATAGTCGTTTGTATCATCCAAGCTTGGAGTATGTCTGTTTATGCTAATAGTATTCCAGGTTGTATAGTTATCGATAACAGAGTTTTATTTAGAATCCTCTTTATCTTGACTGTAACAACCGGTTCTATGGTAACTGTTTGGTTAGGTAATCAGATTACAGCTCGCGGTATTGGAAATGGTATTTCAGTGATGATCTTTGCAGGTATTGTTGCACGCTTGCCTAACGCAATTGTAGAATTATATCAGAAAGTAAAAGCAAAAGAGATTCAGCTTGTTTTCGTTATTCTTGTAATTATCATGTTTGTTGCAATTATTGCATTGGTAATCTATGAAGAGTCAGGTCAGAGAAAAATTCCTGTACACTACGCAAAACGTGTAGTAGGAAGAAAGATGTACGGTGGACAGAGCACTTATATTCCGTTCAAAGTAAATCCTTCAAACGTTATTCCTTTGATTTTTGCATCTTCTATTCTAACTTTACCGATAACACTTGCATCTACATTGGCACAGGGACAGAACTCTGCAAAATGGATTAATTCGGTTTCCAGAGTTTTGACACCAAATGGTATTTGGTACAATATCTTGTTAGTACTTCTTATTATTTTCTTTGCATACTTCTACACTCAGGTAACACTGAACCCTACAGAAATTGCAAAAAACATCCGCGAAAACGGCGGCTCCATTCCGGGTGTACGTACAGATAAGACAGAAGAATATCTGACAAAAATATTAAATAGACTTATATTACCGGGTTCATTGTTTTTGGCATTGATTGCGATTGTTCCAACGTTGATTCAACTTTGGTTTGGATTTCCGCAGTCAATAAGCCAGCTTATGGGAGGAACTTCATTGATCATCATGATTGGTGTCGACCTCGATACAATGAGTCAGGTTGAGGCGCTTCTTAAAATGCATCACCATGATGGGCTTACAAAGAAGGGCAAAATCAGATCTCGTAGTTTATAAAAATACAAAATTACGAGAATTGGCAGTAGAACAGAAATGAGAATATGTGCTATACTCTTAGCTACTGAATTGCTCTCATTGCGAGGTGCTAAAATTCGGTAAATATTCTCATGGGGGCTTTTTATGAAAGTACGAACCAGTGTAAAACCTATCTGTGACAAGTGTAAGGTTATCAAAAGAAATGGTATTATCCGTATCATTTGTACAAACCCAAAACACAAGCAGAGACAGGGCTAAGGCTTAAGGAGTAACAGATGGCTCGAATTGCGGGAGTTGATATCCCTAATAAACATGTAAGTATCGCATTAACTTATATCTATGGTATTGGTCGTTCATCAGCAGAAAAAATCTGTGAAGAAGCTAAGATTGATCCGGGTAAAATGGCAAACGATCTTACACAGGATGAATTAGCAAAAATTCGTGAAATCATTGACGCTAATTATAAGACGGAAGGACGTTTGCGTTCTGAAATCGGTCTTAACTTAAAGCGTTTAATGGATATTGGTTGCTATCGTGGTCTTCGCCATAAGAGAGGTCTTCCTGTACGCGGTCAGAGGACTCGTACAAATGCACGTACTCGCAAGGGTAAAAAGAAGACTGTTGCTAACAAGAAAAAGGCATAGAGCGGAGGATAAATAATGGCTACCGTTAAGAAGCGAAAGGAAAAAAAGAGCGTATACGAAGGAAACGTTTATATCCAGGCTACGTTCAATAATACTGTCGTAACTGTAACTGACTTGAAAGGAAATGCCCTTTCGTGGGCTTCTTCAGGTGGACTGGGTTTTCGTGGAGCAAAAAAATCGACTCCATTTGCTGCTCAGTCTGTTGCGGAAACTGCATTGCAGAAAGCCGCAAGTTATGGATTGCGTGAAGTACACGTATATGTAAAAGGACCTGGGATGGGTCGTGAAAATGCTATACGTTCGATTGGTCTGATGGGATTGAAAGTAAAATCTATTTCTGATGTAACTCCAATACCTCACAATGGTTGTCGTCCTCGTAAGACACGACGTATGTAATTTAAGAGGAGTTAACAATGGGAAAAAGCACACAACCACTCTTAAAAAGATGTAAATCTTTAGGTATCAATCCGGTTGTAATGGGTTATACAAAAGAATCTAAGAGAAATCAGAAAGAAGTAAGACGTAAGAAATCTGAATACGGTCTTCAGCTTGATGAAAAACAGAAAGTAAGATTTATTTATGGCGTTATGGAAAAACAGTTCCATAAATACTATGTTATGGCTACAAAACGTGATGGAATCACCGGAGAAATGCTTCTTCAGATTCTCGAATCGCGTCTTGATAACGTTGTATATCGTTTAGGTTTTGCTAAAACTAGAAAGCAGGCAAGACAGATGGTTAATCACGGACACATCAATGTAAATGGTGCGAAAGTAGACATTCCTTCCTGCCTTGTAAAAGTTGGAGACGTTATCACAGTTAAAGAAGGTTCAGGAATTAAAAAGCTCATTATTGCTAACAATGATGTTATTGTTCCTGGCTGGCTTGAAGCTGATAAAGATAATTTTACTGGAAAGGTTATCAACTTAGCTACAAAATCAGATATTGATTACGCAGTTAAAGAAAACCTCATAGTTGAATATTATTCTAAATAATAAATAAGGAGTTCAGATGGCTCGCAAAAACTTGCTTAAGGGTTTCAAAAAACCTAAAGGCATTTCATTTGAACCAATTGATAGTGCAAATCCGAATTATCAGAAGTTCTATGCTTACCCTTTTGAAACAGGATTTGGTACGACGGTTGGAAATACTTTAAGAAGAGTATTGTTGTCATCAATCCAAGGTTATGCTGTTACATCAATTCGTATCACTTCGTATGATGATAGTGGTATTTCACATGTAATCTCCAGCGAATTTGAGGCAATCCCAAATGTAGCTGAAGATACACTTGAAATTATCAATACTCTTAAGATGATAAAATTGAGTCTTCCGGAAGATGTAGAACAGGATACTATTTTGTATGAGTTCAAAGGTCCTGGAGTTGTAAAAAGCGATGATTTTGCAAAAGGAGATCAGCTTAAAGTCGAAACTAAAGATAAGACAATCTTTACAATGATGGAAGGTGCTCACCTTGATATCGAAATTCAGGTAGACCTTGGCAGAGGATACGTACCGGCAGAAACAAATGAACATTACATTGAAGTTGTTGGAACTATCCCGATGGATGCAATTTTTACACCTGTTCAAAAGGTAAAATATTCTATTGAACCATGCCGTGTCGGACAGAGAAATGATTATGATAAGCTCGTACTTGAGATTTGGACAGATGGCACAATCTCTCCTGTAGATGCTCTTGGAGAAGCTGCTAAAATCGCAAAAGATCATTTTGCTATTTTTGTAAACTTTAACGATAAAGACGTTATAGGAAGTGATGAAGGAGAAGAAGGTGATGAAAGTATTCAAAAACTCCTTAGCACTCCTGTAGAAGAATTGGAACTTTCTGTCCGTTCATCAAATTGTTTAAAGAATGCAAATATTCGTACTATCGGCGAATTAACAAAGAAAACTGAAGATGACATTACAAAGACCAGAAACTTTGGAAAGAAGAGTTTGCAGGAAATCAAGGAAAAACTCCAAGAATGGAATCTTACCCTTGGTATGACAGACTACAGTCATCTGAAGAATGCTGCCAACTTAACTAAGCAGAAGGAAGAATCAGATGAATCATAGAAATGGTTTTAATCCGCTTTCACGTACAACAGCACATCGTCGTGCTATGTCACGCAATATGGTAACATCGCTATTCAGATATGAGCGAATTACTACAACAAAATCAAAGGCTCTTGAGGTAAAGAAGTCAGCTGAAAAATTGATTACAAGAGCAAAAGAAGATACTGTTCACAATCGTCGTGAAACAGCTAAATTTATTCAGGATGAAAAAATCTTGAATAAACTCTTTACAGAAATCGCTCCAAGAATGAAAGAGCGCAACGGTGGTTACACAAGGGTTCTTAAGCTAGGGTATCGTCAGGGAGATGCTGCTGATGTTGTAATCCTTGAGTTGGTTGACTACAAGCTTGAAACTGAGAAACCGGCTGCAGAAAAGAAACCTGCAAAAAAGGCAGAGAAAGTTGAAGGTGATGCACCAAAAGCTAAAAAAACAACAGCTAATGCAACAAAAGCTTCAACTTCTGGAGCAAAGCCAAAAAAGACTACTGCAAAGAAAGCTTCTGAAAAGAAAGAAGAAACCCCAGCTAAATAAGCTGAAAAGGAGTTCGAAATGTCAAAGAACCATCGTGGATCTGGTATTAGATCATTGCCTGCTCACGGAAGAGGAACTTGTGCTATTTGTGGAAAAACAAATATTAAAGTTCTTTATGAAAAAGAAGTTGATGGGCAGACAGCAAAAATTTGCAAATATTGTAACGCTGCTTTGAAAAATAAAGCTCGTAAAGAAGTTTCGCATGCAGCCCCTGCTGTAGAGACACCTGCTGAAGCTGCTCCTGAAGCACCGGCAGAAAACGCTTAATACTTTTTGTATTGCAAATTGTAAACCGTCATCGTTTGAGGTGGCGGTTTTTTTATTTTCACGTTGCATTCTTCCATTTGCATAAATCTTCCTTGCCTGAAAAAAGAATATGCTATAAAATAGAATTCCAATGAGTGTCGCGACAAGCCATCAAATTTCAAAATATTATGATTTTCATCGTGATAAAGAAATTGTATTTACAAAAGCAAATTTAAAATCTCTTCGAGTTAATCCACGTCAAATTTATTTGAAGTGTGCCGGTGGGCAATGGCCATGCATTATCAATTCTTCTTCTTTACAGAAAGCAAAAGTCATAATCGGAACTTCAAGCGGTGTCTATTCGCTTATTGTGAATAAAAAAGAACAGCACATCAGTGTTGTTTATTGTTTTTATGATCAGAATAATGAGCCTGTCCAGTTTTTTGTAACGAGCAATGTTGTAGACATTCAGCCTTATCAGGGGTCTAAAGATCTCGCATTGCTTACTTTGGAATTTACACAACGTCCGCCGGATGATTTGATATTAAAAATCGGCGAATTTCTTGAAGTAAATGAAAATTTTAAAACCCGGAAAGAAGAGCGAATTGGGCTCAATGAGAATTCTATGCGTCAGTTGTGTATTCCAAAGGAGGAGTCATATATATTCATCGCAGGAGTTCCGCGCAAATGCATAATGAAAGATATCTCGTTTGGCGGCGCCCGTGTTATGCTCGTAGGCGTGCCGAAATTTCTTGAAGGTAAAACTATAGATTTACGCCTTTATTTTACAGACACGAATGAAAAAGTATCTTTGATAGGCAAGATTCTCAAGGCAGATTTTCTTCAGGGACGTAAAGATATTTCTGTCGTCCATATTCAGTTTAATCAAGATGAAATTCCAATGTCGTACAAGTTTCATATAAATAGTTATATAACATCGTACCAAAAGCAACTGATAGAAAAACAGCTCAATAATCAGGCAGCGGCACAAAGAGCTGAGCAGGCTGCAGCGACTAAAGTCGCTCAACAAAAACAGATTGCCGACGAGAAAGAGGAACTGGCAGCTGCACAAAAAGCTGCAATGCAGGCAAATATTAAAGCAATGGGGAACGCTTTTGCCGCTCAACCGTCTCGCCAAGTACAACAGACTCCTACATAAAAAAATTATAAAAAGGTGAAAAATGAATCCATCAAACCCTCTTGAATCAGTATATTTTATCAATATTCAGGATGTTGAATTGTCTCACAGAAAGCGTTTTGAACTCGATAAAACAATTCCTATTCCTGTTCAGAAAAAAGATTTTGAAACTGATAGCTTTAATCCGAACGACATCACTGTCGAGAAAATATTGTCAGGAATATTGACAGTTTTGGCGTATGACAGCAAAAACGAACATCTGGATTACTATCGTTCAATATTAAAAAAAGTCAGGCCGAATCTCAAAAAAGAACTTTGCGAAGCTGCAATCCTAAAAACAAAAAATGAAGATTTTGATATTGCGGAAGAGATTTTCCGAGCACTTTTGGGATTTGATCCTGAAGATTCAGCGATTATCTTAAACATGGCTCTATTTCTTGACCAGCGCGCTGATTACTATAGAAATGCAGGTCTGTTTGAAGATGCAGATGCTTACGATGCTGATGCACTCAGATATTATGAAGAGACAATTAATGCTGAACCACCGCTTCCTGATGCGTATTTCAACGTCGGCTTTTACTATATGAAAAAACATAAATATCGGGAGGCAAAAGATGCTTTTGAAACTTATCTTGCGCTTACTGCCGATATCAGCGATGAGGAAGCCGGCGAAAACGGCGTTTATAAAAAAGAACGTGCTCAGGAAGTCATTGCAAATATAACAAACCAAAATATGGACGATGAATCTTTTAAAGCCGCTTATGATTTGATTTCCAGCGGACAGGAAGAAAAAGGCTTGGAGCATATTCATAATTTTCTTAAGAATAATCCAAAAGTCTGGAACGGCTGGTTTATGCTTGGCTGGGGGCTTAGACGGATTGAAAAGTATTCAGAAGCAAAAGAGGCTTTTCTCGAATCACTGAAATGCGGCGGAGATACGACTGCTGACACATATAATGAACTTTCGCTTTGTTATATTGAAGAAGAAGATTTTTTGAAAGCGGAAAAATGCCTTATGAAAGCGTTGTCGATTGAGCCTGAAAGCACAAAAGTAATTTCAAATCTCGGTTTTTTGGCTCTTGCACGTGGCGACAGACAGACAGCGCGAATCTATTTTACAACAGTTCTCGAATTTGATCCTAAAGATAAAATCGCTGCAAACGAGTTGCTCAAATTAGAAAACGTTCCGTGATGCTGTTTTAGAAAATTATCACCAAATTAACTATTCCCAGCTTACGATATCGCCGACATTTATATCATTTTTCTTGAACCAGCCTTGCGGAACTTCAAGAGCATATCTTACAGAAACTGTGCTAGTGATAGGTGCGAGGCTGTACGGCTTCATGTCAAAAATATCACGAATCTTCCCTTTTGAATCTATATATGCGATTGACAGAGGATGCGGAGTGTTTTTCATCCAAAAAGAAAGAACTTGGTCTTTTTTGAATATAAAAAGCATTCCAGTTCCATCAGGAATTTTTTTTCGTCCCATATAACCACAGTTTTGGTCTTTTTCTTTTTCTGCAATCTCGGCATATACGGTTGCGGTAGTCCCATCAGACCGTGTTATTGTCAATGTCTTTTCGGGAAGTTTTGAATCGCAAAAAAATTGACAACTTGAAAAAATAATCAGTAAAACAACAAAAAATCTACGGATTGAGATTAGTTTACACATTTTTTTTACAATGATTGATTTCATAATATCAAAGTTCATCTAGGAACATCTCCTGTGTTTTTTCTTCCGGTGAAGAGTTTATGTTTGAATAATTTTGAATTTTATCAAAAAGTTTTTTATCTATATATTTTAAAGTCAGTGGTTTTTCAAGGCTCATCGAAACATCATCATTTTCCCATGTTGCAGATTTTGGGTCAAAAGATGACGGCTCTCCGTATTTTTCCTGGAGTTTTGTGAAAATGCTGTAATAATCCATTTTTTCCTGATTTATGTTTATTGTGATGATAAACAATTTGTCTTCAAAAAATTGAAAATAGCATTCTTCGAGAAACCCTGTACGGAATTTCGAATAAGTGTTTGTTTCAATCAAGATTTTGCCGGTGCCGGGCACTAGAGAAACATCGCGCTCACCTCGGTAGCCAAAATCGGAGTCTTTGAGTAGAGCAATCTTTGTATCTTCTAGCGATGACCCGAGTTTGATGTTTTTATAACCGGAAGGCAGTTCCTCCGCAATCAGCGAAAGCAAGACTAAAGATGATGTGAGCAATGAAATTATAATCTTCTTAAACGGAATCATATTATATTTATCGGAAGAAACCTATTTTATATTATTTTGTTTTCGATAGAATGCAGCTTGTTTTGTCAGTTCTTTTATATCTTTTACAAAAATCTTGCCGTCGACAATCCTATAATCAGAACACTGCTGAAAGTCGTATATTGCGCGCGGATGATTTTGGCTTGGAATTCCGCACATGTTTGCGAGATCTTTTGGAGTGAGCTCGGTCTGCATAGACTGTTTTCCCGAGCCTAAAGAAATTTTTTGTTTTTCAAACTGAAGAGAAAGCATATCTACCATTTTTGCAAGCGGTTCTTTGAGGTTTGCATTGTCAAGCTGGCGGTACATAGACCACAGCCTGTCTGCAAGCGTCGTCGTCAATTTTGCGATAAGTTGAGGTTGCGTCGCTACCATCTGATTGAAGTTCGAGCGGTTTATAACCATCAGCGTACAGTCATCATAAGCGATTGCACTTGCCGAGCGAGGTTTGTTTTCTATAAGCGCCATCTCTCCAAACATATCGCCTTTTTTTAGCAGCGCAAGTGTCACTTCATTTCCATTTACAACTTTAGAGATTTTGACTTCGCCTTTTTGGATTATAAACATATCTGCGCCGCTTTGCGATTCTGAAAAAATCATCGTATCTTTTGGATATGAACGAACAGTGTCTTGCGCCGGTTCATAATAGACTGCATTTGTCTTAGGTTTTAATGAGATAAAACGCTGCTTTGCAATCTCTACATTTGGTCCTACAGGCTTTGTCTTTAAATATTGATAATATGCGTAAGCCGCTATATCTCTGTGTGATTTTTCGTAATATTGTGCAACATTGAATATGTGTTCATAATTTTCATTTACTGCTGCATTGAGAGTTGCTTTTGTGAGCATTTCATTCATTACACGCATGCGGTTAGCAAAAGTTTTGATTATTTTAAGTGCGACAGGAGTGTTTTGCGCGATGAGCTCAGGATATTGATCGCGTCGTACAGAGATTGCCAAAACATCAGTCATCGCAATTGCAGTTTCAATTTGGAGATGTCCTGACATACACGGAACAACGCCAACGAAATCGCCGGGGCCGTATCTAACAGGAGCAATGCCGGAACCTGAAGCTTTAAAACACTGAACTAGACCTTTTTGAATAATATAAAAATGGTCGCTGTCAGATTTTCCTTCGACAACAAGATATGAGCTTTTTGGGAACCGTACGATTTGTAACTGCAGCAATATCAATCTCCTACGTAGAGTATAAGTTTACAAATTTCTTTTGTCAATAAAGCAACTTGCTATTGAAATTAATTCTCTATAAAAATAATTTCCGGCTCAAGGCAAAATCCATATAGTTTTTTAACTCTATTTTGAGTAAATTTTACCAGCTGCTTTATATCATCGGCAGTTGCATTGCCGATGTTTACGATGAAATTTCCATGAAATGGAGCAATCTGGGCATTGCCGATTTTAGTTCCACAGAGCCCGGCTTTGTCAATTATTGCTCCTGACGGCTCTCCAAAATCCCGATTATTTTTAAAAACCGAACCTGCGCTCGGGAATTTGAAGTGCCCTTTATCGATTCTCGCTGAAATATATTTTTTGCATTCCGATTCAATTTTTTCCTTATCTTTATCAGGCGCTTTTATCAGCTTAAAAGTCGAAGAAAGAATAAGTTTTCTTTCTGTAGAACGGTCATCTTTTTCATGTTGAAACGGCGATTTTTTGTAATCCCAATCAGCAGCGTTAAAAGGGGTCTCAACGATTTGCGGATTGGCTTCGTTGTCGTCATATTTTTTTGAAATTGTAAAATGCTCTGTCTTGTGTAAAATATCGCTTATAGACTTTTCAAAACATCGGGCGTTCATAAATGTTGCCCCACCGACAGAACCTGGAAGCCCTGCAAACTGTTCGGCACCTGTCAAACTGTTTTTTATGCAATAATTAATAAAAGACGAGATTGGAGTTCCTGCCTGACACGTCACATAAATTGTATTTGCATCAAGCGGTTCTATTTCTGTTGTTATTTTATTTAGGTTTTGCGTTGAAATGATTGCTCCGTCATAAGTGCCATCGGGGAATACGACATTGCTTCCGCCCCCTAAGATGAAAAACTTTGTATTTGAATCGACTGTCTTGCGCAGCGTTGTGATAAAACTCTTGGTATCTTTTGGGGCGACAAAAAGTCTAGCTTTGCCACCGATTTTAAATGTCGATTTTTGCGCAAGAGGCTCGTCTTCTGAATATTCGATATCACTTTTTTTTAATTCGTTTATTAAATCCTGAATCATCTTTTTTATTATATAGAAAATAACGGGTTTTATAAAGTATCGGAGTCTGTTTTAGATTTGCGAATATCTTTAAAATTCGCCGTTATTGTTTAATAGCAAAAAAAAATATATTATATTCAACTAAACAAATGATTATTTAAAATGGAGATTCGTATGAGTTTGAAACTTTATAATACAATGGGACGCCGAATTGAAGAGTTTAAACCGATTGTGACAGGTCATGCAGGTTTTTATGGCTGTGGCCCTACTGTTTACAATTATGCTCATATAGGAAATCTTCGCGCATACGTTTGTTGGGATATCCTCGACAAAACATTAAAGTATCTTGGTTATGATGTAAAGCATGTTATGAATGTCACCGATGTCGGCCATCTTACAGGTGATAACGATGAAGGCAAAGATAAAATGCTTAAAACAGCCGAAGAACGCCATCAGTCTGTTTTAGATGTAGCTCGTTTTTATACAGACGCTTTTTTTGCAGATATCGATGCTCTCAACATCAGACACCCAGATGTGATATGCAAAGCTACAGAACATATTCCGGAAATGATAGAACTCATCAAAGAAATCGAAAAAAACGGTCACACTTATACAGCCGGTGGAAATCTCTATTACGATATTTCTACTTATCCTGATTATGGGAAGCTTGCAAACCTAAACCTCGAAGAATTAAAAGCTGGTGCTGGAAAACGCAAAGTTGTAGTTGTCGACGAAAATAAACGGAATCCCGAAGACTTTGTACTCTGGTTTACAAAATCAAAATTTGAGGATCAGGCAATGACTTGGGACTCTCCGTGGGGTCGCGGTTATCCGGGCTGGCATATTGAATGTTCAGCGATGAGTATGAAATATCTTGGCAAACATTTTGATATCCATACCGGTGGAATAGACCACGTGCCTGTTCACCACACAAACGAAATTGCACAGTCAGAAGGCTCTTTTGATGAGGCTGAGCGCGCTAAAGGTCCTTGGGTAGACTACTGGCTGCACAATGAGTTTCTTATTCTTGAAGGTGGGAAGATGAGTAAGTCAAGCGGGCGTTTTATCACTTTGCAGACTTCTCTTCCTGCTGAAAAAGGTTTTTCTCTTAAAGATAAAGGCTTTGAGCCGCTCGATTATAGGTTTTTCCTTTTAAACGGGCATTACAGAAAACAGCTTGTGTTCAGCATAGACGCATTGGAATCTGCAAAATCGGGGCGGGCTGCTTTGAATCAGCGTGTTGCAAAGCTTATATCAAAAGCAAACGGTGACGAAAACGCAGGGCTTACTATTGAAAATTTTGCAGAGATTCTTGGAAAAATCGATTATAAATCGGAAAATCTAGAAAAGTTTCGTCAAGGACTTGAAAATGATCTTGCGACTCCTGTTGCGATGGCTGCGATGCAAAAAGAATCTAACGGCAAAGGTGCTGTAAAAGCTATGGAATCTTTGAGCGCAATTTATGAGATGGATTTTGTGTTGAGCCTCGATGTAATTAAAAATGGGTTTGCCGTAATTGAAGAGCAAAAAAAATTGATAATTGGAGCTTCTGAAGAAGGTTCTCATGAAGGAGATCCGGAAGCATCTGAAATAGAAGCTCTTGTCCAAGAGCGCACGCAAGCCAAAAAAGAAAAAAACTTTGCCAGAGCTGATGAAATACGTAACCTGCTGAAAGATAAAGGTGTTTTAATAATAGATACTCCACAAGGTTCTGCATGGAAAAGAGTTTGATTTAGGAAAAATAATTTGAAAAATGGAAAAATGGAAGAAAGAAAAAAGCGCAGTCCGAATTGTAATCATTTTGATATAAGCGCTGTAACTTTTGGGAAATACAAGTGTTTGATGATATAGAGACAAATCAAAATGGAGATAATGCACCGCTCAATGCAGGGAATCCGCTTGACTTTAAGAAAATTTACGACGCATCTATGATGATGCTCTTTAAGGTTGCTCTCAGAATTGTAAACGATGAGGAAGCTGCCGAAGATATGGCACACGATTCATTGATAAAGGCAAATGAAAAAGCGATTGTTTTTCCCTCTATCAATGATGCAAAGTATTGGCTTATCCGTGTTGTAAAAAATGCGTCTATAAATTATGTAAAACGTAAAGAACGCGAGCGTAAAGCGTATGAAAAAGTTCTTTATGAAAATCATAGAAAATCGGAATCTGGGGAAACTGATTTATTAAAACAGGAGTCTATTGACAAAGCAAAAGATGCTTTGAAAAGGCTGCCCAAAAAGTTGCAGGATGTGCTTTTGCTAAGAGAATACGCAGACCTTAACTATAAGGAGATCGGCAAAGTGCTTGGAATTACCGAAGGTAATGTCAAGGTTAGAATTTTTAGAGCTAGAGAACAGCTTGTTAAAATTATAGGAGAAGACAATGTCTTTTTGCCCGAGTAAAGATATTCATTCGCTTTATGTTGATGGTGAACTGCCTGAAAAATTTAAGACAGAATATGAACGTCATTTAGCTAATTGTGAAAAATGTCAGCGAGAACTTGCAAAGGTTCGCACAATCCATTCGGCATTAAATTCCGACGCAGATACTATTAAGCTCGATGAAAAATTCATGGAAGACAGTTTTCAGCGCCTTAAAATAAAGATGGTTTATAGCAAAAATACACAATTGCTTAAGGCAAATCCTAAATACAAGTCTATCGGATATGTCGCCGGAATCGCTGCCGCTGCTGTTGTTGCCCTTATTGTTCCTGTACGCACCAATTCTGCAAAAAATTCTGAGAGAAGCATAATTTCACTTCCTACTACGAACGGTATGACTGTTTCTACAAATAATATTAACTTTAGCAGTGGAAGAAGTGATGTTGTTTCTGGTAATATAAGTGAAGCATCTATGTCTCCTACAAGCCGAGTTCAGACTACAACTTTTGCAAACAATGTGAGCAACGTTGATCTTCTAAGACCTGACTTTAGAGATAATGCAATTTCTATAATAATTACAGTTCCGGAGATAAACGATATTCCTATGACTAAGGAAATCAAAGTCCCTGTCGCTGTATCAGGTAGATATTAGTGAATTTTTCTGGAAAATTTAGTTATTTCTTCAGGCGATATCCGGTTTTGCGGCTGTTTATCGCTATATTTATTGCAGTTTTAATTGTCGGTTCCATATTTCTCGTTAATTACAAAACTCTTCTCGCTCCTGAAATCGAATCTATAATTCCGCCTGTAGGTTCGCCCGGAGATGTAGTTTTAATTCGTGGAAAAAACTTTGGCGATATACGTGATATGAGCTACGTTGAAATTGCAGGGACAAAACTCACTTCCAGTTCTTATATCTCGTGGAGCGATAACACAATTAAAATTGTTCTTCCTGCAGATTTGCATGATGGGCTTGTCTTTGTTGGTAATAGAAAACTTCGTTCAAAACCTGCGCTTTTTGCAAATGAAGTCGATATTCCAGTACCAGTTCCGACAGTGCAGCATGTCACAAAGCCTGTCATCACAGAGCTCTCTGCCGAAAAGGTTTATGTTGGAGATATCCTTACGATAAGCGGAAACAATTTCGGCGAAAATAGAAATGATTCTAAAGTTTTGTTCACGATAGATTATAACAACAAAATAAAAGATGCGGATTATGTAAACGTAAATATGCTGTCAGAAAACATGATAGCTGCAAATGAAGATGATTTTGATTATGTTTCGTGGTCGAACACAGAGATTAAAGTGTACGTCCCTGATGGAGCTAAAACCGGAGTCATAATTGTAGATAACGGTAAAGAAAAATCCGAACCGAAAGATATTACAATCAACAATGATGCAGGGGAAAAAGAATACACAAATAAAAAAATCTATCTTATTCAGTATTCGGCAGATATTGCAGATGTCGTTTCTGACGGGACTGCAACAATTACTCTGCGTTGTCCAATTCCATATAAAACAGCAGCTCAGCCGGATGTAGAGAATACAGAAAATTCACCGGAACCTGTTTTGCTTAATTACCACAACAATCTAATTCATCAGATTTCAGGGATTAAGAACGGTTCTCCAAAAAGCGTATTTACACAGACATTCGTCATCACTGTTTTTGAAATTCACTCACAAGTCAATCATATTAAAATCGGCAATTATAAAAACGTAAATAAAAGTATGCTTTCTGTCGCTTTGCGCCCGGATTCTCTTGTCCATTCTGATAATGTTGAAATCATAAACCTTGCAAAGGAAATTGCAGGAAAAGAAAAAAATCAATATAAGGTTGCGCGAGAGATTTACAACTACATGTGTAAGAATTTTTCGGTTGTGAATAAAAATCGCAAAAACGGATCAGATCCTGTTGAGCTTCTTAAACTTAAAAAAGGCGATGCTTACGATTTTGCTGTAATTTATACTGCTCTGCTAAGAGCTGTGGGAATTCCGGCTTTGACAGACGGCGGAATTTTAATTTCACAAGACATGCAGACGCAAGCACACTGGTGGTGTGAATTTTATGTAGACAAAGTCGGCTGGATTCCCGTTGACCCAGCTTTGGGTGCCGGTTTGGAATATAAAAAATGGGCAGACAGCGGAATTGAAAATGACATGGAATTTTATTTTGGGAATATGGATTCTCATCACATTATTTTTTCACGAGGTTGGAACCAGCTCAAACCGTTCAGTGCAGACAACAAAATTGTTCAGCAACCGAGAAGTTTTGCACTGCAATCGATTTGGGAAGAGGCAAATGCAACTACAAAAAAATACAGCAGTTACTGGAGTATTCCGGTAGTTAAAGGTGTTTATTAGAATTTGGAAAAAGGAGATGTGATAAAAAGTGTCGTCTGAAATATCGCCGATACTTTTTATTTCGAGTTTGCCTGGATGTTTGCAGAAGACGTGTATACGTGTCGTTTCGCTAAAAATCAAATGAATACGATACGCTTTATTTTGCAAACTCGACTATTGAACGTGTGCGCTCTTGCGCACGGCTAAAAACTTTTTCGGAAATTGCTATTTCCTGCAAAAGTTTTTATGGGAGTAAATCATGGTGAAAGTTTTGAGTGTCGGCGGTTCAATCATCGTTCCGAATAATCCGGATGTGGAATTTCTTTCAAATTTTGTTTTAATGGTGACAGAGTGGCTTGAAGAAGATAAAAATCGTCGCCTTATCCTTGTTGCCGGCGGTGGAGCTCCGGCTCGTGTTTATCAAAACGCATACAATGAAGTTGCATCTAAAATAGGAGCTAAAGCAGACGCAAATGCCGCCGATTGGATTGGCATTATGGCAACTCGAATAAATGCTCAGCTTTTGAAGGCAAGTTTTGGCTCATATTGCAAAGACGATGTAGTTTACAATCCGACTGAAGAAAACTTACAGTTCACAGGGCAAGTTCTTGTCGCAAGCGGATGGAAACCAGGATTTTCTACCGACACAGATGCCGTTTACCTTGGAGAAAAATTCGGGGCAAAGACTATCGTAAATCTCTCAAATATCGAAAAAGTTTATACAGATGACCCGCGCAAAAATCCGAACGCAAAGCCTCTTGATTCAATCTCTTGGGCTGATTTTAGAAAGATGACAGGAGATGAGTGGACTCCCGGAAAAAATTGTCCGTTTGACCCGATTGCATCAAAAAAAGCATCTCAGCTTGGGATGAAAGTTATATGTGCCGGCGGAAAAAATATTCCCAATATCAAAGCGATTTTAAATGACCGGGAATATGTTGGAACTACAATAGGTTGACCGTTATTCTTCAACAGACATCCGCTTTATAATTCCTTCAAGTTTTTTACCGTATTCAGGGTCTATAGCCCAAGTGCCTGCCAACTCGTCAATTGTCCGTGCAAGTTTTGTTCTGTGCGGCCAACTGTATCTTGGGTCTGTCAATTCGTTGTTGAGCTGAACATCTTCGGTAGTTGCATAAGCGTGAAGATGCTGAATGTGTGCGCGTATTCCGAGCCGCTCTGTTTCAAATTTTTCACCGGGATTCTCTGAATCTATTGCACCGAGCCCGCAATAGTTGTGGAAGTCACTCTGCACGAGTCCTCCGAATTTCAAAAATCCTGTTTCAAGGCACATCTGGGCAAACGCAATATCTGAATTGATATTTTCCATTTCAGCTTCATCTATATACATTTGGGCAAATTCCAAAATGTGGTCGTAATCTTCATCGGCATTGTTTTTGATAAAAAAATCGGCGAGTTGCTTCGCTGTCAAATAGCCTTTATCAGTGAGGTTTCTGGAAATATAAATGATAAAATGTCTGTTTGCCTGATTTTCGGGAATTGTCCTACACGAAAAAAAGAGAAGATTAAAAAAAACGCTTAAAAACAGCAAAAAGTGAAATGATGATTTTCTCAAAAAAGCTTTCATTTTGATATTTTCGGCTTAAAAAAAAATCACTTTATTTGAAAATATTTATTTTTTCATTTCCGAATTTCGCGCTTTGCGGCAATTATATATATGTATGGAAATGAATCTTGTTTATCCGCTTTACAATTGCAAAAAAGACAAACCCGACGTGCGAGAAAAGGTTTTGAAGCATGGAATAAATTTTACGTTTGATGTTGAACTTATCATGCTTATTTTGGGTTCCGGCAATAAAAAAATGCCTATCACAGTTATGGCACAAAAAATCATCGACATCCTCGACCGCTCAAACAAAGATGACGTTGTTGAAAATCTGCTTGAGCTCAAGGGAATCGGGCAGGGAAAAGCTCTGGCTATAGTTGCAGCTTTAGAACTTGGCAGGCGGCGGAACAATCATCTGAAAGCCCCTATAAGAACTGCATCTGATGTTGTGCCGTTTGTAAAAAATTATGCAGTCAGCTTAAAAGAACATTTTCTTTTGATAACGTTAAACGGCGGCTATGAAATTATCCAAATTCATGTGATATCTGTTGGAACGCTGAATAGAACGCTTATTCACCCACGTGAAATTTTTTGTGAAGCGATTAAAGAAAATGCGGCTGCAATTATCGTCTGTCACAATCATCCGTCGGGGAA
Organism: Treponema sp. Marseille-Q3903; assembly: GCF_014334335.1. Lineage (NCBI taxonomy): Bacteria > Pseudomonadati > Spirochaetota > Spirochaetia > Treponematales > Treponemataceae > Treponema > Treponema sp. Marseille-Q3903. The sequence goes on from NZ_JACSEU010000001.1 coordinate 545,003, forward strand.
TTGCCTCCCATCCGATGAAGATATTGAAACTACAAAGATTTTGCTCAGCGCTTCCGAAATTATCGGAATAAAATTGCTTGACCACATCATAATTGACTGTGAAAGCTATTTTAGTTTTGCAGAACACAAACTATTGTTCTATGGTGACAAGTGATATAAAATTAAAACATGAAAAAATATCTCATCACTCTGATTGTTTCGCTGATCTTAATTTTATCAAGTGCATGCTGTCTTTTTGCAGAAGAAACTGTAGCTGACGAAAGTAAGATAGAACGTTTGTTTATAGAAGACCTCGAGCCACAATCAATCAGCCAGATATCGTCGGACGACGCTCAAATTATAATAGCGTCAAATCAGTGGCATTCTCAGATTTATTTAAATAACATTTATCACGGTAACACAAAATTAAAAATAGCAAATCTCATGCCGGGAGAATATGTCTTGCAACTACAGAAAAACGAGAAGTCTTCAAAAAAATATTATATCACAGTCAAAAAAGGTTATGCTTTGCTGTATTACGTTGAATTTTAATTTTTAAATTTTCTTTTTTTAAGTGACTTTTTCTTGCTATTTTATTAAATTATAGCTATGAAACTTTATTCAAGAGATCAATTGATAAAATGCACATTGACAGGCATTTTTGCTGCAATAGTTGTAACGTCTATCATTGCTTATAAAATCAACAAATCGACAAATCAAAAATCGGATTCTGTCTCACAGACTTCTTATTCTGATGATGAGGCTTCCAAGACTTCAAAGGTGGACGAGAGTGTAACTATTCAAGAAAATCAGCCGCCGATTTTACCTGTCGCAAGCGACTCGTCTTATTCGCAGACTGAGTCTCAGAATATAAACGTCTATTCCCTTTGCAACGAAGCTGTAGTCAACATAAATACGAAAGTCACCGCTTATGACTGGTTTTTGGAACCTTATGTTCAAGACGGTGGAAGCGGAAGCGGTTCAATCATCGATAAACGAGGATATATCCTCACAAATGTTCACGTGATTCAGGACGCAACAAAAATTTATGTTTCACTTTTCGACGGGACTCAGTACGAGGCTGAAGTTGTCGGTCAAGATTTAGACAGTGACCTTGCTGTAATCAAATTTAATCCTCCATCGGGAATGACTCTTAAGACAATTTCATTTGGAGATTCAGGAAGTCTCAAAGTCGGTCAGCGTGTTATTGCAATCGGAAACCCGTTCGGTCTTGAGAGAACGATGACAACAGGAATTGTTTCCGGACTCGGCAGACCTATTCAAAATTCAAACAACAGAATCATCCGCAATATGATTCAGACTGATGCCGCAATCAATCCTGGAAACTCGGGCGGACCTTTGTTAGATACAAATGGGCGCATGATTGGCATAAACACGATGATAAAATCAAGCTCAGGAAGTTCTTCGGGAGTTGGATTTGCCGTACCTTCAGAAACTGCCGTCAGAGTTGTTGCAGATTTGATCAAATATGGTAAAGTTCAACGAGGAAAGATTGACGCAACAATCATTCAGATGAGCAGCAGAATTGCACAGTATTCAAGGCTCGATATTTCGACAGGAGTTCTGGTATCCGAAGTTAAAAAAGGCGGACAAGCAGAAAAAGGCGGACTTAAAGGTGGTTCAGAAGCCGCTTATTATGGTTCTCGCCGCGACATCATATACATTGGTGGCGATGTAATAACAAAAATCGATAATATTTCAGTAGGCACTCTAGCTGATTATTATTCTGCACTCGAAAGCAAAAAAACAGGAGATATTGTCACAGTTACCGTGCGCCGCAACAAAAAAGATGTTCAGCTCAAAATACAACTTGTGGAAAGCTGATTTTTACCTTGTTTTTATCTTGGAGAATAGATGAGAAAATTTGAGGTAGTTTCCCAATTTGAGCCGAGCGGAGACCAAGGACAGGCGATAGAAAAACTGTCAAAAGGTTTTTTACGCGGAGATAAGTTCCAGACTTTAAAAGGAGTCACGGGTTCTGGAAAAACTTTTACTATGGCAAAAATCATAGAAAAAGTTCAACGCCCGACATTGATTATCAGCCACAACAAGACTCTTTCTGCGCAGCTTTACCGCGAGTTCAAATCATTTTTTCCGAACAACGCCGTAGAATATTTTGTTTCATATTACGATTATTATCAACCTGAAGCGTATGTTGCCGCCAGAGATTTGTATATCGAAAAAGATTGTGACATCAACCGTGAAATTGACCAGATGCGGCTTAAAGCAACTTATAGCCTTATGGAAAGGCGTGATGTAATTGTAGTTGCAACTGTCTCTTGTATCTATGGGCTTGGTATGCCGGATGTATACAAAGGGATGCGTGTCCACGTTGAAAAGGGACACAGCTTTGACATAAAAAAGTTCGCCGATTCTCTTATTTCAATGCAGTATACAAGAAACGACAATATCCTTGAGCGCGGTAATTTTAGAATCAAAGGCGATGTGATAGAAGTTTTCCCGCCATACATGGAAACCGATGAAGCGTACAGAATTCTTCTCGATTGGGATCAAGTTGCCGAAATACAGCGTTTTGATGCCTTGAATCGAAATACAATTGAAGAACTCGACGAGACTGTTTTTTATCCTGCAAAGCACTTTGTCGTGCCGCGCGACGCTTTGATAGAAGCGACAAATCGTATTCAAAATGAGATGGAAGTGCGGGTTGAAGAACTTCGTTCTATGGGAAAAATTCTAGAAGCCGAGCGACTTAAGACACGCACAACTTATGACATCGAAATGCTCAGAGAGATGGGCATCTGTCCCGGAATCGAAAATTATTCCGGTCCGATTTCAGGGCGTAAACGAGGGGAGCCGCCTGCAACGCTTCTACATTATTTTCCTGATGATTTTTTGTGCATGATAGATGAGGCGCACGTCACAGTCCCGCAAATTGGAGCGATGTACGAAGGTGACCGCAGCCGTAAACAAAATTTAATAGATTTCGGATTTCGCCTTCCATCGGCATTTGATAATCGACCGCTCAAAAAAGCTGAATTCGATGCAAAGATGAATCAGATTATCTATGTAACTGCAACACCCCGTCCGGAAGAAGTAAAACAAAGTACGCAAGTTGTAGAACAGCTCATCCGCCCGACAGGGCTCCTTGACCCTGTCATCGAAGTCCGCCCGAGCGAAGGTCAGATGGAAGATATTTTTAGAGAAGTCAAAGATAAAGTCGAAAAACACGAACGCAGCCTTATCCTGACGTTGACAAAGAAAATGGCTGAAGATTTGACAGATTATCTTACAGAACTCAACCTTAAAGTAAGGTATATTCACTCTGAGATAGATACATTTGAACGCGTTGAAATTCTAAAATCACTGCGCACCGGAGAAATTGATATTTTAATAGGAATCAACTTGCTCCGAGAAGGCATAGATTTGCCAGAAGTTTCGTTTATCGCAATTCTCGACGCCGACAAAATCGGGTTTTTACGTTCGACAACTTCTCTTATTCAGATTATTGGACGTGCCGCCCGCAATGCAGATGGTAAAGTTGTCATGTATGCAGACCACAAGAGTCCAGCAATGGAAGAAGCGATCAAAGAGACTAAACATCGTCGTGAAATTCAGGAAGCATACAATAAAGAACATGGCATTACACCAAAAACAATCTCAAAGGCTGTTGAAGATATCCTTGTTCATGAAAAATCAGATGCTGACGCAGAAGCAAAAATGCAACTTGATGTTTTGAAAAAAGAAGCAAATTTGTTTAATCCAAGCGAAAGGCGCAAACTTATAAAAGCGTTGACAAAAGAGATGTCAGATTGTGCTGACAGAATGGAATACGAACAAGCTGCGGCGATCAGAGATCAAATTCGTGATATAGAAAACATTTACGGGAAATAGTATTTTTGCGTGAAAAAAAAACTGATAATGATAAAGTTGATACTATCCTGTAAATTTATCAAACCTATCCATTGACTTTTATTTAAAGTTTGTGTAAACTTCTCGAACTATCGTTAATCGTGAATCATTGTTTTATATAAGGAAGGATAAAGAAAATGTCTAGAATGTGTGATGTTTGCGGAAAAGGCGTTATGTCCGGTAATAAAGTTAGTAAATCTTACAACCATACTCGCAGAACTTGGAGACCAAACCTCCACAGTGTAAAAGCTGCTCTTCCTAACGGAGAAGTAAGAACTATTAAAGTTTGCTCAAGTTGTCTCAGCCGTGGTTTCTTTGAAAAGAAAGTAAGAGTGCCAAAGGCTGCTGAAGTTTCTCAAAACTAATTTATTGACTGATAACATAGCAAATTTCAAGACCTCGGGAATCAATCTCGAGGTTTTTTTTTAACATTGAATTGTCAGCCCGTCATAAGCCGGCAAGATTGTATCAGCGTTCTCTAATTCAGGAAAATCTTTGCGGTGTTCATCAAGATAAGCGGCAGTTTCTTCGTGCGAAGAATTGTGCGCCATGTGAGTGAGCCAGATATTTTCTCCGCCGATTTTTGATGATGCTTGCAATGCGTCTAGATAATTGAAATGTGTTGAATGTTTTTTTATTCGCAATCCGTCAATGACGAGGTGCTTTAGTTTCCCACAGTTTTTATGAATCAGAGCGATTGAATCATCGCTTATGTAGTTGCAGTCTGTAAGGTAAGCGATTGAGTTGTTTTCCTTTGTTGTGACAAGCCAGCCTGTCGTCGGAAGGTGCCCGTGCATCATCGGGAGCGGTGTAATTGTAGTCTCTCCGATTTTGAATTTATTTGAAACGCTTTTCACTAAAATCTTTGCGTGCCCGCCGCCTTCAGTCACTTCTTTGAACAAATAGCCGAATCTGAATGAAATATCTTTTGCGGTCTCCGAGTTTGTGTAGATCGGAATTGGCGGAGCATTGTACTTATCGTTTTTATTATCAGAATTGTTTGAAACTTCGCATGAAAATATCCTTAAGTCATCTATTCCGTGAAGATGGTCTGCGTGTGCGTGTGTCAAAAGAACTGCGTCGATTTTTCTTATGTTGAAATTGAGCGCCTGCATCCTGAAGTCCGGTCCAACATCAATCAAAATGCACTTGCCGTCATCTGCCGTTATATAAACAGAGCTTCTGAATCTTTTATCATGAAAATCTGTAGATTTACAAACAGGGCAGTCACAGGCAATTACAGGAACGCCGTGACTTGTTCCGGTACCCAAAAATTGTAACTTCATCGTAAAATTATATCATTATAAATCGTGAAATAACACTAATTTACAGTTTTTTTGTTTTCGTTTAGAATATCAACCGTGACTTACAAAGAGAATAATATAATCGAAAATTATTTGCTTCAGCAAGACAAAATTTTTACATCTGATGATTTTTACAAATTTCTTAAGTCGGAAGGAGTGAGAATGTCAATGTCTGATGCGATTGATATTCTCCATATGTCTGATTATGTTTTTCCGCTTGTAAACGACGAATACATCACTCGTGCAGGAATTTTTACCGGTTACGTGTTTAGTTTTAAGCCAAGCAAGGAAGAGGTCAATAAAGGTGTCTTTCTTCTCGGACACCGCTGCATGCCTTTTATAAATCCTGAAACTGCGCCTGACAGCATCTCCGTCATGGCTCATGGTGCAATCATTAAAAGCTCGTCAGCCAAAATTTCAATGAATCTTGCAATGGATACTTTTTCGCTTTACGGTGAAGGCTATGCTATCCCATATATTTTCAACGACAAAAAAAATAAACTGTCGCTTTCATCTGTTCGGTATTCAATGCCGACGGAAATGAGGCTTACTGTCTGGCCTTTGGACAAAATCACGGAAGATGGAAAATTTTGCTATGGCGACAGAGTTTTGTGCCGCGTAATCAATTGGGAAGAAAGCCTTGTTGAGATGATGCGTCATCCATGTCAAACAGACAGCCTGATTGTTTCAAATGACGCAATTGAGCGAGAGCAATGGTACTCCGATTTTGAAAACAGCCTTCTCGCAAGTTTTGACAAGCTAGGTCCAATGAATTCAATCGAAGAGCAGTTGGCATATATTTTTTTAGAAAATAAAATAAAATTGTGTACAAAAAATCCCGGCTCAGTAGAAGAATTCCTTGAACACACAACTAAAATCGGGTTTGAACCTTATGGAGTTGAGTCTAGAATCTGGAAAAAAGGAGAAAGCGTTCCATACATAGGCGAATGGAATAAAGAATCTATAAAAAGTGATTTTATAATGTCGCAGATTGCGATGACTTTCACTCCACGTGTGATAGATGCTTATATTGAAAATCTCATATATGACAATATCAAAAACAAAAAAGATGATTCCGAGCATGATTTTTCCGATTTAGTCGATCTGATTTTTCCTTCCGTGTTTATTATGACTCAGGCGGAGCGGAGACTTGTATTGTTGAACATAGAAAAGCGTCATGATATACTGAAGCGGAACTACAACCGTTTTTCCGACTATCCGGTTGCAGAGATAAGGAAGAGAATTCTAAAATTATTTTCACAGGTCAATGAGTTGCTTGGAGCGATCGGACATCCTAGTGTAAAAATTGAAAATTTTCCTCAACAGGAACTCGCAATTCTTTCGCAGCTTTATAGCCATGTTGTGCATCTTTTAGAAGAAGTTGAAAACGTGTTCTTGCGCAACCACTTTCCTGTTGATGAAGTTTCTCTTTCTCTTGATGGAATGGAAGAAACTTTTGAAGATATCTGTGTCCCATTGAGCTGTGTTTTGGAGTCAGACAGAAAAAACGGTTTTGAAATAGTAAAAAATGACTCTATTGAGTTGGAGGATAAAAAGTAAAAATGATAGATGAAAACGTTGATATAGCGCAGTTGATTCGCAAAGGCGGAGTATTAAAAAATATTGAAGGAAAAACGCCTGAAGAAATTTATGCAAAAGTCTGTAAGATGATAGATTTGCCTGAGGAAATGACATCCGACCAAGTTTACAGTGCGCTGTGTGCTCGCGAACAAGTGTTAAGTACAGCTGTTGGTAATGGGATTGCACTTCCTCATTCGCGCTCCCCGATTATAAAAGAGAAAAAAGACCAGAGGATATGTGTAGTTTATTTAAAAACTCCGATCGATATGCACGCTCCGGATGAAAGAAGTGTTTATGTTATGTTTATTCTTCTTACGCAGAATTCTCAGTTTCATCTAAAAGTATTATCGTCTTTGGCTGCTTTGTTTAGAAATTGTAAATTTAGAAAAACGCTCGAAGCTCAGGCTGATGAAGCTGAAATCGAAGAGCAAATCAAAGAGCTCGCTTAATTTAAATTATTTTTTAGGAGTAATAATTATGGATAAAAAAGGAGTTGAGGCAGTTGCACTTTCAATACGCAGCTTGTCTATGGACGCTATTCAAAAAGCAAATTCAGGACATCCGGGACTTCCGCTCGGGGCGGCAGAATTAGGCGCAGTTTTATATGGCGAAATCATGAAACACAATCCCTCAAATTCAAAATGGCCTGATAGGGATCGTTTTGTGCTATCTGCCGGACATGGCTCTATGCTGCTTTACTCAATCCTTCATCTTGCCGGATATAAAGTTTCTATGGACGATATAAAAACATTCCGCCAAGTCGGCTCAAAATGTCCGGGTCACCCTGAATATGGAGATACGGATGGTGTTGAGTGTACAGGAGGTCCTCTTGGGCAGGGTGTTTCAATGGCTGTAGGAATGGCGATCGCCGAACAGATGCTCGCTGCGAAATTCAACACACCAAAATATACAATCGTTGATCACTATACATATTCTTTGGTTGGGGAAGGCTGCCTTCAAGAAGGCGTTGCCTCAGAAGCTTGTTCGCTGGCAGGAAACCTTAAACTTGGAAAACTGATTGTATTTTACGACCAGAATAAAATTTCAATCGACGGTTGCACAGATATTACGTTTACAGATGATATTGAAAAACGTTACGAAGCGTACGGCTGGCAGGTTTTGAAAGGCAGCATGTATGATGTCGAAGAAATCGTAAAACTCGTTGCAGAAGCAAAGAAGTGCTCAGATAAACCGTCTTTGATTATGCTCAAGTCAGTGATTGGTAAAGGTGCTCCAAAGCAGAATACAGCTGATGTTCACGGTGCTCCGCTAGGAGTTGACGGCATTATCGAAGCTAAGAAAACTCTTGGACTTCCAATTGATAAAGACTTCTACGTTGTCCCGGAGGCATACAAATATTTTGAAGATAAAAAAACATCATTTGCTAAAGCCGAATCTGACTGGAATTCGAATTTTGCCGCTTGGACAAAAGAAAATCCTGAGCTCAAAAAACTCTGGGATGCTTATCATACAGACGCTGTAACAGACGAAACCGTAAAAGATGTTGAATACAAAGTTGGAGATGCTTGCGCAACAAGAGACGCTTCAGGAAAAGCCTTAAATGTAATAGCTGCACGTTACGCAAACCTCGTCGGAGGTTCTGCTGACTTGATGGGACCTAACAAGACTGCATTCAAGGCGACTGACAACGGAACTTTCAGTCCAGAAAATCGTGCCGGACGTACAATTGAATTCGGTATCAGAGAATTTGCGATGTCTGCTGTTTGTGCAGGAATATCATTGCATGGGGGACTCCGCCCATTCTGTGCTACATTCTTAGTATTTGCAGATTATCTCCGGGCATCACTCCGCGTTGTCTCTTTGATGAAACAGCCTGTTATATACGTATTTACACACGATTCAATCTATGTAGGAGAAGACGGTCCTACACATCAGCCAATTGAAACAATGACTTCACTGCGTGGAATTCCCGGAGTTCAAGTTATCAGACCTGGTGACCCTGAAGAATCAATGGAAGCGTGGAAGATTGCTTATGCTTCTAAAAATCATCCTGTCTGTATGGCATTTACACGCCAAGCTCTTGCAGTTTACCAAAAAGCTGATAAAAACTGGAAAGAAAATATGGCTAAAAACGGTGCGTACGTTGTACAAGAAGGTTCTTCAAACCCTGATATCACAATTTTGGCGAGTGGTTCTGAAGTCAACATGGCCCTCGACGCTGCAAAACAAGTTAGCGGAAAATCGATTCGCGTTGTTTCAGTCCCTGACTTGAAGAAGTTCGAAAATCTTTCAAAACAAGAACAGGCAAAAATTACAGGAAACGCAAAACGTATAGTTTGTACCGAAGCCGGAATTTCTATGGAATGGCTTCAATTCACGACAAAAGAAAACTGTTTTTGTCTTGATCAATTTGGCACATCAGGACCTGCGAATAAAGTTGCTGAATATTTTCACTTTACAGCAGACGATTTTGCAAAATTGTTGAAGAAATAGTAAATCGATCGCATTGTAAAAGACATCCGGCTATTTGCCCAGATGCCTTTTTTTATTTTATAAAACGTACGATGTGTTATCTCCCAAAAAATCGATTTTCCTTGCCGATAGAAAAAAAAATTTGTATTTTAAATGTAATGCTAAATATATAAATAATTAAGAGGTATATAGAAAAATGGCTAAACAGTTATTATTCAGTGAAGATGCTCGAAAAAAGCTTTTGAGCGGTGTGGAACAGATTTCTAAAGCTGTAAAGACAACTTTGGGACCTTGTGGACGCATGGTCATGATGGACAAAAAATATGGTTCACCGATTATCACAAAAGACGGTGTTTCAGTGGCAAAGGAGATTGAACTTGCTGATCCGTATGAAAATATGGGTGCTCAGTTTGTTCGAGAAGTTGCTTCTAAGACAAATGATGATGCAGGTGACGGTACTACAACTGCAACAGTTCTTTCGTATGCGATTGTTCGTGAAGGAATCAAAGCTGTTGCTGCAGGTATGCGCCCAATCGAAATTAAACGCGGTATGGACAAAGCTGTAAAACTTGCAGTAGAAGAAATTAAAAAGAACGCTAAACCTGTAAAAGGCGCAGATGATATTACAAACATCGCTACAATTTCTGCTAACAATGACCCGGAAATCGGTAAAATGCTTGCCGATGCTATCGAAAAGGTTGGAAAAGACGGCGTTATAACTGTAGAAGAATCGAAGAATATGGAGATGACTGTAGACACTGTCGAAGGTATGCAGTTTGATCGCGGATACATCTCTTCTTACTTTGTAACAGACCGCGAAAGAATGGAAGCTGATTTTGATGACGCTTCTATCTTGATTTACGACAAAAAGATTTCCGCAATGAAAGACCTTCTTCCGATTTTGGAAAAAGTTGCAAATGCAGGAAAAGCTCTTGTGATAATCTGCGAAGATGTTGACGGTGAAGCTCTTACAACTTTGGTTTTGAACACAATTCGTGGAACTATTAAAGTTTGTGCAGTTAAAGCTCCAGGCTTTGGCGACCGCCGTAAAGATATGCTGCAGGATATCGCAATTTTGACAGGCGGAACTGTAGTATCTGAAGAAGTCGGACTTAAACTTGAAACATGCGGAACAGAAGTTCTTGGACAGGCTAAGACAATCAAAATAGACAAAGACAACACTACAATCGTAGGCGGTGCCGGAAATTCAAAAGATATAAAGGCTCGTGTTGAAGAAATCAAAAATGCTATTGAAAAATCAACATCTTCTTATGATAAAGAACAGCTTCAGAAACGACTTGCAAAATTGTCAGGAGGAGTTGCTGTAATCAATGTCGGTGCAAACACAGAGACAGAGATGAAAGAAAAGAAATTCCGTGTTGAAGATACAATCGCTGCCACACGTGCTGCACTTGAAGAAGGAATTGTAAGCGGTGGAGGAATCGCTTTGCTCGAAGCTGCAAAAACTCTTAAGGAAGTTCCTGCTGACTTAACTGAAGATGAGAAAGTTGGCTTCAAGATTGTAATTCGTGCTCTCGAAGAGCCAATCCGCCAGATTTCGGAAAATGCAGGTCTTGACGGCGCTGTAATTGCAGAACGTGCTAAAAATGAAAAGAAAGGTATTGGATTCAATGCCCTGACTGGCGAATGGATAAATATGCTCGAAGCTGGAATCATTGACCCGGCAAAAGTAACTTGCTCTGCTTTGAAAAATGCTGCATCTGTTGCAGGAACGCTTTTGACAACTGAATGCGCATTGACAGATATCCCAGAGCCAAAAACTCCTGTTGCTCCAGCAGCAGATCCTGGAATGATGTATTAATTCCGTCGGGCTTCTCTCTAAAATGATTTTAAGAGAAGTCTGAACAGTTTGATTTAACAAAAAATCTCGCCGTTTGAAGTTTTCAAACGGCGAGATTTTTTTGTAGCCTGTAAATATGTTTTGATTTTAGGATTTTAGAATGTGTGAGCCCAGCTCAACGCAATTCTGTAGAATATCCATTCATAGCCGGCATATTTTAATGAAGTTTCTTGATATGATTCTGTATGAGCAGTTGCAAAACTCCTTCGGCTTGAAAATCCTGCGAGCACAGAAAGAACATCGTGTTCTCCAAGAGTGAACTGTGCCATTGGACTTATGCTTATCTGTTTGAAACTGCCATTAAAATCGCTGTTGTTATAAACAGAATCTTTAAAATATCCTTCCAGTTCAAAAACTAATCCTGCACGACTTAAAACCCAAGGTATCTGATAAGCGAGAATTAGCTGCTGATAATTAGAAAGTCCATTTACTTTGTTTCCAGAAGCCTGCCACATCCAGATATCTCCGGATTTTGTTCCTGTAAGGTATTCGCTGTAAATCTGATAAGTGTACATTATCTGAAAGTGAGTCCAATCACCAGGGAACAGAGCTCCCGTATCGAACTGGAATGTTCCTTCTGCAAACCATTTTAGATAATATGCTGTAAAAGGTGTGATATTTGTGTATTTCCCATCAGAAACGAGAGAACTGTCTGCAATAGACATGCCTCTAAGTCCGGCTATAGCCCAGCCTGTACCTGCATTTGCACCTGCGCTAAATACAATAAAAGGAAGCGGAGTGAATGTTGCAGTCAAACCCGGTCGAACAGAGATAGGGGTCAGTTCAAGGTTGCCTTTTAAGACAAGGTTTGCAGAATTCAACAGCCAGTGGTCACCAAGCGGAGTGTTGATTTTGTAAGATGCAGAACCCGTAACGCGACCTTCGACGCCGCTGTATGGTCCTGTGATTGGGGCAAAATGTGTTCCGCCTTTGATGTAGTCAGATTTCGGATAAAATGCAAAGTCTGTAGATACGGAAAATGTCCACGGCGATTCTTTGCCTTCTTGAGCTGCCAAAGATGTAAATACTAATGAAAAGACAAAAAAACAAGCAAAGAGATTTTTTAATTTCATAAAATAAATCCTTCTTTCATAAAATAATAATTTGATAGGAGCACTATCGTCGATGTGAATAGTATACATTAAATTTAAAAATTATCAAGATTTTGCAATTTTGAGATTTTGCGATTTTTATCATAAACTTTGCATAAACTTTGCATAAGCATTGTAAGCGAGCAAGATTTGCGGCCGAACATCCAATCTGTTTTTTAATTTTGCAATCGACTTTTCCTCGACTTTACCGGCAAATTTTTATTCCAAAAGAAATCATCATCCCTTGCGCTGTACATGTTGAGATAATCGTTCCTATTGGAATATAGATGTTTAAAACAGGACCTGCTCGTAGCTTTGAAGCTAGCTGATATTGCCACGAAATGCCTGTCGTTATGTAAAACCAGTTCATATTGTGCAAAAACCAGTTGTTTATTTTGTCAACATCTGAGCCTGCGCTGCCGCTATAGCCATAATCTGTTGAAGAAACCGACGGAGCTAGAATTCCAAACCGCATCAATATTCCAAGTCCGGCAGTCATCTGAAGCCTGCTTTTTTCAAAATGAAGCGACATTGAAGCTGGAATATTTAACATAAATGAAAGTGTCGTCGTAGTTCTGTTTTCAATTTCGGCTGGTAAAGCGATGTTTTCGTGCCACAGATGATTCATCATAAAAAAACTGATTACAGGGTTCACAGCAAGAAATGTGTAATTCGGCCAGAGAAAACCAATCGAAATCGGATATATGATGGGAGAAGGAGCGCTTACAAATTTGCCGCCGATTTCTGTGTAAGGGTTTATGTATACCGAAGGTTCAAAATGCATGGTGATGTCTGCCGCTTCAAAAAAATCGCGCATAGAGGTGACTTTTTTGAACTTTTCACCTAGAATCGCGGATTGTCCGGCATCTTTTTCACGTTCTTCTGTTTTTTGCTCCTGATTTGACGAGTTTAATAACTCTGTTCCTTCGGCAAAAAAAACGGCTGAGAACATAAAAAAAATTGAAAAAAATAAAAACTTGCTTTTCAAATCGAGCCCCTTAAAATATAAGCTTTACAATATTTTTCCGTAAAGGGTTTTATCAATATTTACCTGAAGAAATCCGCTTCGGCTTGTCTTATAAAATGAAGATTCTTCCCATGCCGCATAAAGCGTTGTTCCTGAGATGACAAAATCTGTGTAAAGGTAACCTGACGGAAGTTTTGGGAGCCTAATCGCTACTGCTTTTCCTCCTCGAAGAATATGTTTGCCCGGCAATGCTCCTTCGATAAAGAGCGTTCCATCTTCAAAAAGTACGGCGCTCCAGCTTCGCGAGATGATTGCCTTTGCCTGCAACTCTTTTTCCTGCGAGTTTGGAACTGAGTTTCCGTATGTTCTCGGGGAACTTCCGCCTTCGGTTTTAACTTCAATGCTGAATGGCAGTTTTCTATGAAATCCATTGAGAAGCGATTTTATTCGTTCAGGGGCATTTGTGAAGTCGTGTTGTGAGCGTATGTTACGGAATGTTTCAGCATCGGACGGGGTTACAGTGATTTTTCCATTTGCGGTCGATGGAGAAAGCGAGAGCAGCGGAACTGTCGGATGGAATGTAACATAATTAAAAGAATTCTTTGATTCCGAAACTGTTTTTATGCTACAAGCCCAGTTTAATCCGTCCCAAAATAAATCTGTAACTTCAGAATTTTTTTCTTGTGTTAAGTTGCTGCAATCGATTATCGGGTAAGAAATCCCAGTAGCAATGTCATACTGCATTAAAAACAGATGTGCGGATTTGTTGTTTTTGTATTCGGCATCAGATATCGTGTCATTAAAAAAAGAGCTTTTGTAAACCGAAAAAATCGGTGTTTCATTTAAAAATAAAAGGTTGCCAGCTGTCCTGTTTGCAAAAAGATTCGGATCGGGGTTTAGAGTTATTTGTTCACCATTAAAAGTTAAAACGCCTAGTCTGTTTACAATTGCGATCGAGCTGGTTGCAGAATTGTTCGCTGATGAAATGCGGATTGTTTCTGTCCATGGCTTTTGTGGTTTGTGTGGGGCGAGTTGAGGTTTTTCAATCTGTTTAAAATTGTTTTCTGTAAAATAAAACCATGAATGATTTACTTTTTTTAACTCTAAAGGCAAAGACCCCAACTCAATTTCTGCTTTGTTTGCTCCATCTTTTTTACAACTTGTAATTGTAGATAAAGAAACTACTTCAATTAAAAAGAGAAATCGTATTATTTTGCAAATTCTTTTCATATATCTTCAATGTATATCGGCAAAAAAATAATCTCAAGTGACACATTTTTTGCACTTTCGTAAGTGATAATGATTGCTGTTTCTTTGCCATTATACAATAAAACCTGTTTATTTTTTTTTAAACTTATCTTAGAATGCTCTCTTATTTTTTGATTTTCCGGGATATATGATGATAGAAAAGATGTTTCAAATGTTTTGTTTAATTCAGACAAATCATAAGATATGCAGCTTTTTGTATTTAATTGAGATGCTTTAAAATTCAAATTGCACAAATCGTGCAGGAATTTTTCCGACTCTAAAAACCATGGATTGTGTTCCGTTTTTAACATTGTCTCGCATGCTTTTTGCCAGTTAAAAGTTCCGATAAATTTATTTAGTTTCTGTGTTGAAATTCCGGTTTCTATTTTGCTCAAGAAAATTTTTGCCATCAAAGATGCTGCAATCCCTTTTTCCCATTCAAATTTTGCATCATCAGCTTTGTAGTTCCAAGGATAGATAAATCCTGCCGGCATAAAATATTGTGTCTGATAATTGTCCTGTGTAAGCGTGATTGGGTATGCGAGAGTGCAAAACGGGGTGTGCCTCTTTACGGATAATTCTATAGTTTCCTGATTAGTAAAATAAGTTTTGCAGTCTTCGGCGCTTCGGATTTCGATTTTCCATTTTGAAAGCGGCGGATAGTTTTCAGAAAAACCGTCGTTCGGCGGCCATTGCGGAAGTTTGAGCCGGATTGTTTCAAAAGCTTTGTCTGCATGAAAAGTGCAGCCGGAAAATAAGCCGAGCACAAATGCCCCTACAATCGGCAATAAAAACGCTAAATTAAATTTCTTCATAATATATTAATAGACGCGAATGTGAGTTTTTATGAAGTTATTTTAGGAAGTATTTTTGGAAATTATTCAAACTTTGCAATTTCTTTTTGACAGAGGCTATCGCAAAGTTCATTGTATTCAACGCCTGCATGCCCTTTTACCCATTTCCATGTCACGTTGAGGGCGGAGTTCAGTTCGTCGAGTTTAACCCAAAGGTCTTGATTTTTTACAGGCTTTTTATCTGAAGTTTTCCAGCCTTTTGCTTTCCAGCTCTTAATCCATGTCGTAATTCCGTTTTTTACATACTGACTGTCGATGTTTACCGTGACGTGTTTTGCAGCAAAAGATTGAGTGTTTTGAACTATAGAGAGCGCAGCTATTGCCGCTGTGAGTTCCATTCGGTTGTTAGTAGTCATGCTTTCGCCACCTGAAACTTGTTTTGCAACTCCATCAGCGATAACTACAACTGCCCAGCCGCCAGGACCAGGGTTCCCATGGCAACCGCCATCTGTATATATGATAATTTCGTCCATAATTTACCTTTTGAGTTTTTGATAAACAGTTAAATCAAAATGCCTTTTGTTGAAGGAATGCTGCCGCCTCGTCGAACATCGATTTCTACTGCGTTTCTGATCGCCCTGCTTACGGCTTTGAAACACGCTTCAATTTTATGGTGATCGCTTCTTCCTCGAATAACATCTAAGTGTAAGTTGCACTGAGCGCTGTTTACAAACCCTTGCCAAAAATCTTCAAAACAATCTGTCTGAAAAGAAGATTGCTTTCCTTCGTTTAAAGAAATTAGAGGGATTCCCGTCAGCTGAGAGTTGCACACAAGAAAAGGGCGTCCGCCAAAATCAACGGCGGCTTGAGCAAGAGTTTCATCCATCGGATATATAAAAAAACCGCTTCTGTATATTCCGGCACAATCTTTGAGTGCTATTTTAAAACATTCTCCGAGCACGATTCCCGTATCTTCGATTGTGTGGTGCTGGTCAACATGCAGGTCGCCTTTGATTGTCCCTGTCAAATCAAAAAGTCCGTGCTTGCAAAAAGAGCAGAGCATGTGGTCAAAAAAGCCGATAGGATTTTCTACCTGATATTTTCCGGATCCATCGATGTTTAATGTCAATTCAATCTGAGTTTCGCCAGTTGTTCGTTTTACAGAAGCTGTTCTCGCCATATTTTGCCTCTCAACTTAGAGTATTACTTTTCGTAATTCGTATTCAACTATATCTGTAGCGCCGAGACTCTGCAATTTAGGAAGCAATGTCGGAACATCTGATTTTTTTACGGCGATTTTAACCGCATAGCCGTTGCCGCCAAAAAGAGGGCTTACTGTCGGGCTTTTCATTGCGGGGCTTCCTTTAATCAGCGCGTCAAAATTCTTTTCTGAACAATTCATTTCAAGCATAACTCTGCTGCGCGCGTTCAAAACGCTTTCAAACAGCATTTTTAATTCCATAATTTTTTGTTTTTTTTCAGGATTGTTCATCGCCTTTTTTGAAGCGTACATTCTCGTCGAACTTTCCATCAAAGTGTCTACAATCTTGAGCCTGTTTGCTTTTAATGAAGACCCTGTCGAAGTGTTGTCAATCAAAATCTGAGCGATAGAATCGTCCTTATCCTGCACAAACCCTTCAGAAGTCCCCCATGTTCTAAAAATCGTACCGTTTATTTTTTTATCATCTACCCACTTTTTGCTTAAAGTCTGATATTCTGTGGCGATTGTAACATTTGATTTTAAAAGAGCATCAAAGTCGCGAGATTCAGGGATTGCAGCTACAATTCTAACAGGATCGAAACCTAAATCCATAATTTCTTCAACATCGTCTTGTGTGCAGTTTTCGTAAACCCAATCTTTTCCTGAAAATCCGACATCGGCTTTGTCATTCGCAAGAAGAAGGCTTGTAATCTGTGGTTTTACAACTTGAAAAGCGAGGTCTTCCTGATTTGTTGAAGGAAAATACGTTCTATCTGGGAGATGGATTGAAATACCGGCATCGCTTAGTAATTGATAAACAGACTCATAAATGCGTCCTTTTGCAAGCAAAATTTTTAATTTCTCCATTTTATTCTCCAAATATCCAGCCACCTTTACGTAACCTTATTTTCTTTAATTATAATAAAGAATAACTCATATTTCAATGCGTCATCTTTTAATTTTCCGTTCAATCATTTATAATTCAACAGTACTCGATAATTTTAAAGGATCTCTAATTATGCCTATTACAGAATATCTCGAAACTAACGCAAAAAAATATCCAAATGATTGTGCTCTTGTAGAATTAAACCCGGAAATGCGCGACACTCGTCGAATCACATGGAAAGAATATGATTTAACTCAACCTGAACCGAATCTCCCTTATCGGCGTGAAATCAGCTGGTGTATTTTTAATGAAAAGGCTAATCGCTGTGCACATTACCTTTTGGAACGCGGCATTCATCGCGGTGACAAAGTCGGCATTCTTATGATGAATTGCCTTGAATGGCTGCCGATTTATTTCGGTATTTTGAAAACAGGAGCACTCGCTGTTCCTTTAAACTTTCGCTACTCATCTGATGAAATCGACTATTGTCTAAATCTCGCTGATATTTCTGTTTTATTTTTTGGTCCTGAATTTATAGGACGACTTGAGGCGATTTCCGAAAAAATTATGCAGCACCGCCTTTTGATATATGTTGGAGATGGGCTTCCTCCAACTTTTTCTGAAAGTTACATTTTGTCTGTAATGAATTATTCTTCAGAAAATTTAAACCTCAAAATCACTGATGATGATGACGCTGCAATTTATTTTTCTTCTGGGACGACGGGATTTCCAAAAGCAATCTTGCATAAACACCGCGCATTGATGCATTCTGCCGCATGTGAACAAAAACATCATAGTCAGACTAAAGACGATGTTTTTCTCTGTATCCCGCCACTATATCACACTGGGGCAAAAATGCACTGGTTTGGTTCGTTGATAAGCGGAAGCAAAGCTGTTTTATTGCGCGGAACAAAACCTGATGTTATTTTAAAAGCAGTCAGCGACGAAAAATGTACAATTGTCTGGCTGCTCGTCCCTTGGGCTCAAGATATCCTCGTCGCAATAGAAAACGAAACTGTAAAACTCGACGAATATCAGCTTTCACAGTGGAGATTGATGCATATCGGCGCTCAACCTGTTCCAAAAAAACTTATTGAAAACTGGTTGAAATTCTTTCCGAACCATGATTACGATACAAATTATGGGCTTTCAGAATCTATTGGGCCTGGATGCGTCCATCTTGGAGTTGGAAATATCAACAAAGTTGGTGCAATCGGAGTGCCGGGTTACGGTTGGAAAACTAAAATAGTCGATGAGCGGCGTCGCGAAGTTCCACAAGGCGAGGTAGGAGAACTCGCAGTTTTCGGACCTGGCGTCATGACGTGCTATTACAAAAATCAAAAAGCGACAGATGAAGTTATGGATAAAGATGGCTGGCTGTATACAGGAGATATGGCTCAGATAGATAAAGATGGATTTATATATCTTGTTGACCGCAAAAAAGATGTTATCATCACTGGCGGTGAAAACTTGTATCCTGTTCAGATAGAAGACTTTTTGCACAAAATGGATGCAATCAAAGATGTCGCTGTCATCGGGCTTGCTGACCACCGACTTGGCGAGATAGCTGCGGCAATCGTTGAACTTAAAGAAGGCTATGACTGCACGGAAGATGATATAAATAATTTTTGCATGGAACTTCCAAAATACAAACGTCCTAGAAAAATTATATTTGCTAAAATTCCTCGAAATCCAACAGGCAAAATTGAAAAACCGAAACTTCGAGAATTGTACAGAACTGAAGACCCTTTCAAAGTTATGCAGTCTGATTAAATAGCTTTGTTAATTTATTTTGTATTTACTTTTTTTATTTCGATGATATAATATGACATATAGATTTTTTAATGGGGTACGTCATGGAAAGAATGCAATGCGATAAATGCGGACATATTTACGATAAGGAAGAAGGGGATAAAAAAAATAACGTTGCTCCTGGAACTGCTTGGGCTGATGTTCCGGCAGATTATAAATGTCCCGAATGTGGAGCTGGAAAAGAAAGTTTTATTGTTGAGTAGAAATTTGTCGTAGATTTTGTTCAGAATTACGCGCGCCTAAAATTTGGAAACAGATTGAATGGTGCGCTTTTTTTTTCAATTATTTTTTTTATGCGTCAATTTGAAATAATTCACCAGCCTGCGGTTTTGCCCCGTTTACTAAATAAGGCGTTTGTGTGATTGTTTGTTTCAACTGTTTTTGAAAGTTTTCAATAAGTTGCTGTACTCTTTCCTCGCTCATATCGCTGATTGATTCTTTTGGTTGGTTTTTTATTGCAGATAGGCGGTCAATCAGTGAATTGAGAATTCTTATCTTGCTGATTGAAACTCCCTGTTGATTGCCTTTTGCAGCGACTCCTGAGACATGGTCAAAATTTGAGTAGAGAACTGCGGAACGAGCTACCGGTACATAAAGTTTTCCGCTTACACCTGATGAAACAAGGCTGTTTGAGAAAGAATAAGCATTTATGACACTTGATAAACTTGTCATTTTTCCGCAACTCCTTACTTTTATGTTCGGAAAGTTGCAGAAAAAGATTAGAAAAAGTTATGCCCAGACGAGCCAGAGCGTTAAAGCACCTGCCAGCGTAGTCAAAAGTGTAAAAGGTGCCGACAGTTTTAAAAATCCGCCGAATGTAATAGGGTGAGATTCTTTTTTTAGAATTCCCATTGCGACGACATTTGCAGAAGCGCCAAAAGGAGTTAAGTTTCCGCCGAGACACGAGCCGAGCAAAAGTGCAAACATGTAGAGTTCTTTGTTTACGTTCATACTTGTTGCAAGAGATCCGGCAACAGGTAGCATGACGATGATGTACGGAACATTGTCGACAAATCCTGAAATCAATACGGAAAAAGCGAGAATGAGGATAAACCCTGCAAATCTATTGCCTGATGTCACACGTGCAAGCAACGATGCAAAATCGTCGAGCAAGCCTGTTTCGCTTATCGCTCCAACAACAATAAAGATTCCGATTAAAAATCCGATTGTTTCCCAGTCCAGCTCTTTTACGAGTGTTTTGACTTCATTAAAAGTTTTTTTCTGATTGAACCGATACCATATCAATCCGATTATTCCAAGTGCAAATACAAAACATCCTGAGCCGTATCCGAGCTCTGTGCTTAAAAAAGAAATGCCGGCTAAGCCGAAAATCATTGCTATCAAGAGCGACAAAGGAAAGTATGAAATAATTTTTTCTTTTTCAACTGCTGTTTTTTCTTTTACTCGGCAAAAAAAACAATAGAAGAAAATGCAGCCTACGAGCATGCCAGCCTGAATGAAAAAGAATATTGAAAGCTTTCCGCCGTGAATAAAAAAATCGTTAAAATTATAATGCGCATAAGAAGCAAAAATCATGCTTGGGGGGTCTCCGACAAGAGTTGCTGTTCCCTCAAGGTTAGACATAACAGCAAGGCCAATCATAAACGGAACAGGATTGAGTTTGAGTTTTTTAGAAAGTGCGAGAGCGATTGGGGCCATCACAAGGACTGTCGCGACATTTTCAACAAAAATTGAGATGATGCCTGTCATTGCGAGAATCAAAACTACAGCGATTCCTGCACTGCGCGAATGTTCAACAATCAAGTCGGCAATTCCTGCCGGAACTTTTGAATAGATAAACAGCGCAGCAATCGTCATGCTTCCGACATAAATCATCAAGACATTCCAGTTGATCAATTCAAACAAGAAGTGATATACGAGCAAAGACAAAGATGTTTGGGTTGTAAAAACATTTTCTCTGAATACGAGGCTGAGTATTACAACCAAAATTGCTGCCCCTGTCGTGATCCATGCTTTTTTATCTTGAAAGATAATTACAAAAGTGTACATTATCAATGCGATGGCGAGAATCAGCCATTTAATTTCAAACATATTGCTCCTTGTGTTGGATAACCGATGTAACTGTGCAAAAACGTATGTAACGTATGTTTTTGTACAATCTCTTTTGTTTGCCGGATACTTTTTGTTGATAAATCTTTAAACATTAAACTTAAAGAAAAGCACGTCTCCGTCTTGTACAACGTATTCTTTTCCTTCCTGACGATATTTTCCGGCAGCTTTGATTGAGGCTTCGTCTTTGTACTGTCTAAGATCATCGATTGTGTACGCTTCGGCTTTGATAAAACCTTTTTCAAAATCAGTGTGAATAACTCCTGCGGCTCGAGGTGCTTTGTCGCCTGCGTGAATTGTCCACGCGCGGCATTCATCTGGTCCACCTGTAAAAAAAGTTCTCAGTCCCATAAGATGATATGTTTTGCGAGCTAAAACCGAAAGCCCGCTTTCTGTAAGACCGACGCTCTCCATGAACTCTTTTTTGTCAGCCGACTCTGTAATTTCTGCAAGGTCTGATTCGAATTTTCCGCATATCACAACTACTTCAGATTTTTCTTCATCGGCGTATTTTTTGACAATTTCAACGTATTTGTTTGTGCCTTTTGATATTGTGTCTTCGTCAACGTTTGCGACATATATTGTCGGTTTCATAGTTAGGAGAAACATATCGTAAACCGCATTTTTTTCATCGTCAGAGAGGTTTGCAGTGCGAGCGCATTTTCCGTCCTGAAGCAGCGGTTTGATTTTTGCAATCGCACTTATCAACGGTGCATATTTTTTTTCTTCTTCGTGACCGAGTGAGCGGATTGCGCGCGTCACTTTATCTTGGCGGACTTCGATCGTGTTCAAATCTGCCTGACAAAGCTCCCAATTTATTGTGAGGATATCAGATTCAGGGTCGATTGGAGCAGCTTCGTTTGCGTTTTCACGAACATGCATGATATCAGGATTGTCAAAACAGCGGACAACGTGGGCAATTACAGAACATTCGCGGATGTTCGCAAGGAATTTGTTTCCAAGCCCTTCTCCTTGAGCGGCTCCTTTGATTAAGCCTGCTATATCTACAAACTTTACAGTGGCAGGAGTTTTCTTTTTTGGATTGTGAATGCTTGCTAAAAAATCAAGGCGCTCATCAGGTAAATCAACAATCCCGATATTCGGGTCGATTGTGCAGAAAGGAAAATTTTCTGCGGCGGCAGGAGCAGCTGTTAAAGCCGAAAAAATGGTTGATTTACCGACGTTCGGCAATCCTACAATTCCACATTCTAGTGACATATATAAACCTCAAATAAAAATTGTTTATGAAATAAAATAAATCGATCAGCAGCTTGTGACGGCTTTTGCAAGTTGGTCAGCACAACTTGTAGATTTAAAGCCGCATGTATTTCCTGAGAGCGTCGCTGCAATATCTTCCGCTTTCATTCCATCGACAAGTTTTGAAATTGCCTTGAGATTTCCATTGCAGCCACCTTCAAAGTGAACATTTGTTACTGTGCCGTCGTCAGCTTTGTCAAAAGTGATTTTTTTAGCACATATACCTTTTGTTTTATATTCGTGATTCATGTTATAAATATAATCTAATTAAAGGGATTGAACAAGGAAAATATTGACAGGAAGATTGTGAAACGCTGCCGTCTAAATAGATTTCAGGTCTTCAACATCGTCGTCGTTATAGATGTAATCGTTGTATTTTGAGAGAACAAGGCTGAAATCAACTTGAAGAAGCGCCTGCAACTGTGAAAGCTCCTCTAACAGCTGGTCCATATTGGTTTGAACATATTTTACTATTGAAGGGTCGAGTTCTCCGTTTTCTGCCATGCTTGTAATAATAGAAATCGTTTTGTCTTTTGAAAATTCATCTTTGTAACTTCGCCTGTCGTTCAAAGCGCTTATGATATCTGCAACTGTTAAAATTCTCTGAATTAAATTGAGCTGTTCTGCATTAAGATGCTGTGGGTACCCGTTTCCGTTCAATTTTTCATGATGGCGGTAAACGTTTTCGAGGATATCTTGCGGAACATTTCCATTTAGAATCCTTTTTGAATGATTTACGTGGTGCCTCATGATTCCCATATCTTCTGGGGAGAGTTTTCCCGGAAACTCTAGGATGCGTGCAGGAGTTGCCATTTTTCCTACATCGTGCAAAATAGCGCTTGTGAGCAAGTCCGACATCTGTCTTGCATTAAGCTGCATTCTTTTACCGAGCGACATCGCATAGCACGAAGTGTTTATAGAATGCGTCATTGTATAAGTGCTTTTAAAATCAAGTAAATATATCAGCAGATATTGAAACTTTAAGTTTTCTTCTTCTGTAAAACTCTGTTCATATATAAACGAAGAAAGCGTGTCTTCATAAGTTCCGTTCCAAATTTCTTTGAGGACGGCATCATCTTTGTTTATATCTTTAAAAATTTCAACGTATTCAGGGTCAAGGAATCCCGGTGCAATGTCGTCAATGTTCTTTGGCATAGGAGTATTGGGATTTTTATAAACATATTCGCTGATTCTTGCGGCTAGATATATAACGCCTTTATATGTGCTTTGGTAATGTTCCTCTTTTAGTTTTTGATTGAACGGTTCTGTAAAATGCTCAATAGACTCGGCATCTTCGCCTATTGGAGTCATGTATTTAAGATAATATCCTGCAAAAACATATTTGCTCGTTGTATCTTTGTCTGTTGAAAAAAAATCAGGATTGTGCCC
Organism: Treponema sp. Marseille-Q3903; assembly: GCF_014334335.1. Taxonomy (NCBI): domain Bacteria; kingdom Pseudomonadati; phylum Spirochaetota; class Spirochaetia; order Treponematales; family Treponemataceae; genus Treponema; species Treponema sp. Marseille-Q3903. The sequence continues at coordinate 568,767 of NZ_JACSEU010000001.1, forward strand.
GTACGGATTATAATTGAAATATAAATCTTCGCGGAAAAACCCGAGCGTATGGAACAGAGCGAGCAAAAGAAGATTTTTTTTGCTGCATCGATTATTGATCGTGCATTTTTTTGCAATTTTTATGGAAATATAAGTTGTCCTGATGCTGTGATATATTATCTCGCGGTTTATACAGGCAAGCATTTTTATTGCGATGTGAATTATTTTATCTGTTGTAAGGATTCTTTTTAATTCTGCAACTTCTTTAACTAGAGATTCCATCTTTTATTATTATCTTCTTGTTTTTGAAAAAACACAAGGACAGATATCTTAGTGTTGCACTTTCCGAAATCAATTATCAGAAATGAGCTTTTTTAGAGTGTAGTCTTTCTGTCTCCAGTTTTTGTCGATTTTTACTTGAAGGTCAAGGTCGATTTTCTGTATATATATTTCGCTCAGTTTTTTAATAGCGGCAAGCCTTATTTCTTTGATTTTTGAAGCGCCTTTTCCTATCACAATTCCTTTTTGGCTTTCGCGTTCAACACACAAAAATGCGCGAATCCAAAGTTTTTTGCCTTCATTGCGGTGCTCAATATCTGCTACTTCGACGTAAACGGAATGTGGAATTTCATCTTGGAGCCGATTTATAGCTTCTCCACGTATAACTTCGCATACACGAAAAGTTAAATCTTGATCAGTGTAAAGTTCTTCGTCGTATAGAGGCTCGCCTTCCGGTGCGATGTCGTACAATGCTCGCAAAACTTCGTTTATTCCTGTATCTTTTTCTGCGGAAATTTCAAAGATACGGTCTTTTGGAATTTCAGGCAGAGTTTCTTTTATAAATTGACGGACAGGAATTGGCTTTGACAAATGAGAATCTGCCTTGTTTATTGCAACGACAGTTTTTTGCTGAAGATTTTTGAGAAGTTGTGCAGTCAGATCTTCTTCTTTGCCTGTCTGGCGCGTTGAATCGATTATGTAGAGGACACAGTCTATATCGTCTAGCTGAGATTCAGTTATATCTTTGAGCCGCAGATTCAGTTTTTTTTCCGAATCGTGGTAGCCCGGAGTGTCTATAAAAATTAGCTGTCCAAAAGATGTGTTGACAATTCCTTTGATTGCGTTGCGTGTTGTCTGGGGAATTGCCGAAACAATGCTTACAGGTTCCTGACAAGCTGTGTTCAAAAAAGTCGATTTTCCTGCACTTGGCCGCCCGATAATTGCAACGACGGCGGTCTTTAATATTCCTTTGTTTTCTTCAGCCATATAAGTCCTTACCGGTATACTTCCCACGTTGTTTTGACGAGTGTGTCAACGTCGGAATATTTTGGTTCCCAGCCGAGCAATTCCCTTGCGTGTTTTGAAGTTGCATAGAGACACGCAGGGTCGCCAGGTCGGCGTTCAACATCTTCTGCCGGAATCTCTTTGCCTGTGATTCGGCGTGCAGCGTCTATGATTTCTTTTACAGTTGTACCATTTTCCGTGCCGAGGTTTACAGCCAGCGACTTATCATTTTTTGTGATGTAGTCGAGAGCCATCACGTGAGCGCGGGCAAGGTCCGTAACATGAACATAGTCGCGGATACAAGTTCCGTCTCGTGTATCGTAATCAGTTCCAAAAACTTTCATTCCAGGTTTCATTCCGGCGGCAACTTCCATAACTCTTGGAAGCAAGTTTGCAGGATTTTGTTCAAGCCCACGTATTTCTCCTTCAGGGTCATAGCCTGCAGCGTTGAAGTAACGGAGAGCGGCAAAACGCATTCCTTTCAGCTTATCGTACCATTCCATAAACCTTTCAATTTCAAGTTTTGTAAATCCGTAGTAGTTTTCTGGATTTTTTGGATGCGCTTCATCGATAGGAAGATATTCAGGCTCTCCAAACACTGCGGCTGACGAAGAAAAAATCATTTTTTTGCAGTTGTATTTTACTGCGGCGTTCATTATGTTCAAAGTTCCCGTGATATTGTTTACGGAATATTTTTCAGGAACAATCATCGATTCTCCTGCTGCCTTAAATGCGGCAAGGTGGACAAATGCATCGAACCCTTTTGCAAATGCTGATTCAATATCTTCTACAATTAAGATGTTGCCGTAGATAAAATCATTTCCTTCAAAGAGATTGCATCGTAATCCGCTCGAAAAGTTGTCGAAAACCGTAATTTTGTGTCCAGCTTTCATCAATTCTTTTACAACGTGGCTGCCGATGTATCCGGCTCCTCCGATCACTAAAACTTTCATATTTGACCTCTTTTTTATAGTTTATTTGTAATATATTGCGATTGCAATGTATCTAGGTTCATGTTTATTTTTTTTGTCTGCAATGTGCACCCAAAACTCGTCATATAATTTAAAACTTTCAGATATGCTTTTTGAATCAGATTCAAGATTTCTTTCCGCCTGATCGCTGTTGACTCCTTTTCCGGTAAAAATCAGAAGCTCTCGACCGTACAATTCAGGAATCGTTTTTCCTATAGCGTCGATTTTACCATCAATTGCGTGTTCAATCCATAGAGGCAATTCTGAGCCAAACCCCTTGTATTTCCAGTAATCAAAACGTAACGTTTTGCTGTTTGCATTGTTTCTTTTAGTGTTGGCAGCCGATAAAGTTGTTGCACAGCCTGCAAGCATAAAACTTGAAGTGAAAATTAAAATCAGAGGTAAAGAAAGATACAGTATCTTTTTCATTGTCAAATATTTTAGCAAATATGATGGGCAATGTTAATGGTATTGAATTATCGACCTTTTTTAAGGTAAAATCAGCTGACTATGAAAAAAAATTTTAGACTTGTATTAGTGCCTTTTATTTTGTCATCTTTTGTCTTTATTTCCTGCGCATCTATAAAAGAGATTCCAGATGATAAAACTGCGGCTCAAATCATTCAGATGGGGCAAAATGCCGCTTTTGCATCTGACTATAAATCAGCGGAATTTTGTTATAACACGGCAATCGAACGATTTGGGACAGATCCGTCTGCTTATTTGGAAGCAAAATATGAATTAGGCAGATGCTATCTTAAACAGAAAAAATACGAAAAATCTTATCAGATAATGACGGAACTTCTCGAGTTATATGATGTCCATGGGACTGCTTTACCGGGAGCTTACAAAAAGCTGAGTCAAATTTGCATCTCACAGATTCCTGAAAAAAAACTTGCTGATATTCAAGCAAAACAAAAAACAAAATCTTCTAATCTTTCGGCAACAGAATAGTCCGAATTGCAATGTTTTTTGCTTTTGCGATTTTCATCACATAATTTTTTGAATACTTTCCGGAACCTCTCGGAAACGGATGTGGTTCTGCGTCTCCAATCAAAATGATTTTTTTGATAGAATTTGGCCGCCATTTGAAAAACACGCAAGCAGCATACATCGCTTCGTAAACAGCTTCAGGAATATCTCCGCCTTCTATGCCGAGTATCTTTATAGAACATAAGTTTGCGCCAAATAAATCAAAATCCGACGTAAATTGATAAATTTTTACAGGTAAATTTCTGTAGTTGAAAGAATCTTCGTAATCGCGGTAGAAAAGGAGCCCGATTCTAGCTTTTGTATTTTTACCGAGCTTTGAGAACAGCATCGGAACCATCTCTTTTTTTAATTGTTCAATGTCATTTTTCATGCTGCCGGTCGCATCTATTGCAAAAACTATGTCTGCATTATCGCTTTCGTCATTTAATAAAGACTCTATGTCTTTGATGATTGTTTTGGGTCCTTTTGAATATATTACATCTCCTGACATCTCCTTAAATTTTTCGCTTGCTGAAGGGTTGTAATCGTCTGTTAAAATTGCCTCATCTTCTTCATCATAGACTACAATTTCTATGCTTTCCTCAGATTTGCTTTGCTCCGGCAGTTTAGTGACTTTTAGCGCTTCGGATACTTTAGGAGTTTCATTTACTTGCTTTGTTACTTCTGCAATTGGAGCAGGGCTCTCTTGTTCTTGCCGCTTGAAAGTTTTTAGGTCAAACATGAATGGGCTGTCCATGTATTCCCCTGAATAATCGGCATAAGGTTTTTCAAATGAACGGATATTTATAAAAGTCCCTTTTCCTATTTTGATTTCTCCGTGTCGCGACCATTCGTAGCCGTAAACTATCGTTTCTGGGATATATATGTGGAATGCTTCTCCCATAAAATCGGTGATTTCTGTTGTTGAATCTACAAGGCTGTATTTTGCTGATTTAGATGTCAATTTTTTGCCGTCGAGAATTCGTATTTCGTCCCCGTTTACAGGATTGTAAGATTTTGCGCGATATGCGTAATTATCATTTTTGCCGGAAGGATCTTTTGTCGTCTCTGTCAAAATGATAGAGTTTACGTTTCTAGTTTTTTTTACGTAAAGATGAAATCCGCCATTTACCTTATCCGGGAAAAGTTTTACATTTTCTGCTGTAATTCTGAGCTTCTGCTGCTGTTTTGAATAAATGAGCTGCTGCTGATTTTGTCCAGAATCAAGCGACTGAGCAAATATAAAAGCCGCATCTATAAAGAAAATGAAGATAACCGATAATTTCTTACATATACGCATTTGCAGTCCTTAAATTACAGATTTTTAAAATTATCGGCTAGACAAATACAAAAAATGATTTATAATGTAAGCTCGAAATATTTTATTCATATTAAAGCTATTAAATATCATTAAACATTGAGCTTTTTTTTTGCTGATGAGGTTCGGTAGAAATCATGGGTGATAATAAAGAATTTGAACAGATAGATATCAACTCTTTTTTGGATAAGACTGATTCTCAAAAAGATGAAGAACAGGAATTTCCAGGAACATTTACAAAGCGTCAAAATGAATTGATAGATCAGCTTCTCGCTTATGCAAAAGAAAATGATTTGGAACACTATCAGATATTTACTAACAGATTGAAAGACATATACGAAATAGCGGCGACAGTTTCAAAGTTTCCGTCGTTGCTCGAACGTCATGAGCTTTCAGGAGGAACAAGAACTCGTACAACTTTGATCGAATCTCTTATCAAACACAACGATGAAGGAGATAGAACGCTGAGGCTTCCTTCGAAGGCAGTTCTCGGGAAAAGTCTTCTTGTTACAAAAGCGCACACTCTTTCGAATTTTGCGAAATACAGTGGGCATCTTGGAAAGGAGTATGAACATCTTTCAAAGTCGTTTGATACTGAAACTGTAATGTCTATGTTCAGCCTTTTGATAGAAGATGTTTATCTAAACCTTATATCTGATAATACCCAGTTGATGGATTTTCGTCGGGAATGGGCTCTTGCGTTGCTTTTACTGTGGGAACATTGGAATGACCAGACAAGTGAAAGCGTTGCGCCTGTCCTCCAATCAGTTTGGACGGCAAGGCGAAAACTTGCTCCGGCGTTTGGCACAATGATGGGGACAAGCGAGCTCTTGCTGATTTCAATGCAGATGGATGACCAATGGATCAGCTTTATAAAACACAAGATGGGAGATCCCGGTGTCTCACAGGCGATGGAAGAGTTCCTTTTTGGAATTTCTACAGAGCAGATTCACACTCTCCGTACGATTTTAAAAACAAAAGGAATTCCAGCGATTGGTCGTGATGAAGTTTCTAAATTTCTTGGGGAGCACGTAAAATCCGATGCTGGGCTAGACTACAGGGATTTTTATTCCATGTATACTGTTCGCCGCGATAATGCCCGTTCTCGCGCAAGATTAAAGCTCGCCGGTCCTCATAAAACACTTGAAGATTACTTTATTCAGTTTGTGACTGAAGAAAACAAGGAGAAACAAAACAATGACACGTTCGCATGACGTACAAGAAAATGACCCAAAATCGAAAAAAGTGCCATATCATTTTGGAGAAAAATTACGACAGGTTCGTGAGCATAAAGGCTATACTCTCAAAGTTGTAGCGCAGCGTGCCGGCGTCAGCGAAAGTCTTGTTTCTCAGATTGAAAGAAACCACGTATCGCCTGCGATAGACACATTGCTTTCACTTGCAGACGTCCTCGATATCAATCTTGAGTTTTTGTTTGAAGAATATAGAAAGGAACGCCCAGTCCAGATTATCCGTGCAGATGAACGCGCTTTCGTAAATGAAGATGATATAACTTATGAAGCGCTTGCAAAACCAGTCTCTTCAGAAAAAGATACATCGATTGAATCTTACGTTTTGAAAATTCCTGCCGGTTCACATACACACCGCGGTTCTTATGGGCATATAGGCCGTGAACTTGGGGTAATCACAAAAGGAAGAGGAAAACTCACTTATGATAGCCGAGAATATATCCTTGAAGCGGGAGACAGCGTTTCTTTTTCTGCTGTCGCTCCACATATTTTGGAGAATGCTGGAGATACAGAGCTTGAGGCAATTTGGGTCGTAACTCCGGCACAGCGCTTTTTAAAACAGTAATAATGGAATACTTTGATTTTCCGAAAACCGGCAGCCGTTTCATAATATTAAAGAATTCGGTTTTTATCATTTTTCTGTTGTTTTTATTTACATTTACTTCGTGTGTGAGTGTAGATGAAGCACATCCTGATGAAAACTTTTTATCTGAAATTGAAAGAGTTGAATGGCAAAAAACTTCGGTTGCAGGCGCGGAACAATCATATTTTACAATCTCAAAATACAGCGTTGAGTGTAATTGCCTGAAAATAGACCTCTCAGTTCCAGAAATAAAAATAAAAGGTTACCCTCCGGCTTCGGCATACAAAACAGGCTCGCCCAAAATGTTCAATTTAAAAGATGTAGCTGCCGGCTCTGGCGCTTTTGCTGCAATAAACACAACTCCTTTTACAAAAACCGGAGAAACTGTCGGCGTTGTTTTAGCTGACGGTGATTTTTTGTCTGAGCCTGTTGAAAAATATTGTGCACTTTGCTTTTTGAAGATAAAAGATGAAAATAAAAAAGATGTGTGGCGTGCCGATATTGTAAAATCACAGATTCCCGATGTCCTTTGTAAATACAACTATGCGTTCGGCGGATTTTTCCAAATCATTTGCGACAATGAAATTCAGGAATTTCAAGATATAAAAAATTCGAGAATTGGGGCAGGTGTTTCAGATGGAGGTCGTTATCTTTATATCATGTCTGTAACTCCGTTAAAAAAAATCGGCAAAGCAGGACTCAACTACATGCAGTGCGCAGAGATTTTCAAGCTGTTCGGCTGTGATAACGCAATGCAGTTCGACGGTGGCCGCTCTTGCTCGTTTGTCGTATTCGGTCAAGAAAAAGCAAATATGTTCAAAAGAGGAAAAATTGCCGCTGCAATGCTTTTTGTGTCGGAAACTGGCAAATAATCTGCGCTGCAAATATCAGAGCGATAAAATAAACCAGTTCAATTTTTCAAGGCTTTCATCATCAAGAAAAACATATTCTCCGGGCTTAAGAGCTTTGTCAAGTTCAAGCTTCCCGATCGAAATTCGTTTTAAAAAAACAACTTTATTGCCGGCTGCAGCGAACATCCTTTTTACTTGATGGTATTTCCCCTCGTGAATTGTGAGAAGCGCTGCGGTGTAATCATCTTTGTTGAAAGATTTAGATTCAAGCTTGTTGTAAATTTCTTGAATTGAAGAGTTTTCTGTGTATTCTTTTATTTGAGATTTAGTCGCCCATTTTACATCTGCCGGTTCACACTTAAACCCTGCTTCGTTGTCGTCAGGACCGACTTCAATTCCTTCTGCAAATAATTTTTCTATTTCTTTTTTTCTTTCGTCAGTTTCTTTATGTTCGAGGACACAAAAATATGTCTTTCCTATGTGAGATTTTGGTGAAATCAATCGGTGAGTGAGTTCTCCATCTGTTGTAAAAATAAGAAGTCCTTCAGTGTCCATGTCGAGACGGCCGACTAAGTGCAGTTTGTCTTCCAGATAAGGAGTACGCATATCATCAGCAAGTAAATCAAAAACAGTCTGATGTTCGCCATCTTTGTTTGTTGAAACTGTATGCATTATCTTATTCATCATAAGATAAATGTGTTTGTGAATGCTGATTTCTTTGTCATCGATGGCGATAGAGTCGTTTTCGAAATCTATCCCGAAAGATGGATCTGAAATTCTAGTCCCATTGACTGTGACTTTTGAATTGCGTAAAAGTTTTTTGATGTCTTTCCTAGAGCCGAAGCCTTCGTGTGAGAGCAATTTATCTAGTCTTTGTTTAGCCATAGAAATATTTTAGAGCTATTTTGTGAAGATTCTCTATCCTCTTTTTTCAAGAGGAACAAAAGCTCTTTCCTTTGACACGTTCTTGTATGCTGGACGATAAATTTTTCCGCCGCTTATGACTTCCTCAATTCGGTGTGCAGACCACCCTGCAATACGAGATATCGCGAAGATAGGCGTAAACAATTCTCGAGGAATGTTCAGCATATTATATACAAAGCCTGAATACAAGTCGACATTTGCACAGATGTTTTTTTCTGAAGCGTGCAGGTGCGTCTCTCTTATTATCTCTGGAGAAATGCGTTCAATCAATTCGTAAAGTTCGAATTCCTCAACAGCATCTTTTGCTTTTGCAAGTTCGAGAGCCTTTTTTTTGAGGAGAATTGCGCGAGGATCGTTTATTGTGTAGACGGCATGACCCATACCGTAGATTTTTCCGGAACCGTCAAACGCCTGCTTACTTGAAATCTTTGTCAGATAATCTCGGACTTCTTTTTCATTTGACCAATCTTTTACGTGAGCTTTTATGTCGTCTATCATCTCAACAACGCGGATATTCGCACCACCGTGTCGGCGTCCTTTTAATGAACCGACAGCGGCAGCAATCGCAGAATATGTGTCCGTATCGGCAGACGAAACAACGTGAACTGTAAGAGACGAGTTATTTCCTCCTCCGTGTTCCGCATGAAGAATCAAAGCAAGGTCAAGAATCTCCGCTTCAAGGCGAGTATATTGTTTGTCAGAACGGATTAAACGGAGAAAGTTTTCTGCGGTAGAGAGTTCAGGTTTTGGATTGTGAATAAACATAGATTTATCATCATAATAGCGTCTTTTCGCCTGATAGCCGTAAGCTGCTAGTGTAGAAAAACGTGCGATAAGCTCAATGCATTGTTTTATGATATTTCCTATATTGCGATTTTCAGGATCCTTTTCGTAAGAATACGATGCAAGAACTCCTCGAGCCATCTTGTTCATAATATCGTTTGACGGCGCTTTCATGATCATGTCTTCCGTAAAACTTGGAGGAAGAGCTCTGTACTCACCAATAAAATTTGTAAAACGCTCAAGTTGAGTTTTTTTAGGCAATTCTCCGAACAAAAGAAGATAAACGCATTGTTCGTATCCAAACTGATGATTTTTTTCTGCATCGGCGACCAAATCTTCTACATTGTAGCCGCGGTAAATAAGTTTGCCGGGGATCGCAATTTTTTCACCGTCTTTGATTTCGTAACCGACTACGTCTCCAATTCTCGTGAGCCCTACGAGAACACCTGTTCCGTTTAAGTTTCGGAGTCCGCGTTTGACATCGTATTTTTTATATAATTCTGAATTGATAGGATCATTGTGAACAGCTAGTTTTTCCAACCTCTTGATTAACGCTTCTTCTTTTTGTATTGCCATAGGCAGGCCTCCGTATTTGCATTTTCATGTTGAGTCAGTTGTTTTAATGCATAATTATACAGAAAAACTCCGTAAAAATTACATAATTATACAAATTATGATTTTCTTATGCAAGAAAAATCGGTTGCGGTTTTCTCTCTGTTTTTGAGATTTCCGGTGATTTCCGGCGATTTTAGTTATTTTTGCGACTTGCCGTTACCTTTTTTTGAGTTCTTTTTTCCGGAACTCTTACTTTTCTTTTCAGGCTTTTGAGTTGCAGTTTCTATTTTCCCACGCTCTTGATAATATCGTTCCAAACTCTGATGTGCTTGCGCAAGAATCTGTTCGTCTTTGCAATTTTCTATGATGGCGTTGAGTACATCGTATAATCTGTCGTAATTACCGTTGGCGCGATATGCCTCCGAGAGCTGCAACTCAATTTTATATTTATCTGAAGAGTTTTCTTCAGGTAGCTGATGCAATGCTTCAATTGCGATTAAGTAGAAGTGGATTGCATCTTTTACGGCAAACGTTTTTTCTGCTTTCTTTGCAGCCATAGTTGAGTATTCAAAAATTCTCTTAAAGTCTCTGACTTCTTTTGCGTGATACAAAAGCCTTTCTGCGTAGTTCGACGCATTATTTTTATATTTTTCTTCAAGGTAGCTTATGATTTTTCTGTTTAATTCACGTTTTGTATATCCTAAGATTGTGCTGTAAATAACATCATGGATAGTCATGCTTTTAAAAGTGTACTTTTTCGTTCGCTTTTCATAATCTATGATTCCGTGTTTTTCAATTTCTTTGAGCATTGATATTGTTTTTTCTAAAGATATGTTATCGGAATACAGAGCAGGAAGAATGTCTGCTGTAAATGATTTTCCTACGGCTGATGCGGTCTTGCACATAATCTGCTCTTCAACTGAAAGCGATGTGAGTTTTGAAAGAATTATGTTTTTTATTGAAGGTGGAATAGAAATGCTTTCAATACCATCTGCACTTGTATGAAGCTCATTTTTTCCTTTTTTATTTTTTACAAGAATTCCATTGTCGATAAAATTTTGGACGATGTTTTCAATAAAGAGAGGATTTCCGCCTGATGTTGTCGCAATTCGATTTTCCAATTCCTCATTGCTCTTGTCGAGATTTAGCAAAGACTTTGTGAGCATCAAACTGTTTTCATTTGACAGCGGCTTTAATGTGAGTGTAAAAACGTTCCGCGATTTAAAAAATGAGTTTAAAAGCACGGAGTCGCGAGCGATAAACACACAAAATACGTTTTTAAGAGTCCTAGTCTCAAGAAGGAATTGAATCAGTTTGTATGAAACTTCATCGCACCATTGGACATCGTCAACGATTATAATCAATGGGGTTGTTCTTGCCGCACTGTTTAAGAGCCTTAAAACAAGGGAAAAGAATATCTGTTGCTTTTTTGTAACATCTATATTTGCTGTTTCCTGATCTTCTTTAATATTTAAGCCGAGCATGTTCAATAAAAACGACTCCCATATAATGTCTTCCGGCAAGTTTTCTTTAAAGTATGCTTCAACAATATCGGGAATCATTGTGTCCAAAAAATCATCAGGGATATCCATCAACTGCCTGATGATAAAGCGCCAGCAGAAAAATGCAGTTTTCGATTCGTGCTGATACATTTTGCCTCTGAGAACGTGGGCATTTTTATATTTTTGTTCGACTGCATCAGCAAATTTGTTTGCAAGAATTGATTTTCCAATTCCGGCTTCACCGGTGACAAACGCAAAATTTATCTGATTCCCGATTGATGTTTCAAGCAAAGACATAAGCTTGCTTAATTCTTTGCCGCGCCCAATCATCAGCTTTGTTTTGCTTCCATCGATTACGTCATAGTTGATTCCAAGCAGGTAGTTTGCTTCCTGAGCCTTTTCGTATCCTTTACATTCGATTCCCGGAATTTTTTCTATCTTGATATAATCAGCAACTGCATTTGTCGTTGCGTTATCCATCACGATGCTGTAATTTGATTTTCCAACTGCCGACATCATAAAGCGCGATGCAAGGTTGATTGAGTTACCGATCGCTGTGTATTCTTTTCGCATGTAGCTTCCGAATTCGCCTGAATAAACTAGCCCTGTCGTAATGCCGATGTTGGCAGAAGTGATGAAAGAATTCTTTTTAGACGATGAAATTATCTCTTGTGCACATAGCATTGCACTTCGTTCTTTGTTTTCAATAACGTTAGGAGTTCCAAAGAAAACTAAAAACACAATGCCTTTGTCGGAAATGTCTGGTTTTGTACAGTAAGCGTTATATCGCTGCGATTTTGACTGCATTATCGTATTTATACCATTGATTTGCTCAAAAAAAGCCTTGACTGTTTTCGGGTCATCATTGATTTTTTCAGTGATATCAAAGTGAGCCATCAGGCACGTAATTTCTTTATAGTCGCCTGAAAATCCCTGAATACGACTTTTTGCATTTTGCATGATGACAGGGTCTATAAATGCACAAACTCGTTCGGCAAACATAGGGTTTTCATTCATCTCGTCTATGGAAACAAATTCGGGAATATTGACTTTAAAAGAGTTTGTATCGATTTTTTGTGTAATATGATAAAAGCCATCTATGTTTTCAAACGAATTTTCAATTCCCAATTCTTTTGCAAATTGATATACAGGTTCACTGACTATAATTTCTTGTTTTTTGCATTGTGATTCGCACGAGATAGCATCGTGAACAGCAGTTCCCGTCAATATTGCCGTGATGAAAGATTTTTGAGAGCCCATAAAATATTGATAAAATTTTCCGTAACCGATTCCGACTTTTGGGCGAAGGTTAAAATCCTCGTCGTGCAGAGAATTAAAGTTATCGCTGATGTCAAGCATAGCCGTAGCAGCGCAGAGCGTCCTTTTAAAATTATTTATAGTAGATTCCCCGTTATGCTTATCAAAACTGATTAAAATTGAATCTCCTGCAAATTGGAAAACGGAACCGCCGTATCCTTGAACAATCTCGATAAGCACGGAATAAAAATCAGAAAGAGTGTTGGAAACTGTTGTGATATCGTTGTTTTTGTTGAGGTTTCCGATGACGATTTTTGTAAAACCCATGATGTCAAGGTAAACAACAAAACCTTCAAGGTTTTCAATCTTATGGTCAAAAACGCTGCATTCTTTTGACGCAAGCAATCTGATCACTCTGTTTGGAATATAATATGATAAACTGCGTACATCTTCAACATTTTCAATTTGAGATTCATTTGACAGACTTTTTTCAAAATATTCTTTCATATTATAAATTATCCTTATTTGTTATCTCTATTTTTAATTTCAAAATTTAGAAATGTAAGAATCTTTACAAATCTTTTAATCGATTTTACACTTTTTTTTGTTTTGTGGCACATAAAATTTGTCATGATTTAACGATTTTTTTTTTAAATTTATGATAACCCGAAGAATAAGGTGACACAGATATATGACATTGTCTACTTGAAATTTACATGCTTTTCACTAAAATATGGATATATTTTATTGTAGAGGTGAATCTGTGAAAAAAAATATAGGGTTAATCTTGTATTTGGTTTTATTAACAGGGCTATGTTTTGCTTCTGACCCGTGTGAAGGATACTGGATCAGTTATGATGAAAAAACAGGAAAGGCGACTGCCGGTTGGGAAATTTCAGTTCAAGATGGGATTCTTTCAGGAAAGATTACTTCTCTTGCAGATCATCAGCAAGATTCTCTGGCTGATGGTGCTAAAGGAAAACATTATAACAATTTCTCTTTTACAGGCGATTTGGGAACTTTGATGACAGTCGGAACTTCGTGGATTTGGGGACTCTCAAAAAAAGCGGAAGGCGAATGGGAAAAAGGCTATATCATCGATCCCGCCGACGGCAGCAGATATAAATGCAAGATGAAGTTTCACAAGGCAGGCGAGTCTAAAAAATACCAAGCTGATACTCTTGAAATGAGAGGCGAGATTGGTCTTGGAATCGGACGCAGCCAGTATTGGAAAAAGGCCACAAAAGAAGAAGCTTCAGGATTAAGGTAACTTATTTTATAAAAATAATTAAACCCCAATAAAAAAAACAATAAAAAAAAACCGCAAGTTTTCAAGTTTGCGGTTTTTTTATAAACTAAAAATAAGTGCCGGTTATTTATTTGTTTTTCTGTTCGCTCGGTTTTGATTTTGCACCGGCAACTGCAGCGCGCATTTTTTCTTGAGCTACTTTCATGTCGTTTACCATCAAAATCGGCTGACCTGTAGCATCTAGTGCATCTCTCCAGAGTGAGCCTTCAGGGTCAACTGCGTTGCGGTGTGCGGTGACAGTTTTGATAGGGAGATGAACAAATTTGTCGTGGACAAGTCCTATAACACACTTTGTCTTTCCAGCTATTGCAGCGTGAACAGCGTTGTTTCCGAGCCTTTCACAATAGATAGAGTCAGACGCTGTAGTTACAGAAGCGCGAACCTGATAAGAAGGATCGATGTATTTTAAGTTGATTTCGATATTTTTTTCTTTGAAGTATTTTTCGATCTGAGATTTCAAGAACAACCCGATGTCTGCAAGTTTTTTATTTCCCGATGCGTCCGTTGCGCCTGTGCTTTGGAGCAAATCTTGACCGGCACCTTCCGACACTACAATTACAGCGTGTCCGCGTTTTGCAAGCCTGCGTTCGAGGCAAGCCAAGAATCCGTTTTCTCCTTCGAGCTCAAACGGTACTTCTGGGATCAAGCAGAAATTTGTTTCATGGCTGGCGAGAGAAGCTGCTGTGGCGATAAATCCTGCTTCGCGTCCCATGAGTTTTACAAGTCCGATACCGTTTATCTGGCTTGAAGCTTCCATGTGAACTGCTGCAACAGCTTCTTTTGCACGCTGAACTGCGGTTTCAAAACCAAATGAGCGGTCAATAAACATCAAATCATTGTCTACGGTTTTTGGAATGCCGACAACAGCACACTTCATGCCTCGTTTTTCAACTTCACAAGCTATGTCGTAAGAGCCTCGCTGAGTTCCGTCACCACCGATTATAAACAGCATGTTGATACCATCTCGTTCAAGGCAATCGACAATGTCAGATACGCGCTGTCCCCCTCCACGGCTTGTTCCTAAGTAAGTTCCGCCGATTTTGTGGATTTCATCTATCAGGTAGCGGTCAAGTTCTTTTGGAGGGTATCCTTCTTCAGGGAAAAATCCATGAAAACCGAATTGATAGCCTTTTATTGTTTTTACTCCGTATCGGGTGTTCAAACATCTTACAATTGCGCGTATAACATCGTTCAGTCCCGGACAAAGTCCACCACAAGTACATATACCTGCTTTTGCGTGTGAAGGGTCGAAGTAAATCTTTTCACGAGGGCCGGCTTTTTCCATAAGATTTGAAGAATCAAGGACAATAGGCTTTGTCTTATCAAACACGTTTACATTTACAAGAACATAATCGTTGCTACCTACATAATTGGCCGTATAATCACCATGAACATTAGAAAGTTTAATAGGAGAATGAATTGTACAAGGTCCCAAATTGTCGATTGTAAAATCAAATTTTTCTTCAGACATACTATACCTCAAAAAAATAGTTAAAATACAATATAACGGATACGCAATTTTTTCAATAGTATTTTTGTGTGTCTTCAATGTGATTTTTTTACGTTTCGTTGAGTTTCTTTTCAATGTTTTTGACTTTTCTTCTGCTTCGTTTCGATCGGTGTCGGGCAAGTTATTTTATTATTTTTTCTGCCAGCGCTACAAAAGCCGGTATCGAAAAAATACAAAACAAACTTGTGAACGAAACTGCAAGGCTTGCATAAGTAGCGTCTTTGTTGAACACGACAGACATGCTCGAGATGCTCGTCCCAGCCGGACAGATTGAGCAAATTAAAACGACAAAAAGCATCAGCTGCAAATTCCCTATGTTTTCAAAATTGTAAAAAATTTTATAAATACAAAACAAAACAGCGATGTTTATTATAGCCGTCACTGCAAGCCTGCAAATTGTAAATCGTGCGAGTTGCGGAATGTATCTTTTGCTTTCTTTGGGCTTAAATCCTGCAAGCAAAATTCCAATCAAAACCATGCTCGTCGCTGTGTTCAAATCTGCTATCATTGAAAGAGGTCTTTCGATTGTCTTAGGCAAAGTAAAAGGCATGCAGAAAATTATCATTCCCAAAATTATGCAGATTATGTTCGGATTTGTGATGATTTTTTTGAGATTCACAGAACCTCTCATCTGATAGTAGCCGTAAGTCCAGAGCAAGATATTGAAAACCACAAGGTATCCCATCAGATAAAAAACACCTATGTTTCCAAAAACTCCGCGTATCAATGGAATTCCTATAAATCCGCAGTTTGTAAATACAATCCCGAGCCTGTCTATGTGATTTTTTGAAGAGAGAAGACCGGTAAAAATCATAACGACGTGAATAATCAGAGAGATGAACGCTACGAAAATCAGTTGTTTTAGCATCGCCGCATCGAACTCAAGGTTGAACGAATTGAGAATGATGCTCGGATTTATAAAGTATAAAAGAAACTTGCTTAAAAACTTTTGCTGTTCGTTATCTACTTTAAAAATCTTTGCAAAAACAAAGCCTCCGATCCCTATGATGAACATTGTCATCAGCTGATTAAAAACTAAAGCGTACATGATTTCTTCCTCACCGCTTCATTATATGGAAATGTGCGCTACTTGAAAATATCTTAGCTTTTGTATATTATTGTTTTCACTTGCCGGGATGGCGGAATTGGTAGACGCCCAGGACTTAAAATCCTGTGCCGAGCAATCGGCGTGCCGGTTCAATCCCGGTTCCCGGCAAAGTGCCTCCTTGTTTTGCAGGGAGGCATTTTTTTTGATGCTGATTCTGCGCCGATGACTTTTAAAGGAGGTGTGATAAAAAGTGTCGTCTGAAATATCGCCGATACTTTTTATTTCGAGTTTGCCTGGATGTTTGCAGAAGACGTGTATACGTGTCGTTTCGATAAAAATCAAATGAATACGATACGCTTTATTTTGCAAACTCGACTATTGAACGTGTGCGCTCTTGCGCACGGCTAAAAACTTTTTCGGAAATTGCTATTTCCTGCAAAAGTTTTTATGGGAGTTTTTATGAAACCGCACGTTTATTCAAAGACATGTGCTTTTAAATCTGTTGAAGATATTAAAGACAAACACGTCACAATTATGGGGCTCGGATTAAACGGAGGAGGAGAAGCCGCAGTCCGTTTTTTTCTGAAGAAAGGTGCCTATGTCCTTGTCACAGATATGAAGACTCGGGAGCAGCTCAAAGAAACTGTTGATAGAATTGCAGCCGATAAAACGCTTGATACTTCAAGACTTTCATATTGTCTTGGCGAGCACCGTATTGAAGATTTTGAAAACGCCGACTGTGTAATCAAAAATCCTGGAGTAAAATACGATGGAAACAAATTCTTAGCAGCGTCGCGTGCAATTGAAACAGACCTCAGCATTTTTCTTCGTTTTACAAATTGCCCTATCATCGCCGTCACGGGAAGTAAAGGAAAGTCATCTACCGCCAGCGCAATTTATTACGGCTTAAAAAAGGCCGATTTCAACGCATTTCTTGGAGGAAACATCACAGTCAGTCCGCTGACGTTTTTCGATAGCGTCAGCCAAAATACACCTGTCGTTATAGAATTTTCATCATGGCAGCTTGCCGACTTGCGCGGTCGCGGAGTTTTAAAACCTCACATCGCAATCATCACTAAAATTGTTCCTGACCATCAAAACTGGTATGGCAATATGGAAGATTACATCGCAGACAAGCGCCTTATTTACGCTGAGCAGTCAAAAGGTGATTACTCGATTTTTGACAACGAAGGAGATGAAGATGGTACAGGTCCTGATAGCTCTAAATATGATGATAAATTCGACACATCAGCATGGGGAAATCTTTTTGCATCTGAATCAAAAGCGACAGTTGTTCGCTATGGAAAGTCGCCTTTAAAATGCGGAGCATGGCTCGAATCTGAAAGAAAAAATAATGAATATTTGAATTCAGGTTTTTGCGGAAAAGTTTTGCTACCCGGCATGAAAAATCCTGAAACAATTTTGAAAGGAATTTCTGTTCCCGGCGAACACATGAAAACTAACGTATTAAATGCGGCGCTAGTCTTGTTTTTGATGGGAGTGCCATCTGAGCGTATATGCGATATTTGCGGGAGCTGGGCAGGGATAGAACACCGATTGCAGTTTTTTCACGAATGGAAAGTCTTTGGTCAGGAAAATGAAAAAGTTCGCTTTTATAACGATTCTTGCGCAACTGTCCCGGAAGCAACTGTAACTGCGACTCAGTCGTTTGATAAATCGGTGATTTTGGCAGCAGGAGGCACAGATAAAGGTCTTGATTTAACTCCTCTTGTAAAAGTTTTGACAAGCAAAGGAGAGCCTGATAAAACTGATGAAAACGGAATAATTCCAGTAAAAGACATATATTTTCTGTCCGGAACTGCAACAGATAAAATTACACCGTCGCTCGATGCCGCAGGCATAAAATACAACGGTCCTTTTAATTCTCTCGACGAACTTTTGGCGCATGCGAAGAAAAATCTCGAAACTGAAACACAATCAGATGAAAAAAGCGGTGTAGGCGGAAAAAGTTGCGCAGATGAAAATAAAAAATCACGCCAAGAAGTCTTTGTATTTTCTCCGGGCGCCACATCTTTTGGAATGTTTGCGAACGAATTTGACCGCGGCAACAAATTTATGGCAGCCGTCAAAGCTATGTTTTAGATTTTATATGTTTTAGATGCCTGACAATCCTTGCTTAAAATTGATAGCCGAAACGACCGCCGCAATTCCCGCTCTTCCGACGTTTGAACTTTTCCCGACTCCCCATACTTGCTCGCCATTTTCCTTTGTAATCCTGACGTAAGCCATAGCTTGAGTGTCGGAGCCCGTTCCAACAGAATGTTCATGAAACGATGTTATGTTGAATTTTGGAACAGGGGATTTTTTTAAGGCGAGGACGAAAGCGTCTAGAGGCCCGTTTCCTGTTGCGGCAACTGCGTAACGCTTTCCTTGCCACTCGATTGTAGCCATTCCCGCTACCTGCTCTGAAAAATCAGAACCGCGTTCGCCTTCAATATGTTTTTCCGTGATTTCAAGCACATTGAGAGGCGATTTTGTGTTGAGCCATTTTTTTGAAAAAATATCAAAAATCTCAGACGGCTTGAGCTCTCGCTGAAGTTTGTCTGCATGAACTTTGATAATTTCTCCGATAACAGGGTGCATCGCTTTTGGCGTAATGATTCCAAAATTCGATTCCAAAATAAATGCAGCGCCACCTTTTCCGCTCTGGCTGTTTATCCTTATGATGTCAGCGTATTCACGTCCAATGTCGCGAGGGTCAATCGGAAGATACGGAATATCCCATAAATTAGCTTTTGATTTATCTTTGATATCTGCACGCGCTTTCATAGCTTTTCTGATTGCATCTTGATGAGAACCGCTGAAAGCTGTGTAAACAAGTTCTCCCGCGTATGGACTTCGAGGGTGAATCGGCATTCCGGTAAATCGTGTGTATTCTTCTGAAACATATTCAAGGTTGGAAAAATCGAGCTGCGGATCAACACCTTGAGTGTACATATTCAAAGCCGCAGTCACAATGTCGAGGTTTCCTGTTCTTTCTCCGTTTCCAAACAGACAACCTTCAACTCTTTCCGCTCCTGCAAGAAGTCCGAGTTCACATTGGGCAACGCTTTCTCCGCGGTCGTTGTGATTGTGAAGTGAGATTATGCAGCATTTCCGGTTTTTGATATGCGAACAAAAGTATTCAATGCAGTCAGCAAACTGATTAGGCAGACAGCATTCTACAGTAGTCGGAAGGTTGAGTATTATTTTGTTTTCTTGCGATGGATTCCATTCGTCCATAACAGCTTCACATATCTCAATAGAATAATCAATTTCTGTCTGCGAAAAATTTTCGGGCGAGTACTCAAGTTGAATATTTATTTCAGGATATTGCTGCATATATTTTTTTACAGATTTAACACCGTTTACAGCGAGCTCTATTATCTCTTTTTTTGATTTTTTAAAGTTGTATTTTCGCTGGGCAGGCGAAGTCGCATTGTAGATATGAAATATCACATTTTTTGCGCCTTTTAAAGATTCAAATGTCTTTTTTATAAGCTGGTCTCGTACCTGAGTTAAGACTTGAATAGAGACGTCATCCGGAATGCGTTTATTTTCAATCAGAGTCCGTACAAAGTTAAATTCCGTATCCGATGCCGACGGAAAACCGACTTCAATCTGTTTAAAACCGAGCCTGACGAGCATGTCGAAATATTCGAGTTTGTGTTCAATCCCCATCGGATTCACAAGCGCCTGATTCCCATCTCGCAGGTCAACGGAACACCAGACAGGTGCGTTTTTGATTATCTTTGACGGCCACTTCCTGTTTGAAAGCGGAACAGATTCAAAATGTGTGTATTTTCCTTCAGGTTTCATGATGTGATTTTAGCATTGAAAAACGATACTTTCTATAGTAAAATTACGCATTAAAACATTCAAAAAGTAGATTTTTTATTGGAGGAATTATGAAAAAAATGTTGACAGCAGTTACATCTGTGTTGGCGCTTGCTGTGATTTTCAGCGGATGTTCTAAAGCGAATGCGAAAAAGGATTACATTATCGCAACCGGTGGTACAAGTGGAACTTACTATCCGTTTGGTGGAGCAATTGCAAATATATGGAATACAAAAGTTTCCGGTATGAACGTAACAGCTCAGGCAACCGGCGCTTCTGCAGAAAACCTTCGTCTTATAAATAAAGGTGAAGCTGAATTTGGCACAGTTCAGAACGATGTTATGGACTATGCTTACAATGGAACAGATATGTTTGCCGGCGAAAAGCTTGAGAACATAATGACAATCGGAACTCTTTATCCTGAAGTTGTTCAGATTGCTGTCTCTGCAAAAAGCGAAATTAAATCTGTTTCAGACTTTAAAGGAAAACGAATTTCTGTAGGAGATGCAGGTTCTGGAGTTGAATTCAATGCTAAACAGATATTGGAAGGATATGGACTTTCATTTGACGATATAAAAAAATCAAATCTTTCATTTAAAGAATCGGCCGAAGGTATTCAAAATGGAACTTTAGACGGATGTTTTATAACTGCCGGAGTTCCAAACTCTGCATTGCAGGAACTTGCTTTTTCTGCAGGTCTTGTTCTTGTCCCTGTTGACGGCGAAGTTGCCAAAAAAATATGTGAAAAATACGGTTACTATACGCTGACGACAATTCAGGGAGGAACGTATAAAGGCACAGAAGAAGATATATCGGCTTTGGCAATAAAAGCAACTTTGGCTGTCAGTTCAAAACTCGACGAACAGACTGTTTATGAAATGACAAAGGCTTTGTTCGAAAATCTTGATGTGCTTGCGCAATCTCACGCAAAAGGCAAAGAAGTTTCCGCTGCATCTGCAATAACAGGAGTTTCCGTTCCATTCCATCCGGGCGCATTAAAATATTACAAAGAAATCGGATTAAATGTTAAGTAAAATTAAAATTAAAACTGCGAGGCATAAAAAACTCCGCAATCTTTTGATTTTTGTTGCCGTGATAATTTTTATCAGTAGTATTTTATTTATCCCGGCAATCAATGTTCTTTCTATAAAAAATAGAAAAAAACTTTCCGAGCGTTTTTATTCGGCAAAGGGATATAATTGCGGATTTATAATTTCTTATACACATTCAGTAAACAAAGGTCGTGTTCACGATTATTACAGACTTGCAAAAAAAAATCAGATGGAGCTGTATCAAACTCAATTTGTGTCTTACGGAGCAGGAATTCCTGAATCCGAAGAAACTTTCGGTGCTGTTTTTTCGATAAAAGATGACGGATATTTTATAAGCAATCTGAACAGGATGATTCCGCTCCTTACGATGGCTATAGGGACAATCGCTGATCATTCAATAGTTTTCGGTCAAAAACTTGGCGGAGATGCTGAAGAGCTTTTTTTTACCGATTATTTTGCTCCGCAGACAAGTGTAAATTTGGAAATGATGCGGGTGTCACTCGCTGAATATATATTTCATAAAATCTATTAAAAAAGGAAAAATCATGGATACTCACAAACAGGATTTTGTAAATCAGGATGGGCAACCTTTTGGTGGGGTTGTTGAAAATATACTTCCTACGACAAATGAAGACGAAATGAAAAAACTCATGGCTGGTTTGGACAGCGAACAATCTTACCGCGAACATAAATGCTGGCGTCAGTACATCACAGTTATCGTTTCTGTAGTTTTTGTTTTGTTCCAGTTATATGCAACTCTTTCAGGGGTTTTGACAGCTCAAATTTTGAGAGCGTCACATCTCGCTTTTGTTCAGTTTCTCGCGTTTTTGCTTTTTCCGCCGACAAAAAAAAGTCCTAAAAATACGCTGCCATGGTATGATGTCGTTCTTGCAATAATCGGTGCTGCGTGCTGGATATATATAGTGATCAACTTTCAAAGCCTTGTCCGCCGTTCGGGAAACAACACTGTTTTTGATGTTGCAATCGGAATAATCGGAATCTTGATTTTGTTTGAAAGCTGTCGCCGCATCGTGGGGCTTCCAATTATGATAATCGCAAGTGTTTTTGTTATCTACGCTTTTGCAGGAAAATATTTGCCAGGATTTCTTCATCACCGCGGATATTCGTTGCAAAGAGTAGTGTGCCATCTTTTTTATAACACGGAAGGAATTATGGGGACTCCGATAGGGGCGTGCTCCACGTTTATATTTCTTTTTATATTGTTCGGCGCATTGCTTGAAAAAACGGGAATCGGGCAGTTTTTTATTGATATGTGCAATTCGATTGCAGGAGGAGCGAGCGGAGGTCCGGCAAAAGTTGCAGTTCTTTCTTCTGCGCTGCTCGGAACAGTTTCAGGTTCTTCAGTTTCCAACACGGTCGGTTCGGGCTCTTTCACAATTCCGATGATGAAAAGACTCGGATACAAAGGAGAATTTGCGGGCGCCGTTGAAGCGTCTGCCTCGACAGGAGGTCAGCTGATGCCGCCGATAATGGGAGCTGCCGCATTTCTCATGGCAGAAAGTCTCGGGCTTCCTTATCTCACAATTGTTCGAGCAGCGATTGTTCCTGCAATTTTGTATTTTACAGGAATATTTATTACAGTTCACCTTGAAGCGAAAAAACTCGGGCTCAAAGGGCTTCCGCGTGAAGAACTTCCAAAGTTTATCCCATTGTTTTTGCACAACGGTTATATGATTCTTCCGTTGGTCGTTATAATTTATTTTCTCTGTGCAGGAAAAACAGCGGTGTTTGCTGCTCTGATGGGAATTATTGCGTGCCTTGCCGTCGGACTTGGGGTTTCTTTGGTTGACCTTGTAAAAGGAAGAAAACCGTCATTCGGCTCTAAAGATTTAATTGAAGTCATGTGTGCCGCAGCTAGGAATATCATTTCCGTAGCGATCGCATGTGGCATGGCTGGAATCATAATCGGCATAGTCACTTTGACAGGACTGGGACTTAAGCTTGGGGCAGGGCTTGTCGCTCTTGCAGGCGGAAAACTTTTGCTGACGCTTATGTTCACGATGGTTGCATCTATAATTCTCGGCATGGGCGCTCCGACTACGGCAAACTATTTGATTACTTCAACAATAACGGCGGCGGCAATCATTCAGCTCAATGTCGAACCGTTGGCAGCGCACATGTTTGCGTTTTATTTCGGTATTATCGCCGATGTCACGCCGCCTGTAGCATTGGCAGCGATTGCGGGTGCTGCGATTGCCCGGGCAAAACCTATGAAAACTGCCGTCAATGCAACAAAACTCGCTATCGGCGCATTTATCATCCCATATATGTTTGTTTACAATCCTAAAATGCTGATGATAGGAGCATCTTTTACGACGATCATGTTTATAATTGCGACGGCGGTGATAGGAATGTTCGGGGTGAGCGTCGCTCTTGAAGGGTATGGACTTCGGTTTACAGGAATTTTACATGGAAGCGGGAAAAGTAAAACTGTTGTTGCTGCACTCGATGTAGTTGAACGGTTGCTGTTTGCTTTTGCCGGATTTATGTGTATCATTCCGGAATCTAAAACCGATATAATCGGACTTGCAATCATGTTTGTATTGGTGACATATCAGATGATTCTCAATAAATTTAAAAAGTGAGTTTTTGTCAATAAAGCGGAAAACTAGGTAATATCTTTTATGTACAACATGTAGTTTCACATATATTCTAAAAGAATGAAAAACATATTTGAAGATTACGGTTATAGCAAATTTGATGTAGAAAACCGCATTATTGATTGTTGGAACAACATATTCGACAAAGCGAATCCGAATCATTTTTACTTTGATGCCTGTGACGGAATGGGCTACATTGAAGACACAGGCAATGACGATGTGCGAACAGAAGGGATGTCTTACGGCATGATGATGGCTGTGCAGATGAACAGAAAAGACATCTTTGACAAAATCTGGAAATGGGTCAAAACGTACATGTATCTCGACAGTGGTCCTAACGCAGGTTATTTTTGCTGGTCGAATCAGCCTGACGGAAAAAAGAACGCCGATGGTCCCGCCCCTGACGGTGAAGAATATTTTGCACTGACACTTTTTTTTGCAGCAAAACGTTGGGGAAACGGAGACGGAATCTTTAATTATACGGAACAAGCTCGTTCAATTTTAAGGACAGCGATTCACGGCGAGTCTAAGATGTGGTTTGAAGAAAATCATCACATTCGCTTTGTGCCGAATTGTCCGTTTACAGATCCATCTTATCACCTTCCGCATTTTTACGAAATTTTTGCAGAATGTGCAGACAAATGCGACAGCTCTTACTGGAAAGCCGCTGCAAAGGCAAGCCGTCAGTACATTGCAAAGGCGTGTCACCCAGAGACCGGACTCGCTGCAGAATATGCAGACGATGATGGAAAACCTCTTCCTCCAAAATCTCACGGAACTTTTTTTAGCGATGCATATCGTGTTGCGGCAAACATCGCGGTCGATTCGCTGTGGTTTGGGCAGACAAAAGAACTCTCCGAAATCGCAGGGAAAATAATAAAGTTTTTTGATGGCAAAGAAATGTACGAGCTCAAAGACTATATGGTTGATGGTCGTCCGCTTAAAAAAAATGCGCGCCATCCGGTCGCTCTTATTGCGACAATTGCGCAAGCAGCAGCCGCAGTCGAGCCGGGAAACAGAGCTTGTGCTGAACGTGCAGTCAGGCGATTTTGGGAAACCCCGATGAGAACTGGTCGCCGACGTTATTACGACAATTGCCTTTACTTTTTTGCAGTCTTGGCATTAAGCGGAAAATACGTTAAATATTAATAAAAGAATCAAAATCTTAGTATGCAAGTATGCGAGAAGAGGTTTAAGATGTTTAAAATCAGCGCTGAAGGTGGGAAATCTTCTGTTACATTTTATTGTGATAAAGATGAGTTTTCCGGTGTAAAAAAAATTGCCGGGAAAGTCTGCTCTGATGTAAAAAAGGTTGTAGATATTCAGCCTGAAATTAAAAATCTTGATAGCGAGCTCCCTGATTTCTCTGTATTTTTTGGGACAATCGGGCAGAGCAAAGCTGTTGAAACAGTTGCTTCTCAGCACAATATCGACTTAAATAAATTGAGCGGTAAACGCGAAGTTTATGTTTTTAAGACGGCTGGAACAAAGCTTATAATAATC
Source organism: Treponema sp. Marseille-Q3903 (assembly GCF_014334335.1). Classification (NCBI taxonomy): domain Bacteria; kingdom Pseudomonadati; phylum Spirochaetota; class Spirochaetia; order Treponematales; family Treponemataceae; genus Treponema; species Treponema sp. Marseille-Q3903. The sequence continues at coordinate 593,876 of NZ_JACSEU010000001.1, forward strand.
GGTTCTGAAAAACGCGGTACGATTTACGGACTTTTTCACCTTTCTGAGTTGATGGGAGTATCTCCCTTAGTCGACTGGTGCGACATCATGCCGGCAAAAAACGAAAGTTTTGAGCTTGAGGATTTCGAATACATCTCTCATCAACCTTCCGTTCGTTTTAGAGGTTTTTTTATAAACGATGAATGGCCTGCATTTGGCAACTGGGCAAAACACAACTTTGGCGGATTCAATGCAGACATGTACAGCCATGTCTTTGAACTTCTTCTCCGAATGAAAGGAAATTACCTGTGGCCTGCGATGTGGTCTGCTCGTTTTAGCGACGACGGTCCGGGTCTTGCAAATGCGGAACTTGCCGATGAACTTGGAGTTGTGATGGGGACGAGCCATCATGAACCGTGTTGCCGTGCAGGTGAAGAATATAAATATTTACGCGGACCCGATTCAATTTATGGAGATGCATGGAATTTTCGTTCAAACCCTCATGGAATTACAAAGTTCTGGGAAGACGGCTTAAAACGCAGCGGAAAATTTGAAAATGTGATAACAGTTGGCATGCGTGGAGAAGCAGATACGGCAATCATGAAAGATGCAACACTTGCCGACAACATTGAGCTTCTGCGCGACGTTCTTAAAACTCAAAACAATCTTATAAAAAAATATGTGAATCCTGATATTTCTAAAGTTCCGCGAATGCTCGCATTATACAAGGAAGTTGAACCTTATTTTTACGGTGATAAACACTCCAAAGGTCTGATGGGAGAGCCTGAGCTCGACGGCGTCACATTGATGCTCTGCGATGACAATCACGGAAATCTCCGCACTGTCCCAACTGAAAAGATGAAAAATCACGTCGGCGGTTACGGAATGTATTATCACGTGGATTATCACGGTTGGCCTTATTCTTTTGAATGGGCAAACACTACTCAGCTTCCAAAGATAAAAGAACAGATGTGTGCCGCATACGAATTTGGAATAAGAGATTTATGGATTGTAAATGTCGGCGATATAATGACAGATGAACTTCCATTAAATTATTTTCTCGACCTTGCGTATAATTATGATGTGCTCAGCTCTGATGAAAGTCCTGTAAGCGAGTACATATTGAATTGGGTTTGCCGGCAATTCCCGACTTTGTCTGACAACCAGAAAAACGATGTAAATACAATATTAAACGAATACACAAAACTTGCGCACATGAGGCGAACAGAATGTATTCATCCCGACACTTTTCATCCTGTAAATTTTTGCGAATCAGATAAAATTTTGGCACGAGCAGAAAAAGTCTGCGAACTTGCAGAAAATCTAAAAAATCAAATTGAAAAAGACAACAAAATTGAATTTCCGGGATTTTATTCGCAAGTTTATTTTCCGGCAGTTGGAACGATGAATATTTTGCGAATGCAGCTGTACAGCGGAAAAAACAATTGGTTTGCATCAAAAGGGGCAGTCGCTGCCAATTGGTATGCAAAAAAAGTAAAAGAATGCTATGAAATCGATAAAAAACTTGTAGACGAATTCGACATCGTCGACGGCGGAAAATTCTACGGAATGGGCTGGTCTGAACATTTCGGCTTTCAAAACTGGTCTGAAGCTGAAAATCGATATCCTGTCTATTCCTATGTCGAACCGACGCGCAAAAAGAGAATTGATGTTTGGGTAGACGGACATGATTTTACGACATCAGGGCAAGACTGGACTGTTCGAGACATCTATCTCGACGATTTTAAAAATCCTGCATGCAAAACTGCAAAGATCAACATCGCTAATTGCGGTTCTGAAAACGCCGAATTGACTTATACATTTAAAGACATTTCCGGCGACTGGCTTAAGATTGATATAGAAAAAGATGATGAAAAACAGATGGAATTTGCGGTTCTCTCAATAAATCGTCAAGCGCTCTCAAAAGTTGACGTAAAAAAAGCGTGCCTCGCAATCAAAGGAGATGACGGACACGGAGGTGGAATAATCGTAAATGTACACATAGATGCCGAAACTCCTTCTGAAAATTACCCTGAAGGAACTTTTGTTCAGACAACTTCTTACATCAGCATCGAAGCGGAACATTTCGTTGCAGACGGCTCAAATAACTTTGCAAAATCGTTCCATATTCTTCCCGACTATGGAAAAACTTTATCTGCAATCAAAGCATATCCTGTCACTGCGAGTTACCCGAACGGGAAAAATGCTCCTTATGCAGAATATCGTTTTGCTTTGGAAGATGACGGCATCAAGGCGTTCGACTTCTTTTTGAATCCTTCAAATCCTGCTTACAAAGACAACAAGCTACAGTTTATTGCAGAAGTGAATGGCGTCAAGATATTAAAAGATGTTGTAGATAAAAATTTCAAGATTGGCGATGATTCGTTTCCTTGGGGCGAAGATATTCCGAACAATATCAGAATCTCTTCTGTTTATGCTGATTGCAAAAAAGGGTTGAATATTTTGCGTATTTATCCTGTAACTCCGAATATTGTTCTCGAAAAAATTGTGATTCACGATGCCAACACAAAGATGCCAAAATCTTATCTTGGTGCGCCTGAAACTTACAGAATTAAAAGAAAATAATTAAAAAATAAATAAAAAATAATTGTAACTGAGGAGTTATTTCATTACTTTATAATATATGGACTATTATGAAATTCTTGGCGTATCAAAGACTGCGACTGCGGACGAAATAAAAAAATCTTACAGAACTCTTGCATTTAAGTATCATCCTGATAGAAATCCCGATAACCCTGCGGCTGAGGAGAAATTCAAACAAGTAAACACAGCTTACGATATTCTCGGAGATGAGGCAAAGCGGCGCAATTACGATTTAGGCGGATATTCATATCGTCCTGAGGCAAGTTACAGCAATACTCGCCAGTATCAGTATACGTACCAAAATCCTTTTGGAGATGACACTTTCTGGCAGTGGTTCACCAATAATAGCCAAGGTGCATACAATCAGGCTCATCAAAATCGGCATGAAGGTTATGAGCAAAACGACTACAAAAGAACATATAATTACAGTTACAAAGATTACAATTATACAAAAAAAGATTATATTCAGATGTTTGCACTAAAACTGATTCAGACAGTATTCGCACTGATGATGTTCCGATTTTTTTTCATAGTTCCTTTCGGTATTTTGATTTGCATCGGCGTCGCTGTGAACGGCGTTAAGGGAATGATAAATGCCATAAAAGGTTTGAGCCGTTCAAAGTCAAATGCCTAAGTCAGAGTCGCATGTGTTTTAGCTGTGCGCTTGACATCTGTGCGGTCGAGCATTTTATCTTGCCGTCCGCCAGTGCCGTTTTGTTCCGCCCGACCGTGAAAAAGAGTTCCCTCTTTGATCGTTTACAATTCAGCTAAGAAATATTTTTTCTTTCCACGTCGGAAGATGATAACTTTTCCTTCGAGAGCCATATCTTTTGTGACCAATTTTTTTTCATCGTTTACAACTTCTCCATTTATTGAAACGGCATTGTTGTTTATGAATTCTCGCGCCTCTCTTTTTGACGAAGCCATATTGTTGTTTACAAGAATATCAATCAGAGGTAATTCTTCAGAATATTTGAATGAAGGGACTCCTTTCATCCCTGTCAAAATGTCGCTTACCGAAAGACCTTTGAAATCTCCTGCGAACAATTTTTCGCTAACCTGAACGGCGTTATCAGCTTCTTCTTTTCCGTGAATGTCTTTGATAACTTCGTATGCAAGTGTTTTTTGAGCGATTCGCTTTTCAGGAGCGCCAAGATGTTCCTCGTACACTGTTTCGATTTTTTCTTTGCTGAGGAACGTAAACACTTTCAGATATTCGAGAACTTTTGAGTCGTCAGAGTTTATTAAATACTGATATATTTCATAAGGCGATGTTTTGTCCTTGTTGAGCCACAGGGCGTTTCCTTCGGACTTTCCAAACTTTTTTCCAGTTGCATCGAGTATGAGAGGCATTGTGAAAGCGTATGCCGTCTTGTTGAGCATTTTTTTGATGAGGTCTACACCTGTCGTTATATTTCCCCATTGATCTGAACCGGCAACTTGCATGATACAGTTTTTTTCATCAAACAGGTGTACAAAGTCAAAGCCCTGCAAGAGCATGTAAGAAAATTCTGCAAACGTTATGCCTGTCTCAAGACGCCGCCTGATGATATCTTTGTCTAGCATGTAGTTCAAGCTGATATATTTACCGATATCGCGCAAAGTGTCTAAAAATGTACGGTCTTTCCACCAGTCGTAATTGTCTACGAGCTCAGCTGTCGGAACAAGTGACTTTATCTGATTTCTGATTCCGCTTATGTTTTTGATAACAGAGTCTTCGGAGATTATTTCCCGTTCAGCTGTTGGGCGAGGGTCTCCTATACGGCCTGTAGCGCCTCCGCACAGCAATATCGGGCGATGTCCCGCATTTGCAAGACGCCTTGCCATACAAAGAGAAGAATAGTGACCGATGTGCAGCGAGTCGGCAGTAGGGTCTGTCCCCCAGTAAAATGTAAAAGGTTTTCCATCCAGAACTTTCTGCAATTCGGATTCTTCTCCGGCAACGTCTTTCACAAGTCCGCGCCATTTTAAGTCTTCGTACAATGTCATATAAAACCCTGTGATTAAATTATCTCTCGCGGAAAACTATGCGACCTTTATTCAAATCGTATGGAGAGAGTTCAACTTTTACGCTGTCACCCGGGACAATTCTGATGTAGTGTTTGCGCATTTTTCCGGAAAGATGAGCGAGAATCATGTGTCCCCCCTGTAATTCAACGCGGAATGTTGTGTTTGGAAGTGCTTCTTTTACAACGCCTTCAACTTCGATAGCTTCTTCTTTTGCCATAAATTTCCTTGATTATAAAAAAAATCATATTAATTGCAAAAAAGGTTTGTCTTTTTGCGAATTTGCATTTATATTTGTATTATTATATACAAAACGTCTGGACTTGACAACACAATCAAAAAATTGTTTTGGGGGAATAAAAAAATGGATCAGATTTTTTTAAACAACATGAAAGAACGACTTTTAGAACAGAGAAATACAATTTTGTCTTCGCTCGCTGACCAGAGCGAAGATATGAAAGTTCTTATAAAAACTGTAGAATCAGGTGATGAAGCAGATGTCGCTGCAGATGTCATCGATAGAACTTTGCTTACAGCTCTTGGAACTCAAGATGCCAACAGACTTCAGCAGATTGACAATGCGCTTGATCGTATAAATCAGAACCGTTATGGTCATTGTATAAAGTGTGGAAAAGAGATTCCTCAGGAACGCCTTGAAGTTCTTCCGTATGCTCTTATGTGTGTTTCTTGCGCAAGTGCAGAAGAACGCAAAAACCGTTAAATTTTCACTATGATGAGTTTGTCCCCGACAGGGTAAAAGAGTTTTTTGTAGCCGACATTGCGAGCCTGCGTGACGGCTCTTTCGTAAGCACAGTCCAAGTAGTCTTTGTCGTGGCAGTCGGAGTTTATGCACAAAGGAACTTTGTATTCGTGAAGCAGTTCAAGAAATTGCAAAGATGGATAAACATCATCCATTGCGCCGCGAGCAATCGCTCCTGTGTTTATTTCAACAATGACTCCGGCGTGCGCAATGGAACGAGCAGTTGCCTTCAGCTCTTTTTTATACCAGCTTTCGTTTTCATCAAAAAATTTTAGAACACCGTTTCGTTTGCGAATTAAGTCGATGTGCCCGATAATGTCAAAATCGGCGTTTTCCAGCATCTTGCGCTCCGTTTCAAAATACTGGCAGACAGCGCGTCTTCCATCGACAGAGCTCCAATTTTTCCCGTTTCCATACATGATTATAAGCTTTCTTCGAACTTCTTCTGTAGTGTTGTCTACAGTGTAACTCCCTTTTTCATTTAAAACGTAGTGAGTTGAAGCGATAAGATAAGAAGGGTTGAGCCCATGCGCTTTGTAAAACTTTTTCGACGGAACAGTAATTCCCGGATAAAAATCAGCTTCATATCCCAAATATATATCAATCTTTGATTTATACTTTTCTTTTAATTCGAGGATTGTCCGTTCGTAATTTTTAAAATCTCGTGGAGCGATGTGCCAGCTGCGGGCAAACGGAAACAAGCTGTGTCCCGAAAACCCAAGAGCGGAAAAGCCTTTTGCGATTGCCGCCAGCACCATCTCTTCAGGGGTGTCTTTTCCATCGCAAAATGTCGTATGAGTGTGAAGATTTATCTTTTGCATCAGTTTGTGCCTTTTAGAACGCTAAGAGATTTTTGGACAAGAACGTTTGGCTTTTGAGGTTTTAGAATATAACTTGCAGCTCCATAACTTAGAACTTTGATAACGATGTCTTTTTGCAAGCTCGGGGAATACACGATTACCGGCGGTGCATGGGGGGTTGAATGCATAAACTGTAGTAAAGAGAGCCCTGTTTGGTCTTTCAATAAAACATCGAGTATTATCAAGTCGAACTTATTGTCACTGTAATCTTTTTTAAAATCATTGCCGTTTGTATAATATGAACACGACGCCCCTGCCTGCTCAAAAACTCTCTTTGTAATTGCAAGGCAAATTTCATCGCTGTCGATTATCGCGACGTTCAGCACAGTTCCATCTTTTTTGCTTGAATTACTGCTTGACCTGTCTGAAAAAAATCTTGTATCGATAGAATCATTTTCGTGTTCGTCTTCAGAAGATGGCTTCAATATGCAGTCAGTGATTAAATTAGGCACATCAGTCACAATCGAAGTGTCTACAAGGTCTGTCAGAACTCGTGAGATGTTTGTTGCCATTTCAATCCCTGCATAGTTTGGATGACCTGCAAGCATTTCTTTTACAAAAGGGCTAAAAGAAAGAATTTTTATATTTTTATTGTGAACTTTCGGACAAGCAAGAACATTGTCAATTAAAAACTCAAGATTAAAGCCGTCCACAAAAGTCAGCTCTAAATTAGTAAGCATGATGATGATTTTCGGGCTTTCGATGTTTTCTTTTTCGATCATCTCAGAAAGTTTAAACTGCAGCAGAGCGATTTTTTCACGATTCATGCCGAGTGCAAGTTCAATAAAGATTATGTTGTTGTTGCGGTGAAGATCGAGTACACATGGAGTCGTGTCGAGAGAAAGAGGAACGTGTACAACGTGCCCAATCGACCTAAAGAATATGTCGAATTGAATCGGTTTTTCAAAATATTTAATTACACCGTATTTAGCGATTGATGCGATGAATGTGCGGCTGAGGCGCGGTCCTGTCACAATTACAGGAATTCCGGCACAGTTCGGATCGCGAATTTTCTTTTCAAGAAATTCCATCTGATCCGAGTTGTCATCTTCCATATCGAGGATTATAAGGTTTGGCAGCGACGTAATCATCTTTGTGTAAACATCGCGATTTTCTTGAATTGCAATAACATCTATGTGATCTTCTTCGAGTTTTTGTTTTAAATAATCGCGAAATAACTGATGATTATCTGCAATAAGTACCTTTTTCATAGGTTGTATTTTAGCATATTTTTTATTAAACGAAAAGTTGTTTATAGTTTGGTGAACAACGCTTGCTGATAAGGAGTAGCTTTTTCCATTTATTTTAAAATGATGATATAATTCAAGCATGGAATATCTTTTGATGGGGTTAGCAGTCTGTGTAATTGTATTTTTGATTGCATGGTACATAAAGTTTAATCAAAAACAGCGCAAAAAATCGCATGTTAAAGAAAAACAACATGTAAAATGCCCACTTTGCGACACAAATCTTTTTGTAGGCGAAAACATAATTTCAAAAATCTATAGGCCGATGAATGTGCCAGACCAATTGATGCTAATATCGGGGTGTCCTCACTGCTATCCTAAATGTGAATCCGGTGTAAAAAGAATCTGCCCGGTATGCCGTAAACCTGTAGCGCAAAATCAATGCCTTACGGCAAGGCTGTTTAATAAAGCTCTTGGGAAAAAACATGTACATGTGGTCGGATGTTCCAACTGCCACAAACCACGAGCCGACTGATTTAACCATATTTTTGGCAGATTTGATATGCTTTTCAAAAACAACTATTTTTATTAAAATAGCGATATGAATATAATAGTGGTAGGCAGTGGTGGGCGCGAACACGCTATTTGCTGGAAATTAGCTCAGAGTTCTAGTGTTGATAAAATTGTAGTTGTGCCAGGCAACGGTGGAACCGCAACTGAAGATAAATGTGTAAATATTGATCCCAAAGAAGTTGATTACATCTCGAAAGACGAAAATCCTTATATTGCGATTGCTAAACACGAAAATTGCCGTATGGCTATCATCGGTCCTGAAGATCCTTTGGCTGAAGGTCTGTCAGATGAATTCTGGAAAGCGGAAATTCCTTGTGTCGGACCTAAAAAAAACGGTACGCAGCTTGAAGCGAGCAAAGATTTTTCTAAAAACTTCATGAAAAAATACGGAGTCGCATGTGCTGACAGCGAAACTTTTACAAATGAACAGGCAGCCTGCGAATATATAAAAAAACACGGTGCTCCAATCGTCATAAAAGCCGATGGTCTTGCAGCCGGAAAAGGTGTTGTAGTCGCTGCAACAGTTGACGAAGCTCTCGTCGCCGTAAAAGATTTGATGGAAGGCGGACGTGTAGGGGACGCAGGTAAAAAACTTGTGATTGAAGACTATCTTCAAGGTGTAGAAATTTCGATTTTAGCTGCTGTTTCCGTAACTCCTGAATATGCCGTAAGTGGAAGTGCTGCCATCATTCCGTTTCTACCTGCGCGAGACCACAAGCGATTGAACGACGGGGCGAAGGGACCAAACACCGGCGGAATGGGTGCAGTCTGTCCGCTTGACGATGTTACAGATAAAACAATTGAGCAATTCAGAAAAGACATCCTTGAGCCGACGTTGAACGGGCTTATCAAAGAAAAACTCGATTATCGTGGGTTTATTTTCTTTGGCGTAATGGTCACTCCTAAAGGCCCGAAACTTTTGGAATACAATGTCCGACTTGGCGACCCGGAAACGCAGGCTGTTCTCCCACTGATGGACTTTGACTTTGTTGCAATGTGCACTTCTATTTTGAACGGAACTCTCAAAGAATTTGAATTTAAATGGAAACCGGGATATCAGGTGGCTCCGGTTGTCGTAAGCGAAGGTTATCCAGGAGAATACAAAAAAGGACTTGGAATCACATTCAACAAGCCTTTGTTAAATGCAAGCACCGCAAAAGTGTTTATCGCCGGAGCTGTTCCCGGTCGTAGAGGAGAATGTGATTTGCTTACAAGCGGAGGACGAGTTCTTTCCTGTTCTGCATACGGTTCGTCATTTAAAGAAGCGTGGGTAAATGCATATCAGGGAATAAGTGCAATTAAGTTTGAAGGTGCATTCTTCAGAAAAGATATCGGATTGCCTGGCGCCGCAGAAAGCGGAAAACTTTAACAGCCCATCACTGAACTGAAAACAGTAAATCTTCATAGCTTGGAAACGGTTTGTATTCTTCGCCAAGCAGCGGTTCAATCTTATCTGCAATCAAACGTACAGCTTGCATTGCCGGAATGACTACTTTTGCGTATGAATGTGCTCTTTTCATCATGTCGGAAATAGCCGTCGTCTCTTCATGCTTTTTTGAAAGGTCGTCGGCTTTGTTTGACAAATCATTTACGAGCGTGTTCAGTTTTTCCATAAGTTCGATGCCGGCTGTACACAAGCTGAACACTCGCTGCATCTTAAATTCCGTATCTGCAAGAATATTCATATATTTAAATGTGGCAGGCATTATGTCTTTGTGTACCATCTCCAGCATTGTGCCGACTTCTATGTTCAAAATCTGGCAGTATTTTTCAAGTTTGATATCATAGTGACTTTTCATCTCTTCTTGTGTATATATGCCAAGTTTTGAAAAGAGTTCGATATTCTTTTTGTCTAAGTAGTGTTCAACAGCTTTTGGTGTCGTGCGATAATTTTTCAATCCGCGTTTTTCAGCCTCTTCAATCCATTCTTGACCGTATCCGTTTCCATTGAACAAAATTCGCCAGTGAGACGTGATTTCTCTTTTTATCAGTTTTTGCAAGTCTGAATCAAAATCTTTAGACTTTTCTAGTTCATCTGCAAACGTTCTCAGCGAATCAGCAAGGATAGCGTTCAAAATTGTATTTGGTCCGCTTATAGAAAGAGAGCTGCCGACTGAACGGAATTCAAAACGGTTTCCTGTAAATGCAAAAGGAGATGTTCTATTTCGGTCTGTTGAATCTTTTGGGATTGCAGGAAGAACATCAGCGCCGATTTCAAGTTTTTGACCTTTTTTACCGTCGTATGCTGTTCCATCTTTTATTGCTTGAAGGATAGCTTCAAGTTCATCGCCAACATAGATTGACATGATAGCCGGAGGTGCTTCATTTGCACCAAGCCTGTGGTCGTTGCCGGCTGATGCAACTGAATAGCGGAGCAAATCTTGATTATCGTCAACAGCTTTTATAACTGCTGTCAAAAACAGCAGGAATTGAGCGTTGTCGCGAGGAGTTTTTCCGGGCGCAAAAAGATTTTCACCTTTGTCAGTTGCAATTGACCAGTTGTTGTGTTTTCCGCTTCCGTTTACGCCTTCAAAAGGTTTTTCATGAAGAAGGCATATAAGACCGTGCTTTCGTGCAACTTTTTTCATTATTTCCATTGTAAGTTGATTTTGGTCTGCTGCAAGGTTTGATGTCGTGAATATCGGTGCCATCTCGTGCTGTGCAGGGGCGGCTTCATTGTGCTCTGTTTTAGCATATATCCCGAGTTTCCAAAGTTCTGTATTCAAATCTTCCATGTATTCGATAACACGAGGTTTGATTGCGGCAAAATACTGATCGTCCATCTCCTGACCTTTTACAGGGCGCGCACCAAAAAGCGTTCTGCCGCACATCTTGAGGTCTTTACGTTTTTGATATAGTTTTTCATCGACAAGGAAATATTCCTGCTCTGAGCCCATAGTTGTCGTCACATGTTTTGCTTCGTTGCAGAATAGTTTGAGTACCCTAAGGCTTTGCTCGTTGAGCGCTTCCATTGAGCGGAGCAGCGGAGTTTTTTTATCAAGAGCTTCTCCATTATATGAACAAAACGCAGTTGGAATACAAAGAGTGTGGTCTTTTACAAAAGGATAAGATGTAGGATCCCAAACAGTGTAGCCGCGCGCTTCAAAAGTCGAACGTTTGCCGCCGCTTGGAAAAGAAGAAGCATCAGGTTCGCCTTTTATCAATTCCTTTCCGCTGAACGACATTATTATTTTGCCTTCTTCTGTCGGGGTCAAAAAGGAATCGTGTTTTTCAGCTGTGATGCCTGTAAGCGGCTGAAACCAGTGCGAATAATGAGTTGCTCCTTTAGAGATAGCCCAGTCTTTCATTGCGTTGGCAATCTGGTTGGCGGCTTCCATATCGAGAGGAGTCCCGTCGTCCATTGTGTTTTTTAGTGCCTTGAAAGTTTCTGAAGGCAGCATTTCCTTCATAACTGTTTGATTGAAAACTAAGCTTCCAAATAATTCAGGAACGTTTGTCATAAGGGATACCTCATTGTTTTGTATGAAACAATTTTAGTGATTTTAAGCCAGATTTTCAATCAGTTTTTCAGGAGTGAGATTGTACGCTTCTGCTCCGATTTTTTGTGATGCGAGTGCGTGCATTTCAACGGCAGTTATCGCTGCATCTTTTGTCGTGTAACCTTGAGCGAGCAGAGAACCGCACATCCCTGCAAGAACGTCTCCGCTGCCGCCTTTTGCAAGGCTCTGAACGCCGTCTGCGCAGATGAAAATTTCATCACCGTCGGCAATCAGTGTGTTTGCGCTCTTTATGATCATGGTTGTGTGTGGGTACAATTTTGTAACAATGCGGGCGAGCTTAATTTTAATCTCTGTCGAGGAGATAAGCGTTTTGATATCGATATCTTCTCCAATCTTTGTAATCAAACGCACAAATTCAGCGAGGTGCGGCGTCAAAATAATTTTTGAGTTTGGAATCGAGTTGAGTTCTTCAAGCAGCGGACATATTTTGTCATAGTAAAAAAATCCTGCATCTAAAACGACAGCCGGTGAATTTACAGATTTGAACCAAGCCACCATGGAAGTCAAACAGTCGGAAACTGCTGAAAAATGTTTTTCCTCCATATTCAGTCCAGACCCTGCTACAATCGCAGTTGTCTTTTCCGGTATCTTATCTGAAATCATCAGTTCCGGAGATATTTTGAACTGACCCAAATTTGACTGTTTTGTTTCCAAAAGCGTTGTAAGCCCGCTGCCAAAGTTCATCGCTGCTGTCCCTGCGATTATTCCAGCTCCTGCTTTTTCTCCGACTAGAATTGTCGTGTGACCGTACGTTCCTTTATTTGCCGAGCGGTTTTTGCGGAGCGGAGGATTTATGTCCGACTTTTCAATCAAAAATGCTGCGTGCGGAAAACCCGATTCAAGCTTGCCTCTTTCAATTCCGATGTCAGCGACGATGATTTTTCCACATACAGCTTTTGCCTTATCATCGAACAAAGAGAGTTTTTGCTCTCCCATCGTAATTGTAAAATCAGCTTTAAAATAAAGCGCCGATGGAATATCGCATGCAATTTTTAAAGCAGCCAAACTGTTTGCCCAGTCGAGCAATTTTTTTGCATCTTCGCTTAGCTCTCCGTGAAAACCGATGCCGTAAAGGCAATCAACTACAACGTCATAGTATGGTAAACATTTTGTCGAAGAATTTTCAAAATCCGTGAATATTTTTATGCCGAGTTTTTTACATATCTCGTGTTGGCGTTTTGCTTCTTCAGCGGACGGAGATTCAAACTGCAAAACAGATAAATTGCAGTTTTTATTTTGCATTTGAATCAATCTTGCAAGAGCGTATCCGTCTCCGCCGTTGTTTCCTTTTCCACAGATAATTAAAACAGATTCGGGATTTTTTTTGATGATAAAATCAGCCATTTTTTTTGCGGCGTTTTCCATCATCAAAAAAGGCGGTATCGAAAACTTTTCTTTTGCCGATTTTTCCAACTGATACGGATCTGCGTATATTTTTTGCATTTTAGATAAAAAATCCTTTTTTTAGTTCAAACTAGTTTTAAGCAAGAAAACAATCAGCATTCAGTCAATAAGACTATCAGCTTTAAATCTTTTACTTAAAGCTCTTATCTTAAAAATATCATTCCGATTATTCCGGCAGGAATCAGATATGCAGCAAACCACTGCAATTTTCCTTTTTGAATAATCTTCATCAAAAGTGTCAATGAAATGTAACCTGCGGCAAAAGCGGCTACACAGCCGGCAACGATAGGAGCGGCACCGATTGTCTGTGATACTTTTTCTAAATCTTTTACTTCAAGAATAAACGCACCGAGAATTGCAGGAATTGAAATTATGAACGAATATTCCCCTGCGACTTTTCTGTCTACACCGGCAAAAAGAGCTCCGGCGATTGTAGAACCAGAACGGCTTATTCCAGGCAAAGTTCCAACGCCCTGCATAAAACCTATAAAAAGCGCTTGAATTGCCGAAACAGGGCTTTTTGGGTTTCCTGCCGGCTTTATTTTGCTTTCATTGCGTTTTTCTATCATCGCAGAAAAAATCAGCAAAATAGCTGTAATGACAAATCCTGCACAGACATATTTTACAGAAAGATTTGGGATAAGTTTGCTTGTTGCAATTCCAATAACTCCGGTTACTGCAGTAGAAATGATAATCGCAATTATCATGCGCCTGTTTTGTTTTTCATTTTCATCTGCCTGCTTTTGAGCAATCCATCTTGCGAGTGTTTTTAGAAGTTCCCAAATTTTACGCCTGAAATAAAGACATACGGCAGCGAGTGTTGCAAGATGAAGCAAGACATCAAAAAGGATAGGAACATCTCCAAGTCCAAACAGATTTTTTGCCACATCAAGATGCCCCGAAGAAGAAATAGGAAGAAATTCTGCGACTCCCTGTAAAATCCCAAGTAAAATTCCCTGAATCACGCTCATTTTATTCGTTTTCCTTTTGTTTTCGTTTTGAGAGTTTATATGCGATTAAACCGTAAAAGACAGAAAATACAATCATCAAAAAGCATAGTATTTGCCCTGTCGAAAAGTTTAACACAGATGTGTTTGTGTAAAGTGGAGCAGCTGAATCTTTTGCAATTCTGTATCCGATATCTGCGTCCGGTTCACGGAAATATTCGATGAAAAAACGGAAAAAACCGTATCCGCCGGCGTAGATTGCGCCTAACATCCCGTCAAATTTTTTGTGTTTTCTGCACAGCCGGATTATCAGCCACAATACTATTCCTTCAAAAAACGCTTCATAAAGCTGACTTGGGTGACGTGGAAGATTTACAAGCCCAGATTCAGGCAGCGACATTCCAATCGTTTTTGCAAATTGAGAAACCCAAGTCTGCGTTGAAGAAAAACGTTCAGCGTTTGGGAACACTATTCCCCACGGCATTGTTGTGATTCTACCATACAGTTCACCGTTCAAAAAGTTTCCTATTCTACCGAATGTATATCCAAGTGGAATTGCACAGACCATTGCGTCAATCCACTTTAGCATTGGCTGCTTTCGTTTTTTGCACCAGACAATCATTCCCACAAGCCCACCGACGAATCCGCCGTGATACGACATTCCTGCGAGCCCTGTAAAACGATGATTTGCGTCAAACGGCCAGAAAATCAGCCACGGCTTTTTCCAGTAAAGTCCGCTCGTGTCGTAAATCAAAGTAGAAAAAATACGAGCACCTATTAAAAGAAAAATTATTCCGGTGAAGATAAAACTGAATAAATCGTCTTCCGTTATTTTATATCTTTGTGTGTTTAACGCACCTTCTTTTGCCACCGTTTTTAAAACAAAATATGCAGTCAAAAAAGCAAATGCATACATCAACCCATACCAACGCAAAAGTCCCAAAAATTTAATTCCGGGAAAAATCTGCTGGTGAATCCATGAAGGGTAATTTAAATAAAGAAACATCTGTTAGTCCTCTTCGTGATAAGAATAAAAATTTGCGGCTGCGTACGGTTAAATCTTAAATCCCTGCTCTGCGGCTTTTATAAGCTTTGATTTTAGGAGATTGTTTTCTTTGCGCAACTGTGTCAGTTCGTATTGCTGTGTCTTTATCATCTCTGCAAGTTCACTTATTGTGAGAGAGCCGCCTGAAACAAGATCATCAATTCCTGAAAGACGGAAATTAAAATCGTCGTTTGCATCTTCTTCGACACCGCTAAAGTTATCATTTGAAAAACTATCCGGACTGAAATCGGAATCAAATGAGTGAGGCTTTGAAGATATAATCTTGTCTGCTATGCGATAAATCGCCTGCCCGAGAACGGATTGAGGCTTGTAAACGACGACAGGAAGCTGTGATGCAAGAGCTTTGTCCTGAAGCATATCACGGTACATAAGTCCTAGGTATTCAATCTCAAGTCCAAGATATTGATTGCATGACGATTTTATTCTCTGTGCTCTGTCTGCTTCCTGAGGATTTTCAATCATGTTCATGACAAGACGAGGACGGAACTGCTGCATTCTGTTTATAAACAACTGTGTTGTCTGAGGGTCTGTCACACCAAGCCCTTGAATGAGTTGAGGGATATAGAGTTTTTGCATCTGCTCTGTATTCTGCTTGAACTGATCGAGGTATGAGCGACCTGGAGTTCCGCGTTTAAAAGTTGTGTACAAAAGGCGGAAAACGGCGTTTTTTAAAAACAGATATCCGTTTAGAGTTGCTGTGACAGCAGGAGCCGAAACAAGGATTCCCTGCGGAGAGAGAAGGAACATATCCAAAATAAACTGATGAGTTCCTGCTCCAAGATCTAGAATAATATAATCAGTATCGATATTTTTGAGGTTTCTGATCAATTTTACTTTTTGGACATGCTTCAGAGAAGTTAAATCAGGAATCTGGCTATCGCCGGCAATAAAACTGACGTTCTGGTAATCAGTCGGCTGGATGATATCTTTGAATTCGCTTTTTTCAGTAAACCATGAACCCAAACTCGCTTTTCCGGGATGCTGACCTATTACGAGATGAAGATTTGAAGCACCTAAATCGAGGTCTGCGAGTACAACCCGTTTTCCCTGCTGTCCAAGTGCGATTGCTAAATTTGCGGCAAGAAGGCTTTTTCCTACTCCACCTTTTCCGCTGGCAATTGGTATAATCTGCGACATATTGGGAATTATATCATGTTTGCATATAAAAGTGAATTATAAGAAACCATTGTGCTAGATTTTTTAACACGAGTGACGTACAATAAAGCGATATGAAAAAAATCATTAAGACAATTTATTTTGCAATACTTCTTCTTGCATCACAATGCTTTGCAGAATCTTCAATCGGGAATGATACAAAAGTTTCCAGTTTCCAATATGTAAAAAAACTCAATTCCGTTTTTGATTTCGTTCTTCAAAATTATGTCGAAGAACTCGACCCTAAAATCCTTTATGAAGGTGCATTAAAAGGAATGATGGATTCAATAGGAGATCCATATACAGTTTATCTTGATATGAATACGATGCGCGAGTTGAATGATACTACTACAGGTGCGTTTGGAGGCGTCGGTCTTTCAATCTCAAAAGCATCAGAATCGACTGCAGAAAAACCTGCTTATGTTGAAGTTGCTTCTCCAATCGAAGATACTCCCGGTGCAAAAGCCGGAATTCAATCAGGGGATTTGATAACTGCCGTAGATGGTCTTCCAACTGGACCAATGACTATGAACGACGTTCTTCTGCATCTCAGAGGAGAAGTCGGTACTCCTGTGACTGTATCTATCCTACGCGGTTCGAATATAAAGTTTGATGTAACTTTGATTCGTGCGTTGATTGAAGTCCCGACTGTAAAATACGGAATGATTGAAGGATCAAAAACAGGTTATGTACGGTTGATTCAGTTTACGCCGGAGACTGCTTCGCGCCTTCAAGTTGCGATAGATTTTTTTAAATCTTCCGATTACAAAGGGCTTATCGTAGATTTGCGCGATAATCCGGGCGGACTTATCACAAGCGCCGTAGACGTGGCGAACAAGTTTATAAGTCAAGGACCTATAGTTTCTACAAAAAGCCGCCTTCTTTTTGAAAATCATCAGTTCACATCTTCAAAAGATACAACAACGGTAAATACTGATATTCCGATTGTAGTTCTTATAAATAAAGGTTCTGCGAGCGCTTCCGAAATTGTCTCAGGGGCACTAAAAGATTATCACATCGCTTATCTTGTCGGTGAAAGAACTTACGGAAAAGGTTCCGTTCAGCAAGTAATTCCTCTCAGCAATACAGATGGAATAAAACTGACGATGGCTCGGTATTACACTCCAAGCGATGTAAATATCGACAAAATCGGGATTCCACCTGATCTTGAAGTTTTGAATATGCCGGTTTTGTCAAAACTGCAGGAAGAAAAATACGTTGAGCTTATGAAATCAAATGAAATTTCAAAAATTGTAGACAGCAATAAAGATATGAAAGAATCTGATATTGCAGCAGCGGCAAAAAAACTCTCAGCCGCTTATCCGCTCGATGAACGGCTTTTGCGCAGGCTCATAAGAATTCAAGTTCAGAAAAATCATCCAGCTCCGCTTTATGATATGGACTGGGATTTACAGTTGAAACAAGCAATCAGTATAATAAACGACGGAAAATTTAAAAGACTTGTTTCCAATACAAAGACATTGAAGCAGCTCCAAGAAGAAGTCGCTTCCGCCAAATAATTTGCAACAAATGCGTCAGTTTATTCTTGAAAAACAGGAAATCAAAAACGGACTCATTGAGATAGATGGAAAAGATTTTCGTTATCTTCGCAGCGTTCTTCGTGTAAAAATCGGCGATATGCTGAATGTCCGCATGAAAGATGGGTGCCTTCAGAATGCAACAGTTGCAAAAATCAATGAAAATTCAAAGACAATCATTTTGCAGCTCTGTGCAAACAATCAAAAAACGTCGATAACGCGCGGCGTCCAAGCTGATGAAATCGACGGCAATGTTCCGGATAGAGAATACTGGCTCTTTCAGTTTTTGCCGAAAATCCAAAAGTTTGAACTCATCGTGCGGCAGGCAGTTGAATGTGGAGTAAAAGTTGTAATTCCTGTAATCGGCGAATATACGGAAAAAAGCAGCATCAGCGCACTTTCCGGGGCAAAACTTCAGAGGCTTGAAAGAATTATAAAAGAAGCGCGCCAGCAAAGCGGCTCACCTGTCGATTCAAAAGTTTTAGAACCGGTCTCGTTGCAGAGAGCTGTTGAATTGTGGAACGAAAGTTGTCGCGGAGAAAAATCACTCAGCGTTGTTTTATCTGAACGAGATCATTGCTCTGAAAACTTGCACAAAGCGCTAGATGACGCAGATGATTTTATGAAATTAAAAAAAATATGCATTGCGGTCGGAAGCGAAGGCGGAATCAGCGGCGATGAAATAAAATATTTACGTGAAAAAGGTATGTTTCACGCAGTTCATTTTGCCGTAAATATATTAAGGTGTGAAACAGCCGCTCTTTACGGAATTGCGGCTGTTCAATCAGCAATAAGTTAGAGGATTATGTATGGCGGTTAAACGAATTTCATTGATTGGAGTTCCTGTAGATATTTGTTCTCCGGAAAATCTTGAAAACGAAATACTTGAAATTTTGGCAAAACCCGGAACAAAGCAGATAATCTTGCTTTCAATCTGGGATTTATTAAAAGCTCGTCATAAAAGCGATTTTGCAGACTGTGTAAAAAATGCAGACTTGATTCTTCCGATTTCAAAGAGCATTCTCAAAGGTTCCAAATTTTTGAAAAAAGACGTTCCTGTGAGATATAATCCGTTTAGCGCAGTCATTCAGATTCTCTCGATTTTAGATTCTCACTATAAAACTCTTTATATGCTCGGTTCCAGCGAAAAAACTTTGAACAAAGCCGAACGAAATATCCGCGATACTTTTTGCAACTTAAGGTTGATCGGGCGGTACGTAGGTTATTATCCGAAAGGAGTTGAAAGTGACATCGTGCAGGCAATTTTTAAGGCGCAGCCTTCTTTGGTTTTGTTGAGCGACGGTGTAAAAGAAAAAAACTGCTGGCCGTATCGCAGACGGAATCAATTCTCATCATCGATATTTTTATACTACAAAGACGCATTTGGAATTTTTTCCGAGCGAATAAAGAGAGTAAAAGAAAAGACTTTTGACAGAGGTCACGAAATCTATTCGGAGATTGTCAGAAACCCTTTCAAAATATTTTTGTTACTTCCTTATATTTGGTATGTAACAGTTTTAATCTGGTACAGATTGTTCAAAAAACAATAAGCTGAATAAAACGCAGGGAGAGCTGTGGATTTTCATGATACAGGTACGATTTCTTTAATTTCAAACCGCGAAGATATAATCGGATTCTGTAAAGGCATCTGCAAAGAATATGTTGAATTACATGTTCAATCGGAATTATCGGATATGGTTCCAACTGTTTCATGCGTTCTCCAGCTTATAGACGCATCTTTGTTTATCAAGCCAAATCCAAAAATATTACAGTATGCACAGATAAATGATAACCTTATCTGCATTTTGCCTTTTGATGTATCAAATGAAATAAAAGAGTATGTCGAGAACACTTTTAAACATATTGTTCCTTATCCTGGCGATTTTAAACATTTCAGAAATTTTTGTACAAAGATTGCAGAGAAAATTCTGCGCGAAAAAAGGAATGAAGATAATGAGATCCTTGAAAACGAAAATGTAGATGCTTCTTTTTTCGGATTTTTCTCAGGACAGTCCAAACTAGTCAAAATCGTCAGGCAGCAGATAAAAAACGCCGCTCTGACTGAAAATCCGGTTTTAATTCTTGGCGAAACAGGAACGGGAAAATCTACGGCGGCAGATGTAATCCATCGTCTTTCGAGCAGAAAAAATCACGAAATGGTTTCATTCAGCATTTCAACTTTGGTCGATACTCTTGCAGCCAGCACTTTTTTTGGCGCAACAAAAGGAGCTTTTACAAGTGCGGATAATCCTCAGCAAGGTATTCTTGAAATTGCAGATAAAAGTACGTTGTTCCTTGATGAATTCGGTTCGCTTTCTCCAGAAGGTCAGGCAATGCTGTTGACTGTTCTGGAATCAGGGAATTATAAAAAAGTCGGTAGCGGAATTGAAGAACATGTTGACGTTCGTTTTATTTTTGCCACGAATGCAGATATTAAAAAAATGCTTGAGAAAAAAACTTTCCGTGAAGATTTATATTACAGAATTGATACGGTGATAAAACTTCCGCCATTGCGAGAGCATGCTGAGGATATTCCTGGAATGGTAAATTCATTTATGCTTTCTTCAAATAAAATAATGACGCCAGTTGCCATCGAAAAACTTGTGAACTATAAATGGCCGGGAAATATACGTCAGCTCAAAAAGACTCTTGCAAAAACTGTCGAAGAAACAAAAAAAGATACAATCACGGCAGATTTAATTAAGTTCTGCGGATATAATTTGTAAAAGTGAATTTCCGAATTCTTCTGCTTTGACTTTTCCAAGCCCGTATATGTTCGACAGTTCGCTTCGAGATGCCGGCTTTTTTGCTGCAAGATCTAAAATCGTCTTGTCACCAAAAATCATGTAAGGTGCTGCGTTCAAATCGTAAGCTTTTCGTGTTCGCCACATTTTTAACGAGGAAATTATTTTTTCTGCCTGAAAATCGTCGTCGGCTGGTTCTTCCGCAATGATTTGCTCGCCTGTTTTGCCGCAAGTTCCTTTCAGACGTCTATTTTTCTTAGGAAACGATTTGATCACATGTCTGATCGGAAGCTTGAGGGAGGTGCGTGTTGAAATAAATGTTTTCCCGAGCACGGAGAGTGTCAGCACATTGTATTCACCTGTCTTAATCAGATAATTTTCACTGATTAGAGCGTCTGTCAATTCCAGCCACTCTTTTTTTGAATATTCCGTCCCGATTCCCCAAGTAGTCAGTTTGTCGTGCCCGTTCTCTATAATTCTTTTGTTTTTTGAACCGAGCAATACGTCTGCTATGTAGTTTGCGCCGAAACGCTGTTGCGTGCGGATTATACAGCAAAGGAGTTTTTGTGCTGGAATGGTGACATCTTTTAATGGAATGCCGCCGATACTGCAAATATCACAACAGCAATTCGCATCTTCGTTTTGCGAGGTGTATTGTTCTCCAAAATAAGCAAGGAGAGCTTTGCGGCGGCAGCTGCGCGTTGTCGCGAAAGAAACCATATTTTGCAACAAAATCTCAGATTTTTCCGGGTCGGCAGCGTCTTCAAAAAAGAAACGAACTTTGTGAACGTCGGCTGGGCTGTACAAAAGCAATGCTGATGATGGCAGCCCGTCGCGTCCTGCTCTCCCGATTTCCTGATAATATTCTTCTACAGATTTAGGGATATCGTAATTTATAACATAACGCACGTTCGGTTTGTTTATTCCCATTCCGAATGCAATTGTTGCGACAATAATTTGCACTTCATCGTTGATAAAAAGATTTTGATTTTTGGAGCGATTTTCGTCCGAAAGCCCTGCGTGGTATTTGAGAACCGAATATCCAAGGTTGTCTAGCTTTTTTGTAAGTTCGTCAACTTGCTTGCGCGAATAGCAATATATGATTCCGCTTTCACCTGGATGCTTTTTTATAAATTGAATCACTTGCTCAAGACCGTTTTGTTTTTGTTGAATTTCAAGGAAGATGTTTTCACGATTAAAGCTTGATATGAAAATGGAGGGTTTTTTCATTCCAAGATTTTGAATTATGTCTGTCCGAACGTGTTCTGTAGCTGTTGCGGTCAGCGCCAGCATGACTGCCTTTGGAAAAAAGTTTCTTATTGAATAAATTTCAAGATAGTCGGGACGGAAGTCGTGCCCCCATTGAGAGACGCAGTGTGCTTCATCGATTGTGATGCAGCTTACTTTTATATCCGGCGATGAAAGAATTTCACGAATTCTGGCAGTCGCAAGCCCTTCCGGTGAAACGTAAACAATCTTCACTTTGTTTGATTTTATTTCATCTACGGCAGCAATATAATCTTCCCATGAAAGAGAGCTGTTTAAAAATACTGAATGAATTCCAACAGTTTCAAGCGAACGAACTTGATCTTGCATAAGAGAAATCAAAGGGGAGACGACGACTGTTATGCCTTCTTTTATCAATGCAGGCAGCTGATAACAAAGAGATTTTCCGCCTCCTGTAGGCATTACCGCAAGAGTGTCTTTTCCGTTCAGTACATTTTTGATTATTTCTTTTTGAAGAGGGCGAAATGAATCGTAGCCGAAAATTGTTTTAAGCAGTAACTCTGGTTTAGCACCAACAAAAGCATCATTTACTATTTTCACATAGTTATTATAGCATGAAAACACTTGAAACATCTCCACATATTTGATATATTACACAAATCGAGCCGGAGTGGTGGAATGGTAGACACGACAGACTCAAAATCTGTTGCGAGCAATCGTGTAAGAGTTCAAGTCTCTTCTCCGGTATAAAACTTCCCGAATATGGGAAGTTTTTTTTTATAATTCTGGCACAATGTTGCAGCACAGTTTCCTATAATCAACTGCTTCTCTTATATCCTCCGCTTCAATCTCTTCATCCCCTGATATATCTGCGATTGTCCTTGCAACTTTTATGCATGAAGAAACTGCTCTTGGAGAAAATCCGTAGCGGTTTGTTGCGTTGTCGAGAATCTTTAGAGCTTGTGTGCCAAGTTTGCATGTTTCTGCAATTTCTTCCGGTGTGAGTTTTGCATTTTTAATATCATTTCTTTCTCGTTGTCTGTTTATCGCGCGTGCAATTCCTTTTCTTATCTCCGATGTCGTCTCTAGACCCGGTCGCTCTGCTTCGTCTTCTAAATTGTTGCAGTTATTTTCAACAAAAACTCGTAAATCGATTCTGTCCAGCAATGGTGCCGAAAATTTCTTCCAGTAAAGGTCGATAGATTTTGCACTGCACAGACAGAGTTTTGTCTTTGAACCGAAGTTTCCACATGGACATGGGTTTACAGCCATAAGCAGCTGAAAGTTTGCAGGGTATACAGTGTTTCTTCCGGCTCTGCTCAATGTGATTTGCCCATTTTCAAGAGGGACGCGCAACATCTGCAAAACCGATGAGCGGAATTCCGCCGCTTCGTCTAAAAATAAAACTCCATTATGTGAAAGAGAAATTTCTCCCGGCCTGCAGTTCGGACCGCCTCCGCAAATTCCTTCGATCGTTGCTGTTTGATGAGGAATTCGGAAAGGAGGTATTCTAACCAACGGTTCCGAAGGTTTAATCAATCCTGCAAGTGACCAGATGCGCGTTACTGACTGTGCTTCTTCCATCGTAAGAATCGGATTAAGCGCTGGAAACATTTGGATTGCCATCGTCTTTCCACAGCCCGGAGCTCCAATTGCAATCATATTATGGCCACCGGCAGCTGCAATTTGCAGAGATCGGACGAGTTGTTTTTGTCCTTTCAAATCTGCAAATTCATAGCCGGGAGAAATTTTGGGAAAATAAACGCCGTCGATTTCATCGCAACCTTTCGGTTTTTGATCTGATTGTACGTCGCAGTTTTGTGAGTCAAAAAAAGATTTGTCCCTCATCGCACGAAAAGCATTTTCAAGCGTGTCAGCACCATAAATTTTTACTCCCACAACTTGCCTTGCTTCATCGGCATTTAATTCAGGAACAATCGCCGTTCTAATTCCCGATGCAGCTGCTGTTGATACTGCCGCATGAATCCCTTTGACAGACCTTACCTTCCCCGACAGTTCCAATTCACCCATAACCAACACCGGTTCACATAAAAAATCTTGTTCTTCATTACTCAAAGCGTACATCCCAAGTACAGCTAAAGCAACCGGCAAATCAAAACCTGCACCTTCTTTTTTCAAATCGGCAGGCGACAAACTGATCAACACTCGCTCCGGCGGAAAATCAAACCCTGAATTTCGTATAGCAGCCTGCATCCTTTCTCTAGATTCTTTTACAGCACCATCGGCTAACCCAACAATATCCACGGCAGGAATCCCACGCCTCAAATCAACCTCAACAGTGACAAGTGCTCCTTCGTACCCGAAAGGCGAAAAAGAAAAAATCTGCATCGCTTATCTCCCAAAAAATCTCTATATTAATATTTGCCGCGATATTCGATTTTTGACAAAATTTTGACGAAAAAAACAAAAAATATGATAAATTAATATCAAAGAGATAAAACGCGTGTTTTGTTGCTGTTCCTTTAATCGGCGTGATGAGAAACTTCAAAGCAACAAAATATTCAGCTGATTGAGATTTGATAATGAAAAGATTTTGCTTACTTTTGACATCATTATTTTTTTCGGCAGTTGTGTTTGCACAGCCTGTTTCAGGCTCATTTTACGACTTTATAGACCAGACACAAGAAATGCCGGTAAAACCGAATCCTACAACTTTGATAATCTACAGGCTCGAAAGCCGTTACGAAATGAACGAAATCCGCTGTTGGCTTAAACTTGAAGATGAAAATGGAAACGACGTTACATACACTTCTGCAAAAGCCGCTTATGAATGGCCTGTTTATAAATACTGGGATCCGTATAAGACAAACAGGACACTTCCTCAGACTTTTACCCAACGAGAACCCGATTTGATTCCTTACCGCAAAAAATATTATCTAAGCGGTGGAATGGCAATGCATCTAAATCTGAAAAAAGGAAAATACAAGATAAGTTTGTACACGCCAATCGATCAGCAAAATAATTTTGAATATCCGACAGAAGGGCAAAGAGCGTTTGAATGGCATTCTAACGTCTTTGAATACGATACGGAAAATCCTACAAATGTATTATTTGTGACGCCAGTAACCGATGAAAACGGATTTTACAATGGCGGCTGGCTCATAGATTACAAGCAGCCGGTTCAAGTCACACGTTGATGAATATTTTTAATAAGCAATTTCTTCTGAAAAAGGTTTTTCAAGCAGCGACGGATTTTCTATCAATTTTTTCAAAAGTTTGACAGATTTTGTGTAATAATATCCGTCAGCAATTCGCTCATCAATTGTCAGCGATATCTGAATCGTCTTTTTGATTTCCATCTTGCCTTTTGAGTCAAAATAAGGTCTTTTATCTTTTTTCCCTACGACCATGAAAATAGAAGTTGTTCCCCAGTTTGTAAGGTGGTGATAGCCTATATCAAGTCCTATTGAACCTAGGTTTGAAAGTATTACAGATGTGTAAAAAGGATCAGTCTTTATGATTGAATTCGGCATTAAACCGTGTCTGTCAAGCCATCGAGCTACTTTACTTATAATGTGCTTGAGTCCGATTTTTTGAATAAGCCTCATCCCTTTTGTAGACGGATCATCTTGTTTTTTGCAAAGTTTAATCTGCTCGTTTATCTTATTGTGGAGCGTCTCAAGCGTATCTGACGGAACTGCGACAATGCGTGCAAGAGTTTCTTCACTTTCGTCGGATAAAGATTTTTTTACAACAAATCCGGCTGTCACTTCGTTCCGCTGATAATAATTTTTATTTGCAACAAATCTGTTTAACTTTGTCCTGAGTGTGATTGTCTTAAGGATAGCCGCTATAATCAGCTGGAAAATCGAATATTGCGCATCAGTTTTTTCTTTTAATTCTTCATTTTTTGCCTTAATATAAGCTTCTGCATTTTGAAGATTGATTTTAAATGACATATATGCTTCACAAGTAGTCCTGTCCGGCCACATCAGGGGCATGCAGTAGTGCATGCAATCGATATCACGGATTAGTTTTCCATCTTTTCGGTCACCAATTTTTTTCATATAAAAAAATTATAATATAGATTTATCTTTTTTTGTATAATTTTCATCTATTTCGATGCAGATGATATTCGCAAGAAGAAAATTTGCGCAAATGTTTTTTTTCGCTTATTCTATAAATATGAATTATGAAGAATTGATAGAATCTGCAATAGAAATGCAAAATTATTCGTATGTGCCGTATTCTCACTTTCATGTTGGAGCGGCACTTTTAACTGCTGATGGAAAAGTCTACACCGGCTGCAATATTGAAAACGGCTCGTATGGAGCAACAAACTGCGCTGAAAGGGCTGCAATATTCAAAGCTGTCAGCGAAGGTGAAAAGAATTTTTCTGCAATTGCGGTTGTAGGTGGACACGAAGATAAAGACGGAAAACCGACAATTGAAGATTTTTGCCCGCCTTGTGGAATCTGTCGTCAGGTTATGCTGGAGTTTTGCAAAAAAGATTTCAAAATTATCCTTGCAAAAAATCCAAAAGACTATAAAGTTTTCACACTAAACGATTTGCTTCCTGAGAGTTTTAGCCTAAAAGATTGAGTTTTGCAAAATTGCAATTCTGTGCGACAAAAATAAAACTTGCTTTTATTTTAATTTCCCAACTCTCTCCGCCAGAGTCGGATGGCTGTAATTCCAAATCGCATACAATTTTGACGGCAGTAATTCACTTAGATTTTCAGAGTTCAATTTTATAAGCCCGCTTATCAAATTGTCGCCAGTACCGCAGACCTTTTTTGCATAAGCGTCTGCAGCGTATTCATCGCGGCGTGAAAAAAAGTTTACAAACGGCGAAAGAATCTCCGAAACTGAACCGTAAATCGCCGTTGCTAAAAATAATCCTATAAATTGAACGGCAGATACGTTTTCTACAGAAATTCCTGTAAAACCGAAGCCCGAATACAGTGCAGGAAACTGAGCGAGCTTGTACAACGCAAAAGTCACTATAAATTCAAGCGGAATCATTATGCATATTTTTTTTGTGATGTGGTGAAGTTTGCAGTGCCCAAGTTCGTGTCCGAGCACCGACGCAAGTTCATCAGGAGTAAGAGACTTGATAAGCGTATCGTATAAAACTATCCTTTTTATTTTTCCAAATCCGCTGAAATATGCATTGCTGTGCCCGCTTCTTTTTGAAGCATCCATGACAAAAAGACCGCCGTTTTTGAAGCCGGTCTTTTTGAGAATCGCAGTGATTTTATCTTTTACTTCACCTTCCGGGAGCGGTTCAAACTTGTTGAACAACGGGGCAATAAATTTCGGATAAATAATCTGCATGATGAATGTGAAAACAATCATTATAGCGGCTAAAATCAACCACCACGTATCTGGGAATTTTATGAAGAAAACCGATGACACAAAAATCAAAAGTGCGCCTATCACAAGAGAAATAGCTATCCCTTTTATCTTGTCGGAAATCCACAATTTTACAGTCATCTTGCTGAATCCGAATTTCTTTTCCGTGTGAAATTCACGGTAGAGTTCAAACGGAAGCCCGAGTATTGCATGCGGAATTGACGCAATTATAACGAAAAGCCCGAAGCATGCAAAAGAGTTACCGACGTTTGATGGAAACCCGACCAAATTCGAAATTCTGTTGAAACAACAAGGATAAAATCCAAACAGCACAAGGACAATATTTAACACTAAATTTAATGCAGATGACGGAATCATGTTAAAATATTTTGCATTTTCATATTGACAGATTTTTTCAAGTTTTTCAGTGACGAACGCAGTCTGTGCCGCAGCGATAGTTTTTAATTCATCAGGTATGTGTCCACAATTTTTTTTACGCGCAAGGTAATCAATAAATTCTAGAGATTGTTTGATAATAAAACTTACAAAAGTTCCAATCAGGTAAATTAAAACAAAAGGATTTAGAAAATCAACAGAAATGTGCATTTTTTTCTCCGAACATTATTATGATTTTATTGTTTTTCCGTTTAATACGGCTTTGAGCAAAACTCCATTTTTATAAACAAGTTTAAGCGAAAAAAAAGGAGAGCGTTTTGCAATCATGTCAAGAAATATTTCATCACCTTCCCAGTGAGGCAATCTGTTCATTTTAGAAATTGGAATCCATTTCAAATCGCCTTCGGTGCATTGCTCTGATGTAAACATCTTTCCCGAGAATTTATCAGTCCAAAAAATGTGCATAAATTCAGTGAAGACTTCTTCCGCACATCCTGAAACTGATGGAGAGCGAATATCGACAAATGTGACAATTCCACAGTAACGAAGAGATGTTTTTTCGACAAAAAGCCCAGTTTCTTCCTTGATTTCGCGGACTGCGCATTCTTCAGGACTTTCCGCATCTTCGAACTTTCCGCCTATCCCAATCCATTTGTCGCGGTTGTAATCATTCTGTTTTTTTATGCGGTGAAGCATGAGATAAGAGGAATCTTTTTCTATGTAACAAAGTGTTGTGTTCAGCATTGTTGTCTGCAAAGCAATAGCAATCCTTCTACAATAGCTTCGTGCTCTTTTGGCGCAATTCGAGCATACAATGAATCAGGAGTGTCGCCTGCCATCACAGGGACTTTTTTCTGAATTAAAATTTTTCCACCGTCACATTCTCCGTTTACAAAATGAACAGTACAGCCGCTTTCTTTTTCGCCTGATTTTAAAACAGCTTCGTGAACGTGGTGTCCCCACATCCCAACTCCTCCGAATTTCGGCAAAAGGGCGGGGTGGAGATTTATGATTTTATTTTGATACGCTTTTAGAATATCGCCTGTAAGGACTGTAAGCCAACCTGCCTGAACGATAGCGTCGACATCATATTTTTTGCACAAGTCAAGAACTGCATCGCTTACGGAAAGGCGTTTTTCATCCCTGCTAGCGGCTTGCGCGATTTCTTTCCCCATAACGGAATACGGACTTGTCACTGCACATGGAATATCTGCTTTTGCAGCGCGTTCCAAAGCAAACGCATCTTTGTGATCGCTTATCACGATTACAATTTTGTAAGGGCATGAATCGCCTTCTTCTTTTTGATAGTCAATCAAAGCTTGAAGATTAGTCCCACCGCCGCTTACAAGCACTGCTGTTTTCAGTTTCATATTTTGTTCGGTTTAAAATCAGTCTTCAAATAAGACAGAATCTTGTTGGCTTTTTACTTCGCCTTTACTATAAGCGACGTATCCGATTTTGTATGCTTTCATATCAGGGCAGTAATCTTTGTGATATTTGTGAGCATTTGCATTGAACATTTCCAAAACAGCATCTGCATATTTTGAGTTTACTGCAAGGAGCATTCCAATTCCCATGTTGAATGTATTGTAGATTGAATCTAAGTCGGCACCTCTTTTTATCAGTTCTCCGAATACAGGAGGAATATCCCAGCTGTCTCTCTTTATTACAGAAATCAACTGTTTTTTTCCTTCTTTTGCTTTTGGGTACATGCGAGGAATATTTTCGTAAAATCCGCCGCCTGTTATGTGAACCATTCCGTTGATCGCTTTACGGTATTTTCCCAAGACTTCCATGACAGGTTTTACGTAGATGCGCGTTGGAGTTAGGAGAATTTCTCCGATTGTTTTGCCAGTATCTTTTCCGTCAATTATGAAAGGTTCGTTTACATTTTTAACGAGTTTTCGCACAAGGCTGAATCCGTTTGAGTGAACTCCGTTAGATGAAAGCCCAATCAAAGTATCGTTTTCTTTGATGTTTTCGCCTGTAATCATCTCTTTTTTTTCTCCGATTCCGACTCCAAAACCTGCAAGATCGTATTTTCCATCATCATAGAAGTCAGGCATTTCGGCAGTTTCGCCGCCAAGAAGAGCACAGCCTGCATCGACACAACCGTCTGCAACACCTTTGACTAAGTCGGAAGCTATGTCAGCATCGAGTTTTCCGCATGCAACATAATCAAGAAAGAACGATGTTTGAACGCCGGAGCAAAGGATGTCGTTTACGCTCATCGCAACGCAGTCTATGCCGACAGTATCGTATTTTCTCATCTTGAACGCTATATCGAGTTTTGTCCCAACACCGTCCGTTCCGCTTACAATCACAGGATTTTTGTATCCTTTTGGCACTTCGAACATTCCGTTAAAGCTTCCCAAACCTGTTAAAAGTCCGGGAATTGCGGTCCTTTTTGCGTGTTCTTTATATTTGTTTACTGCGCGGTAACCTTCTTCTACGTCTACTCCTGATTCTTTGTAAGATGCCATAATGCGTTTCTCCTCAAAAAGGGCTTTTTGAATCCCCCTTATAGATAATTAAGAGTTAAAAAACTGATGTGATTTTTTAACTCTTAATTGTTTTGATTATATTAAATTTTAAATTGTTTTGGAATCGAAATTTTGCAGAGGCTAAAATTTGATATCTATTCCCGAAGCTACTGCGTCATCTGCAAGTTTTGCTCTGAATGTTTTTAATTTTGCCTCAAGTTCTTTATCGTGAAGTGCAAGAATCTGGAGTGCAAGATAAGCTGCATTTTTTGCATTGTTGATTCCAACTGTCGCGACAGGAATCTGTGGAGGCATCTGTACGATGCTCAACAAAGCGTCCATTCCGCCGAGTCCGTTAGACTTGTCGCTTACGCATTCAAGAGGAACTCCAATCACAGGCAATGTCGTAATTCCTGCGATAACGCCCGGAAGCGCCGCTGCCAGCCCTGCTCCTGCGATTATAACACGGCATCCGTCTTTTTCTACATGTTCAACTGTCTGTTTAAGCAAGGCGCCTGCTCTGTGTGCAGAAATTATATACGCTTTGTATTCAACGCCAAATTCGGAAAGAACGTCGGCTGCCTTTTTCATAGTGTCTTTATCAGACTTTGATCCAAAAAAAATTGCTACTTTCATAGGGTGTTTATATCACAGAAAACAAGTTCTAACAATATATTTCACTCCATAGATTAATCTAAAAAAGTCATTTTTCTGCAGCATGGTGAACACCAAAATCAGGATCTTTTTCGTAGTTCACAAGATTGTCCAAATCCGATATAGAATTGATGTTTTCCTCATCGGCGTGTGCATTTTTGGAGATTGAATCTTTATAAATTGAATCGTCGAGCAGCTCTGCAACCGGAACTCTGAGAATTTCCGCAATATATTTCAAAAGAATATCGGAAAGAATTTGTTCTCCATTTTCAATTCTTGAAATGCTGTTTTTAAATATTTTTATGCCTTTTAACTGTAAAAGCGAGGCAAGGTCATTTTGATTGATAACAGGATTTTTCATTTCGCGAATTCTCTTTATATTTGCACCGGCAATGTTTTTTCTTCCGAGAAAAGTAATGTGTTTTCTTCTGCCTTCACCCATATAATAATCCATCGTTTTTGGCAAATGTTTGATTTAAAGAATAAAACGGCAGAGAAAAAAGTTGACATTAAATAAGGAATTAGGCAAAATTTTTTTATGAAAATTACAAAACTTGTCCTTCAAAAACAGCAAAGAAATGGCGATTTGATTTTTCTTTTCAATGTGATTGCGAAAAAAAGTGGAGTTTCAAATTGTTCAAATATTTCGCTTTTGTTTGTTGGAAAAAAAAATGATGACAAAAGCTCGGAAGCTACGGAACACGCAAAAGCCTCCGAAGCCACTGATGTTGCGCAATCTACGGGAGCCTCTGAAGACACAGCAGATTTGCTCGAAAAACTTAAAAAAGAAAAAGATGAACTTAAAATTATCAAACATGTGCAAGAAATCTCTGAGTTTAAAAAATCTGATTTTATGAATGATTATCTTTTTATTTATTTTTCAGATTGCTATAAATTTCCCGTTAGGTTTTCTGTGAAATTGGAGCAAATGATTAGAACGTCAGATGTTTTGTGCGATTGCAATGTAGTCCTTGTTTGCCAAACTGCCCAAAAAAAACATTTAAAAAAATATGACTTTTTCCATCTTTGATATATAATGCTCTGTTTGATATCAAAAAAAATGTTTAAAAGCCGGATAAAACAAGATTCTGATAAATCAAAATTTCAATATTCTCGATACTATTCTTCAACCTGATACTGGAGCAAAAGGATTCTCAATTCTTCTATGTTTGATACATTGAATATTTTATAAACTTCGGAGAACACTTTTTTGACAGTCGAAATGCTTACATAATATTTATCGCTGATTTCTTTATACGACAGCTTGTTGTGAAGATTTTCCATCACAAAAGTGACTTGACGTTCATTTAGATTATATTCGGAAAGACTTATTTTTGAACCTAATGCTTTTTTTATGATTGTTTGATTCTGAGTTACATTTGTTGGCAAAAAGCATGATAATCGCGATTTTAAAATGCAATAAATCCAGAGATAAAAAACTGCCCCGAATACCGAATAGCCGATTGCTATTGCTGTGTAAATCCAACCGTGTGTAAAAGTGAGCAAGAGCGCTGCAAAGTGAATTAAAAACAATGCCGTGATTAGCCCTTTCACTCTTTTTACACAAAGTCTTTTGCTTAAAATTAAAATGATAGATGCGTAAAAAAGAAAAATCCCAAGTTGCTCATCATCAGTCAAAATAGTCAATATGCTCTCTATTGAAAGGACTATCACCATACCAAAATATGATGGCTTGAAAATGAGAAAAAAAGTAATAAGCGCGCATGTAATATGCACACAAGGAATCACAACGCTTGTATCAGCAAATTTCTCAATAATCGAATTTTTGTCCCCATTTAGCAAGAGTGAAGCTATGGATGAAACAACAAGGAACAAGAACCCAACAGCAGATACAACTCTCTCAGAATTGATGCTGTTTTTGCTCATATTGAGCCTAATTATAATATAGAAATTTAAGCAAGGCTACACTTTTTTTTATTTTAATAAATAATTTTAATTAAAGTTTAAGGTCGCCTTCTTTTATCCAGCCGATTTTTCTCAGGAAAAGCCCGAATATCCAGCTCAGTAAGCCGGGAAGAACAAAGCAGATAAGTGCAAGTCCGAGCCAATCAAAAGCGCTTGGATTTATTACACTGGCTCCATGTTCTATCGCGACTGCACTCGGTTCAAACCATCCTGTGACAATTCCAATCTGACCGACAAGTCCGCATGTTCCCATCCCTGAACTTACGGCTGTTCCATTCATTTCCAACTTAAAGATGCATGTGGCAATTGGTCCTGTAATTATAGAAGCGAAAATAGGAGGAATCCAAACTTTCGGATTTTTGATTATGTTAGGCATTTGAAGCATGCTAGTTCCCAATCCCTGTGAAACAATTCCGCCAAATTTGTTTTCTCGGAAACTAAGCACTGCAAAGCCGACCATTTGGGCACAGCAGCCCGCAACGGCAGCACCGCCTGCAAGCCCGGTCAGACCGAATGCAGCACATATTGCGGCAGAACTTATCGGCAACGTAAGCACGATTCCGACAACTGAGGAAACGAGTATTCCCATCCAAAACGGATGAAGTTTTGTTGTCCAGATAAGGAACCTGCCGACCTCGTTTGCGGCAATACCGATATATTTTGCAGTCAGAAGAGTCAGGAGAGTTCCCGCGAGAATTGTAACAGCCGGCGTAACGATAATATCTACTTTTGTTTTTTTACTGACGGCGTTTCCAGCTTCTGCCGACACAATTGCGATGATAAGGACGGCAAGCGGACCTCCGGCTCCTCCTGTCACATTTGCGGCAGCACCGACAGCCGCTAACGTGAACAAAACCAATGCGTCAGCTTTCAATGCAAAACCAATTCCGACAGCCATTGCCGCTCCAACGACATGTGCATTAGACGCAAAAGTGCCTGCATCAAATAAAAACTTAAAAAAAGGATTAGTTCCAAGCCTGAACAGCTGCTGCCCAAGCGTTTTAATAATTGTTCCTATCAATAAAGAAGCGAACAATCCCTGCGCCATCCCCGACATAGCGTCTATACAGTAACGTTTTATGTATTTTTTCATAAATCAAACCTCCTTTGATTTTCCATATTTTGCTCTATTTTCTGCAACAGCAAGTGCCTGACTTGCCAAATCTGCGATATATTCCGCTTCTGCTGCTTTTTCCTTTGTTGTTCCTGCAATTCCAAGAGATTTTTTTTGAAGCTTTTTTTTCTCGTTTTGCTGTTCTAAAAGTTTTTTTGCTTGAAGTAAAATTGATGAAGCTTCATTTGCCCGAACGTGAATACATTGCGCGATTGCGCTCTCTTCGGCATTTGCGAGATTTTCGATTGTTGTGAACTGACGCTGCAAGAGCAACGAACGCTTTTTTCCGACGCCGGACAATTCAGTAAATATTGAGTCAGTGTTCTCTTTTGTGCGAAGTCGCTGATTCCTGCTCGTTGCAAAACGGTGTGTTTCATCACGCACGCGCTGGAGCAGGCGCAGCGCATCGCTCCTTTTTGGAAGGCATATAGGCGTGCTGTTTCCCGGTAGATAGATTTCTTCATCGCGCTTGGCAAGCCCTGCAATCGCAATATCAAGCCCTAGAGAATTTAGGACTTCCTCGACCGCATTTACTTGTCCGATTCCGCCGTCAATCAAAATCAAATCAGGTAAATCTTCCTGCTCGTTTAATAGTCGTGTATAACGCCTGCTGACTGCCTCTTTCATGCTTGCAAAATCGTCTATCAAACCGTCTGTAGTTTTTAGACGGAAATATCTGTAATTTTTTTTGTCAGGGTTCCCGTTATAAAAGCTGATCAGCGACGCGACAGGAAATTTTCCACCGATGTGCGCAATATCAAAACCTTCGATTCTTACAGGAAGCACGTCTAATCCAAGCTTCAGTTTAAGTTCTTCCATAGCCGGGGTATCGCCTCTGTCTCGCAAACGCCTGACGATATCTTCGTGTGCATTTTGCCTAGCCATTTGAATTGCGGCAACATCGCGAGGTGAATCTCCGGAATCGACAACTATTATATTTGAGTCCGATTTTTTTTCTTCTTTTAGCCAGCGAGAAATATGTTCATATTCTGTCGTCTGCGGAATGTACACAAACGGCGGTATTGTTTTTTCATCTTCATAGTAAACTGCAAGAAATTCACCAATCAAATCATCGTCGTCGTTGAGCGATTCAGCACGGTAATTTTCGCGCCCGGTCAGTTTCCCGTTTCTGATTTTCAGCACAGTAAAACTTACAAGCTCTCCCTCAGAAAAATACGCTATGTAGTCGCGGTCATCGGAATCAAAAGTCTCTACTATATTTTGATTCTGTAAAACCATCAGCGCTTTGATTCCGTCGCGGAGTCTTGCGGCTTTTTCAAAATTGAGCTCTTTTGAGGCAGCTTTCATCTCTGTAGTCAGCTTTGCAACAGTTTCGTTGCCTTTCCCCTCAAGTAACCTTTTTATTTCGCCGATGTAATCATTGTAGGACTGTTCAGATATTTTGTTACAACACGGTGCGCTACATTGTTTCATGTGATAGTACAGACACGGTGTATCGCGTTTTCTTAAAGTTCTGCAATGACGTATTGGATACAGTTTGAAAATTGTTTCAATAAATGTGTCGAGAGCGCATACATCAGGAAAGGGACCAAAGTAAGTCGAACCGTCTTGCATGATTTGGCGTGTTTTAAAAACCTTTGGAAATCGTTCCTTTGTGATGCGTAAAACAGGATATGATTTACCGTCTTTTAGACAAATGTTGTATCTTGGATTATATTTTTTAATTAGGTTGTTTTCCAGCAACAGAGCTTCGTACTCGTTTGTTGTTGTGATATATTCAATAAAATTGGCGTGGGAGATTAAGAGCCTTGTCTTTACGCTCTGTTTTCCTGAAAAGTAGGAACAGAGCCGATTTTTGAGGTTTTTAGCTTTTCCTACATAAATTACGGTGTTTTCGGCATTTCGCCACATGTACACACCGCTTGATAAAGGAGCTTTCAGAGCTGTTTCGTGCAATATTTCACGTGTAGTTTTGGCTGTCATTTTATGGTTAGAAATTATATCAAAAAAAGAGTTATTTTTACAGCCTTGTGCTTGATTTCTGCTGTTTTTATGTTTTCATCGTTGTCTGCAAAAACTTATGTGCTCGGCGGGAAAAAAGGTTGGCAAGATTTTGCAAAACAAGAAAATGTTACAACCGGTAAAGGGCGCTACGGTTATGATTCTATTGAACTTGCATCAAATTCTTTTAAGGCTGATCAATTTACTGATTTGATTATCGACTTTGAAAATCCTGAAAATCCGATATCTGACGGCGACTACCAGATTGTGCAGAACAACCTCAAAATTGCTGATGATACGATAAATGAGCGTCACGCCGGTTTAAGTCGAAATATGGGGGGCTTGAGCATTTTTGGAAAGCCGGGAACTTATTTTGGCTCTGAAGGATTTATGGGGTCGTTTTCAATTGAATTTTGGCTCTGCCCATCGCTTGCAGAAAACGGCGAAACAATAATCAATTGGGAGTCTTCTAAAAATGAAGACGGACAACTTGTCTATCAGGCGATGTATGCTGTTTTTGATAAAGGGCATCTAAACTGGAGCTTTTCAAATTTTTTTGATGTCGATGTTGAAAATGTTTCTAAAGATGTTGTCCTAAACGGTGTTTCAAAAATAATTCCGGACAAATGGAGTTTGCACACGCTCTCTTACGACAGCGAGACTGGCGAACTTTCATATAAAGTAAACGGCATTACAGAGGCTATAAAATACGTAACTTCAAACGGACGCGAAGACGGTCAAAATTTTCTTGTAAAACTCGGAACTCCGTCGGAGATTCATTTTTGCAGCGAATATACAGGGAAAATCGATGATATAAGGATTATGAGAGTTCCTTATTCTCAATCTGACTTCAAATCGGCAGATAACGCCGGTTCTCTTGACCATGCACAGTATCTTCCTGAGGGCGGACGTTTTGTGACAAAACCTATAATTGTTTCAAAAGACTCAACTTTAGATTATTTGAAAGCTGAGATGAATGTTCCTGAGCAGACTGATGTTAATTATTTTGTCCGTTCAGGAGACAATTTTTATGGTTGGACAGACACTTATCCTGAATGGAAACATGTAGAAAGCGGTGAAAAAATTACCGGGATCACAGGGCTTTATTTTCAGGTCGCTGCGGATCTGATGCCTGATGGAAACTGCGCAAAAACTCCTTCAATCACGTCAATCACTCTGGAATTTACAGAGCTGCCTGAGCCGCTTCCGCCGTTTATCGTAAAAGCTGTCGCAGGCGATGGAAGTGTCACAATCTCGTGGAATTATTCGGTAGATGACACCGCCGGAGGTTATTACCTTTATTATGGTACGCGACCGGGAGAATATCTTGGAAGAATGGCGATAGAAGGCGAATCGCCTATTAACGTTGGCAACGTAACTTCGTATACTGTAACAGGGCTTGAAAACGGAAAAATTTATTATTTTGCCGTCGCTGCCTGGTCATCTTATGATATGAGAGTTGTTGGGAATATTTCAAAAGAAGTATTTGCGAGACCCCGTGCACGTTTGAAGAAGTAGGGAAAAAATATGGAAAAGAGTTTGATTTTAACGAAAGCACAAAACGCTGCTACTGCACATGATTGGTTATCCGCCGCCCGTTTTTACAAAGAACTGCTTAAGGAAGACGGCAATAATGAAGAATACTTGAATGCGATAGGAAGTATTTATTCAAGAGCCGGCGAAGATGTAAAGGCAATTCCTTATTACGAACGAATAATCAACAATAATCCTAAAAATTTTGATGCGATGATAAGTCTTGGCGGAATATATCGCCGATTAGAGCGCTACAACGATGCTGTAAATATTCTTTTAAAGGCATTGAATGTAGGCGGAAACGTTGCAGATATTGAGTACAATCTCGGCTTTACATATAAAGAGATGGGCGACTATCAGGATGCTGTTGAATCGTTTGAATCAGTGATTGAAAAAAATCCGGACGACGTTTTAGCTTATAATCACTTAGGTTCAATATATTTTGATAAAAAAGATTATGAAAAATCGATCGCGGAATATAAACGCGGACTACAGGTAGACCAAAATCATCCTGTTTTAAACTACAACCTTGCACGTTCGTACGTTGAATCAAAAAACTATCCCGAAGCCGTAAAATGCTTTGAAGCTGCGTTGAAAACTCGTCCCGGCTGGATAGACGCAATCAGGGACTTCAGCAAACTTTTAATCAAATGCCAGCACACAAAACATGCTCAAGAGCTTGTTGAACAATCGATAAAACTTCATCCGAATGATATAGATCTTTTGTGCATGCTCGGCAAAATATATCTCAATCAGTTTGACTACGACAACGCAACAAAAACGTACAAGCACGCAAACCAGATGCGCGAAAACGATATCAATATTTTAATTTCGCTTGCAGAATCTCTTGAAAAAAACAAAAACTTTGATGATGCGGTTGTCACTATAAATGACGCTCTTGAGCTTGATTCTTCAAATGTTGATGCACAAAAACGCAGTGCGCACATGCTTCTTTCAACTCAAAAATATGAAAAAGCTTTAGAGACGATTAAAAAAGTCGATGCGGAAACCGGCAACAAAGACCCTGAAGTGTTCGATTTGTATGGTCAATATTTTATATGCCGCGGCGACGATGAAGCTGCAAACTCTTACTATCAAAAAATTGAAAAATTAGAGCAGCCGTACAGCGATTATCTTCTCAATGCTGCGGAACGCTACGTTCAGACTGGAAACTTCAATAAAGCAATCGATTGTGCAAAACAATATATCGAGCGAAATCCGA
Organism: Treponema sp. Marseille-Q3903; assembly: GCF_014334335.1. Lineage (NCBI taxonomy): Bacteria > Pseudomonadati > Spirochaetota > Spirochaetia > Treponematales > Treponemataceae > Treponema > Treponema sp. Marseille-Q3903. The sequence goes on from NZ_JACSEU010000001.1 coordinate 632,054, forward strand.
AAGTTCCTGACGGCTACAACAGTCTCGGAAGCGTTCAACTCGAAATCGGCGATTTGATTGGAGCAAAAAAAACGTATGAAAAAAGCTTGAAATTTCACAATCCTAATATCTATGCGTGCAACGAGCTTAAAAAAATCAATGAAACTCTTTTTAAAGAAGACGAGGCTGTTGAGGAAACTCAGTCAGATTCATCTAGTAACGGCGAATATGATTCTACAGAACATGACACTGAAAAAGACATTTCTCTGGAAGAGCAGAATCCCGATGATTTTGACTATGATCAGATGGGAGACGATTCCTCTGTTGAAGATATAATTCCAAACGACGATGATTTTTGGGAAGATTTCGCAGACGACACCGATAAACAGAAGGAAGGCGAACATGAGCAAACTCCTGATCCGAAACTGAAGCAGGAAGACTGGCAGCCACTTGAAGCCGAGCAGGAACATGAACAAGAGCAGACTCCCGAACAAGCGCCGGAAGAAATCGCTCAACCTCAAGCCGAAGACGATGAAGCAGTCGAAAATTCAGAAAAAAGTGAAAATACGGAAAACGAGAGCGCAACTGTAGGAGAAAATGAAGAAATCCAAGAACCTGAAGACAGCGACATTTCTAATATTTTTGATGACAGCAATTTTACCGAACCGGCAGGAGATGCTTTGTCGGAAGATGAAGGATTTGATTTTTCGAAATTTGATGATGACAATAAAACAATTGAAGAAACACCTCTCGAAGCGCCTAGCCCTATCATCGAACAGGAACAAGAACCTGAAAATTATTTAGATTCTGAGAAAGGTGATAGTTCCACTTTGCCTTTTGACAACAGTAGAAATCCTGTAGAGCATGTAGGAACCCCGTCTCCGGTCCAAAATCCGAATCTCAGAAATTTTACTCCACCTGTAGAGTCGGCACCGATTTTTAGTCAGGCACAGGAAATCGCTCAAAGCGCTCTTGATACTGCAAGGAAAGCTGCAAACATTGCGGAAGATGCCGTAAAGAAGTCGGAGAATAGATTGGCAGAAAATAAACAAGAAGAACAGGCTGTTTCTGCCCAAAATCCGCAAGCTCCGGAACCGAAGGTTTCCTCAGAACCTGAAGTTACAACGAAACAATCTGATTCCCCAGAACCTGATGATTTACTTCCTGAACAACTCCTCGACAATGTGATCGAAGCTCAAGAAGAAAAACCGGAAGCTGACAAGCTTTCTGAGACTTCTGCACATTCTGAATTGGCGGCTGCAAAGCTTGAACACAGTATTGAAAAAGGGGACGCGATTGCAGAACAAAATAAGTCTGCGCTTTCAAATCCAAATAGTAATTTTCTTACTGTAGATGAAGTGATTTCCGGCAAGCCCGAACATCAGGAATGTGTAGAAGAATATCCGGAGTGCATCGAAAGTCCAGAGCCTTCAGAGCAGCAAACTCAAGACACAGAAATAAAAATAGATTCAGATATCACTCCTGATGAAATGCTTAAAAAAATAGAATTGATTTTAAATGACAGCGATGCAGCTTTAGAAAATGCAGATAAAATAGAATTGTTCAAAACTCTAAAAGAGCTTTCAAAATCTCTCCCGGAAGAAGAACGCAATTCTTTTGCATCGTGCAGGATGAGAATAAAGATTGAATATCTTATAGGAAAACTGTCAGGAAAGCCGGGACTTCTTTTGACTGCTGAATCACTTTTGAAATCCGGCGTTCTTGGTTCAGAATTCAATTCACAGCTCGATGTTGAATATGATAAAAAAATCAGCAACCATCTCATCAAAAAAGTGATAAAGTTGATGCAAAATTTGTCACAAAATCTTGAAGATAAGGAAGCTGCAAACGATCTGTGCATAAGTGGCGATGGAATGCTTGAAAAAATAGAATTGGAAAATGAAAAAAGCAGAATCTTCTGTGACGAATGATAAAATATATCTGCTTATGAATAAACCTTGCGGCTACGTATGTTCGGCTGTCTCAGACTCTCACAAAACTGTCTATCAGTTGCTGACTCCCGAATTGCAAAATCTTGTCCGCAATGCAAAACGTGGGGAGCGGCTGCACACAGTGGGCAGGCTTGACTGCGATACTTCAGGGTTGTTGTTACTGACTACAGACGGATATTATTCTCATTATTTGACTGCTCCTGAAATGAATGTTCAAAAAACTTACCGTGTGCGCCTTAAATCTCCCGGAAAAAAACAATATATCGCTCTTGCAAGACAAGGGTTGATTTTGCCAGCTGAAAAAAAATCTCCCGAGCTGCAATCCGCCCCTGCCGAAATACGCTTTACAGATGAAACGCTTTTTGAATGTGAAATAAAAATCACAGAAGGAAAATTCCATCAAGTGAGAAGAATTTTTAAAGCGCTTGGGAACGAAGTTGTCAAACTCGAGCGCACCGCAATAGGAGCTTTGACTTTACCGGCTTGGTTGGCTGCCGGAGATTATATCGAATATCATGCTCCTGAGTTTCTTTCCCAAAATACGCCGTCTTTATAACCTTGAATCGATTTGTCTGTTTCAGCTTTTTCAAGGCGTTTTTCCGTAAACATGCAGTATTCTTCGTTTATCTCAATTCCGCAGTAGTTCCGTCCAAGTTTTTTTGCGACGACGCTAGAAGTTCCACTCCCTAGAAAAGGATCAAATACAACATCGCCGGGACGTGATGAAGCTAAAATCAATTTTGCATATAGCTTTTCCGGTTTTTGAGTTGGATGGTCTGTGTTTTCCGGCATCGACCAAAACGGAATACTTATATCGTCCCAAAAGTTTGAAGGGCAGGTGAGCCTGAAGTTGCCGCTTTCTTCTTGTTCCCAATCTTTAGGCTTTCCATCGGTTTTATACGGAGCAATCACACGGCGCTTGAGTTTTACGGCATCGACATCAAAATAATAATCGTCTTGATTTTTTACAGCAAACCAGATATCTTCCATTCCGTTTTTCCAGTTTGTTTTTGCGCCGCGTCCTTTTTCTCGCTGCCACGTGATTCTATTTAAAATCTTAAGCTCTTTTTGAACAGCGCGCTGCAAAGACGATGTGCATTTCCAATCTCCGCAGATGTAAAGCGAGCCTGTCTGTTTTAATTTGCGGCAAACTTGCGGAAACCATGTAGAAAGATATCTATCGTAAGAATCTTCGGAGCGAGCAGAAAATGAGTTTCCGTTGAAATTTTTGCTTAAGTTATAAGGAGGGTCGACAATTATTAAATCGGCAAACTCATCCGGTAGATGTGGGAGAACAGAAATCAAATCTCCGTTTATAGTCTTATTTAAAACCGCCTCAAGCGGCATTTTTGAATGACTCAAGTCATAAGGCAATTTTAACAATTTTTTTTTCAATTCAGGGATTTCATTTTGAGAAAGACTGAGCGTTCTGTTCCGCTCCGCACGTATTTTTTCACTCATATCGGCAATTTTATCATTATCAAAGAGAAAAGTCTGTTTTTCTAAACGCGATATTTTTAAGTTCTTCAAAAAACGATGATTTTATAAAATTTCTGTTGACGCTTTGCACAATAAATTATTAATTTAAAATTAACGATAATAAATTTTGTGTAGAAAAAAAACTCTACACAAAAACAAGGAATTTGTATTGATGGCTGAAGAAAAAAAAGAACAAAGTCAGACAGAAAAGACAGAAGAAAAGAAAGCGGAGAATGTAGAAACTTCTGAAAATGAAGAAAAAAAGTCAAACACTGAAGAAACTGTTGAAACTGCTGAAAATAAAGAAAAAAAGGCAGATACGACATCTTCTGCTGAACCTGCTAAAGAAGAAAAGGAACCGACTCCCGAAGAAAAAATTGCGGCTCTTGAAAAAGAAAATGCCGAATTGAAAGATCAGCTTCTTCGCCGTGCGGCTGATTTTGATAATTACCGCAAAAGGATGCTCAAGGAAAAACAGGAAACTTATGATTATGCAAACGCTTCTCTTCTTGGAGATTTGCTGGAAAGTCTCGACAACTTTGACCGCACGATTGCTGCTGCAAAAGATGCTAAAGATGCAAAAACTATTGCAGACGGAATCAAAATGATAAACGAGAGCCTCGTAAAAATGCTTGAAGATAAATATGGTCTAAAAGCGTATGGAAAAGAAGGCGAAGACTTTGATCCGAATGAACACGAAGCAATCGGTCGTGTAGAAGATGAAAATGCAAAAAAAGAAACTTTGAAGCAGATTTATCTTAAAGGATACAAACTTAAAGATAGAGTTATAAGGCATGCTAAGGTAATGGTTAATGTACCAAAAGCGTGAGCGGCGACCAGACGGTCGAAATTAGAAAACTATAAATTGTAAATTATTAAGAGGTAAATATTATGGGAAAGATTATTGGAATTGACTTAGGAACAACAAACTCTTGTGTTGCCGTAATGGAAAACGGCGAACCTGTTGTAATTCAGAATTCAGAAGGAGGACGTACAACTCCATCTATTGTAGGTTTTACTTCAAAGGGAGACCGCATAGTCGGCGCACCTGCGAAAAACCAGATGGTAACAAACCCAAAAAACACAATTTACTCTGTAAAACGTCTTATCGGGCACAGATTCTCTGAACTTACAGGAGAAGCGAAAAAACTTCCATATTCGGTTATCGACAACGGTCAGGACGTTCGAATCGAAGTTGATGAAAACGGAACTAAAAAACGTTATTCTCCGCAGGAGATTTCGGCTTTCATTCTCCAGAAAATGAAGAAAACTGCTGAAGATTATCTTGGAACAGAGGTAACGGAAGCTGTTGTAACTGTACCGGCATACTTCAACGATGCTCAGCGTCAGGCTACAAAAGATGCAGGTAAAATTGCAGGGCTCGATGTAAAGCGTATTATAAACGAACCGACTGCAGCTGCTCTTGCTTTCGGTTTCAATAAAGATCAGTCTAAAGAAAAGACTATCGCTGTCTACGACCTCGGTGGTGGTACATTTGATATTTCTATCCTTCAGCTCGCTGACGGTGTTTTTGAAGTTCTTTCTACAAACGGTGATACACACCTTGGTGGAGACGACTGGGACCGTGTGATTTCTGACTGGCTTATCGCTGAATTTAAGAAAGATACAGGAATTGATCTTTCTAAGGACCCGATGGCTTTGCAGAGACTTCGTGAAGCAGCTGAAAATGCAAAAATCAGTTTGTCTAACCAGACTTCAACAGATATAAATTTGCCGTATATCACAGCTGATGCATCAGGTCCAAAACACTTGCAGAAGACTTTGACTCGCTCTCAGTTTGAACAGATGACAGACAGTTTGTTTGAAAGAACAAAAGAACCTTGTAAAAAAGCTCTTGCAGATGCAAAACTTACGACAGACAAAATCGACGAAGTAATTCTCGTCGGCGGTTCTTCACGTATGCCAAAAGTTCAGGAAGTTGTAAAATCAATATTCGGAAAAGAAGGAAGCCGTGCTGTAAACCCTGATGAAGCTGTTGCAATCGGTGCTGCAATTCAGGGCGGTATTTTGAATAAAGATGTTAAACAGGATATCCTATTGCTCGACGTAACGCCGCTTTCTCTCGGTATTGAAACAATGGGTGGAGTATTCACAAAACTTATCCCAAGAAATACGACAATTCCTACAAAGAAGAGTCAGATTTTCTCTACTGCTGCCGATGGACAGACTGCCGTATCGATTCACGTACTTCAAGGTGAACGAGAAATGGCTGATCAAAACCGTACACTCGGTCGATTTGACCTCGTAGGTATTCCATCAGCTCCGCGCGGAGTTCCACAGATTGAAGTTACATTCGATATTGATGCAAACGGAATTGTTCACGTATCTGCTAAAGATCTTGGAACAGGTAAAGAACAGCACATTCAAATTACATCATCTTCAGGATTGAGCGAAGCAGAAATCGATAAGATGGTTAAAGATGCCGAAGCAAATGCCGCAGCTGATAAAGCAAAACGCGAAAGTGTTGATGCACGAAATGAAGCCGACAGTTTGATCTATGCAACTGAAAAATCAATCAAAGACCTTGGTGACAAGATTGACGGTGCTGAAAAACAGAAAGTCGAAGATGCAATTGCAGCTCTCAAACAGGCAATGCAAGGTGAAAATGTAGAAGAAATCAAGGCAAAGACAGAAGAACTCAAACAGTCTTCTTACAAAATTGCTGAAGAACTTTACAAACAGCAAGGCGCTCAAGGATCTCAGCAAAATGCGGACGGTGCTGCCGGTGCTGAAAATAATTCAGGTGCCGAGACTGAAGAAAAGAAATCGGGATTCGACAAAGGCTCGGCAGACGACGTTGAATACGAAGTTCATGACGACAAATAAGGCGCTGATATCGAAATAAATTTTTTGGGTGTTATAAATGGCAGCAAAACGAGACTATTATGAAGTATTAGGGATTGATAAATCTGCGGATCAGGATGCGATTAAAAAGGCATACCGAAGGCTCGCTGTAAAATATCATCCGGATAGAAATCCAGGCGACAAAGAGGCTGAAGCAAAATTCCGTGAAGCAACAGAAGCTTACGAAGTTCTTTCTGATGAGAAAAAGCGTCCTCTGTACGATCAGTATGGTTTTGCTGGCGTTGAAGGAATGGATCAGGGTGGTGGAGCACAGTATTCACACGCATTCCACGACTTTAGCGACTTGTTTGGTGGAGCCAGCGGTGGTTTCTCCGATATTTTTGACAGCATTTTTGGCGGCGGTTTCGGTGGAGGCTCAAGCTCTTCAAGAAACCGCAGAGGGCCTGCCGCTGGTGCGAGCCTTAGATACGACCTTCAGCTTCAGTTTAAAGATGCTGTCTACGGCACTACCGCAGAGATTCATTTTAGCCACAACGAGGTTTGTGAAGAATGCAAAGGAACTGGTGGTGCCGCAGGTTCTTCTAAAAAAACTTGCCCGACTTGTAACGGTATGGGACAAGTTCGGCAGGGCAACGGTTTCTTTACGATTCAGCAGACTTGTCCGAAGTGTGGTGGAAAAGGAACTGTCATCGATAAACCTTGTCCAAATTGTCACGGTTCTGGTGTAAAAGAAAAATCTAAGTCCATGTCGTTGAAGATTCCGGCAGGAGTTGATAACGGTAAACGAATTGTGATACACGGAATGGGTGATGCTGGAGAAAACGGTGGAGCTGCGGGAGACCTTGTAGTTGTAATCCACGTAAGTCAGCATCCGTATTTTGAACGAGAGGGAACTGATTTATACTGTGCTGTTCCAATCACTTTTGCACAGGCAGCGCTCGGTTGTGAAATTACGATTTCTTCGCTTGACGATAAAAAACTTTTGATAAAAGTTCCTGAAGGAATTCAAAATGGAAAACTTTTGCGCATCAAAGGTGAAGGAGTTCCGATTTCAGGTTCTACGCGAAAAGGTGATTTGTACGTGAAGATTATTGTTCAGGTTTCTACACGCATTTCTTCAAAACAAAAAGATTTGCTCAGACAGTATCTTGAACTTGAAAATCCGCCAAAAGAACCTCCTTTGTTGAATTTGTCAAAGTTGGGTGAATAAACACTTTACAAAACAAGCAACTTTGTAAAATAAATTGACTTACAATACGTAAAAAAGGGGCTGTCTCTAAAGTCGATTACTTTTTCGACAGCCTGTCGAGTTTAAAATTAAGTCTTTATATTATAATGATTTAATTTTAAACGTCGCACATAAAATCAAGGAAGCTGTCCAAAAACTGAAGTTTTTGGACAGGCACTTTTTGTTTTAACCGCCATCATTTCTTATCTTTTCCAATCTTTTCCAAAAAATAAACTTTTAGTTCAAATTTGCCGATACTGTGCTAAAATATTAAAGATGAGTTTAAATAATTTAAGTAAAAAATAGAGGTTAAAATGTATAAAACACGAAAAAGGATTGTAATAATCGGCGTAAATATTGTTACAATCGTTCATTTTATCATAATTTGTCTCATTTTACTTCCGGAAAGGCGAGATTCAAGTTTTTCAGAAGTAACATTTGTAGTTTGTTCTGTTTTATTTCTTGTCGTCGTCTTCTGGGGAAATAAATTTATTTCGTATCTTATACCGCTCACTCGCAGGCAAACGCTTGAGTCTGGCGAAACCGTAATTTTAAACAAATTTATAGATCGTCTTCGTTTTTGTTACTCTCTTGATGATTTTTATGCAGTAATCGGTGAAATTTTGGAAAGGCAAGCTGACTGCGCTGTCCTTTTGATAGACCGCAAAAAAAATTATATTCTGTATAACAGCCCTAACAGGACTTCTACATCTGAATCTGTAAAAAATAAACTTGCACTGAACTTTACAGAAGCGTGGCCTGACGGTTTTTATTTTTTTGATAACCACCTCGGCATTACGACAAATTACAAGAAGACTCGCGGATTTTTTATGTGTTATGACAAACATCACCTCTATATTTTCTGTCGCTATACACGTTTGTTCGACCTCAATGTATACGATCGGCTTTTTGAGGAATATAAACGTTTTGTTTCGCGCACACGGACAATCGCAACACTTTCTGAAATTTCTTCTACAACAAAGGAATGGGAGCAGTTGGCTATAACGCAGCAATCATTTCTGCCGCAGAAAATTCCAAATATCAGTAAACTTAAAATCGCCACATATTTTAGACCTCTTGTAAACGTATCGGGCGACTATTTTTCAATTCTGCCTATCGACGCTTCAAAAACTTTGCTCATGCTCGGCGACGTATCAGGAAAAGGTTTGCCGGCTGCATTGATAATGGGCTTGGTGATGAACACTGTAAAAATTATTGAAGATAAAGAAGATCTTGTAGGAGTTATTCACGCTGTTGATAAAGCGATAAAAGGAATGCACTTGCAAGATAAATATACAGTACTATTCCTTGGCGTCGTTGATACAGACAAAATGAAAATAAGATATATCAATGCGTCTATGTCAGACCCGATAATCCTCTCTCCGTCTCCTAATGGATACCGCATCAAACCGCTTACTTCAAATGCGTCGCTCATTGGAATTCTTGAACTTGATGATATAGAAGTTGGGGAACAGCGTCTGTTCCGCGGCGACACTATTTTGATGGCTACTGACGGAGTTTCGGAAGTTATGGACGATGATGGCGTCGAACTCGGTGATACCGATATCTACAGAAAAACGTTGATTTCCGGTGCAGCAAAATCTCCTCAGGAGATGGTTGATGATATTGTTGACCTTATCATGAAATACAACGGCGATAAAAAGCTTCATGATGATGTTACTATGATGATTGCGAAGGTAGGGTACTGATATGGTCTATATATTGTTAAATATTCTTGCAATGCTTGTACTTGCATTTTTTACGCACATCCTCGATAAGAATGTCAAAAGCAATAATCCAAGTGTAAGTACGTTCTCAATTGCAGGACTTATTGCAACAATCGAATCGATTTTGCTTGTTTCAGTTTTGATAATGAAATTTGTTCATTTTGATGTTCTGATTTCTGCTTTGATGAAACTGATTGCCGCAATAGACGGAATTATGTTTGTATTCATGAGCAGTGCCCTTATAGGATTTGCTTCACCTAAAAAAAAGACGATTGCGACAATCGTAAAATATCTTTTGATTTTCCTTGCAATTTATATGGCATTTTTCAAGTACAATACAATTTATATCTCATTGGAAAACGGAATTTTTTATACATCTGATTATCTTTTTACAGGCACTGCAAATATTCTTTTTCCATGGACATGGCGCACAGTATATATCGTATTGTATAAATATTTGCTTCCTGTAGTTTCGTATATTTTCCTCGTTCTTTTGCAAGAAAACAAAAACGCAACACAGCTTGAAAAATATCAGACGGTTGTAATGGGAGAAGGGCTTATCATTATGGGACTTATAAACTTAGGGTTACAGTTTGTCCACGATGCACTGCTCACTTCTTCTTTGTTTTATATATATGCATATCTTTTTATGTATTTTGTATTTTACAGAGCACTGACGCAAGTTGCGGTTCCGTCAGGAAAAGCGATTCTTGTTACTTTCTTCAAAACAATCATGTCATATTTGATTCCGGCGACCCTTATAGGATTTCTTTCAGGAATTTTGCAGCCGCAAAATAATTTTATGACATTCAAATTTGTTGGGTTGTTCTGCGTTTATTCAACAGCTATCATTATATTTGCGCTTTGGATAAGTGAGTTTTTAAATACATCTTCTAAGCTGTATACAGCCGATTACGAAGCCGCTTTGGAAAAAGCTCTTGCAACTATCGACTATGCAGACGGTGAAATGGATCAGATTACGGAACAGATGTTCGATATTTTAAGACGCAACGTCGAATCTTCATCGATGTCTGTTTATATTTTGACAAGTCAGAACGAACTCGAAGTCGCATATTCATCTAATGACGTCAATGTAAAAATTCCGTTGAGCAATCCGATTTTTGATAAAATTTTGAACATCAATAAAAACATTGTTATTCAAAGTCAAATTGAAAAGGAGCACGACCTTTCGTTGATACAAAAAGAACTCAACGATTTCTTTAAGCTTACAAAATCAGATGCATTTTTCATCTTGAACGAAGGTCACAATATTTTCGGCATAATCACCCTCGGTATAAAGGCATCTGGCGACCACTACAAAGAATATGACTACAACGTTTTTGAAAAACTTTATTCATATTTCTTTGTATTCTGTTACTACATGCGCAACATTTCAAATAAAGATATCATCGGTATTGTAAACCGTGAAATCAGAATGTCTTCGCAGATTATCACATCTATTCAGGAAAATATCGACCACGTAAAAAATCCTAAAATCGATGTAGGATATCTGATGGTTCCTGCGCACAACATCGGCGGTGAATTTATAGATTTGATTCGACTTACAGATAAACGACATCTGTTTGTTGTAGGCGACTTGTCGGGTAAAGGTATAGCCGCTTCTATGAACATGGTCATCTTAAAATCTATCATCCGTACTTATCTTGCAGAAGTACACGATTTTAAACAGCTTGTTAAAAAACTCAACACTTTCGTTCGAGATTCTTTGCCAAAAGGAACAATCTTTGCAGGTCTTTTTGCAATGATAGATTTTGAAACAGATACTATGTATTACATCAACTGCGGTATTCCTACATTGATGATGTACACGCAAATCTACAACAACGTAATTGAAATTCAAGGTTCGGGACATATTCTCGGTTTTGTGAAAGATATTTCACCGTTCCTTTCCGTTAAAACAACAAAGTTGAGCAGTGGGGATATTTTCCTAGCTTGTACAGATGGTCTGATTCAAGCGCACTCGCTCCGTGGTGAACAATTCGGTAAAGAAAGAGTTCAGCAGGCTCTAATCGACAACACAACTTATCCGGCACAACGAATGGCTCAGTTTATGTTTGACGGACTCATAAAGTTTATGTCAAAGGAAATGGAAGACGATGTTTCAATCCTCACATTAAAATATGAGGGCGGAGAAAAACGTGCAGAGCAGCCTGAAAAAGATTCTGCTGCAAATACGGACGAAGAAAAACATGTTGAAATTTCCGATGAAGAAAAAGCTGTCGAAGAGCTTGAAGTTTCTGAAGATGCAAAAGGACTTGAGACTGAAAAACAATCGACCGAAATTGAGATAATCGAGGAATCATCACAACAAGAGACTTCCGAAAGTGAAAATGCAGCCACCTCGCCGATTGGTGCCGTTGCCGCTTCCGGTTCCTCGGAAGGTTTTGAAATGCCTGATTTGAGCGATATAGATGCATTGATGAAGGAGGCTGGATTATAATATGGAGCAGTTGACAATTATCGAAAAGGACGGAGCAAACTATCACTTATATGAACTTGAAGGCTCTTTGAATGCGTACACACTCGGTGAATTTGAGCAGACATTGTATGAAGCCGTTCAAAAAAACAACATCGTGCTTGATATGTCAAGGTTGGTAGAACTGGATCCTGCCGGAATCGGTTGTTTGATGGCTGCTTTCAACGATGCTGACGAAGTCGGTCATAAACTCTATTTTATGTCTATATCGAACGAAGCGGAAAAAGCAATCGCTGGTACAGGGTTTAAATATCTTTTTAATATTATAAACTCTGTAACAGAGGTCGCTTAGCGGTCGACTAGATTTATTTAATCACGATGCTGACGAGCTTGCCTGGAACTACTACGCATTTTACAATATCATGCCCTTCAACGAATTTTTTTACACTTTCGCGTTCCAGCGCTGCTGATTTGAGTTCATCTTCGCTAGAATTTGGGGCGATTTCAAATACATCTCGTTTTTTACCGTTTACCATGACAACAATTTGCTTTGAGTCGTCTTTGAGATATTCCTCATCGATAGTAGGCCAGCTTTCGTATGCGATTGTTGCGTCATGTCCAAGTTTCTGCCACAATTCTTCGCAAAGATGAGGTGCGTAAGGCGAAAGAACTTTTACAAAGTCAGACCACATAGCTTTAGGAATTTTTGGCAGCTTTGAAATCTCGTTTATGAAAATCATCATCTGGCTGATTGCTGTGTTGAAGTTCAGGCTCGCCGTGTCGTCGGTGACTTTTTTGATTGTCTGTGCAAATGTTTTTCGAGCAGAGGCAAGCGCTTTATCTTCAATTTTCCCTGTTATGTCTATATCTGCCATTTGTTTTTCAGAAACAGCCCAGACTTTTTCGAGAAATCTGTGAATGCCGACAATTCCCTGTGTTGCCCAAGGTTTTGACATAGTCAGAGGTCCCATAAACATTTCGTACATCCGAACAGAGTCAGCACCGTACAATTTTATTTCATCATCAGGGTTTACGACGTTTTTCAGAGATTTAGACATTTTTGCAACAACTTGCTCAAGTTTTTCTCCTGTTGCTTTTTCGTACCAGTTGCCGTCTTCTCTCTGTTCAACTTCATCGACAGGGACAAGAGTTTTGTTTTTACGTTGATATGCAAAAGAAGTTATCATCCCTTGGTTTACAAGACGCTGGAACGGTTCTTTTGTAGAAACAAGACCCAAATCGTAGAGGACTTTGTGCCAAAAACGCGCATATAAAAGATGAAGCACTGCATGCTCAGCACCCCCGATATATAAGTCGACAGGCATCCAATACTTTTCTTTTTCTGGAGCACAGAATTGTTTGCCGTTTTTAGGATCTAGATATCGCAAGTAGTACCAACAAGAACCACCCCACTGCGGCATTGTGTTAGTTTCTCGTTTTGCAGCGCCACCGCATTTCGGACATTTGCAGTTTACCCATGAATCTATTGCGGCGAGAGGAGATTCTCCGGTTCCTGTCGGTTGATACGATTTTACTTCAGGCAACTTGAGCGGAAGTTCTTCTTCAGGGACAGGAACTGTGCCACAATTCGGGCAATGGATGAGAGGAATCGGTTCTCCCCAATAACGCTGGCGGCTGTATACCCAATCCCTCAGTTTGTAATTTATAGCCTTGTGTCCTATTTTATTTTCCTCAAGGAATTCGAGCATCTTTTCAATAGCGTCGTTTTTGTTCAAACCGTCGAGAAAATCGGAATTCACGTGGATTCCGTCTTGAGTCCACGCCTGAATCTGTACACTAACTTCGCTCTTGAGGACTTCTACGATTGGAAGATTAAACTTTTTAGCAAATTCCCAGTCGCGGTCATCGTGAGCGGGAACTGCCATAATAGCACCTGTGCCGTAGCTTATGAGTACATAGTCTGCTATCCAGATTGGAATCAGTTTTCCGTTTACAGGGTTGATTGCGTAGCTGCCAGAGAATACACCTGTTTTATCTTTTGCAAGGTCTGTTCGTTCCAAATCTGATTTTTTTGCAGCCGCTTCCTGATATGCTTTTACAGTGTCTGATTGTTCAGCAGTTGTAATCTGTGGAATGATTTTATGTTCGGGAGAAACAACCATGTAAGTTGCACCGAACAAAGTATCGCAGCGTGTTGTATAAACTGTCAGTTTGTTGTCTGTCGGTTTTCCGTCTTTGTCAGCAACAGTGAAAGTGACTTCCGCACCTGTAGATTTTCCAATCCAGTTGTGCTGCATCAACTTTACGCTTTCCGGCCAGTCAAGGGTGTTTAAGTCGCTATCAAGACGTTCTGCATAATCTGTAATTTTTAAAATCCACTGGCGGATAGTTTTGTGTGTGACTTCTGTCCCACAACGGTCACATTTGCCGTCCTTTACTTCCTCGTTGGCAAGTCCCGTCATGCATGAAGGGCACCAGTTGATTGGAGTTTGAGCTTCGTATGCCAAACCTTTTTTGTAAAGCTGAAGGAAAATCCACTGTGTCCATTTGTAATACTCAGGTTCGCAAGTCGAAATGCATCTGTCCCAATCATAGCTGAATCCGAGCGATTTTATCTGCTTTGTAAAATGTTCAATATTTGCGTTAGTCGTAGTTTTCGGGTGCGTTCCGGTTTTAATTGCATAATTTTCTGCAGGGAGCCCGAATGCATCGTATCCCATCGGGTGAAGGACGTTGTAACCGTTCATGCGAAGATAACGGCAATAAATATCGGTTGCTGTATAACCTTCAGGATGTCCAACATGAAGTCCTGCCGCACTAGGATAAGGAAACATGTCCAACACATACATGCGTTTTTCTTTTGGATATTTTTCGTCTTCCGTTGATTTAAAAGTTTTGTTTTCGTCCCAATATTTTTGCCATTTCGGCTCAATAGATTCAAATGGATATTTTGACATTTATTAACTCCGCCTAACTGAATTTTGTAAACTATTATAGTGATTTTAGGTAGAAATGGAAATACAGGCGATATGCAAACTGTAATGGCGGCAGTAAGCTGTGATTGCGGCTGGCAGGTAACCTGCAATTGCGGAAGATAGGCTGCAATTGCGGCATCAAGCTGTAATGTTGGTATGTAAACTTAAATAATGGCAGATAAACTACAATCAAAAACTTTGAACTAAATGAGGTAGCCCACAACAGAAAAAATGATAAACGCTAACAAATCTGCGGCGACAATAGTGCTTCCTACAGGAGTTCCTGCTAAAATTGAAACTAAAAGTCCCAAGACTGAACACACTACAGAAACAACTGCCGAACAGATTGTAACTGATTTAAAACTTTTGAATACACGCATTGCCGAAAGAGCGGGAAAAATCACGAGTGCCGAAATCAAAAGAGAGCCAACAAGGTTCATCGCTAGCACGATTATTATTGCAATTATTATTGCGATGATAAGATTGTAAACAGATGCATGCGTTCCGACCGCAGTTGCAAAGTTTTCATCAAATGTGACTGCAAATATCTTATTGTAAAAAATTACAAATGCGATTATCACAGCACCTGAAAGTATAGTGCATAACCACACTTCGCTTATTGTCAAAGTCAATATAGATGTAGAGCCGAATAATGTGCTGCACACATCTCCGGATACGTTCGCAGCTGTAGAAAAAACATTCATCAAAAGATATCCGATTGCAAGCGATGCTACAGAAATCATAGCGATTGCGGCATCTCCTTGAATTTTTTTATTTTTACTTGTGCGCAGCAGCAAAATGGCGCATATTATTGTAACAGGCAGAACAAGGAACATGTTGTTGGAAAGATTTAAAATACTAGCTATACAGATTGCTCCGAATGCGACGTGGCTCAGCCCATCTCCGATGAACGAATATCTTTTTAAGACAAGCGTCACTCCTAGCAGCGAAGAACATAGAGAAATCAACACTCCTACAATAAAAGCATATCTTACAAATGAATAACTAAAGTACTGAATTAAAGTGTCTATCATATTCTTTTATGTCTCCAAAAAATATTTCGTTTCCAATGTTCAGGACGTGTGTTGCGTGTTTCAAAGCGTGCTCAATGTCATGCGTGATCATAATGATTGTTATTCCGCTCTTGTTTAGTTCACCTATTAAATTGTACATCTCTTCTGTAGTTGCAGGGTCAAGACCTGTAACAGGTTCGTCAAGCAAAAGCATTTTTTGAGTTGCACACAATGCCCGGGCAAGAAGAACTCTCTGCTGTTGACCGCCTGAAAGCTCTCTGTAACATTTTTTTTCGAGATTTGAAATCCCGAGTTTTTTCATCGCTTCTGATGTCAGTCTTTTTTCTTCTTTGCTGTAGAAAGGTCTTTTGCCGCATCTTGACTGGCAGCCTGAAATCACAATCTCGCGGACGCTTGCCGGAAAATCTCTTTGAATATCTGTTTGCTGAGGAAGATAGCTTATTTCATCCGGCAGCAATCCGTCGCCTGTTTTTATAGTGCCTGATAAAGGTTTGAGCAGCCGGAGAATAGTTTTCATCAAAGTCGTTTTTCCTGACCCATTTTCACCGGTGATGCATAGATATTCACCTTTGTTGACAGAAAAATTTAAGTCTTCAATTATAATTTTTGAACCATATCCCAACGTAAGGTTTTTACATTCCAACTGTGCCATCATTCTTCCTTGTCGGAACAGTCTCTGCATTTGCCGTACAGAGTAGTTTCCCCTTTGCTGATTTCAAATCCTTCTGTAGTCTCAACATCGTTTATGAGATTGTCTGCAACGCTGTTTTCCATGTGAAAGATTTTTCCACATTTTGTGCAAGACAGATGAATGTGGCTGCGGCAATCTTGTGTATCATAATATTGATAAAGTGATTCGCGGCATCCGGCTTTTGTGCAGCGTTTGATTTTACCGTCGTTTTCCAGCTCTGCAATGTTTCTGTAAACTGCGCTGCGGCTTATTCTTTTATCAGACAATGCTGCTTCAATCTGTTTTGCGGAAAACATCTTGTCAGGATTTTGTCTGAGGAAATTTAGCAAAAAGTTTCTCTGTTCTGTGTTGTAAATCATAATCTTAAATTTGCGACTAATTCGCAAATCATCTTTGATGAATATGACATATATTGCAATGTTGTACAAGTAGTTTTTCTTGTTGTGGATATATAAATCTATGTGTATAATGAATCTATGAGTGTGTTTATTACTTTTACCGCAATTATGTGGTTTATTACGTATTTTGGTATTACGGCTTTAAGATGGTTTGCATTGGAATTTATTTACGATGAAATGAATGTCATGTGGTCAGGCGTAGCGTTTAATATCGAAATAGGCTCTCTTTTATTGCTTGTTGCGAGCATTGTAGGTTTCTTTTTTGCAAAGCCGTTTGATAAAGTTCTTTCTAAATTAAAAGCAGAAAACAGAACTGCAACTAAAGATGAAATTGCGATTTGCTTGCAAAGTTATAGAAAACTCATCCTCTTGGTTTGGGCTGCAAACTTTTTAGGTTTTTTTATTGGGCAGATTATTGTAATCTATCTAAAAATTGCAGACGGAACTAATCTTTTTATTCCGTCACGAGTTTTCTTTGTAATGGCACAGGCTGTCGGTTTTGGTGGGATTTCAGGAATTACGACAATTAAGTTGATCGACTTCATGCTCACTTCTAAACGTGAAAGACTAGGAATTCGGTCTATCATGGAGTTTAAAAAATTTCAAACATCTAACATATCAACTTCTATCGGGCTTGTATTTTTTATCGCCGTTTACTTTATTGCAATCAACATGTTTTCGGTTCCTTATGGAATTATAATTAAGCAGCGTGCCGGTGTTTTTAAAGGTGATTTTCTTACATTGTTCATGAAGAAAGGGGCTTTGTGCTTTTTCTGTTCAATCGGATTTGGGGCAGTCGCATTCGTAACTGTTTTACATGGGCTTTCAGTTCGAATTAAAACAACTTCTAAACTTCTGGATGATATTGCAAATAACGGCGACCTCACAGCAAGAATTCACATAAGCATGACAGATGACTTCGGAGTTCTCATATCTTGTATCAACACGATGATCGAAAAACTTTCTTCGATGATTAGAGATTTCAAGAGCAGTACAGATGTTGTAAATCAATCAGTTGGACGACTTTCTACAACGGCAAGGAGTGCGTCTAAATATTTGCAGGCTCTTTCAACAACGTTCGCAAAACTTGATAGCAATACTCGTCGCCAAGACAAACTTGTTTATTTGACTGGCTCAGATATTTCCGCTCTTTCCGGCGGAATAAATAACATTAAGAAAAATATTGAAGCAAAAGATTATGAGCAGGCTATAAAAGAATCTGAAAAAAGCATACAAGATTTGTACAAATTGCGAGAATCTATGCAGACTATTGTGACAGCTTCAAGTACGGCAGTTCAAACTGTAAATGAGGGGCTTTTAATTGTTGAAGATATGAAGAAAACTATTCTGCTCGTAGACAGCTCAGCTTCTGGAAATAAAAACACTGTTGATAAGATTCACGACCATGTAAATCAATTCAATATACAAGATTGAGATGGTACTTTTGATATCAAGTTTGATTGAATAAATCTTTTGATTGAAAAAATCGGGCACGGAAAAAGCGATTTTAAACACGGATGAACTAAAATGTCATTCGTGTTTGCATGTTTAAGACGTTCCGTGCCGAGTGCCGAAAAAAAATTAGAAAATCTTTTGAAACTCTTTGAGCAAAACATCTGTTTCGATAGCTGCGTCGAGGTTTGTAATCTTTCCTTTTCCTTTGTAGAAATTGATCAACGGTTCTGTTTGCTCGCGGTAAACGTCCATCCTGTGCAAAATTGATTCTTGTTTGTCGTCATCACGCTGATAGAGTTCTCCGCCGCATTTGTCGCAAACGCCTTCTTTTTTTGGCTTGAGTGTGAGAGTATTGTAGTTTGCCCCGCAAGATTTACAGACACGTCGCGTAGAAAGCCTGCGGATAACAATTTCATCTTTTATTTCAAAGTTTACAACTTTAGCGTCGGCAGCCAGCTCTTCAAGCATTTCTGCTTGACGAATTGTTCGTGGAAATCCGTCAAGAATATATCCGTTTTTGCAGTCATCTTGAGAAAGTCTGTCTTTTACAAGCTCAAAAGTAAGTTCGTCGCTTACTAAAGATCCAGAATCAATGATTGCTTTTACCTTCACTCCAAGTGGAGTCTGTGCTTTTATATTTGCACGAAAAATATCTCCGGTAGAAATATGCGGGATTTTGTAAGCTTCAGCAACTTTTACTGCGAGCGAGCCTTTTCCTGCTCCCGGTGGTCCCAAAAAAATAAAATTGTTCATAAATATCCTCTTTGTAAAAAACTTATAATACTTTATTCTATTATGCTTTATAGTTGCGGGCAAGAGAAATTGAAAAAAAATACGTGAAAAAATAATTGACTTATCAATTTAGTTTCCGTAATTTTTAAATGTGTGATAAAGTCTAAATTACATCAGCGAATGAAAGAGCTTTG
This sequence comes from Treponema sp. Marseille-Q3903, assembly GCF_014334335.1. Taxonomy (NCBI): domain Bacteria; kingdom Pseudomonadati; phylum Spirochaetota; class Spirochaetia; order Treponematales; family Treponemataceae; genus Treponema; species Treponema sp. Marseille-Q3903. The sequence goes on from NZ_JACSEU010000001.1 coordinate 651,122, forward strand.
CTGATAGACGCAGGCACAAGATGCTTTTTACAGGAGATGGAATTATGAAAAAATTTCCAAAATGGATTGTTGTTGTCGGTATTATTTTTATTTGTATTTTAGGAATTTTTTCCTTTTACAAAAAAACTTATAATTCACTTGTAGCAAAAGATGAAACTGTTTCCGCATCGTGGGCAGAAGTTCAAAATCAGTATCAGCGCAGACTTGACCTGATTCCAAACCTTGTTTCAACTGTTAAAGGCTATGCAAAGCATGAAAACGATGTTTTTACTCAAGTGAGCGAAGCCCGTTCAAAGGCTGGCGGACAGATAAACGTGAGTGACGATATATTAAATGATCCGGACGCTTTTGCAAGGTATCAGCAAGTGCAGGATAATTTAGGAGCAAGTCTTCAGCGCTTGTTGATGGTTACGGAGCAGTATCCTGAATTGAAAGCAGACCAAAACTTTTTGGCATTGCAGGATCAGCTCGAAGGAACTGAAAACAGAATTACAGTTTCTAGACAGCGATTCAATGAAGCTGCAAAAAGTTACAATCAGTATGTCAGAAGTTTTCCTACAAATATAATCGCAAACATCAGCGGATTTGAAAAAAAATCTTATTTTGCGGCAAGTGCTGAGGCTCAATCAGCTCCAAAGGTTGAATTTTAATGAAGCACAAATCTCTGATAAAAAAACTCAGTTTTACCGAAAATGATTTCGAAAGAATAAAAAAAGCAGTAGCTGATTCGGAAGCAAAAACGACAGGCGAGATTGCAGTCGCTATCGCACCTGAAAGTTCTCATTATTCGTTTTGGGAACTTCTTGCAGCCGATTGTTTTGCTGCTATTGTTTTAGCGATTATGCTGCCTTTTTCAGAAAAAATTCGTAATTTATATGAAATGTACTATTGGCAGCTAGCGCCGGGCTGGATTCTTCCGTTGTTTTTTGTGGTAAGTTGTTTTGCGGCTGGGACTATTGCGTTTTATCTGTGCAACATTCCTTTTATTGACCGCATCGTAATTCCAAAATCCGTAAGAAATATAAGCGTTACTCACAGAGCGTTCAGATATTTTACAGAATCAGGGATTTATGAAACTGCCGAGCATTCCGGCATTTTGGTTTTTGTCTCTTATATGAAGCGGCAAGTTCGGATTGTAGCAGATTCCGGAATTTCTAAAAAAATTTCGCAGGATTTGTGGGATCTTATAGCTGATGAACTTGCAGAAAATATGAAAAAAGGAAAAGTGACGGAAGCTTTTGAAACCGCTATTGCAAAATGCGGCGAATTGCTCGCTGAAAATTTTCCGAATCATAAAGAAAATCCGAATGAATTTCCAGATGGACTTGTAATTTTGGAGGATGCAGAATGGTAAATAAAAACAAAATCGCGGCCTTTTTTTGCGCTGCGTTAATCTCCGCATCCGCATTTGCGCTCAAAGTTCCTGAATTGAAAGGTCGGGTCAACGATTATGCAAATATAATCAGCCAGAGCGATGAAGAAGAAATTTCGAGATATCTTGCCGCCGTTGAAAAGCAGACAACAGCTCAGATTGTTGTTTTGACTGTGCCGTCTTTGAAAGGAGATGATATAGCTTCGTTTGGAATCAAAGTTGCAGATTCATGGAAAATCGGTCAGAGCGGAAAAGACAACGGTGTAATTCTAATTGTTGCGATGCAGGAGCATGATGTCCGTATTGAGACTGGTTACGGAGTTGAAGACACTTTGACAGATGTAAAATGCGGGCTCATCTTGCGCAACGTCATCATCCCGGAATTTAAAAATGGAAAATATTCACGCGGCATTTTGAATGGAGTAAAAAATATCGGTGGCGTTATTTCCGGTGATACGGAAATAATAGACGATGATGTTTTGAATGAAAAGTCAGATGATGATTCGCTTGTCGGGGCTGTTTTTATGATTATCTGGCTTGTTTTCTTCTTTATCATAATCACTTCAAAAAATGGAATACTCAAGTGGTTTATCCTATCAAGGCTCTTTGGAATGAATATGCCTCGCACAGGTCGAAAAGGCGGCTTTAGTTCCGGTCACTCTGGAAGCTCAACTTTCCGAAGCGGTGGTTTTGGAAGCGGATTCGGGAGCGGCGGCGGATTTTCAGGTGGCGGCGGTCATTTTGGAGGAGGCGGAGCGAGCGGTCACTGGTGATGGCGAAAGCCGAATAAAATTAATAAAATTACTTTCTCCGGCTGACTCCGATTCTGTCACCTATTTCAAAAAACTCAGTTTCAAACTCCTGGTTTTCCTTTAAAAATTGCACATATTTTTGAATTTTTCTCACGAGCTTTTTTGTGCTGTAATTGTGGGTCAGGGTGATGTCATCTACCATTCCATGAAAAGAAAGGTTATCGCTGATGATGACTCCATTTTCGGAAAGATTTTTTTTGTATTTTTCAAAGAATTTTGTGTATTGAGCTTTCGCTGCGTCTATAAAGATGAGGTCGAATTTTTGTTCAAATTCTTGAGTTAAAGCATCGCCATGAATCGCCGTGATTCTGTCGGCAAATCCACTTGCATTGAAATTTTCAACGGCTCTCAGATATCTGTCTATGTCGAGCTCAATTGTAGTGACGTGGATGTCATCTTCAATACTTGCAAACCTTATAGAAGAATAGCCGATTGCTGTTCCGATTTCCAAGATTGATTTTACATTGTGTTTCTTTATGTAATTGCAGATAAAATCGCAGCCTTCGTCTTGCATTATCGGGACGGCTTCGCGGTTTGCGTATGCCTTAATTGAAAGTAACTGGTCCATTTTGTTTTAATTCCTCTGCATTTCAATTCGTTTGTTGCGTACGTCTTGCAGATAAGATTCCAACCCTTTAGCGTCATTGCATTCAATCAGCTTTTCAATATCGTCAAGGTGATTTTTGAACGTATCGATGTGTTTTAAAAGCTTTTCTTTATTGCTCAAAAACAGCTCAGTCCAAAGAGGGGCGTTTATCATCGCAATTCTAGTTAAATCTTCAAAACTTCCGCCTCCAAAAGATGTGATTGCGGAATCTCCTGCACTTTCGACCATTGCAGATGCGACCACGTGGCAAAGTTGTGAAGTAAATCCTATCTTGTTGTCGTGAGTATCGGAATCGGTTTTCGTAATTCTCGAAAATCCCATCATTTTTATTATTGTCTCAAACTGCTTTTCTGCGTCGTCATATCCGTTTTGATATGATATCGGTTTTGAAAGTATGCTTGCGTGTTTTTTTATGATTATGTAATTGTGGTTTTTAAAATATTCTGATTTAGAAGCTGCAAATCCTTCTTTTTCGCCTCCTGCCATCGGGTGAGCTAAAATAAGATAAGCGTTGGAAGGACAGATTTTTTCATAGTTTTTAGAGAGATTTTGTTTTACCCCACTGATGTCTGTTACGGTGGAGCCGTCTTTAAAATCAGACTTGCATTCTTTTAGAAAATCGAGCGTGGCATTCGGATAAAGGCAGATGAAAACAAAATCGCACAATCCAAGCATTTCTTTTGTCTGCGCCGGCGAAAACGATTTATCTATAACTCCTTGATTTAGAGCAGCACAAAGAGAATCGTTGTTTTCATCAAGCGCATAAATTTTGACATCAGACAGACCGCCTGAGTGTTTGTTTGCAATGTTTGAACGGATTGCTTTTGCAATTGAACCGCCCATAATTCCAAGCCCGACTATTCCAAAAATCATATTGTTCTGCCGTTAATCTGTGCAATTTGTGGCAAAACTTTCATCAGGGCGGCAAACTCTGCCGGGTGAAGAGATTGTTCTCCGTCACAAAGCGCTTTTTCAGGGTCGTTGTGAACTTCTATTATAAGGCCGTCTGTATTGCATGCTACAGCTGCTTTTGCAAGATCGCTGACCATCCATCTCTGGCCGCATGCATGGCTTGGGTCAATTATGATTGGAAGGTGACTGATTTTGTGAAGGTAAGGAACTATGCTGACGTCGAGGCAGTTGCGTGTATAGCTGTCGAAAGTCCTGATTCCGCGTTCACAAAGGATTACGTTTTCGTTGCCGCTAGCCATTATGTATTCAGCTGACATCAGTAATTCTTTTACAGTTGCAGCCATTCCTCGTTTTAAAAGTATCGGTTTGCCTGTCTTTCCCATCTCTTTAAGGAGGTCGAAATTTTGCATGTTGCGGGCACCAATTTGAATCACATCAACATCATCAAAGTATTTTAGCTGACGGATGTCCATCAGCTCTGTCACGACAGGAAGACCTGTTTCTTTTTTTGCGGATATCAGAAATTGCAGCCCTTTTTCACCAAGCCCTTGAAAACTGTAAGGAGATGTGCGAGGCTTAAAAGCTCCTCCGCGTAGAAGCTTAGCACCTGCACTTTTTACATCCTTTGCGATAGAAATAACTTGTTCTTCAGTTTCTACGGAACAAGGACCGGCAATCACAGGGATTGTCCCGTTTCCAAACGATGTATCTCCCACATTGATAATTGAATTTTTAGGATGGAATGTTCTGCTTGCCATTTTATAAGGAGCAGACACCCGCTGTACTGTGTCGACATAAGGATTTGCACTTACCATTTCCGTATCTAGAGAACTTGTGTCTCCAAGAAGTCCCAGAATTGTAAGATTTTCACCTTTTGACACATGTACACCAAAACCTTTTTGTTTCCATGAGTCAATGAACTCAGCCATCTGCTTGTCTGTAGTTCCTTGTTTTAATGTAATGACCATTTTATCTACCTCCTGATACTTTTTAGTGTCTTACCTGAGCTAGTCCGCGTTTGAATTGTGGAATTCTTGCACAAGTGACGGCATTCCAGTTTGTTCTGTCTCCACGTTGCAAAAAATGATAAGCGACACCGGCAATCATTGCGCCGTTATCTCCGCATAGTTTTAATGGTGGAAATATGCAGTTGATATCTGTGCGTTCTGCAAGTATTGAACGCAATCTTGAATTAGCTGCGACACCGCCTCCGCATACAACTGTTTTAAGTCCCGTATCATCTACCGCACGGAGTAATTTTTCTATTAATGTTTTGATTGCTGTTTCCTGAAAAGATGCGCACATATTTTCTTTACTGTGCTGATAACCAGGTTGCCAGAATAAATCGCACTGATGGATGACAGCAGTTTTTAATCCGCTGAATGAAACATCGTAGCGGTGTTCTTTTTCGTCAAGTTTTGGGACTGGGAAACGAGCCGCTTTCGGATCGCCTTGTTTTGCAAGGTTGTCGATTATAACGCCCCCCGGATATCCAAGTCCATAGAATTTTGCAACTTTATCGAACGCTTCCCCGACTGAATCGTCAACAGTGCTTCCGAGAATTTCCAAATCATCAAAACCGTTGACTTTACAGATAATCGTGTGCCCGCCGCTTACAAGCAAACCTAAAAACGGATACTCAACATGTTCTTGAAGTTGGGCGGCATACAGGTGACCGAGCATGTGATTTACAGCGATAAACGGCTTTTCTGTCGCCCACGCGAGAGTTTTTCCAAATGTAAAACCGACAAGTAAAGACCCCATAAGACCGGGTTTGTCTGTTGCAGCAATTGCATCTACATCATCGAGCGTCAAATTCGCCTCTTTAAGCGCCTGACGAACTACAGGCAAAATCCATTCAGCATGTTTTCGGCTTGCGATTTCAGGAACAACGCCTTTGTAAATCTTATGAAAGGGAATTTGTGTGGCGACGACATTGCTTAAAATCGTGCGTCCATCTTCTACAATCGCACACGCAGTTTCGTCACAAGATGATTCTATACCTAAAACTTTCATATTTTCTATTTCCTCAATGTTTACGTGCTTTGCTTTTACTGACTACGCTGAATGTGTAGCCTTTTTCCTTGAGTTTAGGATAAACATCTTTCAACAGTGACGGAAGAAAATCTGCACTCCACACATGGCCTATCATTATAACGCTTCCGTTTTTATTGGCAATAGCAAGCCCTTTTTTAAGTTCTTCCATAGCGTATTCATCTGTTTTTTCATTGTCAAGGAAAATGTTTCGCTCAAAGTACGAATAGCCCATCTCACGGGCGACGTACGGTACTTTTGTTTCAACGCTTGTCCTGCTGTCCAGAAAATATATACCTTCCTGTGAAGCGAATTTCATTATTACAGCCATTTTTTCTGCGTCAGCCGTAATCGCAGAACCTTCATGGTTGTTGAACCCTGCAATCGGTCCTATTTCAGAAACGTTTTGGAACAGAATAGATTTTACTTCATCGTCCGACATTTCCGGTTTGATTGCGCCGGGTCCTGGGTTTACTTTTGGGTTTACTGCCTGCATAGGCTGGTGGAGCATAAGTTCGTTTCCCGATGCCCTGATTTTATCCGCTGATACTTTTGATAAAACTAGTTTCGGCAAAACCGCGACTGTGATTGGAAACGGAAGCTCAAGAAATTTATTGAGATTGGTTACGCTGTGTCCGCCGTCATCAAACACAAATATAAGCTGGGCGCCATTTTCAGCTTGCGGGAAATCATAGTTCGATTTTGGCGGCAAAGAAGTGACTTTAAGCGAAGGCTCTTTCTGTTCGGGCTTCTTTTCAAGCTTTTTGTCTTTTTTCTGTTCCGGCGACTTTTCCTGTCGCTTTTGCTGTTTAGGCTTAGATTGCGGTTCTAATTGCGGTTGAGATTCCTGCTTTGGCTGCGTTTTTATCTTTTGCTCTTCTTTTTTTTCAGCGCCCTCGATTTTTGCATCATTTTTGTTGACTTTTTCATCTTGCTTTTCCGTATTTTCCGCCTGTTTTTCTACTTTTCTTTCAACATTAAATACGTTTTCTTTTTGCAATAAATTCGGGAATGTCGTAACAAGTAAAAGCGACATGCATATTGTGATGATAACCGAACAGAAGATTATTATTTTATATGCGGGAATGAAAACTTTCGGCTTAATTCTTCTTTTGGCTGTTTTTTTTGATGTGCCGGAAGATTTTTTCGTCGGTTTTTTTGCTGATGATTTTACATTTTTTTGCGTTTTTTGCGGCATAATTCTAATTTGATTCCAAAATTTTGCTAATTTTAACCTTTTCTTTGACATATTTCAATAAATCCTATATTTTAAGATTAGAACATTGCGAGGATCTTTCAATCTATGCGAGGGGGATTTTCCGTCGGAGGCAAAATGATTATTACATGTCTTGATCTTGAAGGCGTTCTTGTACCGGAAATTTGGATAGCTTTTTCAGATGCAGTCGGAATTCCCGAATTGAGAAGAACGACACGTGATGAACCTGACTACGATAAACTGATGAAATACAGAATTGACATTTTAAGAAAACACGGGCTCGGGTTAAATCAGATACAACAGACAATCGAAAAAATAGATCCGTTGCCGGGCGCAAAAAAGTTTCTGGACGAGCTCCGTTCATGCTGCCAGACAATTATTTTGAGCGACACATTCAGTCAGTTTGCAGCTCCTCTTATGAAAAAACTTGGTCAACCTACAATCTTCTGCAATTCACTCGAAGTGTCGGAAAGCGGTGAAATTACAGGATATAAAATGCGGTGTGAAAAAAGCAAATATACAACTGTAAAAGCGCTACAGTCTATCGGGTTTGAAACGATCGCTTCCGGCGACAGTTTTAATGACTTGGGAATGATCGAGGCTTCTAAAGCAGGATTTTTGTTCCGTTCAACGGAAAAAATCATAAAGGAATATCCACAATATCCTGCATTTACAGAATACTCTGAATTGTTGGCTGCAATAAAAAAGTATCTTTAAATATATGATTTTAATTTTTTTTGGAGGATTATTATGAAAAAGATTTTTATCGTTTTTGCAATGCTTGCCGGTCTTTCGGCTTCCGTATCGGCTATCGGATTTTCTGTAGGCGGACGCGGTTTTTGTGGAACAAATCTTGATAAAACAATAGTTGCCGGCGGCGGTGCGTTTTTTAATCTCGATCTGATCGGAGGATTCGGATTCCAGGCAGAATCGAATATAACTTCAAGCGTCGTCACTTTTGGAGAAAAATCTGTTACATTCACAGATTATTCAGTGCTCGATATGCCGATTTTGGTCTGGTACAATGCAAAACTTCCTATCATCACAATTGGTGGCGGAGTCGGTTTGAATTTCAGCTCTGTTCTTGGAAACGGATATGCCACAAAGTCTGATATAAAGAACATGAACGCAGGTTTGGCTGCCGGTGTAAACGTGATTTTAAATATCAACAGTCATTTTGGACTTGTGTTCGGGGCAAACGGCGTGTTTGATTTTACTCCGACAATTCAAAAGTTCGTAAGCAAAGACGGTCACGTAACAAAGATAGAGCTCAGCAGTGACTCTTTTTCTTTCAAAAGAAAATCAATTTATTGCAGCGCAGGGCTTCAATATAAATTCTAGTCATTAAAGACGATGTTTCAAAGCAGATATATCTTTGAGGCATCGACTTTTTTGCATTTTGATTACCGGGGGTGGTGAAGAACGGCGTTGCCGTTTGAATCCTGAGATTAAACCCTTAGAACCTGATTCGGATAATTCCGACGGAGGAAGGTATGAACAAACATCATACTCTTATATTTTTTTCAACATTATTGTTATTGGTTTGCAGCACATTGTTCGGCTGTAAAAAAAGCAGCGTCAGCAGCGAAAGACTTTCTCAGCTGATAGTTTACACTTATAACTCTTTCAGCGGCGAATGGGGCTCCGGTCCTGAAATCGCACGGCTTTTTGAAGAAAAGAGCGGCATCAAAGTTGTTTATACAGACTGCGGCGACAGCGTCCAGATTCTTTCAAAAGCAATCCTCGAAAAAAACGATCCTTATGCAGATGTTGTTGTCGGGTTAGATAACAACCTTGTCCAAAAAGCACAATCGAGCGGAGTTCTCGAAAAGTATAAACCGTCAGATATATCTTCTCTCGAAGATGGGCTTGAGAATCAGCTCGGCGGAAACTGGATTTTGACTCCGTACGATTACAGCCCGTTTGCAATAATCTGGAATTCCTCTTCCGGTGTACCGGCTCCTGAAAGTTTTGAAGATTTGACAAAAGACATCTACAGAAAAAAACTCATCTTGATGGACGCTCGCACAAGCACGCTCGGAGTGGGATTTGAAGCTTGGGTAAATAAAGTTTATGGTGACAAAGCTGATGACTATATTAAGCGGCTACAACCTTCTATTTTGACTGTTGCGCCAAGCTGGAGTACGGGTTACGGTATGTTCACAAGAGGCGAAGCGCCTCTCGTAATAAGCTACACGACAAGCGAAGCGTATCACGTTGAATATGGTGAAGGCGATTTTAGAAAAGCTCTTGAGTTTACAGATGGGCACATTTTGCAGATAGAAGGAGCCGGTATTATCAAAAACTGCAAAAATTCTGACGCTGCTAAAAAATTTATAGATTTTCTTATCAGCGAAGAAGCGCAAAATATCATACCGCTGACACAATGGATGTACCCGGCAAACAAAAATGTAAAATTGCCGGAATGCTATTCAAAAGTGATAAAGCCTAAAATTTTAAGATAATCTTATATATCTAAAAATCTTAACAGGATTTAGTCTTAACAAGGCGCATCAATTTTGGCGTTAAACAGATGTTTCAGATTTACTTTTACACATTGAAGATTGCTGTATTCTCAACATTGATCGCTGCTGTGATTGGACTCATAACATCTTTTTTTACCGCAAATCGCAAATTTTACGGCAGAAGATTGTTGTTGTCATTGTCAGCAATCCCATTATGCATTCCGCCTCTGATTGTCGCACTTGGATATGTCGGCTTTTGGGGAGTCAACGGTTTTGTGAACAAATTGTTTGGCACAAATTTTTCATTTTTGTATTCAACTTTAGGGATTGTTATTGCTCAAGGATTTTACAATTTTCCGCTTGTCACAGGAATTGTTACCGATGCATGGCAAAAACTTCCGTCTGAACAAGCTTCAGCGGCTAGCCTGCTCGGTGCAAACAGGTGCCGCGTATTTTTCACTGTGACATTGCATCAACTTTCTGGGGCAATCGCCGCAGCGTGCATCCCGGTTTTTCTGTTCAGTTTTTTTAGTTTTATGATAGTGATGCTTTTTTCACCGCCGGGGCAATCTACACTTGAAGTTGAAATTTATCATTCAATCAGAAGTACGCTCGACATCTGTTCTGGGGCAAAACTTGCCGTGATGGAAACTTCGACAGCTCTTGGGATTGTCGCTCTGTACAGTTTTATAATCAGAAAAAGTCAGTCATCTTCAGCCGGAATAGATTTTGTTGTCCAGCCGGAAAAGCGGCTGGGCAGAGAAATCTTTATCTTTATACCGATAATCTGTATGATTTTGATTTTTTTTGCATTTCCGTTTATTTCGGTTTTTGTTTCCGGACTTGCAAGCGTGACGAAATTGTTTGCTAGTCCAACTTTTTGGAGCGCTGCGCGGAACTCGGTTTTGACAGGTTTTTGCACAGGTTTTTTATGCACCTTTCTTGCTTTTTTTTATTCACTTTTTATCAAGCTCAGCCGCCGTCAAGGAAACTTCATCCTTCAAACGCTTCCCATAATTCCAATGGCAATTTCGTCAGTTGTGATTTCTTGGGGTGCGAGTTTAATCTTCCGTAAAGGGAACGTATTTATGCTCATCGCTCTTCAAACTCTTTTGTATTGGCCTGTTGCTTACAGACATGTTCAAAGTGGAATAAACAGGCTCACTCCTGAAACCGATATGGCCGCCGCCATTCTTTCTCGCGGACTATTTGATTCAATCTTGCGCGTTTACATTCCCGAATGTATGCCGATTCTCCTGTCGTCTTTCGGATTTTGTTTTGCGATGAGCCTTGGAGATGCGACAATTCCCCTTGTCCTTTCAATTCGAGGATTTTCTACTCTTGCGCTGTATACTTACAATCTTGCAGGGGCATACAGATTCAATCAGGCGTGCGCTTGCGGTGGGATAGTTGCTCTGATAAGCATGATAATTTTTTTTACAAAGAGGGGTTCAAGATGAGTTACTTTTTTGCAAAAAATATATATAAAGTTTGGGAAACAGTTACAGTTGATTTTTCTATCGAATGCGAAAAAGGGACGATGACTTGCCTTTTGGGTCCGAGCGGAAGCGGAAAATCTACGATATTAAACATAATTGCCGGGCTTGAAAAAAATGACAACTCAAAACTTATGATAGAACTCGATGGCCGCAGAATTGAAAAACTCGCCCCGTATATGCGAGAAGTCGGAATGGTTTTTCAAAGCGGAGCTCTTTTTAATCACATGGACATCGTTCACAATGTTGCGTACGGACTTATATCTAAGAAAATGAAAAAGAGAGATGCAATAGGGCGTGCTTCAGATTTTTTGAAAGAATTCAATCTTGAAGGTTTTGATAAACGCATGCCGCAGACTTTGAGTGGGGGAGAGCGCCAGAGAGTTGCGCTTGCCAGAACTATTATCACAAAGCCGAAGCTCGTTTTGCTCGATGAACCGTTTTCAGCCCTCGATGCAGATTTACGCAAGAATCTTGCTGAAAAGTTGTGCCAATGGCAAAAGCAGTTTGATTTTACTGCAATTATGGTCACACATGATGAAGCTGAAGCAAAAACTGTCGCAGACAATATTGTCAGACTTGAAGGACAAATCTCTCAAAAGTCATGAAATAGAAATGTCAATAAATCATTGTGCCGATTCCGCGGTCGCTGAACATCTCGATTAAAAGAGAATGCGGAATACGTCCGTCAATGATATGTGTTTTTGGAACACCGCCGGCAAGGGCTGTAATGCAGCAGTCAATTTTCGGAATCATTCCTGAGTTTATAATCCCGGTTGCCTTTAGAGAACCAATAGCAGTGCGTTCAATTCTCTTTATCAAAGACGACGGGTCGTTTACATCTCTCAAAACTCCAGGAACGTTTGTCAGTTGCACAAATTTTTCTGCCTTGAGCGCAACTGCGATTCTCGCTGCAGCCGTATCAGCATTTATGTTGTAGCGAGCGTCGTCTCCTTGTTCGCCAAGCGCAACAGTTGAAACTACAGGAATAAAACCTTCATCTAAAAGAGATGTTATGATTTCGGGATTTACTTCTGTAACTTCCCCTACAAATCCTAAATCTTTTTCAGTTTTTTTTGCGCGAAGCAATCCCGAGTCTACGCCGCTCAAACCGACAGCTTTCCCCCCTTTTTGAAAAAGGATTCCAACTATGTCTTTGTTCAGTTTTCCTGTGAGAACCATCTGGACAATTTCCATTGTTTCTTCATCTGTATAGCGCAACCCGTCAACAAATTTGCTTTCTTTGCCAACTCTCTCAAGCATGTGGTTGATTTCGGGACCGCCGCCGTGGACAAGTACGACTTTTACGCCGATTGTGTTCAGCAAAACTATGTCTTCCATGACAGCCTGTTTGAGTTCTTCATTTAACATGGCATTTCCGCCGTATTTTACAACTACAACTTTTCCGCACCAGTTTTTAAAATAAGGAAGAGCTTCAACAAGTACGTTCGCCCATGTTTCAGAACTCATCTCATCTATACTTTTATCCATATTCGATTTGTCTCCGTTTTTGTGTATTTTCCGTCTTTTTCCCGGTTATTATTTCACGATTCCCGTTTGCTGTTTACCGTACAAATGTAAAAAAATTATGTGCGGTAGTCGCCGTTGATTTTCACATAATCGTATGTAAGGTCACAGCCCCACGCAGTTCCCTCAGCATCTCCATCATGGCACTGGACTAATATTTCGACTGCTTCTTCTTTCATGATTGATTTTGCAATTTCTTCATCAAAGTTTGTCGGGACACCGTCTTTATACACAAGGACGGCATTTTCGCCGTGCACTTCAAAAGTATCGTAATCTTCAAAATATCGTTTAGAATTTTTGTTGCTTGTAAACCATATGCTCGTTTTATCTGGATTAAATTCTATGCCGCTGTAACCCATAGCACAGAGAAATCGACCGAAGTTTGCATCGCTTCCGAACATCGCGGCTTTTACAAGTGAAGAGCAGATTATTTGTTTGGCGAGTCCGCGAGCAGCCTGTACTGAAGAAGCGCCTCTTACATTGCATTCCACAAGCCTTGTCGCTCCTTCTCCATCTGCGGCGATTTTCTTTGCCATGACTTTGTTCATCTTGTTCAACGCCGCTAAAAAAGTTTCGTAATCTTCTCCTTCTGATGTGATTTCTTTATTGCCTGCAAGACCGTTTGCGATGATTGTAAGGGAGTCGTTCGTAGATGTGTCTCCGTCAACGCTTACGCAGTTGTATGTTCCCAAAATCGAAGATTTCAGCGCTTTGTTCAGCATCTCAGAAGAAATTGCGCAATCAGTTGTGATTATACTCAGCATTGTCCCCATGTTTATATGAATCATCCCTGAACCCTTGCACATTGTCCCCATTCTGCACACTTTTTCGCCTATTGTAAATTCTACGGCACATTCTTTGAATTTGGTGTCTGTCGTCATTATTGCAATTCTTGCCTGTTTGTTTCCATCTTTTGACAGCCCATTCTTTAGTTCTGCTATGTTGTTTTCAACTTTTGTGACATCGAATTGTGAGCCTATAACTCCTGTCGAATAGACAATCACGTCTTCAGTTTTTATCCCTAGCTGCTCAGCCGCGCATTTTGCCATTCGGTATGCATTTTCTGCACCTTGAACTCCTGTGCAGCAGTTTGCGTTTCCTGAAATTGCAATCAGAGCTTGTGCCTTTCCGTCTGAGAGGTGTTTTTTTGAGAGTTTGACGCTTTCTGCCTTTACTCGATTTTGGGTAAAAACTCCAGCCGCCGTACACGGTACTTCCGAAAATACAAGCGCCATGTCATTCTTTGTTCTGCTTGATTTGATGTGGCACAGCATTCCGTTTGCAGTAAAACCTTTTGCGGCACAAACACCGCCATCTATAAACTTGATTACCTTTTGCATAAATATTCATTCCTTTTGTATATTTATACCGATTTTACAGAGAAACCTCAAGTGCTGTTTATACGAACTCCACATCGTATTCTACAACCCTTTTCCTTCGTCTATCCCCATCATGATGTTCATGCATTGAACCGCAGCTCCGCTTGCTCCTTTTCCAAGGTTGTCAAAGCGAGTTGTAACCATAATTCTTTCATCGTTTCCGTAAATAAAAAGCTGCATATTGTTTGTGCCGGCGAGCGTGTTTGCTGCGATAAACTGTTCTGCAAAAACCATAAATTCTTCAACTTTTACAAAGCGGCACCCTTGATAATGTTCTCTAAACATATCCCAAACATCGCGAGCGGTAACTTTTTTATTGAGCATGCGTGAATGCAAACCTACAGTCACTGTCATCCCCTGAAAATAATCACAAATATAAGGGTTAAAAATAGGTTGATATTCAAGCCCTGAAATCAGCTTCATCTCGGGTAAGTGTTTGTGATTCTGCGTCAGAGCGTACAGGCGAGGTGAATCAAGTTCAGGATTTCTGTTTTCAGATTCATACAAAGCGATTGTTTTTTTACCGGCGCCGGAATATCCGCTGACAGCGTGAACGACAACAGGATAGTCTCGAGGCATAATTCCTGATTTTACAAGCGGATATAAAATTGCAACTGTCCCGGAAGCGTAACAGCCGGGAACTGCGACCCTTTTAGACTTTTCAATTTTCCGGCGGAAAGAGCTATCTAATTCGGGAAAACCGTATGCCCAATCGGGATTTACGCGGTGAGCAGTTGAGGCGTCTATGATTCGCGTATCAGGGTTTGTGCACAATTTTACAGATTCGACAGCGGCTTCATCAGGTAAGCACAAAAAAGTGAAATCGGATGAGTTTATTATTTTAGCTTTTTCAGACGGATCTTTTCGCTTTTCTTCTTCAATCGTGATAATTTCTACATCATCACGGTTTGCAAACCTCTGAAAAATTTTAAGTCCTGTTGTACCTTCTTTTCCATCAATAAAAACTTTGTATGCCATAATTGCATAATAGATAATTGATTTGCCTTTATCAATAGATATGCAGATTTCTGTCCAAGAATATCGAAGTATACCAAAACATAAAGCACTTTTTGCGACAAAAATCAGCATTTGGCTGTCTCTATGGGAAAGTCAGTATGTTTGACGACCATTATGATAAGTATTATAATATTTACATTGTGAACATGGTTTTTGAATATGCCATAGCGGCATTATTGATAGAAATGATAATATTCTTATCTTACTTTAGACGAAGAATCTTACCGTCGTTTCAGAATACCGTTTACATTATCATATTGTCGATTTTGATCATGACAACAATTCTAGACTTGATTACCGGGTATGTAGAGCTGAATTTTAAAAAGTTTCCGATTCTTTTTATGTACGTGATCGAGTGTTTGTATTACAGCTTTACACTTTCACTTCCATTCAGTTTAGCAGTTTACAGTATGACAGTGCTTGGACTGTTTGATATTTTGGGACCTGTGCGCAGTTTTCAGCTTAAGGTACACTTTTTAATACCGTTTATTGCTTATTTGATCATCATTTGGTTGACGCTTGCTTTAAGAAATGTCTATCCGCTTTGTTTCATAATCGACCACGATACAGGATATCGCAGAAATAATTCTTTTTGGTTTTACGGAACTCACATGTTGAGTTACTATAACTTTGTTTTTTCATTGATTATTTCAATCAGATTCAGAAAACGCGTTGATAAAGAAAAACTGAAACTTATATTTCTTTATGTATTGACCTTAATTATCACTTCATTGCTTCAGTTTTTTAATTATGGCTTGATGATAGATACGTTTGGAATGTCGCTCGTCATGCTTGCATATTTTATAAATATCCAAAAATATAACGATTGGGTAGATCCTATCACAAAGATATTTAATCAGCGTTCTTTTATAAAGGAAATAGATCGTATCTCCGTCGCAAAAGCAGAATATGCGTGTGTTTCGGTTGTCATCGATGATATACTTTTTGTCACAAATACGTTTGGCCTAAACATTCTAAATCAGGTGCTTTACGAGGTCGGAGAATATCTTAGAAAAAATTTTTCTACAAAAAATACATTCTGCGTAAATCAAGGTATTTTTTGTGTAACAATCAAGAATCCTACAGATGAAAAAATAAGTCATGTCGTAGCTGACATAACTAACCGTTTTAGAAAACCATGGGTTAACGGAACAAGTGAATTAAAACTTTACACAAGAATATGTATAACGAGATTTCCTCGTGATGCAAAAAAATCTGACGATGTCCTTGATATCATAAACCTTTTTGCAAATGACGAAAGGTACAAAGCGCCTTTGCTTTATGCAAATGAAATCGATATAGAATATAAAAAAAGAGCGATGTACATTGAACATGCGCTGAAAAATGGTCTTGCAGAAAACCGTTTTGATGTATATTATCAGCCGATCTATTCTGTTGCAGAAAAAAGCCTGATTGGGGCTGAAGCTCTGATTCGCCTTAAAGACAAAGATGGAAAATTCATTTCTCCTGAAGATTTTATTCCGATTGCAGAAAAATCTGGAACAATAATGCGCATAGGTGAATACGTTTTTGAATCTGTTTGCCTGAATCTTTCTCAGATAAACACCGAAGAATACGGAATTAAAAAAATCGATATAAATCTTTCGGTTGTTCAATGCATGGAGGAAGTTTTGGCAGAACATATTTTACGAATTCAAAATTCCTATTCAATTCCAGCCTCGCTTATAAATCTTGAAATTACCGAGACAGCTGCCGCACATGCCCCTGATATTCTTTTGAAAAATGTTCAAAATCTATCTGATGCCGGTTTTGAGATTTCGCTCGATGATTACGGGTCGGGATATTCAAATATGAGCTATATGCTCAACCTCCCTTTTAAAATGATTAAAATCGATAAATACATCGTTTGGGCAGCTGTTTCTGACAAACGCGCAGAAATAGCGCTTGCTGCAACAATCAAAATGATTAAAACACTCGGCATGTCGGTGCTTGCAGAAGGCGTTGAAAAAAAAGAGCAGGCAGATTGGCTCATAAAATTAGGTTGCGATTATCTTCAAGGATTTTATTATTCAAAACCTATTTGTAGAAAAGATTTTCTGGAAATAATGAAAAAAAATAAAGAAAAATTGGCTTGAAAAATAAATTATAGATAAACCACAATGCAAATGAAAATTCTTACTAAAACAAAAATTATCGCTTCTCTTTTATGGCTCTTGTGCAGTCCATCTATTTTCGCAATCGATTTTGCTCCTCGAATGCAACCTTTTGAACTCAATGTGGCAAATGATATCATTCTCGGGATTGCCGGCGTGGGACTTTCGGGCTCTGCGCTTGTCTGTGATGATTTTCTGCACATCAAACGCCATCAATATGTAAAAGGTTCGCTTTTAAAATCTGATGTTCCATATTTTGACCAAATTTTTATGCGCCGTTACAGCAAACCTATTCATTGGATTTCAAACGGAACTGTCGCATTTTCTTTAGTAGCGCCACTTGCCTTTGCTGCAATCACACCTTCTGACGAATGGCTTACGATTGGAACTATGTATGCAGAGACATTTTTGATTGCAAATGGAATAAAAGAATGGATAAAAATTGGAATTGACCGCGCGAGACCTTATATGTATTACGACAATTATCCGCAGAAAAAAGTCGAGCAAGGAGATTGGGATTGCTCGTTCCCGTCAGGACACACGACATGGGCATTTGCGAGTGCCGCTTTTGCAAGTTATGTTTTTTTCCGGTATTTTCCGGATTCAAAATGGAATAAGACAGTCATTTTTACATCTTTTGGAATTGCGTTTTTAACTGGTGCATTGCGAATGATGAGCGGAAACCATTTTTTTTCAGATGTGTTTGCAGGCGCATTGCTCGGAACCGGAATCGGACTTTTAGTTCCGTATATGCATACAAAAACATTCTACGCCCGATTCAAAAAAAACGATAAAATAGAGGCTTCAGTTTCGCCTGTCGGATTTGCAATAAAATATTCATTCTAAAAAAATAATTTTCAGAAATTCACTGATTTATATATTGACACTTTTTACTAAAAAATATATAGTATTAAAACATTCGCAAGGATGAGTTGGGCTACTAGCTCAGTAGGTAGAGCAACGCCCTTTTAAGGCGTGGGTCACTGGTTCGAATCCAGTGTAGCTCAAGATTTTTAAGACTTCCGCATTTTCGGAAGTCTTTTTTTATGTCTAAACGCTTTTTATTCAAATTCTAATATTTCATCTGCAGAATTGAGTGTTGATTTTCTGTGAGAAACAAGAACCATCGTCTTTGATTTTTCCGTTTTTTTTGCAGATTCGCGTTCATCTTTTAGAGATTTTAATATCACCGCTTCGTTGAGGGAATCGAGGTTGCTTGTAGGTTCGTCAAGCAGCATAAAAGGTGCGTCATATAGGAACGCACGTGCAAGTCCGATGCGTTGTTTTTCTCCGCCGCTTAAAGCGTTTCCAAGTTCTCCAGTCTTTGTGTCGTAACCTTTTGGAAGGTTTTCAATAAAGTCGTGAAGGGAAGCTTTTTTTCCTGCCTGTTCAATTTGTGCTCGTGTAAAACATTCAGCACCTAGCGAGATATTTTCTGCAATTGTTCCGTTTAAAATATATGTTTCCTGCGTTATGTAAGAAATCATCGTTCGCAAGTTTTCTGTGTTGAGATTTTTTACGTTTTCGCCGCTGATTTTTATTTCTCCTTTATCGACATCCCAAAATCGCATGATAAGTTTAAGCAAAGTTGATTTTCCGCTTCCGCTTGTTCCGTGAATTCCAATCAGCTTTCCTTTTGTAAACACTGCGTTAAAATCTTTTAATATTTGTTTTTTATCGTATGCGAAATTGATGTTTTCTGCCGTCGCTCCGTCAAAATCGACGCATTTTCCATCAGTTACTTCTTGTACGACTGGTTTTTCTTCAAGAAGATTCAGGACGCGGTTTCCGCTTGCGATTGTTTGGTTCAGATTGTTTGACAGGTTTGAGATTGCAACAACAGGCCCGAAAGACCCTAACATCGCTATTGTTCCGGTCACTAACTGATGAAATGTTATCGACTTTTCTGTGGTAAAAGCATTGTAGAGCAAAAAAAACATTCCACAGCCGAAAAGCAAAATCGCACATGTAGTGAATGCTCTCTGTAACGACTCGTATTTATTCAGTTTGTTCTGCAACTTTCCGAGAGATTCTGATTTTTCTTTTATTTCAGAATTCCTGTTTGAACCGAGATTGTACTGAATCGTCTCGTCAAGACCTCGCAGACTTTCAAGGACAAAACTGTTGAGCTCTCCGAATTTATTTCTGAACTCAAAACCGTATTTTCTTCCGAACCTGCTGTTTATAAAAGGAATCAAAACTCCGACTGCAAGATATCCGCAAGCGGCAAAAAATCCCGCCCAAACATAAATTTTTGCAAGAAAAATGCACATAAAGACACTGACTGCAATCGCAATTGCGACAGGAGAAATCGTGTGCGCATAAAAGACTTCAAGCAGTTCAATGTCGCTTGTGATAACCGCAATCAAGTTGCCTTTGTCGCGTGTCTCGAGTTTTGCGGGACAAAGACGACGTAAAGCAGCAAAAACTTTGTGCCTGATGATTGCAAGGAGTTTGAAAGCTATAAAATGGTTGCAGTACTGTTCGCCGTAATGGAGTAAACCACGCAGCACAGCTAGGAGAATCAGAAGAGTGAAGATAAAATTTTGTCCCCAAAAGTGAAAAGTTTTTACTGCACCGGACTTTTCGTAAAAAACAGAAACGAGCTCTTCCCCTGCAAAAATCGAGAGGAAAATTGCGCATAAAAATCCTGCAACGCCAAAAATTATTGCGAGCATCATGACTGGAATGAGAGGTTTTATCAGGACGATAAGTTTTGCCATCACTACAAATGAACTTCGGCACTTTTCAGTTTTCACAGCTTCCATTACCTTTATCCTTTTATGTCGTTTATATTTTTGTTGATAGATTCAAGTTCTTTTTGTTTAGTAAAAATTTTTGCATATTCGCCGTTCTTCTTCATCAGTTGCTGATGAGTGCCGCTTTCTGAAATTTTTTCGTCATGTAAAAAATAAATCAGATTTGAGTTGACTATGTTTGCTAGCCGATGAGAAATTAAAATGACGATTTTTGATTCTGCAAGAGTTTTTATAACGTTTATAATCTGTTCTTCGCTTTCAGAATCTATGTTGCTAGTCGCTTCATCAAAGACATAGACTTGCGGATTTAGGAGCAATGCACGAGCTAGTGCCAATCGCTGCTTTTGACCGCCGGAG
Organism: Treponema sp. Marseille-Q3903; assembly: GCF_014334335.1. Classification (NCBI taxonomy): domain Bacteria; kingdom Pseudomonadati; phylum Spirochaetota; class Spirochaetia; order Treponematales; family Treponemataceae; genus Treponema; species Treponema sp. Marseille-Q3903. The sequence continues at coordinate 671,189 of NZ_JACSEU010000001.1, forward strand.
AGGTTAGATGCCGCTTCATCGATTTTGTAGCCGAGTCCACCGTTGTCATGCACAAAATCAAGCAGATTTGCCTTTTCCAAAACTGTCATCATTTCGTCTTCAGTTGCGTCATGTTTTGCCATCAAAAGGTTGCTTCGGATTGTTCCTTTGAAAAGATAACTTTCGTGATTTACAAGGACGACGTTTTTCATCAGCGAAGCTTCTGAGATTTCTCGGAGCTCCGTGCCGTCAAAAAGAACATTTCCGCCGTACCATTTGTTTCTGCCCATTAAAATTTCTGCAATCGTGCTTTTCCCACTTCCTGAAATTCCTGCAATTGACGTTATTCCTCTCTGGCATTCTATATTTATGCCATTCAAAATAATTCTGTCTCGATTGTAAGAAAAATCTACATTTTCAAAAGTGATTTTTTTAAGTTCTTTTGGAACACCGTTCAATTTTTGTTGAGGTTCAGGTAAATCAAGCAGTGAAAAAATTTTGTCGCTTGCAGCCATTCCGTTCATCGCGATGTGAAAAAAAGAGCCGAGCAGACGAAGCGGAATAAAAAACTCAGAGGCGAGAAGAATTATCATAAGTGCGCCTTGCAAATCTACTTTTCCTGCGCGGAACTGCAAAATTGTCACAATCATTCCGACTGCGGCTCCACCGTAAGCCATTATGTCCATGACGCTCGTGCTGTTGAGCTGCATCGTCAAAACTTTCATAGTAATGTGGCGGAATTTTTGAGATTCATCGTCCATTTCCAAAGCCTTTTTTTTGTCGGCTTTGTAAATTTTCAGCGTTGTAAGCCCCTGTAAATTTTCCAGAAAACTGTCGCCGAGCTCTGCATAAAGTCCCCAATATTTGTTCAAAAGTCGTTTTGCAATTTTCATCACTAAGACGATTGACAACGGAATTAATGGCACGCAGACGAGTAGGACAGCAGCCGCTCTGAGATTTACGAATGATAAAACTGAAAAAAGAATCAGCGGGCAAATCAGGCTGTAAAAGAATTGTGAAAGATACTTCCCAAAATATATCTCAAGCTGTTCAACGCCTTCGCTTGCAAGTTGAACAACTTCTGCCGTTTTGACGTTTTCCCGATAAGACGAACCGAGCTTAAGCAGTTTTTCGTAGATTTTTGCCCGGAGAATCTGTTTTACATCTGCGCTTGCCCTAAACGACGTTCTGGAAGTCAGCCATTCCATAAAAAAACGCGTCGCAATACACAAAATAATTGCGGCAGCAAAAAGTGATGGAAATTGATGTTTTGCATTTTCTCCCGAAAATAAATTGAATGCCGAAGAGATTATATTTGAAAGGCAAAAGATAAGAGCAATTTGTGCAACAAGTGAAATCAGTTGCCACACGACTTGCAGCACGACATAGTTTTTTGCATGAGAGAGCAATTTTATCAGGCGAGTTTTAATCATTTTTTTTCCTTTTTTGTTCTGCCATACAAATTAAATGCCAGATTGCCAGAACAGGATGATAGAAAATAATGCGCGGTCCGGAAAAACGCATTATTTTTTTTATTTTATCACGCATTTGAGGGCTGTAACAGTGAGTTGTACAATTTGAACAAAACGTTTTTTCTTTTATATGAGGACAATGTTCGCTGCGTTCAACAGAGTATTTTGCAATTTGTTCACATTCAGGGCAGAGTTTTTTCGTTCTGCGGTCATACAACTCTCGATGATTTTTTTTGCAATAAATAGCAATCATCTGCGTTACTATGTATTCTTCTTTTTTCCGCTTTTTTGTTATCTGTTCTTCTGTGAGAGCTGGTCGTTCAGTTTTGACTTTGAATAAAAAAAATCCCAAATGAAAAATCCAGATAACAGCGAGAATTATGCACGGAATCCAAACGCCTTTTCTCGCCATCATAAAAAATCCAAATCCCATGACGATTGTCACCGAAGATAAAATCGAGAGTTTTGCTTTGGAAGTCATCGTTTTGCGTTCTACAAGCGGCTGCAAATTTTTTTTATAAAGTTTCGTGCCGGTGAACCAATCGTGAAGCCGTTGCGAACTTTTTGCAAAGCTGAAAACCGTTACAAGATAAAACGGGAACGTAGGAAGGACGGGCAGAAACACGCCGATTGTTCCAACCAAAAGGCAAATGCAGCCTAAAATAAGCCATAAAATTTTTGATGGAGAAAAATTGTGCATTTTTAGAGATTCCTACTTTTTTGTAAGCGTTATTGAAAAAGGCATTTTACCGGGTTTGTATTTCATGTACAAAACAGGTTTTTCATCGGAAGATAAACCGTCAAGATTCGACAAGCTCGCTTCTATGATATTTATTTTTTTATTGTCGGCAGTGAGCGCAATGACATTTTTTACGGAATATTTATCATCATCTTTTATCAAAATAAAAGAGAATTGTTGGACATTTTTATCTTTGTAAGAAAAAGAATGAATTGTGATTTTCAGCGAATCATTTTGTTTTTCATCGATTGTAAAATCCACAGATAATGAGTTTTTGCTTCCAAGAACAGTGAGTAATGAATCTTGCGTTATTGTATTTTTGTTTTCAGATTGTGCAAAAGCCAGTGTTTGAATAATTATAAAAATCAATATTACATAAAGTTTTTTCATACTTGCCTTATGACCTCGTTATGAAAAATTATCACATAGCCACAATATCACAATCAGATGTTATGTACAACTAACTGGCTTGACTGTACAACTAACTGATTTTACGATTTTGATATTGAGTTTTTGCGTTTGCGCTCTGATACTGATTTTTTTATGTGATAAGAGTGAAGTTGCTGAAGTATTTTTATTCTTAATAGGATTTATCTGAGGCATGTTTGCACCTCTACATGGATTAAATGCCACATAGGGGTGTAAATTATTATAAAAAAGCGGGCTTGCCTTTGCCGTACTTTTTTATTCTATTGAAGTTTTCTGCTCAGCGATTACTGTTTCGTATAAGTAATAGAGGGATCCTCAAAAAACTTTGCAGTTGTCGCATTTTTATTTTGAATAGTGAATGTGTATACATGGAAACGTGCACCATATTGACCTTCAACTCCGTTAAAATTCTTTTTAACAGTATAAGAGCCTGAATAAATAGAGCTAGTAATACCTGCGGTAGTCATGGAATAATCGACAGTTTCTGATTTTGGAAACTTAACAGTATACTTTACTGTAGCACCGCCACCCATATCTTTCTCGGCTACCCATGTAGAACCTGCGAAAGGGTCGTTTTCATTTACTACAGAAGAATTACCAGAGTTGCCGCCACCTCCGGAATTTCCACCGGAATTGCTAGGGTTGCTAGGATTGCTGCATGAGATAAAAGCAGATGCCAACAATACGGTAGCAATTACTGCTAGAACGCTGAATAATTTTTTCATAAAATCCTCCTGTGATTTTATTATTTTTTTTTGTTGAGCGAAGGCGAGCGTAGCAAGACTTTGCTCAAAGGACTTTTTCAAGTCTTTTGAGTAGTGTACACTACTCAAGGTTTAAAATAATTTTTTTAGGGGGGGGGAGTCAACAGCAAGAGTTCCTCAATTAGCTATTTTTTCCCAAACTCAGTTAGATCTTTAGTAATCTTTGTTGCGCTAATCTTTCTGATTAATAATATTGATTTTTACGCATATACGTAAGCCTTTATTTCTTCTAGCTGAGGTGCAAGTTCTATTTTTGCATTTCTTATATCAATATCATCTTGCAAAGACATAAAATATCCGTCCGACAAACTAAAAAACTTTGCAAGGCGTAAAGAAGTGTCTACTGTTATTTTCCTACGATTATGAAGAATGCCTTGAATGCGGGAAGTTGGAACATTTATTTCCTGAGCCAATTTATATGCAGAAATTCCAAGAGGAATAAGAAATTCTTCGTTAAGTATTTCTCCGATAGTAGGTGTTTCTATAAAATCCGACATAGTTTTCTCTTAGTGATAATCCACAATCTCTACATCATAATAGTGTCCGTCTTTTTCTGTAAAACAGACGCGCCATTGGTCGTTTGGAGATCACAAAGTGTACACAACTTCCTCCTTTACTTTACCGCGCTTGCTGCCATTTTGTAATCCCTGTTCGCAACAGACGGAATTCTCTCAAAAGTAAAATCAATACGGGGAGCGCGCTCAAAATTTCAATCATAAAGGTTCCGTAGTATACACCGCCAACACCGATAAAGGCAGGCAGAATAAGCATTACCGGAATATAAAACACGATTTGCTGTAAAAGACCGACTACGGAACTGATTTTCCCTTTGTTGACGGCAGGAAAAAAACCGAGCGCTAAAAAAACAAGGGGCATAACCGGTAAAAGAACCATATAAGTTCTAAAATGCATAATATTTTCTGTACTTAAATGGGGATTTTCCATCATCAAAGAAATAGCTGCTTGAGGGAAAATAAGCATTAAAATCCATAACGGAGCTATCAAAACAAGAGCGGCTGATAAAACGCGCTTAAATGTTGAAATCACACGCTCAGATTTATCCGCGCCGAAGTTTATACCGATGATAGGGCTGAGCGCAATCATAAAGCCTCCTATCGGCTGCAGTATAAATGAAAAGATGCGGGTAATGACGCCGTAAAAAGCAATGTCTTCTTGTGAGCCGTAGTGGTTTAAGACATTTAAAACCAAAAGCATTTGAATTGTTGCCATAAACTGCATAATAAAGCTTGCCAATCCCATCGAAATAATCTTAGAGATAATTTCACCATCTATTCTGATGGTAAATACAGATGCAGGAGCATCGGGATTCTTTTTTGCAAAATAAACGGTACTGATGACTGCTTGTACCGCCATACCGATATTTGTTCCTATAGCGGCGCCTTTTATGCCGAAATGAAAAATCACCATGAGTATATAATTTGCGCACCCATTGACAATCAGGCTTATCCCCATAATCGCCGCCGCTGTTTTCATTTTTCCTTCGGAGCGGATAAGGTTGTTAAGGGCAATGGCATATATCAAAATCGGAGTACTCCATAAAATAGTGCGGTAGTATTCACCTCCATATATGAGAGAATTACCCCTACCGCCCATTAAAAACAGCGTTTTTTCCGAAAAAAGAAAACCTAAAGTCATTACGATTACACTTATTATAAGTGTCAAAAAATTTACATTGCCTAGAATCTTTTTTTGAATATTTTTATCTTCCGCGCCGATTGCAATGCTTAACAGCGTTCCGGCTCCCGAGCCGATGAGAATACCTAAACCTATTATCGTTATGATTGGAGGCAGGGCTACCGAGATACCGGCAAAAGCTCCTTCTTCGGCAAAATGTCCGACAAAGATTCCGTCCAGCACATTGTTTGCTGCCAGTAAAATCATTGCAATAACGGCAGGCCATGAAAGATTAAAGATAACCTTCCACAAATTTCCGTTTAAAATAAATTCTTTTTGTTTTTCATTTTCCATTGATTTGTTCCTTATATTTTTGTAAAAGCTTATTTACTCAATTCATTTTGGGCGTCCCGGTTGGCAAAACACTGAAACAGCTATTTAACTAATATCGGCAATATACTAACGTATACCGTTTTTCTATCTTGTATAAAATGTACTATTTGTTGATACTCATCTTTGCGCTATTTCCAAAATAATCATAGTGCGCATCTTTTACTATTTAATTATAATGTTTTATAGCTTTATCTTCACGCCGGGGTTGTGTCAAGAGTTTTTAATTTTTTCGGTTTAGGTGTTGGCAGCCCATCGTACATGGAATTGAATAACCCTGTTAAATATTCTTTATTGTCAACATCATCTACCAACAGCATTTCCTTTGCTCCATCATAGGGTAACTCATACCTTGCATTTGGCATATATGCTATTGCAGATTTAACAGGCTTAACTAAAAATCTATCATCATAAATTCCACCAACAATTTTTCCACGATAATAAATTATATATTCACCCATCATTGCACGATAAGTAATATCTTCCAATCCTGATAACTGTTCTAAAATAAAATCTAAATATTCTTTACTTGAAGCCATACTCTTCCCTTATTTATCCTCAAAATTTCAACAATCCATTTTCATCAAATTGAAAATTTGGTCCCCATGAAACTTCCCAATAGTATCCATCTAAATCCGAAAAATATGCGTGATATCCACCCCAGAAAACTTCCTGCGGCTCTTTTACAATTTTTCCGCCTGCTTTTCTTACTAATTCAATTACACTATCCACATCTTCTTTATGTTCAACATTGTAAGCTAATGTAATTCCTGAAAATCCATTTCCTTTTGGTGGATTATTTTCATCAATATCTTTTGCTAATTATTCCAAAGGAAATAGTTCAAACTTTGTTCCCGGAGTATCAAAAAAGCATACCGGCAGATTATTTTCTGTGCAATCAGTCTTATATCCTAAACCATCTCTATAAAACTTGATTGACCGTTCCATATCTTTAACACCTAAACAAATACAAGTAATCTTGTTCATCGTTATCTCCTATATTATTGCTAGTTACAACATCGTCTTTTCAAAGTTACCTCTAAAAACCTTGAGTTTTTGACTCTTTTTTGAGATATGACCGCATCTTGTTTTGTTCTTGCTGCCATTTTGTAATCCCTGTTCGCAACAGACTGAATTCCATCAAAAGTAAAATCAATACGGGGAGAGCGCTCAAAATTTCAATCATAAAGTTTCCGTAGTACACACCTCCAACACCGATAAAGGCAGACCATGAAAGATAAAAGATAACCTTCCACAAGTTTCCGTTTAAAATAAATTCTTTTTGTTTTTCATTTTTCATTGATTTGCTCCGTCTCTCTTTGTCAGTAAGCCCGAACAATGCCCGAACAATGCCGTATTGAGAAAATCCGCCTCGTCAAACAGATAAAAACTATGGCTATATACACTTTGCAACGCACGCTTCGACATCTGCCATAGATGCCGGCGGCTCAAAACGCTCAACGACCTTCCCGTCGCGCGCTACAACGAATTTTGTAAAGTTCCATTTGATGTCGGAGTTGTTTTTATAATCGGGATTGATTTTTTTAATATAGTCATGCAACGTTTGCGCCGTTTTACTTTCGCCGAAACCTTCAAATTTCTTTTGCGCTTTTAAATAGGAATACAACGGCAATTTGTTCGCACCGTTTACGTCGGACTTTTTCATTTGCGGGAATTTCGTGTTGTAATTGAGTGTACAGAATTCGCTGATTTCCCGGTCAGTGCCCGGAGCCTGCCCTCCGAATTGATTGCACGGCACATCGATTATTTCCAAACCCTTATCGTGATATGTTTCGTACAGCTGTTCAAGCTCTTTGTACTGAGGTGTAAAGCCGCATTTCGTTGCGGTATTTACAATCAATAACACTTTTCCTTTATAGTTCTTAAGCGGGACGTCATTCCCATTCGCATCTTGAATCGAATAATCGTAAATTGACATATTTTACCTCTTCGCGTATGATTATAACACATCGGTAAAAAACTTTCAGTTATTGCCGATGAATGGGAGCGTATACAATTGCTCGAAAGTCAGGCGGAAAATCGATGTTTGTTTGAAGTCTGCTACGCAGGCAAGATTGGAAGCATCTAAATGTATTTTTTTGCTGAAAAATTACCCAGTATATACTGGGTAATAGACTTGAAAGAGTCTATTACAAGCCGAGCGAAGCGAGGCTTGTAATAGTAAAATTGCCGCAATGTAAAAACATTGCGAAAGGAAGGCCAAAATGAAACAAAAAAAGATAGCTTCACTAATTGGTGCATTAATTTTAATAATTAGTGCAGTAGTGTTAATTACCGGTTGTTCTCAACCGAATAGTAACACTGATATTATAATCGAATTTGATGTTGCAAGTGTAAAATGTCAAAATAGAAGCTCATATCCATATACTGACGTAACGAGTGGAAGTCCAATACAAGAAAAAGATGTATTGTATTTTAAAGCGATTTTGCCTACAGGTAAGGTTGTCGAAAATTGGTATATCAATGATGTTAAACAGGAATATCAAACTGGCATAGAGATGTTTTATACAGTAAAAGCAGCTGATATTGTAGGTAACAAGCTCAAAGTGAGTGTTATTACTAAAGACGCTGTACAAAGAACTGTCGAATTTGATTCTGCAAGTGTAAAATGCAAAAATACAAAATCATATACTAAGGTAACAACCGGAAGTCCAATACAAGAAAAAGATGAATTGCTGTTTGAAGCGATTTTGCCTACAGGTAAGGTTGTAGAGAATTGGTATATCAATGATGTTAAACAGGAATATGAAACTGATGTAAAGATGTTTTATAAAGTAAAGGCATCTGACATTGTTGGTGGGAAGCTTAAAGTGAGTGTTATTACTAAAGACGCTGTACAAGGAACGATTGAATTTGATTCTGCAAGAGTAAAATGCAAAAATACAAATTCATATACTAAGGTAACAACCGGAAGTCCAATACAAGAAAAAGATGAATTGCTGTTTGAAGCGGTTTTGCCTACGGGTAAGGTTGTAGAGAATTGGTATATCAATGATGTTAAACAGGAATATGAAACTGATGTAAAGATGTTTTATAAAGTAAAGGCATCTGACATTGTTGGTGGCAAGCTTAAAATCAGCGTTATTACTAAAGACGCTGTACAAGGAACGATTGAATTTGATTCTGCAAGTGTAAAATGCAAAAATACAAATTCATATACTAAGGTAACAACCGGAAGTCCAATACAAGAAAAAGATGAATTGCTGTTTGAAGCGGTTTTGCCTACGGGTAAAGTTGTAGAGAATTGGTATATCAATGATGTTAAACAGGAATATGAAACTGATGTAAAGATGTTTTATAAAGTAAAGGCATCTGACATTGTCAGTGGCAAGCTTAAAATCAACGTTGTTTTTAAATAGATACGGAGGAACACTATGGGCAAAAATAAACCAATAAAACCGGCAGATAATCAATCAAATATGCAAAATCCCAATAAGGGGACAGCCGGTACAAATCGCCAGTATGACCAAAATCAAGGTAATCGCGGCAAACAATTAAATCCCAATAAAAAAGGGAAGTAATTTTAGAATCTGTAGTAATAAGTTTCAGATTATTACTACAGATCAAGACCGTCGCCCTAAATTTTACCGACCAAATGCGAAAAGCTCCTTTCGTTCATATGCGCATATCCCGAATTCATTCCTGCAACGATCAACTTACCGATAAAACCCGCAGACTTTCTGAAATTATCTCCTAAATCAATAGTTATATCCCTTTCATATAAACTCTAAGATAAAGCGGACGGTATCGTTTGTGTAGCCCTTCCGCCTCTTGATTGCCTCTTGTTTTCGCAAGCGATTATAAAGAATTTGCACGTTTTTTTTCTATGATTATCCGCGCAAAAATACAAAAATATTCCCGCTGTAAATCTTCGGCTTCTCGCATCGGCTTTGAGCGCAATGAAAGAATACTCAAGTGCGGCAAAACCCTGCCGGCTGTCGGTTTACCCGATTTGTACTATGGTGGAAAGATATGATTTTTTGTTTTGCAGAAGTTTAGGTTACAAATTATTGAGTTTTATAATATAGTGAAGAAGGGTCGAAAGGATGTTAGATGGACGTGCTGCCGCACGCGAAATAATATGAATATATAAAAATATTATGGAGAACAATTCTGAAATTCTATGTAAAAATTCAGTATCAGAAATTCATGCAACTGAAATGAGTATTGACCGAATAAAATGTAATCTTGAGGAAAAGACTCTATGACAATACAAGAATTCGAGAATAAATATTGGTACATGAGTGAACTCAAAGCATTAGCAAAATCGCTTGAAATTCCTTTTGATTCAAAAACACGAAAGGATCAGCTTGAACAGATGATTATTCAGTTTTTGGAAACCGGAACGGTGAATAAAAAGAATTGTTATCGGAGTAAAAGCCGGAATAAAGACATATTGAATAGTCATACTTATGTTGAAAATTTTAGCAACAAAAAAGAAACATGGGAATTCATACATAGTGAAATCGATAAACGGATGCCGGGATTACAACCGAAATCAGGAGCAAAATATTGGCTTAATCGATGGATTGAAAATAAACTTTCTCATGGCGAAAAAATAACTTATAACGATGTCATTTGTGAATACATTCGGCTAAACAAAACTGAAGGAAAGCTTCCCCAAATTCCATCCTGTAAATTTAATAACTTCATCAGTGATTATCTGGCAAATGAAAAAAATGCAACAAGAGAAGAGGCTTTGGAAGCATGGAATAAGCTAAAAGCTATGAAGGCAAAAAAAGATTATATAACGTGGAAAAAGAATAAGCATTTATAGCAAATTTCATCTAAAATTGCTTTAATCGGACAACAGCGGTACGCTCCGTTATAGGTTCAGCGAATATTAGACGGATTACCCAGCATTCAACTTTTTTCCTTATTAAAATTTGATTTGTGCGGTTTATTATCCGTGATGTTTTTGTTGGGGGGACTGATTCAGACTGAAAATAATTTTAGGAGGTTTTTATGTTTATTGAAATTAAACCTTATGAACAAGAAACTTTAGCGATACGTTTTAAAGCAGGCAGAGAAGATTTTTCTAAAATCTTGCAAGCGATAAAAAAAAGTACCGAACAGAGCTTGGGTTCCGGAGCGGTGCATTTGGACTATCCCCGCTGATCGTAATTCTTGTGATATTTTATTGAATAGTATTTATAGTGAGGGTTTTTGCCGTGCGGATTCCGATTTTATCGAGAAAATTTGTGAAGGCGCTGATAGCGATCCTCATGATGCTATAGGCTTGAATACAGGAATGATTGAGGAAAGTAATCTGCCTACTGCACCGGATATTCAGGATATTTTAAGAAAACTGGATGCAGTGATTACTGCAAAACACTACAGCAAACGTACACGGGAAGCATACAGCTATTGGATAAGCCGCTTTATACGAGAACATCAAAATAAAAATTTTAAAACATTTTCCGCTGCAGAGATAAATTCCTTTGTGAGCCGTCTTGCAATAAAAGAAAAGGTTGCCGCTTCAAGTCAAAATCAAGCCCTTGCCGCTCTTTTGTTTCTGTATAAAAACATATTAGGTTTAACTATACAAAGTCCCGAGAATATCATCCGTGCTAAAAAGTCTAAGAAGCTGCCTGCTGTACTGAGCCGTGAGGAAACGGCAAAGATATTCTCTTTGTTGCCTGAAAACGATTATGGTCTTTTTATCCGCTTGCTCTATGGAACGGGAATGAGGCTGATGGAAGGCTTGCAATTACGGGTACAAGATATTGATTTTGATAAAAATGAAATTACGGTACACTGCGGAAAGGGCGCAAAAGACCGTAAAACGGTGCTGCCGGTATCTCTAAAATTTCCGCTGCAAAAACATTTGGAAACAGTCCGCCGCATCCATGAGGCAGACTGCAAGGACGGTTTCGGCTCGGTATCACTTCCCGCTGCCCTTGCGAAAAAATATCCCAATGCCGGTAAAACTTGGGCATGGCAGTGGGTGTTTCCCCAAGTACGCCGATGGCAAAATAATAAGACAGGCGAGCAGGGGCGGTACCATATTGATCCTTCGGTTATTCAGCGCACCCTGCATGAAGCTGTTTTACGGTCGGGTATTCCGAAGCCGATCGGCTGCCACACATTCCGCCACTCATTTGCAACACATCTACTGGAATCCGGTTACGATATCCGCACCATACAAGAGCTTCTTGGGCACAGCGATGTTTCAACCACTATGGTTTACACCCACGTCCTCAACCGTGGTGGTCTCGGCGTTCAAAGCCCTATCGACCGAATGTGATTCGCCTTTATCCCATTTAGTGAAGATAGGCCTAATCTGGCTGTTGATGATGCGTGCAGGTTGCTATTATGGTAGAAAGATGAAGCTGCTTGGTGAGGTGTCAGTTTAGATTGAAAATGCGTAGTTTTTATGGTATTATGAGGAAGGGTCGAAAAGAGGTTAGGCGGACGGCTCTACTAGAGCCGCTTTAGGATAGGAGAATCTATGGCACGGGCAAGAAATAAAGATGATTTACTGAAATTCGCTATGGAAAATTATTCAAAATTGATGGATATTATTTCTAAAATGACTGAAAATCAAATGAACACGCTTTTTGATTTCTCCGGCGATAAAAGTAAAAAAGAAGCTCATTGGAATCGTGATAAAAATGTTAGAGATGTTTTAATTCATTTGTATGAATGGCATCAACTTATGCTGAAATTCATAGAAAATAATGCTGATGGAAAAAGTAACATTCCGTTTTTGCCGCCTGAGTATTCTTGGAAAACCTATGGTGCAATGAATGTTATGTTTTGGAATAGGCATCAGAATACAAGCCTTGAAAGAGCAAAAGCAATGCTTGCAGAAAGTCATGAAAAAGTTCTTGCATTGGCTGATAAATACTCAAATGAAGAACTTTTTACAAAAAAATATTTTTCATGGACGGGAACAACCGATTTAGGCTCCTATTTTGTAAGTACGACTTCAAGTCATTATGATTGGGCTATTAAAAAGATAAAATTGCATTGTAAAAAAATTGTATAAAAACTAGACTATACGCTAGAAATTTGCTGAAGCTCGCAGAGCTGCGATACATCCCTATCATTTTTTATAGTAGAAAAATTATCAGAATAATAGTATAATTATGAACTGCAAGGAGGTCGTCGATGATAGAAACAGCTCTTAAAAAAAAAGCGATGGATTATTTTGCAATGCTTGATAATGAACAGGCACAGATGGTTATTTCATACATAGAAACAATTGAATTGCCCTCTGAAAAACAAAATCGTACTCTTGCCGACCTAAAGGGTAAAATTCAGTTTGCTGATGGATATGATTATAAAGCAATGCGGAGTTCTTAATGGTTTTAGTAGATACTTCTGTGCTGATCAATTTTTTTCGTGGCAAGGAAACTGTTGGAACGGCATATTTTGAAAAATTGCTTGAGGAACAAAAACATTTTTGTATCAATGAATTTATTTATCAAGAGCTTCTGCAAGGTTCAAAAGACGAGAAAGAATTTGCTGTTTTGAAATCTTATTTAATGGATGTACCGTTATATTCGCTAAAACGCGGTATTCAATCCTTTGAAAATGCTGCTCTGTTGAATTTCCGTTGTCGTAGAAAAGGTGTTACAATTCGCAGTACGGTAGATTTGCTGATTGCAGAAACTGCGATTGAAAATAATATTCCGCTTCTTCACGATGATGACGATTTTACAAGTATGGCTCGAATTATTACAGAGTTAAAGTTGGTTGTGTAGATGATAACGCCTAACATCCGCTTCAACACTGACATTGCGGACAAGCCGCAAATGCAGGTTAAGCGAATGTTAGACCGATGCCTTACGGCACGATAAACTGTAACTTTAAAAAATAAAGGATGTAATTTTGATGAATATATAAATGCTATTGCTTTTATACATTCGTTATCTGTTATTCAGAATACCAAAAGAAGAGTTAAAGGCAATGAATGAAAAAGAAATAATGTCAGAGCTGAATAATTCGACTAAACAAAAAGAAAAATGGAATACATCCATTGACAATGTAGTATTGATACTCAAAAATACCAATTCTAAAGAAATAAAAGCAAAATCATTGTGGTTGCTTGGTGAAATGGGATTACAAAATTCTTCACAGATACAAGACCATATACAAATAATCGCCAGTTTTCTAAATGATAAAGAACCTAAATTAAGAGCAAAGGCGGTCAATGCTTTAGGAAGAATTGGAAGAACTAACCATTTATTAGTAATGCCTTATTGGGATGATATGATGGATATGAAAAATGATGAATCATCGGATGTCAGAATGTGTTTTATATGGGCTTGTGAAAATATTGCAACAAATTCCCCCGACTTATATAGCAATTATATGGATATTTTTTTAGAATTGATAAGTGATAAAAATGACAGAGTTCGTATAGAGGCTCCTGAAATGTTTAGAGTTATAGGAAAAAGAAAGCCAAAATATGTAGAACCCTATTTGGACAAATTACAATGGTTCGCTGATAATGATTTACATCGAGTTGTTCGCATTCATTCAGCAGGTGCTGTTAGAGTTACAAAAAAAGCATTGGAAGCAACTAAAAATATTAATGAATAAAAATAGCAGATAAGATAGTGTAAAAACAATGCCGTGTAATTTTTTTCTAATTGAAAAATTAACACCTTTGTCTATGCAAAGGTAACACTGTTTTTACACTCAAGATGTTAAGGAAAACAAAATTTTTATCTAAGGATTTTAGAACTTGTTAAGAAAATCAACAAAATAAAAGTCCGTCGAACTGTTTGGTATTTATAATATAAAAAGATTACGTTATATAAAATTTATCCATATAGTAAAATCTTAGTTTTTTTTATTTATGAATGTATAGTGAGAAAAAGCAAAATAAAGTAAGATGTAAAAGCATAATTGTTAATATAAATGATATAATTAAGATAAAAGCGTCTAACACGCAGTTCAAGACTGACAAAACCCGCTCTGAAGAGCGGCCGGCTAGACGCCGGTACGTTTTGCAGCTTAACTGCATGTTAGGTTGATGGCGCACTGCGCCACTTGCTGTCAGTAAGGTAAATCTTCCGACAGGTTTTCTCCAAAAAAGGAAATAAAATCTTAGGAGGATTTTATGAGAAAACTATTTTTAGATCTTGCAATTTTAGCAAGTATTTTTTTTACAAGTTGTGCTACTAGATTAGGAACATTCACTGTGATATCGACCAAAAACATTGAGTGGAGTAGAGCAAATGAATATCAAAAAAATAGCAATAGAGTTCTTGGCGAAGATGTTTACCATATAGTTGTATTCATTCCAACAAAAGGGAATATAACTATTGAAGATGCAGTCGATAATGCTTTAGGAAAAGTGCCTGGAGCTGTTGCTTTGGTTGATGTAGTTTTGCGTTCAGAGTCCTTTTATATTCCATATGTCTATGGGAAAAATGCATTTATAGTTGAGGGAAGTGTTTTAATTGATCCTAAGTTGGTCGCAAATGATGATAGTAATGAAACAATATACTATCAAGGGTATTATGATAAAAACAAGGAGTTTAAGCTATCAAAAATTGAAAAAACTCAGTTTAATAGTATTCAAAAAGATATAGCCCAAAAAGCGTTAAATTAATATTTAGCCAAGTTAATCTTGACTGAATATTTTATACGGCGGGGTAACCCGCCGTTTTTTATAATATACTTGTAAATATACTTGATTTTTGTAATAAAATGTTTTATATTTGTATATAAGAGGTGCGAATATGCCGCAATTATCCTTGTATGTTACGCAAGAGCAGCTTCTCAAAATTGAAAACGAAGCACATGCAGAAAAAATGTCGCTTTCCAAATGGGTTGTAAGCAAAATTATGGAAAGAATAGAACCTCATTATCCGGAAGGCTGGGCTGATTTGTTCGGTTCTGTTTCTGATTCGTCATTCACCAGACCTGAACAGCTAAAATATGAAAAGCGAGAGGCTTTTTAATGTATTTTCTAGACACAAACACTTGCATTTACTTTATGAATGGAAAATTTCCGTCTGTTCGAGAAAGATTCTTGTCAGTTTCACCAAAAGAGATAAAAATTTCTTCAGTAGTAAAAGGAGAGCTTTTGCTGGGTGCATTTAAAAGCCGAACAAGAGAACAGACTACGGAAAAAGTGGAAAAATTTTTAAAGCCGTTTGAAATTGTGGATTTTACAGACAAAATGTCTTACGACTATGCAGAAATCCGAAAAGATTTGGAGCATGCAGGTACACTGATAGGTGCAAATGATTTGCTTATTGCCGCCGCCGCACTGCATGAAAAAGCCACTCTTATTACTCACAATACGAATGAATTTTCAAGAGTAACCGATTTGAAAATTGAAGATTGGGTAGAAGAATGAAAACCTAACACCGTTTTCAAAGCCGACAAATGGGACGACGCCCATTTGCGGTTTAAAACAATGTTAGGCGGACAGCCCACTGGGCTGCTTATTGTTAATAAGAAAATCCTCCAACAAATTTCTCAAAAAAAATTAAAATCTTAGGAGGATTTTATGAAAAAAATATTCTTAGCCTTTTTATTTTGTTTAATATCTGTACATGTATTTGCTCAAGTATCTGAAGCAGATAAAATCAATAATGAATATTATGGTTTGAAATGGGGATGCAGTGTAAAAGATTTGAAAGCAAAATATCCTGAAGCCTATTCTAATGGAACAAATGATAATGGAGATGAACTATATTATTTAGATACAAATGGTGCGACACGAATTTTCTTTTTTGGAAATGGGAAACTCTATATCGGTCGAATAGCTTATACTGATTGTACCGATGAAAAAGTAATGGGGCTTATGAAAAAAATCACAAATACTTATGGAAAATTTGATGATTCAAATAAAGGATCACAAAATGGAAATGAATACATCAATTTTATAAAATATTTTTCTCCCAAAATTGAAATTGATTTTCAATTACTAAGTGTAAAAAACAGCTATGGATATAATATTTCACAAGTTGTTATGATTACTTATACAAACAATGAGCTTTCCGCCCAAATAGCAAGAGAACGCATTTCTAAAATGCAGGAGGATTTAGAGTTATAAAACTAACTGTAAAAATCAAGCCAAGTCATGCTTGTCTTGATTTTTATTTGATAGAATGTAACATAAACTATTAATTGGAGTATAAAATGGAAACTCAGAAGAATAAAAATGGGAAAAAAGGAATTGTTGTATTATTAGTTGCTGCAATAATGGCATTTATATATTTTTTTACTGGCTTTTTCGTTGTACAGCCAATAGGAGCAATTCCAGAAGGAGTAACTATTTGGTATTTTAGGAAAAATATCAATTTACCATTTATATCGTCTCCTGATGGAATAATGTTGGAAAAAGAAGGTCATGTAAATTTACTTGGAAGAGCGATCGTACTTTCTTCTGTCATGGATTCCTTAGAAGGAAAAAGAATTTGTAATCTACCATATCAAAAATGGATGTATAAAATATCAACTAAAGGTCAGGAATTTGAAAAATAAAATTTGAATCAAATTCTATTAAAACAGAAATAGTAAATCTGTAAGAACTATCTTCGCCTAACAAAGGTTCGTAGCCGACAGGCAGTCAAGCTGCCTGCGGTACAACCAATTGTTATGTGTACAAAGTCAGTGGCGGCGTTTGATTATCTATTGAATTATGGAAAAAAAATAAAATTGTTTTATCAGTAATTGTATTTTTTATTGCCTTATTGTGCATCTTTTATATATCAAATAAAAAAACTAAATTTGATAAAAATAAATGGGATAAAGTAAGTCATAGATTTGAAATGTCTGATGATTTAATTCAAATATTAGAAAAGAAAAGGCTAAATAAGGAAAAAGTTTTAGAATTACTTGGAACTGCAGCCGTTGAAATGGAATACACTAAAGATAATGAATTTTCACATTTCTTAAAACAAGGAGCTATTTTTACCCTTGGAATGCCTTTTACCTATTTATCAATTAAATTCGATGATAGTGAAAATTATATTTCACCAAAAATATATTCCTTTGAATTTTAATGAAACTTTGGTTTTAGCATTAAAGAATAGATAAAAACTATATTGACGTACGTAATAATGTACATTATACTAATGATAGAGGTGTTATATGCATGCGATGAACGTAACTCAAGCAAGGGCAAAGCTTTTTCAGCTTATTGCAAATGTAAATTTCAATTCAGAACCAATTACTCTTACAAATAGTAAAGGAAAAAATGCTGTATTAATTGGAGAAGATGATTGGAATGCGATTCAGGAGACTTTATATTTAAACTCGATTCCGGGAATGTATGATTCTCTTAAAAATGGAATTGAAACTCCATTAAGCGAATGTATTTCAGAAAAAGATGTAGAGTGGTAAATGTATAAAATTGTATATGAAAAACAAGCTATAAAGGATATACAGAATTTGAAATCAGCAAAACTGGATGGTAAAGCCAAAGAACTGATAGAAATTGTTAGGAAATATCCTTTTCAAAATCCACCACCATATGAAGCTTTGGTAGGAAATCTGTCAGGTCTTTTTTCCAGAAGATTAAATATTCAGCATAGATTTGTCTATCAAGTTTATGTTGAAAGAATAGTAGAAGATACTATTGAATATGAGGGCACAGTAAAAATTATTAGAATGTGGTCACACTATGAGAATTTGAAATAACACATAACACCGTTTTCAAAGCCGACAAACGGGACCGAGCCCGTTTGCGGTTTAAAACGATGTTAGGTTGACGCTTCGCGCAAAGGGATAAAATGCAAAAAAAGAAAAAAATTAACCTATTTCATAAAATACTTGAAAACCGGCGAAAAGTATTTTTTATTCATTACTCATGTCAAAGCTTAAGTGATGATAATGAAGGATATTCTCCTCGAATAACATCAATAGCAGTATTGCACCTCGAAAGCTCTCAAATGTATAGTTTTTCTATGCATTTGTCAGCTGAAGATCTAGAAATTCAACGAAGTGATATTGGAGATAATTATGATAAGATTGAGATTAATATGCTAAGTAAGTTCGTTGAATTCTTAAACAAAAATATAGAAAATACGTATTGGGTGCATTGGAATATGACAAATATTAATTATGGATTTGAAGCTATAAAACATAGATATAAGATACTTGCAAAAAGCGAAATGCCAGATATTCCAGAATTAAATAGATTTAATCTTTCTAATCTCCTAAAGAAAAAGTATGGTTCTAAATATGCTGATGATCCAAAATTAGTAAACTTAATGATTCTTAACGGGGGGAAGGATAGAAATTTTCTCTCAGGGGAGGAAGAAGTAAGAGCATATAAAGCAAATGAATTTGTAAAACTCCATAACTCAACAATGTGTAAAGTATATTTTTTTAGGGATGTGTTTAATAAAGCATATAATAATAAACTTAGAACAAAAACAAATCAATTTAGATATAGAGTAAATGAAATATACCAAAGTCCAATTGTACAAATAATTGGAATAATTGGTGTTTTTGGAACAATAATTGGTGTTTTTGGAACAATAATCGGATTAATAATTAGATAATTTAATTTAAACCTAACACCCGCTTCAACCTGACATTGCGGACGAGCCGCAAATGCAGGTTAAGCGAATGTTATGTGGACGCCCGCACTGGGGCGCTGTTTTTTGGGGAAGATATGAACTGTTTTAAAACTATAATCGAATTACAAGAAATCCTTTTTCCACAATTTTATACAGTAAAAGATTCTAAAAATAATGAATATATATTTTTAAAAACTGGAGATTCTGTAATAAATTCATTACATAAGGTAACTGACAAAACTCAATTAGAAGCTTATGAAAATCATTTTCACATCTGTGATAAAGTAAAGAAAAGTGTACAACAGACAGCTTTTGCCTGTGCAAAGTTAATTACAAGTAATTTAATTGAACAACTGAAAATTAAATTCAAACAATCTATGTATATTTTGATTGTAATTTTAAAGAGCATATTATAATAAGATTTCATCAAATTTGGAAAAATGAAGAACCGTATCATAATGTAAAGGATTTTCCTAATATGGAAGTCTATAAAATTGGAATAAAATAATTAATTGAAGTTTAGGGGTAGGACGAGGAAGCGGTTATATTTATTTTTATAAATAAAAAAACTTATTCTTGTAAAAATACTAAAAATCGAGTCAAGCCCGATTTTAATTAAAGGATATGAAATGAATAAAAATGCAATTGGAAAACTGATTTTAATTGGAATTAGGTATTATAATAACAATAATGAATTGTTGGAACAATATCAGACAAGTGGAATCATAGAATCTATTACTGACAAAGAAATTAAAATAAAAAGAGAAAATTACAAAGAATTATTTACAATTCCAAATGATGATAGAGCTATTATGGAAGCAAAGCCCGGTGACTATAGAGAAAGACAAAGTGGCAAAGTAATTAAAAATCCAGATTATATATCACAATGGACAGTTACTGGAAATGGCAGTAAAGAGAATATTGATAATTATAAAAAAAAGGATTTGAATTAAAGTAATACACATAACAAAGGTTCGTAGCCGACACGCGGACAAGCCGCGTGCGGCACAACCATTTGTTAGTTTGACAAGATTTAACACAAAAGGAGTACGCAATTGAGCAAAATTATAATAGCTTTACTACAATTAATGCCGGGGAACTCTCTTGTTGAAAATATGCATATCGGTATAGCAGCTTGTCACAAGGCAAAAAACATGGGAGCAGATATAGCATTATTTCCTGAAATGTGGAGTAGCGGTTACGAAATCCCTAAATCTGTAAATGAATTAAAGAGTAAAGCAATTAGTAAAAATGATGCATTTATACATTCATTCTCGGATTTAGCAAAAGAATTGCAAATGGCTATCGGTATAACATTTCTTGAAAAGTATGAGCCATTACCACGAAACAGTATGTGTCTGTTTGATAGATTTGGCAAAGAACTATATACCTATGCAAAAGTGCATACATGTGTTTTTGGAGATGAAAAAAATTTAATGCCCGGTAATGATTTTTATGTATCTGAATTAGACACAGAGCACGGTTGTGTAAAAATAGGTTCAATGATTTGTTATGATAGAGAATTTCCTGAGAGTGCACGAATACTCATGCTCAAAGGTGCAGAAATACTACTTGTACCGAATGCATGTCCAATGGAAATTAATAGGATTTCACAATTAAGAGCAAGAGCATTTGAAAATATGGTTGGCATTGCAACTGTTAATTATCCAAAAGGAAAACCCGATTGTAATGGTCATTCTACAGCATTTGACGGTATTGCCTATAAAATTGATGAACCATATTCACGAGATACATTAATAATAGAAGCCGGAGCGGAAGAAGGAATATATATCGCAACTTTTAATATAGAAGAGTTAAGAAAATATAGAAGTAGAGAAGTTCATGGCAACGCATACCGACAGCCGGCAAAATATAAGATTTTATTATCGGAAGAGAAACAAGAGCCGTTTATCCGTAAAGATTATAGAAAATCAGCAAACTAACACCCACTTCAACCTGACATTGCGGACAAGCCGCGAATGCAGGTTAAGCGAATGTTAGACGGATGCCTTACGGCACGATAAACTGTAACTTTGAAAATAGTATGTATTTTTATAAATTAAAGCTTAAAACCCAAATTAATAGCTTGGTTTTTTGAATAAAGTTATGTTTTATTATAATGGCTATTTGAATAAGGAAAAATAAACTTTTATCTAAGTGTTTTTTAACTTGTTAAGGGGATATAAATGAGAAAAATGATTAGAATTTGTGTTATATTTTTGAGTTGTATTATACTACCTGGCATCATTGGAGGTCTTACTAATTTAATAAACTCTATTGTAAGTCCGGACTACTTTATTAAAATAATGCATTGGGAAAGTATAAAAAATATTATACAAACAGCGATAGCTCAAGGTATATATCAAGGAATAATACAGGGAATGTTTTTTTTCATTAGTATTTTCTTGTGTTTATATTATTTCAAACAAAGCAGAATTAGCTGTTGTTTCAAGCATAAAATGGATTTTATTTATGGGCCTTATAACAATCGCACTTTGGGTGCTAGGTGGAATTATTGCGATATTATTATCAGTTCTCAGTCCTGAATTTTATAAAAAAACATTTATTGGAGTTCCGGATGAATTTGGCGCAATGATACGCTATGCATGGGTAGGAGGCTCGATTTGGGGCGTTTCTTTTGGTGGAATATTAGTAATGATAATTGGTACAATAATGTTTAGAAATAATTATAAACAGATTAAAGATAAAAAATATTAAAAATCGTCTAACACCCGCTTCAACCTGACATTGCGGATGAGCCGCAAATGCAGGTTAAGCGAATGTTAGATTGACACCGCATAGCAGTGCAAAAAATATTAAAACTAAGATTTTATGTGCACTAAAAATTATTTTATTGCACAATTAAGGAGGATAGTAATATGGCTTTTGATTTTAAAAAAGAATATAGGGAATTTTATCTGCCAAAAAACAAACCTGAAATTGTTGTTGTTCCAAAGGCAAATTATATTGCGGTTTGTGGAAAGGGAAATCCTAATGAAGAGAGCGGAGCGTATAAGCAGGCTGTGGGTATTTTGTATGCAATGGCGTATACATTGAAAATGAGCTACAAAACTGATTATAAAATTGAAGGTTTCTTTGAATATGTTGTTCCGCCTCTTGAGGGCTTTTGGTGGCAGGATGGAATAAGTGGGGTTGATTATTCTGACAAATCTTCTTTTAATTGGATTTCGGTAATTCGCTTGCCTGATTTTATTACGCAAAAAGATTTTGTATGGGCTATAGAAACTGCGTCGAAAAAGAAAAAGATTGATTGTTCATCAGCAGAATTTCTCACCATAGATGAGGGTTTGTGCGTTCAGATTATGCACATCGGTTCTTATGATGATGAGCCTGCCACTGTAAAACTCATGGAAGATTTTATAAAAGAAAAAGGCTATAAAAAAGATATAAATTTAAAAAGGCGTCATCATGAAATATATATTTCAGACCCAAGAAAAACAGCCTGAAAAATTGAAAACGGTAATTCGGCTTCCGATTAAGAAAGTTTAAAAGGAATGGAGGATGCATCTAACACCCGCTTCAACCTGCCATTTGTTTTGTCACGAAAGTTGCTTGACGGTCGTCTACGGCTCCCTTTTTTATGCAACTTTCGCGCCAACTTTGCCTTACGCTATACGCGTCGGCAAAGACACAAATGCAGGTTAAGCGAATGGTAGGCGGACGGCTCTACTAGATCCGCTTATTTTGCAAGTACAAAGTTTACATAAAATGGAGGTCCTTATGAAAAAGAAAATTATTGTATTTCTTGCAGTGATGTTTATATTCGTAGGTTGTAACAATTTAACATCGACAGAAACAGAATATACTGTTTGGACAGACCAAAGTACATATTCTTATTTTCAAACAAATTTCGGTACAACTCTAAATGACGGAATGTATGTTCGGTTAGAATTTACATCTTCTCAATGGAAACAGATTGCTAGTTCTATTACTAGCGAAGGTCGTCATTATTGGACAAAGAGTCAAATACAGGATTGGTTTATCGGTCGAGGCTTTGGTAATTCAGAAGCTAATCAAGAGTCTGCTTGGTTAACAACTATTGACCATGGATTTATAGCAAGTCGAACAGGCAACATAGTATATTATATTTTAAATTGAGAATATTTTAATTTTAGGTTTCAGGCTAAGAAGCGATCGGAAAATTCATATAGTTAAGGAAAATCTTAAAAAAAATAGATTAATCAAAATGGATGCAGAATGGGTTAAAAAAATAGAAAAACGCCTAACACCCGTTTCAACGCTGACAAACGGGACTGAGCCCGTTTGCAGGTTAAGCGCCTGTTAGAAGGACACCGCAGATGCAGCGCGTAATAATAAGGAGATAGAAATGAAATTACAAACTTACCAACAAATCCTAGATCACCTGAAAAAAGAGAAAAGAGAGAAACACTTGCTTATGGGAAATGGATTTAGTATTGCATATGACCCAAAAATATTTTCCTATAATGCATTGAGTGATTTTATTAAGAAAAGCGATAATTCTTTACTTATAAAACTTTTTGAAATTGTTAATACATATAATTTTGAACAAATTATGCAACAACTTAATATGAGTAAAAAAATAATTTCAGTGTTTGATTCTAAATCTCAAGGTTTACAAGAAATAGATAAATCCATTGAATTGTTAAAAGAAGCTTTAATTTCCGCTGTTAAAGCACTTCATCCTGAATATGTATTTTCTATTCCAGAAGAAAAAAGCATTGCTTGTGCGAGATTTCTTAGCGATTATTTGGGGACTAATGAAAGTATTTTTACAACTAACTATGATATACTTCTTTATTGGGTATTGATGCGTAATGAAATTCCAAATTGTATCGATGGATTTGGTCGAGACCTTGAAAATGATGATGGCGAATATATACCAGAGGAGGATCGTGAATATTCAGAACTCCGGTGGGGAAAACATAAAGATATTCAAAATATATTTTATCTACATGGAGCCTTACCAATTTTTGATGCTGGAATTGACATTATCAAGGAAGAATATGGTGGAAAATACATTCTTGATAAAATAAAGATGCGAATGGAAAAAGGAAATTATCCAATATTTGTTACAGCCGGTAATGGTGACGAAAAATTAAATCATATACTGCATAATCATTATTTGTCATTTTGTTATGATAAACTATCTACCATTAAAGGTTCGCTTGTAACATTTGGTTTCAATTTTGGCGAATATGATGAGCACATCATCAGAGCAATAAATCTTGCAGCAAAACAAGATATAAGAAATTGTTTAAGAAGTGTTTATATTGGTGTTTATTCTGATGATGATAAAAAACATATTGAACAAATTGAACATAAATTCAAATGTAAGGTTAATATTTTTGATACAAAAACTGCAAATATATGGAATTGAAAAAGCTTCTAACACCCGCTTCAACCTGACATTGCCTTTGCGGCAATGCAGGTTGGTCAGAACCCCGTTAACGTTGCTATTTTTAATCGGTGAACCCCAAATAAGGTTACGGTCAAAAAAGTACTGAACCCAATTACAGGTGACGCTTTTTGCAAGGAGTTTTTATGTTACCAAGTCCTGCAACAAAAGCGGCAGCAATTTCTGATTATCTGGCTGGTAAAGGCGGATATTTCAAGATTGCAAATGAGTATGGTATCAGTCCATTTACATTAAAAAAATGGGTTGAATCACCGGAAAAAGCCTTAAATCAATCGTCTCAAAAAGGTATAATCGAATTAGAAAGTTCTAAAAGCGATTATACAGGACTTATTGAGAGAAATGAATTGGAAAGCGAAGAACCTGAGTTTAAAACGAAAGATGCTGAAATTCGATATCTCAGAGATAAAGTTGCTTATCTGGAAACGTTGTCTGAACTGATGGGATATAACCCTAATCAGGTTGCTAAAAAAAAAGATTCGAATGCATTTTCCATCTTCTCAGCTCAGGACGATGTTCCAACGTCACCCGTCTCTGCTCAATCGCCGGAGTCTCAAAGAAGTGCTACTACGAATACCTCAGCGGACGAGAAAAAGTAAATCCGGATGCAGAATTGATACAGCTTATTGGATCAATTCAAATACAGCTCGATTATACTCTTGGCTATAGAGCAATGACCAGAAAGCTTATTTCTATGGGATATACGATAAATCATAAGAAAGTAGCTCGAATAATGCGTGAAAACAGCCTTAATTCAGTTGTTAGACGCAAAAAATATAGTCCAGAAGTATATGCAAGACGTAAAGCATTAAAAGAGACTGTACCAGCAAATGTGCTGAACAGAAACTTTTACAGTCCGATTCCAAGAACAATTTTTGTAACGGATATTACATATCTTTATACGAGTGATGGCGTTTATTATCTAAACATCATTGAAGACCTGTATAATCGTGAAGTTGTTGCATGGAAAATTGGAGCAAGTCCGGACTCATATCTTTGTATTGAGACGGTAAGATTATTGTCGGAGACAGTAGATTTGACTGATACTATAATTCATTCAGATCAAGGAAGTTCTTATACAAGTTATGATTACAGAGACTATCTGTTATCACTTGGAATTACTCAGAGCTGTTCTGATGTAGGAGAATGCTGGGATAATGCAGCAATGGAATCTTTTAATTCAATTCTGAAGACTGAAGGATTTTATGCTAAATGGACCAAGAAGGCATTTAAGGAATGTAAGATTTCTTCATCAGAAGTATTTGAGCAAGTCAGAAACTTTATTCTGTACTACAACAACTTCAGGCTTAAGAAAGATTTAGGGGATCTCTCCCCTGCTAGGTTTCTTGAAAAATTCCCTTTGGGGAAAGAATAAGGGTTGACCTAAACAACGATTTTTAGGATTATTTTGAATAGCAAATTCGTCACCTAATATGGGTTCATGTCAGGTTAAGCGAATGTTAGGTTGATGACGCACTGCGCCACTTGCTGTTAGTAAGTTAAATCTTCCGACATTTTTCTTTAAAAATTTGGGTAGTGTACACTACCCAAAGGAATTGAAAAGTTCCTTTGGGCGAAGTCTTGCTACGCTCGACTTCGCCCAAAAACAAAAGATAAAATCGATGGAGAATTTTATGAAAAAAATTGTTTCCCTTACACTGGCTGTGATAATGATTTTTTCGTTATCATCATGTTTGAGTTCTGACTTTGGAAAGGACTTATTAACACTAGAAAATGTTGAAACTCTTGATACTAAATCATTTGTTTTAACAGACATTTTAATCCAAACGGATTTTCAGTTGACAGAAAAATCACAAGCCTTAAATATTTTGAAGAAAATACCTGTTGATGAAATTCAAACTGATTTGATGGATAATTATGGAATTACATTAGATACTTCATTATTTCCAAAACAGTTGTTGGATGATTTAAATGTTGGTACATATGTAACTGATAAAGGACAGGCAACTGGCTTGTGGACATGGCAACATAAAACAGAAGAAAAAATGCAGTCCGCAAGTATGATGGTAGTCATAAACCTTTATAATCAAACTAATCCGATGTTTCTGTCTGTTTCGACATCCTTATATGATTCTACTGGCAAAAAGCTTACACATGTATATGGTGAAGAGAACTGGGCATCTGGTCATACGACGGCTGATAAGAATACAGCGGCAATTGTAAAATTCACAAAACATATTTCTCCTGATTACATTCAGACAAAAAATGGAATCGAAACATATGAATCTTATTATCAAAAAAATGCAAGCCTAGACGGTGGCATTTATGTAGATACAACATATCCTGTAAAAATCAGTGCCACAGTAGATGATCCAGGAGTTTTCATGCTTGTTGAAGGAATGACTTTTTATGATGCAATAATTAATGAAACCTACGAACCAAATAAAACTTATACAATTGAATATAAGGTAAACCGAGATACCTTTTCGAAATATGATTGGAAAGTAGAGTTTTCTAAGAAAGAAAACTAAAAGGTCAAATTTACAAAAAATGTTGCAATTTATGACAGAAAGAATAATATCTACTTGACTTCAGTCTTAACTTAAGTTATAGTTCATATATAAGGAAATCGCGTCTTTAATCGCGAGTATTATACGGAGGTCGTAAGTTGTCTTACGGCCTCGTTTCATTTATGGAAAAGTTACTTTTTTACTAAATCGAAAATAAATATATAGATTATCTCTCAAAGTTTTCAGAGCATTTATTTCAAAATGCTAAAATTACGCAGTCTTATTCAAGGAAATATATAGGCATTCTTTTTGAAATAAATGGATTTAAATATTTTGCTCCGCTGTCTTCGTTTAAGCCTAAACATAAAAGGTTAAGCGAAACAATCGACTTTATAAAAATTGGAGATATGGCAGTTATTAACTTAAATAATATGTTCCCGGTTTCAGATGGAATTTATTCACTAAAAAATCCAAAAACAGAAAAGAATTTACAGTACCAAACTTTATTAAATAATGAAATTCGTATTATTAGAAAGAAGCAAGAACTAATTATTAACAATGCAAAATCTGTATACAATCATAAACTAACAAATGATAGCAAATCAAAATTAAGTCAGCGTTGTAATGATTTTAAATTACTTGAAATCAAATGTAAGGAATATTCTGATTTAAGAAAGAAATAAAACCTAACAATATTTTCAAAGCCGACAAACGGGACAAGCCCGTTTGCGGTTTAAAACAATGTTATACGGACGGCTCAGTGAGCCGCTTTTGTTAATAGAAAAAAAAGTAAATTTCTGATATAGTAAAGCTATTATGGCAGGAAACAGCAATTTAAAGGATTCCGTTCGTCAAAAGCAAGACGAATTTTATACAAAATTATCACTCGTTGAAAATGAAATGAAGCATTACAGACAGCATTTCAAAGGAAAAGTTGTTTTATGTAACTGTGATGACCCATATGAATCAAACTTCTTCAAATACTTTGCCATGAATTTTAATGCTTTGGGCTTAAAAAAATTGATAGCGACTTGTTATGCAACTTCGCCAATAGCCCAAAAAGAACTTTCGTTGTTTCCAGACCTTTTTGATGAACCAACGGAGGAGAGGGCAAGCGACCACAGAAAACCGTACAAAGTTGAAATCTCAGAAGTTGCCGATTATAACAATGACGGTGCTGTAGATTTAAGTGATGTGGAATGGCTTTTAACAAATAAGAAAAATACAAGGGAACTTTTAAAAGGCGATGGAGACTTTAGAAGTGCAGAATGCATCGAGCTATTAAAGCAGGCTGATATTGTTGCCACCAATCCACCGTTTTCTCTTTTCCGCGAATATGTCGCACAACTAATGAAATATGACAAGAAATTTATCATCGTTGGCAACATGAATTCTGTCGCTTATAAAGAGTTTTTTCCATTACTTGCTGATTACAAAGTTTGGCTTGGATATAATAGCGGTCATTTTTGGTTTAAAGTGCCAAGTTCTTATGATGAAAAATCTACAGATTTCAAAATTGACGAAAATGGACAAAAATGGCGAAGAATGGGAAATATCTGCTTTTTTACAAATCTAGACATCGCAAAAAGACATGAAAGTATGATTCTTTTTAGAAATTATACTTCCTCAGGATACCCAAAGTATGACAACTTTGATGCAATAGAAGTTAGTAAAACCGCTGATATTCCTTATGATTATGATGGGATTATGGGAGTTCCAATTACATTCATTGATAAGCATAATCCTGAACAGTTTGAAATACTAGGTTTATCTTAAAAATATGGTTTTGGAGATAAAAGTATACGATTATATGATGACTTTCAAGAAATAAGACAAGATGGAACTTTTACTGGTAGTACAGGAAGAAAAACTAACGGAAATCCTATGCTGGCAGGAAAACCAAAATCTGGAAATTATTATATAAAAGGTGAAGAATGCGTGCATTCTCTTTACAGTAGAATTTTCATTCGACGTATAAATAAAGGAGAGTAAGCAATGAAAGAAACTTTAATTACGGTTTTAAGTAGTGGACTTTTAGCAACGATTATATCTTGTCTATTACCTGCACTATTTTTCAAAAGAGATAGAAAATTTGAATATAATCTGGAGTATCACAAAAAACTATTGGATAAAAGAATTGACTCTTATGAAAAAATAGAACGCATTGCATATTTCTTTTCTTCTGCTGTACAGGACTCTGACGGGAGACCATATCATTTTATTTTTTCTACAGAACAAAATCCATTTCAAGGCGAATATGTTGCGTTAATGACGGAATTAACAAAATGTAATCTTTGGATTAGTGATAAAATTCGTGATAAACTCTTGGAATTAAATAGGTTTTTATTTGAGAATAGAATTGATTTTACTGACATTGAAAAAGGAAAACTCTTTCATAACCAGTTAAGTACGATGTCAGATGAAATCATTGCTATTTCTCGAAAAGATATGCTTAATTTAAGCGACCTAAACTTTTTACGAAAACAAGGAAAATAAAAAATGAATATAAAACTTCACGAAATCACTGTAAAAGAAGTCGCTGAGAACTACACTGACAATGCAGAAAACGGAGTAACTGGTTACAATAATCGACTTAATATCCGTCCTGCCTATCAGCGTGAATTCATCTACAAGGAAAAACAGCGTGATGAAGTTATACGCACAGTTATAAAAGGCTTTCCCTTAAATGTTATGTATTGGGTAAAAAGCGATGATGGAAACTTTGAAGTTTTGGACGGTCAGCAAAGAACAATCAGTTTGTGCCAGTATGCAAACGGCGAGTTTTCTCTTGACCATAGGATGTTTCAAAATCTTACAAAAATCGAGCAAGAACAAATTTTAAATTACAAACTCATGATTTACATCTGCGAGGGAAACGACAAAGAAAAGCTTGATTGGTTTAAAACAATAAATATTGCAGGCGAACAACTTACAAATCAAGAATTGAGAAACGCAATTTATACAGGCGAATGGCTTACTGAAGCAAAAAAAATATTTTTCAAAGACTGGTTGTGCTGCTACGCAAATTGCGGATAAGTATTTAAATGGGTCTGCAATTCGTCAGGATTATCTTGAAACTGCATTGAGTTGGATATGCCATCGTGACAACATGGAAATTGAAGATTACATGGCAAAACATCAGCATGACACCAACTGTAATGAACTTTGGCTTTATTTTAAAAGCGTCATTGATTGGGTTCAAGTAATTTTCACAAATTACAGAAAAGAAATGAAAGGTCGTGATTGGGGCGTATTTTTCAATAAATATGGTAAGAATTCTTATGATGCAAAAACACTTGAAGCAAAAATTTTAGAACTTTTGGAAGATGATGATGTTACAAACAACAGCGGAATCTACGAGTATCTTTTAAGCGGAGAAGAAAAGCATCTTTCAATTCGTAGTTTTACTCCAAAAATGGCTCGTGCCGCTTTTGAAAAACAGAAAGGCATTTGTCCTAAATGCGGAAAAACTTTTTCAATTGAACAAATGCAAGCAGACCATATTACTCCGTGGAGTAAAGGTGGTAAAACTGTTGCAGAAAACTGTCAAATGCTCTGTGCAGATTGTAACAGAAGAAAAAGTAATATATAAAAAGGTATAAAAATTGTGAAACTCAAGCTTTCACAATTTTTGGAATTGAACTTTAGGGTAAGGACGAAGAAGCGGTTGTACGCGGCTTTACGCCGCTTGAAAAAGGAAAATGTAATAAGGAAGCGTTGCTTCTAAAAAAATATAAATATTTTCATTAAATAAGAAATAAGAAAATGAAAATGTTTATAAGGAATAATTTCGTATAACAATGTCTTCAAAGCAGACGGCGGTTCAAGCCCGCCGCCGTTTAAGACTATGTTAGATGGACTCGTGCTACTGCACGAGCTGAATTTTTAGGTATAAAGCTAGATTTGATATTAAAAAAACGTATAATAGAGCTATGAAACCTAAAGAAAAAAAAGAGATTTTTAATTTCTTAGAATATAATAAAAACATTCTCCAGTCCTATGGCGTAAAAAAAATAGGTCTTTTTGGTTCTTATATACATAATCAACAAAATAAAAATAGCGATATTGATATATTAGTAGAATTCCATGCTGATAAAAAAAATTATAATAACTTTATAAATTTAGTTTATTACTTGGAAGATAATTTGAATACAAAAGTAGATTTATTAACCATAGAAAGTTTAAGTCCGTATATTGGTCAGAGAATACTCAATGAGGTTGAATATGTATCGATCAAATGAAGAGTTATTCAAGCATATTTTTGATGAAATTGTTTTTTTAGAATCTGAAACAAGGACCATATCAGAAGAAGTATTTTTAAAAGATGAAAAAACGCAACGAGCTTTTGCACGAAGTATTGAAATTATCGGAGAAGCCGTTAAAAATATTTCAAGTGATGTAATAATTAAATATAAAGAAGTTCCATGGAGAAATATTGCCGGTATGAGAGATAAACTCATTCATGGTTATTTTTCCGTTGATTATGAAATTGTGTGGGATGTTGCAAAAAACATTATTCCTGAATTTAAAAACCAGCTGATAAAAATTATGGATACAGAAAAAAAGAAAAATGACAATTAAAGAAATAATAACAGAAATCAATAAAATAGAAATAGATATTGCTGATTTTATAAGTAGTTACAAAAGTGAACAACTTTTCAGTAATTATGATGATTGGAATTATAAAGATGTCATTGCGCATCTTTTGGAATGGATTATGTTTTCAAAAAATAAACTAAACGCTATTGTACATAACCAAGATTTTCAAGAAATAAGTAATATCGATATATTCAATAAACAAAATTATATAAAAAATAAGAATAAGCATATTACAGAATTACAGAAGAAACTAATCTTTGAACTGAATGAATATAAAAATATTGTGCTACTGTATACAGAAGCAGATTTACAGAGAAAAGATTTTCCAACAGGTTTTTCATTTGAATTATGGCAGTATATGATAATGGATACTATTATACACCCTGTAATGCATTTATTATATTATTTAATTAAAACAAAAAACTATAAGTTATTTTTCAAATTGTGTAAAAAATATAATGAAATATTTTATTGTTATGCAAAAGGAAATCTTGAGGTGTATTCTTTTTATGAATATATTGAAGATAGTAAGAAATTTATTGAGAATATAAAAGAATTAGGCGAGCAGTATAAAAATGATGATATGATACATGCAGTTTTAAAAGCCAATAAAATAGATGGAAACTTCTAACACCTGCTTCAACCTGACATTGCCTTTGAGGCAATGCAGGTTAAGCGTAAGTTATACGGACGGCTTATTGAGCCGCTTGGTTTGACAAAAAAATTATAAGTTATACGAGAGGAGGAATTTTATGAAAAAAGATGTAAGCATTATGTTAGGATTGATATTTGTCCTTGTTTTTGGTTTTATGTCCTGTGCATCGAATGGTGTCGTTGCAGGAAATAAGATTTATTCTGATGAAAAAGCAATAATTCAGGCAGGAGATATTCAAGAAATTGCTACTGGAAAAATTACAAAGGATGAGTTAAAGGAAAAATCATTTCATGTAGAAGTAGAAAATGGTTATTCAATTCCTGTAAGAGTTTATAAATTATCTTTAGAAAAAGATATTATCTATAATTTTACTTTGAAATCAGTTCCAAATGGACTTATATCTTTAAGTGCGAAAAAGAAAAGTGTGATGATTCCAAGGGTTTTGCTATATGATGAAGATTTCAATCTTGTAGAAAATCAGAATCTACAAGGAAAAACTATAGCTCCAACAACATTTGAACCCCTTGTATTCAAAGTTACAACGAAATGGAATATTAATAAGACAGGAAAATATTATCTTGTTGTAAAATCAGATATGTCTTCTGATCAAGGAATTACACTGACTGTCAGTAACTATACTTCTTCTACCGATGTTTATTTCAAAAGAGTTCCTTATGGAAAATATTCTATTGAGATAAGTAAATAAATTAATTGTAGATAGATGTTTTAATATTTTGTAAGAAGGGGTTTCGTATAACACCCGCTTCAACCTGACATTGCCTTTGAGGCAATGCAGGTTAAGCGTAAGTTAGATTGACCCTTCGGGCACGGAAAATATAGTTCCATGCATTCATATATTGTTTATGGTTTCACTATTTTTTGGTGATTCTGAATAAAAGATAGTTTAGGAGATTAATATGAGTTTAACATCTATTTCTATGTATTGCGAACTAACTAAACCACATTTCGAAAACTTTCAGCATCTAATAACTTTGCTGAAGGAAAAGAGTATTTTTTTTGAAACCATCTCTATTTCTGCTAGATCTGATGAGGGTAAAAACTTTGAATATGATTCAGTTGAAGATTTAAAAATATTAAGTAATGATAATATTTATGACTATAATATTCATATTAGTTTTCAAGATGATGCAAAGATAAACTTAATGAAATCTGCAAATATACATAAGCAACAATTTCAACAGCTTACATCGGAAAAAATTGAACATAAAATGAAAATTGAAGAGATTATGAGTGTTTTAGGATTAAACAAGGAAATTGATAAAGAAATAAAGTATAAAAAAAATGTATTTATTGCATATCGATTTGATGATACAGGACAATATTGTGCAGATCAAATAGCAACTTTTCTCAGGCTTATGGGCTTTAATGTGCTTACAGGACGATCGTACTCACCTCAATCAATCTCGAATAAGGTCAAAGAAAGGATGGATAAGCAAGATATTATTATTGTGATTCATACCAATGGTGAAGAAATAACATGGCTCACACAAGAAACTTTATTAGGTTCAGTGAAAAAAACATTAATTATATTGAAACAACAAGGTGCTAATTTTAAACCAGGCATATTAAATGATTTTGAGTATATTGAATTCATAGATAGAAACATACAAACTACATTTATCCCTATCCTTGAGGGATTAAATGAATTAAATATAAAATTTTAAATCTAACACCCGCTTTAAAGCTGACATTTGTTTTATCACGAAAGTTGCTGAAGGCGGTCGCCTGTGCTCCCTTTTTATGCAACTTTCGTGCCACCTTTGCCGACGCTAAGCGTCGGCAAAGGCACAAATGCAGGTTAAGCGGTAGTTATGTGGACTGCCCACTGGGCAGCGGAGGAAAAGAAAAAATGAAAAAAAAGATTTTATTAATTTACTTAATTTTTTGCTCTATTTGTTGCTGCTTTGCAAAAGAAAAAATATTTTCATCTAATGACACACAAGAGACTATCATAAAAATAATGAAAAAGGAGCACTGGAATCTTGTTGAAGAAAAAATGAATGGCTTAGACTATGTAAATAAATCAATAAAGGAAAACAAGAATAAATTTTCAGCAATATGGAATTTTGAGAAATTTGATGACAAATATAGCATGTTTTATGGGTTCAAATGCAATGCTGTTTCCTTTGAATTTCTTGTAGGTTACCTTTCACGAATAACTTTTTCCGTAAAAGCCTCGCCTGAAACGATTAATTTGCAAAAAACAAATTTCATAAAAAACAAAAAATTGACTTTTTTAGAAGAAAAGAATAATGACATTCTCTTCTTAGATTCTGAAGAAAATATCTATATTTTTAGAGAAATGGACGAATCGTTCTTATATGTAAGTTATATAGTAAAAAATGAAAATCTCTATTACGAACGAAAATTGAAATAATAATTTACAAATAATTTATTATAGTTTTGAAATTGTTGACATAATCAAAATATCGACTTATATTATAAGTATGAAGTTCACAGTAGAAAAATTGTCTCAAGCAAAAGCTGAGATTGATTCTTTGGAACAATTTCAAAAAGATATGCTTGAGGCAGATTACAAGAAAATACAGGAACAAGGAATTGAATTTGTTCGTGTAAAGCTGATTCAAAAAGAAATTTTTGAAATAAAAACAAACGAACTTCGTTCATTATTCAAATATGCTGCCGGTAGAATTATTGTGGTTGGAGTTGTATTTGTGAAAAAGACAAAGAAAACTCCAAAAGAAAAGATAAAACTTGCTAAACAGCGTTTGAAGGAGGTCTGATTATGGATTATGTTTTTGTAAAAGATTCAGAAGGTTATGTTTTTAAGAAATTAGAAAATGAAGTTTATCCAGATGAAAAAGTAATTTCTGAAAAAGAGTACATGAAAATTTCAGGGCTTTCTTCTTATGAAAAAAAATTTGGGCATGGTGGTGCTAGAGAAAACGCCGGCAGAAAACAGAAATTTGCATTACCTTTGAAATTTCAAATTCGTGTAACAAAAGAAGAAAAAGATTTTATTGCTTACGCAAGGGAACACAAGTTAAATTATTCTGCTTTAATGCAGATGTAGAAAATAACACATAACATGCAGTTCAAAACAGATGTCGCAGTCAAGCTGCGCCACTATTTAACTGCGTAGTTATGTCGACGCCTACAGCGCATATTAGGAGAAAAAATGTATAAAATTAGAATCGAAAATTGTAATAACATAGACTTAGCTAATATTGAATTAAAAGAAAATAGTCTAAATATTCGATATGCAATGAATGGGACTGGCAAATCAACAATAGGAAAAGCAATACAATTATTAGCAGGGCATAATGACCTCACACAATTAAAAACATTTGGATCTGATAAAGAACCAAATGTTGAAATTCCGGAGAATATAAATAATGTATTGCTTTTTAATGAGGATTTTGTTAACACAATTGTTTTTAAAGAGAGTGATGTAATAGAAAATGCTTTTGATGTATTTATTAAAACTGATGATTACGTATTAAAGCAGGAAATAATAAATGAAAAACTAAAAGAAATCCATTTGGATACTAATGCAAATAGTGATTTGAAGATTCTTTTATCGACAGGAGAAACGGTAATTAGTAAATTTACAAAGACAAAATCAAATGATTTAAAAAATACTGGATTAATGAAGAGTATTACAAGTTCTGAGAGCATTTTTAAACTTCCAGAGCAAATAAAGAAATTTCAGCCTTTAATGGAAAAAGAATATAATGCCGATTGGGTTGGATGGAAGAATGATGGAGCAAGATATGACGATAATGGTATTTGTCCATTTTGTACAATAAAACTCGATAAAGATTACGCCACAGAGAAAGCATTGTTCGCTGAATCATATTCTAAGTCTAATGTAAAAAGCATAAAAGAAATGCTCTCATATTTTGAATCTGTAAAAGATTATATGGATATTGAAAAGTACAACAAAATGACTAAATGCTTGCAAGAGACGGAAAATGAAGATGAAGTAAAATTATGGATAACTAGATTCTATTTTGATCTTGAATACTTGATTTCGAAAATTAGAGATGTATTATATTTTAATTCATATTCGGTAAAAAGTGAAGACATATCAAAATTAGATGATAAATTGCGTACGTTGTTAATTGATCAATCTAATTTGGAGGTGTTTAATAATAAAAAAACAATAGAAATTATTGAGAAAATCAATTCTAGGATAAATGTTGTAATTAATAAAACTGAAGATCTTAAAAAAGATATAGGGTTGTTAAAAAATTTGATAGGAACTTCAATTAATAAAAGTGTATCTGATATTAATGAATTTCTTGATATGTCGGGAATAAATTATCGATTGCAAATAATCCATGAGAAAGAATCTAATGCGAAAGCAATCTTAAAATATGTAAGTCGATCATCCAACGAATTTCCAGTAGATAATATTAAGAAACACTTAAGCTGGGGTGAAAGAAACGCTTTTGCACTAGTTCTCTTTATGCATTATGCATTTAGTAAAATGGCAGATTTAGTTATTTTAGATGATCCAATTTCCTCTTTTGATTCAACAAAAAAATATGCGATTATTAATCGTCTTTTTCTTAATAATCCTAAGCGAAAGAGCTTGTATAAAAGAACCGTATTAATGCTAACTCATGATTTTCAGCCTGTTATTGATTTCGTTGTAAATGAAAAACCAAATGGTGGGTGTACTTCTGCATTTTTTATGGCAAATCGGAATGGTGAGATTATACAGACAGAAATTACTAAGAACAATATCAAGTCATTGACAATCCTTCTCGCTGAAAATGCTTCATCTATAGGGAAGAATATTGTCCATCGTGTGACTAGCTTAAGAAAATTACTTGAATTGAGTAAGATGAATCATGTTCAAGAGATAGCTTATAACATCTTGTCTTGTTTATTAAAAGGTAAAAAAGACATAACTTATAAAGATGAAAAACCAATAGAAGCAAATGAAATTATCTTGGCAGAAAAATATATTGCTGAATATTTACATGATTTTAAATATTCAGATTACTACGTACGGTATTTTGTTCGATCAAAATTGCTGGAGTTATATAAAGCAGAAACTAATAATTACTATAAACTTCAGGTATTTAGGGTGTTGTTATCGATAGATAATTTGAGAGCAAAGATTGAAGATCCATTATTAAAGTACATTGATGAACAATTTCATGTCGAAAATGATTATATTTTTTATCTAGATTTTGATAAATACGATATTGTTCCAGAATTTGTTATTCCTAAATGTAATGAGTTTTTGAAAATAGAAAAACTTTTGTCCTAACCCTCGCTTCAACGCTGACATTGCCTTTACGCAAATGCAGGTTAAGCGAATGTTAGGCGGACGGTGTAGTGCAGTGCTAAGGAAAGATATATGGATAATAAAATAAAAAAGCAGCATTATGTTCCACAGTTCCTTTTAAGGAATTGGTCTGAAGATGATTCATCAATTAAAGTATTTTTATTAAAGGGAAATAAAAGAATAGAAAAAGCTCCAATTAATGAGCAATCTCAAAAACATTATTATTATGGGAAAGATCAAAAAATAGAAAAACTATATGGTTCTTTAGAAAGAGATGCAAGTGCAGTAGTTAAGAAAATACAGAAGAGAGAAGAATTAACGAAAAATGATATAAGAATTTTAAAACATTTCATTGCAATTCAGCATACACGGACTCCAGGAAAAATAGATGAATTTAATGATATTTTAACAGAAATGTCAAAAGATCTTTTACTTAAATCTCATAAATTTGATGGTGAAAAAAATGCAATAGATAGTGTAAAAGTAAGTATTAATAATCATCAGATTTGGCAATTGTTAATGTATCTACAGAGTTTTCTTTTATATACAGATTTACGATTTATAATTTTAGTATCAAATACTACAAATAAATTTGTAATAGGACAGGATCCGGTAATAATTACAAATAAATTCCTAGAAGAAAGACATTGGGCTAATTCAAAAAAAGGGCTTGGTTTGAAAGGTGTAACAATTTTTTTGCCTATTTCACCAGACAATGTAATTTGTTTTTATGATAACGAGTCATATTCAATTATTGGAGAAAAAAAGTATCATATATTAACAGACGAAGAAATCAATAATTTAAATATGTATCAATTTTTAAATACAAAAGATTCAATATATTACAAAGATTTTAAAGAATCATATCGAGAATATAATTTTAAAACAACGGAATATCGAAATAATTCTCAAGCATCACTTAAGTCTTCTCCAATTATTGAAAATAAACAAATAGTTCAAACAGGTAGTAAAAATTATCCAATAAAACCAGTACAAGTTTTTTTTGCAATAAAAGAAAAAGTTTGGAAATTACCATTAATGTATTCAGAATTAGAAAGACAAGGAGCAAAATTAGCTCAAGAATATATTAAAAAAGATCCAAGATTATCCAAAATTATTAATATTTAATATATAACACCTAACACCGTTTCCAAAGCCGACAACGCAGGCAAGCTGCGTTGCGGTTTAAAACAATGTTAGGCGGACAAGCCACTGGGACGCTTTGAATAATACTATATAGATTTTCCCAATTAACACCGATAAATTAATATGTCTAGACGAAAAACAAAGAATCAAACAAATATAACTAGAATAGAAGGCATCCAACCTCATGATGTATATGTCGGATTTATTTGTGTTCAGTGTAATA
Source organism: Treponema sp. Marseille-Q3903 (assembly GCF_014334335.1). NCBI lineage: Bacteria > Pseudomonadati > Spirochaetota > Spirochaetia > Treponematales > Treponemataceae > Treponema > Treponema sp. Marseille-Q3903. The sequence continues at coordinate 709,908 of NZ_JACSEU010000001.1, forward strand.
GCTTAAATACAATAAATATTGGACAAAAACTACTATGTCCAAAAGTTGCATACGATACTGAAAAATGGATATGTAAAAATTGTGGTTTTGAACATTCAAAAAACAATTCTCTTTCTTATTCCAATTGGCCTGCAGAAAGTAGAAAAAAAGGGGCAATACCAGTACAGAGGTTTTGGCAAGCCTTTTTTAGGATATATACAGAAAATAAAGAAGCATATTGGAAACAATGCAATTGTTGTGGGAAAATATTACCTTTTTCAGCTTTTAGTAAACATAGTAATTTTGGACCATTAGAACGCCAAATGGAATGTCGAGCCTGTAAAGGTGTCATAAATGCGTCTCTCAATCCAGAGCGTACAAGAGAACAATTGAGAGAATCATCAATACGAAGGAGAATTGCTGATTTATTTGTTCAAAAAGAAAATAAAATAAAAGATGACTTATTTATCAAAGAACTATTTGAACGATTTGATTCTAAATGTTTTAAAACAAAGAAACATCTTGATATTCAAGATCGAGATTCATGGGTAATAGATCATATTCTTCCTTCAAAATATTTATATCCTTTAACAAAAGAAAATGCAGCATTATTAAGTTATGAAGCTAATTCAAACAAAAGGGATAGATGGCCTTCTGATTTTTACACAAATAATGAATTGATTGAACTTGCAAATTTAACTGGTGCCGATTTACAGCTATTATCAAGCAAAGATCCTATCATTAATCCCAAAATTACAGCTGATGATGTAAATGCAGGTGTTGATAATTATTTATCTGTAAGAGAAAATTCCAATCTCGATAAACGTGTGTCTGAGATTAAAAAAATTATAATTGAGTATGGACTTGTTGATAAGCTATCTGATGAAAACAAGAAAAAATTAGGTTTAATTTAGAATTAGAAATTGATGTTTCTCTACTGTTCCTAAATCTTTGATGCCAAATTTTTCACAATGTGTTACATCTTCAGTAAACAAATCATATTTTCTGAACCATTTTTTTGAGATTTTTATTAACTCATCTGCCATATTGCATTTTTTACTTTTTCCAAGATGAAGAACAAATACGCCATCTTTCTTTAATCTTTCTCTGGCTTGGAGAAATATAGGTTCATAAACAGAAAAAGAATTTTTTTGTCGTTCATCAATAAATTCCTTTGGATTATTTTTAAAATTATTATCCTCCCAACCACAAAACCACAGTCTAATCCAATTTGCAGAATAAAACCTTGTACTATCAAAAAAAGGTGGAGATGTTATTATTGCATCAATATTATTTATTTTTGTTGGCCAAAACTTAGTTGAATCTTGAAGAAAAATTTCACCCACTATATTGCTTGAACAATCAGATATATCTTTGTTTATTTTGTCATAAAGGTGTTTCATAAGATTTTTATAAGTAAAATCTCCTGTCGGTGCATAAGGTATAATTGGATGCGAACGACGACTCAAAGCATAGGGACGATTTCCATGTAAAATGTGCAGTAAGGCAGAAATTATAAAAAAATCCTCAGTTTCTTTGGGAGAATTCTGTAAGAAGAAATTTCTTGCCAATAAGATTTCTTTGTAAGTACTTTCTTCATAATAATCTTTGATATATCCATTGAAACCAAAGTTATCATACTTCTTTTGTATTTCTTCAGCAATGATGTTTGAAGATATATATTCATTTAAGAACTGCAATTTTTGATATATCTTATCAATATTTACCTTGCCCATTTTTGCAGATGATATATAGTAAGCAGGTAAGCTAATATCAAATCCGTAAGCTTTTTTATTATCCAATCGAGCTTCAAATGGAATTGTTCCTACTCCAGAAAACAAATCAAGCATTGTACCATTTTCAGGTACAAATGCATTAACAAGAAAATGAGCAATTGATGGCTTTAATTTTCCCTGATAAGAGCATAACGAATGTAATTTATTGCCCCAATTTCTTTTTGAATATGGTAATTGCTGGTATGGAATATTTTTTTTAAATTGATTCCAATTATCATACCAGATAGGTTTTATTTCTGCTTCTTCTTTTAATTCATTTATACTCTTAAATATTAATAAGACTTGTTTTATTATTTTACCAGAGCGAGAGCGTCTTTCTCTTAAATTTATTGATTCAACCAATTTAAAATTAAGAGTTTCTAATATTTCAATCAATATTAAATCTGTCGGTATGTTGATCCCTCCAAATATGGAATCTCCAATATCTATAGCTACATGAGCTCCTTTTTTTAAGTGTTTTTTTATACCTCCAAATGTCACATACATATCAGAAAAATATTGTTCCGCCATTAAAGGTATTCGTAAATCATAAGCATTTTGTTTTAATTCGTTTATGGTTTTATCTAGAAGATTAGATATTCCAACAATTTTCTTTTCATCATCAGTTGAAACAATTACGTCATTTATTCCGCTTGTAATTATTTCATTTCTAAAAAACCTTAAATCATCTTTGCTTTTTATATACTCCATAAACCAAAGTTCAATTTTAGTATTTCGAATATAATTTGTTCCATTTAGATATGGAGGACTTGTTATAATGCCATCAAAATAAAAATCATTTGTAAACCTAATTTTTTTTGAATTAAATAATATTGGAAAAGAGTTTATTTTGAAATCTTCGTCATAAAATAGAATATCACTTTTAATTATTTCCAATTGTTTTTTTAATATCTCCATTGGAATTATCTTATCATTTTCTAATTCTTTTTTTGTTTTAAACCTAACATCACCAGATTTTTTTAACATGGAAATCGGTAAAAGTATAGAAACAATTGCCATAGAAAGTGTGTCTGCAAGCAGTTTGTTTTCTAATTCTATATTTCTGATAATAGTTTTCATTTTTAAAATAAATTCGAATGAATATTCAGAAAAATATATGCTATTTTCAAATGTTGACTTATAACTTGATTTTAGTTTTTCATCTATTTTGCATTTGAATACATTTTATCTAATAATTTTAAGAAATTGTCAATTTGAGATGAAAAACCCTTTTTATTTTTCAATCTGAGTAGTTCTATTTTTGTTTGAATTTGGAAAAACATAAGCGGATTTACTTCAGAATAGCAACAACTTTTCATTAAGGAATTACAAGCAAAAATAGTTGTACCTGTTCCCGCAAATGGCTCATAGATGTTATTTGCATCGTCAAAATATTTATTTATAATATTTTTTACAAAGTCAGTTGAAAATCCTTCTGCATAGTTAAACCAACGCTGTAAAGGCTTTTTTTTGCTACTTTTAAAGGTTACATCTCCTGATATAAATTTGTCTAAATTCTTAAGTAATTGATTTTTTATATATTGACTCAAATTTCTATTTTCTTTTTCAGCATTTTTTATGAGGCTTTCTAAATATGTATCTCCTACTAATGTTCTTAATTCATTATTTGTTTTTTTAGTAAAAATAGAAAATAAATTTGTTTCTTTCTCTGAAAATGAAATTGTAATACTTTTACCTGCTTTTGAGTTATCACTTGATAGAAAATATATAGATTTAAATCGTTGCATGATGTATCTATCATAATATGATAGGCAATGTTTGTCAATATATTTATTTTAAGTATTATAATACACATAGCACCGCTTTCAAAGCTGTCAAACCGGACGAGCCGTGTTACGGTTTAAAACAATGTTAGACCGATGCCTTCGGCACGATAAACTGTAATTTTGAAAAAATAGGGTGTGTTTTTGTAAATTAAAGCTTAAAACTCAAATAATGGCTTATTTTTACTAAAAATGCCGTATTTTATTGTAATAACAGCTGTCAACAGCTTGATAATTATACGCATAATGCGTATAACATGGAGGGATATAAGATGAAATTAGTATATCCGGCAATAATAACATATTGTGAAGAAGATAATAATTATAGTATAGAATTTTCCGATTTGCAAGGCTGTGTTTCCGGAGGATTTTCTCTTATAGAAGCGATAGAGATGGGAATAGATGCGGCATCAGGATGGATATTAACGGAAATCGAGGACGGAAATGCTGTTCCAAAAGCAAGTGATCCTACAAAAATAAAACTGTCTGATGATAAAAGTTTTATAAATATGCTTATTTTAGATATGGATTCCTATAGTGAAAAATATTCAAGCAAATGTGTAAGAAAGAATATAACGCTTCCTAAATGGGTGAATACACTTGCAGAAAAAAATAATGTAAATTTTTCACAATTATTACAGAACACTATAGTAGAAAAATATGCAGGTGCTATGTAAAAGCGTCTAACACCCCCTTAACCTGCCATTGCCTTTGCGGCAATGCAGGTTAAGCGGATGTTATGTGGACGCCTACGGCGCGATTAAGAGTAATTATTAAAAGCTGATTACAAGCAACTTGGTATCCGTATACTTGTATTGCTACTATTTAGGTAATGTGTATTTTCAAAAAAAATAAAGAGGATTAAATGCTGGAGAAAGTTTTAATTGAAGTAACACAAAATGAACTACCTCTAGACTTATTACTACTATCAGACCCATCAGAAGAAGTAATTAATGAATACATTGATCAATGTGTTACGTTTAGTGCAACAATTGATAATAAAATTGTTGGAGCATTATTGCTATTAAAAACCAGACCAAAAACTATGGAAATAATGAATGTTTCGGTGTATGAAAACTATCAGAATAAAGGAATAGGAACAAAGCTTATACATAAAGCTATTGATTACTGTCGGGAAACAAATAGTAAAATAATTGAAATTGGGACAGGGAATCCTGGTGTAATCCAAATGATGTTATACCAAAAATGTGGATTTAGAATAGTTGGAGTAGAATTGGATTATTTCAGGAAAAATCATAAAGAGAAGATATTTGAAAATGGAATTGAATGCAGAGATATGATTAGGATGAGGATGGAATTGTAACATAACAACTGTTTCAACCTGACATTGCTATTGTCATGAAACGTGCAGTCGCTTTGCTCGGCACGTTTCACGCCAATGTACGCAATGCAGGTTAAACAAATGTTATGTGGACGCCTGCATTGGGGCGCATGGAGTATAAAAATGAAAAAATTAGGAAAACTAGAAAAAGTTGAACTACGAGATTTTTGGGCTGATGAAGCAAAAGATTTTACACCTTGGCTAGCAAAAGAAGAAAATATAGACGAATTAAGTAATACTATTGGAATTGATATAGAAGTTGAAGCTACCGAAGTTTTTGTAGGAAACTATAGAGCAGATATTATAGGACGTGATATTTCAAACAATCAAAGAGTAGTTATAGAAAATCAATTAGAAAAATCGAATCATGAACATCTAGGAAAAATAATTACATATGCCTCAGGTATTGGTGCGACAACAGTTATTTGGATTTGTAGTTCTATTACAGACGAGCATAGGCAGGCTATTGATTGGGTTAATGAAAATACTATTGAAGACATTAAGTTTTTTGCTATAGAAATCGAATTATGGAAAATTGGAGAGTCAGAGCCAGCTCCAAGATTTAATATTATTTGTCGTCCTAATGAATGGGTAAAAACTACAAAAGACAAAAGCATTTCTAAAGAATTATCAGTAACAAAAAGTTTACAATTAGAATATTGGAATTATTTAAGAGATTATTTTAATCAGAAAACAACATTTTTAAGTTTAAGAACTCCTAGAGCTCAACATTGGTATTCTATTGCTGTTGGAAAATCAAAATTTAATATTTCGCTTACAGTAAATACAGTACATAATAGATTGGGTTGTGAATTATATATGCGTGGAGAAAAAGCTAAAGATAATTTTTCACAACTTAAAAATGATAAACAAGCTATAGAAAATGAAATAGGGGTTGAATTAGATTGGCAAGAACTTCCAGATGGTCAAGATTCAAGAATAATTTTATACAGAGATGGAAACATTAACAATAAAGAGTCATGGGATGAAACTTGTGAATGGTTTAAAAAATATGCAGAATTGTTCCATAAAACATTCAATGACCGCATAAAGAAATTAAAATGACACATAACAAAGGTTCGTAGCCGACAGTGGGTCGAGCCCGCTGCGGTACAACCAGTTGTTGAACGGACGCTGTGCGCCCCGTTATGACGACAGGCGCACTTGCCTGCCAAGGAGTAAAAAATGAAAAGAGTAAACAAAGTATTTTTACTGAGTTTAATGGGATTCCTTCTTTGTATGAATTTGTCTGCAAAGCCAAAGAATCAGAACAAAAAAAATGATCAGTTTCCGAAACCTACCGAAATTGAAGGAAAAACCTTTGAAGGTGAAAATTCTGGACATTCCATTAAATATGAATTTAATTCAGATGGAACCTTCAAGAAAACTGTTGATAATGAAGTTTTCGATGGAAAATGGAAATTCGATGAAAAAAGTTATCCAATGATGGCATATACTTTTGATTGGGTAGAAGGCGAAAATAAAAAAGGTTATTTAATAACAATAAAGAAAAATAATGATGGAACAATTTCTTTTTCTGGTTATTGGTATTTGACAGATGCTTATATAACTTTACTAGAAACCGTAAAAGAAGTTACTGTTACTGAGTAATAGGAATATTTAATAAAGCAAGTCAAGCTTGCTTTATTAAATGAAATTGAACTTTATGGTTTACGCAAAGTAGCGGTAATACGCGGCTTTACGCCGCTTAGAAAAAGTTAATAATAGAAGCGTACGCTGTAAATGGTCGTGCAGAATCTGCTAAATAAAAAAAGTTTTAAGAAATCTTATTCTGTAGAAGAAATATAATTTGTCATAACACCCGCCTCAACCTGACATTGCCTTTACGGCAATGCAGGTTAAGCGAATGTTAGGCGGACGGGCCACTGGCCGCTTATTGTTAATAAGTGAAGTCCTCCGGCATATTTTCAAATAAATATCTAAAAAAATCTTAGGAGGATTTTTATGAAAAGAAGTTTAGGAAAAATTGTTTCAGTTTTATCTGCAACAATTTTATTGTCATCACTTACAGGTTGTGTTTCATTGCCAGATTTTTCTGAAAAGCAAATCGAAAAATTTCAAAATGCGCAAGGAACACCAAAAGACAGCGTGGTATTTTACGGGTTTCTTCCAATGAATGATGAAGTAAAATTCAAGCAGATTGACAAGAAATATCCTTCAGACGAACAGGATGGAATAAAACTTTCGCTTACAGATTCAAGTGGATTCTGGCTTTCAACACCTGTCGTGCCTGGCTCAACTTATATGATTTCCTATATGAAAGGCTCTGTTCAGGGCGGAATGTCAACTTCGACAAGCACCAATATGATTACACCAAACCTCACTCAACAGACAACGACCACAACATTTGAAACAAATGTTTGGGATCAAGAATTTACAGAAGACATGCAGTATTTTGTAATAAAAATACCAAAAGAACCTGGGCTTTATTGTTTCGGTCAATATATGGGCAGAGAAATTATGGCAAATGCACAAGCAGGAAATCCAACTCAGATTTTTGACCAAAGCAACATAAAAGAAAAATGGGGAAAAAACGGAAATCAGGTAATAGTTAACGGACTTACACAGTTAATCAAGGCTTACAAAGGAACTGAATGGGAAACTTTAGCTTTAGAAGAGATGGGCAAGTATCCTGAATGTAAGCGATTATAGAAAACTCAAAAAAACAGACAAGCTTGACTTGGCTGTTTTTGTACGGCGGGTCAAGCCCGCCTTTTTTTTGTATATTGACAGAAAAAGTTTTCCATGTTATAAGATTAATTAGTGAGGCTCGCTCTCCTCTAAAGAGCAAGTTATAAGAGGTTTCTCTTGACCTTAACAAGGAATTTATACGAGGCATATCGCGGCCTTTATGCGCGAGATTTAACAAGGCAGGCCTAGTGCTTGCCTTTTTTTTATGGGGAAAATATGGGAAACTTGAAAATATATGAAATAGAGAATGCTTATATTGATTACCTTGTGCCTTTTGCACCGCATTTGTTTCACAACAAAAAGGATAATCAAGAAAATGAACGAAAGTATATTGGAATCATTCTGACTGTAAACGGATTAGATTATTTTGCGCATCTTTCATCTTTTAAGGAAAAGCATCGCAAAATGAAAAATAACATGGATTTCTTAAAAGTAGGAAATTATGCCGTTATAAATCTAAACAATATGTTTCCTGTTCCTAAATCTCAGTGTATTTATGTAGATATTTCAAAAGAATCAAATCCATCGTATAAAGCATTGCTTTCGGCAGAGTATCGTATTATCACTTCTCTTGCAGATAGAATTTTGAAAAATGCAAAATCACTTTACGAATATAAAATGAAAAATGGTAATTCGACTCCGCTTGCAAAAAGATGTAATGACTTTAAATTACTTGAAGAAAACTGTAAGAAATATTTTGGTGTAAGTAAGAAATAACCTAACAACAGGTTCGTAGCCGACAGCGGGTCGAGCCCGCTGCGGTACAACCCATTGTTATGTGTACTGCCCTTTGGGCAGCAGTTTGGGAGGACAAATGTTTGATAGTGATATTTGCAAGAAAAAAGATGGTTCACCCTTAAAGACTTATGAATCTGAATATGAAGCTCAAGAAGCTATTGAATATGTGAAAAGACAACATGGAAATGAACACGTAAGCTATAAATGCTCACGATGTGGTTACTGGCACCTTTCACCAAAAGAACGTCAAACGCCTAATCATAAAAGTTATTGCCTTGATTCTAACGGTAGAACAAAACAAGCCTATCCGACTTATGAAGCGGCTAAAAGGAGAGCGGAAATAATTTTTGATGAAAAAGGAATAGAACTTTTTGTTTATCATTGTGATCAATGTAATGAATATCATTTAACACATAACCAGTATTAGGAGATTTTGAAATGAACAAAATTCGAAGATCATTAAAGAATTTGAATTGGAAATTATTTATTTCTTTACTTGTGATGGGGTTGTGTCCAACAATTTACACAACTTTACGCGTCTTTTTTTTAGGACAACTGCCAGGCGATTGGGTGTTTTCAATAGCCGGTCAACTTTCGTGGGTAAACTTGCTTTATGAAATTTTAGATGAAGCAATTATTCTCCCTTTGTACTTTTTTATGGGAAAAGCGATAAATAATAAAAATGATTATACAAACCGTATCAAGACCGGACTAATCATTTCATTTTCCGTTTATGCAGTTTGTTCTATTTTTATAATAGGTTTTACTAATCCGCTTTTATCTATAATGGCTACAAGCAAGGATATAATTTCAGAGTCTGTTATTTATATCAGAATAGAAAGCATAGCAAATATTTTTATACTTTTAAGTAATTTTATACTTATCTGTTTGATAACACTTGGAAAATCACGATATGTTTATATCCTTACCGCCGCAAAATTAATATTAAGCATAGTTTTTGACACATTTTTGGTTTCTACATTGAACATATCTGCAAATCTTGGAGTAAATGGAATCGGCTATAGTAATATAATCGTAAACATAATTTTGTTCGCAGTATCTGTGGTTCTGCTTTCAAAAGAAGGATATAAGATTTTCAATAAAGAGAAACTTTCATTTACATGGGCAAAAGAATTTGTAAAAATTGGCGGTATTTCAGGTTTGGAATCCTTTGTAAGAAATATTGCTTATATGCTTATGATAAGCCGTATGGTTAATATGGTAAATGAACAGGGTACTTATTGGGTTGCAAATAGTTTTATCTGGGGATGGTTGCTATTGCCGATTAACCAACTGGGAGAATTGATAAAGCAGGAAGTTAGTACAGATGAAAAGGCGATAAAAAATAATACGCTTGGATATTTTGCAGTTACAGCGATAGTCTGTCTTGTTTGGTTTATAACAATCCCCGGTTGGAAAGGATTTATGGCAAATGTGCTGCAATTTTCTGATGTTGATAAATTATATAACCTTGTTATGGTGCTTCTTGGCTTTTATGTATTGTACGCATTGCAAAATGTATTTGATTGCGAGTTTTACGGACTTGGAAAAACAAATTATATGCTTTTTGAATCAATAGTTACCAATTCAATTTATTATGGGATAGCATTTGCTTTGTATCTTGCAGGTAAATGGACACCGACATTAATGAGTATTGCATTATTATTCGGTGTCGGAAATGCTTTTGACAGTATTGTTTCAGGCGGAGCTTTTGCATATTTATTGAAGAAAAAGAAAATCAATATTTTTGAGGTTGAGTAATGAAATTAACATCAATATATGAACACATGGAAAAAGGAGCTGCCAAAATTCCAAATAATGCTAATTGCAAAATTATATTTAGGCATTCAATTCGTGAGAGTATTGATTTAGGTGATATCAGAAAGGCGATATTGACAAATGAAGGAATTGAATTTGCGAGGAGTTTTGGACGAAATATCGACTATCGTATTGGTTTTGTGGGTTCAAGTTCATGTGAAAGAAATATTCAAACATGTGAAGAAATATTAAATGGATGCGGCTATACACGACCGATAAATCAGGCTAAAAATGAATTGGAACTTCCGCAAGTGAGCGATAGAGAATTGAGCGATAAAATATTTAAGGACTATCAGTTTGAAAATGCAAGAATTATATATGAATTAAATAATGGTGCGCTTCCTGGATTTAATTCATTAGGTAAAGCAAGTAATATCATGCTTGATTATATTTTTGATAACGGTAATGTAGAAAATACAGTAGATTTATTCTGTACCCATGATTTTCAAATGGCAATTCTTTATGCATATTTATTTGATTTTGGAAAAATTAAAGATGATTTTATTAACAATAAATGGCCAATGATGCTTGAAGGAATGATCATTTGGGGGGCAAGAAATCATTTTTGGTGTAGTTGGAGAAATGAAGTAAAAGAGTTTATAAACACATAACACCGTTTTCAAAGCCGACAAACGTGACTGAGCCCGTTTGCGGTTTAAAACGATGTTATACGCACACGCCATTGGCGTGGTTATTTTTAGGAGAAATAATGACGACAGTATATTTTGTAAGGCATTGCAAGCCTGATGGGAAAGTAATTGATGAGCGAAACAGACCTTTGACAGATGAAGGAATTTCTGATTCATATAAAGTAATGGAAATGTTAAAAGATAAAAAAATTGATGTATTTATTTCTAGTCCATACAAAAGAAGTTTTGATTCAGTAAAAAAAGCCGCAGAGTTTTATAACAAAACGATTGAAACTGATGAAAGATTACGTGAACGCAAAGCAGGAAAAGATAGTAATAATCACGAAATGTTCAAAAAACGGTGGGAAAATCTTTGTTTTGCAGAAGATGATGGAGAATCTATTGATGCTGTACAAAAAAGAAATATTGAGGCATTGAATGAAATTCTTCAAAAATATGCGGATAAAAATATAGTCATAGGAACGCATGGAACGGCTTTAAGTAGTATATTCAATTATTATGATTCAAGTTTTAATGGAGACAGTTTTATGCGAATAATTGATTTTATGCCGTACATTGTAAAAATGGAATTTGATGGAAATGTTTTTTTATCAAAAGAAGAATTATTCCATATAAAAAAAGAATATAAGGGATAAGCATTATTTTTCCAGTAAGCTAAATCTGCTTAAAAAATGGAATCGAATTTTACGCTTTGGAGAATATGTTGTGTTTTAATCTTTCTAAAAACATACCTTTCTTGACACCATATACAACGCCACTTATAATGAGATTATGGCTCAATGGGAAAAACTGCTGGCTAAAATACTATCTCTTGATAAAGATATGCGTTTTACAGAACTCAAGAAAGTGCTACAAAGTTACGGCTATAGAATGACACAACCAAACCGAGGAAGCAGTCATTATACTTTTCGAAAAGATGGTTGTAATCCGATTACCATCCCAAAACATGAACGTTTATTTTCATCCGTTAAGCAGTGCGGCTGAAAAACACTACCGAGTTTGCCTACCGGCAAACATCGCTTATTGTATGCCGTTTCTCATTTTATTACGAAACGGCGGAAAATAAGCACTTTCAAGATTTGAAAATCTTTTCAAATGCTTATTTTAAATGAACTGATAAAAATGATTTATGTAAGAATGGTAAAAGAGGTTGTAGAATCTGAAGAGGAGCACAAGGGAAAGGAGGACTGATATGAAAACAATTGATGAATATATGAAAATGCCATATAAACTGGAAATTATTCCGGATTCAGAAGAAGCAGGTTTTGTAGCCTCATATCCAGATCTTCCGGGTTGTATAACTTGCGGTTCAACAATTTCTGATGCAGTTAATAATGCAGAAAATGCAAAAAAAGAGTGGCTTTTGGCTGCCATTGAAGAAAATATTGAAATTGCAGAGCCAGAAAGTGCCGATTCTTATTCCGGTCAATTCAAACTACGTATTCCAAAATCTTTGCACAAGACTCTTGCCGAAGATTCTAAAAAGGAAGGTGTAAGTATGAACCAATATTGTGTATATCTTCTTGCAAAGAATTCAAAAAAAGAACATGGTGTATTTACGAAAAAATAAGCTGTATTCGTACAACACCGTTTTCAAAGCCGACAAACCGCTCAAGCCGTTGTTGCGGTTTAAAACGATGTTAGATGCACACTGCACAGCAGTGGAAAACGTAGGAGACAAAAAAATGTCAGAAGAATTACCAACAATTTCAAATAATGATATTACACCGTTAATTCAAAGAGCAGTGTTACAAGTTCGATCAGATATGCAAGATAATCCTTATATTCAAGAGGCTTTAAGAGTCTTACCTGCTGGAGGCTATAGAAGTGCAATTGGTTCTTTTTGGAATGCAGTTGTTGATGATTTAAGAAATAAGATAATTTTTAGGAGTTTGAATTTATTCAATAAAGAAATTAATATAGGACATGAAATAAAAACATATGATGATTTTTTAAATTATGTAAATGATGATCAGTTAATTGAGGGTGCTTATAAAATTGGTGTAATTGGATGGGAAGCATATAAATTGCTGAAACAATCAAAAGAGGCTAGACATATTTTTTATGGTCATCCTAAAAGTAGTGACCCGTCTATTATAAAAGTTCTTTCCGTAATTGATGATTGTATAAAATATGTTTTGAATGAGGAATATCCTGTAAAAATAATCGACATTGATGAATATATTGATACATTAAAAACTGAAAATTATGATAGAAATGAAATTAGCATTGCAAATGCTTTAAATGATTTACCTGAAAATTATAAAAATGAATTATTAAGTCGTTTATTTTCAATATATATTTCGCCTGATGTAAGCAGTATTCTTTCATCAAATATAGAATTCCTATCACCTTTATTATGGAAAGTAATAAGTAAAGATATAAAAATTCAAATTACTAGGAGAGTTGATCAAGAATATCCTAAAGGAAATTTGTTAAAAACACAGAGAGCTTTTAATTTTATAAATTTAGTACATGCTAATATATATTTATCATTAAACGCTAAAAAATATTTATTGGAACCCCTCATAAAGAATTTAAAAGTTAATTTAGATAACTGGTCGCTTGAAAATGAAATGGTTAGAAAATTATCTGTATATGCTGATATAATTCCAGAAGAGCTAATTGATGATTATGTTTCTGCTATAACACATACATATGTTGGTACAGTTGGAAGTTCACTTCAATGGGCACGAACAGATTTTTATGCAAATGGTGCGGCTTGTTATATTCCTGATATGTTCGAGGCGTTTAATGATAGAATGATTGACTCTTTCATCTCTACATTAAAAACAAGTGATATATTAAAACAACGAATAAAAACACCTTCAAAAATAAGAAGATTAAGAACTTTAGGTACAATTGCATTAGGTAAATGTTCTGAAAGTTATCCTCAAAAAAATATTTTACAGCTGCTTGTTGATGATACTAAAGAATTAGAATTTCAAAAAATATTGCAAAGTAAAAACATCTAACACCCGCTTAACCTGACATTGCGGACAAGCCGCAAATGCAGGTTAAGCGAATGTTATACCCATAATCCTGAGGGGCGCTGATTTGTAAGAGCCGGGTATTTCATATTTTCGACTGAAATAAAATTTAAGGAGGAAAATATGGAAGCGGTTAGTCGAAAAGAAAATCCTGTACAAATAGTTTCAGTAGAGACTTCAAAAAGAATTACAAGTTTGCGTTATTTGTTGATAGTTTTAGTTGTATTTATACATGCAAATTTGAAACCTGATGATGCAATAAATTATTACCATTACGATTTTGTTCAACTTTATTGGATTGAGGTTGTAAGAAATTCTATTTGTGATACTTTAGGCGGACTGCAGTGCTGCTTTTCTTCTTTTTGACATCATTCTTGCAATTTTCAGAATGATAAATATAAGATATTATTAAAAAAAAGAAGTAAGTCAATTTTTCTTCCTTACATTATTTGGACAGGTATAACAATAATTTTGTATTATATAGTACAATCAATTCCCTATACTGCATTATTTTTCCAAAATCCGATAAATATTGTAAAAAATTGGAAAGGTATTGATTTGTTAAAAGTCTTTACCTATCATGATTTATCATCAGCTTAAAAACTCCATTAGTATATCAGTTTTGTTTTTTGAGAGAGTTAATGATTTTTATAGTTTTGTCCCCAATTTTGAAGTTTTTATGTGATAAATTTAGTGGTTTCATGCTTATTTTTATTTCTGTTGCAGCATTGAAAGGTATTCCTTTATTTTTTACAGTTTCTTCTTCTGCATTGTTTTTTTATGCTTCAGATTACTATTGTGCAAAATACAAAATAGATTTTTTCAAAATTGCAGATAAAATTAAAATTTATGAATATTTGATTTTATTGGTATCTGTCGTTGTATTTAATACAATTTGTGCTGGAGAATACAGTTTCGGTTTAATATCAACAATAATTTCATGCTTATTTTTTTTAAAACTTTCTTTGTATTTTGTAAAAACCAACAAAATATATTCAAAATTAAATTATATGTCTGGGTATTCTTTTTTCTTGTATGCAATACATACACCAATTTTGGGCACTGCTATAAATAAAATTACACAGAGAATAACTCCACTTCACGGAATATTGTGTTTAGTCCAATTTTTATTAGCTGCTTTTTTAACAATATTTATTGGAACTTTAATAGGAATTGCTTTGAAAAAGATTTATTTTCCATTATTTTGTTTATTGAATGGTGGAAGAAAATAAAATTTAACGTCTAACACATATAAGGTTCCGAGTTGTCAATACTAATTCTAAAAAAAGTACAACTTAGAACTGTTTTTCAAAATAAAAAAACAAAACTGAACCGTTATTCAAAGCGGATTCCAGGAAAATCATCCTGAATCGAACACATGTAGTCAGCCAACAAAAAAGGTACTGAAGAATTTCATCGGTACCTGTAAAGTCTGTAGCAAGAATTAGGTGGTAGCAAAAGCTCCGATAGTTATATAAGCAGGACAAAACATGGACAGACTGTTTTGTTATTTCAAATCAAAACTAAATATATAAAAAGGTCCAAAACGGAGTCTATTCACCGTTAAGGAAGGCATGGCATGAAGTTCAGAAAGTGCTAGGCTGTCATGCAGCATAAAATTCACATTTTTCATACGACTCGCCGGTAGTAGACCGTACGACCAAGTTTGTGTGCAATCAGATTTATTGACTTTGCCTTGCCGTATCGGGAAACAAGTTTTTAATGCTATTTCTGCCCTTTTCATTTGCACGCAGAAACATCACAGTTCCTTCTGAGAACGTTCATTTAAGATAGAATCTCATTACGGTTCCCTTCTGTAAAAATAGGATAATGCCCAGATGCGCTTATCTATCTTAGCATGATGAGACTTGAGCCTTAATGATTTTCATTAACAAGTGTAAGAACGCGCCGTTGTTGAAGCACTGTACGCCACTCTTTGGTTATGCGAAACTTATGGAATATGCGCAATTGGTAAAGCAAAACGGTATACAAACACTTAAATGCATAAAAAAATGGTGTTTGACTAAAATGCATCCAATTAAATAAAAAAAAACGGCACCGAAAATTTCGGTGCCGTTTTTTAAACTAAATCAATCTATGTTAAGATTATAATTTAGAAATCCCAACGCATACCTACGCGAAGAGCTCCGGCTCCATTGTATTTATCAACAGCAGCTGTATAGCCGTAACCTCCAAGATTGGCACCGTTAAGATTCAACGCATCCTGACCTTCACCAAAGCCCTTGTAGATATCCATGTTCCATGCAAACTGTGCATATACTATAGGAGACTTGATAACTGAAAGCTTTTTAGCAACGCCTAAAGCAATTCCAAACGGATTCAATTCATCCTTTTTAGTGTTCTTGAAATTTTTACCTGCAGCCGTACCCTTTATAGAACGTATTCCGATACCGCCGGAAACCGTAATATCGTAAGGCAATTTGACTTGTGCAATTAAAGTATTGAACAACAATTCGCTATTTGAATTATCAAGACCGTAATAAACATCCAAACCGCTTATCGTATCATTCAAGTTTTCTGCATTGAAAGCGATTCCTGCATAATTGAACAAGAATTTGCTGTCGGAAGCTCCGTATTTTTTATCTTTGCTCTCACCAATAGCTCTATAAGCAGCGTATTTAGTTTTTGCATAGGCATTTACAGAAGACTTAAAGCCTAACAAATCAGTAAGCTGATATGTTACAGAAGGATCGAATCCGAATTCTGCACCTGCTTTATCATATAGCACAGCCTCCTCCCATCCGTTTGCATAACCGTTAGCCCAACAATGCTTTACTTTACTAAGGAAGTCAGCATCGGAAGTTTTTGAGATATCGTAATGCTTCAGTTCCGTGTCCATGGTTGCTTTTAATCCGATAGAAAGTGCATCCATCGGTTTTGCGCCGAACTTAAGTGTAAGGCTCTGGCTGTTAGGGTTACCGAGCATATCTCTTAAGCGCAAATCTGCATCATCATGGTTATTGCGTACATAAAGCATGGAAGCTTCCATACCGCGCAAACGGTATTCGGCATCTACACTAAACATATCGTTTTTATATCCTGCTTTAACGTTAGCAGCAATATTTTCAATTCCATCAAATTTGCCGGAACGATAGAAAACATCCGTTGAATAACCGAAGTAATCTGCAGCTTTCCACCAATCACCCGCATGAGCATAATCCGCACCAAGTAAATCTTCGGTACTCTTATTATGAATTGCAATAAGTCCCTGAACTGCAAGTGAAACAACGGAAATTTTACCTTTAGCACCCAGAATAATATCGTTTTCTACCGGCTGGAAGAACTGGTAGTCTTTTCCGTACATTGTATTCCACTGAGCATCGAATTTCCATGCTCCGGTATCAAATGTTGCAAAAGCATATGAACCATAGTTCTCGCCCTTGCGGTCAGCAGATTTGTTAAGGTTAATACCTACTTTGAGTGTGTTGTCGCCTATTTGCTGCAATTTTGCGCCGTTTTCAAATAAGCTAAAACCGCCTATGTGCTTGTAACCGGCATCCCAGTTATCGGCTATAGTAGCCCATGTAATCTCGGAACGAGAAGGAAGTTTTGCATAAACATATCCGGTTGTATAATTTACATAAGGTGTATTCCAGCCGAACTTTAAATGACCGAGGAACGGATTTTCATTCCAAGCATCGGGTGTATGTCCATCTGCCAAATAAGTTACAGGATCTGAAAGAAGGTGTCCGATTGACTTCTTAAAAAGCTCCACGTTTTGTTCTTTATTGTTATTGCGATCATACAGTTTTACATTTGCGTCTTCATAATCTTTTTCAGAAGTTGCAATTTCAATGTAAAACGGCATATTGCCGGTAAGATCACCGGTCAATTTGTTGTAGGATTTAAATCCTAATGCAACATTTTCAACTTTCGTTTCTTTTTTTGTAGCATCACCTGATTTCTGAGTGCTAAACTTTGCCTGTGAACCAAGCATAGTCCATGATGAAAATTTCACGTTGGGAAATTTCTTTGCACCG
This sequence comes from Treponema sp. Marseille-Q3903, assembly GCF_014334335.1. Lineage (NCBI taxonomy): Bacteria > Pseudomonadati > Spirochaetota > Spirochaetia > Treponematales > Treponemataceae > Treponema > Treponema sp. Marseille-Q3903. The sequence continues at coordinate 727,697 of NZ_JACSEU010000001.1, forward strand.
TCATCACTGCCAACGACAAGCGAATCAAGCTCTGCAAGACCGTTCTTTCCACCGAACCCGTCATCGATCAAATCCGGTGCACTAGGGTCAGTTGTCCAGTTTCCGTCGGAAATAAATTTGTACTTTAAAGTCGTTCCCGAATCGAAAACTTTTGTAAGTGTAAAGCCCTTATCGGTCTTTGTCATAGGCAAAGCACCGGCCTGCCAAGATGTAAAATCTCCTGCAAGAAGAACTTCAGTTGCACGTGGATTTTCGTAGAAGAATGTTACTTCCAACTTTCCACCATCAAGCTTTTTCACTGTTACTTCTGCAAACATCGCTGCTGCGGCAATCAGTGAAACCGAGATGAAAGCAAATAATTTTTTCATCTTATCCTCCAAATTATGTAATATGTAAAAGGACAGAAAATTCAAAAGAACATACGGGGGTTGAAAGGTAGTTTTCGGCAACGCAAACATCTGTTTTCAAGTAAGAATGCAAACCCGAACACGGATATCGACCGCAGATAACTTTTTCCAATCGCAGCAAGTTCCTTTTACAGATCTATTCTACTTACGTTATATAATTTTACAGCGAGTTTTTTTTATGTCAAGAAAAATAGTTACAATATAAACAATTCGGTATATATTCGTCTCATGGGGAATTCATTAAAAGTTCGTTTTTTTTTGATACTCTTAAGGCGCTAATTTTATATTGAAACAATCAGAAAAGAGATGTATTAGTGCCATTTCCTATTGATTGTTCAGTTTGTTTTAGCAGTATAAATGTTAATAGAACCTTCTGTTCAGTCTTCCATGAAGGTCTTTTTTTTTAATTAAGGTCTTAACGGATTAGATAAAGGCTTGTTAGCACTGGTCTGATTCTGGAAGGTTCAACTCCTTCTAAGACCAAAAGTTTCGCGTATCCCGAAAGCGGCATTCAATGCTTCAGTAAAGGCGTATACTATCTGTGTGGTAAAATTTATTTTTGTAGGTTTATAACGGTTTCAAGTGGCAATATATGTATTTCAATTGTTATTTTGAGTGTCGGCATTAATTTTGGTTGCCTTCCGCTGTACAATATGGCGGAAGGCAACCAAGAAAAAGAGCGGGCGGGTCAAGCCGAGATGAAAGGCATGATTGACCGCATTAAAGCGGTCGTCAAAGGTGATGAACAATACATGATTCTATCGGCATATTACCGCAAAAAAGGCTTTAGAAATTCCTTTGTACCGTCATCGCTTGCGGCCGACAAGCGAATCAAGCTCTGCAAGACTGTTCTTTCCGCCGAACCCGTCATCGACAAAATCCGGTGCACGAAGGTCAGTAGTCCAGTTTCCGTCGGAAATAAATTTGTACTTTAAAGTCGTTCCTGCATCAAAAACTTTTGTAAGTGTAAAACCTTTTTTGGTCTTTGTCATAGGCAAAGCACCGTCCTGCCAAGATGTAAAATCTCCTGCAAGAAGAACTTCAGTTGCACGTGGATTTCCATAAAAGAATGTTACTTCCAACTTTCCATTATCAAGCTTTTTCACTGTTACTTCTGCAAACATCGCTGCCGCAGCAATCAGTGAAACCGAGATGAAAGCAAATAATTTTTTCATCTTATCCTCCAAATTATGTAATATGTAAAAGGACAGAAAATTCAAAAGAACATACGGAGGTTGAAAGGTAGTTTTCGGCAACGCAAACATCTGTTTTCAAGTAAGAATGCAAACCCGAACACGGATATCGACCGAGATAACTTTTTCCAATCGCAGCAAGTTCCTTTTACAGATCTATTCTACTTACGTTATATAATTTTACAGCGAGTTTTTTTTATGTCAAGAAAAATAGTTACAAGATTTTGTCGATTATTATCAAAAAAAACAAAAAATTATAACAACTGTACAAAAAAATCACGGTAAAAAAATCGAAATTCGACCTAAAAGTTATTTTAAACAAATCGAATCGTACAAACACGCAAAGCTAAAAAACTCGTAAACTTCCGCACTGCAAATTTATCACATAAGCCCAAACAGTTTCTCCACTTCTTCTTTTCGCATATTCTGTAAGTTTCGCGTATCCCGAAAGCGGCATTCAATGCTTCAGTAAAGGCGTATACTATCTGTGTGGTAAAATTTATTTTTGTAGGTTTATAACGGTTTCAAGCGGCAATATATGTATTTCAATTGTTATTTTGAGTGTGTTATTAATATGCGATTTTGGACTACACAAAATAGTTTTTTTGGTAAAAATAAAGAAGTTATTCAGGCAATTTATGGGTTTGAAACTAAAGAATTAATTGAGACAAGTGACGTTCTTAATGTATCAAAACAGACTTTTCTTAAAATAACAGATTCGCATATATTTGATTATTAATATGCTAGTAATGGGGAAGTTGTTAACTATCGTTTATCCTGACATTGTGGACAAACTCAAATGCATGTTATAAGTTAGCTATGTGGCTGGTTTGCTGTGCTATTGTTATGGAGAATATAAAATATGATGAAAATATCCAAATTAAAAAAGAAAATATTTTTTGTGCGGAATATGAAGCTCTTATCAAAAATAATGAAATAGAATTTAGCAATAATAAAATTGCCGTAATATATGGTCCAAATGGAGCAGGGAAAACAAGTTTATCTTTAGTTCTGGAAAATGCTGAAAATTATGAGTTTGATATTGAATTTAACAACATAAGATATACAAGCAAGGATGAACCTTTTGCGCATATAATTCACGACCAAAATGGAAGAAATATAATACAAGGCTCAACTGAATATTTTATACTCGGGGATAACATAAAAAAAGAATATCAACTGAAAGAACAATTAGATACAGGATTTCGAAATTTATATGCCTCATTAATAACTGTATTAAAAGCAAAATTTGGCATTGCAACTAGGAACTCTGTATTTTTATCTTTGTTAAAAGATGATAAGTTAAAGGACTATATTTCTGATTTAGCAAATAATAGGCAAAAAGGAAATAATATTGATAAGGAAGGATAACTGTTTTGTTGAACAGAAAAACGACAGAGTGGTAAGACGCATTGCCGGCTACTACCGCTTTGAAGGGGAAGATGCTCGTACCGTTATGGCGGAACTGTATGAACACTATAATAAGCTCGTTAACTTCTTTTTTCCTTCGATGAAGATTATTGCAAAGGAACGAATAGACGCAAAGGTTATAAAGAAATATGATGAAGCTAAGACTCCTTACCGCAGACTTATGAAAAGCAAGGATCTGAGCCCTGCTGAAAAAGAGGAACTGAGACGAAGTAAGGACAGTTTGGATTTGCAGCTGCTGCTTGAAAAAACACAACAACTGCAACATAAGCTTATTTCAATGGCGGTACAACCGTCATAGCTACGGTTAGATTTTTACGTGAGTAACGTGAATCGTTTCGGTTAGATTTTTATGTGAGTAAATACGGAAGGCGCGATTGACATATAATTTTCAAAAAAAGTTTTTTACTAGGGCGATTTTCTCGTTCCGCTTTGATTAGAAAAATCGGGATTCATGTTTTCTTTTATTTATACTATGTAAACCTAATTTAAATATTATATTTTTAGGATAGGCTTCTCTTGCCCCCGTCGGGCAGATTTTAACACATGCCATGCACACAATACATTCATTTTTATCGGTTGTCATATCCGTACTTATACAATTCTTGGGGCATACTTTTATACATTTGAAACATCGGATACATTTTTCGTTATCTGTATGCGGAATAGTAAACATCCTTTTCCCCGTATGTACCGGTTTTTTATCTGCGACAAAATTTATAATTTTATCAAATACGCTTACCTTATTATAAAAATGCCAAATTTCCGTATTTAATAATCTATCCCTTACAGACCTTCCAAACTGTATTGCTTTTTGTAAATCATCATTATCGGGTCTGCCTTTCGCAACCGGAATATCTTTTCCGGAATATGAATGCTCCCCGACAAATTCTCCGTACCCGAGCAGTTTTCCGTTACCCTTTTTTATTATAGATATCATTTCTCTGGTAGCAAACACCGGTGATGCATTGCCGTATAGTATGACTGCAATTATACATTTTCCTTGAAAATCCAAGTTTTTTATGTAGTTTCTAAATTCCTTATATAAGAACCCTCCGTATGCCGGAGCTCCTATGATTATCAGAGCCGCATCCGCAAAACTTTCATCAGGTGTTTTTTCTCTATTGTATCGCTTAGTCAAATCCGTAGTACATATTATGTCCCCTTCAATTCCTTTGACAATATAATCAATGACTTTTTTTGTTGTTCCCGTAGGTGAAAAGTAAAAGGTAGCAAGTTTAATTTTATCCGTAGGCATATTCATTATGGGCAATTATAATACATCGGAATAAAACTTTCAGTTATCGCTGATGTATTTTTCCGTTTCTTTTTGTCTTTGATTTTTTTTCTGACCGCACTTTTATGTTAACCGTTCAAAAAAATGATAGAAGAGCTTTTCGTGTTTTGGTAAGCATAATAGATAATTTGATTAATCTGATGAAAAGCGAAAGCAATCTGCCTGTCTATGGGCAGCAGGTAGTCTTTATCTTCGATGAGTGCCATCGCTCGCAATTCGGCGAAGCACAGAAGAACTTACGAAAAAAATTCAAAAAGTACTATCAATTCGGATTTACCGGGACACCTATCTTTAAGGAAAATGCGCTTGGGGCGGAGACTACTGCAAGCGTGTTCGGCTACGAGCTGCATTCGTATGTTATCACCGATGCAATCCGCGATGAAAAGGTTTTGAAGTTCAAAGTTGACTATAACGATGTGCGCCCTGCGTTCAAAGCGTTGGAAACAGAACTGGACGAAGCAAAAATCAGTGCAGCTGAAGAAAAACAACTCCTATTGCATCCCGATCGTATAAAAGCAATCGCTCAATACATCTTACAGAATTTCAGAATAAAAACCCATCGCATGCAAGGAAGCAATAAAGGTTTTAATGCGATGTTTGCCGTCAGCAGCGTTGAATCGGCTAAGCTTTTCTATCAGGAATTGAAAGAGCTTCAAAAGGCGAGTGAAAAACCGCTCAAGATAGCGACGATATTTTCTTTTGCTCCTAATGAGGAACAAAACGCAATCGGTGATATCAGTGAAGAGAATTTTGACCCCTCTGCGATGAATCAGAGCGCCAAAGAGTTTTTAGCAAGGGCTATTGATGATTATAACAAAATGTTTAATACGACGTTCGGGATAGACAGCAAGGAATTTCAAAACTACTACCGCGATTTGGCAAAAAAAGTGAAGAATAAAGAAGTTGACTTGTTGATTGTAGTCGGTATGTTCCTTACCGGTTTTGATGCGCCTACGCTGAACACCCTTTTTGTTGATAAGCGTTTGCGCTATCACGGGCTGATACAGGCGTTTTCACGAACAAACCGCATATATGACTCGACCAAGAAGTTCGGCAACATCGTTACATTCAGAGATTTGGAGCAGGCTGCAATAGATGCCATTACGCTCTTCGGCGATAAAAATACAAAAAACGTAGTGCTCGAAAAAAGCTATAAAGAATATCTACAAGGTTTTACAGACATAATAACCGGCGAAGTTCGCAGGGGATATGTCGAAGTCGTCAAGGAATTGAAAAAACAGTTTCCTCGTCCTGATGAAATAGCAACCGAAGCTGACAAAAAAGCATTTGTACAGCTGTTCGGTGAATATCTGCGTATTGAAAATGTTTTACAAAATTATGACGAATTTGACCGGCTTAAAGCACTTCATGCCCTTGATGCTAAAGACAGTGCTGCAGTCAGCGCATTTAAAGAGCGATACTTTTTAACTGATGAAGCGTTTGATAATGCGCTTGCGCAGATGCAAGACATTGACGTGTTGACCGAACGCGCAGTGCAGGATTATCGTTCAACGTATAACGATATTAGAGATTGGCTTAGACGCGAAAGGGATGGCGATAACTCTGAAAACACAAAAATCGATTGGGACGACGTGGTCTTTGAAGTTGATTTGCTTAAATCGCAAGAGATAGATCTCGACTATATTCTTGAACTTATTTTTGACCGCCATAAGAGAACTAAAGATAAAACAACATTGGTAGATGAAGTGCGCCGCATAATCAGGGCGAGCATTGACAATAGAGCAAAAGAGACTTTGATAGTCGATTTTATCAATGAAACTGATTTTGCTCTGATTGAAGACAGGGCAGGAATCATCGAAGCCTTTTTTGTCTATGCACAGAAAAAGCAAGCGGAAGAAGCTGCCGCCTTGATAGCCGAAGAATCTCTCAATGAAGAAGCTGCAAAACGATATATACAAGCTTCGTTAAAACGAGAGTATGCAAGTGAAAACGGAACAGATTTGAATGCCGTTCTGCCGAAGCTCAGCCCGCTCAACCCACAGTATTTAACAAAAAAGCACAACGTATTCCGAAAACTCTCTGCTTTCGTCGAAAAGTTCAAAGGAATCGGCGGAACTATCTGACAGATGGCGTAGCACTCTGTCAGTGGTTATTTTCTACAACGGTTTAACGCATCTGTTATATTTTCAAAGATGTTTTCTCTGCCGATTTTATCTGCCATGCCTGTCTTTTCAAGGAGCATATACGGCTGAGTTAAAATCCCGGAAATGACGATTGTGATTCCCTTGCGGTCGCATGCGGCTTTTGCCTGTTCAAGTGCCCGAATCCCGCCTGCATCGAGGTAAATTGTGTTTCTCATCCGCAGAACAAGGAATTTGCAGTTTGTTCCGGCGCGCTCTGTAGCTATTTCAAACTTGCGGACTGTACCAAAAAATAAAGGACCTTCAATTTCGTAAACAATCGTGTCGGATGGAATGTCCAGATTTTCAGATGGATGATCTTTTTTTATTCCATCAGTGATTGTTTCGTTGTGATTTTGAATATTCGACAAATCAATCATCTTTTTGATGAAAAAGAATGCGGCAAACCCTAGACCGATTTCAATAGCAACTGTCAGGTCAACAAGCACAGTGATGAGGAATGTCACAGAAAAAACACATATATCTGATTTTTGTCCTTTCAAAAGTGAGCGGATAGATGGGAATCCTGCCATATTCCATGCGACACTGATCAAAACTGCGGCGAGTGCTGACATCGGAATGTATGCCGCATATTTACCTGCGAACAACAAAATCAGCATAAGCGTGATTGCATGAAAGATTCCTGCAATCGGTGTACGCCCTCCGTTTTTGATATTTGTAGCGGTGCGTGCAATTGCTCCTGTTGCCGGAATGCCTCCAAAGATTGGTGAAGCGATATTTGCAATTCCCTGTGCAATCAATTCCGTATCTGAATCGTGTTTATATCCGGTCATGCCATCTGCAACTACGGCAGATAAAAGTGATTCGACTGCGGCAAGAACTGTTATAGAAATTGCCGTCGGAAAAAGCGTCGTGATTGTCTTAGGGCTGAAGTCAGGGAACTTTGGAATTGGGAGCGTGTTCGGGATTATGTAATGAACTGTTCCGTCTGCAAAAGTTCCGATTGTATCTGTCTTAAGTCCACAAGTTTTGTCTAATATTATGCTTACGATTGTTGCGGCGATGATTACGACAAAACTTCCGGGAATATTTTTTATGAATTTTGCCCAGATAAAGATGAATACGAGGCAAACGGCAGACATTGAAAATGAATACAAATTGACAGACGCTGCCGATTTTATGTATACAATCATCTTCGGCAAAACTTCCCCTGGCATTTTTGAATATTCTTCACCGAGAATTGTCATCGGAATAGAAAAATCAGGTTTAAGACCAAAGAAATCTCCAATTTGCCCTGCCGCTATTGTGACAGCTATTCCTGCTGTAAATCCCGTCACGATAGTATATGGAATAAATTTTACAAGACCACCCATCTTAAACGCACCGAGCAAAATCAAAAGAATGCCTGCCATGACTGTTGCCGTCGCAAGCCCGGAAAGCCCGTATTGGTTTACAACTCCGTAGACTATAACCGCAAATGCGCCTGTAGGTCCTCCAATCTGAACGCGGCTTCCACCGAAGGCAGAAATACAAAACCCGGCAACGATAGCAGTGAAAATTCCTGCCGCAGGGTTCACTCCTGACGCAATAGCAAAAGCGATTGCCAACGGTAAGGCAACTATTCCAACGATGACACCGGCAATTAAATCTGAGAAAAATGACTTTGCGCTATAAGCTTTGATTGTGTTTATCAGAACAGGTTTGAACATAATGTAAAATAATGATATTTTTCAGGGATATTTGCAAGTAGGCTTTAGATGACATACAGCCTGTTTTTTATTACATTGTAAATATGAAAAATCGCAAAATCTTTATATCCTTTTTTATCATCATTTTGGTGGGAACTGCCGCATATTTTACATACGATTATATTTTCAATCGCGCAGAAAAAGTTCCTTACAAAGAATTTTATTCCGAAGTCGAATCCGATAATATTAAAACCGCCGTGTTCAAAGAAAACTCGATAATCTTTACAAAACGGAATCAGCCTCTAGATGATTCACTTTTTGGAGGCAGAGCAAAAAAATATCAGACAGAAAATCCGTCATCTCCATCATTGAAAGAAGTGCTCTTAAAACAAAATGTTGAAGTTACAACAGAACAAAATGGAACTCAAATTGTTTCGACAATTTTTGATGCTTTTTTCTATATTTTCTTCTTTTTTCTGATTCTGACTGTGTTTCGGAAATTTATCAGTCCAAACTCTTTTAAGGTGTTGCACAAGACAGGCGTAAAATTTGACGACGTAGTCGGAATGGAAAAACTTAAAAAAGATATGGTTCAAGTGATGGAAATCATGAAAAATCCGGCGGAATATGCAAAAAAAGGAATCAGAATGCCGAAAGGAATTTTACTTGAGGGAGAACCGGGAAACGGAAAAACTCTGTTTGCAAAAGCTCTTGCAGGCGAAGCGAAAGTCAACTTTATTCCGGCAAAAGCGACTGATTTTGAAAGCATGTTCATGGCGATTGGTCCGATGAAAGTAAAGCTTCTTTTTAGAAAAGCTCGGCTCCGTTCTCCGTGCATCGTTTTTATAGATGAATTTGACGGAATCGGAACTGTCAGAAATTATAGTGGGTCTGCTATTGAGACGGAAAATACTCGAATTGTCACGGCGCTTTTAAATGAGCTCGACGGTTTTGAACCGACAAACGGAGTCCTTGTGATTGCTGCGACAAACAGTACAAAAGCATTGGATCCTGCTCTTATCAGACCTGGCCGTTTTGACGCAAAACTCACAGTCCCATATCCTGACTCAAACGCCCGAAAGCAGCTGATAAAAATGTATACGCGAGAAAAAAATCAGTCATCTGAATGTACAACCGAAGTACTCGATAAAATGTTTGAAGGATTTTCTTGTGCGAAAATTGAAAGTGTTTTGAACAGAGCCGCTCTTATCGCAAATCAAAATAGTAAATCAGAATTTGTGCTTGACGACGTGCGGCGTGCAATTTCCGAGCTGTAAATTTGATTCACAGATAAAAAAACGGTTTTGCAAAATCAAGTTTACAAACGGTGGCATTTTACGATATCGCTGTTTTTGCAGTTTTTGAAGTACGTGTCGACAATCTTTTTTCAGTTTTTACAGTGCGTTGATAATGCCCCAAAAATTTATTATAATTTTCAACAATATTTAAAATATACCGCAAGTTTGGGGCGGCAAAAAAGAGGAATAAATGAAAGCGATTGAACTTGAAAAAGCGTACGAGCCTAAGTCTTTTGAGGATCGTATCTACAACGACTGGGAAAGCAAAGGGTATTTTAAACCTGCAAGCGATGAATGTTCACCAATTCACGAACAATTTAAATGTCGATGTGCAGATTGCAACAAAAAGCCTGATACTTATTCGGTCGTTATTCCTCCTCCAAACGTAACGGGCGTCCTCCACATGGGACACGGGTTGAACAACACTCTTCAGGATATCGTAGTGCGTTATCACCGAATGAAAGGAGACAACACTCTTTGGGTTACAGGAACTGACCATGCCGGCATCGCTACGCAAAACGTTGTTGAACGTCAGCTCAAAAAAGAAGGTCTTTCACGAAACGATTTAGGACGCGAAAAATTTCTCGAACGCACGTGGGAAGTTAAAAACAACCATCACAATATAATCGTAAAACAGCAGAAAAAACTTGGAAATTCAACAGATTGGGAACGCGAGCGCTTTACTTATGACGAAGGTTTGAGCAAAGCTGTTCGCGATGTTTTTGTCACGCTGTATGAACGCGGACTTATGTACAAAGGTCAGCGCCTTGTAAACTGGTGTCCGCGCTGTGGAACTGCTCTCGCTGATGATGAAGTTGACCATGAAGATACTCAAGGCGCAATGTATCACATCTATTACGAATATGCAGATGGAAGCGGTAGAATTGAAGTTGCTACAACTCGTCCAGAAACTTTTTTTGGGGACACAGCAGTTGCCGTAAATCCCGGCGATAAACGTTACGCAAATATTGTCGGAAAAATGCTGAAACTCCCTTTGACAGGTAAAGAAATTCCAATCATCGCAGATGAATATGTAGATATGGAATTCGGAACCGGTATGGTAAAAATAACGCCGGCGCATGACCCGAACGACTGGGAAGTTGGAAAACGACACAACCTTGAAGTTGTCAATCTTTTGACTCCTGACGGACGTATGAACGAAAATGTTCCGGAAAAATACCGTGGATTAAAACCCGAAGCTGCTCGAAAACTTGTGATTGAAGATCTTGAGGCGGCTGGACTTTTTAAGGGCGAAGAAAAAATGGTTCACTCGGTTGGTCATTGTTACCGCTGTAAAACTGTTGTAGAGCCGTATCTGTCTGCACAGTGGTTTGTAAAAATGAAACCGATGGCAGAAAAAGCGCTCGCAGCGTGGAAAAACGGAGAGATTAAATTCTTTCCTCAAAAATGGGAAAACACGTATAAAAACTGGCTCGAGAATATCCGCGATTGGTGTGTAAGCCGCCAAATCTGGTGGGGGCATCGCATTCCTGCATGGTATTGTGATTGCGGCGAGACAATCGTCAGCCGAGAAGACCCCACTTGTTGTCCAAAATGTGGTGCAGATTCAAGTCATCTCACTCAAGATCCTGATGTACTTGATACGTGGTTTTCATCATGGCTATGGCCTTTCTCAACGCTCGGTTGGCCTGAAAATACTGAAGATTTGAAAACGTTCTATCCTACAACAGCCCTTGTCACTGCTTACGATATCATCTTTTTTTGGGTCAGCCGTATGATTATGGCAGGTCTCGAATTTACAGGAAAAGTACCGTTCCACGACATTTACATTCACGGACTTGTTCGCGATAAACAGGGACGCAAGATGTCAAAATCTCTTGGAAACGGAATGGATCCGCTCGAAATCATCGACATGTACGGGGCAGATGCTCTCAAGTTCACACTCGGATTTATGTGTGCGCAAGGGCAGGACATTTTAATCGATAAAGATTCGTTTAAACTAGGTTCACGTTTTTGCAACAAAGTTTGGAACGCTTCGCGATATCTTCTTGGCAACCTTGAAGGGCGCGAGCTGATAGTTGTAAATGATTCTGACCTTACAGAGCTCGATAAATGGATTTACAGCCGCTTGAATTATTGTGCAAGAATTGTAAGGGAAGCGCTCGAGTCGTACCGTTATAACGATGCCGCTTCAGCACTGATGGAATATTTCTGGAACGAATTTTGTGATTGGTACGTTGAAGCGACAAAAATCAATTTTAAAAATGGTGATGATAGAGAAAAAAATCGTCAGGCAACTGTTTTGTTGAACATCCTTGAAGAAAATTTAAGACTTCTTCATCCATATCTTCCATTCGTCACAGAAGAAATTTACTCAAAATTGCCGCTCGCAGAAATTGCCGCCAACAGAAAAAAATCAGAAGCGCATAAAATTTTATCTGACAGCGAATATTCTGGAATGCTTATAAACGCTCCTTATCCAAATAATTGCGATGAAAGAGAAAATGCAGAGATAGAAAAGCGGTTTGAAGTTCTCAAAGACCTGATTGGAAAAGTTAGAGCTTTACGCGTTGACTGCGGAATTGACCCTGCTGCAAAAATCAACATCGCAATTAAAATCACAAAAGGAAGTGCGGCAGAAGTTTGCCGTGAAAAGGTAGAGATGATTCAGCTGCTTGCAGGTGTAGCAAAAATCGACTTTGTTGAAATAAAACCGGCATCTTCTATTGGAACTGTGGGGACAGGTTTTGAATCGTTCATCCTCGTAGACGAAAGCATAGATAAAGAACAGCTCCTTGCCCGCTTCCAAAAAACAATGGAAAAAGAGCAGGGCTATGCAAAGATGAGTGAAAACAAACTCAGCGGAAATTTTGCAAAACACGCTCCGGCAGAACTCGTCGAAGAAGAAAAACAAAGATTATCAGAGAGCTTAAGAAGAATCTCTACGCTTCAGGGATACATAAGCGAGCTTAAATAGTATTTTTAAGGAGGCAGATAAATGTCAAAACCGCACTATCAGATGAAAGTTGAACGTTCTTCTAAAATGGATGCACAGCACATGCAGCAGCTGAAAGACATTTCACTTGCTCCTTATATGCAGCTTGCAACAGGTCTTATCGGCAAAGCGCGCCATGCAGGCGGAAATATGTTCCGTCATCAGATGGATACGCTCGCTATTTTGATTGATTACGGTTACATAGATCCAATCCTTTTAAAAGCTTCTGTAGTTCACGACACAGTGGAAGATATCCCTGGTTTTGACAAAAACTTAATTGAAAATATAGACGCTCAAGGACCTGATGTTCTAAAACTTGTGCTCGAAGTCACACGCCGCGACACTGAAGATAAAAAACAGTTTTTACGCCGCATCCTCGACACCGGCAGCCAAAAAGCTAAAGTTCTCAAATGTGCAGACAGAATCAGCAATATGATTTCACTCGGCTACGTGACAGATCCCGCATTTATCGAACGGTATTGTGATGAAACTGAGTTTTTTATACTTCCAATGGCTATAGAAGTCGATTTTAACATGTATCAGGAGCTCATAAATCTCATAATCACTCGCAGACGGTATCTCGAAGATGGCGGATATTTTGATGTCAGGCATAAAGATACGTCGAGTGAAAAACCAAATGGCAAAAACAAAAATTCGTGAGCTTTACAATTTTGCAACTTTTATCGCTATAGACTATTTTTAATAAATTCATTATTTTATAGATACGATTTTTAATCTAAATTTTAGGAGATATACTATGGCAGATGTTAGAGTTGCTATTAATGGTTTCGGCCGTATCGGTCGTTTGGCTTTCCGTCAGATGTTTGACGCAAAAGGATATGAAGTTGTTGCTATCAACGATTTGACAAGCCCGGCAATGCTTGCTCACCTTTTGAAATATGATACAGCACAGGGTGGATTCTGCGGCCGCATCGGAGAAGGAAAACACACAGTTTCTGCTACAGATAATTCTATTATCGTTGATGGAAAAGAAATTAAAATTTACGCTGAAAAAGATGCAGCTAACTGTCCATGGGCAGCTAACAAAGTAGACGTTGTTCTTGAATGTACAGGTTTCTATACATCAAAAGAAAAGTCAGAAGCTCACATCAAAGCCGGTGCTCGCAAAGTTGTAATTTCCGCACCAGCTGGAAACGATCTTCCGACAATCGTTTATAACGTAAACCATAAAACTTTGACAAAGAATGACAACATCATTTCTGCCGCTTCTTGTACAACTAACTGTTTGGCTCCAATGGCTAAAGCTTTGAACGACTTTGCTCCAATTCAGTCAGGTATCATGTCTACAATCCACGCGTACACTGGTGACCAAATGATTTTGGACGGACCACAGCGCAAAGGTGACCTCCGCCGTTCACGTGCAGGTGCTTGCAATATTGTTCCAAACTCAACAGGTGCTGCAAAGGCTATCGGTCTTGTAATTCCTGAATTGAATGGAAAATTGATCGGTTCTGCACAGCGTGTTCCAACACCTACAGGTTCAACAACATTGTTGTTCGCTGTAATCAAGACAAACAAAGAAGTGACTAAAGATTCTATCAATGCTGCAATGAAAGCTGCTGTAACAGAATCTTTCGGTTACAATGAAGAAGAAATCGTATCTTCTGATATAATCGGTATGCGCTACGGCTCATTGTTCGATGCAACACAGACAATGGTTTCTAAAGTAGGCGATGACCTTTATCAGGTTGAAGTTGTTTCATGGTACGACAACGAAAACTCTTACACTTCACAGATGGTAAGAACAATCAAATACTTCTCAGAAAACTGCTAAGTTAATTTGACTTGATATGAAGACACTCGGGATATTCCGGGTGTCTTTTTTTTATAGACTCCGTCTGTAAGTTTTGTGCAGCAGAGCGTTGCTCCCTTCACTGCTTTTCTGATTCATCGAGATATCTTTTACATACGATTTCATCTTTTCTTTCTTATAAAAATATAAATAAATGTTTGACAGATCAAAATTCCTGATATATTCTATACATATAAGGAAAACGTTTTCCGAAAGTATTTTCCTTATGTAGGTGTATTATGGCAAGCGGAATATGTTTGGAAAAAAACGGATTAACTATACCTGTTTTTATATCGCTTAGGGATAAAGTCGGCTTTATGCATTATGAAGCTGAAGATGTTGCTCAAGCCTTGTCTCATACACTTTATTCAGTGATTGCAAAAATAGGTGCTGAGCCGGTAGGTATGGCACGTGTTATAGGCGATAAAAGAATCGCGTTTTTTATAAAAGATGTTGTTGTTGATCCTGTGTATCAGGGGCAGGGGATAGGTGATATGCTTATGAGCGATGTAATGGATTATATAAAGTCTGTTTGTGCGCCTAATGCGTATGTAGGGCTTATGTCTACGCCTTCACGGGAACATTTCTATGAAAAATACGGCTTTATTATCCGTCCGAATAAAGATTTCGGAAGCGGAATGGTTCAATATATCCAGCCTGACAGGAGGTAAAATGGGTAAAGAAAAATTTATTATTGATACGGATCCGGGTATTGACGATGCCGTAGCTTTGGCTATTGCTTTGTTTAGCGATTCAATGGATGTTAAGCTGATTACGACAGTTGCCGGAAATGTTTCTGTTGAAAAAGTGACAGCCAATGCGTTGCGTCTGATGACATTCTGGGGAAAGAGGGTACCTGTAGCTCAGGGTGCAAAAAAGCCTTTTATTGCCCCGTTCATTGATGCTTCGAATGTGCACGGTCAAAGTGGAATGGATGGTTTTGATTTTCCGGAACCTGACATGTCTCTTTTATGCAGTGAACATGCGGTATCCAAAATGTATGAAGTAATTATGGCGGAAAAAGAAATCAGTATTATCGCAATTGGACCGTTGACAAATCTTGCATTGCTTTTTGCGCTGCATCCTGAGGTAAAGCCGCATATTTCTCGTATAGTTATGATGGGCGGTTCCATCACACGTGGTAATAAAGGCGTTATGTCAGAATTCAATTTTGCAACCGACCCTCATGCCGCAAAGATGGTGTTTGATTCAGGAATTCCTTTGGTTATGACCGGGTTAGACGTCGGCTGGCAAGCTACTGTTTTACCGGAAAATACGGAACAGTTGCTTTCGATGGGAAAAACCGGACACATGGTTCATGCTCTTTTTAAGAAATACAGAAGCGGCACCTTTGCTACCGGTTTAAGGATGTATGATGCATGTGCAGTAGCATATGTTTTGCGTCCGGATATGTTTAAGACTGCTGATGTGTTTGTTGATATTGAGTTGTCAGGAAGTTTAACAGCCGGCTGTTCGGTTGTGGATTTAAAAGGATATTTGCATAGAGATGCAAATACAACTGTTTGTACTGATATAGATTCTGTCGAATTCCGTAAATGGTTTATAGAATCTTTATCTAAATGCATATAATACATTAAGGAGGTTTTATTTTATGAATGTATTGTTGATGTATGGGCTGGCGGTTATTGCATTTGCAGTTTTGATTTACATGCTGATAAAAAAGCTTGATATAAAAATCTCGCTTTTTCTATTAGGTGTGGTTTTAATGTATGCCGCTTTGTTGATGAAGAAGCCGCTTGCCTTTAAGAACTTCTCAGGAACCGGTCTGACATTTTTGGATCCGCTGAAAGTTATTGTGGATCAATTTAAGCAGACTCTTTCGTCGGCAGGATTTATCATCCTGATACTCGGTGGGTACTCGGCATATATGTCGCACATTGAGGCTAATAAGGTTACTGTTTCCATTCTGCTCAAGCCTGTAAAAAAAGTAAAATCAGTATATATACTTGTGCCTCTTGTATTTTTAATCGGCAATTTTTTGTCTCTAGTTGTTCCGAGTGCGTCAAACTTGGCAATTATTCTTCTTGCAACTTTATTGCCTGTTTTATTGGAATCTGGGATGAGTGTATTGACTGCAGCTGCTGTCATAGCTACAACTGCAACTGTTATGCCTACTCCTCTCGGAGGAGATAACGTTGCGATTGCAGCAGAACTTGCTAATACTGCAGAGTATGCAGGATTGACAGTTTCAGACTATGTATTTAAATATCATGCACTAGTATCGATTCCTACTCTGTTGATAATGGCTCTTGTGCATCCGTTCTGGCAAAAAATTATGGATAAAAGAGCTCTTTCAAGAAGTTCTGATGAAACTGTTGTCCAGAAACATATTGAAGAAGTGAAAGGTTCTCCTCTGTTTATTGCAGTTTACGGTTTACTCCCATTGCTTCCTATAATATTTTTGATAGTGATTTTTTTACTCGATATATTTTTTAATATTAAAATAAAATTGACTGTAGAAGTTGCAACTCTTTGTTCATTTATTATCGCTCTTGTGTGTGAAATTATACGTAACAAAAGTGCAAAAAAGGCTTTGGAAGGAACTGAAAATTTCTTCAAAGGAATGGGCAACGTAATATCGGTTGTTGCATTGCTTGTTGCTGCCAGCGTTTTTGTTGTCGGTTTAAAATCTATCGGAATCATGTCTCATCTCCAGTCAATTATGACAGGAATTGGTGGTTCTCGTGCAGGATTCGCTCTTCCTCTTATATTGCTTGCGCTCACGGCTCTTATCGTACTGCTTAGTGGAAGTGGAACAGCCTTGTTCTATGCAATGGTTCCTCTGATGGTTCCTCTGGCTGCTGCTGCAGGTATCAGTGTTATGGCTCTTACTATTCCTTTGGGATTAGGAGGAAATTTATTGCGCGCTGTTTCACCTGTATCCGCTGTTGTTATCATAGTTGCAGGCAGTGTAAAGAAAACTCCGCTTGAAATAGTAAAGAGAACATCTGTTCCTATGATTGCCGGAACTCTCTTTATGTTTATAATGTCAATGGTTCTATTCTTAAAATAATATCATAATAAAGAGGAGCTGATTTTTGTTATCGGCTCCTTTTTTTTAACTATTGAAAAGATTTTCATTAACCTACATATTTATTGTGTCAGATAGAGAATTTGATTGTATAAGGTCACTACAATGAAGAAAATACTTGTAATTGGAAGTTTGAATGTGGACATGGTTGTAAATGTCCCTCATATGCCCGTTGCTGGGGAAACTATTTTGGCTGGTAATATGGAATTGGTCCCGGGTGGTAAAGGCGCCAACCAGGCTTATGCCGCAGGTCGGCTGGGAGCACAGGTAACGATGTTCGGGGCAGTAGGTGACGATTCCTATTCCGATATCGAGAAAAAAAGCCTTGCTTCGGTCGGTGTTGATACATCGCATCTTCTGGTACGCAAAGAAAATTCAACAGGATTGGCGTGGATAAGCGTAAATAGCGAAGGTGATAACAGTATTGTAGTTATTCAAGGTGCAAATGCGACGTTGACTGAAAGTGATATCGCAGCTCATGAAGATCTTCTGCGCGATTGTGATATACTGTTGTGCCAGCTTGAGATTCCACTCAAAACTGTTATTTATGCGGCAAAACGGGCAAAAGAATTCGGAAAAACAGTTATTTTGGATCCTGCTCCTGTCCCTAAGGAATTTCCTGAAGAATTATTTTCATACATCGATGTTATAAAACCTAACGAGAAAGAAGCCGCTCAGCTTTTAGGTGAACCAGTAACAAACTATGAAGAAGCCTCTGATAAACTTCGCTCAAGTGGAGTAAAAAATGTTCTTATTACGCTCGGTCCAAAAGGTGCTTACATAAACTCCGAATCAGAGGGAAAGCACTTGATACCCGTCCGCCAAGTTCCTGTTGTCGATACAACGGCAGCCGGCGATTCTTTTACGGCAGCTCTGGCTGTGCGTCTTGCTGAAGGTTCTTCTTTGGTACAAGCCGTCCGCTATGCAAACGAAGTTGCTGCAATTGTCGTTACCCGCAAGGGAGCGCAGACATCAATCCCAGATGCCAGTGAGGTTTCGTTTGACAATTAACGATATAGCTGAACTTGCGGGAGTTTCGATCTCAACCGTTTCAAAAATAATTAACGGAAAAAGCAGTGGCATAAAAAATGAAACACGCGAACATGTTTTGCAAATTGTTAAGGAATATCACTACAGACCTTATAATTTTATAAAACATAATCCTGACACAAAAACTTTTTTATTGGGACTTTTATTGACAGGGAATAAAAAATATAATTCTTTTCAATACGGGTTTTTGACCGAGGCTGAAAAACGTGGCTATCAAGTGCAGCTATGTTTTTCGTCCTCTTTTAAAAGTCGGGAAAAAGATATTGCCGCCTTATGTAATAATCGGGCAGATGCTATAATATGTCAGCCTGTTAGTGACGGCAATGATTCAGAGCTTGCCGTATTAAAAAAAACTCATATTCCTTTTGTACTATTGGACTGTGAAGAGCCTCAATCAGGGATTGCGTACAATTATCAAGATGCAGGTTATACCGCCGCAAGCAAACTTGTCTCTTCAGGGCATACGCGTATCTGTTGCGTTTTCGACAAGTCAGAAAAAAACGAATGGGAAATAGCTGCAGGGGTTGAACGCTGTTTATTCGACAATCACTGCGTATATACGGAATATAAAGATTTATATGAAGCGCTATATATTCACGGTTGCTCCGCATTTGTCTGTTGCGGACGAGAAACTGCTTTGAATGTATATGAATACGCCGTGAAACATAAATTCCGCATTCCGCATGATATATCGCTTATATATATCGATGACAAAGATTGTATAGGAGACTTTCCTCCCGTATCGTCGATTGCGTTAGATTTATCTGATTTCGGGTCGTATGTCTGTAACGCCGTAATCAATAAGACAGAAAAACTGAGTAGTATTATCACTCCGTATGTTGAAAACTACACATATAATGACCGCAACAGTATCGACTATCCCGTACACTTTAGTTCAAAGCGCATCATAGTTGTCGGAGGTATTCATACTGATGTTCTGCTTTACGTAAAAGAATATCCGCAGATTGGAGAAAGCATCCCTGCTCACAGTATGTCAGTGCTTCCCGGTGGAAAGGGGATAAATCAGGCGGTAGGAGCTGCAAAACTCGGTGCAAAAGTTTCTTTAATCGGTAAAGTGGGGCGCGATTTTGATTCCAATATGCTCTTAAATGTGCTGCATGAAAACGGCGTTGATACATCGGCCGTGCATATCGATACGGAAAATCCTACAGGAAAAGCATATATTCATGTTCAGGAAGATGGAGAAAGCGGCATTGTTTTATACAGCGGGGCGAACTTGTCGGTTACGGCAGACACAATTGAGCAAAGCGGACAGTTATTTTCTGATGCAGCTTTTTGCTTATTGCAAACGGAGATTCCAATGTGCGCTGTAAAAAAAGCGGTTGAAATCGCCCGAAAAAATAATGTCAAAATCATGCTGAAACCTTCCAACATTGAAAAAATCGATGAAGCGCTTTTGCCTCTCATAGATTACTTTATCCCGAACAAAAAAGAATTGCACCAGTTATGTTCTCACGGTCAGACTGTTGAAGAAAAAGCGGCGTGGTTTTTGAAAAAAGGCGTAAAAACGGTCATTGTAACGCTCGGCAGCGAAGGCTGTTATGTTGCAGGATGTGATTTTGAACTTCATCTTGCTGCGGCACCTTTTGTTCCTGTCGATACGACTGGAGCGGCTGATGCCTTTATTTCGGCTTTAGCCGTGTATTTGCTCAAAGAAATCCCTTTATCACAGGCGCTGAAATATGCTTCTTGTGCCGCAGGATTTTCCACAACAAGAACCGGAGTTGTTCCTTCTCTCATTGATACGGCTACACTTGAATACTATATACATAAAATGAATCTCAAGGAATGCTGAGCGATTATAAGCCCACACACACTTTCTCGCCAAAAATCTCTCATATTGACAAAAATGGGAGATACCCATACAATCCAATATCGATGGAAGACGCCCTGCATTAATTGGAACTAGCTTAGGTGCGGCAAATTATCGGATTGCTGAATTCTACTGAGATCAAAACAAACAAAAAAATAATATCAACAAAAGTTTTACAATAATAGACGAAAGACGCGCTTTCAGAAAATTGCGTATCATCACCCAAAACGAACTTTTCGATGCATCGGAAAGTTAATTTTTAGACGGAGTTAGACAGAGTGGAAAATAAAAAACAGAAAAGACGTTTTGCTATAAAATTAAAATTGCTTGTTATTTTTTGCTCATTGGTTGTAGGAGCAATCTTTATACTCTCTTTTTTACAAATGACCACGACAAAAAAAGTTATAACGGAAAACATCAGCGCAAATATTAAAGATAGGGCTGCCGTCACCGCTCAGCTGATTGAAAGTCGTTTTTCCTCTATGCTTCAGGTTCTTGACAACCTCGCCATCCGCTCCGTTTTATATGATGAACAAGTTCCAGTGCTGACTAAGATGAAATTTCTTGAAAACGAGTTTTATACGCAAAAAAAGAAAGCTGCTTGGCTTTTAGATTTGTTTATTGTAGACACGGAAGGTATATCATATACATTTGATGCAACTCCTATCCCTGTTCCTGATAGGGATTACTATCAAGCTGCTATAAAAGGCTCTCTGTTTATTTCCGACCCATACGTCACCCGTTCCGACGATTCGGGTAATATGGTCATAACGCTTTCTATGCCTCTAAAAAATGACAATCGCATAACAGGTGTGCTTGTTATGGATATAGATGCCGCAGAACTTTCCACAATGATAAAAGACATTGTCGTTGGAAAAACAGGTGAAGCGTCTATAATCAGCAAAAATGGTGCCATTGTTGCTGATAAGGATATGGAACTTGTCCGCAAGCAAGAAAACGTAGTGGAAATCAGCAAGGAAAATAAGTCATTTATGTCTGTGGCGAATTTTATACAGCATTCTATAGAAGGCGGCGAAAGCGGAACAGGTTTTTACCGCTACGAAAATATAGATAAGATTGCAGCGTTTGCAAAAATTAAAAGTACCGGTTGGACAATAGTCATATCTGCCCCGCTGCACGAATTTATGGATTCGTTAAAATATTTGCAACTCAGCATGTACAGCATTGGAGCAATAATTTTAGCTGTAACACTTATCATCATATATATTACCGCAAGGAAAATTGTAACGCCTATACAAAATACTGTTAACGCACTAAAAGGTATTGCGCAAGGTGCCGGAGATTTAACAATTCGACTTCCTGTTACTGGAAATGACGAAATTACCGACATGGCAGTGTATTTTAATGAAACAATGGAAAAAATCGAAACTTCAATTAAAGGTGTCAGTGAAAACAGTTTTGTCATGTCGGAAGTCGGTAGCGAACTTGCAAGTAAAATGACGGAGACTGCAAGCGCTGTTCATGAAATCAGTACAAACATCGACGGTGTAAAACAGCAGACAATGACGCAGGCAACAAGTTTGACAGAAACGTCAGCCACGATGGAAGAGATAATCCGCACAATTAAAAACTTAAACGCCGGTATTGAGTCACAGGCGGCAAGTGTAGAGCAGTCTTCTTCTTCAATCGAAGAGATGGTTACGAACATAGCTTCAATTACGCAAACGCTCGATGAAACAGATGAAGCAATAAAAGACCTCGTTTCCGCAACTGCGGACGGCAAAGACACTCTCCTCAGCTCAAATAGTGTAACTCAGAAAATTGCTGAAGAATCGGGAAGCCTTATAGAAGCTTCTAGTGTGATTCAACATATCGCTAGCCAGACAAACTTGCTTGCGATGAACGCAGCGATTGAAGCGGCTCACGCAGGAGAAGCGGGAAAGGGATTTGCCGTTGTTGCAGACGAAATCCGTAAGCTCGCCGAAGAGTCGAGCGCTCAGGGAAAAACAATTACTGCAACATTGAAAATGTTCGGCTCTGAAATTGAAAGCCTTGCACAATCGTCTAAAACTGTTGAAGAAAAATTTAATGCGATTTTTTCTCTTTCGGAGCACGTAAAAACGATGAGTGCAAACCTTATGGATGTGATAAAGGCTCAGGAGAGCGGCAGCCGCGAAGTGCTCGAGGCGATAAAAAGTATAAACGCTGTAACAAGTGAAGTAAAATACAGTTCTGCTGAAATGCTGAGAGGTGGTGAGCAAGTTGCAGAAGAGATGCATAAGCTCGATGATTTAACAAGAATTGTCACTGACAGCATGAATGAGATGGCTACAGGAGCAGCACAGATTAGCAATGCCGTGCACGAAGTAAACGAAATAACTCAAAAAAATAAGGCAAGTATTGATAACTTAGCTTTAGAAGTAAAGAAGTTTAAAATATCATAATCAAAGCGCCGAAAAATCCGGCGGAAATGAAGACCTGTCGCCCACTTTCCTCATATTGCATTGTCCATAGCGGATTTTGCAATGACAGGCTGCGAGCGCCATGTACATTTTTTAGTCACATTTCATATGTATCTATTGAAAAGTAACTTTGACTTTTAGCGTAAGGTAAGGTTTGTAGGGTCGGTTCCTGTAAAGTCTGATGCTTTTACAGTGAGAACAAAATCATGACCGGTTTTATCTTCCTGTATGGTTTTGAATATACCGCTCTAAAGTTCTTCGATATGCCCATGATAATATTTGAAGCTGCTATTTTCGATATTCTTTGTGATGTTGACTAAGCTCAAAAATTAACAGATACTTGTACCGATATTTATATTTATATGGAGAACAAACACATGAAAAACAAATTTTTTATTTTTGCGATGTTCGCTGCCATTTTTCTTGCATCGTGTAACATCGGCCCTGAAACTCCATCTGTTCCTGTTCAAGATATTTCAATCACAAAGCACGGGACTTCTCTTTCTTTGGTAAACGGAACTGAATATCAAATTGAGGCTGCCGTATTGCCTGAAAATGCGACCGATAAGAAAATTTCATATTCTTCAAGCGACAAAAATATTGCCGCAGTCAATGAAAAAGGGCTCATCTTTGCAAAGTCTGTCGGAACTGCGTCTATCACGCTAAAAGCGGCAGATGGCGTTTCTAAAACGATAAGCGTAACCGTAACTGCGGCACGCATAAACGTAACGGAAATTGCCGTTCCTTCTACTGACGAAAATATTTCTATTGTAAAAGGCAGAACTCATCGGCTTAACGCTACAGTCAAGCCTGATAACGCAACCGATAAAACTCTGACATATTCTTCCAACCATGAAGATATTGCATCTGTTGATACAAACGGTTTGATTACCGCAAAGAAAGTCGGTGCTGCGGCACTGACGATAACCGCCGCAGATGGCATCACAAAAACTGTAAACGTAACCGTAACAGAAGCCGAAGTTGCCGTTACTGACATTGAATTTGACCCGCCGCTTCCTGCGCAGCCGATCGAGTTGGGCGTTGGTCAAGAATATAAAATCAATGCAAAAGTAAAACCTGACAACGCTACGAATAAATATGTCCGCATTACTAACAATGCTCCGGACTATATTTCTGTAAGTGGTGAAACTGTGGAAGGCACAAAAGAGGGCGATGCGCAAGTGACTGTTGAATCTGCGTCCAACTCTGAAGTCAAAAAAATTATAAAATTTAAGATAAAACAGAAACCTTCGATTAAAATAAAAACGCTTCCTACTGTATGCGAAAGTAACGGTGGGGAAGTTACGTTTAAACTAGAAACGCTCAACGGAAAATTGAACTATAAGCTTGATGTTGTGAAAGGCGGCTCAAAGTGGATAAGCTTTGTCAGTAACGACACCTCAAACCCTGCTGAAGACACAATAAAACTAAACGTTTCTCAAAACAAAACAGTGTGGGCTAGAACTGCGGATATAAAGTTCATAGACAAAAGCACAAATCAATACGTCAAGGGCGACGATAAAAAAGACTTAACAGTGAAACTTGAGCAAAAAGCAAACGAGAATCCTACTGTGATAACAAAATGGGTACACGGGGTCGAAAAGCCGAATAATGGAGAAAAGGTTCCGGTATTGGGCGAGGATGGAGCTCCATTACAAGAAGGCGGACAGACGCTCCACTACAATTCTGATTATGTCTCTGTGTGGAAAGAAAATGAAAATACAAAGTTCTTCAATGTACGAAAACTGAAATTTGTAATGCCTGCTACTATGACCACCTATTGTTATCAAGGTTCTGATTCCAACATGTGTTGGGCAATGACTGCGAGCAACATGCTACATTGGTGGGGTGAGCAAAACAAAGAGTTAATAAATAGATATAAAAATAAATACGGCTCTACCTACGATTTTTCATATACGAAAGGATTGCAAGATAACAAAGAATACGAGAAAAGTAAAATTGCGGCTTTATTCAGAAGTAATTGTGTAAATAGCGGAAACGAGATTAGAAACGGTCTTGAAGGATTTTTATTTTCATCTGCTAACAGCCCATTTAAGAGAATCTCAAGTCCAAAGTATTTTGACAAAGTTTTCAGTAAAGATAATAATATCGTGAATGTAGAGACACCTCACTCAAAAAAAGAGTTTGAAAGAATTCTAAAAGAAGCATTCAATTCTAAAAAAGCGATAGGATTAGATACGCACGATGGAGGTGGGAATTTGCACGCTATAACACTTTGGGGTGCTGCATTTGATGGAGATGAAAATATTATTGCAATTTATATTGCAGATAACAACAATCCGAACAATGAAATGATTACCTATGGAATTCATTATCAAAAAGATATCTATGAAGAAAACGAAGAAGAAAACAATTATCCGTACCTTATAAACTATGCAGTAAAAAAGTCTATTATCAATATAGATAAATGGATAGATAGAATCACCACGCTCGACAAAGGCGAAACACAATGGCAGGCATGGAGTGACAGCAATCCATAAACTAAAATCATAACAAAAAAGCGTTCTTGCTTTTCGCTAGACAATTTATAAAAAGTTACTAAAATTATAGATACGATTCTAAAAAAAATAAATGGAGTAGTATATATGAAAATAGGATTCGGAAGCGACCATTCTGGAGTTGCATTAAAAAATATTTTGATGGAGCACGTGCGCAATAAAGGATACGAATGTGTCGATTACGGTGCGAAAGATTCGAGTGTTCCTGCAAATTACGCCGAATACGGCTTAAAAGTTGCCGAAGCGATTAAATCGCACGAAGTTGAAAAAGGCGTTATGGTGTGCGGATCTGGCGTCGGCATTTCTCTTGCTGCAAACAAGGTTCCGGGAGTGAGGGCTGCGGCGTGCAGCGAACCGTGTACGGCAAAGCTCGCCGTCGAACACAGCGACATAAACGCTGTCGCCATGGGCGTATGCATCGTCGGGCCCGAAGAAGCAAAAATGATTGTCGATGCCTTTCTCGATGCCCGCTTTGAAGGCGGCGTCTACACGGAACGGGTCGACACTCTTTCCGCGATAGAAAGAAAATACGGCAAATAAACGCGGTCGGCGGATCGGCGGCTTTTGCGGACTTTATTGCAATGCGGCTTTTTCTATTTCCGCAGCCAAAATTTTTGCCGATGCCGAATTAAAATGAACGCCGTCTACGCTTGCGTTCAAACCTCGTGCTTTTGCGAACATGTCTTTACAAAACGGCAACAGCGTCATTATGACGGCATCTATAAGCCTGAACGCAAAACCGTGTTTCCATGTATAGGTACGCTTGTCGGGCGGAAGCATTTCTTTTTGCAGTTCGTATATATCGATGAAAGAATAGTTATATTTTTGCACCAATCGTTTGATAACGGCGTTTCTTCGTACCGTCTTTTCGTGCGGAAAATTTTTTAAATTAATAAACGGCATTCCGAAAACGATTACGCGTTTGTTTTTTTCGGAACATAAGTGCAAAAGTCTGTCGTATTCGCGTTCAAAGATATCGTCGTTTTCTATGCACCGTTTTATTTTGCAGCGCAGATTCATTGTCAAAAACCAAAACAAAGAAAGGGATTTTAAATACGGCAGCAGAATATCGTTTGTACCGATTCCGAGGATGAATGTACCGCCCCCGTGTCGGGGCTTATCGATTATTTTTTTGAGCCGGTCGTAAGCGCCTCTAAGCGTGTCGCCGTTTTTTCCTTTGTTTACGGCATGAATTTTTTTGTTTAAAAAATGAATATACGAATAGCCGACATTACCGAATGTTAAGCTGTCGCCGATGCAGATGAGTTTCATTCGACGCTGATTACGGTTCGTTTGCCGTCTTCAATAATAACGGCTTGCGAATTATTGATTGCACATATTTCAAGCGCCGGAAAGGCTTGCATAATTTGCTCCGTAGCTTTTTTGAAAGGCGCGGTAAGATAATGCGGCAGGACATAAAAATCGATAAGCTTTAATCCCGCATAGTCGCTTTGCGAATAATCCTTTGGAATCGGATCCATTTTCTCAATATAAGAAATTGTTGGTGCGCATACGATAGCCCCTGCCGACTCTCCGATAAATAATTTCCCTTTTTCCAGCTGCCGTTTTAAAAGTTTATCCGTTCCGGTTTTTCGTAAACAGTCGATGAGGAAAAACGAATTACCGCCGGTAAAATAAATAACGTCGGCATCGTCAAACAGCGTTTTTATTTTCGAAAATTCTTCGGTCGAAATATCGGTTTCCGTCAGCAAGGCGCCCGCTTTTTTGAATAATTTACGTGCCGAACCGACATATCCCGTATAGCCTTCGTGTATTGATGCGGTCGGAATGAACAGAACCTTTTTCCCCGCAATTTGCTCTTCGACGGCGGAGCCGACGCTTGGAAAATGTGAACATAAAAATAAACGCATGCTTTGTACTCTCCTTTAGATACACATAGTATCACTTTTATATTTATATTTACAGCCCGGCAAGGTATTGATACAACTGCGAGTGCAGGGATCGCATTTCGTCGGGCGCTTTCATCGAGTGCCGGTACATAAATAAATTTCCGAAGCGGCTTTTAAAAACTTGAGTAAAGACGGCTTGCAGAACCGGAGCCGGCAGCAGTCTCAAAAGGTGCATTTTCGGCGGCGAAAGTTTTACTCCCGAACGGTACAATTTTTGAAAATTGTTTTTTATTTGCCGTGCCGTACCGTTCATAATGCCCGCTTCTTTCCAAACCTCTTCCGGATTTTCGGCTTTATAATACGCATCGGCAATCGGGACAACCAGCGCCAAATGGCAGAGCTGCCATGCATGCATGTCTTTTACGATTCGGTACGGTACACCCGCCGTCTTAAAAACGGCTGCGAGTTTTTTCAACCGCTCCGACATCTTCCCGCCGATTTCGGCGAATGTCGTAGCCTGAATTAGAGGCGGCGTAAAATCAGCTTTCAGCACGCCGTCTTCATAGCTACCGCCCGCCCCCGGGAACACAGGGATAATGCGCCCTTTACCGCACAGGCGCTCCCAGTCGGCGTAAGGTTCAAGCGTATTGACCATTGTAACGATGTTCGGGCTGCCGTTTGACCGGAGTTCTTCGAGCGCCGTATGCACTTGATTTTCTTTTACCGTCAAAAAGATAAAATCATAGACATCATCGGTTCGCAGTGTGTCGATGACTTTAACGTTTGCTTTATACGTTTTGCCGTTTTTTTCATACAGCAAGCCGCGTGTTTTCAGCGTTTCAAGTTTTTTTCCTCGAGCGTACACCGTTGTATCATAGCCCGTTTTGGCGAACGCAGCGGCATACAAACTGCCGATTACGCCAGCCCCGTAGATTAAAAGTTTCATTTGTCGATTGCGGTCTCCTCTGAATTGAAAATTATTTCACAAATAGATTTCCGTATAAAAAAGTAAGATATTGATGGAAACTCAACTATTTTTTCCTTTTTGCATTTTATGTAATTCGGCGATATAATTCAAACCAAAAGTTTCAATTTCGTCTAACACTTTTTGAAATTTAGTTCCCAATTTACTTAAAGAGTATTCAACATGAGGCGGGACTTCGGCAAAGACTTTTCGGTCGATTAGTTTATCTTTTTCAAGCTGACGCAGCTGTCTTGTTAAAACAGTTCGAGTTGTTGTAGGCATTAATCTTTGAAGTTCATTAAACCTTTTTGTGCCCGTACTCAGATGATATAAAATTATAATCGCCCATTTCCCTTGCAATACTCTTTGAGTAGTAGCGAAGGGGCACTTATCATAAATCGACATCATAAAAAACTCCTTTGCGGTAGTATATTAGATACCATGTATTATAAATGTTTGTACTTGTAAAATCAAGATAAGGGAGTATAATAATACCCATGGAAGAGAGGAATCCTTCTAAATATTTACCGGAGGAATTTTATGAAAAATGAAACAATGAAGGTATTTGGTGCTTATCGCGATGCATTGGAAAGAGGTGATTTTACGGGAGTTTTTGCAACAATCTCCGATGCTATTGTATGGCACATGGGAGGCGAAAGTTCGCTTTCAGGTACGGTTGTAGGGAAACAGGCACTGGGAGAGCGTTTAGGAGAATTTGCAAAAAGGAGCGGCGGTACATTTAAAGTTATTACCAATTGGGCTGCAAGTAACGATTGTTTTGTTGCTGCAAGTGTTGTTTCCGTAGCGCAGAGAGGTTCTGACAAGTTAAATGATCCGGGCATTGATCTATTCAAAATAGAAAACGGCAAGATACAAGAAGTATGGACTTTTGCCGAACAACAATCGGCAGAAGATACATTTTGGGACAAAGTATAGAATTTTTATGTGTTGTAGGTAATTCATCATAGTAAACCAAAGACGTCTAACATCCGCTCCAAGTTGATATTGCTTCAGTGCAATGATGCGGGTTGAGCGGAACTAAGTGTAGCATTGGGCAGGGGTGAATATGCTGAAAAGCGGAAAAGTCATATTTTCTTTCAATGAGTAAATATACTTGACAATATATCCTCGTCAATATATATTTTTCTTGTGGGAAAAACAATTATAAGTGAAGATAGTCGTTTTGAATGGGATGAGGATAAAAATCTTGCCAATATTGAAAAGCATGGAATAGCTTTTGAAGAAATATTGGAAGTATTTGACGATCCTGCATTTTTGACAGGATATGATTTCGAGCATTCCGAAAAAGAAGATAGATATTACGGAATCGGAAATTTAAATGGCATATTGATAGTGTTGGTCTTTTTTACCGAGAAGAAGAACAGAATACGGTTAATATCCGCACGGCAAGCAGATAAAGACTTGAGGGAGGAATATTATGATTACTTCAAAAAAATTAACGGCTGAAAGATTGGAAGAAATAAAAAATTATCCTATATCGTATGATGAGGATAGTCCTAAATTAACAAAGAAACAAATTGCAAGGCTAAGACCGGCGCATGAAGCATATTGGAATGTAACACCCGTTAAAAAAACAATTTCTATAAAAATAGATGCCGATATTCTTGCGGTCCTTCAGGCGTTAGGTAAAGGCTATCAGACCAGAATAAACAGTATTTTAAGAAAAGCTATTACGACAGGTGATTATTAATTTAACATTTATCCTCAGCGTATGCCTTCCAATAAGTCCGGTATGTTGTTGTATTAAGTATGCGGACTCTTTTTCTAGTTGTGTTTGTTCGGGTTGAAAGCCGATGTAAAAGTTGTAGAAATCGGTGATGAAACTGTTATTGACGGAATAAAATCTAAATGGGTTAAAATATTACTTCCAATTGAAACGATAAAAAATAATAAAAATATATATGGTTGGGTTTTCGGCGGTTATTTAACAGATAAATTAGAACCAGTGAAGCTTTGCAGCCAATTATCAAGGAAGCGCATTTGCTTTTCCGTATGAAACCAGTGTTCCCCGTTTTTCATGACGGTAAGCGTTGCGCCGATTTGATGTGCAAATTCGGAAATTATTTTAAAAGATGTCAGATTGTCTTTTGCGCCGTACAAAATATGTGTCGGCGCCGCCCAACGAACAGGATGTTCCCTTACATAACGAAGGTATTTCCACGAAAGTTTTTCTCCGAAAGGAGTATCGATTTCACCCTTATCGCGGAGTTCGTTTTCGCTTACATTAGCCTTCTTCATCATGTTTATAATCAGATTTTCCATGTTCACAACGGGAGAAATAAAATATGCTTTTTCTATCGGCATATCGGATAAAACGTGCATGGCAAAAACGCGCCAATACTGTTTGCTATAAGCATCACGGATTTGGAGTCTTTAAAAACGGAATCAAAATACGGCGAAAATTCTTTTTTTGCTTCCCGCTGCTCTTATTATGTTCTCCAGTTTTCCCATTTCAATAGCGGAATATTTTTAAAATACTTTGTCTTATTGGTTACTAAAGTCAAATCATTGTAAATTGCCGTCGCTGCAATAAATAGATCCATGTCTTCTATTCTCATTGCTTTGGAATACATGTTCGCTTTTATATCGGCAAATAGTTCCATAATACCGATATTCAACTCTTCGACAGGGTAAATTTCGCGAATACGATTCACTTTTAGCATATTAGTCCGTTCATTCTGCGAGCGTTTTGCACCGAATACAAGCTCTGCATACGTAATCATCGAAATCGAAATAGGGATATTTTTGTTTTCCTCAAATTTTGCCAACACAGTCTTGTCCCCTCGCAGCGCAAATATTATGATGTCGGTATCAATCAAATATGCCATCTACAGCCTCGAATCTTGTTGAATTGACGCGGGAAGTTCTTATATCATCAATAATTTCTTCTGCACTTCTTGTATCTTCCCATGCTCCTGAAAGTTTCAAAAATTCTTCTGTGGCATTTTTGTGTTTTACGGGAACGGAAGTAAAATAATTTTGCAAAATGGTAACGACTTGTTGGCTGATTGAGCGGTTATCACGTTTTGCGGCGAATTTCAATCTGTCGTATAAGCGGTCATCCATGTCGCGGACTTGTAACATTGCCATATTTTGCCTCCATTTATAGTATACGGCAGACTGCATGAGAAATCAAGCAAAGTTCATGATTTCTTTTTCAAGCTATTATCCGACAAAAACAAATGGGACTTCTTGACTTTTTCTCTCGTTCGGTGCATTATAGACAGACACTCGTTCTGTGAGTTTTTTTTTCTTTGTACGGTTAGCGTCATCTAACATGCAAAACAAAACCGAAGGAGCTGATTTTTGAAACGTAACAGTAAGAAACCTGAAGTCCGTAAACAGGAATTGATTGAAATTGCGGCAAAGCTCTTTGCAGAAAAAGGATATGAAGCGGTATCCGTACGGGACATCCTTGATGTCGTTGACGGCGCCCCCGGTATGTTTTATTACTATTTTAAGTCAAAGCAAGATATTTACGTTGCAGCTATGGAGCAATACATTTCCGAACGCTTGGAGCGAAAATGCCGGATGCTTGAGGATGATACCGTTCCGTTTCATAAAAAACTCGCTGCATTCCGCAGTATGATTCGGGAAGATATCAACGGGTATACGAAGCGGTTTATATCAAAAGGCAATGCGTCCATTTCGGATGCTTCGTATAAAATTTGGGATTTTCTGCAAATGTTAAACCGCATGGTTAAACCTTACGCAAAGTTTCTTTTGCAGGCATACAATGAAAGGCATTTATCCGATAGGCTAAAATTAACGGAAGAAAATGCGGAACTGTTTGCGACATTTATACTGTACGGTTCTTGGGGAACTATCTATAACGGAAAGTTTACCAAGAGCGATAAAAATTTCACGATGGAGGATGTGATAGCGGTTACCGATAAGCTTTTGCAATAACGATACATATACATAATAATGATCACTTCTAATACAACCTGATAAAATATGGAAGGATTGAGAAGTGTGCACTATCAGATATTTTTTTTACTACGGCAACGGGAATGATCCTTACGGACATTCCTGTTGTTGCGTTTTAGGGAGTGTTGAACGAATTCTGTCTGTCGATTTTAAATCTACAAGTTCACACACTGAACTTAAAAAAATAATGCGATGCTAATGCGCATAATTATAATTATAAGGAGTGTTTTATGGACAATCAAAAAAACACAAAGTCTTCCAGAGGGGCGATTGCCGCAGGACTTTTTATCGCGCTCTATCTTGTAACCTATGTTATCATCGGCGCGATATGTATGCCTGTTGCAGTGCTTTTCTTGCTGATGCCGGAGCTGGTGGCATTCTTTGCAGCGCCTATCTATCATATGATGCTGACAAAGGCGCCCGGATGGATTTCGATCTTTCTTGCAGCGGTTATTCCCAGTCTGTTCTTAATTGCAACCGGGCATATTCCCATTGCGCCGTTGGTTGCTGTACCGGCAGGTCTCATCGCCGTATTGTTGGCAAAAAAAGGGCAATACAAAAGCTTTAAGTGGAACGCAATCAGCCATACGATTTTTTCACTCAATCTATTCGGAGGATTCCTTCCTATTTGGGTTATGCGGGAGTATTTTTTTCAGCATACGCTTGAAGGCGGCATGAGCAAAGCGTTTTGTGATACGGTGCGATCGCTTACTCCATGGTGGGTACTTCCGGTTATGATGATTGCAACGGCGCTCTGTTCGCTGCTCGGCTCTTTGTTTACAAAAAAAGTATTGCATAAACGTTTGGAAAAAGCAGGCATTGTATGAAGCAGGTAGCGGGCGGAATATATAAAACAAAACAGCAGAATAACGGATTAGTGTTTGATCCCAGAACTAAATTGATATTACTGATTGAGTTTGATATTCTGATGTTTTTAGGCCGCTCGCTATTCTATGAAATGGGGGTGTTCTTGCTGTGTTCCCTCATTCTTGCGGTCGGAGGACACCGGAGAAACGCAATCAAGTGTATCGGCATCTTTGCAGTCTGCGCCGCTATTGAACAACTGATACACCCCTATATGTCTCATTTTTTGATTTCGCTGGTTTACTTTGCCGTTGCGCTTATACGCAAAGTTTTACCGATTTTTATTTTAACAAAGTGGTCTGTTGAAACAACAAAGGTGAGCGCTTTTGTAGCTGCACTGTGGAAGATGCGCCTTCCAAAAAATATGATTATAACCGGCTCCGTAATTTTTCGCTGCTTTCCTACCATTCGGGAAGAATGGACTGCAATTCAATCCGCGATGCGTATGCGGGGAATTGAATGTAATGCGCGGAGTCTTTTATTCAAACCGTCGGAAACGATTACGTATATATTGATTCCCCTTTTTATTTCAATCTTGAACATCAGCGATGAACTGGCAGCCGCAGCACTATGCAGAGGGCTTGATAATCCGGGCACACATACCTGTATGACGGAGATAGGTTTCAAGCGGCAAGACGTAGCGCTTTTGATTCTTGTTACAGGTATTTTTGCCGGTGTGTGCATTGTTAGAATACTGGGAGTGAGGCTATGATCCATATCCAAAATGTTTCTTTTACGTATGAACAAGCGGATACGCCAAGCCTCAAAAACATCAACCTTTCTGTTAAAACAGGCGAATGCGTCTTGCTCTGCGGAAAAAGCGGGTGCGGAAAAACCTCGCTGATACGGCTCCTCTGCGGTATGCTGCCTGACTTTTATAACGGAGTTTTTACAGGCAGTGTGTCGGTGAAAGGAATTGATCCCGTTACCGCACCGATGTATGAGATTGCAAAAACGGTCGGTACCGTTTTTCAAAATCCGCGTACACAGTTTTACACCGTTAATACGACAAGTGAAATTGCATTCGGATGTGAAAATTTCGGAATGGAGCCGAAACTCATTCGAGATAGAGTATATGAAACCGCCGATGCGCTGCATATAAACGCGCTCCTTGATCGAAACATTTTTCAACTTTCAGGCGGAGAAAAACAAAAAATCGCATTTGCAAGTATTTACGCCGTTAATCCCGATATTTACGTCTTGGATGAACCTTCTTCCAATTTGGACAATCACGCTATCAATGAATTGCGATCGATGCTGCAGTTTTTAAAAGCGCACGGAAAAACCATCGTCATCGCGGAACACCGAATCCGGTATCTCAAAGAATTGGCGGATCGTGCGGTATATATGAAAGAAGGACAAATTGAAAAAGAATACACCATGCAGGAATTGGATTCTATGTCGATTTCAGAACGGATGGAAACCGGTATACGGCCGGTTTCATTAGGCGGTTTTTCTTCTATTATAAAAGAGCAGAGCGAAAGCAGCGGAGATATCGGCGGTAATGCATCGATACAAATGAAAGACGTTTGTTTTTCTTATACGAAATAT
Organism: Treponema sp. Marseille-Q3903; assembly: GCF_014334335.1. Taxonomy (NCBI): domain Bacteria; kingdom Pseudomonadati; phylum Spirochaetota; class Spirochaetia; order Treponematales; family Treponemataceae; genus Treponema; species Treponema sp. Marseille-Q3903. Next base: position 761,937 of record NZ_JACSEU010000001.1, read on the forward strand.
AAGGGACAGTCTTCGCTCACTATACCGGATGCTTGTTTTCCGGCAGGAACCGTCATTGCGGTTACCGGAAACAATGGGGCGGGAAAATCGACATTGGTTTCAGTGATAGGCGGATTATTAAAAAATAAGAAAGGCACTGTTAAGCTAAACGGAAATATTCAATCGGCAAAAGAACGCTTATTCGTGAGCTATATGGTGATGCAGGAAGTAAATCATCAGTTGTTTACGGACAGTGTAAAGGAAGAAATTGTGCTTGGCGTTAAAAATCCGGACGAGGAGGCATTGCATGCCGTTTTGAGCAAGATGGATATAGAACGTTTAATAGACCGCCATCCTATGACGTTATCCGGCGGACAAAAACAACGTGTCGCGATTGCGGCAGCGGTCTTTTGCAAAAAGAAAATTTTGATCTTTGATGAACCGACAAGCGGTCTTGACTTCTTTCACATGATGCAAACGGCAGAACTCATTAAAACGCTGAAAGCCGATGACACCTATATATTTGTCATTACGCATGATTATGAATTGATTGCGGCGGCCTGTGATATCGCCGTTGAAGTGAAAAACGGCCGCATTGAATCGCAATACGTATTAGATATGTCGGGATTTGAGCGATTACAAAACTCTATGTTTTCGTGAGGTGATGAGAAGCCATCGTTGATTTTGAATACGGGGGCGGGACTGTATACGCTGCTTTGCTTGGTGTTATCATTTATTAAAAGATACGACGCGGTGTTGTATGCATGATTTACAATCAGGTTCGGCTCAAGTCCGCGAAAATGATATTGTATGTCGGGCAAGAACAACAAGCTCATACCGAGCGTATCGACAAGCATATCTTTGCCGCCTTGAATAGTAAAAAAGCGGACGTTCATTTTACTAATTTTCTTTGAGATTATTGTAGTTTGTATTTTCTCAAATTTAGTACATAACAGATAGTTCCGTTGCATTGTGTATATCGACTGTCAGCGGATCTGGTAAAACGATACATTAAATTATACTTGTTTTTTCAAGTTTTATATCCTATCTCTGCATCTCTTTATTTTCTGTTTTTCTGCGGATATTTCTCAGCCAAAATCCTATGCCAAGATACATGAACATAGATAGCACTCCTGCAGATAAAGAGAAAACGAGCGCTGTTTGCGCGTGGATAACTACCGCACCCGATAGCAACAAAGGATTGATGTAGGCATCTTCCATTGTGTGCATAATAACCGCAGGCCATACACTTTTGGTGATTCTAAACATTTCAACATACATCACAATCCAACTCAGACAAACCAGAAATCCCCAAACAAAAAAGAAGGATCTGCTTACCGAGAATCCCATGTAGTCGTTTATTTCCTTTTGAGTAAGAAAGTACAAAACGTACGGCAAATGCCACATCCACCAAATAATACCGCTCACAATATAGAGTGTGTAATCTTTCAGTTTTAGTTTTAAAAGCTGATTTGTCAGATACGCACGCCATAAAGATTCTTCAAAAAAGTTTTTAATAAACTGAATGATTATTTGGCTGCCAAGAGTAGTCAATAAAACAGCACTATTCATCTTGCCGAGACTTATACCGTTAAAAAGTAAGCCGGTCAATATTATCAACGTTGCTACTACCGGATATATCAAAAATGAGACAAGATACATTGTTCGATGTTTTTTTATATTCAGATGATAACCGTGTTCCTTCCATGTATCACCGCAAAATGACCGTAAAATAATCACTAAAAATAAGGGACTGATAAGCCATATTCCCATTCCTGCCGTACCGGTATCGCCCATACCTGCATTCGTATAATCGGCATGTCCCATCATCCTATCGATAAAATATCCTACAAAGCCTATTACTGATATAAAAACAATAAATATCAAAAGATTTCTTTTTATTGTACGTGTATTTTCCATTAGATCATCTCCTATCTTAAAATAAACCTGCATTTATTTTCTTTTGCAATTCTTTGAACCATTTAATATGAAACTGTACCAAATCCGCCCCATGTTGTGCCGTCAACATTTCGTACTTATGTATGTCGGAAAAACTTTGGGCGATATTTTTGCTTTTTCCCGCACGCAACAACGCTGCGGCATAATCAGGATTATCGGCATAGTAATCAAGCAATTCTTTTTTGTTTGCTTCAATATCCTTGTTTACATCCAGTATTTGTTTTAGATATGTAAGTTCGCTTTCCAAATTTTTTATGACAGCGGAAATGAGTTCAACACGTTTATCGTTCGGTAAGATACCCATAAACAAAAGCTTCCCGAGTTCGGTATTTTTTCCTTGCGACATATCCATCGGGTTTTGCAGCCACATTAAAAATTCCTTCCTGCCGTTTTCTTTTATATGGTAATATTTTTTTTCCACATTCTTTTCTTTTACGGCAGTGTACGTAATAAGTCCGTTCGACAGTAGGTTTTTCAGAGCTGCTTGAATGCTCCCCATACTATCGCTGCACATAGAGCTGAAATTTTCGGCTATTATCGCTTTTAATTGATAAACCGTCATTTCCTTTAACATCAGTAAGCCGAGCAAAAAATATTTCATATACTTCATCTTCCCTGTTTACAGCATTACTATTAGATATATCTAATAGTAATAGTTTGGATGATAAATGTCAATAGCCGAAATAGAGGGATGTACTGTTTTTGTATCCGATCCGGAAGTGAATGTGCAATTCTGGTGTGTCTGTTTGGCGGAAAATGCAAGGGAGTATCAAGCGCTGTTTAAGGCGAAAAGAACTATAAAGGTGTAACTAAATGCCTCCGTTTATACTATACGGCAGACTGCATGAAAAATCAAGCAAAGTTCATGTTAAATCAATGTATTTTTCATACGATCCCCACACACTCATAGGGAGCCCCAATGACCTGCCGGCATTCAAGACTTCTCTGTATCCAACCACCCATTCGCTGTATCCTTTTTTCATGTGGTTGATTATCATATCCAATGTGTTTTGTTCGGAAAACATTTTTTGCAATATACGGGCAATTAAAAAAACCGGAAGATTAAATAAATATGCCGGAAATATTCGATACGTTCTTACTCCCAGTAATCTGCACACCTGTATTCCTTCTCTAAAAGCAAGCACCATTTTCTTAATTGCATTGAGATTTGTAATAACATTTTCAAAACTACCGTATTCTGCAATCACACCGGCTGTAATTGCTTGCTGCAAATAATGAACTCTCAACCACTCAAAGATATTTTTATCAACCGTTATGTTTATACTGGAATTTTGTAATAATGATGAGAAATGCGGCAAGTAAATCGATGAACCGCCTAAACGGGTTGCTTCATCAAATATGATAATGTGTAAGCCTTTTTCGTCTCTTCCGCCGCCTATTGATGAAGGGAATGCAATAAGATAATCGTCTTGAGAAAGGTAGGGGGCGATTTCGTTTTTTAGATTCCAGTTATTTTGCATAAATACAAAATACTTTGTCTTATTTTTCAATTCTTTTAAATGCGGTAAGACACTACATAATTGAAAACGATTTACGGCAACTATAATAGCGTCGTAGTGATCTTCAATATGGGTAATAATTCTGCGCTCGAATTTCATTGTTTGGTAAACAGTCGATCGTTTTCTTAAATCTTTATAGCTGATTGTAATTTCTTTTTCCGTGTCGGATTTTCCGTAAAAGTCGACTTCGTTATTACAAGACACGAGCCAGCCATATGCCGTGCCTATTGTTCCTGCACCGTAGATTAAGAGTTTCATTTAAAAAGCCTCGTTACATTAATTTTTTTTCTTCTTGATTTTCCGCTCCGGTAATTCATCATACATTGCATTAAACAAGCCCGTTATAAATGCTTTGTCATCAATTTCGTCTACTAAAAGCATTTCTTTTGCGCCTTGATACGGCAATTCTTAGGAAGCGTTCGGCATATACGCAATTGCCGACGGAACCGCTTTTACCAGTAAGCGGTCATCGTAGATACCGCCCACAATTTTATCTCGATAGTAAATGATAAATTCTCCCATCATTGAGCGATAGCGTATGTCTTGCAATTCCGATAACTGTTCCAAAATAAAATCTAAATATGCTTTACTCGATGCCATAAATCCGCCTTGCGTTTTATTTGCGCTGTAGTGTTTACATGTCCTTTCTGAATTCACGATCTATCGTTTCTTTTATATTTGCTTGGAGTGCGGTAATTAGTTTATCCCGTATGGCTATGTCGGGATGCAGTATATACGAATCTTCGTTGTCCGTAAACAGGCGATACGGTTTTATGTGAAAGTTGTTTTATGTGCTGTCAGCTTATAAAATCAAAACTTGATAGAGCTGAAAGGAAATAATTTGAGGCGGATTTCCCCGCCATTTTATTTTAAATTACCGTATCCCCCGAATAATCGCAAATGCCACACCGGATAATATAAGCGCCGTAAGCGTCATTGCAATCAGACCCTTTAAAAATCCCATAAAGTGGAACAGATAATCTTTATTACCTTTGCAGTTTTCGGTTCCCGGAAAAATGAACAGTTTTGCCGAAAGCGTGCAGATCATGAGCCAATCCACGACGAGTAAATCGACGGCGTTCCACATCATCGCCATAACCCACAAATGGCAAAAAATTGTGACGAAAGAAACGTCTTTTGCGCCGTAGGTACAGAAAACCGAAAAGATCGCCGTACCGGCAAGCAGCAAGAAAACGCAAACAAAAAAGGCAATGGCGAGCCTTTTTTGTTTTACATTCGGCTGCAGTATATGGGCACATTCTGTAACGTCTGCAGGATAATCGTGCGCTATTGTCCAGGGGAATTGGTGAACCGAAACCGCCACCATTGCCGCCCACAAGGCAGACCATATAATGCCATGAATAATGGCCGTGTGTATTTGTAAACTCATAATTACTCCTATACTCCGACTATCCTTTAAAGTGCGGGGTAAGTCAAGGGGGCGACAATAACAAGGGGCAGCGATGCGTATTTTCGACGGAGGCAGGAATTCGGCATAAGCCACACGGTTACCATCCTACAACACGCAATCACATAATCGTTGACTTCCTGTATTTTTATGAGGTAAAATGAAATTATGAAACTTATACGTATGACAATGCCGTTGCTTACGGCGACGCTTCTGCTTATATTTTGCAGCAGCTGCTCAAAAAAAGATGAAATTAGACCTCTAACACAAGGCGGCGTTATGAAACTGTCTTGTTCAGCTTTTGCCGACGGTGAAAAGATACCGGTAGAATTTGCAAAGCTCGGCGAGAACCGCATTCCGCCGCTGGAAATTGCAGGAGTCCCGGACGGGACAAAGACTTTGGCGATTATCGTGCACGATCCTGATGCGCCGATGCCGGGTGGATTTTATCACTGGACGTTGTGGAACATTCCGCCGGAAACTACATCAATCGGGACTGGCAATTTGCCCGCAGGTGCGGTTGAAGGCGAAACAAGTTGGGGTACGAGCGGTTACAATGGACCGCAGCCTCCGTTCGGCACTCACCGTTATATTTTCTATCTTTATGCGCTCAACACGGATCTAAACCTTCCTGCCGACAGCAATGTAAAGGAACTGAAAGCTGCGATGAAGGAGCACGTGCTCGAAATAACTTCGCTTACTGGCAAGTTCGCAGCAAAAGATAATCCTTGAGCAAAAAATAAACGCAGTGCACTTTTTACAAAGTAGACGCTGCGTTTATTTTTCACCCATCCTGCCTTATATGCAGGTAACTCCCGAAGTTTTTGCAGCGTTTTTAACAGCTTCTGCAACTGCCTGCGCAACGCGGCGGTCAAACGGGTCTGGAATGACAAATTCTTCGCAAAGCTTGTCGGCGGGAACTAGGGATGCAATTGCATGAGCCGCCGCAATTTTCATTTCAAGGTTTATGCAAGATGCCCGAACGTCCAACGCTCCTCTGAATATTCCAGGGAACGCCAGCAGATTGTTTACTTGGTTTGGAAAGTCTGAGCGCCCTGTGCATATTATGCGAATCCCAGCCTTTTTTGCGTCATCGGGCATGATTTCCGGCAAAGGGTTTGCCATCGCCAAAACGACGGCATCTTTGTTCATTGTGCGAGCCATGTCTTGTGTAAGGCAGCCGGCTGTCGAAACTCCTATGAACACGTCGGCTCCTTTTATTACATCGGAAAGCATTCCTTTTTCTTTTTTTGCATTTGTGATTTCCGCGATTTCCTGTTTATAGGGATTCATGTCTTCCGTGCGTCCGCTGTAAATTGCACCCATCCTGTCGCATAAAATTATATTTTTTGTATTCATGCTTTGCAAAAGGCGCGTGATTGCCATGCCTGCCGCACCTGCGCCGTTTACCACAACTTTGACATTTTCAAAATCTTTTTTTACTATTTTGAAAGCGTTTATAAGTGCGGAAACAACGACTATCGCCGTTCCGTGTTGGTCGTCATGGAAAACCGGAATCGGAAGAGTTTTTTGCAGTTCTCTCTCAATGTCAAAGCATTCCGGCGCTTTTATATCTTCAAGGTTAATGCCTCCGAATCCGTCTGCAATGAGCTGGACAGTCTTGATTACGTCAGCGGAATTTAGAGAATTCACGCATATTGGATATGCATCTACTCCTCCAAACTCCTTGAATAAAATCGCTTTGCCTTCCATCACAGGGAGACCTGCTCCCGCACCGATGTTCCCAAGTCCGAGAACAGCAGTTCCGTTTGTAACTACAGCTACGGCGTTTCCCTTTGATGTGTACGAATAGATTTTGTCCTTATCAGCTTTTATTTCAAGGCAAGGAGCTGCAACTCCCGGCGTATATGCTAAAGTCAAATCCTCTGCAGAATGAAGCGGAACTTTACTTTGTACAGCAATCTTTCCGTGATATTTTTTATGAAAATCAAGAGCTTTTTTATCAATCTCGTTCATTTTACCCTCCCATAAAAACTTTTGCAGGAAATAGCAATTTCCGAAAAAGTTTTTAGCCGTGCGCAAGAGCGCACACGTTCAATAGTCGAGTTTGCAAAATAAAGCGTATCGTATTCATTTGATTTTTATCGAAACGACACGTATACACGTCTTCTGCAAACATCCAGGCAAACTCGAAATAAAAAGTATCGGCGATATTTCAGACGACACTTTTTATCACATCTCCTTATATTCAGGCTGCTTGATGGTACTCCTCATCTGAACTAAATGTCAATGGCAACCTCCGTGATTAGCGGTGCCCTATCAATTCTAAATTTGCATTTGAGTTTGCATTCTCTTTAGCAAATGTTTTGTCATATTGAATCGTAAATTATATTTTGGCTTCTTGATGTTATGTATGGAATCATATAATATGTTTCTATATATAAAAACATAACAGGAGGTTTCTATGTGTAAAAATGAAATTCCGTATAAAATCTACCTTTCTGAAAAAGAACTCCCAATCGCATGGTACAATGTCCGTGCGGAGATGAAGAATAAACCTGCACCGCTTTTGAATCCCGAAACGCATAAACAAATCGGATTGAATGAGCTCTCACAAATTTTTTGTGAAGAGCTTGCAAAGCAAGAATTAAACGATACCGATAAATGGATAGAGATTCCTGAAGATATACGAAAATTCTATAAAATGTTCCGTCCGTCGCCGCTTATACGCGCATATTGCCTTGAAGAACAGCTTGGTACTCCTGCAAAGATTTATTATAAATTTGAAGGCAACAACACCAGCGGCAGCCATAAACTGAATTCTGCGATTGCACAAGCTTATTACGCAAAAAAGCAGGGCTTAAAAGGAGTTACGACAGAAACCGGCGCTGGGCAGTGGGGAACGGCTCTTTCTATGGCTTGTGCATATTTTGGATTAGATTGCCGTGTGTTTATGGTAAAATGTTCTTATGAGCAAAAACCGTTCCGCCGAGAGGTTATGCGCACATACGGCGCAAGCGTGACGCCTTCTCCGTCTGACACGACAAAAGTTGGCCGCAAGATTTTGGAGCGGTTTCCGGGAACTTCGGGAAGTCTTGGGTGTGCAATTTCCGAGGCTGTCGAAGCTGCCCTTTCCGAAGACGGCTATCGTTATGTACTTGGAAGTGTTCTTTCGCAAGTTTTGATTCATCAGACTGTTATTGGTCTTGAAGCAATGACAGCGCTCGATAAATACGGCGTAAATCCAGACATAATAATAGGCTGTGCCGGCGGCGGTTCTAATTTGGGCGGACTTATATCTCCGTTTATGGGACGAAAACTTCGCGGAGAAGCTGATTACCGTTTTATTGCCGTTGAACCGGCATCTTGCCCGAGTTTTACACGTGGGAAATTTGCATACGACTACTGCGATACTGGACATGTAACGCCGCTTGCAAAAATGTATACGCTTGGCTCGAATTTTATTCCTTCTGCAAATCATTCCGGCGGTTTGCGCTACCACGGAATGAGTTCGATTTTATCACAGCTTTATGACGATAAACTGATTGAAGCTCGTTCGGTGACGCAAACGGAAGTTTTTGAAGCTGCCCGGCAATTTGCCAGAATCGAGGGTATTCTTCCCGCTCCGGAAAGCAGCCATGCAATACGTGCTGCAATCGATGAAGCTTTAAAATGCAAGAAAACAGGTGAAGAAAAAACAATTTTATTCGGACTTACCGGTACCGGATATTTTGATATGGCTGCGTATCAAGCGTTTAATGATGGGAAGATGAGAGATTATGTTCCGTCCGAAGCTGATTTGAAAAATGGTTTCGACGGTATTCCGCATTTTCCCGGAAATGATTTTTAATGTTGTCCGATAAATCCGATAAAGTGGAGAGAGTTGAATTGAGGTTTGCTTTATGGAAGAAAAGAGTTTTAACTCAAAACGTGTTATCATAGCCGGAGCCGGAATTTCAGGTTTAACGGCAGGTATTTATGCACGCCGCTTTGGATTTGATGTTACGATTCTTGAAAGCCATAATATTCCAGGCGGACTTTCTACAGCGTGGAAACGCAAAGGTTATCTTTTTGAAGGTGGAATGCACTGGCTTACAGGCTTTTCCGAAGAAATGCCACTCAACAGGATATGGAAAGAGACAGGTGCGCTTCAAGAAAATAATCCGATATTCAATGCCGCATCTTTTGTATACACGCTGGCAGCTATAACATGCTTGATGTTGGGAAGCAGCTATGAATATTGGAAAAAATCAAAAGATGACGGTTCTTACAATCGGAAAAAGCAAGATTTAATAGACAGATTTGTTTCGGTTCTCTGTGAATTTTTACCGGAGATAAAGTCAAAGATAGAGGTGACCGATGCGGCAACTGTCAGAAAGGCAGCACAATATCTTTGTAGAGACGACGACGTGGAATTCATATAGATTTTCATTTGACTTATGCCAGATGTTTATATATGATTTTAACATTGTTGCAACGTCCTTTCGTTTTCAGCTATAAAATTTTCAGGTGTACTCGATGAAAAAATATTTTTCCTTTCTTTTTACTGCAGTAGTTTTATTTACAACGATAAGTTGTTTCTATCAACCTTTGATATGTAATGTCTCTTATGATACGCAAGACAGCGGAAAACAATTTCCTGCCATCAGTGTAAGTTACGGTTCAAAATTGACTGATGCGCAGCTTCCAAATCTTAGTGCGGACGGGAAACTTTTTTGCGGCTGGTACAAAGAAAGCGGATGCACAACAAAATGGAACAAAGACACCGACACAGTCACCAAAGATATAACGCTCTACGCAAAGTGGCAAAATGCGTCACCGCTTATTCCTCTCGTGCCGTCTACTGAAGTTTTTACTGTAACATTCAACACGCGCGGGCTTTCGGCTGCACCCTCAGAGATTAAAGTTGCAAACGGAGAGACGATTTCAACCATGCCGGCAAATCCTACTCATTTTACTTGGGACTTTGAAGGCTGGTACAAAGATAAAAAGAACACTCAAATGTGGGACACTGCGTCCGACAAGGTAACAAAAAATATTACGCTCTACACAAAATGGAAGCCGAAATCCATTGGTGAAACTGATTTATGGAAAAGCAAAACAGACCGCCCCGACGACTATTACAGAATCCCCGCATTTGCTGAAACAAAAGACGGCACGCTGCTCGCTGTAACAGATTTGCGGTACAAACATGCGGCGGACGTTGGTGAATACGATGAGTGGGGCGGGTTTAGACCGTTTCACCCGCGACATATTCATAGAATTGATTTAATCTTAAAACGCTCTTTAGATTACGGCAAAAGTTGGTCTTCTCTCGACACTAATCTTACAAACGTTCCGGAAACGCCCGAATACGGATGCGGAGATGCCGCTATTGTAGCAGACAGAGATTCCGACGAAGTTCTTATCATTCATGTAAAAGGCAATGTACGCTATCAAGATGGCAAACAAAATGTCGCAATGTTGAAATCTTCCGACGGCGGGAACTCTTTTACTCCGACAGACATAACCGACCAAATATACGGAATGAACGCATCTTGGCAGCGTATGTTTGTTACGTCAGGGAAAATACACCAGTCCCGATTTGTTAAAGTCGATAAATACTACCGCATATACGCGGCGCCTTTGATTGGAGATTTTGGCAATACTGTTATATATTCGGACGACTTCGGAGACACGTGGAAAGTGCTCGGCGGCGATGCAACAGTAAAGCCAATTCCATCTGGAGACGAGGCGAAAGTTGAAGAACTTCCCGACGGAAGAGTTATTCTTTCAAGCCGCTTCGGAAACGGAAGGTATATAAATATTTTTACCTACACAAACAAAAATACGGGAGAGGGAAATTGGGGAACAGCTTCTCACTTGCAGTTAGGAAACGACGGCGGAACAAACGGAGAACTTCTGATTGTGAAAGCGTGTGCGGTAAACGATAAAACACCTGTTTATCTTGCATTGCAATCTATCCCTGCGGCAAGCGGTCGAAATAATGTAACAATATACTGGCGCACAATCACGGAGAACGTATCTCTTGATGAGTTTGTAACCGGCAGTGAATGGCGGCAATATCAAATCCATACCGGTTCAAGCGCATATTCAACGATGATTCAGCAAAAAGACGGACGAATCGGATTTTTATATGAACACAATGCGAAAAGTTCTCCTGCCGGTTACGACATTTGCTACAAAAGTCTCACGATAAGTGATATCACCGGCGAGCAATACGAAGCTGCGTTTTTGACACAATGATGTTTTTAGCCGTAATGTGCTAAGTTAAACTAAAATATTTGGAGTTGCAATGTCACATTTTCTTTACACAATCATAATTTATCCGCTGTATGCGCTGATTGAATGTATCTTTTCGCTTTTCAGCAAAATTACCGGAAACACAGGAATTTCTGTCATCGGGGTCAGTATCGGTGTTACTCTTTTTTGCCTGCCGTTGTATGCTGTTGCGGAAAAGTTACAGGAAGCGGAGCGCAAAAAACAAAAATCAATGCAGCCTATGCTCGAGAGGATTAAAGCGTCGTTTACCGGCGACGAGCGCTATATGATGACGACAGCTTATTACAAAGAATGCCGTTACAATCCTGTGATGGCGCTGCGTTCTATATTCGGGCTTTTGATTCAGATTCCGTTTTTCATCGCCGCATATACATTTTTGTCGCACTTGCCATCTCTAAAAGGAGCTTCATTTTTATTTATCAAAGATATGGGAGCTCAGGATGCGTTGTTTAAAATCGGCAGTTTTCCCGTAAATGTTCTCCCGATCGCTATGACTTTGATAAATATTGTCTCAGGCATAATCTACACGAAAGGTTTAATGCTCAAAGATAAACTACAAGTCTTTGTTACAGCTCTTGTTTTTCTTGTGATTTTGTATCCGTCTCCCGCAGGTCTTGTACTTTACTGGACGATGAATAACGTCTTCAGTATGGTAAAAAACATTTTTTATAAACTTAAAAATCCTCTAAAAGTTTTTTGGATTTGCACGTGCGTTGGAGCGGTACTTTCCGCTGTGTATATTTTGTTTGTTTTTTCTTCAAAGATGCAGTACAAAGTTGTTTTCTTGTTGGGAGCTGTGTTAATCATTTTCTTGCCGCAGGTTGTGAAAGCTGTTCAAAAACTGCTTGACGGAACGCTTTCTTGTATTGTTGAAAATGCAAGGGTTCGCCATACGTTGTATCTTGTTTCGTGTGGTGTGCTGTTTTTACTTTCAGGTACAGTGATACCGTCGTCTCTTATCGCATCTTCTCCAGCCGAGTTCGCAGGAATCGGTGAGCATGCAAATCCGTTGTATTTTATTGGAAATACAGGATTGCAAGCTGCGGGAATTTTCTTATTTTGGGCACCTTGTGTTTACTTTTTGTTCGGGAAAAAAGTTCAGACTGTTCTTGCATTTGTAATGACTGCTTTCGTGTATTGTGCGCTAGCCAATTCGTATATTTTTATGCTCAGCTATGGAGATGTGTCATCGTCTCTTTCGTTTTTGAATGCTACCGATTTTAAGGTGATTTCGTTCCTGTCTCTTGTCAATGTTTTTGTCCTAATTGCGTTGTTCTGTGCACTGCCGTTTTTTATAAAATTGAGAAATGCTAAGGTTTTAATATCTCTTTCTTCGATTTTTGCGCTTGCGCTTGGAGCTGTGTCTATTGCAAACATATTTTCGATTTCAAAAGCATACTCCGAATACAAAAAAGCAGGTAATGCACAGATATCTGCTTCTATTGAGCCGATTTTTCATCTTTCAAAAAATCATCAAAACGTAGTGCTTTTTATGTTTGACCGCGCTCAAAGTCAATATATCGACGAAATGTTTAATGAAGATCCATCTCTTTACGAAAAATACAGCGGCTTTGTTTTTTACAATAATGTCGTTTCTTTTAACGGACACACTCTTCAAGGAGCGCCGGGATTGTACGGCGGTTACGAATATACACCGCTTGAAATGAACCGCCGCTCAGATGTTCCGCTCGTCAAAAAAAATAATGAAGCTCTTTTGATGTTGCCGCGTATTTTTACCGAGCAAAAAGGATTTTCAGCAGCAATAACAGACCCTTCGTGGGGAAACTATGCAGGATTTTGCGATTTGAGTTTTATCAGTCCGTTCCCTAAAATCAACGGTTACCAGACCATCGGGCGCTATTCGGCGTTGTGGAAAAAAGAGCACTGGACGGAGGGTGGCATTGGAGACGATGGAAAAATTCTTGAACGCAATCTTTTGTTTTTCAGTTTTTTTAGACAGTCGCCGATTGCACTGCGTCAAATGCTTTATAAAAAAGGGACGTACTGGAGTTCTGATTCAGAATCTGGCAACGTAAAAATCGTTCTAGACAATTATTCTGCGCTCGATTATTTGAAGCGGCTGACATCTATCTCCGATACTGAAAACGGTTCTTATGTCTGTATGGTTAATGAGCTTACTCATGAAAATCTTTTATTACAGGCACCTGATTATATTCCTGTAAAAAAAGTCACGAATAAAGGAACTTCAAAATACAAAGAAAACCTTGATTATCACACGCAGATTGCAGCGTTAAAAATGCTAGGCTCGTGGCTTGATTTCTTGAAGGAAAACGGCATTTACGATAATACAAGAATTGTCATCGTTTCCGACCACGGCTGCAATGGGTATGAAGATGATATTGAGCCTGATGCCGAGCTTGATTCACAAATTGCCGGAGGAAAATACGAAGGGCGAGGGCATTATCATCCATTGCTTTTATTTAAAGACTTCAATGCGTCAGGAAAGCTTATCGAAGATGATACGTTTATGACAAATACCGACACTCCGAGCCTTCTGCTAAAAGGACTTGTTGAAAATCCTGTAAATCCGTTTACGGGCAAGATAGTCCCGCTTGATACGCATGCGCTGAAAAAAGACGGTGTTATCATTTCTATAAGCGACCGACATCAGCCTGCTATGAACGGTAAATACAAATTCAATATTCCTTATTCGCACTGGTGGAAGGTAAAAGACAATATTTTTAAGGCTTCCAGCTGGAGCCGTCCAACAGAAAAGGAGATTCAACAATGACCCAACCGTTTTTATATATCGACCCGGGAACGGGCAGCATGCTCTTTTCGATTCTTATCGGAGCGGCTGCAACTCTGTTCTTTTTGAGCAGAGCGGTACTTTTAAAATTCAAAGTGTTTTTATCAGGCAAAAAAAGCGGTATTGATACGACAGATGCTACGTTAAAAAAATATGTCGTTTATGTTGAAGGGAAACAGTACAGAAATATTTTTAAGCCGATTGCCGACGAATTTGAAAAACGGAAAATACCTTTGACTTATTACACTTCTGCAAAAGATGACGCAGTATTCGACGAGAAATATGAATTTGTAAAGCCTGAGTTTATCGGGGAAGGCAATGCGGCGTTTGCGCGCCTCAATATGATTTCTGCCGGAGTTGTTTTGATGACGACGCCTGGTCTGAACGTCTATCAGATGAAGAGAAGCCGAAACGTAAAGCATTATTCTCACGTCTTACATGCTGTAAGCGACGCGACGATGTACCGCCTGTTCGGAATCGATTTTTTTGATTCTGTGCTTTTGTCCGGCGACTATCAAAAAAAAGACATACGAGCGCTTGAAAAAAAACGCGCTATTAATGAAAAAGAGCTTGTAACTGTCGGATGTCCTTATTTGGACGTTCTCAAAGAGCGCATGGCGTCCATTCCACAAGAGGAAAATCACGTTTTCACTGTTCTCGTCTCACCGTCGTGGGGAAAAAGCGCGCTTCTTTTGCGCTACGGCGAAAAGCTTCTTGACCCGCTTGCGGCTACAGGCTGGCGCATTATCGTCCGTCCGCACCCGCAGTCGAAAAAGTCTGAAAGCGCGATGCTCGAAAAACTCACCGAAAAATATAAAAATACAGCGAATGTCGAATGGGACTACGAGCGCGACAATATTTATTCGATGAAAAAAGCCGACATTATGATTTCAGATTTTTCAGGTATAATTTACGATTACGCATTTTTGTGTGATAAACCTGTCATGTACGTCAACGCTGACTTGGACTTACGCCCCTACGATGCATACGACCTTGAAGACAACGGCAAAAAAATTTGGCAGTTTGAAACGCTCAAAAAAATCGGCGTGGAATTGAAAGAAGAGCATTTTTCTGATATAAAAAACGTGATTATGCAGGCAGGAGACAGTGCGGAACTTGCAGCTGCTCGAAAAGCCGCAAAAGCAGAAGCGTGGCAGAACGAGGGAAGAGCAGGCGAGGCGATTGCGGACTTTATGATCGATACGCTGCGATACGATGAACCTCGATGAATCGCTTGAACGGCGAAAAATGATGATAAGACAGCTGCTGTAAATCAGCGGACTGCCATATATACTTTTATAAAAACAGGAGAAATATATGCAGGCAATTATTCTGGCTGCGGGAATGGGAAAGCGGCTTAAATCTTATACGAAAGACGCTACAAAGTGCATGGTCAAAGTCAACGGAAAAACATTGATTGAATATACGATAGAGGCACTTACCGCAAACAAAATCGAGCGGCTTGTCGTCGTTGTCGGCTATAAAGGCGCACTTTTAAAAGATTTTATCGCATCAAAATTTAATGCGGAAAATCTAAACGGCATGAAAATCGACTACATCGAAAATCCTGTGTACGATACGACGAATAATATTTATTCGCTGTTTCTTGCCGGAAGCGAGATGGCAAAAGACGATACGATTTTGCTTGAAAGCGATTTGATTTTTAAGCCTGAAATATTACAGTCGCTCATCGCCTCTCCCGACAAAAACCTTGCGGTTGTCTCTCCTTTTGAGGCATGGATGGACGGTACCTGCACGCTTCTTGACGAAAATCGCTGTATAACGGGAATGCTCGATAAAGTCCGCTTTAATTGGGCTGACACTGAGCATTATTATAAAACAGTTAACATTTATAAATTTTCCAAAGAGTTTTCCGAGCAGTATTATCTGCCTTTCCTTGACGCATATCAAAAATCTTTCGGTAAAAACGAATATTACGAACAAGTCTTGAAAGTCATTTCGTTTTTATCGTCGTCATCACTAAAAGGACTTGTCGTAAGCGGCAGCGACTGGTACGAAATCGATGATCCGGCAGACCTTGCGATTGCGGAAGACCGCTTCAAAACGGGAATCGAAAAGTTGCACAGCCTTGAAAAACGATACGGCGGCTACTGGCGTTTCCCGCAGATGAAAGATTTTTGTTACCTTGTAAATCCGTATTTTCCACCGAAAAAACTTGTAAGCGAAATGAAAGCGAATTTCCACGTCCTCATTACAGAATACCCGAGCGGAGCCGCCCAGCAAAGTCTCCTTGCGTCAAAAATATTCAACATCATGCCGGAGCATATCGTCGTTGGAAACGGAGCGGCGGAACTTATTTCTTCTCTTGCAAAATATGTTGAAGGCAAAGTTGCAATTCCATTTCCGACGTTCAATGAATATCCGGAACGATTTACGCACGCGGAAGTTGTCCCTGTCCCGACCAATAGAGAAACATTTGTTTATTCGGTAGACGATATTTTAAAAACCGTGCGACAAACTGGTGCAAAGACAGTCCTTTTAATCAATCCTGATAATCCGACCGGCAATTTCTTAAAAAAAGGCGAAGTTCTTCATTTGTGTGAAGAATTAAAAAAGGACAACGTAACGATTATCTTTGACGAATCGTTTATCGACTTTGCGGATAAGGCGATACGCTACACGCTGCTCGACGAAGAAATTTTAAACGAATATCCGAATCTCATCGTCGTAAAATCGATCAGCAAAAGTTACGGTGTTCCGGGGCTCAGACTCGGCATTCTCGCTTCTTCCGACCCGGCGTATATTTCTCGTATTCGGAAAACGAATGCCATCTGGAACATCAATTCGTTCGGTGAATATTTTTTGCAAATCTACGACAAGTACAACAAAACTTACGCGGTTGCTTGCGATGCTATTGCAGAAGAACGCAGCAGGTTTATAAAAAGGCTTTCAGAAATTGAAGGCATTAAGGTTTTTCCGAGTGAGGCAAATTATGTTTTGTGCCGCCTAAACGGTATAAAAGCCGGAGAGCTCACAGTTTCTCTGCTTGAAAAATACAATATTTTTATCAAAGACCTTTCTTCAAAAAAAGGTTTTGAAAGCGGCGGCTATATCCGCCTTGCAGTTAGGAACAAAGAAGACAATGATGCGCTCATTGCGGCATTAAAAGATATTTTAGGTTGAATGTAGGGCACCGCTAAAATCTATACAGTAAGTTTTTAACGATGCCATTTCATTTTGCCACATGAAAATTACTCCGATTAATTTACATGCGGCCATGCTCTCTCGCTTTTGAGGGAGTTTCCTTGCAGTGGATAGCTTCTATCATAATTTCCAGCTGACAGCCTGTTTTCTTGAATCAATAAACCTTGCGTATATTCCGCCTTTTTTTACAAGCTCGTCGTGTTTACCTTGTTCTGCAATACATCCTTTATCAATCACTATTATCTGATCCGCATTGCGAACTGTCTTGAGCCTGTGAGCAATCATTATCACTGTTTTTTCTTTTGTAAGCTCTTCGATAGCCGCCATGAGTTCCTGTTCATTTTCAGGGTCAACGTTTGCAGTCGCTTCATCAAGGATGATGACAGGAGAATTTTTCATTATTGCGCGTGCAATTGAAATGCGCTGTCGTTCGCCCCCACTCAACGAGGCACCTCTTTCGCCAATCACTGTGTCGTAGCCGTTTGGAAGCGCACTTATAAATTCGTGGCAACATGCTTTTTTTGCAGCATCAATCACTCGTTCCATAGGAGCATCGGGCTCACCAAAGCGGATATTGTTTGCGATAGTGTCGTGAAACAGATATACATGCTGGAAAACAAAGCTGTAGTTTTTCATCAAGCTATCCATGCTGTAATCTTTTACATTTGTTCCGCCGAGAGTCACGGCACCTGAATCTGCATCCCAAAAACGTGAAAGCAGAAGGCACAACGTCGTCTTTCCTCCTCCACTAGGACCTACAATCGCAGTAGTTGTGTGCTCAGGGATTTTCAAAGAGATATTATCGATGATTTTTCGTTTTTCATATGCAAAATCGATAGAAGATGCCTCAATATCGTGGTTTTTAGGTTGAACATCTGCACCGTCGATATCCATTGCAGGAAGGTTCAAAATTGCATTTGCTTTTGATATGCTGATATCGATTGTGCGGAGCAGTGCAGAATAGTTGCCTCCTGCTTCAAGTGCGTTGTACAGCATGAATGAACAGACAAGCATTGTTATACAATCGGCAATAGCCATCGAGCCGTTCAAATAAAAGAAAATAGAAGCGAGCATCATTGCAACTCCGCTCAACTTTGATGTCAGTGTCTGAAGGCTTGAAACAGGAATGCAGCGCATCTCCATTTTGATAAGTGTTTTTACGCGGCGATTGATTATGCTGTTCAATTCTTTTCGGCGACTGCCTGAAAGGTTGTATGCTTTTACTTCAGCAATTCCTTGAATATATTCCAAAACTTTTCCTATCTCTGCCGTATCGTCTCTGATTTTTTCCGCAGAAACATTTTTTACAGCAAGGCGCATAAATACATTTACAAATTCAAAAAGTGCAAAGCCGGCAAGGGCGATCAGAGCGATTCTCCAGTCAAATACAAAAAGCATGATGATGATAAGAGAAGTATCGAGCACTCCCTGAAATACCATCATGATAACTCTCGTTGCAATGTCGCCAAGAGCTTCCATAGCGTTTGTTGTAACCGATGTGATTTCTCCAAGGCTATTTTCATTGAAGTATCCCATCGGCAAGTAACGAAGATGTTCCGCAATCTCTATTCTTTTTTTTGCACATGTTCTGTAACCGCCTTCGCATTGCCACATTGCTGTAAATTTTCGAGTTATAATTCCTCCGACAACGCTAGCGCACATTATCGCAAAAGAAAGCCATATTGTTTTTGTTTCGAATGGGAGACCATAAAGCACAGTTCCCGTAACGCCGCGAATCATAACTGCAACAGCTCCGATCCTTAAAGCCATAAAAAATGAATTAAAAATTCCAACTATTATTGAGCCATAAAATTTCTTACGGTTTTCTATATCACTGAATTTGAAAAATTTCATTATAGTTTCAAACATCAAAATACCTCCTGCTACTCATCTTTACTTGAAATGTGGGCTGTCCACATGTTTTTATACAAAACCGATTTTTCCAGCAGTTCTTCGTGTGTTCCGCTTGAATCAATCATGCCGTCTTTGATAACGTAGAGTTTATCTGCGTCTTTTACAGTAGAAAGCCTGTGCGCAATCACTATAAGTGTCTTTCCTTTTACGAGTTGAGCAACAGATTTTTGAATGATAGCTTCGTTTTCGGGATCTGTATAAGCGGTCGCCTCATCTAAGATGACAATTGGAGCATTTTTCATCATAGCTCGCGCAATCGCAATTCGTTGACATTCTCCGCCACTGAGATGAGCTCCGCTTCCTCCGACAATTGTGTCAAAGCCGTTTTCGAGCGACATAATAAAATCGTAACAGCCTGATTCTCTGGCAACTTCTTCGACTTCTTTGTCTGACGCATTTTGATTTCCAATCCGAATGTTATCTCTTACGCTTAAATCAAAAAGGAAGTTATCCTGACTTACGTAAGCAATTCTGTTGTTGTATTCCTCCAACGATAAATCTTTGATGTTCACACCGCCGATCTCTATTGTTCCCGAATCTACATCCCACAAAGATGCAATCAGTCTGGCAATCGTAGATTTTCCGCTTCCGCTGGGACCGACAAATGCAGTGTATGAGCCTTGAGGAAGGTTCATGTTTATTCCGTGAAGAATCTCTTTATTTTCTTTGTCATCAGTTTCTTTGTGATAGCTGAATTTTACGTCACGCAATGTGATAGAGTTATCTGATGGATCTTTTTTGTTCGCAATCGGGCGTACAAGCTCAGGAAGATTCATGATGTTTCCAACTTCTCCAAAAATCGCTCCGGCTTTTGCTATATCATCATGATAAGAAAATGCAGTTATGATTGGTTGAACTGCACTTATTGCAAGGATAATCACAGTTATAAACAAAGACGAGTCGATGCTTCCGTTCAGGAACATAAAACCGCCGATCGGCAAAAGTGAAAAGATAAGTGTCGGTGTGATTGTCGTTGCGATTGCATGAGGCCAGATACAGTCGCGCATCCATTCAACGTAGCAGTCAGAGCCTTCTTTTGCGGCAACGACAAATCGTTCGTAAGAAGATTTTGATTTTCCAAAAGCTTTTATCACTTCTATTCCGTTTATATATTCAACTGCCGTATCGTTTAATGCTTTCGTCTTGTCAATGGCATATTTAAAGCGCCTTTGTGCATCTTTGAACATAAAAGACATTGCAAACACACCTACCGGAAGCACTGCCATACATGCGAGTGCAAGCCTCCAGTCAAGGACAAAAAGGTAAACAATCAAAACTACAGAAAGTATGATGTTTGAAGTGTACTCAGGGACGATGTGGGCTAGTGTAGTTTCCATGCTATCAATTCTTTCAATCATAATGCTTTTGAGCGACCCTGACGGCATATCCATTACAGTGCCAAGCGGAACGCGAGTAATTTTATCGCACATCATTTTCCTGATGTTGCCAAGCAGATTAAAAGTTGCGAAATGGCTCATGTTTGTAGAAATCGCATGAAACAAGACATTTCCAATCCAGAAAATAACAGTAATTCCGCATTCTTTCAAAAAAATATTCCAGTCACGAAGCCCACTCATAAGTTGGCGGACAATCAGGGCAATCATAAAATACGGAGCAATACAACATGCAACGCTGATAACAGCAAATATCATGCTTGCAATGTATTGTCCTTTTTTGCTTCCCGCAAAATAGAATATCCACTCCGGAAGGCTTTTTTTTGCAGGATTTTTATTTTTTTTATCAGACATATAAACCTCTTTTGTTAGATGTAGCTAACTAAAAGATATGATATATAACAATGTTATATTAGTCAATGCTAATGAGTGAAAAATGAAAGAAAACGATGGTTGTAAAATTTTAATCTAAAAAGTGCATAAGGCTGTTCCAGCCGCCGCGATAGAATTTAAACATCTGTAAAAGACCGCGTTTTGCTTCTTCTTTTGGAATATCTCGTAGAATCAAGTTGAAAAATGATGAGAAAGTGCTGTTTATGACAATCTGCTCGATAAGCGGGTCTATTCGTTCTACAGATTTTCCTTGCATTTCAAGAATACGGTAAAAATCATCGGTAGATTCAATTTCTTTTTGAGAGATTTCTTGTATAAAGTTTTCGTATTTTGTCCCATCAGATGATTTTACAATCAGCTCAAATGCCATTTTGTGCTCCCAGATATATTCAAACATCTTTTTCAGCTCTAATGACGAGACTTCTGCCATAGAAGATAATTGTTGTTCCAAAGACATATTTTTAAATTCTTCAAGGATATTGCTGAAAAATCCTAAAAGATGAGTTGCGTGTTCTTTTACAAGAGCGTCAAAAAGTTCTTCCTTGCTCTTGAAATAGCCATAAAATGCGCCTGTAGTGACACTTGCCTTTTTCACGATTGCTCTAAGGGAAGCTCCTCTAAAGCCTTTGTCTAAAAATTCCTTTTCAGAAACCATGATGATTCTTTCGAGCGTGTTTAAAGGGCTGTTTTTCCGGGTAACGGGTTGTTCCATAAAAATAAAATAAACTCTGTCTTCTGATATGTCAACAACCGTGTTATAGTTTGCTGAAATTTTGCCTTTGATGCTTTTTATCGCCAGATTTCAGGATTTATATTCAGTGCGTCAATCAAGGCTTTTGAATCTTCTATAGATTTCTGAATAGATTTTTGAATGCTTTTAAGTTTTTCTACGCTGCACGGAGTGTCGCCGTTTTTATTGCCGTTTTTGCTGTTGCTCTCCGTGCCGTTTTCACTGCCGCTTTCTTTTTTCTTTACAGCGCGAATTAAAATATTTTTGGGCGTATGCTCCATATCTATAAATTCTAACATCTGGACTTTGTAGCCTTTCGACAAAAGCCATTCGCCACGAAGAGCGTCTGTCACAAGCGATGAAAATTTTTCTTTGATTATTCCCCATCTCAAAAGCGATTCGAACGCTTTATCATCTGGTTTTGAAATCTGTTTATTTACCTGATGCTGACAGCATGGGACACTGAGGATTGCCTTTGCGCCGCGTTTTACGGCGTATTCGAGTGCGTAATCTGTTGCTGTGTCGCATGCGTGGAGCGTGATCACGATGTCCGGTGGCTCGTTTCCAAAATAATCAGCTATGTTTCCAGTGTGGAAAGTCAGATTTTTGAGTTTAAGTTTTTCCGTGAGTTCATTGCAGTAGTTTATGACGTCTTTCCTTAGATCCAAACCTTCAATTTCGCACGGTATATGTTTTATTTCCGTCAAAAAATAATGAACTGCAAATGTAAGATAAGATTTTCCACATCCAAAATCGGCTATGCGAAGAGGGTGTAACTCGTCTATTCTCGTGTCTGAAGAGAGTGCAGAACGATCAGAAAATTCCGGCAAAATATCATTTATAAATTCAAGAAATCTGTTGATCTGGCGAAATTTATCGTGCTTAGCTGAAACGACTTTTCCATCCGGGGTCATAATTCCAAGAACAACAAGGAATGGAACGATTGTTCCTTCTTCAAGAAGATAATTTTTTTTGCGTTTAGGTGGCAAAATCTTTAGCGTAGATGGCTCATCTTTATTCTGATGATTTTTTTTTCTCAGTTCCGTAACTTTACCTTTTTTGCTTGTCATCAGCGTTATTTCTTCAGTTTCAGTTCTCTTTACGCAGTTTTTAAATGTGTGGCACGCATTTTCTGCAAGAAAATTGTCGAGCTCTGTTTCTGAAAAATGTCTGTGGAAAACTTGAGTTTTTGTAAACATCTCTGCAAAGTACGATATTTCCCCTTTTGAGTTTTCAATCTTTATTTTAATTTTTTCATATTTACGACCGAGCTTTTTTTCAACATCTGAAACGGGTTTTGAAAGAGTGACGCTTAAAATCATAATCAATAACAGTATACTATTTCAAAAAAAAATGATACATTCTATGTCATGGGAAAGTGCATAGTTTTTGTTAATCAAAAAGGTGGAGTTGGAAAGACAACTTCTGCAATCAATATCGGTGCTTATATCGCTCTCGCCGGCAAAAAAGTTCTGCTTGTCGACTTTGACTCACAGGGAAATATGTCGAGTGGAATCGGCGTTTCAAAAGATAAGCCTACGATTTACGAGCTTCTTGCGGGGCAGATTGAGACTGAAAAGGCAATCAAGCGCACATCTGTAGAAAATCTTGACGCGATAAGCGCATCAATCGATTTGTCAGGTGTAGAAATTGAACTTGCCGAAGCCGATGACCGCGAATTTTATCTTAAAAATGCTCTTGAACCATTGAAGACAAAGTACGATTATATCCTGATAGATTGTCCGCCTTCTCTTGGATTGCTCACTTTGAACGGACTTGCCGCGGCTGATTCAGTTCTTGTCCCGATGCAGTGTGAATATTTTGCCCTAGAAGGTATTACTCTTTTGCTCCAGACTGTTCAAAAAGTGCAGAAGAACATAAACCCGTCTCTTACAATCGGCGGAGTATTCTTTACGATGTTCGATTCACGCACGCGGCTCGCACAGGACGTTGTCATGCAAGTTAAATCGTATTTTAAAGATGTCGTTTTCAACACAATAATTCCACGCAACGTACGGCTTTCCGAAGCTCCGTCTCATGGACTTCCGATATGTAAATATGACCCATCTTGTGTTGGGGCGCGCAGTTATGAAAAATTAGCAGAAGAGGTGATTTGTCGTGGCTAGAAATGCATTAGGAAAAGGTCTTGGTGCATTGCTCGGAGAGAACCTTGCTGCATCACAGGGGACTGATGTTTCAAACGGAAATTCACTGTCAGAAAAAGTTAGAAACAGCAGCATTCCGCCGGAGATTACAGTAAAAGAAGACGGAAGCATGTGGATTGATCCATCTCTTTTAAAACCGAATCCGAAACAACCCCGTGTCGAGTTCAATCAAAAAAAACTAGATGAGCTTTCTGAATCTATAAAAGAGCATGGAATCATCGAGCCAATCGTGATTGAAGCTGCTGAAAACGGTGAGTTTATCATAATCGCCGGTGAGCGCCGTTCTCGTGCTTCAAAAATGGCAGGTCTTACAAGCGTGCCGGTCTTGCTGAGAAAATTCGACGAACAGCAAAAGCTCGAAATCGCCTTGATTGAAAATATACAGCGCGCCGATTTGAACCCAATCGAAGAAGCGATGGCGTATTACAACTTGATTCAGCTTAGTGATTTGAGTCAGGATGAAGTTGCAAAACGCGTTGGGAAAGCCCGCGCTACTGTCGCAAACGCTATTCGCCTTTTAAAACTCCCAGAAGATATTCAAAAATCACTTGTAAATGGGCAAATCACTTCTGGACACGCACGCGCCTTGCTGATGGTAAAAAATGATGCAGATATGCGAGTCATGTTTGGCAAAATCATAGGTTCCGATCTTTCTGTCCGAGAAGCGGAAGCTTTGGCAGACCAGTACAACAACGGTAGTCGAGCGGCGGCAAAAAAAGAAGAAAAGAAACCTGTAAAAAAAGACGCTGATGTATTAAGTTTTGAGCAAGAGCTCCGCAATATATTTGGAACTCGCGATGTGTCTCTCAAAGGCGATATAAACAAAGGTTCTATCGTAATTGGATACTCAAATAAAAAGGACTTCGATAGAATCTACGAAGTCCTCCTATCTAAAAAATAATTTTAATTTGATTTATTTTCACGTTTAGCAGCTTTCGTAGTTATTTGTCTATTACTAGAAACGCTTTGTTGCATTCGTAAATCTGGCAGATATCTTCTTTACTTGCGATTTCCCAAGGAGCGTGCATGCTCAAAACTGCGACACCTGCGTCTAAAACGTCCATTCCGTATTTTGCTGCATGATATGCTATTGTTCCACCGCCACCTTGGTCTACTTTTCCAAGCTCAGCCATCTGGTAATTCACGTTAGCTTTGTTCATTGCGTTGCGAACGATTGCGATGAATTCAGGGTTCGCGTCAGAAGCGCTATATTTTCCGCGGCTTCCGGTATATTTTTGGAATGCGACACCGCCGCCGAGCATGCTTGAATTTTCTTTATCATAAAGATTTGCGTTTATCGGATCGTAGGCTGCGTTTACGTCAGAGGAAAGCATGCAACTGCGCTCAAGGCATCTTCTCAGAGTCAATTCGCTGTAAGCAGGTTCTGTGCGTGCGACAATTTCCGCAACCATGTTTTCAAAAAGGTTAGAAGCCATTCCTGTAGCGCCGACGCTTCCAATTTCTTCTTTGTCTACGCAGAGGCAGCAAGTTGTGCGTTTTTGAGCGCGAGTTTCAATCATGGCGGCAACAGATGTGAAAGCACACGAACGGTCATCTTGACCGTATCCAAGAATCATCGAGCGGTCTAGCCCTAAGTCACGAGCTTTTCCAGCCGGCACGATTTCAAGCTCTGCAGACTCAAGGTCATTTTCTTCAATTCCGTATGCTTCTTTCAAAATAGCCAATATCGTTTTTTTGCTTTTTTCTTTAGCGTCTTTTTTTTCGTCTTTTGATTGATTTTCATCGCGTTTTGCAGGAGGAACAAAGCCGAGTATGACGTCGAGGTCCTCTCCTTTTATGAAATCGCTTGCTTTATCTTTCATCTGTTCTTGCGCAAGGTGAGGAAGGATGTCGGAAATGCAAAAAACAGGGTCATCTTGATTTTCTCCGATAACAACATTCACTGTCTCACCATTTTTTTTACATATAACGCCGTGAATTGCAAGCGGAATTGCAGTCCACTGATACTTTTTTATACCGCCATAATAGTGAGTGTTCAGATATGTAACAAAATCTTTTTCATAAATAGGATTTTGTTTTGCATCGAGTCTCGGAGAATCGATGTGTGCACACAGGATATTCATTCCGTTTTCAATTTGTCCAACTCCAATTTCAAAAAGAGCGACAGCTTTGTTCATCTTTGTGATGTAGACTTTATCACCTGATTTGAGGTTTTTAAATTCGGAAACGTCTTTGTAGCCGTTTTCCCGAGCCATTTTTACAATTTCTGAAACACATTCGCGTTCAGTCTTTCCTTTGTTCAAGAAGTTTTTGTAGTCAACTATGAGTCGCTCGTTAATTTTAGTAACTTCCATAAAAATATCTCCAAAAAAGTTATTTAATATATCTGACAGAATTGCGCTCAATCAAATTGCAAGGCACAAAATATTTTTGAGTCGCCACATCTTTGTCAGATTCAATTTGATTTAGCAGAAGTTCTGCCGATTTTTTACCTATTTCAACAAGAGGAATTTCCATAGTCGTCAAACTCGGCTTTAGGTATCTTGAAAGCGTGCGGTTATCAAATCCGACTATAGAAACGTCCTTTTGAGGTGTTTTTCCAATCTCGTTTAGGTAGGAGTAAACTCCTGCAGCCATGAGGTCATTGAGGCAAAAAATTGCCGAAAATTCTTTTTTTGAATTAAATATAACTCTGCAGGCATTGTACCCGGAGTCGCTCATCCAGTCACCATATACAATAATCTCGTCGTCTATTTTCAGTCCATTTTCTGCGGCAGCTTGTTTAATTCCCTCAAGTCGCCTCACGGTGTGAATATTGTCTTTTTTACCTGCGACGACTGCGATGCTTTTGTGTCCGTTTTTTATAAGATATTGAGTCATATTGGATGCGGATTTAACATCGTCTATTTCAACTGTCGAAATTCCTGGCACATCTGTAAACGCATATGATATGACAAAAGGAATATTCAGGTCGCTAGGAATGCAGTTTATGTCTCTTGAGTGACCTGCAACGTAAATAATTCCGTCTACTTTTATCGCAAGAAATTCTTCAATAGCACTTGAAACAGATTCTCTATATCCTTCATTCTGATACCATTTTGTTCCCCATTTGGAATAAAAACGGAGATTTTCTATTATCGTTTTGTAATTGTACTCTTCAAAATGAGACATAATCCCATCAACTATGCCGGGAGAACTGAACTCGGTTAAATCATCTAGTATAAGTCCAATAGAGTGAGTTTTAGAAGCCCTCAGACCTCGCGCCATATAATTCGGCTTGTAGCCTGTCTCTTTGATTACTTGTAAAATCCTCTTTCTCGTACTTTCTGAAACATTTTGCTTCCCATTTAAAATATTTGAAACTGTTGCAATTGAAACAGAACATCGTTCTGCTATTTCTTTTAAAGTGACCATCCGCCACAAATTATACCGTTTAAAGTGGACAACTGTCAAAATGTACAGTACAATAGTACTATGAAAAAGGCAATTTCTGTAATATTTTCATGTTTATTTGCTTGCGTAATATATGCACAGTCTGCAAATGTAATTACTGATATGTTGGAGAGCAGTGAAGTAACTTACGGGCATGTATGCTATATATCGGCACTTCAACAGGGACTGATCAATGAAAATACTTCTCTTGATGATGCGATAAAAGTATCTTATGACAAAGGGATTATCGATGAACTTGTAACTGCTGATACTGCGATTTCTGCTGCTGATTTAGCATATATTTATTCTAAACTATGGAATGTAAAAGGTGGGCTTATGTTTTTAATCACGAAAGGTTCACCAAGATATGCATTTAAACAGTTTCAAGCTGACGGTGTAATTCCAAGAACGATTGATCCGTCATATCACATTACAGGTGCTGAGGCGTTGAGCATCTACACGTCATGCCGTTCAAAGTACGGTAATTTTAGTCTCAAAGATGCAGACATGGAGATAGAGTAATATGAAAAAAATAATCACATCGTGCATAATTGCGCTTTCATGTTTGTTCTCCGCAGCTTATGCATTTTCATGGAACGGAGTTTTTGATAACAATACAAAAGCATATACTTCAAATTTTAAAAACTACTCTTTATCACAGTCAAATGATGTGTATCTTTCATTGAACGTTCCTTTTTCAAAAAATTGTTATATGATGACGGAGGGGTTGTTCAAATATGACCTTACTCTAAGTTCTGGCGGAGCTGTATTTACTCCTATTGTAGATTTAGATTTGTTAAAGTTTTCAAATTCCTATGCATTAGAAAACGGGACGCTCTCTTATTCAATCGGTCGTTTTAATTTTAATGAATCTTCCGGAACATATTTTACACAGTGTTCAGACGGTGCTTATATCACTTATGATTCTCTGAAAATAAAATACGGTCTATATGTCGGCTACACTGGATTGCTCAATTCATTAAATGTCGGCATGGAAGAAGAAAATCCGAATGCAAAAAATACAAAGTTTTATAACTTGTGTGTCGGTTACATTCCTATAAGTGCTGATTTTTTTTATAAGACATTGTTCGATACGAATAGAATCGGTTTGCAGATGAGCTATTTTTACAATACTCAAAAAGATGATTCAAACGGCATGTCAGATAAATTCTACGGAACTCTTTCATTAGGCGGCACTATTTCAACTATAGGTACGTATGATTTCAAAGGTACATTTGAATCTGTGGGATTTAAAACTGTCAGCATAGATTCAAAATTGGATTTGTCATTCTATATCGGAAAAATCGGCGTTGCAGGCGGCGGTATTGAATATATATCTGGTAAGCTGAGCGATTCATTTGTGCCGTTTACATCAATTACGGCGCGTTCCGTAACAAACGGTTCAGTAAAATCAGGGATTTTTCCAAAGTTGAACTGTGCAATTATCTACAACAACATGTATGCAACGTTTACGGAAAAACTTGTTTTGGCAATACCTGAAAAACAAATGTCGTTTCGCGGTTTTGATACAACAATCAATTTTGTCTGCAACATTTTTAGCGATCTTCAAGTCGGTTGTGATATTACTGCCTATATAGATATAATAGAAGCATCTTCTAGCAATTATACTGCTGCATTGAAAGCTTCTTTATCATTCTAGGTTAAGGGGGTTTTGAAATGAGGGAAAAGTTTAAAAAATTATTGATTTTAGGCATTGTGTTAGCAGCTGCAAGCGGACTTTTTGCAGAAGATGCTGTTATAACTTATGTAAAAGGTAAAGTTGAAGTAAAAAAAGGGCAGTCTTGGGTTTCTGTACAGCGAGGAGATAAAATCAAAAAATCTGATATTTTGAATACAGGTTTTGACTCAGAAGCAAAAATAAAACTTATAGACTCTGTTTTGTATATTGGTCCTGTCACTCGTATATCCTTGACAGAACTTTCGACAACAGGAAAAAAAGATAACGTCAGCATTTTTCTAAAAACAGGCGCCGTTCGTTCGAAGGTAAGCCATACGGAAGCTAAGCGAGTAAATTATACTGTTAATACAGCTGTGGCAGTCGCTTCTTGCCGCGGTACAGACTGGATCGTCGATGATTCAAACGTTGTAACATGTTTTGAAGGAGTCGTTGCAGTCGCACCTTATATTTCTGAAATAGAATCTTCTATCGCTCCGACAAGACTTTCATCAAGCAATAAAAAAGAAAGTGCAGGTGTTGCAGAAGATTCAGGAATAACTCCTACATCTGATGAAGGAATTCTTGTACAGGAAAATCAGACAATTTCCGTATCTGAAAATCAGACAGTATCGCCTGCCGTAAACAACACTGTTCAGTCCATAAACAGTTTAGCATCATCTGTTTCAACAGCAGCCGCACAAGAAACAGTATCGACCGATTTTGGCGCAAACCTCTTGTCTATAGACTCTCAAAATGGCAGAACAGTTGCAAAACCATCGGTTACCGTCCGTATCGCTTTTGAATAGTGGAAATAGAGACAAAAAATCAGATAATTTGATATAATGGAAGTCTGCAAAGGAACTCGAGAATCTTTTGCAGACTTTTTTTTATAAAATTTAATGAGTATTATTTCTGTAGAACATTTAAAATTTTCATATTCCCAAAAAGTTGTCATAGATGACGTTTCTTTCGCGATTGCGAAAGGTTCGTATACTTCAATCGTCGGCAAAAACGGGAGCGGAAAAAGTACTCTGGCACGGCTCATATGCGGGCTTGAAGAACCGTCTTTTGGGAAAGTTGAAATTCAACCGGAAAATAAAATCGGAATAGTTTTCCAATCACCAAAAGATCAGATTGTAAGTGGGATAGTTTCTCGCGATACTGCTTTCGGACCTCAAAATCTCGGGCTTAATCCAGGCGAAATTGAACTTAGGACAATTGAATCTCTCAACGTCGTAGATATGCTCGATAGGGCAGGAGATCCGACTGCGGCTCTTTCTCTCGGGCAAACTCAAAAAATCGCACTGAGCGGAATCTTAGCGCTCCGTCCAGAAATTTTGATTCTTGATGAAGCCGTCTCAATGATAGACTCTAAGTCTCGCTCAGACCTGCTTGATTTTATTGACTATTGGCATAAATGCGGCAACACAATTGTTCAAATCACACACGATATGGAAGTTGTTGAGCGCTCCGACAACATAATCGAAATTGAAAACGGAAAAGTTTCTTTTTATGGGACAAAAAATGCATATCTGGCAGATAAGAATAATGTTTTAAAAATTTCAGGTTCTCCTCTTCCTGTTACAGATAAAAAACTTCTTGCAGAAAAAATAAAAAACTCGTCTGCCGAGATGACTTTTTGTGTAAAAAACTTGAATTATGTGTACGGCAGCAAGAAAATAAATGGACACGGGATTTTCGATATCAGTTTTAATCTGTACAAAGGGACTCTCACGGCTTTAACAGGGCAGTCCGGCGCCGGAAAATCGACTATTTTGGAATTGTGCACAGGACTGTTAAATGCTGAAAGCGGCAAACTGTATGGCGCTCGTCCTGTTCTTGCCCAGCAGAATGCAAAAGCTGCCCTTTTTGAAACTTTTGCCGCCGATGATGTCGCTTTTGGTCCTCGAAATCTTGGAATAACAGGAAAAAACTTAAAGGGGCGTGTTCAAAAAGCGATGGATGATGCAGCGCTCCCGTATCAACAGTTTGGAGAAAAACGGACTTTTGAGCTTTCCGGCGGTGAACAGAGGAGGCTTTCAATCGCTGGAATTCTCGCTTTGGATTCAGATATCATATTTTTTGATGAACCGACAGCAGGGCTTGACTGTGCTGCTCGAAGCCAAGTTTTATATATGATGAAAAAACTTGCAGAAGAAGGAAAAACAGTTTTGTTCAGCACTCATCACTTTGATGAAGCGCAATTTGCCGACCGTGAAATTTACATAGAAAATGGTAAACTCGTAAAAGATACGGTAGGCGATGATACAGCATCCGATATTCCCGAATCGTTATCGGAGCTGTCAGCTAGTGAGTCTGCAAAACTTCTTGAAAATCTCCAATCAGTATCTTATAGCTTGTCATGTAGCAAAGAAAAAAAGAAATCGCCTGTTGAGCGACTGAGTGCATGGTTCAGAATAATTTTGTTTTCATTGCTTTTTGTTTCTTCCCTCGCAGCTCGTCCGGTATGGCTTTGCGCAATCATGCTTTTGATTTCTGTTATCTATGATGTTTTGTGTGGGTTCAGGCTTAAAAAACTTCTTATTTCAAGCCTTAAAATTTTACCTTTTCTTTTGTTTTTCAGCATTTTTCAGATGATTTTTTACCCTGCGTTAGAAGGAGAAATACATTTTACAAACTGGAAATGGTTTACGGTGACTCCGTCAAAAATCTTTTTTTGTCTCGCTGCGATTATCAGAACTGATGCTGCTCTTGCCTGCATTTCCGGATTATTTGTTTCGACTCCAGAATACGACTTGATCGATGGATTGAACGGAATTTTGTTGCCTCTTCAGTTGATTCATATTCCAGTCCGCCATTTTATATTAATTGTGGAAATTATTTTCAGATTTATTCCGCTTTTAGTTGATGAAGCGAGTTCTATCATAAAAACTCAAATAATACGCGGTGGTCTTGGGAAAGTCCATGGGAGAATGGCTAGAATTCGTGCCGCAATCCCACTAATAGTTCCTCTTATCATTCAGACAATAAAACGTTCCGAATCGCTCGCAGACGCTATCACGGTGAGGTGTTTTAAATGATTAATGGAATGAAAACGGACACGGAAACGCAAAACTCTGATATGCAAAACGATTTCAAAATGTGCCCGATATGCGGCAGCAAAAAAATCAAAAATCAAGAAAACAGAAAATGGATTTGCCCTGACTGTGGTTTTGATTTATACAAAAATGTTGCTGCGGCCGTCGGTGTCATAATCGAAGATAGTCATAAAAATATTCTGTTTGAAGTGCGCGCAAAAGAGCCTCGCAATGGATTTCTGGCGATACCGGGCGGCTTTATAGACTTTGATGAATCTGCTGAAGAAGCTTTATGCCGCGAATGTTTTGAGGAACTCGGAGTAAAGTTTGATCAAAATGACTTTCATTATATCTGCACTTTTCCGAATACTTACCCTTATAAAAAAATTGAATATAAAACATGTGATATTTTTTTTAAAGCGGAGTTGCCTAAAAAATACAATTCAATCGATGATTTTATAAAAGCGCTAAAACCGGAACAGAGTGAAGTTCTGACACTTTGTTCAAAAAGAGTTGCGACAGAAGAAGATATCGAAACGCTTCCGCTCGCATTTGAAAGCTCCGCAAAAGCTCTAAAAAAATATCTCGCTATGCAAAAAGGAGAATATAAACGATGAATTTTAAATTATTTGTATTGATTTTTGTTGTGGTTGCCATCTTTGCCATCAATATCGGCTACAGATTATATGTCAAATATATTTTGAAATATTGCGGAAAAGAGATATTTTCAACATATCATCCTAAAAGAAAGTACAAACTGAGCGTATTTTGCGGAAAAATCGTTTTAATATTGGCGATTGCCGTAACTCATTTCACTAATTTCAGCTTGTTTATCAGAATCGTATTAAATTGCTGTTACATTCTTGCTGATTATATAATTACACGTGAGTATTTTTTTACTAAAGATTCCGGCATATATGAAAATGGAATTATACAACGCTCCGTTTTTATAAAAATTGATGATATCGTCACATTCCCTGTCTTAAATCTCCCAAAGGAAGAGCAGGAGAATTACCCTGATTACACTCTGTCAGTTGCTACAAAATCAAAAGGCAATATTGATTTGATTTATAAAGACAAAGCAGAACGAGATTTTGTAGTGCGGAAATTGACTGAAATCGGAATTGTAAAAAAATGATGTCAACATCTGCCGTCTGCTGCCGGCAGGCTCCGACGTCGACTGATGATGACTGTTGCCGACCAACGTTCTTTAGCTAAAAATGTGAATACTCTAAATTTTACTGCATAGATTGACAAAAGTTACTTCTTTGTATATATTGAACATACATTTTTGGAGTGGTACCCAAGCGGTAAGGGACTGGTCTGCAAAACCATCATTGGTAGGTTCGACTCCTATCCACTCCTTATAGAAAGTTCAAAAATCACTTCGCATGAGGTGATTTTTTTTCTTGATTTTTTGATTTCTTGATTGAAAAACTTTGTATCAAAGGGATTTTTTGTCCCTTTTTTTCATCCCGTCGTAGCAAAGCTCCGGGGTGTTTATATATACGCCCTCTGGAAAATTTTGGTTTTTCAGAGGGTTTCTTTTTTTAATAAGAGGGAAATGTCTATAAAACTCTGCAAACCAAGCCTAATATGATGTGAAAAATGATGCGAAATATTGCAAATAATTTTTTCTTTGTATATTATAAGGACATTGTTTTTTCAACGTGTTTTGAAAATGCAATTCTCTGGAGAGTTCTCACATTCCTGTGGGACGCCGAAGGGTTAAGGGAAGATGTTCATATTATATGAAAGCTTCCCGATATCTCAGGCATAAGGGACGGAGCTAAAGAAAAAGTTCTATTCTGCTCTTTGGGGAGTTTGTTCGGTTCATTCTTTGATATCGGCAAACTCTATTTCTTTTTTAAAGGACATGTTTATGTTTGAAACAATCCTTAACACTATTGATGACGTTGTTTGGGGAATCCCGACAATCGCTCTTATTCTTGTGACCGGAATAGTGATGACGGTCGCAGCTCGCGGTATTCAGTTTACAAAACTGAGACGTGCTTTTAAAAGTATTTTTAAAGAGAATGAAGGTAAAGGAGAGCTTTCTGGATTTTCCGCTCTTTGTACTGCACTGTCTGCAACGATTGGTACCGGTAACATCGTAGGTGTTGCTACTGCCATTCTTGCCGGTGGACCCGGTGCCCTTTTTTGGATGTGGATTGCCGCTCTGCTTGGAACAGCTACAAAGTATGCTGAATGTATGCTTGCTATTAAATACCGTGAAGTCAAGGAAGACGGTCATGTGCTTGGAGGACCATTCTATGTGATTGAAAAAGGTATGGGCAAAAACTGGAAATGGCTTGCCGTTTTGTTTGCAATTTTCGGAACTCTCGTAGGACTTTTCGGCATCGGTACATTCACACAGGTAAACGGTATTTGCGGCGCTGTTCAAAACGCATTCGACCCTGAGAAAACTGCTGTTGCATTTACAATCGGTCAATATTCATATTCTTGGGCAACTGTGATTGCAGGTGCGATCATCACTGTCGGAGTTGCACTTGTAGTTATCGGCGGTCTTCAGCGAATCGCAAAAGTTGCAGAAAAAGTTGTTCCCGCTATGGCTATAATCTATGTATTTCTCGGTCTTTCGGTTATAATCATGAACGCTTCTAAAGTTCCGGCTGCTTTTGCTCTGATATTCAAAGGTGCATTTGGGTTTGATTCGGGCATTAAAGCAATTTCAGGTGCGGCTGCGGGAACAATCATCCGCATGGCGATGCAGAAAGGTATTGCTCGAGGTATTTTCTCGAACGAGGCAGGACTAGGATCGGCTCCAATCGCTGCATCGGCAGTCCAGACAAACGAACATGTCGAACAAGGCTTAGTAAATATGACCGGAACTGTAATCGATACGTTGATAATCTGTACAATGACAGGGCTTTCAATTGTGCTATCAGGAATCGATGTCTGGAACAGCGGTGCTACAGGGGCAGCACTTACCGCTAACGCATTTTCTGCAATGCTCGGTGGCGATGGTGTTTCTGTTCAGTTCTTGCTTATGATTTGTCTTGTATTTTTTGCATTTACGACTATTCTCGGCTGGGACTACTATTCTGAAAAATGTCTTGAATATCTGTCAAACGGAAATATGACTGTCGTAAAAATCTATCGTTGGCTTTATATTGCGGCAGTTGCGATTGGACCTTATATGACAATTTCCGCAGTTTGGACAATCGCCGATATCACAAACGGTTTGATGGCGATTCCAAACTGTATATCTTTGATTGTTTTAAGCGGAATTGTCGCAAAAGAAACAAAAGATTATTTTAATAGAGTTCCTGTACTCTAACACGATGATAAAACAGTCCGCATGCATTTTCATTTTTGCCTGCGGCTGTTTTATTTTAAATTTCACTAACTCCATCTCCACTTGAGCATGCAAAAAAATCACCTTCATACCCGATGACTCTTTTATAAGCGTCACCCGTATTTTTTATAAAAGAATCGATTGAATCTTTGTGAACGATCGCGATTGCGCAGCCTCCGAATCCTGCTCCTGTCATGCGCGCTCCTATGCAACCGTGCTGTTTAGATGCCTCGTCTACCAATGTGTCAAGTTCAATTCCTGTCACTTCATAGTCATCGCGTAAAGATGCGTGTGATGCGTACAAAAGCGTCCCCAATTCAGCAAGATTGTTTGCTTTCAGCGCATCTACGGCTTTTAATACCCTGTCCATCTCTGTTACACAATGTCGCACGCGTCTGTAAATCTCATCGTCTTTTATCAAAGGACCTGCTTCATCAAAAAGCTCTGGCGTTATAGCACAGAGGTTCGGAAAATCGTAACCGGCATCCTGCAAGATTGTCAAACCTTCTTCGCATTGGGCTCGCCGTTCGTTGTATTTTGAATCGGAAAGTTTGCGTTGTTTTTTAGAATTCATAACTATAAATCTGTAATCCCCAAGTTTCAACGGGACGTATTCGTGTTCGATTTTTGCGCAGTCGATAAGTTCAGCCGTATTTTTTTTAGCTGTCGCAATTATGTACTGATCCATGATTCCACAGTTCACGTTGATAAACTCGTGTTCACTCTTTTGCCCCATCAATGCAATTTTTTTTCGTGAAATATTGAAGCCGAAAGTCTCGTTTACAGCCCATGCAAATCCGCATTCCAAAGCTGAAGATGATGATATCCCTCCGGCACTCGGAATATTGCTCCCTATCAATACATCGAATCCGCAAGGGAACTCAAATCCGCTTTTTTTCATGCATGAAATAATTCCATTCAAAAAATTCGCATAATCGTTAGCGCTATCGAATATAAAATCATCATTTATATCAAAACTATAAGTGCCGGGAAAAAATAAATCGCTGTACACGATTTTCGTATCCGGTCTTTTGCGGATTGCGCAGTAAAGAAATCTGTCGATAGCTGTTGGGAGCACTTTTCCGCCGTTGTAGTCTATGTGTTCTCCAATGATATTGATGCGTGCAGGAGATTTGAATATTCGAACTCCATCTCCGAAGCCATATATTTTAATGAAATTTTCTTTTAATAATTTCGGTGTAATTGAAGTCTTTTCCATAAATAATCCTTTTTTTGAATACGGATACTTCAATCATAGAGCAGAAAACAGGTTTGTCAAGATTTTAAGATTCGCGATAGTTTTAAAAGCGGAGTTTCAAGAGATTATCTTTCCCTGATGATTTTTAATCCGATTTGCGTAATCAAACACATCCTCAAGAGGAGTTTCAAAATCCATCCCGCCTACGTGAAAATCGCTTCCAATCGAAAGGAGGCAATTGCAGTCGTGGATGTCTGAACCGCTTGTCATTGGAAAGTTGTATTTTTTTGCATAGATTTCTGCCAACTGATTCTCTTCTATCCGATTGCCACCATTGTAAATCTCAATTCCGTGAATATCGCGTGGGTGTAGGTGAATCGCTTTGATATAATCACGCAATCTAAAAGGATGCGCCTGAATCATAAGTCCACCGATTTTATCTACAGCGTTGAACAATTCCGAATGACACATTTTCTCAACTTCAGGATGAGATAGCAGCCATTTTTTATCTAAGCCGTATATTAAATAATCATCACCGTCAAAAGTTTGCTCCAGTCCAAAAAAAACTTTAAAACTGCCGCCATCGGCACTGTTTATTTCTTCTGCTGTTTCGAGAGCTTGTTCGTATCCTTTGCAGTAGAGTTCAATTCTTTCCTGCCACGGTAAATCAAAAGGAACTGCGGTGTTGCCGCCAAAAAAATGGTCTGTCACAAAAATGCCGTCGTATCCGATTTCTTTGTAAAGTTTTATATAGTCTTTGCCAAATGAGTTACCGCATGCACTTCCTTGACAAGTGTGAAGGTGTGTTTCATATCTGTATGTGTTCATAAAAGCGAGTATATATCATTTTTTTATAGATATAAAGGCATCATGACAACCAAATTGAATTATTGTATAATATGACAAAATGTTTTGTTTTATCAAAATGCTAAAAAATCGGCTTATTTTCACTTGCTTTTCAACTTATTTTTAAAATTGTAAAAATAAAGGTAACAAATATATGAAAAAAACAATTTACATAATCGGACATAAAAATCCCGATACTGATGCCGTTGTTTCGGCGTACGCTTATGCAAAACTAAAAAATCTTTTAGGATATTCGGAATATGTCGCTGCGCGAGCAGGGCATTTAAATCCTCAAACTCGTTATATTTTTGAAAAATTTGCGGTGACCCGTCCTGAATACATTCCTGACTTGATTCCAAAAGTAAAATATTTTATGCAGGACAACGTTGAATGCGTAAACGAAAACGTTTCTGTTTGGGAAGCGATTGGCAGAATGGAGCAGCAGGAAGACCGCGTCACTCCAATCGTAGACAAAGATGGAAAATATGTTTCATTGCTGCACTATTCAGGGTTTGCAAAAGGTGTTCTTACAATCCTCAACCCTGAAAAAAAACATAGTTTGCCGACAAGCATAAACCTTATCTTGAAAACACTTAACGCTCAGCCTCTGATTGTCACTGATGGAGATAAAACGTTTAAAGCTTCAATCCATGTTGGTTCTTCTTCTATCGAATCGTTTACAAAACGGCTTGATGCGCACCGCTCTGAAAATCTTGTCGTGATTGCTTCCGATCGCGAAGATATTCAGAGAGTATGCATAGAACGTAAAATAAAACTTCTGATAATTACAAGCGGCTGCGTAATCGATAAAAAACTCCGCGAACTTGCAGAAAAAAACGGTGTTTCTGTTATCGTCAGCCCTTATTCGACGTCTCCGACTTCGATGTTGATTGCATATTCTATGCCTGTATATGAAATGGGCGATAAAGAAATAAAAACAGTTTCAATGAACGATACAGTCTCAAAAATCAAAGACATTTTAAAAGATGCGCATTGCAAGTATCTTCCTGTTGTCGATGAGGACAACAAAGTGATCGGAATTGTCTCTGAACACGATTTGCTAAAAGAACCTAATGTCGAAGTGATTTTGGTTGACCACAACGAAATAGCGCAGGCTGTAGAAGGTGTCGAACATTATAAAATCAAGGAAGTGATAGACCATCACAGAATCGGGGCAATTCCGACAAAAGACCCAATCACGTTTATCAACCGTCCTGTCGGTTCTACTGCAACACAGATTGCAGGTTTATATCAAGAATATAAAGTTCCAATTCCAAAAGATGTTGCGTCTTTGCTCCTGTGCGGTATTTTATCTGACACGCTGATCCTGCAATCGGCAACTACAACAGATACTGATCGAGATGCTGTTGAATATTTGTCGTCTATCACCGACCTCGATTATAAAGAACTTGGGAATGAAATTATAAAGGCCGGCAGCAACATCAAAGGTCGCGATGCTTCCGATTTGATTCATCAGGATATGAAAGAATACGTTGAAGGAAAAGTTTCTTACACTGCAAGCCAGATTGAAGTTGGGAACACTCGGGAAGTTATGGATCGCAAAGCTGATTTCCTCAAGGAGCTTGAAATTGAACGGCGCGGTCGCAAAACATTGTTCAGTTGTCTTCTTGTCACCGATATCACAAATCTTTCCAGCATTCTTTTAATAGACTACGATTCAAAATTTGAGCAGTTTATCACATGGCCGAAGATGGAAGACAAGGTATACTACTTGCAGGGAGTTGTTTCTCGAAAAAAGCAACTTATTCCGCTTATCACAGAGGCTGTACTAAACTACCAGAAGTGACATGCTCTTGGGAACAATGTTGCGTAGTCGGGCTTTGTGCTGATTAGCTATGTCTTATTCCCAGCCGAATGTTGCAGGCGGTTTATTTGTTGCGTCAAAGTAAAGTGCATCTACAAATGGAAGAGCCGCAATCTGCTCTACAATTTTTCCGAGTATTTCCTTTGGAATCATGGCAAAGCGAGCAGTCATCACGTCTTCTGAAACTACAGGGCGTAAAACAAATGTCGCTCTGTCTGCGCTTGTTGCAAAAGGCAGACCGATTGTAAGGTGCTGGAAAATTTTGTCGTACCAGCCGGCTTTGCGAAGTTCTGTCAAAACAATGTTGTCTACTTCGCGCAGTTGGTCGAGCCGGCGGCGGTCGCAGTAGCCTTCCTGCAATTTAAGGTCTTCATTTTTTACACCTTGTTTTTGGTATAATTTAATGCACGTCCTGTTGATGAATCTGGCTTTATTTGTGATTGCAGAAGAACATGCTTCAATTTTTTCGCGCTTGTTAGGAAAGTGGCGCATTCCGATTTTTGCAGCGTCCGTTCTGTTTGCCCATTCTCCGTCTTTTGCAGACCCAAAATCTAAGATGGCAGGGAAACGATATGTGCGGAAGTCTCCTTGAACGCCGACCGAGCGGACTGGAAGTACATCACGCTTCAGATTTGCCGTACAGTTTGCGCAGAACATATCGAGTGTAACTTCAGCCAATTCTTTTTTAGCAGCGGCGTATTCTTCTTCGTCTTTTTGAGACCATGATTTTCCATCATAGCAAAGCACGTTGATTGAAAGTCCAGGACCGGGGAACGGATGACGCATGATAAGTTGCTCTGGTAGACCTAGCTTGTATCCGATTGCGCGAACTTCATCTTTATATAGCTCTCGGATAGGCTCGATTATCAGACCTTTTTCAATCAGTTTTTGAATACCGTCAACTCTGTTGTGATGAGTTTTAATAGTGTTTGAGTTTTTTGTTCCGCCTGATTCAATGATGTCAGGATACAAAGTTCCTTGTGCGAGTAGCCAGTTATCATCAAGTTTTTGTTTTGATATAACTTCGTTGTAAACTGTTATAAAGTTTTCTCCGACAGCCATCCGCTTTTTTTGTGGGTCTGTGAGCCCTGCGATTGCTTTCAAAAAACTTTCAGAAGCGTCTTCAGTGATAAAGTTTGAAAATCCAAACTTTTTGTAAGCAGCTGCAACTTCGGCACTTTCATTTTTACGCATAAAACCGTTATCGATATGAAGCCCGAGAACTCTTTTTTGCCCGAGAGCTTTGTTTAGAAGCGCAAACGTGATTGTCGAATCTACTCCTCCGCTTAAAAACAAAAGAACGTTTTTGTCACCTGCATCTTTTTTGATGTTTTCCAAGATAATTTGAAGCACAGTTTCGTGATCCCAATTTTTTTCCATTCCGCAATAATTCGCAAAATTCTGAAAAATTCGTTCACCGCAAGGAGTGTCTTTTACTTCGCAGTGGAATTGAAGGCTAAATCTTTTCTTTGCAAGGTTTTGCGTTGCGGCGTATTTGCAATCTTTTGTTGAACCCAAAACTTCAAATCCATCTCCCAATTTTAAAACTCCGTCCTGATGGCTCATCCAGACTTGCTGCTGATGTTCGATCCCTTCAAACAGAGGCGATTTTAGTTTTTCGTTGATGTTGAGCGTCGCAAACCCAAATTCTCCTGTCTCCTGTTTGCCGACTTTTCCGTTGTATCCGAGTTGTACGATATAGTGTCCGTAGCAAAGTCCTAAAATCGGAATATCGAGATTTAAAATTTCCGAATTAAACTCAGGAACTTTTTCATCGTAGACAGATGAAGGTCCGCCGGAAAAAACAATTCCTTTACAATTTTCGAAAACAAAAATATCTGTAGAAGGCAGTGCGATTTCCGAATAATAACCTAACATGCGGAAACGTTTTGCAATCAAATGTGCGTACTGGCTTCCAAAATCTAATACAACAATCTTTGAGCGTGACATATTGAGATTATAATGAAAATTAAACAGAAGTGGAATAGAGATAGGTGTGTGGCGAAGATGCGTTTAAAAACTCAATTGCGCAATTGATAAGTGAACTGTCAGCATGTGAAAATTTCTCTGACTTTTTCAGTCGCGAGTAAAATTGTTTACACGTTCAAGCGCTTTTGCTGATGCTGCCTGATTTTTGCGTATTATCTCTTTGAATTTTTTTGAGCGGATTAAAATCAGTTCAGTTTCACCTTGAACATAAGCTGTTGTCTGTCTTGCAGTATGAAGAAACATCGGAATTTCTCCAAAAAAGTCACCTTTTG
Source organism: Treponema sp. Marseille-Q3903 (assembly GCF_014334335.1). NCBI lineage: Bacteria > Pseudomonadati > Spirochaetota > Spirochaetia > Treponematales > Treponemataceae > Treponema > Treponema sp. Marseille-Q3903. Next base: position 803,135 of record NZ_JACSEU010000001.1, read on the forward strand.
AAAACGAAGTTGGAATTCCGTCTTTTGTCTCTACAACGGCTCCGCTGCATATAAAATAAACGTAATCAGCCTTATCGCCTTCTTGATAAACAGTCTCTCCTGATTGATAAACTTTTTTTTCAGATTCGATTTTGTAGACTGAAGGGTTTGCAAATAAAATATTTGCCTTTTGAGTGTAAATCTGCGCAACTACAAGCTCTTCAAAAAACTGACTTACGTAAACCATCTGGGCACAAAAAAGAAAAACAGCAAAGAACATGTATACTCTAAACAAAAAGATGACAAATGTGCTGATTGTCCCGTAGACTACGTTGTAATTTGTAAAGTGCATAAATTTGTTTATGTAGAACGAGAGCAAAAAAGTGATTCCTGTCGAAATCAGTGCGTAGAAAGCCGCAATACGCCATCTTGGTTTGGAACCGCTCATAAATTTGTATGCGTAAACTGTGAATGTATATATCATCAAATATAAAAGACCGGAGATCAAAATGTTTGAGCGCATCCTGAAAACTTGGGGAAACTTGCTTCTTATCTCTTCGAGCACTCTGATGTGTAGAAATTTATTGAACAAAAAAACAAAAATCATCACGACGATAAACAAAATGACAATCGCAAATTCCGATATAAAAGTTATTATTTGGTTTCCTATTGTCACTCGTTTAGATGCTGAAAGAAAGATTCTGTTCATCGCCTGCACAATAGATAAGAACAATTTTCGAGCCATCCATACGACCCAAATACCGATGAATAAATCAATCAGAGAGAGAGACTTTTTATTTATAAGATTTTCTATGACAGGAGCCACATCATAGACTTTTGAAAATTTTTTGCAAAATTCAATTACTATGCCTAAAATTTCCGGCGTTATTTTGAGAAAGCTGATCAAAATTGTAAAGATTATCATCACTACCGGAATAAAAGAAAAAATAAAACTGTACGAACAAGAAGCGGCGCTTTCCCACAAAATATTATCGTCGCCGGATTTAAACGAGAGAAATAAAAATTGTGAGAATTTCGTGATTGCTTGTGATGGCGTCAGTTTATTTTTCATTCAGAGCGCTTTTTATCATTAAAAATCTGCAAGTTTTGGAGCACGCGGATACGGAATTACGTCCCTGATATTTTCCATTCCTGTCACGTAACGTATCAGCCGTTCAAACCCAAGTCCAAATCCCGAGTGTGGAACCGAACCGAACCTGCGCAAATCAAGATACCATTCGTAGTTCGACATATCCATTTTGCGTTCTTCGCATGCTTTTAGGAGTTTTTCATAATTTTCTTCACGTTCAGAACCGCCAATCAATTCGCCAATTCCAGGCACAAGCACGTCTACGGCTTTTACAGTTTTTCCGTCTTCATTTTGTTTCATATAAAAAGATTTAATTTCTTTTGGATAGTTGTAAACCATCACAGGACAGTTGAAAATCTTTTCTGTAAGGTAGCGTTCGTGTTCCGTAGCGATATCGCAACCCCAGTATGGTTTGAATTCAAACTTTGCGCCATTTTTTGAAGCTTCTTCGAGTTTTTCTATTGCGTCAGTGTAAGAAATGCGGACAAATTTTGCGTTTGCAACTTTTTCGAGGCTTTCAATCAGTCCCGGTTGAATCCGTTTGTCGAAGAATTCAAGATCTTCTCGGCACTTTGTCAAAGCCCAATTTAGGAGATATTTTACAAAATCTTCCTGAATGTCCATGTCGTCGTCCAAATCGTAAAAAGCCATTTCCGGTTCTATCATCCAAAATTCAGCAAGATGACGAGGTGTGTTTGAGTTTTCTGCACGGAAAGTCGGTCCAAACGTATATACGCGGCTCAGCGCTGTTGCTAAAGTTTCTGCTTCAAGCTGACCGGAAACAGTGAGGCTCGCTTTTTTTCCGAAAAAGTCTTTTGAATAATCGACAATTTTGTGGGCATCTTCGACTTTCATTCCGCCCTGTCCTGCCTTGACACCTAGCTCTGCAATTTTTTCCATGCTTAAAGTTGTAACTTGGAACATTTCTCCCGCCCCTTCGGCATCGGAGCATGTTATTTCTGGGGCATTTATGTACAGAAATCCTCTTTCTTGAAAAAATGAATGGACTGCAAATGCCAGCTGATTTCTAACTCGATAAACTGCGCCAAAAGTGTTTGTCCTTGCCCTCAGATGTGCAACTTCACGAAGATATTCCATAGACATCTTGTTTTTCTGAAGAGGATATTCTTCAGGATTGCATTTTCCGAGACATTCAATATTTTCAAGAGTAACTTCGACAGCTTGTCCGCTTGCAGGAGATTTTATAAGAGTTCCGGTAGCCCTAACAGAAGCCCCTGTATTCAAAATTTTGAGAGTTTCTTCGATATTATTTACATTTGCATTATCGGAAGGATTAGAGCGGTCAAACGTCAACTGAATATTGGCAAAACAACTTCCATCGTTAACCTGAATAAAAACAAGACCTTTTGAGTCTCGAACCGTACGAACCCAGCCGCAAACTTTAACTTGGCGTCCGTCCGGGTTTGATGATAATAAATCTTTAATTAATACCGGTACCATTGTACCCTCCAATGTGATGTGTTTGGACAGTCTATCACTTTTTAGCGGCAGTAGCAATGAACACGAATATTTTACATTATTTATTAAGCAACGTAAGCTTCGAGTCTGCGTGAACGAGTCGGATGCTGAAGTCTAACTATTGCGTGCTTTTCGATTTGACGTATGCGTTCTTTTGTGAGATCACATTCTTCACCGACTTCTTTAAGAGACATCGGTTTTGCTCCGTTTAAGCCGTATCTCATCTTTATCACGCGAGCTTCATTTGGTCTAAGTGAATCAACAACATTGTTGATTTCTTCTCGCAGTGATTGTCCGATTGCCTGTTCCTCAGGTCTGTCGTATGAATCGTCTTCAAAAAAGTCACCGATTTTTGCATGACCGCTGTCGGAATCATTTATCTCTGCGTCGAGGCTAATCATATCTCGGCTGATGTTTATCATATCGCGCACGTGTTTTGTATCCATGTTGAGCATTGCACCGATTTCTTCATATTCCTGCTGTTCTGTTTTCTTTGAACCTACAATTTTGCGTGCTTGTTCAATCTGAACAAGTTCGTTCGCTCTATTCAATGGAAGGCGAATTGCGCGGCTTTTTTCGCAGATTGCCTTTAAAATGCTCTGACGAATCCACCACACAGCGTAAGATATAAAGTGATATCCTTTTGAAACATCAAATTTATTTACCGCCGTTATAAGCCCGATATTTCCTTCATTGATAAGATCTGTTAAATCTAAACCGTGCTTCTGATACTTTTTTGCAACGTTGACAACAAAACGGAGATTAGAATTTACAAGTTTATTCATAGCTGCTTTATCACCTGCATGTGCTTTGTTAGCAAGTTCAACTTCTTCTTCGTGAGAAATCATAGGAATCTTGTTGATGTCCTTTAAGTACATAGCTAGGATATTTTCATCGTTTGTCATAATTGAATCTCCTTGATTTACAATATATAGTAATATATAGCAAGTTATGTGCCAACGGATGCGATTTTAATAAAAAAAGTTAAAATAATTTATTTTTGTTAGAATTTTGTTGCCGATTTGACTTTTTATAGTTACATTGTCCGATTTTGATACACATTTATTTTGATAAAAAAAATATGTATCATTTTGATACACACTTTTTTATGGCTGATAATTATGGTTATTTTTGACACACATTTCGATTGCATCGGCACGAGCTGCTTCCATAATGTTCATATCGCGGCTTAAATCTGCAAGTTTGAACTCTAATTCTCCAGATTGAATTGTTCCGTTTATCTCGCCGGGTCCTCTCGTCTTAAGATCTTGCTCTGCGATAAAAAATCCATCTGTGCTTTTTCGAAGAGCTTTCATGCGTTCAATTCCTGTTTCTGTGATATCTTTGCTGTAGATTAAAAAGCAAAATGATTGTTCACTTCCTCGCCCTACACGACCGCGCAGCTGATGAAGTTGAGCCATTCCAAACCTGTCTGCCTGTTCAATCACCATGCAAGTTGCATTCGGAACGTCGACGCCTACTTCTACAACTGTTGTAGCGGCGAGCACTTGTGTTTCCCCATCGCGAAAACTCTGTAAAATGCTGACTTGTTGCTCTTCTTCAATTTTTCCGTGAAGCAATGCGCATTTATATTGCGGATATATGCGGCGCGAAAGATGTTCAAAAGCTCGTTCAGCTGATTTTATATTTTGGTCGCTGTCGATCGCCGGGTAAACAAAATACGCCTGTCTGCCTTTTTCAAGTTCTTTTCTGACAGCTTCATAAGCGTTTAATTCATTGCCTTCTTTTACAAGATAAGTTGTGATAGGTTTTCTTCCTGAAGGCAATGTGTGGATTACAGATATATCAAGGTCTCCAAAAACGGTAAGCGCCAGGCTCTGTGGAATAGGTGTCGCACTCATCATCAAAATATTAGGTTCAAATGTTGTGTTTTTGTATGTTTTTTTTCCTTTTTCTATGATTGCTTGACGCTGGAGCACTCCAAAACGGTGCTGTTCATCTATAACAGCGAGTTCAAGATCTTTATATTCAACTTGGGCAGAAAAAAGGGCGTGTGTTCCGATAACGATATCGATTTCTCCAGCTTTCAAAGCTTTTAATAATTGTGTTCTTCCTGCTGCGCGCAGATTACCTGTAAGAAATGCGGTCCGCACTCCCAAACTGCCGAGCATTTTTGCCGTATTTTCCGCATGCTGTCTTGCAAGAATTTCAGTCGGGGCGAGCAATGCGCATTGACCTTTCCAATTTATTATTCGCAGGCATAAAAATAGAGATACAAGAGTTTTTCCTGAACCGACGTCTCCTTGTAAAAGGCGAGCCATCGTAAATGACGGTCTGATTGGAGGTGGCAGCCCGCGATCAAGCTGGTTTAGTATTCGTTCACGCTCTGTGTAGCTGCGGTCAATTTCAAGGTTCATCTCATAGATAACTTTCATCTGGTCTTGAGTTAGCGCAAAAGGGAATGTTTCCAAAAAGCTTTTTTGAAGCGGCGAGAGCGAATTTGAAAATTGCTCGACCGTGATGTTTGAAGTTGTAATGCCCGAAATGTTTGCAGGTGTTGCCGAAACGTTGTTTTTATTTCCGCGTCGGTTGTAGGCACGGCGCGCAATAATCTGTTGAAAAAGATAAAGCTCTTCGTAGACGAGAGTGCTGCGTGCTTTTTCTGCTTGTTCTATAGATCCAGGCTGATGAATGAGCCTGATAGCTGTCTGTTTGTCTAAAAGCTTGTGTTTTGCTATCAATTCTTCTGGAAGCTCGTTTTCAATTCCGTGTGCGTATTGCCTTATCGCCTGAGATATAGCTTTGAAAACTGATCTTTGGGTAAGCCCTGCTGTAAGCGGATAGATTGGAATTATGCCTGTTTCGAGAGGTTTTATTTCAGATATGGAAGCGTTTGATTCTGCTCGGTCATGAGTGTCAGGAAAAAAAACATCGTGATGAACAGCTACTTCAAAAGCAGTGCTCTGTAAGCTGTTGTATTTTACAAAAAACTGCCCCGTGACAGTCGCAACAGTTCCCGGAACCAGAACTTTTTCCAAAAATCCACGATTAAAGCAGATAAGTTCTGCAGTTGCAGTTCCATCGTCGATAATTATTTTAAGAGTGCGCATTGTGCCATAGCCAAACCATTGCTGACCTATAACTCTTGCAACTGTATGGACTTTGCTGTGCTTGCTAAATTCTTTTAGTGTCACTTTTTGAGTTCTGTCTTCGTAATCTCGTGGAAAATACTGAAGCAAATCTCCGATTGTGAAAATATTCACCTTTGCGAGAGATTTTGTGAGCTGAGGTCCGATTCCGGAGATTGAAGAAACAGGATTTTTTATGTCGCCGACACGCAATTTTTTTTCTAAAACGGAATCTTATAACAGAGATTTACAAGCGCATTGATGACAAAGCGACCTGCAACGATTATTACAACGAACGAAATCCATGTTATCAAAAGCGCTGTCTGATAACTTACAGTTTTTTTAGTAAATGTCGATGCAACTTTGTAGGCAATTTTGCTTATCATCATATCAACTTGATTCCAGCCTGATTCGTAAGATGTGTAACCTTTGTGAATTAAAAGCACAATCCATCTTATAAAAATCAAAAGAATAAATATAGAAAGAATTGAAGTCAAAATATTCCACAGCATGTAGATGATTGTTGCGATTATACCGCCAAAATAAATGCGTCCTGTTCCTTGTATTCCGGCAACGATTGAAGACAAAACCGAAAGAAGCCCGAGAGAAATTATCGGGGAAAAGTCTATGTTTCCAATTCGCAAAAATCCTAATTTTGAAAAAAAGTTCATGTATGGTTCGCAGAGTGAAGATATTACCTTTCCAAACTTTGTGAACCTAGCACCTGGAAACCAAGAGAGCAAAATATATATAAAACATAAAAGAGTGTACAGAGAAAGAGCCCCTGCAATGACGGAAAGAATAATTGAAATCAAATTGAGCCTCCAAAATGACTGCCTAACTTTTTATTTTAGACAGTTGATAAGACTATTCAGTCCAGACTTGTTTTACATAACTGATATCGCGGAGTTCTTTTAGGGTTGAATCCGATGTAGTCAGTGAAATCTGTTCGTTAGCCTTGATGACATAAGGATTATTTCCAGTGTCTATATGAAAATATACTGAACAATTGCCTGTTTTATCTAGTAAAAAATTCTTTAATTCTGAAATTCCTGATTCGGAATTGAATGAAGTGTCGAGCATTATGTGAACGGATTTTGCGGCGTGCATTTCCAATTTGTCTGCATCTTCAATTTCATCTACAATCATAGACGGAGTTTCGCGAGAGCCGTCGACTTTTCCTTTGAACGCATAGATTCCGGTGTCTTCAATCTGAGGTTTTAGAACTTCCCATGTTTTTGGGAAAAATGTCAGGTCAATCTGACCGTCATAATCGCTGAGCTTTGCAAACGCCATGCGGTCGCCCTTTTTAGTTGTTATTTCGTGAATGCCTGTTATCACTCCAAGCGCGATATATGATTTTCCCGAATCTTTCATCTGCCACGGTTTTACCCCGCCTGCTTCAAGTGCAGCTTTTTCGGCTTTGCTCTCTGCCGCAATTCTTTCGATATTTGAGGCACGCAATGTAACTGCATTTTCTATTACCTTTTTATATTGATCGAGCGGATGTCCGCTTACATAGCAACCGATGCATTCTTTTTCCATATTGAGAAGTTCCATCTTAGGCATATCATCTATCACATTGAATTTGAAATCCATCTGAACTTGATCTTCTTCTGCGAGCTCCCCAAACAAGTCTCCTTGTCCGTTCCGTTTGTCTTCAAGAATATCGTCTACAAATGCAAGTGCAGCATCCATGTTAGCTAGTAAAGTCGATCTGTTGTAGATTTTATCTTTAGATTCTCCGAGATTGTCAAGCGCACCTGTTTTTATTAAAACTTCAATTGCCTTTTTGTTTACGAGAGTTTTTTCGCGCCCTTCTTCATCTTTCTCTGTGATAGCACAGACTCTTTTTATAAAGTCCATAAAGTTTTTGTACTTGCCGTGCTCCTCACGCTCCCTTACGATTGCTTGTGCGGCTGCCTCTCCCATGCCTTTAATGCCTTTTAAGCCAAAAACAATTCGTCCGTCAACGACGTCAAAAACTATATCTGAGCGGTTTACATCAGGGGGATCAACTGCGACTCCAATTTTTCGTGCTTCTTCAATGTAAAAAGGAAGTCCGTCTGTAGATGTGATTTCATTTGTCAAGTTTGCTGCCATAAATTCAGCGGGGTAGTGTGCCTTTAACCATCCTGTACGGTATGCCAAAACAGAGTATGCTGCTGCGTGAGATTTGTTGAAGCCGTAGCCTGCAAAAGGAACCATTATTTCAAATATCTCGCCGGCATGTTCTTCTGTATATCCGTTTTTTAGAGCGCCTTCTATAAAGTCTTTCTTCTTGCCCATCAAAACTTCAGGCTTTTTCTTACCCATGGCACGGCGAAGCATATCGGCACCGCCAAGAGAAAATCCCGCGATAATCTGTGCCACTTTCATTATTTGTTCTTGATAGACCATTACGCCATACGTCTCTTTAAGTAAATCTTCGAGGGCAGGATCAGGATAGTTGATAGTTTCCGGTTTCCATTTTCCTTCGATGTACTGAGGAATGTAATTCATAGGACCCGGTCTGTAGAGCGCATTCAACGCAACAAGGTCTTCGAGTTTTTCAGGCTGAAACTGGCGCAAAATTTTTTGCATGCCGGGCGACTCAAACTGAAATACTGCAACAGAGTCTCCTCGACAGAAAAGCTCGAAAGTTTTTTTATCTGTTTCCGAGACTTCTGCAGTCAAAAATTGTTTTTCTCCTGCCTTTTTATGTTTGTTGATAATTGATTCTGCGTATCTGATAAGGGAAAGAGTTTTTAATCCGAGATAGTCGAACTTTACAAGACCGCAAGGCTCAATTATATCCATCGTGTACTGCACGCCTATTTCGCCTGTTTTTGGGTCTTTGAATACAGGTGCCCAATTAGGAAGGTCTGTCAGACCGATAACCATACCTGAAGCGTGCAGACCTGTATTTCTCTTTACACCTTCAAGCTTGAATGCCAGTTCAAAAAGTTCTTTATAACGCGGATCATCTTTGTATTTAATAAGCTGACCGCCGTCAGGAAATTTATCTGTCGGAGGACTAAATGCGTCTTTTAACCTAGCGCTAGGGTTAGCAGGCACGCACTTTTTGAGCATATTTACTTCGCTCAGCGGGATTTCCAAAATGCGTCCAACATCGGCAATGCAGTTTTTTGGTTTCAAAGTACCGAACGTCACGATGTGTCCAACGTTTGCGTCTCCGTAAAGGTCTCGAGTGTGCTGGATTATATCTTGCCTGTAGTCAAAATCCATATCTACGTCAAAGTCAGGCATAGAAACTCGTTCAGGGTTCAAAAATCGCTCAAAGATAAGCCCGTAGCGGAATGGGTCGATATCGGTGATTGTCATTGCGTACGCGACTAGAGACCCCGCCCCCGAACCTCTTCCAGGTCCGATTGGAATATATGGTTTTGGTTTTTTATTTACGCTGTCGTAAGTAGATTTTGACCAGTTTATAAATTCCCAAACAATTAAAAAGTATCCTGAAAATCCCATAGAAAAAATCGTATTCATCTCGTAATCTGCGCGGGCGCGGATTTCAGGAGTGATTTCCTTATATCTATTTTTTAAACCGGTCTCAACAATATGTCTTACATAATCGTTTTGGTTTGCCTGATAGTCGTCTCCGTGAGTGCGGAACTCCTGCGGCAGTTCAAAACGCGGCAGACACTCTTTTAATTCCGAAGTTGAATATTGTTTTATTGTTAGATTGCACATATTTGCAATCTTGACAGTGTTGTCGAATGCGTCAGGACATTGAGGAAAAATAGCGCGCATTTCCTGTTCTGTTTTAAAATACCACGAATCAAGGTCTTTATCGCCGCCCATCTTTGAGTGTTCTTTGTGAAGAAAATTCTTAAAGCCGATACACCTTAAAGCATCTTGAGCGACTGAGTCTTCTCGTTCGACATAGTGAACATCGTTTGTCGCAACTAGCGGAATATCTAGTTTGCGTGCAAGGGCAATCATTTTTTCGGCGACAATTTTTTGTTCAGGAATACCGTGATTTTGAATTTCAATGTAATAATGGTCGGGACCGAACAAGTTTTTGTATCTCAATGCAAGTTCTTCGGCTTCCGCATCCATGCCGGCGAGCAGCAGCTGCGGAAGTTCCCCTTGTATACATGCAGAACAACAGATTAACCCTTCGTGATATTTTTCGAGAAGCTCGTAGTCTATGCGCGGCTTTCCGTAATACAAACCTTCTGTGTAAGCGATTGAAGAGAGCCATGAAATATTTTCGTAACCTTTTTGATTTTCGCATAGCAAGATAAGGTGAAAATAGTGTGCGCGGCGTTCTCCTTCTTCTCCTTTTCGAGAATATGGAACATCATTTTTTTCAAGATGGCTTCCGTAAGCGACGTAAAATTCTTCTCCGACTATCGGGTTGATTCCGTTTGCATGGCACAGTTTTTCAAAATTTAGAGCCCCGAACAGATTTCCGTGGTCTGTAAGAGCGAGTGCTGGCATATTTAAAGACTTTGCTTTTGCGACGAGCTTATCAAGCGTGGCGCAGCTGTCTAAAAGAGAGTAGTCAGAATGCACATGAAGATGAACAAAGTTAGCTACCGGAGTTCCTTCCGGGGCTGCGTCAAAAACGTGATAATCAGCCATAAAAATATGCCTCCCCAAAAGCAGAATAAATTGATTGTTTATATCCTATTGTATGGTTTTCGATTATAAAATAATATTTGAAATATGTTAAGTATAATGTTCGTGTGCCATGGGAATATATGTCGCTCTCCTATGGCAGAATTCGTAATGAAAGATATTGTCCGTAAAACAGGTCTCGAGTCTGAAATTTTGGTAGAATCAGCAGCGACAAGCACAGAAGAAATCGGCAATGATATTCACCGAGGAACAAGACAAAAACTGACGAAAGAAAACATTCCTTTTACGCAGAGGTCAGCTCGTCAGATTACATCGGACGACTATCAAAAGTTTGATTATCTGATTGGAATGGACGATGAAAATATTTTTAATATGAGGCGGCGGTGGAACAATGACCCCGAAAATAAAATTTTTCTGCTCCTTGAGTTCGCCGGAAAAACACGTGAAATTACAGACCCATGGTACACTGGGAATTTCGAAAACACTTATTCAGATATTGTCGAAGGCTGCAACGGCTTGATGAAAGATATACTGAAAAGATTAGGAAAATGATGTTGACAAATAAAAGTCACCACACAATAATTATACAAGGGTGATGCAATATGTTAGTTTCAGTAGTAACTATCGGAAATTCTCGAGGAATTCGGTTTCCTAAACTTGTATTAGATAAACTCTGCGTAAAAGACAAAATGGATATGGAAGTAACTGAAAAAGGTATACTCCTGACTCCTGTAAATGATTTACCACGCTCTAATTGGGCAGCGGCATTTTGCAAAATGCACAAAATGAAATGAATCACAACATTTAAACTGCAATAGTTGCCCCAATGACAACAAAGTCACATGCATACCCAACTAGAATTAAAGTGGAGTTTGATGGTAAAAACTGTTGGATCGTTTTAGACCAGATCAGAACTGTTGATAAAATTCGGCTTGTAAAACATTTAGGAAAAATTTCGAAAAAGACGATTTTAGACGTAAAAAAAGTTATAAAAGAGATGTTGTTTGACTAGCGACAGGCTGTCGAGAAAGTAATCGACTTTTGAGACAGCCCCATTTTTTTATAACAGCTTTGCCTGTTTTTGATTACAATGCAGCGATTGTTTTTTCAATGCGTGCGATCGATTTTTCTTCGCCGAGAACAATAATTGAGCCTATCAGCGGTGGAGAGACGCGGCTTCCAGTTACAGCCATGCGAATAGGCATCATAAAGTCACCGAGCTTAATCCCGAGTTTTTCAGCGGTTGACTTTGCAAGCTCTTCGGCTTCTTCGTGATTCAATTTGAATACTTGATGAACAAAATCTTTAGCCGCCTCTAAAACTTCTTTCGTCTTTGCAATATCTAGTTTTTTTGGGATAATCTGCTCTGCCGGTGGGACTGCAGGCTCTGTGAACATAAAGTGAATCATCTCCGCAGCTTCTGTCAAGAATTTCAGCCGTTCCTGAATCAAAGGCATTAGCCCCATCAAAGTATTTTTTACGTCTTCTGACGACATATTCATCGATTTGTCTACGCAGTAAAGTTGACCGTTTTCGTCAAGCGCAACTCCAGAGAATTCCGGCCCGACGTTCGGTTTTGGCTGCGGATTTTCCGGATTTATTTCCAACATAGCGTCGCCTGTTCCTGTTATAAACGGCAAAGTCCATTTGTACAATTCTTCTATCGAGAGGCGACGGATATAGTTTGCGTTGTAATATTCGAGCTTTTTATAGTCGAATACTGCCGGCGCTTTGTTCAAATGCTCCAGTTTAAAAGCATTGGAAAGCTCTTCAAGAGTGTAAAATTCTTTTCCCTCTTCGTACGAGCACCCTAGCATTGCTACATAATTTACAATAGCCTGAGGCAAATATCCCCGCGCGCGGAATTCATTTACAGAAGTTGAGCCGTGTCGTTTTGAAAGTTTTTTTCCGTCTGAACCGTTTACCATTGGAAGATGGCAGAACTCCGGATGTTCCCAGCCGAACGAACGGTACATTTGAACGTGCAGCGGTGTTGATGGAATCCATTCCTGAGCGCGCATTACGTGAGAAATCTTCATAAAGTGGTCGTCAACAATATTCGCAAGGTGATATGTTGGAAATCCGTCTGATTTGAGCAAAACAGGATCAGGAGAAATATCTTCATTTTTCCACTCAATGTCGCCGAGAATGTGGTCATGGAATTTTGTAACGCCTTCCATTGGAACTTTTAGCCGAATGACGTAAGGTTTTCCAGCATCGAGATTTGCCTTAACTTCTTGCGCAGTGAGGTGGCGGCAGTTGCGGTCGTAGCCGGGAGCCATTTTGTTTTCAGTCTGAATTTTTCTGATGCGGTCTAATCGTTCAGCGTCGCAAAAACAGTAATACGCTTCGCCGTTTTCAATAAGTTTCATAGCGTATTCTTTGTAAAGCGCAAAACGCTCGCTCTGAACATAAGGACCGAACGGACCGCCCTTAGAGCCCCCCTCGTCCCAGTCAATGCCAAGCCAATCCATTGTATCATAAAGATTTTTTACATATTTTTCGTCGTAGCGTGTGCGGTCTGTGTCTTCAAGGCGAAGAATAAATTTTCCATTTTTTGAACGAGCAAAAAGATAATTGAACAAAGCTGTTCTTACTCCGCCGATGTGCTGCATTCCTGTCGGAGACGGAGCGTAACGAACGCGAACCTCTTTTTCTTGCATATATTTACCTCATCAACATTATTAACAATGCTCGCATTATATAAAAAAGAAGTTTTTTATACAATTATGATTAGACAATTGTCCGAGTGCCGCATCCTTTTCAATACCTGCGATATTGTATTTTCTGATTGAGGAAATTGCTTGTCTCTTTCTATATTTGCGACATGATTATTGACAATCTAAAAATACGATATAAAATATATCCTAAGGAAAAGTTATTTACGAGTCGGTGAGAGTTTAATTTGTAAAAAATCAAAATTATGATGCAGATACTCTTATGACTCTTAATTACTTTAGTTTGCAAAAATCATACAAAAGGAGATAAAGTATGAAAAAAAAATTAAATGCTTTCGGCAAGAAAATTTTTGCAGGAAGTTTAATGTTGGCTTTGGCAGCCGCAGCGTTCGCCGAAAGCCCTGTTTCGACAGCAAGTCAAAGTCTGTTTTCTAACGATGTCGATGACGTTATGAGCGTTACAGACTTTTATACCGTAGAATTCAGCAAGTTTATTGCTTCCGCGCAAGCTTCCAGTTCAAGTGTCTACCAAGCTGACGGCGCTTTTAAAATTAAAGACATTTTAATTGCGGGCGGATACGAAGGTTCTATTTTTGCTTCAGAGACTAAATCCGAAGCCGGCGGAACTTGGACTTATACCCTAGATTCTAATACCGGCAAAGTTGTAAAAACCGTAAAAAACGGTACACTCAAAACAACAGGAACTCGAACAGGCGCTTATAACAGCTTTACCGCATTGGTCGGATTCGGAAACATCGGTGTAAAAGCCAAGATGTTTTTTTCGAATAACGACGCACATGGCTCTTATGACAACAGTTTTGCAACAGCACAAGATTCCGTAACAACTGTAACGGACGACAAAGGAAACGTTATCACAACCGCGTCTACAACTTATGACCACAAAGGTTATCAAAAATACCACTCTATTGTTCCTCGCATTGAAGCCGGAATGACGCTCGATATCGCCGGAATGAAACTGCAGCCAATAGTCGGTTTCGCTGCGTATATTGACACTGAAAACAACTACAGTAAAAAATCAGTATTGCAAAACGGCGGTACAACATGGTCGACAGTTGATGTTACTAAAGGTGAGGTTGCGGATTCAGTATTTGATCTTGACCCGACAGTCGGCGCAACTTTGACAATTCCGACAAAGTATGTTTCAAACATAATCGGATTGTCTTACACCGGAGAGTTTAATATTTTTAATTCTAAATACGTAGACGCGTTCGGCAATTCAAGAAAAGCGTCTGCCAACGGCATTGTAACAACTACAATAGTACCGAAAAACTACGACCCGGCTACTTTTAATCCTCTTACATCATATACGGGAGAAAAAGTTACTGTAACAACAGCCGGCACTACCGACCAAAAAGATATAAAAAACAATCTTGCTATTGGCTATACGGCAAAGTCGGATATTTCCGACAAACTTACTTTGGTGGGAAATATTTCCGCAAACGTAAGGATTGTAAGCACTTCAAAGACAGAATGGACAGAAACTACGACTAAAGATTTCTTTAAAAGAGTTGACGGCACAACAAGAACTGTAGAAACAACGACTATCAGCGCAAAAAATGCAGAATCGGCATCGGGTTTTGATGTTTCTCCAAACATTACATTCGGCTTAAAATACGTCGTAATTCCTTCAAAGTTTAATTTCTTAGTTTCAGCTCAAGCGGCTTTACCTAGCTTTACGTATAAAAATGAAGTTGCTCCACATCAGGTTGCGACATCCGTTACAACAACAAAAACTACTGATTTTGACGGTAGCGTAACAGAGTCAAAAACTTACGGCACAACACCAACTGGGGGAAACCTCGGTACTGTTACAAAAACTGCGGAATGGAAAAAGCTTAGTGCTCCATCCGTAAAAATGGGCTTCCAGTGGTTTATGACAGAAAATTTTGAGTTTGACACGTCTTTAAATGTTAGTATGAGCAACGGACTTTTCAACGGCCGAGTTACAGTTGCCGGTGCACTCAAATTTTAAGACAAGGAGGAAAAATATATGAAAAAGATTTATACTATTTTTGCCGCGACTGCCGCTTTGTTGGCGCTTGCAGGCTGTACAAATGCGATAGTACAAAAAAACTCTGCAGAGGTTGGTTGGACAGCAGAACAATATGAAAACAGAATTAAGGAACTGGACTCTCCTAATGGGAATGTGACTGCCACAGGTCATACAAGAGCTCCATTTAAGATGGTTGGTGCCGATATACATAGTACTTCAACAGATGGAAAGTCACGGACTGTTAAGTTGAAGTTCTCTAAAGATGTAGACCCTAATACTGTAAGCGGAATTAAAATATATAAAACCTCAGATACTTCGGATACGACAAATACCGTTATGATGTATACTGAGACTCCTATTTCATACACTGCTCAGGTAATTAAAAATGATGTGCATGTCACATTTGATCCGTCAACGTTCCGTACCGCATTGCTTGAAATCGATCCGGCTGTTTTAGCCTCTGTTTCCGGTCAAAAAATAGATACCGACGGTGACGGCGTAGAAGGTGAGGCGGACGACGATGTATACTTGAGTTATTATTATTCTGCAATCTCGGGTACAGACATGTCATTGCCTGCATCTCCTGCCGGACTTGATAAAATGATTCCTGTGTATAATAAACTGGCATCTCCGACCGTTCTCCCATACGATGAAACCGACGGCACAATAAAAATGACTTTTGATACGTGTGAGGATGTTTTCCGCAGCAATATTAAAATTCAGTATCTTTCTAACGGCGCTTGGACAGATGCCAACGTTATTTCTGCTTTTACAAAAGTAGCAGACCCGGCACCCGCTAATAATCTTAAAGGTAAAAGTGAGGCTATCTTTACGATAAACCCGAAATTCGCTTCTAAAACATCTTATAGAGTTTTGTTGACTAACAGAAAGAGCATTAAGACTGTAAACAAATACCGCGGCTACATAAGAAAACTTGAGACGGATAATTTTGCAAACGATTTTGCTGTGTTGGACACCGGCTTTATCGGTACTTACGGTACAGCAGAGTATAAAAAGGCGCACGCTGCAGGCAACCCTGTAGCTGTAACTACCGACGTTAATTTTTACGGCTATTTGACTTCATTTACCGTTTTTCTTACGGCTAAAGGTTCTTTAGACGGTACAACAAAGCCTGCTGCAAATTTCTGCGGAGTAACGGACGTTTCAAAACTGCTTTTCAAAGACGGCGGCGCTAACGCTCTTTCTATCGGCGAGTTGATAGCACAGCCTGTTGAAAGTTCTAAGACAGGTCCTGCCGGTCACGAATATTACTTTAAAATAAAATATGTTTTGAAGACTCCGGTTTATGTAAACAACAATGCTAATATGAGAGTGTATGTAGACCCTACTCTTCAGTTGAACTATTTTGACGGAACGAGTGTAACAAGTATTTCACTCGGTTTTGATAAAGCCAAATCAGAGGAAACGGTTGAACTTTCTCCGGAAAAAACTGCTTGTTACTACATAGCAAACAATTAATTGACATTCAATTAAAGTTGCAAAAGACCGTCAAGTTTTTGGCGGTCTTTTTTTTTAGTTTATTGTATCGATTGGGGGAATCTACTATAATGCTTTTAAACAAATGTAGTGCGAGGTGCGATTATGATTGCTTGGTCAAATGCTGACACTCTTTCTTCATGGAAGAAACTTCAGGCTCTTAAAGGTATGGTTTGCGTTGCCGATGAACTTTCAAGTTCAGGTGCTGTAGACCGTATTAAAAAATATTCAATTCCGATGGGCGGTTCGCTCACTTACAATTACGCGGCGAAACAGGTCAACGAACAGATTCTAAAAACTCTTTCTGAACTGGCAGATGAAGCCCAGCTTGTTGAAAAATATCAGGCGCTTTTAGACGGCGTTGTAATCAACACTGGCGAAGGGCGAATGGTTTTGCATCAGCTTACACGCGGTCAGCTCGGCAAAGACGTTGTTGCAGACGGCGTGAACAAACGTGAATTTTACAAGCAAGAGACTAAACGAATAGCTGAATTTGCCGAAAAAGTTCACAGTGGAAAATTGCTCAATGAAAAAGGCGAAAAATATACGACAGTTTGCCAGATTGGAATCGGCGGCTCTGATTTGGGACCTCGCGCTATGTATCTTGCTTTAGAAAACTGGGCAAAGAAAAACAACACTTTTAAGATGACAGCGAATTTTATTTCTAATGTTGACCCTGATGACGCCGCAAGCGTTGTAAAATCGCTAGATATTTCAAAGACTATATTCATCCTAGTCTCTAAATCGGGAACGACGCTTGAAACACTTACAAACGAGTCTTTTGTAAAAGATTTTATTAAAAAGGCCGGATGCGACTCCTCTAAACACATGATTGCAGTTACATCGGAAACTTCACCTTTGGCACACAACCCAGACTATATGGAAGCGTTCTACATGGACGATTACATAGGCGGACGTTATTCTTCAACTTCCGGAGTTGGGGGCGCTGTTTTGAGCCTTGCTTTTGGTCCAAAAGTGTTTCAGGAATTTCTTGACGGTGCTGCCGAAGAAGATAAGCTTTCTCTAAATAAAGATATTTTAAAGAACCCTGCAATGATGGACGCTCTGATTGGTATTTACGAGCGCAATGTTCAAGAATATCCTTCGACCGCGATTTTGCCGTACTCGCAGGCGCTTTCGCGTTTTCCGGCTCATCTGCAGCAGCTCGACATGGAATCTAACGGAAAATCAGTGAACCGCGACGGTCAAAAAATAAGCTATCTCACAGGTCCTGTGATTTTCGGCGAGCCGGGAACAAACGGTCAGCACTCTTTTTATCAGCTGCTCCATCAAGGAACTGATATTGTTCCGCTTCAGTTTATAGCGTTCCGGGAAAATCAGACAGGGCAGGACGTAGTGATTGAAGATTCCACAAGCCAGGTAAAACTTTGCGCAAATGTTGCCGCTCAGATTGTCGCTTTTGCTTGCGGCAAAAAAGATGAAAATCCTAATAAATCTTTTGCAGGAAACAGACCTTCAAGTTTGATTTACGGAAAGCAACTTTGTCCTAAAACTTTGGGCGCATTGCTCGCTCACTTTGAAAACAAAGTTATGTTCCAAGGGTTTGTATGGAATGTAAACAGTTTTGACCAGGAAGGTGTTCAGCTCGGAAAAAAACTCGCCAAGACTGTCCTTTCAGGAAATATGGAAGGAGCGTTAAAGTCTTACGCGAGCCTTTTGATAAAGTAAATACTTTTGTTCGCCGGCAAATGTAAAGTCACGCCGGCGAGCAAGTTGCCGCCTTGCAAATAAGGTGTCGGTGCGCAACAAGATTGCAGTGAGCAAACTGCCGGCGAACGTTGCGGCTAAACCCTACAATTGATTAAATGTTTTAATAACATCGGCTCCGCCTGCAAACGTTCCAATCATGCTTCCTATAGTCGATAAAATCAAAATCAAAAGCGTTCTCAAAATTCTATTTTTGTAGAAACCTTTGATAGAAGTTACATCGTTTTGAAGCGTCTCCATATCTGAAACTTTTGGAGGGCAAACTAATGCCTGCACGATTGCTGTAAGAAAACCTATTCCGACAAAAGGGCAAAGCGAAGTAAAAGGGGCACCGACAAAGGCAACTATGATTGTAAGCGGGTGTCCTAATCCGAGCAGTGTCATAATTGCGGCAGGAATAGCGTTCCACAAAAACCACGTAGACAGCATCTGCGTGCCGCCTCTCACCCCACCGTATATAAAGCCGCCGATAAATAGTCCTATTATTGAGATTGGGATTAGCCAGCCTATAATTTTTCCGGTTATGCTTCCTTTTTTTATCTGCATGATATTTTCTACATCTGTAGATTCTGTTCCCACCGCGATTTTTTCAAGATATTCTTCAACGCCCTGAAGGTGACCTGCCCCGAGAACTGCTACAATATTTTTTCCGCCTGTTTCCCAGATTTTTGCAGCGAGGTATTTATTGCGTTCGTCGATTATCACTTCTTTGATAACCGGCATGTATTCTGCGAGCTCGTTCATCATAGAATCCATTTCGCTTGTGTTTTTTAGATTTTCAATCTCTTCAGCTTCAATTTCTTCTTTGCTGAATGCGCTTGTCAAAAGAGACGCTAGGAGTTTGCATTTTCCCCAAAGTGAACTTTGAGACCATGCGCGTTTTAGTGTGATTTGAACGGGACGGTCGACCATCGCAGTTTTTATATTGAGTTCTTTTGCCGTGTTCATCGCCGCAAGCATTTCGTCTCCAGGTTTTACGCCGGTGTTCATTCCAATTCGTCTTTGAAAAGATGAAAGGATTATGTTTGCGAGCATCAAAAATCCCTGTCCTTTTTTTAGCACTTTTACAATGTCGAGCTTAGCGTATTTTTCCGGATTTTGAATTGAGTCTGCACGCTTTTCGTCAAGTTCAATAGCGACGCAGTCTGGACTCAAGTCTTTTATTGCCGTTGTAACCTCATCTATGCTCTCTTTTGAGACATGCGCTGTTCCAATAAGTGTGATTGTTATTCCGTTTAATTCAAGTTTTCGCTTTGTTTGGCTCATTTTTTTAATCCCCATTCTGCAATTCTATATTCGAAAAACATCGGAGCGCTCATGCTCGTTACTTTTGAGTAGTATTCTCTCGCAAGTTCATCGGCTCCGTTTAGTTCGCAATATAGACCCATGTAGAATAGCATTTTGCCGCGTGTGTTTCTATTGCTCTCTTTTTCAATTCTCTGGTTTAGTGTAGTTTCTGCATTTTTGTTGTAGTTTTCGGCGTAAAACCTCAATATCAGCTGTTCAGTTGAGTTTGCTTCTTGTTTTTTCATAGCAGTTTGCAGAATTTTTTTTGCTGCCAAGCTGTCTCCCATTTTGAAATAGCACGCTGCAATCATGAGATAATAAGACCAGTTGTCGCTGTATTCAAGCGTTTTTGTAAAATATTTGGCGGCTGCTTCGTAGTTTTTTGAGCGGTATTCAAGGATACCTGTTTCCTCGTATGCAAAATAATATTTTGGATTTGTTTCAATCACTTTATGATAGTTTTCAAGCGCCAAGTCCCATTTTTCAAGGTCGTCGTAGTTTCCCGCAAGATACGCATACGCTAGAAAATATGACGGATCCAAGCTGACAGCTTTGTTCCATGCCTCTGCGGCTTCTTCAAATTTCCCTTGATGTCTCAGGTAATTGCCGTAATCAAGCCAATAATCGTAGTTTGTCGGCTCAGTTTTTAACGCTTTGCTTATATAGTTTGCAGCGCTGAGGTAATTTTCATCTTCAGCTTTGAGTTTTCCCATATAAGCGTTGGCTGCCGCATTTTTAGGGTCTTTGTCGAGAATCTCTTGAAGCACAGTCTTTGCAGTCGCTGTTTCGTCCAAAAAGTAAGACATACGCGCATAACCGAATTTTGCATCTATATTTTCTTTGTCGCCTTTTAACGCTCTCTGATACGAATTTCTTGCAAGTTTGTATTTTTTATTCAGAGCATAATCATCTCCTTTTTGGATATTTACAGACGGATTGTACGGGTCTACTGCAAGAATTTTATCAGCTGTTTGTTTATATGCAGTTTTATCACCTTTTGCTTTATTGCACATTGAGATTAATTCGAGCGCTTCGATGTTTGATTTGTCGAATTTAAGCACGTCGTTTGCAGTTGAAATTGCATTGTCGAACTGATGGTCTGAATAAAAAAGCGCTCCAAGTACAAGTTTGAGTTCTTTATCATCTTGTAATTCCGATGGGAGATTGTCGAATAAAGAAATTGCACCTTTTATGTCGTTTTGCGCAAGTCGCTGTTGAAGCTGTTTTGCAAATTTTACATTTGCAGGCTCATCTTGTTCTTTTGTAGGAGTTTTTGAAGCTGATTCTTCAATTTTGACTACAGGTTTTGTCGCACAGCTTGCCAAAATCAATGTTCCGCATACTGCCGCCAAAAACGACGATTTTAAAAACTTATATTTTTTCATTTTTCCTCGCATAGTTGAAATTAAACGAATCATTGGCTAAACTGGTAGCACAATGAGCATTCGGATATTAAAAAAAGCATTGGGGCTGCTTGTTGCCGATATCGTTATAATAATCGGCATTTTCGTCCTGCAATTTAGAACAGATTCAAGCATTATCAAAAAATCGGGAAATCTCCAGATAACACTTTTTCAATCTGAAAGCAATGCAGATGAAGTTGTCTATCGCAATAAACTTAGAATTACATACAACGGTCTAAATTTCTCTTTCGACGACCAAAATCCGGCAGTTGTTACGAAAAACGGTAATATTGTACCTGTAAAACTTGAAGACTGCAATCAGATAGACAACCTTTCCTATATGTTAAAATTTTCGGAAGACGTAAAAGTTACATTTGCTCTTGCGTCTGATTCTTCGGATGCCTCTTTGTCGATTGTTTCGGAGCTTCCTGACGGAGTTTCCGCCTTTTCAATCCCGTTTAATTATTCGACTAACGTAAAAGTCAAAAAGAACGAAGGAAACAGAATAGTTTTAGAGGGAAAAAAGAACTCGTGGAGGCTTTCTGCATCTTCTCTCGATTCTGGAAAGTTCACTTTGAACAAAGCTGACCATATTGCGACGTATTCTATCTACGATGAAACAAAACGCTTTTCATTTGACACGATTGCAGAGCTCGCGATTGCAGATGAAAGTGTGTTCCATAAAAATCTGGCAACTTTCCGCGATATTTTGATTTCTTCTTACGAATCAAGCGCTTCCGAATTCAATGTCACTGAGCAGATTGCGGTTTCGTATGTGGCAGCAAAAGCTGATGTCGGCGCATATTCCGACGCACTTGAAAAAGTTCCGTCGTCTCTTAAAAAGAGCAGCCAGCGGACATATTTTTCATCTCCTTATTTTGACACTCTTGAAGCGATGAATCAAAACCTTGAAAAGGTTGTCAGAGAATTCGACAAAAAGATAGTTGAAGCTTCCGTGAGCAAATCTCTCGACATCTTTACTGCTACAAATATTTCGGATTTCTTTATTATAAGCAACAACACTGCAGGCATAAAAAGTATTCTTCAAAGCGCAGCTCAGTCTGATATTTCAAAAGCAACAATTGCGCAAGTTTCAGGAATCTTGCGAGTTTATTGTAAGTTGACATCATTTAATTCCGGCTATGCAAAACATCTTGAGCCGATCCTTGAAAGCTGCATCTCAAAAATCACATCTGCATGCAAGTTTGAAGGAAATGTTCTTACAATTTCAGAAAACGATACGTTCCTTTCTGTAATTCAGGCTATTGAAACCGGTATAGACGTTATTAAGTACGGCAAGCTTACAGATAATGAGAAACTCCAAAAGACCGGGTATGTGATTGTAAACTCTTACCTTGCAGAAAGTTCTTCGTTTGATTTAAGGACGCTCTGCAACTTATATCCTGTCGTCGCTTATGAAAACGCATATTATCCTCATTTTGAAAAGCTCAACGTTGATGAAAACGGAAATCTTGCATGGGCATGGACTTGTGCTAAGAGCATTGAATATAAGAGAACTTCTGATGGCTCAATAGCACTCGATGTGGATTTTCCGTCAGGCGATACTCATTACATTATAGTAAAAGGAATCCCTCAGTTTTCTTCAATTTATATTTACAACATGGCGTTCCGCACAGACCCTAGATTTGAAACTTATAATTCTTCCGGTTATGTTTACAAAGCTGCTTCCCAAACTCTATTGCTCAAGTCAAGGCACAAGTCAAAAATTGAAAGCATTGTGCTAGAATATAGAGCAACAAAGGAAGTTGAACAGGAAGGACCGGCAGATGTCCAAAATGAAAATGGTGTGGCAGAATCAGAAGATGGAAATGGCGGAAATGGAACAGACGGAACTTCGGATGCAACAGGCGGGGAAGTTTCTTTTTAGGGCAGGAGGTGTGATAAAAAGTGTCGTCTGAAATATCGCCGATACTTTTTATTTCGAGTTTGCCTGGATGTTTGCAGAAGACGTGTATACGTGCCGTTTCGATAAAAATCAAATGAATACGATACGCTTTATTTTGCAAACTCGACTATTGAACGTGTGCGCTCTTGCGCACGGCTAAAAACTTTTTCGGAAATTGCTATTTCCTGCAAAAGTTTTTATGGGAGTATAGAAAATGAAATTCACCGGCGCACAGATTATTGTAAAAATGCTAGAAATGTACGGTATAAAGACAGTTGCGGGAATTCCCGGTGGGATGATTCTTCCGCTTTATGATGAATTAAGCCGCTCTTCAATTAGACACGTGCTTGTGCGTCAGGAACAGGCGGCCGGTTTTATTGCTCAGGGAATTGCGCGAACTACAGGTAAGCCTGCTGTATGCCTTGCTACGAGCGGTCCGGGAGCTATGAACCTTTTAACTTCAATCGCCGACGCACGAGCAGACTCTGTCCCGATAATAGCAATCACAGGGCAGGTAAACACAACTCAGATAGGAACCGATGCCTTTCAGGAAGCCGATACATTCGGGCTTTCGTTTCCGATTACAAAACACTCGATGATGGTAAAATCGCCTGAAGAACTCCTTGAAGCTGTTCCTAAAGCTTTCGAAATTGCCGTAAGCGGACGTCCCGGCCCTGTTTTGATAGATGTTCCGCGCAATGTTCAGACTGCGTTGTGCGAATTTGAAAAATGGCCGGAAATTAAAAACAAAAAATCCGATAATATTCGGTTTAAAACTCCTGCCTTTCAATATTCAGTAAAAATAGAAAAAATAGTTGAACTGCTTGCGAACGCCAAATGCCCGGTTTTGTTTTGCGGCGGTGGCTGTAACTCGGAAGAAGCTTCAGTTGAAATTAAAAACTTTTTACAAATTTACAAGCTTCCTGTAATTACAAGTTTGATGGGAATAGGTTGTATTCCGAGCAATTCTGATTTGTATGCAGGGATGGTTGGTATGCACGGAAACCACGCTGCAAACGTCGCTATGCACGACAGCGACCTTATTGTTGCAGCGGGAGTTCGGTTTGACGATAGAGCGACAGGCGATGTGAACAAACTGTGCCCGAATGCTAAAGTCGTTCACATAGATATAGACGCAGCCGAAGTAGATAAAATAGTTGATTCGTATATTTCAGTGATTGCAGATGTCGCTGTCGTTTTTTCAGATATCGTAAAAATCGCTGCCGCAAAAAGCATAAAAGCCGATGAAAAGTGGCTAAACAAAATCAAAAAAATCAAGGCTGAAAATACGAGCATAGAATGCGGACGCCCTAAAGGTGAAAAACTTTCAAATCCTCGCGAAATCATATCAAAAACTCCGGAATTGGCAGGCGAGTGCGGACTCAACTATTCAGATTTGATAATAACTACAGACGTCGGTCAGCATCAGATGTGGGTTGCCCAGTATTATCCTTTTGAATCCCCTCGTACTTTTTTGACGTCAGGTTCGCTTGGCACTATGGGTTTTGGACTTCCGGCGGCTATTGGTGCTGCAATCGGTTGCCCAGATAAGCGGATTGTGTGTTACAGCGGCGACGGCTCAATTTTGATGAATATTCAGGAACTTGCGACGTTGGCGGAGCAGAATCTGCCGGTTACTGTAATTGTGTTTCAAAACGGGACGCTCGGCATGGTTTATCAACAGCAAAAATATCTTTTTGCAAAAAACTACAGCGCTTCTGTTTTTGCTCATCAGCCGGACTTTGTTGAAATTGCACGTGGATTTGGCATTGAAGCTGTAGACGCAGATTGTGACCCTCAGTGGTACAAAAAGGCGTTTGATACAAACCGAAAAAATAAACCGTGCTTTGTAAAAGTCAGCGTAGACCCTGAAGAGCTTGTTTTGCCGTTTGTTTCTGGCGGAAAGGCTAATATAGATTCAATCAGGAATTAGATTTTTTTCCGGCAGATATGCTGATAAACGCAATTTCACTTTTCCAGCTGAATAGTGATTTTTCACACGCAGTCAGAATAAGGTTTACGATTTTTTGCAATTCACTTTTGCCAACCGCATCTATCATTTTAGTACCGTAAGCTGATTTTTCTGCATTGAACCATTTTTCAATATCGGCAGGCGTGATTTTTCGTTTTTCTGTGATTTCCTCTGAATGTATTTTTACAGTAAAACCGTGTTTTCGGAACGTGTTTGCAATGAAAAGTCCGTCCCAACTGAACAGCGGATTATCTCTGTCGCCGAAAAACTCTTCTTCGGCATCGTTCATCTTAGAAAGGCTTTCGCTGAACAATTCTATATTTTCCGCACCGAGTATTTGGTTTTTGACAATTTCGCTTATGTGTTGACCTTTTGACGGAATTTTTTGTGAGATTATCACGCGCCAGTTTTCGGCAAGAGGGCTTTCATATTCGTATTTTTCGTCATCTTTTTTATCTGAATCATCAGGAGAATCTAGCGGTTCAATGTTGTTGCGAGCCTGATTTTCAGGAATATATTTTTGCGGTTCAAAAACAGCTTTCAACGAATCTGCCAGAGCAATTATTGAACTCTCTGACGCAAATGGGTCGGTAAAAAAAAGCCTGTCAAAGATGATCCCCTTGTATTGAAACTTCAAAAGGATATCGTAAAAATCTCTTTGAGTCATAAAATCTGCTGTCAGCCCGCGGTCGCGTAACTGAAGAATTGGACGGTCAAGGTCTCCGAGGGTGCGTCCATACTGCTCTAGTATCTGTTTGCCTTTTTCTGCCCTGCATACTCCGCATGTGACTCCTTCAGGTTCTTTTCGCGCAACTTCCCAAAGCAAAAGCCCCGAGTCTGCATTCCAGATAAGTGAACGGTGGTGGCGGAGGATGTCGGCCATCTTTATCATTGTATCGCGGATATTCAAAAGAACTTCTGTTCTGTTTGAATCAAGACGCTGTCTCCAAAATCTGTCTGCCCGGTCAAGCGCGATTTCTTTTGCGTTGTCTTTTGGGCTGAAAGTGAGGTTTTCTCCGTTTTTTAACTCGCCGCTTTTAATATGCTCGTTTATCCACCATTCGCTGATTGGATTCGCTCCAAGCTCTGATTTTCGCCATTCTCCAGCTAGAGCTAAATCGCGACCAGCTTCCTGATTGTCTTTTTTTTTGAATATATTGATTGAGCCTGTTTCTTCAGGAGAAATTGCGAGTTCGTCTGAGGTGAACTCTCCGTTGTTCATTTGACGTTCAAGAATCTGCGCAATCTGAATCTCTCGGCGGCTTAAAACTTCGTTCCTGATAGTTCCTTCGTAACCTTGTGTGCTTGGAGTGTAGAATACGCGCCCCATCAGCGTGTCAGGCAGATACTGCTGTGCAACCCAGTGGTCGCGGTAAGCGTGAGGGTAGAGGTAACCGGCTCCGTGTCCAAAACTTTCTGCATCGCGGTTTGTGTCTCGCAGATGATTTGGAACTTCAGCATCTTCTTTTTCTACGCATGTAAGAGCATCAAAAAAAGCCATGCTGCTGTTCGATTTTGGCACCGTTGAAAGATAGAGCGCAGCGTGTGCTAAAAAATATCTTCCTTCCGGCATTCCGACCCTGTCAAACGCCTTTGCACAGCTCTCTACAACTGAAATTGCGCTCGGGTCTGCAAGTCCCGTATCTTCACAAGCGGAAATAAGCATTCGTCTGAAAATAAAATGTGGATCTTCTCCGGCGCTGACCATTCTCGCAAGCCAGTAACATGCTGCATCGGGGTCACGCCCTCGTATTGATTTTATAAAAGCGCTTATTATGTCGTAGTGGTAGTCTCCGTCTCTGTCGTATAAAACAACTTTTTTTTGAATTGATTCTTCTGCCGCTTCTTTAGAGATATAAATTTTAGTTCCATATTCGGGAACAGGCGGGTTTGCGTGCGGATTCCATTTTTCGGGAGTAGTTTCTACTGCAAGCTCAAGCGCATTCAATAAAGAGCGCGCGTCACCATTTGCAGTGTCTATTAAATGGTCTAAAGCGCCTTTTTCAAATTCAACTTTCCAGTGACCGTATCCGCGCTCTACATCTGTCAGAGCTTGGTGTGCTGCTTTTTGTAAGTCTTCATTTGTCAGAGGTTTTAGCTGAAATACCCTTGAACGGCTGACAAGCGCTTTGTTCACTTCAAAAAACGGATTTTCAGTAGTCGCTCCAATCAAGATGATTGTGCCGTTTTCTACCCAAGGCAAAAGTGCATCTTGCTGGCTTTTGTTCCAGCGATGAACTTCGTCTACGAATAAAATTGTCCGCCTACTGTAAAGATTGTAATAATCTTCTGCGCTTTTTATAGATGCACGTATATCTGCAACGCCTGTCAAAACAGCGTTCAGCGTTATAAAATTAGATTTTGTATGGTTCGCAATCACGCGGGCGAGGGTTGTCTTTCCGCTGCCCGGAGGTCCGTAAAAGATTACAGAAGTAAGTTGGTCGGCAGCAATTGCGCGACGCAGCAAACGCCCTTTTCCAACAATATGATCCTGTCCGATGTATTCATCCAAGTTTCTCGGCCGCATTCTTGCAGCCAATGGTTCCTGCGACATTTTCACATGTTCAAAAAGGCTGTCAGTCATTTATTCTCTGTTCCAGTTTCCACGCTCAGGATAGCACGACCAAAGTCCCACGTTCTGAGCATTTCCGATATTTGAAGCTTTTGAACCGAACAGCGAAGTTGTTGCGTAAAGTATGCTGTCACGTTCAGTTTTATCAGGTGTCGCATTCAATATTGCCGGCACAAAGAAAGTCGTTGTTATTTGGAAGTTTGCGTTTGTTTCAAACGGTGCAACTGCAGCAGGAATTCCTTCTGCCAAAGGTGCTCTAAAAATTCCACCGGAAGCAGATGAATTTGTCGATTCAAAATCTGCACAACCGATTAGGATTGAATCTTTACATGTTGCTAATGCTGAAATCAATTGATTTACTTTCGCCGGAGATTCGGTAAATGCTCCGCCCGCTGAATAGTAAAGAGTTTTGCCGTTTCCGTAATAAGCGAATGTTGCCTCATTTCCATAAGATTCATTTGTTGTAGATGCAGGAGAGTTGAAGAATAAAATGTTGCCGCCAAAGAAAATCGCCGATTGTGCGTTGCTTTTATCAGAATCTTCAACTTTTGAAACTGTATATTCTACAGGAGCGTTTCCCATTTTTAATTCGTAATATTTTACATCTTTAAAAGATGATGATGTTGACTCAGCGCTTCCTTTTCTGATAAAGACGTGTCTGTGTTCTTTTTTTGGAGCATTTGTCTGGAATATCGCAAAAGCCGTGTACTGATAATCGCCGCTCGTGTATTTAGGAAAGTATGTTCCGTCAGCATCGCTGATGACATTTTTCCAACCGTTGCCATCTTTCGAATCGATTTCCCACACGGAACCGGATTCAAGCGCTATTTTTTTTGCGTAAACATTTATACGATCCAAAATAGTTTTGCCTTCGCTGGCATCGTCTTTGAATGTTGCAGAAACAAGATAAAGATATTCCGAATCTGCAAGAACTTTTAAAAGTTGCTGACCATTGTGAATTTTCTTAAAAAAATCATACGAATGCATTTCAAACGGAAGATTTTCGTATACTGCCCACGAACCGTGTTTTGCGTTGTCCGCAAGTTTGTAACGCAAGCCTTTGTCTGCCGCAAGTACGAGGAATTCCTTGCCACCTGCCGTGTAGCGTGTAATTGCATTTATTGTCCCTGAAACTGTCGCATCTTCAGGTTTAACATCTTTACGAATTTCGTAAAAAATCGGGTTGTAGCAACTCGCCAGTAAAATTGAAAATAAAATAAAAGTTATTGTTATTAAAGTTGATTTTTTCATTTTAAATCCTGTCAATTTTATAAAATTAAAAGTGATACCTTATACCGATGACTGTAGATAAGAAAAACCCGTTGTCATTCTGTTCAGGCTTTGAAGGAAACCATTCGGGAATCCAGTAACATATTGCATTTAATCCTGCCGACCAACCTTCCGAAATGCGATAGTAAGCACCTCCAGATAATTTTGCGGCAAAAGAAGGGAAATATGTAAGTCCCTGACATGAAGTCGTTGCAAACCCAATGCCAGCAGAAAGAGGAAATTCGAATTTGCCTGTATATGGCTGAAATATAACTCCGGCAGTTACTGGAACTGTTACAAGAGCCTTTTTACCAACTGTGACGTTGTATCCTATTATCAAATCGCCGCCGACTGCAATCGTGTTAGTCAAAAATCTGTAATATGCAATCGAGGCACTGGCACCCGGATAGAGTTGCCCATCAAAGTTGAGTGGAAAATTTGCACCAAGATTGATAGAAAGCAACTGGTCTCCAGCACCGTTTTGTTCGTAAACGTAATCGTCTATGTATTCATCTCCTTGCCCGTCCGACTGAGCAAAAACCGCTGCTGCAAGAACACATAAAACTGTAAGTATTGAAAATATTTTTTTCATATTGCGACCTTTTTTCATATCGAGTATATTTCTTCTGATTGATAAATATTGTTAAAATATACTGTTTTTCTTGTTGTTTATCAATAAAACCAAATTGCCGGAGTTAAGTTACATGAGCGCAGTTATAATTGATGGGAAAAAAATTGCAGCGGATATCCGTGCCGGAGTTGCCGAAAAAGTAAAAAAATTGAAAGAAAATGGAGTTGAACCTTGTCTCGCAGTTATCCTCGTTGGTGAAAATCCCGCATCTGTTTCTTATGTGACAGGAAAACGTAAAGCGCTTGCCGAAGCAGGAATCGCAGACCGTTCAGTCAATCTGCCCGAAAGCACAACAGAAGAAGGACTTCTAAAAATAATCGATGAATTGAACAAAGATAATGATGTCGACGGAATTCTCGTTCAGCTGCCGCTACCAAAACATATAGACGAAGACAAAGTTCTCCTTGCTATCGAGCCTTCAAAAGATGTAGACGGTTTTCACCCTGTAAATGTCGGAAATCTTATGATTGGAAGAAAAGGGTTTTTGCCTTGCACGCCGCATGGAATCATCGTTCTATTAAAAACAATCGGGATTGAAACAGATGGAAAGCACGCAGTTGTTATAGGTCGTTCAAATATTGTCGGAAAGCCGGTAAGCATGTTGCTTGCACGTAAAGACGTCAACTGCACTGTTACAATCTGTCACACAGGAACAAAAAATATGGCAGAGCTCACAATCCAAGCTGATATAATCGTTGTCGCAAGCGGTCGCCCACACACGTTGACTAAAGATATGGTAAAAGATGGAGCAGTTGTGATAGATGTCGGTGTAAACCGTATCCCTGACAGCTCAAAAAAATCTGGATTCCGTTTAACCGGTGACTGCGATTTTTATGACCTTGTTGAAAAAACTTCATTTATCACACCTGTTCCCGGCGGAGTCGGTCCTATGACAATAGCAATGCTTATGCAAAATACATTGGAAAGTGCGTGTGCGAGGTGTTTGGATTATTCGTGTTAAAAGCAAGAGACTAGATGGGTAACACCTAGCCTCCGATATTTTTTTACATCTCCACGTGTAATAAAATATTTTTAAATCTTCTTTTTTTTAATAATTATAGTTTTTTTTACTTAACTTTTTTTAATTATTTTTAATTGACTTTATTAACTTTAAGGTAACTTTAACAATAAAATATTTTGTTGTCAATATTCTTAATCATTTTTTTCAGATTTTTTTTCTATTTACAGAATCACGAATGATGACGCTTCCGTGAACAATCTTGCGTCCAATGTGATATTTAGGATTTTCCAGCTTGATGATAATGCTTTCAGCTGCAAGGCGAGCCATGTTTTCACAATTTACGCTGTATGTTGTAAGTCTTGGAATCCCGACATCCGCAAAAATACCGTCGTCAAATGCGGCAACTGAGATATCTCCCGGAACTCTGTATTCAAGTCCTTCGAGCTGGTGAATCAGTTTGTATGCTGTGCGGCATTCGTTGCATATAAAGCATTCGGGCAGCTTGTTTGGCAAAATCAAAGGAATTTCTTCTCCAAATTCATTTACATCATTTATACAAGGAGTGTCCGCCGGTTTTAACCCACGTGTAAGCCCTGCTTTGATTACGCCAAGATATCTATCAAGAGCAATTTGAGAAAAGTGAATGTTTCCTACAAATCCTATTGAACGGAATCCTTTATCTATCAAGTAATTACCTAATGTGCAACCTGCATAAAGGTTGTCGTCTACGATTCCGTTTGTTTCATCGTCATAAAGATGAGCAAGGTAGAGATACGGAATGCCCGCCGTTTTTAGAAGGCTGATGTATTCTTTTTCCATCTGACCGAGAATTATAAAGGCAACAACTTTTTTCTCTTTCAAGATTTTTGGCATAAGTTGAAGGTGTTCAGTTTCATCAGATATGATTTCTGTGATTCCGTAATAGTTGAGCTGTGTAAGGCTTGCTATCAGCGGCTGCTGTAGAGACATGTAAATTGCGTTTGAATTGATGCGTCTTTCCGCAACGAGAATTCCGATATTTCTTGTATTTTCATCTTCATTTGGCAATAAGTTTTTTTTATAGCCGAGTTCTTCTGCTTTTTTTATTATGCGGCTTCTGAGTTCGTCGCTGATTCCTTCCTTTCCCGAAAGTGCTTTTGATACGGACATCACTGTCACGTTGAGTTCATCTGCTATGTCTTTCATTGTTACAATATTTCTCATGGCGGTAATTATAACTTAAAATTAAAGTTAAAACAAATATTTAAAGATGTGTATTTATAAATATCACAATATTTTGTACAATGAGAACTGATATGACATATTTTTTTGAGACTTATGGCTGCGAGATGAACATTGCAGAATCCGCTGCAGTTGAACAGCTTTTAATTGCGCGCGGCTGGACAAAATCGGAATCGGCACAAACTGCAACTCTTGCAATAATAAATACATGCTCTATACGCGAGACTGCGGAAAACAGGATAATCGGACGGCTCGGCTGGTTTAATGGTCTTAAGGCAGTCCGCGAATGTAAAAACGGTGCAAAGACAAAAATGCTTGAAGAAGCTGTTGAATACGTAAAAAATGGGCCAAAACCTTTGACTCTTGTTGTTATGGGCTGCATGGCTGAACGGCTTCTGAAAGATTTTCAAAAAAATTTTCCGTTTGTAGACTACGTCGTTGGAACTTATGCAAAACATCATTTTTCTGAAATTATTGAAGCGGTTGAAGAAGGGCGCAAAGCTTTTGAAGTAGATGACACCGAGAATTATAAATTTGCTTCTGTTTCTGCGGAGCCGGGACATTTTTCTACTTTTGTTCCAATCATGCATGGCTGTAACAATTTTTGCACATATTGCATTGTTCCTTATGTGCGCGGTCGAGAGATAAGCAGACCTGCCGGCGATATCTTAAAAGAAATTGATGTGCTTGGAAAAATGAATGTGCGAGAAATCACTTTGATTGGGCAAAATGTCAACAGTTATATGGGCGCGATGAAAGAAGGGGAAAATCCTTGCATAAACTTTGCATCTCTTCTCTCCATAGTCGCAGAGCACTTGCGACAGACTAAATCTCCTATAAAATGGGTGCGTTTTATGTCTTCACATCCTAAAGATTTTACAGATGATGTGATAGACGTGATTGCAAAAGAAGATGTTATATGCCGTCACATCCATCTGCCAGTGCAGCACGGTTCTTCCAGAGTTTTAAAAGCTATGAACAGGCGCTATACTCGAGAACATTACCTTGACCTTGTAAAGAAAATAAAAACTAAAATTCCCGAAGTCTCTCTTACAACAGATATTATGATGGGTTTTCCGGGTGAGACAGAAGAAGATGTTGAGCTTACACTCGATTTGATGCGTCAGGTAAAATACGAAAGCGCAATGATGTATTTTTATAATCCGCGTGAAGGAACGCCTGCAAGCAAGGAAAAACAGCTTCCTGTCGAAGTTCGCAAAGAACGGTTGCAAAGAGTGATAGACCTTCAGATTGAGCATACCCGAGAGCAGATGAGCAAGCGCGTTGGAAAAACAGTCAGAACGCTTGTTGAAGGTGTCAGCCGCGATAACAAAATGGAATTGCTGGGGCAGACAGAACGACATGAAAAAATCGCATTTGAGGCATCTTCCTCATTGATTGGAACGTTTGTCGATGTTAAAATTACGCAGCTTAGCGGAAATACTTTCCGCGGTGAAATTGCAAACTAAAGGAGTAGTCGATATGATTTTTACACTTATTGTCTTTATTATTCTCGTCGTTTTTCTTGCGTTCTTTTTTGGAAGGAACCTTTCTAATTTGTGTACATTCTGGTTTTTTAAAACTTATACAGATTTGCCGATAACAGTGCTTGTGCTTATCGCATTTGGAGTTGGAATTGTCTTCTCTCTCCTTTTGGTTGTGTTTGTAAAACTGCGCTCGTCTTCAAAAAATAAGTCTGTAAAAAAATCAGAAGAAGTAAAAGCTTAAACAAAAATACCCGATAACTTTTATATGAAAATCAAGAAATTTTTTGCTATTTTTGTTTATATTTGCTTTTTTACAGCTTTGTTTGCAGAAGATTTAACAGCACGCTTTATTGCGACACAAGCAGCAAAAAAAGATTCCGTCGAAGAATCTGTTGAATATCTCAAAACTCAAATCGCAAAAATCAATATTCCTGCGGAAAAACGTGCCGCTTATGTGTTCCTTGCGTCACTTCAAGAGCAGCTTTCTTTGTTTGATGATGCACAAAAATCTTACGCAAAAGCTGCCGGAATTGCTGCCGGCAATGCTGAAGGGATGCCTGAAAAAACTAACGAACAGATTGTACTCGATGCTATAAGATGCACGTTGAGTTGCGGCGATTATGAAAAGGCAGACAGCTATCTCAACTCGGCTGTGCGCAATTCTAAAAACCAAGTTGTTCAGGAATACATAAAGCTGTATACGCAGTGGAGTGCTCTTTGCAAAGCTGACACAGTTGAACAGATTGCAGAACCTGTTGCCGTTTTAGATGCTTATTCGAAAGTTGATTCGATGCGTCACGTTCAGCCTGCAATTTTGCTTACATTGTGGTATGTGACCGGAGATAAAAAATATTCAGAAAAAATTATAGAAAAGTTTCCGTCTTCGATTGAAAGCTCGATTGTAAAAGGTGATGCGCAGCTTTTGCCGACTCCATTTTGGTTTTTTGTTCCAAAAAGCGGTGAAGCAGAGCAGGGGACCGGAAGTTTTAGTGTTGCGGACGAGCCTGAAAAAAACTTGCCTCAAACTTCAGATAAAAAAGAAACTGTTTTTACAAAATGGCAGCTTGGATTGTTCAAAACGGAAAACAATGCAAAGCTTCTCGCTGATGAAGTAAAATCAAAAGGATTCGACTCTTTTATCACTACTGAAAAGCGTGCAAGTGGAACAACATACTACATCGTGCTTGTAAATGAAGATAAGTCAGGCAACACTGCGGAGCGGCTGCGAAGCGCGGGATATGACTGCTATGCCGTTGAATGATTTTCAATCTAAAAACTTTTTGATTATAGCATATCATGAAATTTTTAATGTATAATCGAATCAAATGTCATTAAACTGCAACGAAATCAATTTAATTTTGAGTGAATTAAACCTCTCGGGCTCTTTCATTCAAGATATTATTCAACCGAGCTATGATACTCTTGCCCTTTACACTTATAAAGAAGGTGAGGCAAAAACTGTTTTAATCTGCACTGCGCAAAATTCAGTCCGCTTAAATGAAACCGGACGCAAAATCACAAAAAATGATAAACCTCTTCGCTTTATGGAATTTTTAAAGTCGCGGATCAAAGGCTGCCGTATAAATTCGATATTTCAGATTGGGCTTGAACGCGTCATAAAAATGGAACTTTCTCACAGCGGCAAAAGTATTTTTAACCTTTACATAAGGCTCTGGAGCAATGCAGCGAATGTCATTTTGTGCGATGAACACGATTTAGTCCTCGATACGATGTTTCGGCGTCCTGAACGTTATGAAGTCAAAGATGAAGTTTTTATTTTACCGGCAGTGATTGAAGAAAAACTTGAAAACTCAAAAGAGCGTTTTCCTGTCCGCAGCTGGGACGGATATCATTCTTTCAACGCATATGTCGACTGGTGGTATTCGGAACATTCTTCAACGCTTTCACGTGAATCGCTGCTTGAAAAAGCCGAAAAATGGTACAACGTAAACTATTCAAAAAAAACTGCTGCTCTTGAAAATCTTAAGGCAAAAGCAGAGCTTTTTAAAAATGCAGAACAGCTAAAACATCAGGGAGACCTTATCCTCTCATTCGGCTATCTGATAAAACATGATAGCAAATATCTTGAGTGCGAAGATTACGAAACCGGTAAAACAGTAAACCTTCGAATCGATCCTGGGAAATCAGCACACGAAAACGCTGCGGAATATTACAAACAGTACAAAAAAGCTGTGACCGGTGCAAAAGAGCTTGCCCACGACATTTTAATTGCACAAAAACAGATTGCAAAACTCGAAGAATTGTACTCCGAAATAAAAAATGAACAGAATCCTGTAAAATTGGAACAGATTCTTCGACGCAGCTCAACACCAAAACAACAGCAGAAAAAAAAGCAACCGGGCCTAAATTACATTGTAAACGGCTGGTACATTCTTGTTGGGCGTGATGCGAATGAGAATGATGAACTTTTGCGCCGTCACGTTAGGGGCGAAGACATGTGGCTTCATGTCCGTGATTTTCCCGGAGGTTACGTTTTTATAAAGGCGCGCAAAGGAAAGACAATTCCTCTCGATATTCTTTTGGACGCTGCAAACTTAGCCGTTTATTATTCAAAAGCCAGAAACGCCGGCAAAACAGACCTCTATTACACTCACGTAAAATACCTGAGGCGCGCAAAAAACGGTCCAAAGGGACTTGTTTTGCCGTCTCAAGAAAAAAATCTCTGTATCACTCCTGATAAAGAACGGCTCGACAGGCTTGATTCACTCCACGAGGAATTGCAGCTGTGAACGCTAGATTAAGCCCTGAGAACCGGTGGAAATCGGAGAAAATATGATGAAGCTTGGAAACCCTCGCAAAAATCTATTATATAAAATCTAATGACGAATTCTAAATTTTATGATAAAATATAAGGGTGAATACTATAGATAAGACGCAGATTAAGGCAGTCGCTTTTGATATCGACGGAACGCTTTATAGAACTTGGAAGTTTAATTTTATAATAACGCCTTACTTTCTTACACATATCTTTTTCTTCTTAAAATACGGTCTTGTCAGAAAAATCATGCACAAAACAGAAGCTACGCCGCTTTTTATAAAAATTCAGGCTGAGCACATGGCTAAAAAATTAAAATGTACTCCAACAGAAGCTGAACAGCGCCTTGAAAAAACAATCTACAAAGGACTCGAAAAATATTTTCGTCACATTAAGCCGTGCAAAGGCGCCGTTGAATTTATCAAAAAGCTCAAACAGCACGGTTACAAAGTAGCGCTTCTCTCAGATTTTCCACCGGAGCAAAAAGGTGATATATGGGGTGTAAAAGATTTGTGCGATGTCATGATCGGTTCGGAGCAGGCGGGAGCGCTTAAACCGGCTCCAACGCCTTTTTACAAACTTTCTCAAGCGCTTGGAGTTCCTGTGGAAAATATCTTGTATGTTGGGAATCATCACAGATATGATATTGAAGGCGCCCACAATGTTGGAATGAAGACAGCGTGGATTGTGCCTCCGAGCCGCAAATTGTTTTGTAAAAAATCAAAAGTTGCTGATTTTACGTTCAGCCATTATTATCAAATTTCAGATATTTTCTTTGGGGAAAATTGATATACTTTATTTTAATTGGGTGGGATTAAAAAATGATTATCGCAATTGCAGTTCTCGTTTCTGTTGTTATTTCATTGGGAATTTCTATTTATTTTCATGGACTTAATAAAGACAATAACTCAATGGAAAAAGTAAAAAAATATGCGGACAAACGTCAAGAAGACCTTTTAAATATTTACAAAGAGATTCACACAAAGTTCAACGTCATAATCACAGATTTCAATGCGCAGCAAACTCAAGCAAATGCGGCTGTGAAAGTGATGAAGCAACAGAACGAAGAGTTTTCAACAAAGTTGAATTCTTTTGGACAAAGCATAACAGCTGTCAACAATATTCAAAATCAGATAAATAAATACGCAAAAGTTCTCGAAGATTTGAACCAGATGACAGAGTCAGTTGAGGAAAATCTAGCCAGAATCCACAAGGAAAGCGGAATAATAGATGATTTGAATTCAAAACTGAACAAGCAGCTTACAAAAGTTGAGCAGATAGACAAGCGTATTCCTGAAGTGACAAAAAACTTTTCCGAACAGAATGCAGAGCAGCTCAAAGCCATTGGAACTACGCTTCTTTCTCAGTACGAAAATTATGCAGAAAAAATCTCAGAAGATATCAAGGCGTCGCAAGCTTATGCAGAAAAAGCTCTCGCAGATATAAAACAAAATATTCAGTCTTCATTTACAAAAGCCGCCGCTGAGGCAGATAAACTTGAAAATACTGCATTTGAACATCTGAGTGAACTGGCGCATGAGCGTTTTGAGCAATACAAAGGAGAACTTAAAACAAATATCGATTCACTTTATCAAGAGTTGAACAGTCAAGTTGAATTGATTACAAAATCAATTGCCGACAACACAGACAGTTCTGCAAGGAGCATATCTGAAAAATTCGATGCTGTTTCCGAAACTCTTGAAGCACGAGCTGCCGAGCTGGACAATTCTCTAAAAACAAAAATTGCAGAAACTACGGCGTCTTACAACGATTCTGAAAATAAAGTCATTGCAACCGCAAAAGAAAATCTTTATAAACTCAACGAAAAATTCAATGAGAAAATCAGGACTGTGACCGGCTCTTTTGCAGAAAAAGTTGACAGTTTGAGCCAAAAATACAATCAGCAACTTGAAGCAATCAGCGGCAAAAATGACGGTATAATTGCAAGAATTGCAGCGCGTTTTGATGACGACAATGTAAAAATTGAACAAAAGTATGCAGACCAAATAGAAAACATCAAGAAGAAAAATGATGCAAATTACGCTTTAATCGCTAAGAAATTTGAAGATGACTTCGGCGCTTTTTCTGAAAAATACAATCAGGCTTTTGAAAACGCAACGATTACGAATACGAAAAAAATCAATGAATTTAATGAAAACTTCGTAGAAGAGCACAAAAATCTTTTGCAAAAATATACAGATACGTTGAATGAATTCCAGAGCAGCAGTGACAGGCAGCTTTCAGAATTGCAGGCAAATCAAAATCAGCAGATTTCAGAATTGAAAGAATACAGAGAACGCTCTGCAAATCTCCAGACTGATATTCAGACAATGCAGGAAAATCTTGAAGAAGCTCTCCGCCGGATTTCGGAAGAAGCAAATAAGTCTGTTGAAGACGCACAGAATTCAGTTCGCACGATTCAAGAACAGTGTGATGAAGCTGAACAAAAGGCAAATTCATTAAAACCGGAGCTTGAACAAAAAATCAGCGAAGTCAACGAAAGCCTTGCAGTCATTCAAAATGAGACGACTCAGAAAATTGAAAGTATTCAGGCTTTGTCAGAGCGGCAGATAAGAGCGATTATCGACGATGTAAAACAAAAAATTGAAAGCATCGAAGAATCTTCCGGTAAAAATATCAATGCAATCCAGAGCTTTGTCAACCAAAAAATTGTGAGCCTTGAAGAAGATTCCGAACAGAAAATAAAAGAAATAGAAGAAGCTGTCAATCAAAAAATTTCGACAATTGAAGAGACTTCAGGGCAGCAGGTCAAGTCGATTGGAGATGCTGTAAATCAAAAAATTGAAAACCTTGAACAATATTCAGGGCAAAAAATTAAAACAATTGAAGACGCTGTAAATCAAAAAATTTCGACAATTGAAGAATCTTCGGGGCAGCATGTCAAGTCGATAGAAGATGCTGTCAGCAGAAGAATTGAAAACCTTGAAGAATCTTCCGAGCAGCAGATTAAATCAATCGAGGAGGCTGTCAGCAGGAGAATTGAAAATCTCGAAACGGCATCCGGCAAAAATATCGATACGATTCAAGTTGAAACAAAGCACAAAATTGAAGCGCTCCAATCGGCAGCCGCTGGGCAAATTGAATCGATTCAAAACGAGGCAAAACATCAGATTGATTCGCTAAAATCGGACTCAAAAGTGCAGATTGAAACTTTTAAAAACGAAACCGATGTCCAGCTTTCTAACCTTTCAAAAATCATCACTGATTCTGTCCGCAAAGCAGTAAGCGAGAGCGAAGTAAAGCACCTTCATATTCTTGAGGAAGTTGATGCCGAGCTCCTGTCTTACAAAAAAGATATAGATTACAAACTTTCTCAAATCCAGCTTTCCGAAACTGATATCGACGCTCTCGAAAAAAGCCTAAAAGTTGCGATGTCGGAAGTTCAAAACAGGGTTTTGCACGATTTTGACATATTTACATCTGCTCAAAAACAAAAACACGATGAGTTCAGCAAAAAAATCAAAGATGATTCGGACGCTGTTGAAACAAAGATAAACGAAATCAATGATTCTCTCGACGACCTCAAGAACACAGCGACAGGCAGCATGAGCGCAAAACTCCAGGAATTTGAATCTATATTCAATCAGACACTTTCTACAAAGAACAACGAAATCGATTCGGACATTGCAGAATGGAAGCACGACCTTGACTCAAAGCTTACGACGCTGACAAACAAATACGAAGATTCACGCCGAGAAGTTGAATCAAAATATCTTGAAGATTTGAAAGCAGATGTTGAATCGATTCAGATGAGAGCTTCAGACCAGTACACAAAACTCGCAGCGTCTCTCGAACAGACAAAAAACGAAATGCAGGATTCTCTCGATGACATTCAAGATGTATTGAATTCATTTAAGAGCGAAACAAACAATTCTATAAGTTCAATCGCAGAGCGTTCAGAAGCTGAAATGAAGCAGGAAATCGAGCACAACATACAAATGGTTAGAACGAACATGTCAAAAGTCCAAAATGAATTGCTCGAAGACTTGCGCTCGTTCGAGGAAAACGTGAAGAGCCGTCAGGACAGCGGTACTGCTACAATCGACGCAGCCCTTTCGGAATTCAACACGTGGAAACAGCAGATTAAGAGCCAGCTCGAAGATTCCAAACAGATTTTTAGCGATGAGCTCGAAACGTTTAATAATTCTTCAAAAATAAAAGTTGAAGAGGCAGGCAATGAATTGCTCAAAAAAATGAACGTTTATTCCGAAATTATCTCGAAGCAGCATGATGAGCTTGAAGATAAACTCGTCGATTTGCAAAATAAAGCTGATATTTCCGTCCATTCTTTTGAAAAGCGTTCAGCTGAAATTTCTTCCGACATCGAGAAGATGTACAATCAGATGCTCGCTGAAACAGAAAAGAAAGTTCGGGAACAAAACGACAGCGCAGATTCAAAGATGGCTGAAATTCGCGCTGCGCAATCAAACTTTGTGCTCAAAATGCAAGATGATTCAAACTTGCTGCAAACTCATTTGAGCGAAATTGAAAAAGAGATTCAAGAAGTCAAGAACAATATTCAAGTGTTCGAAAAGGCAGACAAGATGAAGCGCCAGCTTGAAGATAATATTCAGACATTAAACAATTCGTTCTCTAAAGTTTCTACGTTCTCCGACACGGCAGACAAGATGAATTCTCAATACAGCTCAATCCTAAAACTGAACGAGGAGATAAACCGTCAGGTGAACAACATTGAAGCTCAAAAAGGGCGGGTAGTAACTCTTGAGCAGCAATTCAGCAGAATGATTGCTCTTTCAAACACGATTGATGAGAGAATCGCCTCATTGAACACTACAAAAGACGATTTGCAGGCGATGGAAGTTACAGTGCGAAATTATAACGACAAACTCCAGTATATTTCTGAGCAGTACGACCGCCTCGATAAAAAAGATGAAGTTGTAAACAGAATCAAGAGCGATGTTGATTCTCAGTTTGAAAAACTTAAGGAACTTGAGCAGCGGCTTGTGAACTGCAACAGGCAGGCTGTTTCTTTGCCGAACGAAATTAAAGAAGTTCAGGCAAATGTCGATAAAATTTTAAATAACGGTCCAAAAATCACAGATGCAATCGGGCGCCTTGAAAGCCTCGACGTATTGATTGCCGATACTGAAAAACGAATAGACGCTTTGAACTCCGTTCAGTCAGGAATTAAAAAGACAGAACTCGATTTGCAAGGGCTTTCACGCGATGTCGACAATAAGTTTAAAGTTCTTCATCAGATGACAAAGCAGGATATGGAAAAAAATCCTGCACAACGTGGACACACGCTCAATCCTCAGATAAACGACAGCGTCCGCCAGCTCAAACGACAGGGTTGGTCGATTTCCGACATAGCACATAATTTGAATCTTACAGAAAACGAAGTTGATCTGATTCTTCAGCTGCCTGAGTAAGCAGACAGACAACTTCCGCTTCAACAGCTTCAGAAGTGCCGACCGGTGGGAGTTTCTCGCCGGTTTTTGCTTTAACGAAAACTTTGTCAGAATCTATTTGGAGAATATTCGCAACTGAATCGATCACTTTTTGACGGTAAGAAAGAAATTTTGGTTTTTCGAGCTTTATCACGCAGTCAATGTTGTTTATCTCCCATCCGCAAGAGCGAACGTCTTTCATCACTGTGCGAAGCAGCTCCGCAGAATCAGCATTTTTCCATTTGTCGTCTTCCGGTGGAAAATATGAACCGATATCACCAAGCCCTGCAGCTCCAAGGACGGCA
Source organism: Treponema sp. Marseille-Q3903 (assembly GCF_014334335.1). Classification (NCBI taxonomy): domain Bacteria; kingdom Pseudomonadati; phylum Spirochaetota; class Spirochaetia; order Treponematales; family Treponemataceae; genus Treponema; species Treponema sp. Marseille-Q3903. The sequence continues at coordinate 844,498 of NZ_JACSEU010000001.1, forward strand.
TCTGTGATGGCGTGGAGCAAGACATCTCCATCTGAATGACCGTCTTCTCCTTTTTCAAATGGAATTTCAACGCCGCCGATGATGAACTTTCGGTTTTCAACGAGTCTGTGTATGTCTGTGCCGAGCCCAATCCTAATCATTTTTTTGCTCCGAGTTTTTCAATGTCTGATTGATATGTTATTTTTATGTTGCCATAGTCACCTTCGACAACTTTTACTTTTCCGCAATAAACGCCCCATATTTCAGTGTCGTCTGTGTATTCTTTTTTTTCGAGGGTAGCTTTTTTATGCGCTTCAAAAAGTTTTTTAAATTCAAAGCACTGTGGGGTTTGAACCGCTACAAGCATATTTCTTTGAAGGTGAGCCGCTATAAATCCGTTTTCATCTATCTGTTTTTGAGTGTCTGTAGGTGTGATGCCCGGAACTGAAGCCCCATTTTCAAATGCAGCTTTGATACAGCGCAGAATCACGTTTTGAGTCACAAAAGGGCGTGCTCCGTCGTGGATGAGGACAATCTCAGGGCTATTTTTTATCTTGGTCAAAGCGTTGAAGACAGATGACTGACGCGTTTTTCCACCTTCGACGTAATCTATAGTTATGTGATTTTTTTTTGAAAGCGTGTTTAAAAGTTTTTTTGTATGTTTGTCACATTCGACAGCGTTTCGGCTTTGCTCAATCTTGCCCTCAGGACATGTGATGATAAAATCGGTAATAGAAAAGTCGTTCAACGTTGTATTTAAAAAAATTGAAACACAGTTCGAAAGAACTGTGCCATCATCTAACGGAAGGTATTCTTTTTTCGTATTACCGCCGATTCTTGTTGAAGAACCTGCTGCGGTAATCACAATAGCGATTTTAGAATTCTCCATCGTCATCGTCGTCAAAATCTTCGTCGGCTTTGTCTAAAGACGAATCATCTGCTCCGTTTTCATCATCGTCATCGGAATTTTCCGATTTTCCTGAATCAGAATAGTCGTTCATCAAATCATCGTCTTCGTCATCTTCAAGGATGTTTGTGTGTTTGATTTTGAGGACAGATCCAGGCGGCTCAAGTTTTGTGTGAATCTCGGCTTCTATTTCTTTTGCAGTTTTTCCGAGTGCGTAAGAGATTTCATCTTCAAGAAGTTTTTTTGCATTGTCGTAAAGCTTTCGCTCAAGGATAGGAAGCTCTTTGACTTTGCTTCTGTTGTAAAGGCAGCGGACAATCTTTGCAATATCTTTTACCGTTCCTTTTTTGAGCAAGTCGAGGTTCATCTGATATCTAAGTTTCCAGTCGGAAGTTGGTGTTTCAAAAGATTCCGAAAGGAGATTTAGAGCTTCTTCGGCATTTTCCTTAGATGCAATCTCGCGAATCCCAAGGTTTTCTGCGTTGTCAATCGGAACCATGACCATCATGTCAGACGCTTCAATATAAATCTTAAAATAGTTTACGGTTTTTTCATTAAAAGTTTTATCAAAAATTTCTTTAACGATGCCAACTCCATGGCTTGGGTAAACGACTTTCTGGTTAATTTCGAATTGTGTGTTCATATTTAGATATAATATATCATAAAAAAAGGAAAAATTCAATTTTAATCATTTTGCGACAAGATGGATTTGATATTTGACATTTCTTCCGTAAGGATATAAAAATATTACTCAGGAGGTAGTTATTGGATGCTAAGATTATAAATGCGTTTTTAACAGAAGGAATGAACACTTTTGAAGCGATGTTTGGAATTAAGGCGACTCCTAAAGAAGCCCACTTACTAGAAGTGCATGCAGGGCATCCTTGGGAAGTTTCAGGATTGCTCGGAATCACCGGAATGTACAAAGGAATCATTGCTTTTAGGCTTCACAAAATCCTTGCAAGTAAAATGCTTGAGCTTTCAGGCATTGCATGCCGTCCGGAAGATTTTGACGATATGGCGCTGGAACTTGTAAGTGAATTTACAAATATCATTTCGGGGCATGCTGTCAGCGTAATAAAAAACTACGAACTTGATATTTCTCCGCCATTGACAGTTATAGGACAAAATCATCAGATTTCATGGCCTAAAAGTTATCCTATTATTGCAATCCCTTTTGTAACGAAGTTCGGACCTTTTGAAGTTGACGTCTGCTTTAAGTAATTCGCTGGTTTTAGTAACTTCCCGATTTTTTTTCCGCATGACGATACATTGCAAGCTGCCTGAAAATAACGTTATGCTGATATCATTCTTTTACACCGCCGATCGTCATACCGACTACAAAATGTTTTTGCACAAATGGATATACGACAAGAATCGGCAATGTCGCAATAATCGTTATTGAAGAACGGATGCTGACAGGAGTTACCATTGAACTTGCGGAACCTGCTGCTGCAGCTATTGCCATTGCGTTTGAATCGGCGGCGGAGTTGCTCTGTCCTTGACTTGCTTGAAGATAGGACATCAGCACGTACTGCAAAGAATGAAGTTTTACTTTTGGAGAACAGTATAAATATGTGTCAAACCAGCTGTTCCATGCTCCTACGGCAACAAAAAGGCATGTCATCGCAATTGAAGGTACTATCAAAGGCATGATAATGCTCAGAAAAATCTTAAGCTCGTTAGCTCCGTCTATTCTTGCAGACTCAACAAAACTGTCTGGGAGTCCGTTGATGTAAGTGCGGATCAAGATAAAATTGAATACGTCTACAAGGTTCGGAATTATGTAAACTGCGTAGTTGTTTATCATGTGAAGTTTTTTGATAAGCATATATCCGGGAATCAAACCTGCGTTTATGTACATTGCTATTACGATGATTGTCGTAAGAGTTCGTTTGATTAAAAACTCTTTTCGGCTGAGTGCATAGGCGAGCATAGCCGTACAGAACACATTCAAAACAGTCTGAAGGACAGTCCTTGTCAATGAGATTATCCCGGCATTGAAAATTGCGTCTGTTACAAAAAGCGCTTTATAATTCTGCCATGTAAACTTGCGAGGGAAAAATGTTATTCCACCAGAGAGTGAATCAAGCCCGTCGTTAAAAGAGACTGCGATTGTGTTCCAAAATGGATACACAGTTACAATTACAACAACAGCGAGCGTGATTAAAATAATCGTATCAAAAATTATGTTTCCGATTCTTGTTTTTTGTTTTGCAGCTGAATAGTCTGTTGGTTTATCTTTTTTGTCCATCATATTAATCTCTCCTCTCCGCTTCTTTTAGCAATTCCGTTTGCAACAAGCAGAAGCATGATATTTACTGCATTTTTAAAGATACCGGCAGCAGTTGCAAGCGAAAAGTTGAACAGTTTGAAACCGTATTTCAACACGTAGATGTCGATAGTTTCTGCAACATCTTGAATCATGCCGTTTTGCAGCAAATACGGCATTTCAAAGTTTGCGTCGAGGATGTGTCCGGCAGACATAATCATCATTATAACGATTGTTGGTTTTATTCCCGGCAAAGTGATGTGCATGATTTTTCTAAGCCTTCCGCAGCCGTCAATCTGTGCCGCTTCGTAAAGGCAAGGGTCAATCGCAGTCATCGCACCAAGATAGACTATTGTGTTCCAGCCTACCTCTTTCCATACATAAGTCCAACCTATGATGTGCCAGAAGTATTTAGGAACTGAAAGCCACTGTACAGGTTGCTTTATAAAACCAGACGTCAGCAATATATTATTTAAAACACCGTCTTCTACGTTGAGGACGTTTGCAACTAACCCACACACTATTATCCAAGATAAAAAATGCGGAAGGTAAGAAACTGTCTGAACAAAGCGTTTGATTCCAACAATACGCACTTCATTGAGAAATACTGCAATCAAAATTGCGGTTATGTAGCCGAGCGCTGTGCTTATAAGGCTCATACCTACAGTGTTTCTCAAAGATAGAAGAAATTCTGGGCTCTTAAAAAGTTCAAAAAACCATTTAAACCCGACCCATGTCTGTGCAAGAAATGATTTTGCCGGTTTGTAGTTCTGAAAAGCCATTGTCCAGCCCCAAAGAGGGATATATCTGAACAAAATTATGTAGAGGACAAACGGAACCGACATAAAAATCAGTGCTTTTTGTTTTCCGAGAATCTTCCACTTGTTTTTTTTATTTGTAAGCTGAGTTGCAGGAACTGAGCCTGCAAGTTTTTTATTTTCCATAAAGTACCTGTTCTTAAGAAATAAAAAAAGTCCACAAAAAAATATCTGTGGACTTTTTTTGAGTCGCATAAATGCGAGTCAAATCAGTGATACAGACTCAGATCAACTGTCCAGAACTTTTAGTTTTTAGACAGTTTTTTTTATTTTTCACCACCAAAGTTCTTAACGCGGGCATCAAGTTCGCCCTGCATGAATTTGTTGTATACTTCTGTGAGAGGACGAATCTGTTTTACATATTCATCCCAAGTCTTGTCGAAGTCTTCAGGTTTCCCCATAATCATTCGTGGAAGATATTTTCTTTGGATAGTTTCAATGCCTGTCATAGCAACTGCAGCGTTGTGCTCAAGTCCGTCGTTTTCCGCAGATGGGTTACACTGCCACATCGGGTACCATCCGGCGTTCTTTGGAGGATTTGGATCTACGAGAGCCGCATAAGAAGATACACCATAAGCTTTCCAAAGTTCTATATCTTCAGGTTTGTTGACAAGTTCAAATTCCCATGGAAGGTCATTCATGCTTGTAGCGAATCCGTCTGAGTAAGAGCCTTCGATTTTTGGAGCCTCAAAGTTCCAAATGTCTGCTTTGTTTTTTAGAATCCAGTTTGGATCGTTCTGCTCGTCTCTCTGAGCCTGTGTTCTTGAAGGTCGTCCCTGAGCGTCTTTTTGCCAGTCGATTCCTTCTTGTCCCCAGTAAAGAACTTTCTGATTTTCATCTTTGAGCATTTCGTCCATAAATTTCAAGATTTCAATAGTTTTTTTCTGACCGCATTTTGTTGTAAATCCGTAACCTCTCTGAAAATTAGGAAGTGGCTGATCTCGGTAGTATGGTTTTATTGACTTATCAAATGTTACAGGAAGTGGAGCATAAGTTCTCTCGTACATACCAGAAGTCTTGAGAGTCTGTTCCGGCTCCCCTTGAAACTGCCATCCCTGAATGAACATACCAAGCACACGTCCTTGAGCAATTTTAGCGTAGTACTGGTCGCGGTTGTCTGTAAAAGACGCAGGGTCAATCAATCCTTTCTGATAGTAACCGTTAGCAAGTTTGTACCATCTCTTTGCGTTTGCGTCTGAGAAGTTGTCTGTAAATTTGTAACCTTTGCCATCCTTTGTAATGTGACCATTTCCATCGTTAGGATATCCAGCCAAGAAAGCTGGCGGATTCCAAAGATTGAATGCTTCCCAGTCAGCTGTGATGATAGAGAATGGAATTGTTTTTGCGCCGTTGATCGTTGGATATTTTTTAGCATATTTTTCAAGAAGGTCGAAGTATTGGTCTACTGTTTTGATTACAGGATATCCGAATTCTTTGAGAACACACTTTTGAATCCAGAAAGCATTCTGATTATATAAAGTACTTTGATTAATGCCATCGATTACTCCGAAGTTTGGAAGTGAGTACAAGTGCTCTTTTATTATGTTTCCCTGAGAATCTTTTTCGGAATCCATGTAAACCATCTGCTTCCATGCCGATTTGTAGTGTCTCATGATGTTTGGACAATGTTTTTCTACCAATGGCTTAATATCTATAAGACATCCAGCTCCCTGAAATTTTTCAGAATCAACTTCTACTAAGTCTGGAAGGTCTCCTGAAGCAATAAGTACGCCTATCTTCTGGTCTTTGTCACCAACCAAAATATCCCAAGAGAAAGTCACACCAAAATTCTCTTCAATCCATTTGTAAATTCTGTTGTTTTTAGGTGGTTGCTGTTTTTGCTGTATCGTAAATACAGAAATTTCCATTTTCTTAGAGTTTTTTGCTTTTTTTGCAAAAACTAGAGTTGAAAGCAATGCCACAATCGCAATTACAGCAATTACTCGCTTTTTCATAAGATCCTCCTTTGTTATACCACTCGAAAAACTTCACGTTATTCTAGAAAAATTTTATGGCAATCGGTGGCATTGATAAAATCACCTCAAGCCAATTCAGGTTAAACGTTTAATCTGTGGTTTAGTAAATGATAAGTCTGGTATTTCATAAAAAAAACACCGATATTATCATTAAATTTATAATATATTCTTTTTTTTGTAGATTTCTATTTGTTCAAGATTTATACTACAAACAGAATGAATGAAAATTATGAATTTATAAACCGCGGAACGGGCAGCTTTCCTGTAAATATTTATGAGCTGCATGTAAGTTCAAGTAAATCTCATCATCACCTTGAGCATGAAATATTATATGTTGCAGAGGGGAGTGTTGAATTTGGGGTTGAAGGAAAAAACATTTCTGTTCAGCAGGGGTATGCGATATTTATATATCCAGAGACAGAGCATTGTATAAAACGAATTCCTGATAATAAAAATAATTGCATTGTTTTAAAATTTGACATTTCATCGCTTGGTGACAGAGGTGAGCCGTGCCGTGATTTTTTTTCTAATATTCGAGTAAAAAGGTTTTTGCATCTTCCTGATGTTATTCTTGAAAAAATGTGTCACACGGCAAAAATGAGCGCAAAATATGTCCCAGGATACGAGATAATTGTGAAAGCTCTTTTGTTTACAATAATCTCTCACATAATTGAATCAAACCAGTACGAAGTTGTCTCGCTCCGAAAAGAGAATACAAAGTACTCCGTATCGGCGATTGACTCTGCAATAGATTACATTCACATACATTACAATGAAAATATATCTCTTGACGATGTTCTTTCTGTAACAAATTACAGCAAAAGTCATTTTTTGCGGATCTTTAAAGACGTGACCCAAAGCACTGTAAACGAGTACATCACAAAATACAGGATTGAAAAAGCGTGTATAGATTTAATATATTCTAAAAAAAATATAACTGAAATTGCTTCTGAACACGGATACAACAATATTCAATATTTTTCTCGAAGATTCAAAGAATATATGAACTGTACTCCAAAGCAGTATCAAGAAAAAGGGCGAAAACTCGTAGCTCAGCCCAGATGATTTTTTATGCCAATTTTATTTATTCTATTTGCAAAAATTAATTCAGCGCGAATCCTTTGAAATGATGTGTTCCGCTTCCTTTAAAAGTAAAGTATAGTTCTCCAACTCCATCTGGAATGCTTATGTCTGATGTGTAAGTTTTCCAGATATTAGTTCCAACTGGAGTGATTGTAGCAAGAATAGGTCCGTCCCATTTAGTCCTTATTTCGTATTTTCCGTAAACGTAACCGCGAGTTGTGATCGAAACAGATTTTACATCCTTGAAATCAAAATATTTAAACCCAAATGTGTAGCCGTCCTGAACATTTGCTATATGCCCTAGAATCCGGTCTCCGTCCTTTCCGTCTTGAGTGATTTGCGGCGCGTCGTACTTCATGTAGACGCAGGGGCTGTCGTTGTTGAAAATATTGCACGCGATGTAAGCTGGATATTCGCCTTTGCCTTCAAGAGGACCTCCGTTTAGTCCGCATGATGTGATCAAAACCTGTGGAATCTTTCCGTCCGGCATCACTTTTATTTTTTCAGCGCATCCCTGACGGTTGAACCAGTTTCCGTTCGTGTGGCGGTGATAGAAAATATAATATTCGCCGTTTATCAGTTCAAAACTGCCGTGGTTGTTCGAGCCATAAGCTGTTGGCATATCTGCTGGTTTGTACGAGTTTATGTGCATGTCGCAGTTGCTGACGATTACGCCACCGTATTTGAATTCTGATGTAGGATTTTTGCTTGTCGCATAGCAGAGTTCGTGCATCACTTGTGACGAGAATATAAAATAATATGTGTCGCCAATTTTTCTTATTGAAGATGCCTCAAAAAACGCGTGATTTTTGTAGCCTTTCCAGTTTTCAATTGAATCTTGTCTGTATGGGCATTCTGTCTGGACTTTAAAAGATGTGTCTGTGTAACAGTCCCCCGGCGCTATTATGACAGGCTCTTCTTCCACTGTCAGCATGTCAGGTCCGAGAACTGTTGCCATAGCCCCAATTCTATCTTTCATGTTGTTTCCGCAAAAGCCTGTGTAAAGGTAAGTTTTGTCGTCTTCTGTTAAAACGCTAGGATCGAACTGTGGCATATCTCCTTTTCTCTCTCCAAGTTTTGTGCCGTCTTTGTAGTGAACGTGACCGTAGAACTTGTAACGTCCCGCCGGTTTATCACATACAGCGACTGAGACAAAACCAACTTTATCGTAGACATAATACAGATAATATCGTCCGTCCGGTCCTTTCGTTACATCTGGAGCATAAAGACACATGTGACCGTCTGCGTTCATCTTTTCTGACGTTTTTGGATATATAACTCCTTCGTATTTCCAATCCCTGAGGTCTGTCACCGGAGCCGAATAACATATATAGTCTCCCTGACAAAAAACCCAGCCGTTAAAAAAATCGTGAGAGCCGTAAACGTAAACCCTGCCGCCAAACACGTGTGGTTCTCCGTCTGGGACGTGTTCCCATGAAGGCATATAAGGATTAAAAACCTGTTTTTTCACTTAGTCACCTCTTGTTTGCTAAAACTTTTGCAATGTTAGGTCTTTTTACCAAGTCCTCTTGAAGCCCTTCTTCCCGAGCTTTGTTCAAATAATTTTTGTCTTGGAAAGAATATTTGAATTTTGTGTGAACGTCGTAAGTTCCTTTCATAAGTGCAAAAGCGTCTTCTGTCATCACGAGTTCTTCATCTGTCGGAATAACAAAAATCTTAACATCTGAATCGTCGGCGTGAATGTACGTTTCTGCATTGTTTGTGGATGACCATTTGTTTCTCTGCTCATCGATTTTAATTCCCCAGTTTTCGAGCCCTGAACAAGCTTTTTCTCGGATGACAGGAGCTCTCTCTCCAACTCCTGCTGTCCATACGATTGCATCAACGTGTCCGAGTTCTGCCATATACTGACCGATGTATTTTTTTATTCTCAGAGATTCCATTTCAATACAAAGTTGACAGTCTTTATCTCCTTTTTCCGCTGCAGCTTCTATATCGCGGCGATCTGAAAAACGTCCTGTAATGCCAAGACATCCGCATTTTTTGTTTAGAGCATTGTCCATTTCTTCGGCAGTCATGCCTGTTTTTCGCATGATGTAGAAAGGAAGAGCCGGGTCAAGATCTCCCGAGCGGGTTCCCATAACAAGACCTTCGAGCGGTGTGATTCCCATCGAAGTATCATAGCAAACGCCGTTTTTTACAGCGCACATTGAAGCTCCGTTCCCAATGTGACAGATTATCAGGTTTGTGTCTTTTGGCTCTTTTCCGAGCAATACAGCCGCTCTTTTTGCTGTGTATAAGAACGATGTCCCGTGAAATCCGTATCTGCGCGCTGCATATTTTTCGTACCATTCTTTTGGAATTGCGTATCGGAATGTTTCCGGAGGCATTGTCTGATGCCATGCCGTATCCATTATTGCTGCATGCGGAACGTTCGGCATAACTTTTTGAGCAGCTTCAATTCCCATTATGTTTGCAGGCATGTGAAGCGGTCCTAAATCAATTACATCGCGGAATCCATCGAGAACTTCCGGTGTGATTAGAACCGATTTTGTAAATTTTTCGCCGCCATGCAATACGCGGTGACCTACAGCTCCGATTTCATCCATAGATTTTATAACGCCAACTTCTGAGTCGGTTATCTCTTTTATAATCAATTCAATTGCTTCTTTGTGGGTCGGACATGCAGATGTTATTTCGATTTTTTTTCCTTTTACATTGTGAGTAATGCATGAACCTTCAATACCGATGCGCTCCACAACACCGTTAGCCATTACTTTTTTGTCGTCCCAGTCATAAACCTGATACTTTGCAGATGATGAACCACAGTTCAAAGTTAAAATTACCATAATATATTTTCCTTAATAAAAAAGATTTGAATAAGAATAGAGGACTCGTAGAAGAGAATCCTGTGAATTAAAATTATAATATTATTCAATTTTAAGTTCAATGCTTTCTGTCGTTGTTCAGTTGCCGGAATGATATTGTGCTATTGTGCTTGGCTTTCAATTATGATTGCTACTAATGCGTTTTTTAACTATAATACAGCCTTATGAGTAACAATAATCAAACAGAAAACCATTTGCTTTGCCACTGGGCAGATCAGATGGCAAACCAGATTATCAGAGAAAAAGGTGATTTGGATTTATACACTTGCGCTTCTGGAATCACACCGTCAGGGACAGTTCACCTTGGAAACTTCCGTGAGATAATTACCGTAGACTTAGTCGTTCGTGCATTGCGTGACCGCGGTAAAAAAGTGCGTTTTATTTATTCGTGGGACGATTACGATGTTTTCCGCAAAGTTCCTGCAAATATGCCTGAACCGGAAATCCTTGAAAAATATTTGCGTTACCCGATTACGGAAGTACCCGACACTACAAAACGCAATGAAAATTATGCGCGCCACCACGAAGTCGATATTGAAACTCAACTTCCGCGCGTCGGCATTGCTCCTGAATTTCTTTATCAGGCAAGCCGCTACCGAGCAAACCTCTATGCTGAAGGAATGAAAAAAGCGATGCAAAATCGCGATGTAATCAAAGAATGTTTGAACGCATACCGCGATGACGAACACAAGATGAAGCCTGAAGATGTTTACTGGCCTGTTTCAATCTTTTGCGGGAAATGTCAGAAAGATACAACTGAAATCACAGATTACGACGGCGAATACGGAATAACATATAAATGTCAGTGCGGAAACTGTGAAACTGCCGATATCAGAAATTTTAAGGGCGCCAAACTCGGCTGGCGAGTAGACTGGCCGATGAGATGGAACGAAGAAAAAGTAGTCTTTGAACCGGGCGGAAAAGACCACATCAGTCCGGGCGGAAGTTACGATACTGCAAAACTGGTTTCAAAACGCATTTACGGTTGGGACGCTCCTGTAACGATGCGTTACGATTTTGTGAACCTCAAAGGAGTTCCTGGAAAAATGTCTTCATCTAAAGGAAAGGTGATAGCTCTTCCAGATGCTCTGGATATTTATCAGGCAGAAGTACTCCGTTATTTATTTGCGGGAACTCGTCCAAACACGGAATTTGCAATCAGTTTTGATATGGATGTTTTGAAAGTATACGAAGATTACGACAAAACGGAGAGAATTGTCTATGGTGTAGATAAAGCTAAGTCCGACGACGTTTTTAATAAAGAAAAGAGAATTTATATGCTTTCTCAGATTGACGGTAAGATTCCTGATGTTATGCCTTATCAGATTACTTTTAGAATGCTTACGACTTTGCTCCAAACTTATTCTGGCGACATAGATGCTGTCATAAAATCTCTAGGCGATGTAAAGCCTGAGCAGGAAGAGAGATTGCGCCGCCGTATGGCATGTGCTTGGTTTTGGATTTTGCATTCTGCTCCTGATTGTGCTCCTGAATTTTGTTTTGCGCTTAGAAACGACGGCAGCAAGGCAGAATTGTCAGGCGAAATGCTCTCGGCAATAAAACGAGTCCGTGACGAAGTTGTTCCAAAAATAGATTCATTCCAACTTGATAAAGAGTGCCAGCAGGCAATTTACGACATTGCAACAGATATGGGAATCGATGCTAAAGAATTGTTTACGGCACTTTATCACGTACTGATAAACAAAGAGCAAGGACCTCGTCTTGGAAGTTTTATGAGAATTATCGGTAAAGATAAATTGCAGAAAATTTTGAGCGTTTATTGATTATCGATTTTTTAGGATTTATCTCTTTAAAATCAACAGCAACGAGACGATGTACGGCAGCGACAACAACAATGATGATGGAATATTCGGAATGTAATTTTGAATTGTCGCTGCAAAAAGATCAGCCAGGCAGAATATAAACACACAAATTATAATTCTGCTAGGTCTTTTACGTCCTAAAAATACAGCCGCAATCGCCATCCAGCCACGACCGCTCGAAATGCCGGGTACAAAAGACGAAAGCCTCATGCAAAGAAAACATCCTGCTACAGAACTGTAAATTGCAGCAAACATCCATGAGATTGTCCTAATCGCAGACGGATTTACGCCGCGCGCAAGGAGAGTGTCGGAATAGCTTCCTGCCATCCTTATATACAAACCGGTTCTTGTAAATTTTATAAAAACGATAGCGAACAAAATCATCGCAATTAAAACAAGCACCGACGCTGTTTTTATGTTCGATACGTTAAAACTGAAAAGAGGAGAAGTTAAAACTCCTCGAGAGCGAAAAATCAAAACTGAAAGAGCTGAAACTACGCTTGCAAAAAAAAGATTCATGGCAATTCCGGCTATAAAAACTTTTGCATGAAATTTTTCTATCAGCTTTGAAAAAACAAAAACTAAAATCGTAGAAACCGATGTTGAGATTAGAAGTCCGAGTAGTGGACTTCCTGTCAAAACAGTGAATGTAAAGTCCATGAATGCCGCAAATGATATCAAACCTTCCAAAAAAAGGGAAAGCACGCCTGCATATTCTGTAAAAAGTGCTCCGATTGAACAGAGGACAAGCGGTGCAGAAAACGAAAGTATATCGACAATCATCGTTTTGCCTCTCTTTTGATAAAATTTTGTTTTGTATAAAGAGGAAATGAAATAATAAACAAAAAGGCAGCCTGAATCAATCCGCTCACATCAAATGTAAAATTCGCATACATCGCATATTTGTTTGCATAAGTTGTGATAAATCCCATAAAAAGCGACGACGGAATTAAAAGGAGTGGGTTTGAATTTGCAATCATCGCCGCAGAGAGTGAGTTCCAGCCAATCCCCTGATAAAATCCTGAGTGGCATGTAAAATAAACGCCGAGAACTGCCAACGCTCCGCAAAGACCGTGCATTCCACCTGAAATTAACGCTGATGAATAAAACAATTTTTTTTCATTGTAACCTGCGTATTCCGCAAGAAGAGGAGACGTTCCGTAAATTGTCAATTTCCTTCCGTATGCGGTGCGGTTGATTGCAAAAAAGAAAAATATGCAGAATGCGATTGTTATCGCGATCATGATTGTCAACGGTGAACGCGGAACAAATGCTTTGAACCGTGCCGAATCAGGGATAAACGGTGTTGAAAGCAAGTTGTCCGAACGGCTCCTGAAAGGCCCCGCAATAAGTCCGTCTATCACTGGGATAATTGCCGCAGATGATATAAAAGATGTAAATAAAAAATCGGAATTTCGATTCAATTTAAAAAACGCACAAAGGCATGCGATTGCCGCTGACGCAATTATTGCAAGCAAAAGTGAGAGTGGGAGCGTAAGCGCTACTGGAGCAGATTGGAAAGTTTGCAGAACGATTGCGCAAACAAATCCTCCGATGTAGATTTGACCTTCTCCGCCGAGATTGAGGTTTCCCGATTTTATAGAGATTGCCGCTCCAAGACCCGCTGTCATGTATAATGCAGAAATGTTTATTGCAGAGCCGAAAAAGTATAGATTCATTGAGGTTCTCCAATGATTACGTCCGTGCCGCTTTGTGCGAGTTTATCTAGTTTTGCATAAAGCCGTTGAGTCGATTCCGAATCAAGTCCATGTGTCGGATTGAAAAGGAACATCACGTCAGGGTTTTCTTCTATTTCGCGTTCGAGGATGATTCTCTGAAGCATACCTCCCGAAAGGTTCGACACTTTTTCGTAGAGTTTTATATTGACATCAGCTTTTTTGAGTATATTATACGCATATTTTTCAAGCTCTTTTTGTTTAAGCTCTGTGTGATAGATTGTCGTCAACTGTAAAACTGTAAGATTCGGGTTTGATGCACGGAACGTTTTATCTGAAGGAATATAACCGATTTTAATCCTTTTTTTTAATCCGTTGATGTCCTTTTTGATTTTGCCGGAACGGTATGCGAGAACTTTTTCCTCAAGTATTTTTTCAAATTTGATTGAAGGCGGAATCGATATGTTTTTTTCGATTCCGAAAAGTTTCTGTTTTATATCAGATTCTGAAGTTTTGTCAGAATCGAGAATTTCTAAAACTTTGCCGTCTTTTAGAAGAATGATTTTATCTACAATTTTTATTATTTCCGGAATAAAATGCGAAATCAAAATAAAAGTTAAGCCTGATTTTTTGATTGATTCTCGCACTTTCAAAATATCTTTGCTTGAGCTCTGCAAAAAATCAAGAGGAGCTTCATCAAAAATGTAAAAAGAGGGCTGCTTTAAAAATAGATTTGCGTATGCGACCTTAAAACGCTCGTAATCAGACAGCTCTTGAACAACAGTTGAGGTTTTCGAAAGTTTTTTTGTCTTGAACAATTCCCCGACTATGACATTTTCCAAAATTAAATCGATTGTCGGTCCGAATAATTTTACACCGACTTTGACATTGTCTCTTATAGAAAAAGAATCGGCGAGGAGCGGACGCTGATGAACGCATGCTATTCCGCAATTCAGCGCATCTTTTGGGGAATTAAATTTTACTTGTTTATCATCAAGAAAAATCTTCCCGCTTGTAGGTTGCCTGTCTCCGCACAGCAAACTTGTCAGCGTACTTTTTCCCGCTCCATTCTCTCCTAAAATAGCATATATTTTGCCTTTTTCGAAAGTCAAGTAAACATTTTTGAGTACGCTTTTGTACGAATAGTTTACGCAGATATCTTTTAATACAAGCGATGAATAAGATTTTTTATTGTCGGTTTTCAATTTTTGTACCACGAAGCGCTATTGTATAACAATTTCTCCGTTTTTTATACCGTCTAGCAGATTTTTCATTTTGTTTTGAATATCTTCCGGAACTGTTTTTTTGTAGTTTGGGTCGTCTTGAATAAAATCTACAAAGCCTTCTTTTATGCCGACCATTTTTGCAGTTCCCCACGGTGTTTTGCCTTCAATAAAGTCAATCGTAACCATGTAAGACATCCTTTTTTGCTCCATCGTGCTGCTGGAGATGATTGTTCCAGGAGCTTTTGAAAATCCGTTATCATCGAACCATGTTATATACAGTCCGTTGTTTACGGCGGAGTTTATAACTCCTTGCGAGGCTCCTCCACATATTGGCAATATAACATCAACTCCAATTTTTGCGACAGCATCGGCAATTTCAGCTCCTTTTGTAGCGTCGTACCAGTTCCCGACAATCCTAAAATCTACCGTAGTTGAATTATAAGCGGCTTTCGCACCTTTTTCAAAAAATGGAAGAATTATGTTGTTCATAACAGGATATTCTTGAGCTGCAATCAAAGCCATTTTGTGCGATTTTGACATAAGCCCACCGATATAACCGTTTAAGTAAGCTTGCTCAAACTGATTGTAACAAACTGTGAATATATTCCGATTCCCTTCCTTTGTGGCATCCATAAAAATATATTTTTGATTTGGGAACTGCTTTAAAATCGGTTCTGCAATTTCTGGAAGAGAGGGGTTAGATGAGATAATTACATCGTATTTTTGTTCCGCCGTCAGTGCAGTCAGTTTTGACCCCCATTCAGCTTGATTTGAGCCGGCTTCCATTACAAAAAGAGAGACGGATTTTTCTTCGCACGCATTAGCAACGCCTTCTTTTAGTTGCTTATACGTTGGACTTGTATCATCTGCAATTCCCGGAATAAAAAGCGCAATAGAAAGCCCATTTCTTTTTTCCGAGCTAGTACAGCTTGTAAAAAGTGCCGAAATACAAAATAAAATAGATAATGTTTTTGCTATTTTCATATTTATACATCCCTGTGATTTTTTTTCAGTTATGATGACAATAGTTTTATATAAAACTATTGTCAATAGGTATGATGATAAACTTTTGCTTGTATCTTTGTTTGTATTCATATATAGTTAGGCTTGTTACAAAGGGTAACACGAAAGTTGGTTTTTTAATTTTGAGAGTTTTATATAAATAACTTTGCTTTCGTTTTGGGATACAGAGGTATTTATATGAACAAAAAAAACACAATGGATGAAGGCTTATTGTCTTCGGCTCAAAATGAAACAGCCGTGTCTAACGAAAATTTAGCCGCAAACGAAAATCCGACCGCAAAGGAAAATCCAGCCACAGCGGAAAAAACAGAACAAGCAGAAACAGCTTTTGACGAAACAGATGAAAAAGACGATGACATAACTGTCAGCTTTGAAGATTTGGGGTTAGATGAATACACCATCAAAGCAGTTGAAAAAAAAGGATTCGTCACTCCTTCTCCTATCCAGATTTTAGCTATTCCGAGATTGCTTACAGGCGATGCAAACCTAATCGCACGTGCGAGAACGGGAACCGGTAAAACAGCTGCGTTCGGTCTTCCTATAATTCAGAATGTGCGTGAAAAATCTTCACATGTCGAAGCACTTATTCTTGAACCGACACGAGAACTCGCTGTTCAAACTTGTGCAGAGATGGAATCTTTTGCAAACAACGATTTTCCGCGTACAACTGTTTTGTATGGCGGTGCCTCTTATGCAAATCAGATTCGAGAACTCAAACGCGGTTCAGAAATAGTTGTTGGAACTCCGGGAAGAATCAAAGACCATTTAGACAGAAAGACGCTCGATATCAGCAAAATTAAATATTTTATCCTCGATGAAGGCGACGAAATGCTCGACATGGGATTTATCGATGACATTGAAGAAATTTTTCATCATGCAAATCCCGACTGCCGTATTTTGTTGTTCAGTGCGACAATGCCATCTCCGATCCTAAAGATTGCCGGCGAATTTATGGGCGAATACGACATAATTGAAGAAGAAAATGTAATTGACGAAGCTCTTTTGATTGACCAGCAATATTGGGTTGTAAAAGAAAGCGAAAAAATCGAAGCCCTTGTTCGGCTGATAGATATTTCCCCTGATTTTTACGGCCTTGTGTTTACAATGACTAAATCCGATGCTGACCGTGTCACTCGAGAGCTCGACATGCGCGGATACGAAGCTGCAGCATTGCACGGCGACATCATGCAAAATCAGCGCGAAAAAGTTCTGGAAAGATTCCGCAAAGGTAAAACACGCATTCTTGTCGCTACCGACGTAGCCGCACGAGGTATTGATATTTCGGGGCTTTCTCACGTCGTAAATTATTCGCTTCCGTTTGATACTGCAACTTACGTTCACCGTATCGGAAGAACTGGTCGTGCGGGAACAACAGGTGTTGCAATCACGTTTGTGCGTCCTGAAGAACGCCGCAAACTGAGTTTTCTAACAAAAAAAGTTTTGACCGCGACAAAAAGCGAATTGAAAGAAGGCAAAATCCCTTCGATAAATGAAGTTCTCTCAGTAAAAGAAAAGCGCATCGTTGAAGAATTGAAAGCCAAGCTGTTTAAGCATTATGACAAATCAGTTGAAGATCAGGATGTTAAAACAGACGGCGAATCGGAAGAGAATGCTGAAAACTCTGGAATCGCTGAAATCGCTGAAAACAAAAATGACGGAGAAGAGGAGTCGGCTTCTGCCGATGTTTCTGTAAAAGAATCAGCTCGAATTCTCAATCCTTTTGATACGAAATATGAAACGCTTGCGCATGAGCTTACAGAGGGGAACGAACCTGAGAAAGTTCTCGCAAGTCTTTTGCAAATATTCTACGGCGAAAAACTGAGTTCTAAACATTATGGAGCTATAAATACAAAAGATTCAGGACCACGTGGCGACCAGCTTAGGGTTTTTGTTTCTCTTGGGAAAAAGGACGGTTTCCGCGCTAAAGAAATTGCCGATTTTTTCAGCGATTTACTTCACATTCCGGAACGAATGGTTGACGGAATCGATGTTGCGCAGCAGTTTGCTCTCGTAAGCTTGCCGGTCGCATCGGCAAAAAAAGCTGTTGAGATGTCTAAGACAAACCGCAATCTTCCGCACATGCATTTTGATGTCAAAGACGAAGATGGCGACGGCGGAAGACGACATCGCAGTGGACGAGGTTCTTCAGGCTTTGGTGCAGGGCGCGAAAGAGAGCGCAACAAAGATAGAGGAGACAGAGATTGTTATGCATGGCGCGGACGAGAAAAAGGCTCAAAACTTTACGTTCATTCTTCAACAGAGCGCTCTTCATCACGAAAAAATGGGGCGGCAGCTTATAAAAAAAGTTCAGGAAAGAAAGCAGAACGTTTTTAATTTCTGAAATTTGAAAATCAAATTACATTGTTAGAAATTGCGAAAATCAGTAGTATGTAGATAGCTTTTATAAATCGCTGATTTTCAAAGGAAATTACTATGGCAGACTCAAAGACAGAATTTAGGGAAATTATTTCAAAAGCGGTAAAAACATTTTTTGCAGAAAAAGGAATTGAAATCGAAGACGGGCTGCTTGAAAAGATTGTTGTTCAAAATGCCCCAAATCAGGAACTCGGCGATATTGGAGTTCCGATGTTCATTTTTGCTAAACCTTCCCGCATGGCTCCTCCTGCGATTGCTTCTGAAGTTGCTTCCTTGATAAAAGAATGTAAACTTGGAAAAGTTATTGCGGCAGGCCCTTACGTAAATATCAAGCTCGACAAGGCGTTTGCTGCGTCTCCGATTTTAAAAGCAGTTGCAGAACAGGGGGAAAATTACGGTTCTTTCAATCAAGAAGGGAAAAAGCCTCTTGAGGGACGCCGCGTAATGGTAGAATATTCTTCGCCAAATACGAACAAACCTCTTCATCTCGGGCATATCCGTAACGATGCGCTTGGCGAATCTGTAAGCAGGATTCTCAAAGCTGCCGGTGCGGATGTATACAGAGTGAATATCATCAACAACCGCGGCATTCATATATGTAAATCGATGCTTGCCTACAAAATGTTTCATGAATCAAAAGGTGATACTCCAGAATCTTTGGGGATGAAAGGTGACCATTTTGTAGGACAATGCTATGTTGAATTTGACAGATGGCTTAAAGGCGAAAAAGACAAGCCGGAAACTGCCCATCCGGAAGCCGCACAACAAGCCGAAGAAATGCTTATCAAGTGGGAGTCAGGAAACCCTGAAATCAGAGCACTGTGGACAAAGATGAACGAATGGACTTTTGAGGGTATAAAAGAAACTTATGCCCGCACCGGCGTCGGCTTTGAAAAATATTATTTTGAAAGCGACACTTACATAAAAGGAAAAGATCAGATTTTAAAAGGTCTTGAAAAGGGGATTTTCTTTAAGGCTGAAGACGGTTCTGTCCGCATAGACGTGACTGACGTAGTCGGCAAAGGGAAAGACGAAGATAATCACGAAAAAGTTCTTTTGAGAAAAGATGGAACTTCAGTGTATATCACGCAGGATATCGGAACTGCGATAAGCCGCCATGACGACTGGCCTTTCAATCAGCTTGTATACGTTGTTGCCAGTGAACAAAATTACCATTTTAAGATTTTGTTTTACATCTTAAAAAAGCTCGGTTTTGAATGGGCAGAAAAACTCTATCATCTGTCTTACGGTCTTGTAAACCTTCCAAGCGGACGCATGAAAAGCCGTGAAGGCACTATCGTCGATGCCGATGATTTGATAGATTCGCTTCATGCAGATGCTCTTAAGGCAATCAAAGAACGCGGTCGTGATGGCGACGTAGATGCCGACGATGTAGCAGAAAAGGTTGCAATTGGGGCTCTTCATTACTACATGCTTCAAGCTACTCCTGCAAAAGATATGCTCTTTAATCCTTCAGAGAGTTTGAGTTTTAACGGAAACACGGGACCTTACTTGCAATATATGGGAGCTCGCATCAATTCGATCCTCGCTAAAGCAAATGAAGCCGGAATTAAGTCAGATTCAAGCGACGCCGCTGTTGCTCTTCTTACAAATGAGGACGAATGGGCGTTGATAAAAAATATCGGCGACTTTCCATCGATCGTAGAAAAAGCTGCCGAAAATCTTGACCCGAGCACTGTTGCCGCTTACGTCTATGAAACTGCAAAAGATTTCAGCAAATTCTATCAGACATGTTCCATCGTAAATGCAGAAAACGCAAAACTCGCTGGTGCTCGCCTTTATCTGGCGGAATGCACGTTGCAGGTAATTAAGAACGCAATGAAACTTGTGCTTGTTCCATACCTCGAAAAAATGTAAAATGTAGGCAGAAAACAGAGGATATAAAAGGGATAAAACTTTGACGGAGATGGTGTCAAAGTTTTATCTGCAAGTTTGCACTATGTTTATTCTGCAAACTTGATTATAGAGAGCATATTCTCATTTCATTGCGAATATGCGTAAAAAGTCAAGTCGAAAATTGATATTTTCTCGTTGACTTTTTATAGAGGGGATAAAACTTTGACAGAGATGGTGTCAAAGTTTTATCTTCAAGTTTGCACTAAGCTTGTACTAAGTTTGCACTATGTTTATTCTGCAAACTTGATTATAGAGAGCATATTCTCATTTCATTGCGAATATGCGTAAAAAGTCAAGTCGAAAATTGATATTTTCTCGTTGACTTTTTATAGGAGTGATAAAACTTTGACAGAGATGGTGTCAAAGTTTTATCTGCAAGTTTGCACTAAGCTTGTACTAAGTTTGAGCTATGTTTGTTCTGCAAACTTGATTATAGAGAGCATATTCTCATTTCATTGCGAATATGCGTAAAAAGTCAAGTCGAAAATTGATATTTTCTCGTTGACTTTTTATAGAGGGGATAAAACTTTGACAGGTACAGTTATTGCCGGTACAAATAACCTTTTTACAGTTGAATGCGAAGATGATGTTATAAGAAATTGCACTATAAAAGGTAAGGTTATAAAAACAGACAAGACGTTTTACAATCCTATAGCACCAGGCGATGTTGTTGAAATTGCAATCGATGAACTTGACGATGCCAAAGGTCAGGTAACTCTCATCCATCCTAGAAAAAATACATTTCTTCGTTATAATGTAAAAGGAAATTGTCCTCAGCTTATCGCAAGCAATCTCGATTATCTGATTTTAGTTACCACCCCTGAGGAGCCTCCGTTTCGTCCTCGTTTTATCGATCGTGCACTCGCGCAGGCTGAGCATCAGGGAATTACACCGGTTATTGTCTGCAACAAATGGGACTTAGCTCAACAGATGCAGGCAGACGGCAGAGCTGAAGATTTTGAAATGATAGAACGCCGGCTGAATATTTGGGAAGATTTGGGCTATAAAGTGTTGCGGCTTTCTGCCAGAACAGGTGAGGGAATGACAGAGTTTGCTGAAATTCTTGAAGATAAACTTTCCGCTTTTGTTGGGCAGTCTGGTGTTGGAAAATCAAGTTTAATAAATGTGATGGATAACAATTGCGTTTTGCGCACAGGAAGCCTCTCTAAAAAATACGGACGAGGTAGTCACACTACTACAAAAGGAACTTTAGTCCACCTTAATTTAAACGAGTCTCTCACCGAAGGCGTTCGAGGAAGAAAAGCAAATATCATAGACACACCGGGAATCAGGCGTTTTGTTTTAGACGACATAAAAGCTGATGAACTTGCGCTTTATTTTCGAGAATTCGATCAATTTCTTGGAAAATGCAAATTCGGAGCAAACTGCAAGCACATTTCGGAGCCGGAATGCGCTGTCCTCAAAGCACTCGAAAACGGCTATATCACACAAGAGCGTTTTGATAGCTGGATGCGAATCTGTGAAGAGATAAGGACAGGTTCGTGGTCGGATTGATTTATTTTTATTTATTTATAAAACAACAGTGCTTATAAAAAATTATGAATCAAAAAACACTTACAGAAATCGATTATTTTCGCATCCGTGACCAAGTCGCAGATTTTTGTGTCTCTGAAGAAGGAAAAGCCTCTTTATTAAACCGTCTCCCGTTGAAAAAAAATGAAGAAATTGAAAAACTGAAAAATCTCAGCCGAGAATGGGACATTTTTTTTGCGGCATCTCATTCAAACCCGGTGTATGGGTGGGAACCTGTAAATGAGATTTTGCCTATAATCAGAACAAATGGCGCCTGCCTTTCGATTGAACATGTTCGTGCTCTCGGACATTTTATTTTGAGCGTAAAAAATGTAAAAGCCCAGATTTCAATTCATAAGACAGCGCTTGGCTTAAAATTTCTTCCGATTGAGGCAGATCAACTTCCGGAGTTGAGCGATGCTGAAAAAAAAATCTTTCACATAATTTCCCCTGATGGAACAATGCGCGACTTGCCGGAGATAAGCGCAATACGAAAACAGATTGCCACACTCAACAACAAAATCACGACAATCATGCAGAGTTTTACATCTGATTCAAAATTCACATCAGTTTTGGAAAGCAACATACCTGTTCTTCGCAACGGTCGTCAGGTTTTAGCTGTAAAAGCTAGCTTACAAAACAGAATCAGAGGAATTATCCACGAAGTCAGCCAGACTGCACAGACAGTCTACGTTGAACCTGAAGAAGCTGTCTTGTGCAGCAATGAACTTATTCAAAAAGAATTTGAGCTGCAAAGCGTAATAAAAAGAATTCTAACAGAACTCACAGGTGAACTTCAGCCTTCCATTCCGCTTATAAAACAAGCTCTGCCATTGATGTGCCTTTTTGATACGACGCAGGCTGCCGAGCGATGGGGAGCTTCTCACAGCTGTTCATATGCAATGCCTGCAATCGGCGAGCCTCCTCTTTTACTTCAGGCACGCCATCCGATTCTTGGGGAAAGTGCAGTCCCAATCGACATTCGTTTTATGGAAGACAAGAGGGTTCTCATCATAACAGGACCTAACACTGGCGGAAAAACAGTTTCTCTTAAAACTTTTGCATTGCTTTCGATGTTGAATCAGACTGGTTTTCCGATTCCGGCTGCGGAAGGCACTCGTCTTCCCGTGTTCAGCAATGTATATGCAGATATCGGCGACGACCAATCACTCGACCAGAGCCTTTCTACTTTCAGCGGGCACATGAAAAATATTGCAAATGCAGTAAATTCCGCAAAAGCTGATACGCTGATATTGCTCGATGAACTTGGAAGCGGCACAGACCCACAGGAAGGCACTGCAATTTCAATGGCAGTTTTGGACGAGCTGATAAAAAAACAATCATTCGTGCTTGTGACGACACATCAGGGAATTCTGAAAAATTACGGATATACAAACAAGAGTTGTATAAATGCCTCAGTTGAGTTTGACCAGAGCACATTGTCTCCATCTTATCATCTTTTGATGGGAGTTCCGGGAGAAAGCCATGCACTCGATATTGCAAAAAAAAGCGGACTTCCCGAAAATATCTGCAAAGCCGCCCGCAATTACATAGCAACAGAACAGGCAGATGTTTCAGCGCTTATCCGCGGATTGAACCGAAAGCACATTGAATTGAACAAAATCCAAAAAGAAGCTGAACGCAAATATTTTGAGGCACAGGAAAAACTCGACAAATTAAAACAAAAAGAACTCGAACTTCGGCGCAAAGAAAATGACCTCAAAAAAGGAAAACAGCAGGAAATCAATGATTTTTTAATTCACAGCCGCAGGCAGCTTGAAAATCTTGTCAGGACGCTAAAAGAAGGCGAAATCACACGCGAAAAAACATTGAGTGTAAAACAGTATATTTCAAGCATCACAGAAAAGACAATGCTGCTGAATTCTAAAATTGAACTTGAGGAAGAAAAATTAAACAGTGACGAAGAAGATTTCAACAAAGAAATTTCAAAACGTGAAAAATATGAAAAATACTCAAGCAATAAAAAAACTAAGAAAAAGATGAGCAATACAGAGGCACTAAAATATGCGACTTCACTTGAGCTTTCTCCAGAAAATTTCAGTGGCGAAGTAAATACTGATAAAGCTCTTTACAAAAAACGAAAAACAACAGCTTTAGAACTTCCTCTCGCGTTTGAGCAAGGCGCCGCTGTCATAAACGTTTCGACAAAAAATGAAGGGATTCTTTTAGAACAGACAAGAAAAGGCACTTGGCTTGTGCAGTTCGGCAGCCTGAAAATGTCGATGAAAGAAAAAGATTTGAAACTCGTGCGAAAAACAGATTCTGCAGCCGCAACCCCCGATATCTCGATTGAACTTGCAGATGATAATAAAAACGGATTTACAGAGCGCCCAGTGTTTGAATTGAAGTTGCTCGGTATGCACTCAGACGAAGCTATCCGTGCAATGGAACATCAGCTTGACTTGTGCGTTTTAAATAATTTTTTGCATTTCAGCATTATTCACGGAAAAGGAGACGGCATTTTGCAGCAGACTGTCGCGGATTTTCTTTCTCACAATCCGGTCGTTGCAGATTTTTGCTACGCTTTGGCAGAAGATGGAGGAGCTGGAAAAACGTATGTTACGCTGAAATAAAGCGGTGGGAAGATGGGAGAAGAGGGGAAGTGATTTTACAAAATTAAAGTCTGTACTGACTGTAATTCCAATGTCTGTCTGTATTGTCTTTCTAAATCTGAATAGCTTAGAAATTTGACCCGTTTTTCCTTTCGTAAATTTTCAAAAGCGCTGTATTCAATTTTTTTATCAAATTCCGAATGCCGCTTTTCATCTGCAACAATAAACATTCTTGTATAAAAATCTTGCAAATCACTGAATTTCATCAGTGAATTCTGTATATCAGTTGAATGCTCTACTTCAAAAAAAGAATCTGGCATGTTTCGTTTATTAAACCAAATGACATCAATAGTTGAGCTTCTTGAAACAAGATTTTCATACGAATACTTTGGTAAATCATTTAATGTTCTCAAATCTCCAAGTCTTTCATGCAGGAACATTTTATTCTTATCTTGGTTCGGCACAAAAGTAGAAAGTTTTTTTAGATTTCCGATACAAACAAGCAGCCCTTGGTAATAGGAATGATTAAATTCGATTACTTCTTTTGAGTTTTTATTTTTCTCCGTTTCAACAATGATGCCTTTTTGTTCCAGCTGTTTTTGGTGTGATTTTAATGCCCATAATCCGGGCTTTATTTTGTAGATATCTTTGTTTTCCTGAACAATACGGCGAATAGATGCAAAAGGTGTTTTTGTATTCCATTTGCAATTTTTTATTTTGAAGACCTCTTGATTCAGCTGTCCAAGTGTTGCGACTCCGCCGAGTTTTTCTAATGTTTGAACAACTGCTTCGTATTGTTTCATAATCTTTTTTTTGCGTCAGGCTATGAAGCACCTGCGAAGCAGTCCATCGAAGGCGAAGCCGAAGAGGATGAGCGGGAGCGAAGTGCGTAACAGCCGACGGCTAAAGCCGGGACGCCATTATTTTTCTTCATCTCATCTATTCAAAAAAGCCTTTAGCCTTGAGCAATTCTGCGTTGAGAATGCCCCCGAGAGCTGCTCCGCGTTTTGTGTTGTGACTCAATGCGACAAATTTTATGTCGAACACGTTGCATCGACGTAGGCGACCGATGACGCATGCCATGCCTTTTTCAGTCTCGCGGTCGCGGCGCGGTTGTGGACGATTTTCTTCATGGCGTATAACAATCGGGTGTTCCGGCGCTGAAGGGAGTTTTAGTTCCTGTGGAAGCGATGAATACGATGTCCAGATTTTTTCGATTTCTTCAAGAGAAGGTTTTTTATCATCAGGTAAATCAAACTCAAGGGAAATACATGCTGTGTGACCGTCAACAACCGGCACTCGCGTACAAGTTGAAGATACTACAGGATACCGTGCGTTTTCAATTTTTCCATCTCTTACCGTGCCAAGAATTTTCAGGCATTCTTTTTCTGTTTTTTCTTCTTCGCCGCCGATAAACGGAACAATGTTGTCTATCATATCAAAAGACGGAACTCCGGGGTATCCTGCCCCTGATGTTGCTTGCAATGTAGTTACTATCATTCTCTTTACCGGATATCCAGCTTGAATGAGGGCGTGAATCGGCATCATGTATGTTTGCAGCGAGCAATTCGGTTTTACAGCTATAAAGCCTTTATCCCAGCCGTGATGTTTTTTCTGATCTTTTATTACATCAAGATGCGAAAAGTTGATTTCGGGAACAAGCATTGGAACGTCTTCTGTCCAACGGTTTGCAGAAGCATTAGAAACAATCGGTAATCCTTCTGCAGCGTATGCCGATTCAAGATTTTTGATATCATCTTTTTTAGGTAGCTCAAGCGCGCTGAACAAAAATTGGCATTTTCCAAGTGCTTTTTCTGGGACGTTTGCGTCTTCAACTGTAAGATTTGCAACGCCATTCGGAATGTTTTCTCCAATCAGCCAGCGGTTTTCAACAGCGTCTTTGTAAAGTTTGCCGGCAGAGCGTGGTGATGCTGCAACATAAGTAACTTCAAACCAAGGATGATTTTCAAGCAGCTTGATATAACGCTGACCAACCATTCCAGTTGCACCTAAAACTCCAACTTTTATCTTAGAACTCATAATTTACCTTCTTTTTTTTTATAGATTGCATGCCTTGATGGCATTTTCGATTGTCTTTTTTGCTGTGTCTTTTACTTCTACGAGTGGCAAACGCAAAGTGCCTGCCGGCATTCCTTTTACGTTCATAGCGTATTTTATAGACGCAGGGTTTCCATCGCAGAATTCTGCTTTGAAAAACGGTTCAAGTCGGTAGTGAATCTCACGCGCTTTTTTAAAGTCGCCATCGAGAGCCGCCTGAGTCAAATCGTGCATTATTGCAGGGATCATATTAGATGCTACAGATATAACTCCATCTCCTCCCGCTGCAATCAGGGGAAGTGTGAGCGCATCGTCTCCTGACAGAACTGCAAAATCGTTGTTTTTGTTTTTTACCTGACCTATAACTTCCATCATTTGAGCGATGTTTCCGCTTGCTTCTTTTACACCTGCAATATTTTGTAATGCTGCAATGCGCACTAGTAAATCTGTAGAAATGTTCAATCCTGTGCGACCTTGAATATTGTAAACGATGATAGGGATTCCTACTTTTGAGACTGCTGCAAAGTGTTGATAAATTCCTTCTTCAGACGGTTTGTTGTAATAAGGAGTTACAACGAGAGCAGCATCTGCGCCGGCTTTTTTTGCACGTTCACAATACATAACAGCATCTTTTGTGTTGTTAGAACCTGCTCCAAGAATAATCGGGATTTTTTTATTTTTAGCTTTTTCAAAAGCGCGGACCTCTTCGAAAACAATTTCTATGATTTTATCTTCTTCGCAACCGGGTCTTTCATCAAGGGTTGGAGTTTCGGCTGTTGTCCCGAGAGGAACTAGACCGTCAATTCCCTGTTGAAGCTGATGTTTGACATTTTTTCGAAAGCCCTCAAAATCGACAGAACTGTCTGCATTCATTGGAGTTATTAAAGCTGTGAATGCGCCGCGAAAAATATTCATAACGTGCCTCCGGATATTTTATAATATCGAAAAACAGTCTAATGAATTTTATATATAATTTCAACTTTCGCTGGTTTTTATCGGCAATCTGTGTGTCAGAAAACAGTGATATTTTTGATGTATGTCAGTAAGAGAGTTGATTTTTTAGCGAGGACAAAGTCAAATGACGCGATTTTGTTTTGATAATCTCCGTGTGATATTTCACAAAAGTCGATAAAATTTGTGTAGTGAAATCGGTGCGATTATTTGGTATAATCAGCGTATGAACACGTTTGGGAAAAAGTTTAGGCTGACAACATTTGGAGAAAGTCATGGAGTTGCGCTCGGTTGTATAATTGATGGCTGTCCGAGTGGTCTTGAAATCTCTAAAGATGTTATCCAGTCAGCATTGAACAGAAGGCGACCGGGTGTCGACGTCAGCGGCAAATTAAACGCATCAGTTACGGCACGAACAGAAGCCGATGAAGTAGAAATCCTTTCAGGTGTTTTTGAAGGACGCACAACAGGTGCCCCGATCGCGTTCGAAGTCAGAAATACATCTCAACATCCGTCAGATTATGAAAACCTTATAAATACGTTTCGTCCGGGTCATTCCGATTATTGTTATGATATAAAATATAAAGGCTGCCGTGATTATAGAGGCGGGGGAAGAGCGAGCGGTCGAGAAACTCTTGCACGAGTTGCAGGTGGCGCTGTCGCATCGGAACTTTTGAAAAAATATGGAATTAAAATAACAGCATATACAATCAAGGCGGCAGGCATTTCGGCAGAAAAAAGAGATTTTTCTCAGATTGAACAGAACAATCTTCGTGCGCCTGATAATGAAGCTGCTGCAAAGATGAATGAAAGAATAGAACGGCTTCGTTTATCTGGTGATTCTGCCGGTGGAATTGTTGAATGTGTAATACAAGGTTGCCGAGCAGGGCTTGGAGAACCTGTTTTTGACAAACTTGATGCGGAACTTGCAAAAGCAATGTTTTGCATAGGGGCTGTAAAAGGATTTGAAATCGGAGACGGTTTTGAATCGGCAGACAGTACAGGAAGTGAAAACAACGATTGCATGCATGCAGAAGATGGTAAAGCCGTGTTCAATACAAATCATGCTGGTGGAATACTCGGCGGATTGAGCAACGGAAACGACATAATATTCAGAGTTGCAGTAAAACCGGTTCCAAGCATATTCAAAACTCAGCAGACTGTCAGGCGAACTTCGACCGATAAAAACGGGGAGCCTGTTTATGAAACTACATCACTTCAAATAAAAGGACGCCACGACGTCTGCCTTTGTCCACGCATTGTTCCTGTCGTAGAGGCAATGGCAGCGCTCGTCTTGGCTGATAACATTATATGAAAAAACTGACAAAACACATAATTGCCGCAGCTTCAGTTCTCGCGCTTTCTTTTTGTACATACACAGGGCTCCGCGCATATCAGTTTAAAAAGTGCAACAGCGCTATTCCTCTTTCACAAGAACAGAGTGAAAGTTTGCAGGAATATCTGAAAAAAAATTATCCTGAGCGATATTCGATTTTAAAAAATCTCCCATATAAAATAAATAAACCACAACTTGATATATATGCAGAATCGGCAATCGTGGTAGATGTCTCAAACGGGAATATAATTTATCAAAAAGATGCAGATAGAATTATTCCGCCGGCAAGCATGGCAAAACTCTTTTCAATGTACATAGTTGATGAAGAAGTCAGTGCCGGAAATCTTTCTTATCAGCAGGAAATTCCTCTTTTGCCTGAATGCTGGGCATGTAATATGCCGCCACGCAGTTCACTCATGTTTTTGGGTAAAGGACAACGAGTGACGTTAGAAGAATTGATGCTAGGTCTTTCAATATGTTCCGGCAACGATGCAGCTTATGCGCTCGCTTATGCAGTTTGTGGCAATATGACAGATTTCGTTGTGCGAATGAACAAAGTTGCAGAAGAAATCGGACTTGTAAACACTCATTTTGTCGAAAGTTCAGGTTACAGCGAAAAAAATCAGACGACTGCCCGTGAAATGGCGACATTCGCAGCAGTTTATCTTAAACGCCATCCTGAATCTTTAAAGCGTTTTCACAGCGTCATGAGTTTCCGCTATCCAAAAGAACACAACCTTGCTCCCGGAGACAAATTGCAGAGTCAGGATTTTTCAAATGGAATTCCAAAAAGAATCACTATGCCTGTCACGCAGGAAAACACAAATCCTCTTCTTGGAAAGCTTGAAGGCTGCGACGGACTTAAGACAGGATATATTGACGAAAGCGGATACAACCTTGCTTTGACTGCCGTTCGCAATGGAACACGTTTTTTGAGCGTCACTATGAAAGGACCCGGCAACAATCAAATGCAAGGGCAAGCAGGACGCGTTCATGACGGAACGGAGCTTATGGAATGGGCGTTCAGAACGTTTGCTGATTATCAGCTTGGTTTAAAAGTTCATCCTTATCTTGTTTTTTCTTTTAATTCCAAAGAAAAAATGATTTCGCTTGTGCCTGCATATTCAGATTCGACTGCGACAATTCCATTTGTAACAGGGAAAAATATGGCAGAAAATTTAGACGAAGTAAAAATTTCCGTAAAACTGCCTGATTATTGCTGGGGCGCTGTTACGCAAGGTGAGCAATACGGCAGCATTTTGATAACTGTCGGAGAATATATCCTTGATGAAATTCCTCTTGTTGCAGACAGAAACCTGAAAAGAGGGAACATTTTGACAGCGATGTCCGATAAAATACTGAGTTATTTATTTATGGCAAAAAAAGTTTGATTTTTATTATAGGAAAAAAATCAAATGCTTGCTTTTCTTCAGATATAGAGCTAATATTAACTTAATAGATAAAGTTCAAAAGCATTATTAAAAATAAAGGAGAAAGGCTATGTCATTGAAGAAAACATTCTCTGCAGATGGGAAAAAATGTACAGTTGTGTTTACAGTTAATTCAGAAGCATCTGCAGGTGCAGAAAAAGTATTCCTCGTAGGCGACTTCAATAGTTGGGATACAACATCTATTCCTATGAAAAAAGATCCTGATGGTTCTTTTTCAGTAAAGAAACAGCTTGAAACAAACAAGTCATATCAGTTCCGTTATTGTCTCGACGGAAAAACATGGATAAACGATTGGAAAGCCGATTCTTATGTGCGTTCGGAATTAGCTAACGACGACAACTCAGTTGTTGACACAACAGTTCCAAAAGCTCCAAGAGAATCGAAGAAACCGGCTCCAAAATCTGCCGGAAAATCGAAATCTAAAAAATAGTCTGAAATTGCAAATTCAGGGAAATGGGTGAAAGTCTATTGACAGAACAAATATTAATCATTATATTGATATTCACTTATTCCCCGATTGTGTAATGGTAGCACTTCAGATTCTGGTTCTGACTGTGGGGGTTCGAATCCTCCTTGGGGAACTCAAGCTGAATCAGTGATGGTTCAGCTTTTTTATTTTGCTCTATGCTCGAGTTTGGAGTGCCAGTTGCTCGGGTTGAGCGAATTGAATAAGTTTAAAAACGGCCCCGTCGAATATCGGTTTAGTTCGTCGCCCTCTCAAGGCGGAGAGACGGGTTCAACTCCCGTCGGGGCTATTTATTTTTGCTTGCTCGATAAATCTCGCAACGAGCCGGTTTTGAGGAAGAATCTAAAACAACCCTTACGGCTTGTTTTTTAACGATTCTTCGATGGTAGGCTGGTTCAACTCCCGTCGGGGCTATTTATTTTTACTTGCTCGATAAATCTCGCAACGAGCCGGTTTGGAGGAAGAATCTAAAACAACCCTTACGGCTTGTTTTTTAACGATTCTTCGATGGTAGGCTGGTTCAACTCCCGTCGGGGCTATTTATTTTTGCTTGCTCGATAAATCTCGCAACGAGCCGGTTTGGAGGAAGAATCTAAAACAACCCTTTCGGCTTGTTTTTTAACGATTCTTCGATGATTGGCTTGCTCGATGAATCTCGCAACGAGCCGATTTGGAGGAAGAATCTAAAACAACCCTTTCGGCTTGTTTTTTAACGATTCTTCGATGATTGGCTTGCTCGATGAATCTCGCAACGAGCCGATTTGGAGGAAGAATCTAAAACAACCCTTATGGCTTGTTTTTTAACGATTCTTCGATGATTGGTTTGCTCGATGAATCTCGCAACGAGCCGATTTTGAGGAAGACTCTAAAACAACCCTTACGGCTTGTTTTTTTAACGATTCTTCGATGATTGGCTTGCTCAACTCCCGTCGGTGCCATTTATTTTTTTTATGTAATCGACACAAGATATGGCTTCTTTTTGCCGATAATATCTAGTATGGTAACAGACGAAAAACGAGGTGCATTTGATAAACTTGTTGCCGGTCTCAGTACAGAAGATCGCGTATCAATGCTGGACAGGATAAACAAGTCAGCAGCTCCCGCAGTTCAGTTTGTGGAGACTGAAACACAACCGGAAAAAAGCATTTCCCTTCATCTGCTTTATAGAGATGAGTCTTTTTTGTACAAATTTTTTTTGTGGCTCAGGAGCATATTTCAAAAGCAAAATCCTGAAAAACTTTATAACGCCGATGTTATTGCAAGAATTGCGCACACCGTCAACAGAAATTATCCCGGCATTGTAAATCATTCATCAAGAGTTCTCGATTCGATTTTTTATCAGCATATTAAAAACTTAAAAGACGCAGCTGATTTCTTTAAACCTTATTTTAACATGATAGAAGATTCTCCCGGCGATTTTTATGTTTTTTTAAGCTCTTTTGTGACACCGCAGCTTGTAGAGACAATCAACGCAAAGGCTGACCCTTTTACAACTCTCGACTTTTCTGTTGAACCGACTCCAGATGTAAAAACAAGCTTATTAAAAAAACTCGACGAAATCTTGAAAGGAATAGACGGGAAAGATAAATCGGCACTTTACTACGCAGTCAGCAGTGTAAATTGGCTCAAACAATTTGCCCGCCTGCCGTACATCCATTTCACTTCGCAATTCACTAATTTTGCCGGCAATGTCTACACTTGCCCTTATCGGAATGCGCAGACTGATTTTGAAGCTTTTGCCGCTGTTTTTTCTAACGTTTATTCTGTACAAAACGAAGTCCTCGAAGCGCTTCTCCTTTTTTCACAGAAAAAAAATATGACAAAAAACGCTCAGGAAAAAGATATTGAACGGACGATAAAGGAATTTCTTGCAAAAGCAAATCAGAGCTTTACAGTTATCCAGATGTTTATCTCAGGCGTACCTGTCCTGAAAGTCGGCAAAATCATCAATTCGGACTATGACTGGACTCCAAAGAATATTGAAGGTGCTGAGGCTTGGTTTCCGAGTTTCCGCAGCCATTGGCGCAAGATTATTGATTTTCGCTGGAATGATTGGATTCGTGAGCAAAAAAAGAATACCTTAATTGCATATCTAAAAGACGACTTTGCGCTCAACGAATTTCCTGTTATGCCGAACAGACCTTGGAACGACATGTGGTTGCGAGTTCCTTTTGCATGCGAGCTTACAGGCGGATTTCTTTCGTGGTTCAGCGAAGAACTCTACGACAATGCGATCAATTATCTAAATCAGCTGATGCTTGAAGGAATTTTTATTTTAGATGAGAATCGTGTTGAATATGTGGAAGGTCTAAATTTGTTTTCTCAAGCGATAAATCAGACTCGAGAGATAAATGAAAGGCTTTCGAAAAGCGGCGAATATGGTAAGATGTTTGAAGATTTTTCATCAAACAAGGTTCGTTCATTTCAAGTCCAAAATCAAATTGATAATATGATGAACACGACAGAGTCAGAAATTCGTGACTCAGTTTCAAAGTTTTTAAAAGGCGCTCGTATGCTCGAAAGTTGTCTTCACGGTATTTTTGACGATACAAAAGATGGCACTCACGACGGTTTGCAGAATATCAATATGATTAAAGGTCACGGCAACAGAGAGTGGAGAGATCGCGTTCAGCAAGTCAGGGGCGAAATTCAAAGAGCTGTTTATTATGTTTCCGAGCTTGAACCGCTAGATGCTGTCGGTAAAGATTGAGTTTGGTAAACATTGATTAATTCGAATATTAATTAATCAGTGTTTATATTGCTTTAATCAGTACTTCCTTTACTATATTTATCCGATAAACTATTTAGATGCCAAACTTGCATGGAAAAAATCAGTGAAAAGTTGATAAAATATCGGGGCATTGAAGAAAAATTGATGAAAAAAAATATCGATTATATTGAATTTCCGTTTATAAAAAATGGTCTCCCACTTGAAAGAACAACAGACTTAAAATGTTTTGCAAATGCTCCTGTCTGTTGCATGACTTTGCGCGCCGCCGGTTCAATGAAGTTTAGATGGGAGACTCCAAATCATCACAGGGAGGAGATTCTTTCTTCAATTGAAAGGCAGTCAGGAAACAAAATATTTGTACCCGTCGAATTGAATCACACTCACACAGTCTACGATGTGCATTCTGCAATCGATACAAAAGGACTTGTGGGAGACGGAATAATCACAAAAGATAAAAATCTCATTCCGACAGTCACAGTTGCAGATTGTATGCCGATCTATCTATATGAGCCAGTGACAGGAGTTTTTGGAATTGTGCATTCAGGGTGGAAAGGGACAGGAATTGTTGTGGACGCAATCAATCTTGCCAAAAAAAAATATGGCGTAAAAGCGGAAAATTTTTGTATTGCGATGGGACCACATATCCGTTCTTGCTGTTATATTGTAAATCAAGAGCGTGCTACTTATTTTTCAGAGAATTTTACGCCTGATTGTGTTGAGCCGCTGTCATTTGAGCAATCTGTTAAAGTTGCGTGGAATAACGGCGGTGGAAAATTGTACAGGCTGAGTTTGGAAAAAGCAAATATCGCGATAATAAAAAAAGCAGGCGTTTTGATGGAAAATATCTTTGTCCATCAAGATTGCACCTGCTGTTCTAAAGACTGTTTATACGGTTCTAACCGTCGAGAAACAAGTCTTGCAGGCAAACCTGATGTATTTACAGTTCAGGCTGCCTACATAAAATGGTAAAGATTGGGGTAAAGTCCTGATTTATCTGAAACTTTACTCACAATGCTCGTTCACATTAAAGCGGAATGTTTCCATGTTTTTTCAATGGCTTGTTTGTAAAAATCTTTGTTTCAAGAAAATCAAAGCTTGCAGTTATTCGTTTGCGAGTGTCTTCAGGTTTAATTATTTCAGTGATATAACCGCGTTCCGCAGCTATGTTCGGAGTCATTATTTCATTTTTGTATTTTGCTGCTGCCGCTTCAACTTCCTGAGCTTTTGCAGGGTCTTTCAGTTCTTTTGCATACAGAATTTCGATAGCTCCATCAGCTCCCATAACTGCAATTTCCGCACATGGCCATGCGTAGACAAAATCAGCACCTAAGTGTTTTGAACACATAGCGATATATGCTCCGCCGTATGCTTTTCTGAGAATAACTGTGAGTTTTGGTACAGTTGCCTCTGAGTAAGCGTAGATAACTTTTGCGCCGTGTCTGATAATACCTTTTTGCTCTTCCTGAGGACCCGGTATAAATCCCGGTACATCTACAAATGTCAGAAGTGGAATATCGAATGAGTCACAGTAGCGGATAAAACGAGCGATTTTGTCCGATGCATCGCAGTCGAGAACACCGCCGACTCCCTTAGGATTGTTTGCAACAACGCCGACAGTGCGCCCTTCAATTTTTGCAAATCCGACAACGCAGTTAATCGCAAATTCTTTCATGACTTCGAGAAATGAATCATCATCGATCACACAGTTGATAACGTCTCGAACATCGTATCCTTGTCGTGGATTCTCAGGCAAGATTTCGTTGATCTTTTTTTCTGCTTTTTTAGCGTTGAATTTGAATTCTTTAGAAGGAAGATTGTCTCCAAAGTAGTGAGGAATATAATCAAGAAGTTTACGGACAGTTTCGTAGCAGTCTTTTTCATTGTCACAGCGGAAGTGAGAAACTCCTGACTTTTGTGCGTGAATAGCAGCTCCACCGAGATCTTCAGCAGATATATCCATATACATAACTGATTTTACTACTTTAGGACCGGTGATGAACATCTGAGTTACTTTGTCTACAGTGAAGATAAAATCTGTGATTCCCGGTGAATAAACAGCTCCTCCTGCACATGGTCCTGCAATGATAGAAATCTGCGGAATTGCACCTGATGCACGGACATTCTGATTGAACACATTGCCGTAACCGCCGAGCGCTTCAACACCTTCTTGAATACGTGCTCCACCCGAATCGTTGATCCCAATCACAGGACAGCG
This sequence comes from Treponema sp. Marseille-Q3903, assembly GCF_014334335.1. Taxonomy (NCBI): domain Bacteria; kingdom Pseudomonadati; phylum Spirochaetota; class Spirochaetia; order Treponematales; family Treponemataceae; genus Treponema; species Treponema sp. Marseille-Q3903. Next base: position 879,737 of record NZ_JACSEU010000001.1, read on the forward strand.
CGCATCGATTGCCATCTTAGTAAGGTCCGCAATTTTGCGACCGTGCATATGTCCAAGTGAACCACCTTGAATTGTAAAATCCTGAGCATATACGGCAACTTTGCGACCGTTGATTTTCCCGAATCCTGTTATTACGCCATCATAAGGGATGTCTTTTTTATCCATGCCAAAACTTGTGCAGTTGTGTTTTACACCTTGGTATGTTTCAACAAATGTGTCTTTATCGCACAGAGCATTTATACGTTCAATTGCGTGAAGTTTGCCCTTTGCATGCTGTTTTTCAATATTATATTCCATAAACAACCTCGTTTAATTTTATCTTCAATATGATATTAAATGGTGCCGATAATGTCAAGATGACAAAAATGGAAATAATGTCAAAAAAAAGTGAAGAGAATAATCGGTTGGCGTGCTGCCTAAAATCACAATGCATCGTATGGATGAGCTGCTCTGTACTGAATATCATCGATTTGTTTTTGCACGGCGTATTCTGTCGGTAGCCAGCTATAATTTTTTCGCATTATGTCCAAAACTTTTTTTACGTTTGAATCATTTTCATCGAGCAGCGCAAAATAATTATTTTTAAACGTTTCGCAGTCAACAGGCACTTGTGTTTCTTCCGATTTGATATCTGTTATAATCCACTTGTCTTTTTTATAAGTCAGTGTAAAAGTATCTTTCATTTGGCGAACTTCAAATTCAACATCTTCGCTTCCTGTTACAAGAAGATAATATTCAACATTGTGAACCGACCGGCTTTTGTCTGTCAGAGCAATATTTCCTTCCTCTGTAACCGGTTCAGGATTTTCATTTTTCTTTTTGATAGGAACTTCGAGCTCGTAATTTTCTCCGTCGATTTTAAGATTTGTAATTCCGTACAAACCTGAGTTATTCCATTTTTGCAAATTTGTGCTGTATAAAAGCCACATTTCAGGTTTTGCAAAACCGTTATCGCGTTTGTATACTTGGCGTTGTTTGTGCATCACGTAAATTCGACTTACTGTATCTACATAATGATCTGCCGTTCTTCCTTTTTCAATATTTGAAAGAAGCTCTATGTTTTTTTCGTTGACGCCTTTGAAAAACGCGACGATTGTCTGCGTCGATGTCAGCCCTTTTGAAGTGTAGTCATCTGCTTTGCTTTTTGCTATAGAAAAAATGATGATAAACACTGCGATGATTGCGGCTGCTGTAAACGTTATGCCGGCAGCGTTGCGTCTGATGTTCCGCTTTGTAGAAACTTTTGACGACATCTTTTTCATGTAGTCTTCAGCGGCTTGTGAAAAATCTTTATCAGGATGAGCTTTATTTTTTTTTGAAAGTTCCCATGCCGCTTCAAGTGAATCAACAGGAAAAGTTTTGTTTGGAATGAGCTCTTCGCTCGATTTTCCTTTTTGCTTTTTTCCCGGAACAGCCACTGCATCCGAGTTCAATCTGAGTGCTTTGTCTACTTCGTCGGCGAGCGAATCGTCAATCCCTTTTACGCACATTTTCAATGGGAGAAATTTTCTGTCGAGAATATCTGCATTTCTTTCTATTGCATTGTGAGAAGTGAAAGGGAATTTTCCTGTTAAAAATTTGTAGACAATCACTGCGCGTTCAAAACAAATTGATGGAAGAGCTGTGAGTGTCGTGTTTAGCCAGCTGTGATTTAACGCAAACGATTTTTCCGGAGGAAATTTATTTAATGCGTTTACAAAAAGTTCCTTCGGCAAAAAAAGGACTCCGTCTGATTCAATGTCGACTAAGATTCCGCCGGCACCGATTTCTGGAAGCTCATTGCCATCTTGGGCAGCTGATGTTATAGCTTTGCAAACAATCTGAACAGCGAGTAAACTTTTTTCACCGCCTTGTTCGATAAGAGAATCTAGTGTCGAAGCATTGTCTGAAAGAGGATTTTTTCCGCAATAGAAAACAAGGCGCTCTGAGCTGCCGTCGACATCAAACGACTTTACTTCATCGAAAGTCCAGATTTTAAAGTTTCTTCCGTCAAAATAAATACCTTCTTGATTTGCGATTGAGCCGAGTGTTGTTTTTCCAAAAGCGTATTCGTCTAAGTTCGAATTGAGCTTGATTGTGGAATTTTCGATGTCGAGTAAGTCCATGCCTTTCCTTTATTCGGTCGGTTTAATGATTGACCGACCGGCTTTTTTGTTTATCTTTTTCCGTCTGCACCGTACAGGTACTTAAAGTAATCCATTTTTGTGCTGTATGTTGCAGGGTAGTCTTTTAAGTTAGCTTTGTATGATTCCATACTTTTCCAAAATGCGTAGAATTCCGGATCTTTGTTGTACGCTGCGGCATAAATAGCTGCAGCTTGTGCGTCAGCATTACCTTTTATCTCTTCTGATTTTCGGTATGCCTCAGATGCGATTGTGCGTTTGTCGTTTTCAAGTTTTCCGAACCACTTTGCTTTTTTACCTTCGCCAAGAGAACGGTACGCCTGCGCTACCTGATTGCGATCTTTTATCATGCTGTTGTAAACAGACTGATTTAATTCCGCTGAATATTTTACCTGACGAGGAACTATATCGAGCAGTTCAATTCCGTATCCGTTTAATTCGGCTTGAGCTCTTACAACCATCTGACGGCAAAGTTCACTGCGACCTTTTGAAACAACTTCGTTTGAAGTGTCGGCGTTTATAAGGCTGTCGATTTCCCGCGTTTCTTCATCCTCATCTTGTTTTGATTGTTTATTTTCATTGATGATGTTTGACGAACGAACTATCTCGCTCATCCTGTTCTGTGTAATTACAGTGCGGCAAGAAGAATCGACAATATCGGAAATTTTATTGTAAGCGTTGTCTTGAGTTTGGAAGTTCCGATAAAAAGCTATCGGGTCAACAATTTTCCACCGAGATGTAGTATCTACTATGATATATTGGTTTTCCTTAGTTGTTATGCTCTGAGCGTCTCCGTCGAGTGAAAGGATAAGTTTCGGATATTCAATCACGTGGTCGAGAAAAGGAACTTTGATGTAGAGCCCTGCATCTGTGTGAGAATCTACAATTTTACTGAAACGAGTGATAACGACTTGTTTACCTTCATTTACAATATAAAATGGTCCGGTCAGGATAAACAAACCAAAAAGTATGGCGATGGCAGCTAGCCAGCCGAGCAATTTCTTCATAGCTTTATTCATTTTAGACACCTCCTGTTATTCCTTGTTTTTAAGATTTTTTACAGGAACAAGATTTTCGAGTTCACTGTCTATCAAATCAGGTTTCTTTTCGCTGCCGAAAATGCTGTCCATCGTTTCCAAGTAAATGCGTTCTTTTGTAACTCGTGGAGAGCGCTTGTATTCTTCGTAAACTGAATTAAACCTTGCGACATCACCTTTTGCCATGTTGATGCGCTCTGCGGCATAACCTTCTGCAATTTGGATCTGCCTGTCCGCTTCACCCTGTGCCTTAGGAATTTCTGAATTGTACGCTTCTTTCCCTTCGTTTATCAAACGCTTCATGTCTTGGCTTGCTTTGTTTACATCTTCAAATGCTTCTTGAACTTCTGAAGGTGGAACTACGTTCTGTAACTGAACTGTCGTAACGTTTATTCCAAGTCCGAGAGAGTTAAACTGATTGTTCATCTGTTCTTGAGCTAAATTTTGAATTGTAGAACGGTCGACACTCATTACATCAAATATTGTGCGGTCGCCGACGAGCGTATTTATCACAGACCGAGAGATGTCGCGGATTGTCTGCTGCCGTTCATAAATGTTAAAAAGCCATGATTTAGGCTCTACAACTTTATATTGAATTACCCATTCAACGTCGACTATGTTTAAATCTCCCGTCAGCATTTCCGATTCTTCGGAGATGTTGTTTCGGTACTCGTTGTTGCGCCCTGATTTTACAGTTTTAAAACCGAACTGCTCTGCGCGAATTGTCTTTATGTCGACATTGTAGTTTTTTTCAATTCCAAATGGCAGTTTTGTGTGAAGTCCCGGTCCCTCAGTCTTCGTATATTTTCCGAACCTTGTAATTACAGCATTTTCTGTTTCATCAACAACATAAATGCCTGAAAATGCAGTAATTGCTGCAAGCCCAAGAATAATGATCCAGATGATAAAGGCAGGTCCCACATTTTTGTGCGCCTTTTTAGCTTTTTCTTCTGCCATCGTAGTCTCCTGTTTTTTATTGTTTTTTCATGGTCGTTTTGACCGATTTTTTAGATTTAATTTAAAATATATTGAATAAAGAAAAAATACAACAAAAAAAGCTGATAACGCTGTATAATATTTATCATGGAACGAAGAAAATCACTTTTAAAACGCGCCGAAAAAATTCAGAAAGAAAACAAAAATTTTCGCGAAAAAAAACATCGGCTGCTTACAAAAATTTTGCTGAGAATTTTTACAATACTGATAATCGCAGCAATCGTTTTGGCAGGCGGATATATCGGATTAAAGAAGTTTACCAAAGTCAGACAGGAAAGCAAATCTGCGCTGATAGAACGCCAGCTTTCGTTTTGTCAGGAGCTTATAACTGCAAAGTACCGCTATAGCGATATCATAACGCTCAAAAAATCGGCAGGTTTTTCAAAGAGTTACAGCATAATAAAATACCGTGGAATAATACGGGCTGGGATAGCGGATGTGACAGACATTTCATACGATGTTTCTTTGAACGGAAAAAAAATAATCTTAAAAATGCCTGATGCGGAAATTCTTGGTAATGAGATTTCCGGTCAGGAAGTGTTCGATGAAAAACAGAGTATTTTTGTACCGATTACGACGCAGGAGATTTTTGATGAAATTGAATCTGCGCGCAAGCAGGCTGCTGAAGATATGATTGCAGACGGAATTCTAAATGATGCAAAACTTTATGCAGAAAATATCGTCCGTCAGTTTATGCTCTCTATCGGATTTGAAGAAGTATTGTTTTCAAAATAGTGCGAGTCTGTGTAAAAAAAAATATTTCGTTTCAGAGAAATCATAAAAATCATTCCTGACGCCTTCCTGTCGGCAAAATTCTTTTTATCGGCATTTTGTTCAAATTTGCTTGAACATAGTGCTGACATTTTGCTAAACTTTAGCCTATGTCAACTATTAGAAAACTAGTTAGCGGGATTGAAAGAAAATATATAAGAAATTCGATTCTTTCTCCTCTCTTCATGATTGGCGAAGTTGTGATGGAAGTAATTATTCCTTTCATAATGGCAAAAATTATCGATTTAGGGATTGCAAATAGAGATTTGCCGTTTGTCGCAAAATATGGAATTTTGATGATTGGACTGGCATGCTTTTCACTTTTGTGCGGAATGCTTGGAACGGTTTTTTCTACAACTGCGGCACAAGGATTTGGCTATAATTTACGAAAGAGGCTTTATGCAAAAGTCCAGTCCTTTTCATTTGCAAACATCGATAAATTCAGCACGGCTTCACTTGTCACTCGTCTCACGACAGATGTCAACATGGCTCAAAACGTTTACCGAATGATGATTCAAATGTGCGTTCGCTCTCCTTTTATGCTCGTCGCAGGAACTCTGATGGCATTTAAAATCAACAGCGGACTTGCTGTTATATTCCTAGTCGCAATTCCTGCAATCATAATTGCTGTAATTGTCATTGCAACAATCGCTTTTCCGCGTTTTTCCAGAATGATGAAAAAAATCGACGTCATGAACGGTACGATTCAGGAAAATTTGATTGGAATCCGCGTTGTAAAAGCGTATGTCCGCACAAACTTTGAAGAAGATAAATTTCGCAAAGCGGCAGATGACGTTCGGACGACGCAGGTAAAAGCCGAAAAAGTTGTCATCTTTATGATACCTATCATGCAGCTCACAATGTATTTGACAATGATCGCTGTACTGTGGTTTGGAGGAAATCAAGTGATCCGCGGCACAATGCTAAGCGGAGAATTGATAAGCTTTTTTACATACGTAACTCAAGTTCTTATGTCTATCATGATGCTTGGAATGGTTTTCGTTTCAATCGTGATGGTGCAGGCATCTAACAGACGTATTGTTGAAGTTTTAGACGAAAACTCAGATATCACAAACCCGATTTCGCCAGTTGAAAAAGTTCTAGACGGTTCAATTAAGTTTACAAACGTGAATTTCAGCTACAATAAAAAAGGTGATAACTGCGTTCTAAAAGATATAAATCTTGAAATTAAGAGTGGGCAAGTTGTCGGAATTATTGGAGGAACAGGTTCATCAAAGACAACTTTGGTATCCCTTTTGCCACGTCTTTACGATGTTTACAGCGGCACTGTGGAAATAGGCGGAGAAGATGTTCGCAAATACGATTTAAAAGTTTTGCGTGACAGCGTTGCAATTGTTTTACAAAAAAATATCTTGTTTAGCGGAACTATCAAAGACAATCTTAAATGGGGAAATGAAAATGCCACCGATGAACAGATTGTGCAGGCATGTAAAGCCGCAGATGCAGACTGTTTTATCTCTTCGTTCCCGGACGGATACGATACTGAACTAGGGCAGGGCGGCGTCAACGTTTCGGGAGGGCAAAAACAGAGGCTTTGCATTGCGCGTGCGCTGCTAAAAAATCCGAAGATTTTAATTCTCGACGACAGTACATCTGCTGTAGACACAGCGACAGAAGGACGCATTCATGAAACGCTCAAAGAACTCGTCCCTGATACGACAAAGATCGTCATTGCGCAACGTATTTCTTCTGTAAAAGATGCCGATGTAATTTTTGTTCTTGATGAAGGGAAAATCAGCGGTTATGGCACACACGATGAACTCATAGCCAATAATGAAATTTACCGTGAAGTATATGAATCACAGCAACAGGGAAGCGGCGACGCTGACTTGTTTTAGTTTTGGAGATAAATCATGCCACCAATGAAACCTGGAAAAATGGAAACCCCTAAAAACGCAAAAAAAACAATCGGCAGAATTCTAAACTACATGGAAAAATTCAGGGCGCTGTGGATTTTAGTTTTGCTCTGTGTAATAGTCAGTTCTGGAGCTTCCGTGCTTGGAATTTATTTTATAAAGCCGGCACTGAACAATTACATAATTCCGTTGATTGGGCAGCAAAATCCGAATATGATTGGATTTGCAAAACTTTTACTTTCCGCGCTTGTAATCTTGATTTTTGGAGCTTTCGCCTCATGGTGCAACTCGCGCCTTATGCTATTCATCTCTACAAACCTTTTGTTCAACATTCGCTGCGATTTGTTCAACAAGCTGGAAAAACTTCCTATCAAATTTTACGATTCTCATACGCACGGCGAACTGATGTCTCGCTTTACAAACGATACTGATGCGCTGCGAGAAATGATGAGCCAGACGATTCCACAGTTGTTCTCATCTATTTTGACTGTAGTTGCGGTTTTTATAATGATGATTGTTTTGAGCCCAATGCTTACAATTATCATGGTTGTGACAATGTTTTTTGCTACGCTTTTAGTGACGAAGATTGGAAAAAAATCTGCAAAAGCGTTCCGCGAAAATCAAAAATGCATTGGTGAACTCAACGGCTTTATAGAAGAGATGATTGAAGGTCAGAAAGTGATAAAAGTATTCAATCACGAAACAAAAGCAAAAGCTGATTTTGAAAAATTGAACTCTAATTTGAGAAAAGCCGGAACTGCGGCTATGACTTACAGCGGATTTATGGGTCCTTTGATGAACAACGTGAGCCACATGCAGTATGCCATAATTGCAATCTGCGGCGCAGCGTTTATGATTATCGGTGAAAACGGAATCATCAATTTGAACTGGTTTACAGGTGTGCTGAATATAGGTGCAATCGCAGCTTTTTTGCAGTACACGCGTTCATTCAGCCAGCCGATATCTATGATGAGCATGCAGGCAACAAGCGTCTTAAATGCGCTCGCCGGTGCTGAACGTATTTTCGCAGTTATCGATGAAGCCCCAGAAGTAGATGAAGGCAAGTTCACTCTTGTAAACGCTTACGAGGCAAAAGTAAAAGATTCCGTTAAGCTTGTGCAGTCTTTTGCGACGACAGGCGAATGGGCATGGAAAAATACCGCAGACAATTCTCTTCACAGACTTGAAGGTGAAGTGATTTTTGACCATGTAACTTTTGGATATAAACCCGAAAAAACAGTTCTCAAAGATATCAGCATACACGCAAAACCGGGCATGAAAATCGCTCTTGTCGGTTCTACAGGTTCAGGAAAGACTACGACAATCAACCTTTTATCACGTTTTTACGATGTCGCTCCCGAAAACGGAAAGATAACATTTGACGGAATCCCTTTGAACGATATTTCAAAAGACGCTTTACGCAAGTCGCTCGGCATGGTTCAGCAGACAACACACCTGTTTACCGGCACAATCAGGGAAAATATCAGATATGGAAATCTCGACGCTTCAGATGCACAGATTTACGAAGCCGCAAAACTTGCGAATGCCGACTATTTTATCAAACATCTCGAGAAAGGATACGACACTGTCATCTCTGGCGACGGTTCAAGTTTGAGCCAGGGACAGCGGCAGTTGCTGGCGATTGCCCGAGCAGCAGTCGCAAATCCACCTGTTCTCGTCCTAGATGAAGCAACTTCTTCAATCGACACCAGAACAGAAAAATTGATTGAAGAAGGAATGGACGCACTGATGAAAGGTAGAACGACTTTTGTAATAGCACATCGTCTTTCAACAGTCCGCAATGCAGATGAAATCATAGTTCTTGAACACGGAACAATAATTGAACGCGGCACACACGAAGAATTGATCGCTGCGAAGGGACGTTATTATTTTCTTTACACAGGAAACAAAATCTCGCTCGACGAATAAGATTTTACAAATCTATTCTTTCAAATCTGTATTGTGATTTTTTTATGCTCAAAAGTGTGGACAATATATAAATAGCACACGCCACAATAAAAATCGAAATCTGTATTCCAAGCCTCTGGTCTTTTGAGTTTAAAAACTGGAGGCGCTGAATGTGGTGCATCGCTTCGGAAAGACCAACAACAACAAATGTCCATATCGAGAACATGAGAAAAGGCTTTCCAAGCTTGTAAGCTGTTTTCCAAAAACCTCCGACAAAAACTACGTTGAAAACGCAGAATTCAATCAAAAGCCATGCGAGATAGACAATATTCGCGTTTATCATCACATTTTCCGCAAAAGGAGCGGCGTCTGCTAGAACTGTCATCCTCAGCGCGGTCAAAACAGCGCTTATCACAAGGAAAATAACTTGGATCGTAATCACAAAAATATAGCGAGCTTTTACAATGTCTTTTTTTCGCACTGGCAGCATCGCCGAGTAGACAACATCGTTTTGTTGGCACGCAATCTGAAAATTTTGAAACATTCCAAGACCCATGAAAAAGGCGCTCAAAACAATCGGATAACTTGGAATTAGTGTAAGAAAGGTAAATAAAAGAAAAAAATATACAATCGGATGTGCTGTAAAAGTAAATTCTTTTTTTAAAAGTTTATTCATTAGAATTCTCCATTTTTTTTTTGATTAAGTTTTAATACTGAGTGCTATTCGATGTCGAACTTGCCCGGTGTTCTCTCAATTTTCACCATGATGTCTTCAATAGTTTTACAGTCGGGGTAATCAGCTATAAAGTCAGCTTTTTTCTTTGATGAGATTATTTTTCCCTGCTTGATGTATGTTATGCAATCGGCGCACTTTTCAAGGTCGCTTGTTATATGAGTTGAAAAAAGAATTGCGATGCCCTGCTTTGAAAGATATTCAAAAATATCAAGAATCTCATCTCGAGAGACAGGGTCAAGTCCGCTCGTCGGTTCATCTAAAATCAAAAGCTCAGCATGGTGAGAAAGAGCCGTAGCAAGGCTGAACTTGACTTTCATTCCATCAGAAAGCTCCCGAAGTTTTTTTGATTCGTCGAGATTGAACAGTTTTATATATTTTTTGTATTCTCCATCATCCCAATTTTGATAAAAAGTTTTTGTGACAGATACGATTTTCTTAAGAGTTTTTCGCTCATAATAAGGGGAACTTCCCGTCGCAAAACCTATCCGCTGCTTTATTTTGTCCTCATTGTCAAAAATAGATTCGCCAAAATAAAGAACTATTCCTGAATCAGCGTGGACAAGGTTTAAAATTGATTTCATCGTCGTAGTTTTTCCGGCACCGTTTCGCCCAATGAACCCCATAATCATTCCGCTCTCCATCTCAAAACTTACGTTGTCGAGCGAGAACGAAGTGTACTTTTTGCAAAGATTTTTAATTTCTAATATTTTCATGATTTTAGTATAAAACGTGCGATTTCATTTGTCTATTGATTTATGCAAAAACATGACAGTGACGATCATTGTCAGAGCTTCTGTCAAAGGACTTATAATCCAAACACCTGTGATTCCGAAAAATGCGGGAAAAATAAAAGTAAGAATCAAAAGAATTATCAAACCTCGCAGACTTGAAATTAGAGCCGATTCCTTTGCTTTTCCAAGAGCTGTAAAATACATAGAAGCAATCACGTTTATTCCCATCAGGATAAATTCAGGTGCGAATACCAAAAGGCCTTTGGAAACCATCAAAATAATTTTTTTATCGTGTACAAATATAGCGCCAAATTGATTGGTATTCAAAAAATTACGGCACCCCTGAAAATCCTAACTTACAGGTTATGCAAGTCGAACAGCTCGATAAAATAATCGATTATTTTATATCAAAAACTGAAGATGTCGATTATTTTCGCTGTTTTTTCAGAAGTTCGGATAACGGCATGTTATGTTGCACTTCACTGATTTATGCAGGTCAACACAACGACGTCGATACATGCGGGAAACTGCTGGAGAGAAACGCCATAGATTCTTCTGAGAAATACGGTTTTGATTCATATAAGTATGGCGAGTCAAAATATCTCGTTCAAAATAATTTTATCAACAATCTGTGCCTTTATAAATCTTGGGAAACTTTAATAATGATTTTTGATGAATATCCTGAGTTGATAAAAAAATCTTTTTTTTCTGAGCCTCCATTTGCAAATTCATATACACTCTTTGCTGTCGTAATTAAAAATCGTTTTATCTGGGCTGGAAAAGAAAAAAGAGAATATAAAGATATCGCCGAATATCTTATCGGGCGTTTTTGTGAAGCAGGCGTAGATTCAACTCAAGAGAGCGTAATCGGTTCTGTAAAAACAATTCTTTCTGGAATAAAAATCCTTAAAGGTGATTAATCACTCGCTACTGAAAACCCTGCTTCTTCAAGGAGTTTTGCAATTTTTTCCATATCGAAATTTTCTTCATAATAGATTTTCGCATTCTTTTTCCGCAAGTTGACTTTTGCTCTGTATTGCGGAATGCTGTTTATTATTTGTGCGACTTTTTTTTCGCAGTTTTTGCAGCGCATTCCTTCAATCTTTACTGTTTTTACGCCTGTAATTTTTTTTAGTTTTTTATTTTCTGTTTTTCCCAATTGAGTTCCGCAACATGATTCTCTTGAAATTATCTTTTTCAGAAATGGAATTACGAGCGGTACGACAATTATGATAAAGACCAATATTACCAATATGTCTTGAAATTTCATTTCAGTTTTTCTCCTTTTTCCCAGAAAGTTATCGGTTCGTTCTTTTTATTTTTTATCGAGGTGCACCCTTTGCATGTTTTGCAGCCTTGCGAACATGGAGATGTATCTAATATTACCTTTTTTACGTAGCCAAGCTGCTCATACCGTTCAAGGCGAGCGGCAAGCATATCTGTTGTCATTTTAAATTTTGAAGCGAGTTCCGAGACTGAAATCGAATTTCCATGTTTTATAAATTCCAATAACTCATCCATAAATAATTTACTCCAGTCCATCGGCATTTTTTTTAGGCAGTTAGTATGCTTTTTATGCGTTTGCCTAAATTTGTTGTTGCCGATGGAATCTTTCTAAAATTATTTCCTGCAAGTGATCAAACTACATAAACAGATTCGCAATGTGATATATAATTCCTGCAAGAATCAATGCTGTAACAAAATAGTAAAGTGCGATTGCTATAGTCCATCTTATAGAATGTGTTTCATTGTGGGTTGCAACTACTGCCTGAAGGCATGGAACATTAAATGTTACTGCAATTATAAAAGCGAGTGCCTCAGGGATTCTGATAACCTGTGCTGCAAGTTCTCCGATGTTTCCTACCGCTCCAGCAGCACCTGTTGTAGAGTTGAATATGTCTCCTGAGTTTGCAAAAATCGCAGAGAGAACTCCGAGTGTTGCTTCTTTTGAAATCATTGCAGCGATAAATGACATAAATGTCTGCCAGCCCATTCCGAATATTTTTGTTACAGGTGAAATAAATATTCCGATTTTGTATAGAATACTTCCATCAATTCCTGTTTTCGAGTAGCAGAGAAAATAAAAAATTACACAAACAATCAGCTCTATCGAAAATGCCTTTTTGAAAACATCCCACATTTTGCAGAGTGCCTGTTTGAATATAAAGCCCCATCGCGGTTTGTGGTAAGGAGGAAGCTCCATTATCATTCCGGTACGTTCTTCCTTTGGATTCAGCTTTCTGCCAAATATTGCTGCTGTGATCACGATGTGCAAAAACATTATCGCAAAAATCAAAAGCATAACAAGAATCCCGCCTGATGTTCCAAAAAATGCATTCGCAAGTGTAGGGATTACGACAAATGTCGCTCCGCATGGGACAGCCCACGCAACTGCCATCGTCAAAATCCGCTGACCCCAAGAGTCAATTACGCGTGTTCCCGAAACCGAACCGATTGTGCAGCCGAATCCTATTAGAAGCGGCATGATCGCTTTTCCTTGCAGTCCAATCCTGCTCATCGTTCTGTCAAATAAATAAGAAACTCGAGCCATGTATCCGACTTCTTCTATTATTCCAAAAATGAAATTCATCGAAAACACAAAGCCGACCATAGAGATAACCCACCCAAGAGCTGTTATTAATGTCGATTCAATAAAATGAATAACAGCTTGTGAGACGCCCAAAGTCGGAAGCACTGAACTTAAGAACGGATTGGCAAGCCCTGTGAAAGCTGCCCCAACGCCCATTATCGGAGCTGCAACAATCATAGCGCCAACAAGACCTAACAGCAAAATACCGAGTGCAATCACTTTTCCCAAAACAGGGCTGATCGCTTTGCGGTCGAATTTTGATAAAAGTTCGGAATCCTTCTTTGTTTTTACGACGCTCTCTTTTAAAATACTTTCAATCCATTTGAACTTACAGTTGCTTGCGTACAACGCACCGTCAGCTGTGGCTAATTCAGCTTGTTTTACAGCAGAAAATTCTTTCAAAACATCTTCATCTTTTTCGAGGAGTTTTCCTGAAATCCAATTTTCAGAGCGTCTTGATTTTTTTACGCTGCCGTTTTTTATCAAATCTTCTACAGCTTTTTTTTGTGCGATGAATTCTGCCTTCATTTCGCCGTTTTCAAAAAAATCGTAGAGGCTCGAATCGTCAATTGTTTTCGGCGACTTTACAGATTCTTCAAGTGTCGCAAAAAAATCGGAATAAGTTTTTTTATCGGGAGCGACTATGCTGCAAACAGGAATATTGAGTTTTTTCTTTAGAGATTCAATATTGATTTTTTTTCCTTGAGATTCTGCAACGTCGATCATAGTCAGTACCACCATTGCCGGAGTTTTGATTCCTGCAAAGTCGGCAAGCATGTACAAACTTCTTTCAAGCTGAGAAGCATCGGCGAGGATACAAACTAAATCGAGATCATTTTTTGAGATGTAGTCGCGTGTAACGATTTCTTCATCGGAATTTGCAGAGAGCGAATAAGAACCCGGAAGGTCTGCAACTTCATAAGTGATGTTGTTGTGAGAAAATGTTCCGATTTTCTTTTCTACTGTTTTTCCGGGCCAGTTTCCTACATGCTGGTGAAGTCCGGTCAATCCGTTAAAAATAGATGATTTGCCTGAATTCGGCTGACCAAGCAAAGCGATTTTTTTAGATATATTTTCACTCATAATCATTTTTCCTCCACAAAAATTTGTTTAGCCTCATCCCGATTTAAAGCGATCATCGTGTCACGGCTGAATATCAAAAGCGGCTGCTTTTTATTGTTGTGAAGCATCTCCAATGATGTTCCTGTGTTCAGCCCAATCGATGTGATTCGAGAAAGATAGCGCCTTCCTCCATCAATTTTCACAATGCTGGCTTTTTTGCCGTCTTTTAGTTCCGTAAGATTAGTCATTTTTCCTCCATAGATCCTGTTTATCTGCAATTAGGTTTGCTTGCAATCAGGCTTACCTGTTTTTTAATCTGACTACATAATCGCATGAGTTTTTTATGAGCTCCGAGTCATGCGTCACAACAATTATGCTGCGTCCCATTTTTTTTAGTTTTCGCAAAAGAGAGCAAATCTGTTTCATGTGTGCAAAGTCAAGCCCGGAAGTCGGTTCGTCAAACAAAAGAATTTCGCGCCCGCTTGCTACTGCACACGCAATTGCGAGCCTCTGCTTTTGCCCTCCTGAAAGTGACATCGGGTGACAATTTTCAAATCCTGCAAGCCCTAGTTCTGCAAGGATTTTTTTACATACATCTTCGTCCTCGTTTTCCATGCTTATCAGAACTTCGTCTAAAGCTGTTTCAGTAAAAAGCTGATGGTTTACATCTTGCATAACCATAAATATCTTTTTTAGCCGCTGGCGGCGGTTGTACCATTTTCCGTCAAAGTACATTTTACCTTTGCTTTTTTTTAAGAGCCCGCAGATGCACTGCAAAAAAGTTGTTTTGCCTTCACCGTTTGCTCCTGCTACAGCGATAATCTTGTTTTTTGGAATTATCATTTGTGAAAAATCTATAACCGGCTTTTTTGAACCTTTGTAACAATAGTAAAAATCACTAAGGATGATGTTTGAATCTGATTTTTCAACAGTATTTTTGTCAGAAGATCCTGATTCTATATTTACAAGGTCGAGAGGATTTACAAAATTTCTGCTTCTCAGCCCAAACTTTGAAAGCTCGTCATCGTTCATTTTTTTCATTTGTGAAGAATCGAGTTCCATTTTGATCTGACCTTTATCGAGAATCACCGTTCTGTCACATAAATCCCAGAGATAAAAAAGCCTGTGTTCTGCGGCAACAATAGTTTTTCCATCATTTTTCCAGATTTTTATCAGTTCTTTCAAAGTAAAGATAGATTCCGTGTCCAAGTTTGCGGAAGGTTCGTCTAAAAGAATGATTTTATTTCCGCTTACATCAACGCTCGCACATGCAATTTTCTGTTTTTGCCCACCCGATAAATCAAAAAGGCTTCTGTTCATGAGATTTTCAAGATTCATCCGTTTGACTGTGCAGGAAATCCTTTCTCTGATTTTGTCTTCCTGCATTCCCATATTTTCGCATGGAAAAGCGAGTTCGCTCGTTGTGTCGACGTTGAAAAATTGACTTCTGGGATTTTGAAAAACGGTGCTCACTGTCTTTGCAGTTTCGTAGAGTTCTGCGTTTGAAACATTGCTGCCGTTTACAAGGACTTCGCCTTCAATCTTGCCTTCATAAAAATTCGGAATCAAGCCGTTTATGAGGCGCAAAATCGTAGTTTTTCCGCAGCCCGAAGCGCCTGTCAAAAGAACAGTCTCGCCGTCTTTTATCGTAAGACTTATGTTTGAAAGGCATCCAGGCTGTTCCTCTTTTTCATCAGACGAAGAATTTTCGGAAGAATTTTCGTATGAAAAACTTACGTTTTTTAATTCAATCATGAAAACACTCCGAGATTTGCAAGGAGAGTGTAAGAAAAACTTATCAGACAAAAAGCAATCATAACGTAATCAAAAAATCCAAAGCCGACTTTGCATATATTTGTTCGTTTTACAGGTCCGCCAAGCCCACGAGAAAGAGATGCAGCCGAAAGTTCCTGCCCGATTCTGACTGAGCAAGTCATCAGCGGAATCATGCGGTATTCGATTATTTTAAAAATTTTTTTGCCGCCGAACCGAATGTCCCTCATCGCCATAGCTTTGTTTATTGATGAGGCTTCTTCTGCTACTGTCGGAAAAAATCTGAACATAACTGAAAGCGGAATTGTAAAAAGATTTGGAACATGCATTCTCTCCATGCTGCACATAAACTGGCTGACTGTAGTTGTCGAGACAAGATAAGCTGCCATCACTATGCTTGGAACAAATCTGATAAGAATTCCGCCTGTAAAAAGAAATATAAAATTGACAAGCCCTTTTGTACGTGGTAAAAAAAAATATTGACAAGTGTACCCTAAGGCGAGCACGAGAAGCCCTTTCAAAAAAGTTCTAAAGCGCTTTTCGACAAGACACAAAAAAAAAGGTAAAAACGAAAATATTATGGCAATAACATTTGTGGTGTTGCTGCCAAACCCACCCAAAACGTAAAGCGAAACCATGACAACGCAGAGCAGTTTTATCCGTGGGTCTAAAAAACATTTTTTATCGAGTGTGGAAGATACAATCTGCATAAATCAGATAATTCCTGCCTTTGAAAAATGTTTTTTGAGAACGGCAATTCCAATCAAAGCGCCAAGACAGCCAAAGACAAAAGATGCGACGAGTAAAATCGGGTTCAGCCATTGAGGCATGCAGGCTGTCAAAGTCTGAACATATTCTTCACCGAAACTTGTTCGTGTTGAAAAATATTTATCGATATTTATAAAAATCGGAAGTTCATTTGCCCATTCAGTTATACATATAACGCCGTAACATAAAACAGATGCTTTTTTGCTTGAGTATTTTCCGGCTTTGTATATTAAATCGGCAGTGATTCCCGTGATGAAGCTTGCGATAAAAGGGTAAATGCCCATTCCTGTGACCATCAGAAGAGTTCCAATAATTACGGAAAAGATAAAGATCATTCCGAACTTCTTAACTTTAGTCAGAAAAAGCATGAACGGAATTCCACCTGCGAGCGGACAAAAAACTGTCAAAAGCGGAATCATAACAGGTATGAATCCTAAAAATGATACAACCATCACGATGATAAAAAAGATTGCGCAATAGATTCCGATGTTTACAAGATCTTTGCCTTCGAGTTTGTTTGAGTTTTTCATAAAGTCTCCATAAATATAAGTAGAGCGGATCTTAGGAATCAAAATTCATACGAGATTTGCCGCAAGATATACATGTTTATCTTTTGTTAGATATTGCTAACTATAACGATGCTATATTTAATTGTCAAGGGTACGCATGAGATGTGATGAGTTTATCGTCAGGCAGTTCTCTGACTTTGAGTTTTTGACTGTGAGTTTTTGTTCTTAAAAGTTTTCAGTTTTTGTGATAATATCGATGTAAAGGTTTGTGGTGATGGGAAAATTTCAACGGAAAACAAAAGATGAAAGACGACATGAAATAATGGATGCTGCAAAGCGAGTATTTATAAAAAAAGGATATCGTTATTCAACAATGGAAGATGTCATTGCAAATACAAGTCTTTCAAAGGGCGGCGTGTATCAATACTATAAAAACACAAAATCGATTATGTTTGACATCATGAAAGAGGGAAATTTCACGCGATTTTTGAAAACAGAAGATATAATTGGAAAATTTTCTTCAACGAAAGATGTTTTTGAAGTGATGACTCAAATAGCAATTGCAAAGCTTTTTGAGGATATTCCAGAAAAAAAATTGTACATAATGTTTCTTTCTGAGATCATGTATGACAAAGAAACCGAAAAGCTTTTTTATAAACTGGAATCTGAAGGTCATAACTATTTAATAAAAAATCTAGAATCAATTCCTCAATTTTCTTCAGCAAAAGCGGAAAGTAAAAAAAACGTTGCGCTGTTATACTCAAGAATTTTTAACGGAATTCTGATTATCTATGAACTTCTTGGCGACAAAAATCCATTTTTAGAAAATCAAAAAGAACTCCACGATTTTATCTACAATTTGATGAAAAAAATAATTTCATAAACTGACAATGCTCATAATACTGACTATTGACATAAAAGTTAGATATCACTATCTTTTTAATCGACGGTTGCGTCAGCAGGAGCGGCAAACAAAAAGTATGCGGGCTTCAACTGAGCAAAGTCGTTTTATTCTTTTATTATGGAGGTTTTATGAAAGATAAACGTGAGCATTTGATTTCGGACAATATGTTAAAATTGATGCTGGAACTCAGCATTCCCGGAATTATCGGTATGTTGGTTATCAGCTTGTATAACTTTGTCGATGCGATTTTTGTTGGAAGGTACGTCGGAGAAACTGCGCTCGGTGCAATAAGCCTTGCCTACACATTTACGCTGGTCAACAACGGAATTGCAACTTTGATAGGAATCGGTTCTGCCTCTGTTTTGTCGCGTGCAGTTGGCAGAAAAGACCGGAATACAATTGATTCGATTATGGGAAATGTTTTTGTCCTGACGCTGATTTTTTCTTCTATAGTTACTTTGGTCGGAATTATTTTTGCATCGAATCTTTTATCATTGGTGGGTGCCGAAGGTGAGATGCTTTCGCTCGGAACAAAGTATCTTAGGATTGTTTATGCGGCTTCTATTTTTGTAAATTTCGGGCAGGCTGCCAATATGGTTATGCGTGGTGAAGGTAAAATGGGCTTAGCCATGCTTCTGATGGGTATAAGTGCCGTGCTCAACATAATTTTGGATGCGCTATTTGTCATTGTATTCAAATGGGGAATTGAAGGGGCTGCCATCGCAACAGTGATTTCTCAGATTGTCCTTGCCATATGCAATTTTTTGTATTTTGCAATTTTCAGCAAAGATGTAAGATTTCATAAAATCAGGTTGGAAAAATCAATTGTAGGCGAAACAATATCTGTCGGAGTTTCTGCAATGATGATGCAGGTTTTCTCGCTTATTCAGCAAGCTGTAATGTATTCAACTCTAAAACGTTATGGTGGCGAAAATCAAGTTATTTTGATGGGTGCTTTTTTTAGATACATGATGTTGAGTTTTATTCCGCTTTGGGGAATAAGTCAGGGATTTCAACCATTTGCAGGCACGAACTTTGGAGCAAAGAAATTTGACAGGGTAAAAAAAGGAACATTCCTTTTTTACGCTTTCGGACTTTTACTTGCTTTTATCTTTTGGATTACGTTCATGCTTTCTCCACAAAAGATTCTCGGTCTTTTTATGAACAATGATTCGCTCATAGCGTCTGGTAGAGTGAACGCTATCCTTTCATTTTCAATATTCCCACTCTCTGCAATAATGATTATAAATCTAACGTTGTGCCAGTCGATGGGGAAAGCAAAACCGGCGGGGCTTCTTGTCGTTGCCCGACAACTTGTTTTGTATGTTCCTTTTGTCCTTCTTTTACCGCTTATATTTGGAATCCGAGGCGTATGGCTTACATCGCCAATCGTAGACACTTTTGTCACTTTGATTTCAATTGCAATAGTAGCAAAAATTTTTGCAAAAGATTTAAAAACTAGATGATACGTTTCTCTGCTGTAAACTGAAATATGTTTTACGGCAGAGCTTTTGTGAATCAGAATCTATGATATTTCCATTTTTATTTCCAAATGAGGTTTTTGGAGTTTTTGATTAGGCGATGTCAACGCCGATTTAAAATATTTCCTCGAGGAATTCGTGGATTCGTTTTATAACTCCAAGGATGACGTGTGTATCTTTCATTGAAGAATTCACTTTTTCAAGCGAACCGAACCCGTCTGAAAGCGCTCTTGCTTCTTCTTTTATCGCAAATGTTATTTCTGAGAGAGATTGTCCCGATTCGTTTAGAGTCCTTGCGTTGCTGTCGAAATTTGAAAGGACTGAAGACAGCGAAACGTTGAAGCGCGAAATCAAAAGTGAAAACTCGCTCATCTGAGTGTTGATGTTTTCCACTGTTTTTTCAAACTCATCTATGCTTTCTGTGATTTGCGCTGCAAAATTGCCTGTTTGCCCTGCGAGTTTGTGGACTTCGTTTGCAATGATTTTAAATCCGGCTCCGAACGAACCTGCATGGGCTGCTTCGATAGAGGCATTTATAGCGAGAATATTTGTTTTTTGCACAACGTTTTGTATGTTCCCGGTGATATTCATTACTTTTTCTGTTTGGAGTTTTAAGTCGTTGAAAGACCTTGTAAGTGTTGCAAAATCCTTTGAAGTTGTTTCTATTTCAGTAACGCGGTCGCTTATCTCTGTTCTCAGAGAATCGTTTGCCGACAAAATTTCTTCCATCATTGAATCTATGTTATCTGTGTGAGAAGCCGTGCTTTTACTTGCAGCCTGCATCTCTTCAAATGCGCTGACTATATTTTGCAGTTCATTGCGAACGGAATTCATCGCGTTGTCCAAAATGTGCAGAGAATTCATTGTTACTGAAGAGATAGTAACGCTTTTGTTGTAACCTACAGAAAGTTTGTCTACAGCATCTGAATAATTTTTTATTTGTTCACTAACGTCCATAAAATCAGTTATCCATAATAAGAGAAATCTACATTAAATCTACGCCGCATTTCAAGTTTGAAAGCCAATTAAGAAACTCTGTTATAGATTCTCCTGCGTAAAGCGCTCCGTGCTGAGGTGCGATGATTTTGGGGTTTATCGCACGAACTCTCTCACACCATTTTTTTACAATTGAATTTGAAGCCATATATCTTTTATGAAAACCTTCGATAAGGGGAACATGTTGTGCAAAATCTTCGACAAATACATACTCTTTGCCTTCGTCAAAAACAGCTGCGCCGATGTCACCTGAAAAAAGAATTTTTGATTTAGGGTCATAAAGATTAAAATTACCTGGAGAATGCATAAAATGGGCAGGGATGCACTGGAGTTCTGCGTTCTCTGATATTTTGATTGTGCTGCCGTCATCAGGAATAGGGACAATTCTTTTTGAGTCAACAATTCCAAAGTGAGGTAAAAATCTAACCCAAAGTGAAGAAATGTGAATCTGTGCTTTAGTTATACCGAGCCACATTGCAATACCAGAAGAAACATCAGGGTCTTGATGTGAATAAAAGATAACATCTATATTGTCTAACGATATGTATCGGCTTACGGCAGAGACTACATGTGCGAATATATGAACTCCACCCGGATCCAAAAGTACACCCCTGTTGTGATCTATAATCAGATATTGCATTGTCTGTATTTCATCGCTTGAATCGACGTCATCAACGCCGAGCCAAATAAATTTATGGTCATCATCTTCATAAAGTATTCGACCATTTACATCATTTACATCTATCATGACTTGGATTTTAACATATAAAATATTGTTAGTAAACACTATCAACATAAGCAACTCAATTATATTGAATATTCTAACAAAAAACGTTATTCTTGAGTGGTTAGTAAAAGCTAACTGTAAAAAGTTGGCAGAAATCGATTATCAGGAGATATTATGAACAAATTGGAAATTGTAAAAGTTGTCGGACGTGAAATTCTTGATTCACGCGGAAATCCTACTGTTGAGGCGGAAGTTCATCTTGCTGACGGAACTGTTGCATTTGGAGCTGCTCCTTCAGGTGCTTCTACAGGTGAATTTGAGGCACTTGAACTTCGTGACGGAGATAAATCACGTTATCTTGGAAAAGGTGTTTCTAAAGCAGTACAAAACATCAATACTACAATAAACAAAACTGTTGCAGGTCTTTCTGCTTCAGACATATATGCCGTTGACGCTGCTATGATAAAAGCTGACGGAACAAAAGGAAAAACAAACCTAGGTGCAAACGCAATTCTCGCTGTATCAATCGCTACATGTAGAGCCGCTGCAACATCTCTTGGAATTCCTCTTTATAGATTTTTGGGAGGCGTTCAAGGCACAAAACTTCCTGTTCCAATGATGAACATCATCAACGGAGGATGCCACGCTCTTTCTTCAGGTCTCGACGTTCAGGAATTTATGATTATGCCGGTAGGTGCTCCGTCATTTAAAGAATGCCTTAGATGGTGTGCCGAAGTATTCCATAACCTCGCAAAGATATTGAAAGACAGAGGTCTCGCAACATCAGTTGGTGACGAAGGTGGATTTGCTCCGGCTTTGAAATCTGATGAAGAAGCTATTGAAACAATTCTTGAAGCAGTAAAAGCTGCCGGATATAAACCCGGAGAAGATTTTATGATTGCAATGGATGCCGCTTCGTCAGAATGGAAAACCGGAAAAAAAGGCGAATACAAACTTCCAAAGGCAGGAACTGTTTTCACTTCGGAGCAGTTGATTGAACATTGGAAAAATCTGTGTCAAAAATATCCTATTATTTCGATTGAAGACGGACTCGATGAAGAAGACTGGGAAGGCTGGCAGAAATTGACCGCGGCTCTCGGAGACAAAGTTCAGCTTGTCGGCGATGATCTTTTTGTCACAAACACAGAACGCCTTTCAAAGGGAATCAAACTTGGGGCTGGAAATTCAATTTTGATTAAGTTGAACCAGATTGGTTCTGTTTCTGAAACTCTTGAAGCTATAAAAATGGCACACAAAGCAGGCTATACTGCAATTTCAAGCCACCGCTCAGGCGAAACTTCTGACACAACAATTTCCGATTTGGCAGTTGCATTGAATACATGTCAGATAAAAACAGGTGCTCCAAGCCGTTCTGAACGCGTTTCAAAATACAATCAGCTTCTCCGCATTGAAGAGGAACTCGGCGTTGCCGCAGCATATCCTAAAATGGATGCGTTCAACGTAAAAGGGTTTTAATGATTTTTTAATTTTATAAATCCGCACAAGTTTTATATTCTTAGTGTCAGGATACTTTTATAAAATTTTATTTTGGGGCTGCTTTAGAGTCTGTTGATTTTAGGCAGTCCCGATTTTTTTTGCTTTTTTATTGAAGTTTTTGACTGTACAGCCCCGATTTTTTTTGTGCAGACTGAATTTTGATTTGCAGACTAAATCTTGCTGTATTCGATTCCTTCAAGTTTTAATAATTCGATTTTGTTTTTTATTCCGCCGCCGTAACCGGTGACTTTGCCGCCGATTCCCATCACTCTGTGGCATGGAATTATTATGCAAATCGGATTCCAGCCTGTTGCGCCTCCGACTGCCTGTGCTGACATTTTTTTAACGCCTTTTTCTGTTGCGATTTTTTTTGCGATATCGCCGTAAGTCACAGTTTTTCCCCACGGAATTTCAATTATATAATTCTGAACTTTTTTTCGAAATAAAGTCAAATTTTTTGTCAAATAAGGCGGTGTAAAATCTGGCTGTTTTCCAGAAAAATAGATGTCGAGCCAGCGGAAAGTCTGCTTAAAAACCGGGAGAAAATCGCGTTCTGGGCATTTTTGATTTTCATCAAGTTTATCAGCCGAAGAAAACTGCTTATATGCGTTTACATCATCTTTTGAATTTTCGAAAAATAGATTTGTCAGAACTTGTCCATCGCTGACTAAAATCAGATTATCAAAATTCTTCGGCGTAATGTATTTGCAATAATAAATCATCTCAATTTTTTTATGATTTCATCGCACCATCTGTCAAATTCAGGATCTTCTCTTTGACACTCTTGATGGCTCATCACGTATTCAACTGTCTCTCGAAGCCCGACGTCCGCTCTTTTTGTTGCGACAAAGTCAGGTACGAGCGATTTCAATTTGCTACAATCAAAGACAACCGAGTTTGATTTATCGCCGATAAGGCTTCCTGTAAAATCGTAAGAGCTGTGCGCTGCAAGATACTCCGATGAAACGTAAAAAGGTTTCAACTCAACTCCCAAAGCGGAAGCTATGCAACTGTAAATCTGGTTCCATGTCACCGATTCATCAGACATAATCTGGACTGCTTCTCCGATTGCGTGGATATTTCCCATCAATCCGATAAAACCTTTAGCAAAGTCGGAATTGTGCGTGATTGTCCAAAGGCTCGTTCCATCTCCGTGAATTATGACAGGCTTTCCTTCTTTTATCCGCTTTACAACTTGATAACTTCCGTTTTTGCCGTGAACACCAAGAGGAACCGAACGTTCATCGTAAGTGTGGCTCGGTCTTACGATTGTGATAGGAAATTGCTCTTCGCGGTATAGTTTCATTAGATAATCTTCGCAGGCGATTTTGTTTTTTGAATATTCCCAGTAAGGGTTTGCAAGCGGAGTTTTTTCGCTTATGACATAGTTTCCGCACGGTTTTTGGTAAGCTGATGCAGAGCTTATATACATAAATTGATTTACTTTTCCTTTTAGAAGTCGGTAATCTCTTTCTAGCTGTGACGGAACAAACCCGATAAAATCGCATGCGACGTCAAAGTGCATCCCTGAAAGTTTGTAGGCAACTGCTTTTTCATCATTTATGTCGACTGTGATGAAATTTGCGCCTTTTAACCGTTTGTCATCGTTTCTGTTTCCTCTATTTATAAGATAAAGTTCCCAGCCTTTTTCTATCAGCAATTCCGAAATTGCCATGCTGATTGTACCTGTTCCACCGATAAACAATGCTTTCATAATGTTTTCCTCCTGATTTTATTGCGATGATGTATGACGCCGTCGCAACTTTCTGTTTTCAAATATCAAAAAAATTTAATTTATGAAGTCAAATCGTGAAGCCATTTTCCGCTGTGCAGGCGCAATAATCCCATCACGCATTTACAGATATCTTCTGTATGGATGCAAAGGAATATTCCCCAGAATGGAAGATGCCAAAAATTGATTGCGCAAAACCCGAGCGGAAGTGCTAAAAGCCACATAAATCCATTGTCTAAGAAAAGCCCATACATAGTGTCACCGCCGCTGCGGCAAACGCCTACAATGATATTCATGTTTGTCGCATAAATCGGATAAAGGATGACTGTTATAAACAAAAATACTTGAGCCATGTGGATGACTTCAGGTTCAACTTTGAAAAAGTATTTGAGCGTAAATGCGAGCGGAATCAAAAGAAGTCCGAGAACGGCTGCCGCACCAGCCATAAATCCTGTAAGCCTTTTTGAAAGATGCCTTGCTTCGTCTATTTTTTCTTCCCCAATCTTTTTCCCCAGTATGATTGCTGCAGCGTTTCCACAGCCGATGAAGAATGTCCAGACTAAGTTTGAAATCGTACTTGTGATGTTGAACGCCGCTATTATTTTTGTGCCTGCGTGAGCGTAAATTGAGCTTTGCAGAGAGATTCCAATCGCCCACATCGCTTCGCTGAGCAAAACCGGAACACAGATTTTTATATAACGCGGGATAAATCCCACTTCATGTTTTGAAAAATAACGGCGCGGTGGCACGGCAATCTCGTATCCTTTTTTGTAAGGAACGATGAGGAGTATCATAAATTCAACTATTCGGGCAATCGTCGTAGCGAACGCAGCCCCGATCACTCCCATTGCCGGAATTAGCTCAACGCTGCCTGTCCTGATACCGAAAATTAAAATATAATTGAAAATGCCGTTTACAATCACGGAAATTGATGTTGAGACCATTGGAAGTTTCACGCGTTCGGTGCTGCGCAAAGCGTGTGAAATTGCAAACCCTAACCCTGTAAAGATGTAACTCGGGGCAACAGCTCTAAGATAAGCAGCCCCGTGCTCTATCACAACATTGTCTTTTGAGTAGATTCTGAGACAAAACTCGGGAGCAAAAGTTGCAGCGCAGAAAAATAAAACGGATATGACAGCAGAGGCTGTGATTGTGATTCCCATAGTCCTGTGAACGCCGTTTAAGTCTTTTTTGCCCCAGAACTGAGTCATAAAAATAGAGCCGCCTGAAACAATTCCGAACATCGTGATATTCATTATGAAAAAAATCTGATTTCCAAGACCGACCGCAGCAATATCTACAGAGCCGAGCTGCCCGACCATGATAGTGTCGAGCATATTTACAAATGATGATAAAAAGTTTTGAAGAATGATAGGTACTGCAATGGTGAAAAGAGTCGATAAAAAATTCATAATTATATTATATTATATTTGCAATTTTAAGATAAACATGGACAATTCTCTTTTTTTATTGAATTAATTCAATCTGTGCGATTTTTTTGATTTCCGATTTATTTTCCGCAAGTCACCAAAATAACTCCGACTGTAATCATTGCGATTCCAGCAATCCGCAGAAGATTTATTTTTACACGCGTTGTGTGTAAAAGCCCGAATGTGTCGATTATCAAACCGCAGGAAAGTTGTCCAATCATTATGCAGGCAACTTGAAGTGCAGCTCCTAGCCTTGAGATAGTCAACAAACTTAAAAATATCCCTGTCACTCCGTAGAGCCCCCCTGTCATCATCCACGGTTTTATGCCGACACCGCGCATTTTCAAAAACTTGCCTTTATCGGCGAACAGCGCAACAGGAAGCAAAACTATAGAACCTGCAATAAAAGAGACGAACGTTCCTTCCCAATTTCCTATGATTCTTGCAAGGGAAGCGTTCGTAGGAGACTGCATGGCGCTGAGCATTCCTGCAAGTAATTCTGCAATTACCACAATTATTCTTTTCGAATCGCGATGTTTTTCTTCTGTGTCTGATTTTTTACTTCCGAAGTAGATGACGAATATTCCGATTGTGGCTGCTGCAATTCCTGCAAAACGCATCCCTGTAACTATAACTTTGCTGCTGTCTAAAAGTCCGAAATAATCGATCACAATTCCTGCCAAAAGTTGACCTGACATAAGCGCTGTCAAGGCGAGCGTTGCTCCAAGAGTCGGGATTGCGGCAACTGTAACGCAAACGCTGACAGCGCCGTAAGTTCCGCCTATCAGCTGCCAGAACTGTGCTTCAATGAATTTATTCATGCCGCTATCTCCAAGAATTAAAACTAAAATTCCTGAAAAAATTGTGCCGCCCAAAAAAGAGAACAACGATGCCTGGAAAATTGAGGTCTTTGTTCCAAGCGCAGTGTTTACCGGCCCCTGAATCGCAAAAAAAACACCGCCTAAAATCGCTAGTGCCGACATTAAAAGATACATAAATGCTCCTGACTTTTTATCGATTTAACAAAATAACGTTGATTTATCAAACTCTCTCTGCCAACTTTTCCCAACGAGAATATTTTTCTTCGAGCAGTTTCGAGAGCTCATTGTAGCGTTTCCCAGCCTTTTGTGCTTCAAAAAAATTGCTGCTGCTCATTTTTTCTTCGAGAGATTGTTGTTCCGATTCGAGCGTCGGAATCTCTGCATCAAGTTCTTCGAATTCCCTTTGCTCTTTGAAAGATAATTTCTGTTTTTCGTGTTTTTTTCTGTTGCCTTCAAAACTGCCTGAATTGTTGTAATTGCCGGAATCACTGTGATGAGTAGCGACAGTAGATTTTTCATTGTTTTTGCTGATTTCGGCTCTGTGAGAATCACTCTCTTTTTTCATCTCTTCTCGCATGGCGATATATTCGCTGCATTTTCCAACAAAACCGCTGATGTTGCCATCTTCTTCCATTATGAACAAACTGTCTGCCGTTTTATCCATAAAATATCTGTCGTGACTCACTATGAGAATGCAGCCTTCGTAGTTTTTCAAAAACTGCTCTAAGATGTTCATCGTAAAAATATCAAAATCGTTCGTCGGTTCATCGAGAATTAAAAAGTTTGGATTTTCAAGTAAAAGCCGAACAAGGTAAAGGCGTTTTCGTTCGCCGCCGCTCAAAGTGCTAACAGGTGAATGCTGGATTTTTCCTGTAAACCCGAATTCTTCCAAAAATTTTGCGGCACTTACGTCTTTTTTGCCGGAGTTCAGCGACATGTGTTCCGCAGTTTCCGTAACGTATTCGAGGACAGTCAAATCTACGTTCGTAAATTTCGGATTTTGTGTGTAATATCCAAACTTTGTGTTTATTCCAACTTCGATTGTGCCCGAATCAGGTTTGAGGTTTCCAGTGATTATGTTTAACAAAGTCGATTTTCCCGAACCGTTGTCTCCGAATATTCCGATTTTCTGACCTTTTGTAAAGACGTAACTGAAATTTTTGATAACGGGAATCAATGATTTTGTCTTGAGATTCAAAACGCTTTTGCATTTTTCTAGTTTTTTTTCATCTTTTTCATCTTCTGCTGACTCCGCAGATAGCCCGACGTACCCTTTCGGATAATTTTTGCTGATGTTGTGCAATTCTAAAACTTTTCCGCCGAGCCTTTTTCCGTGAACTTCAAATGTAAATCCTTTGTCAGATTGAAACTTTTCGCGGTTTATCAGCTGCTGATCCCGCTGAATGCGCGCCTTAATCTTAGTGCCGCGTGCACAAGGACCTCGCAAAAGCCAGTCCCGTTCAAACCTCAAAATAGATTCGATTCTTCGTTCCGTGTTTGCTTCAATCTCCGCTTCAATCTGCTTTTTTTCGAGATATTGTGAATAGTTTCCTGCATAAAGTTTAAGTTTGTTTCGCGCAAGCTCGTAAATATTGTTGCACACAGCGTCTAAAAAATAACGGTCGTGAGTGACCATCAAAACAGAACGCTTTGTATCGTGAAGATAATTTTGAAGCCAGTAAATTGTAGTTATATCGAGGTGATTTGTAGGCTCGTCTAAAAGAAGGATTTTTGTGTCTTCGATGAGAACCTGAGCGAGCGCAACTTTTTTTATCATTCCGCCGCTCAAACTTCCCATTTTTCGCGTCATATCGTGAATGCCGAGCGTGCTTAAAATAGAGCGTATCTGCGATTCGTAATTCCACAAATCCATTTTATCCATTTTTGACATCGCTTCGTCGTAACGGCGCTTGAGTTGTTCGCTCTTATCGCCTGCCGTGCTTCCAAGCTGCCCGCATATTTCTTCATATTCCCGAATGATTGTCAGTTTTTGCGAATCGTTTTTAAAAATGTGCTGCCGGATAGTGTCTTCTTCGTTATAAATCGGATTTTGCGGTAAAAATGAAATCCCGGCAGTTTTATTGATGACGACAGACCCTTCGTCAGGCTGAATAACTCCTGCAATCGTATTCAGCAACGTCGATTTTCCCGTTCCGTTTCGTCCGACAAGTGCCGCTTTTTCCCCCTCCTGAAGTCCGAAAGTGACGTCTGTGAACAGCGGTTTTTCACGCCCGATTTTTGCAATGTTATTTATAGACAGAAGGTTCATTGTTTTTCCTCAAGGTATTCTTCGAGATCGTCGGGAAGTATATCAAAAAAATCAAAGTTTGTGATTTCTTCTATATAGTTTATCGAACATTTATAGATATCCCAATCGCCGGCTACGTGGCAGCCTTGTTTGTTCGGCACGCAAACGCTTATAACATGTGTATCTTGCGTTATTCTGCTTATGTCGTCTTCTCCCTCCGGTAGAATTAAAATAATTTTCCAGCAGAATTCCGGTACTTTTATCGAGCGTTCGTTATTTTCAAGTTTTATTTCGTCAAAGTATCCGCGCCCACTTGTTCCGCCGCTTCCGACCGGACCTGCAAAAATATAAAGTTCATTTCCGGAAAGTGCAAGTTCGCGTTCGTATGATTCAAGGTTTTTCCATGTTATTCTGTTGCAGTCAGGAGATTGAGGAATCATGTTCGTCATCAAAAATGTTGCCTGATTATCTTCCGATGTCGCTGTTCTGTCTGCGGAAGGGCAGATATGCCCGCGGTCAAACCCGTATGCGTTGTATTGATAATCTTCCTTTTTGACTTTGTACCATTCAGATGGAAGGCTTTGGTCTGGAATAAACTTATTGGAACGCCCTGAATCTCCGATATCGGTTGCGCACAAATGCCATGCAACCCAGTTGGCTTCAAGAGTTTTATTGTTGTATGACATAGAAAATTGTTTTTTTTCCATGAGATAGTTTTCTTCTGCATTTTCTGCAAAAAGGTCTGAGCTTGCTTTCGAAGGATTTCCAAAATAAAGCGGCGTATTTTCTTGGGCAAAAACCGTAACTGACAAAATGAAAAAAATAAAAACCGCAATCGATTGTTTTGAAAATCCTGTCGATTTTGATTTTGATTTCGCTCCCGCTCCCGCAGGCTTCGTCGATTTTGTCGTGTTCGTCAACTTCATTGAATTCGCCGATTCCTTATATTCCATAGCACCATTATAACGAAAAATAAATCTATTTAGAATCATGTTGCCTTTAGAATCGTGTTGCCTTTAGAATCATGCTGACCGGAAAGCTCTGCTTCAAAACAAGCGTGGTTAAAATGAGAGACGCATTTTATAAGCGCCGACGAAAACTCTGCTTTAATTTTTCTATTTCTTAATATTGTCTAAAAACGGAAATGGACGCTATTATTATAAATATCACTCAATCAGGAGAGCCGTTTTATGCTTACTGTGCTTGCAAGAATATTTATCAAAAATTATAAAAATTATGAAGATAATTCTGTTCGCGAAAAATATGGTATTTTGTGCGGTGCCGTCGGTATATTTTTAAACTTTTTTCTTTTCATTGTAAAATTCATTTTAGGTTCGCTCTCATCTTCTGTCGCAATGGTCGCAGATGGATTCAACAATCTTTCTGACGCAGCCTCTTCAATCATCCAGGTGATTGGTTTTAAACTTTCTTCAAAAAAGCCTGACTTTGAACATCCTTTTGGACACGGTCGCCTCGAGTATATTTCTGGTCTTGTGATTTCTTTTTTTGTTATACTGATGGGTGTTGAACTTTTTAAATCTTCTGTCCTTGCTATAAAAAATCCTTCCAAAATTGAACATGTAAATGAGACAGTAATCATCATGTGCGGGGCAATTCTCGTAAAGCTTTATATGTACTTTTACAATCACAGTATCTCAAAAAAAATCAATTCAGTTGTGATGTATGCAGCCGCTGTCGACAGCCTCGGTGATATGATTTCGAATGTGGTCGTAATTGTTTCAATCGTCGCATCAAAATTTACAGATTTTCCTGTCGACGGATTTGGAGGAATTATTGTCGCCGTCCTGATTTTAAAAACCGGCTATGAAACCGCTAAGGAAACTGTCATGCCGCTCCTCGGTGCCGCCCCTGATAGTGAATTTGTAAAATCAGTTGAACAGGAAGTTCTAAGACACAAACCGATTTGCGGAGTTCATGATTTGATTATTCACGATTACGGACATGGAAGAGTTATGATTTCGCTTCATGCAGAAGTTCCGGGAAATCTTAGCGTTTTTGAACTTCACGATGTAATAGATAATGCTGAATCAGATGTTTCAAAAAAGTTCAATTGCAACATCACAATTCACATGGATCCTGTAGATGTCAACAACAGGCGCTTAAAAAATCTCAAAACTGCAGTAAAAGAAGAAGTTGAAAAGATAAGCCCGGAACTGAAAGCTCACGATATCAGAATGTCTTTTGAGAAAACTCACACCGACTTGATTTTTGATTTAGTAAAACCGTTCGGCTTTAAGCTGACTGATGAAGAGATAAAGACGCAATTAAATAACGCTATTCGTAAGAGATTTGACGACGTAAATTGTGTCATCACTGTGGAGCAGCCTTTTTCTTAGTTTGAATCAGAGGTCAATTTGAACTATTGTTGCAATTTTAGAAGGCTGATGAGGTGCGTAAACACTTCTGTTGTTTTTGTACGGATTTTTGAAGTTTGAGAGTTGCGTGCGAATCTGTTCGATGTGAACTCGGAGCAGATCTCTGTTGATTTCGTTTTGCTTTAGAACTTTATCTTGCAGCTCTGACAAATCATTTTGAATTTTCTTGATTTCTTTGTCTTCTTCAGTATGGCTGAGTTTGGAACCGTTGCTATACATTTTTGATATAGGAACGATAACTTTTTGAAGATTTATGATGTTCTTTACAACTTGCTGCTCAAGTTCCGTATGTGCAAGAATTTTTTCAGGGTCTTCTTCGCTGATTGATTCTTTTTGTTTTTCAAGCACGTTGAGATATTCTTGAAATTTATTTCTTTGCTCTTGAAGCAGCGTTCTGAATCTGTGTAAAAGAGCAACGCGTCTGTCTAATTCTTCTTGTGAAATTTCAGCCATAAATAGCCCTCCCTCCATGAATTAACCTTCAATATTCAGGGCGTTTGCAACATTTCCGGCAGGTGCATTTGCAGTGCTGTTTGCAATCGTTCTCCATGAATCTGCAAGCTCATTCATATTTTTTTGGACAAATTCAATTTTTGCCTTTGTGTGATTGATAGAAGCGTCCATAAGTTCTTCATTAAAAAAAACATAAAGTGACATCAAATTGCGTGCAATTTCTCCACCTTTTTCCATATCTAAAGAAACTTGCAATTCCGTAATTATTGCCTGAGCTTTCTGGATGTGAATACCAAATTGTTCAATATCCTTTGCCTTGATTTTACCGTTATTATCAAAAAGATTTAATGCCGATGTAAGATGTTTTACCGCACCTTCGTACAATAATACGACAAGACGCCCCTGACTCGCAGTGTTTACATTTGTTCTCTGATATGCGGTATATGCGTTTTGGTAACCCATAGAAACCTCCATTTTGATTGTCGGCTAAATCGAAAAATTGTTTACAAAAATTTTCAAAAAGTTATCAGCTCAAAGTCAAAGTTTTTGCGTTTAGATTGCGCATTTAAGTTTTTCAAAAATAATTGATAATTTTCGAATTTAGTAGAAAATTTTGAGTATCTTTACTATATTAAGTATATCTACTTTTTAAGGAAAAGCTAATGGCTGAAAATCAGAATAACGAACAAAAAAATAACGATGACGAAAACGATCCATACAAATTTTTTAAGTTTGCGGGGCCTGAAAATAATGATAAAAACGATAAAAATCGAGATGGCAAGAAAAAAATCCGCTTCTGGCCGATTCTGCTTGTTACGCTTTTAATTCTAGCTCTTGCAGATGTTTTTGTATTTAGAAGAACGGAAAATTTAATAGACTTCTCAGATTTCAAAGAAAAAATAGAAAACGGCGAAATAGTTTCAGTTGATTTAGGAGAAAATTATTTTGTTGGATACGGACCTTCTGTGGAAGTTTCTCAAAACGATTCAAATATAAAAGGCATGAAATTGTTTTCGGTTCCAGTCGCAAGGACAAGTACTCAGTATAAAACAGCTGCAGTCCTCACTTCAAATTTTATTGATTACCTCGACACCAAACACGTTCGCTACAAATTTGTCGTAAAACAGAGCAACTGGCTGCTTCAGCTCCTGTTGAATCTCCTTGTTCCGTTCGGACTTATATTCCTCATGTACTTTTTTCTGTTCAGAAAAATGGGCGGAGGCGGTGGTGGAATGGGCAGCATTTTCAATGTCGGAAATTCTCGCGCAAAAGTCATTGAAGAAGGAAAGATAAAAACTCGTTTTGCAGACGTTGCCGGCGTAGATGAAGCAAAAGAAGAACTCGTCGAAGTTGTCGACTTTTTGAAATCTCCTAAAAAATACACTGATATCGGAGGAAAGATTCCTAAGGGAGTTTTGCTTGTCGGTGACCCAGGTACCGGAAAAACATTGCTCGCTCGCGCAGTTGCAGGCGAAGCAGGCGTTCCGTTTTTCAGCATTTCCGGTTCGGACTTTGTCGAAATGTTTGTCGGAGTAGGTGCGAGCCGCGTTCGTGACTTGTTCAAACAGGCTCGTGAAAAAGCTCCTTGTATCATCTTTATAGATGAAATAGATGCCCTCGCAAAAAGCCGTGCAAACGGATTCAGCAGCAACGATGAGCGCGAACAGACTTTAAATCAGCTTCTTGTAGAGATGGATGGCTTTGACAACGACAAGGGATTGATTGTGCTTGCCGCAACTAACCGCGTAGATGTGCTTGACCCTGCAATTTTGCGTCCCGGACGTTTTGACCGTCAAGTTCCTGTTGAAAAACCTGATGTAAAGGGGCGAGAAGATATCCTTCGCATTCATGCAAAGCATGTAAAACTAAGCAGCGATGTTGATTTTGAGTCTGTCGCACACGGAACAACAGGATTTGCAGGAGCCGATTTGGCAAACGTTGTAAACGAGGCTGCACTCCTAGCAGTCCGCAATGGACGAAAAAAAGTCTCGATGGAGGATTTCAACGAAGCTATTGATAAGGTAAGCATCGGGCTCAAAAAGAAATCGCGAAAAGAAAATAAAAAGCAAATGCGTCTCACTTCTGTCCATGAAACAGGGCACGCTCTTGTCGCAGCATTTACGGAAGGTCATGAACCTGTAAATAAAATCACAGTTGTTCCACGCTCTCATGGAATAGGCGGTTTTACACAGTATCGTGAAGAAGATGAAGAAAAATTCTGCCTCACAAAAAAAGATATGATAAACGAAGTCGATTCAATGCTCGGCGGTCGCGCTGCAGAGGAAATCTTGCTCGGAGATATTTCTACAGGTGCATCAAACGACATCGCACGTGCTACAGATATATTAAAGCAGATGATTGTTTCGTACGGTATGTCAGATAAGTTTAAGAATATGACACTCGGTCGCGGCGTTTTAGGGAATCGCGGTGGCGAGCCAAACCTTGTCCGTGAGTTCAGCGAAGAGACTCAAAATTACATAGACAGCGAAATTGCGCGCATAATGGACGAGCGCTATAAGGCTGTTGTAAAACTTTTGACAGACCACAAAGATTTGCTTGATTTTATCGCAAGACGTCTTGAAGAGATTGAAACGATGGATGGCAAAGAGTTCTACGACATCATAAAAGGTGAAGCGCACTGCAAAGAGATAGAAGAAAAAGCAAAGGCAAAAGCAAAAGGTAAATCTACAAATGCAAAATCTGTAAAAGAAAAACATGTAGAAGAAAAGCAGCCAAAAGCAAAGTCGCCGGAAGCAAATCCGACAGACAAATAAATAACCTAAATAGACAATCAAATAATTTAACGATATAATGTGCAGATATGAAAAAGGTATCTCTTTTATTCTGCACATTATTTTTTTCTGCGGCGATATTTGCACAGAGCATCACGACGGCAAGCGCATATTTTAAGACAATTTCAGAATATTACGGAACAATAAAAGACTACGAAGTAGATTTTGAAATCAAAATAGATAAAATCGAGTCTGCCGGCAAACTTTCGTTTAAATCTCCAAACTTGATGCGAATGGATTACACAAATCCCGAAAAACAAGTTATATGTTTCAATGGCGACATGCTTACAGTTTATATTCCGTCTTCACCGGCAGTTCTCCAACAGCAGATTTCTCCGGGAAGTTCCAACAATGCAGCTTCTCTGTCAACTCCTCAAGGTTTATTTTTGATGTCGCGTTATTACACTGTCGCTTACGAAAACGGGCAAAATGCAGAACCTCTTGGAAACGGCTCAAACGAAATGGTTGTGAAATTTATTTTAACTCGAAAAAGTTCAGCAGAAGCATTTCGATATATGAAAATTGCAGTCAATGAAAAAACAAAACTTATCCGCAGAATTGAAGCTGTTACTCCAAAAGGCGAACACTTTGTTTTCAACTTTTATGATTATGTTTTGAATCAAAATATGACAGAACAGCGTTTTGTTTACGACGCTCCATCTGATGCAAATAATTACAACAACTTCTTGTTTACGGAGTAATGCGGTATGGAAAGTTACGGAGGGCTTCTTCGCCAGACAAGAGAATCGAAAGGTCTAGATTTAGAACTCATAAGCCGCGAAATTTCTATTGAAAAAAGATATCTGGAAGGGCTCGAGGCAGAGGACAGCAGTGTGTTTCCCGGTGAAGCATACATGTTTGGCTTTTTAAAAATTTATTCGAGTTATCTTGAACTTGATTCCAATTTTGTCATTAAACTTTACAAAAACAAAATGATTCAGGAATCCCCTTTGCCAATCGGATTGTACGAAACTCCGAAAACAAGATTTTTTTTGCCGTATATAATTACTTCGATAGCTGCTCTCGTTGTTATATGCGTTGTTTCCGTGATTATCATTAAAAAGAAAAAAAACACAGATGATGGAAACGTGATTGTTTCAAACAATATGAAGGCTCACAAGTATGAGCTTGATGATAAAAAATTTGTACAACGGCTATACAAAGGCGACCAACTTATTATTCCAACAGGAAAAGACGGAAAAATAGTCCTCACTGTTCGCGATGCTTTGTCTTCATTCGGAATTGATACTCCTTCCGGAGTTTATTATGTTGAACTCGCAGAAGAATCGGAACTCGATATAGATGGAGATGCTCTTCCTGATATGATAGTTTATGTCTCTGATATCTCTTCAACAGATGAAACGCGCGGAGCTGAAGTCAGCATTCTTTTACGGCACGGCGTTTCAAAAGAGGCGACAACAGTCGCAGTCGATGAAATTCCATTTGCCTCAGAGATTAAATCAAAACATCCTCAAAAAGTAATTCACGAAGACAACAGAGCTTATCCTTTTACTGTAAACGCAAGTTTTAGAGGACCTTGTCTGTTTAGAACGCAAGTCGACCGCGATGATGCTGTTGAATCTTACTTTGCGCGTGGCGAATTGTTTACCGCTACTCCGCAAAACGGAATCAGGCTTTGGGCTTCAAATTACAACACTGTAAAAATCACCGTAATTGCCGATTCAAAATCGTTCGACCTCGATTTGGGCGTTGCCGGTCAGGTATTTGTCGAAGATATCAAATGGATAAAAGATACTGACGGTAGATATAAACTGGTGGTAATTGAACTTGACTAAGTTTTTTATTGATCAGCATGGTTGTGCAAAAAATCAGACTGATGGAGAACTGATAACCGGCTATTTGACAAGAGCGGGTTTTGAGTTTACAACAGATGCATTCCAAGCTGATTTCATCATCGTCAACTCCTGCGGCTTTATCGAATCTGCAAAAAAAGAATCTATCGGCGCAGTTTGCAACATCCACGCAGCGTACCCGAACGCAAAGATTATTTTGACGGGCTGCCTTGCTGAGCGTTATTCAGAACAGCTTTATCAGTCTATGCCGGAGCTTGACGGTATTTTTGGAAACGGCGACATCTCTAAAATTTCAGAATTTATGCATTCTGTGGAGAAAAAAAGAGCGGTTGAAATTTTTCCTCAGTCAGGAGTTTGCGGCGGCGAACGTCCTTTTCTTTTTAATTTCCCGTCATCGGCATTTGTAAAAATAACGGAAGGCTGTTCAAACCACTGTTCTTTTTGTGCAATTCCGCTGATTCGAGGAGAATTGCGGAGCCGTCCCGAAAATGAAATTTTATCAGAGATTAAAAAACTTGTTTCAGATGGTGTTTATGAAATAAACCTAATCGGGCAAGATCTCGCCGCTTACGGCTCTGAAAACAGCACAAAACTCTCAAACCTTATGGCAAAAATCAAAGATATTCCAGGTGACTTTGTAATTAGACCGCTTTATATTCACCCTGATCATTTTTCTGACGACATAATCGATGCGATGAAATATGACAGCCGTTTTTTGCCTTATTTTGATGTTCCGTTTCAAAGCGGTGACGACAAAATCATCAGTGCGATGAATAGAGTCGGGAGCCAAAAAAAATACATAGAACTTGTGAAAAAAATCAGAAGTGAGCTCCCCGATGCAGTTATTCGTACAACATTTTTGACAGGGTTCCCCGGAGAAACGGAAGAAGCTGCTCAAAATACTTTTAATTTTCTTGAGGCGATTGAGCCGGACTGGTCAGGCTGCTTTCCGTATAGCCGCGAAGAAGATACACCGGCTTATAAATTGAAAGGGAGAGTTCCTGCGAAAGTTGCGAAAGAGCGTGCCGCCCACCTTGCAAAGCGCCAGACGGAAATTACAGCAGAGCATCTTCAAAAATATGTTGGAAAAGAGATAAAAGTCCTGATTGAAGAGATTGTTCAGCCTGACAACTCTCAAGATTGCGGTGAAGTTGAAGGGCTTGCTATCGGACGGGCATGGTTCCAGGCTCCGGAAGTTGACGGAAGTACAGTGATCCGTTACGACATCGATGATATGACTCAAGTTGAAAGTGTGAAGTCTGGAAACGTGATTCTCGTCAAAGTTATTGCAAGCACAGGAGTTGACCTTGACTCCAGATTTATAAAACTCTGCAAAAAGTATGAAAAAAGTGAAATCAAGTTTTTGTTTTAAAATAAATTAAAGGTTTGAACTTGAATATTCGATGTTGTTGATTTTTATAATGAAATCAACTATTTTGAAAACATGCAGCACTATCTTGATTTATTAAACGAAGAACAGAGAGCAGCTGTTGAACACGAAGGCTCGCCTCTTTTGATTCTGGCGGCAGCCGGCTCCGGCAAAACTCGTGTGATCACAACAAAAATCGCTTATCTTATCTCACAAAAAAATATAGAGCCGTGGCAGATTCTGTCTGTGACTTTCACAAAAAAGGCTGCAAATGAGATGCGTCGGCGCGCCGTTGAAATTGAACAGCGAGCAGCAGATGCTCAGATAAGGACATTTCATTCGTTCGGTTCCTGGTTTTTGCGAAAATATTCAGATGAATGCGGGCTCGTCTCTTCTTTTACAATCTATGATGATGACGATATGGCTGTTTTGCTTAAAAAAGCAGTTCCTTCTCTCTCTACAAAAGAAGTAAAAGCCGCAGCCCACCAAATTTCTCTTGCGAAAGATTATTGCCTGACACCGGAAGATGACCTTTCAATTCTCGGAAGTGAGTTCGACATAAACGACATTTATCGGGAATATCAAAAAAGGTTGCGCGCAACTGGCAACGTCGATTTTGGTGACTTGATTATGCTGACAGGTCAGATAATGCACGATAATCATAAAATTTCTAAATATATCCACAACCGTTTTAGAGTTATAATGGTCGACGAATATCAGGATTCTAACATCGCACAATATAAGCTGCTTCAAGAATTGTCAGGGGTGCAGCATGGCAATGACAGCTATGTCTGCGTTGTAGGAGATGATGATCAGTCTATTTATAAGTTTCGCGGTGCCGAAGTTGAAAACATCGTAACTTTCCCTGAAAAGTTTCCCGGTACTCAGATTATAAAACTCATTCGAAATTATCGTTCAACTGCAAAAATATTGAATGCGGCAGGGCTTGTCGTAAAGAAAAATAAAAATAGGCTCGGAAAAGAACTTATTGCAGCGCGCGGAGATGGAGGGAGTCCTGTCCTTACTTTTTTAAGCGACCAAAATGCCGAAACTAGATTTGTTTCAGATTTGATAAAAAAGTCAGTTGCAAGTGGTGCAAAATATTCTGATTGGGCTGTTTTATACAGAACTAACGCTCAGTCGCTCGGTTTTGAAAAAGAATTCATTCACCGAAAAATTCCTTATGTAGTAGTGGGTTCTCTCAAGTTTTATGAGCGTGAGGAAATAAAAGATGCACTGGCATATCTTTCACTGTTTGCGAACAAAAAAGATGAAATCTCATTCAGGCGTATCATAAATAAACCTTCGCGCGGTATTGGAGAAAAAACGCAAGATAAAATTGTTGAAAGCGCTGTATCTGAAAATCAATCGGGCGAGCGCAGCCTGAGTAATCTTGTTGAGGCTGTCCGTTCTCTTTCTCAATCGCTTTCAAAAAAAGCTCGCGAAGGTGCTGAAGCGTTTGTAAAATTGTATGATGAAATTGCTTCAGAATTTTACTTTTTCGATAGAAGCGCTGATGTACAAAACGCTGATATTGACCAAAACACTGATATTGAGCAAAACGTTGATATTGCGCAAAACGTTGATATTGCGCAAAACGCCGACGCGCGAAATTCCGCCATAAATTCGGACACAAAACCTAGCTCAAATGCAGAAAATTATTCCCTTTCAAAGTTTATTGAGCGGGTTATTCACGATTCAGGATTGGACGAATATCACAGAGCAGGAGATAAAATTGACGGCACAACACGCGTTCAAAACCTTGAAGAGCTCGTGAACAGCGCTGTCCCTTACGAATGTTCGATGGAAGGGCTTCTTGAGTTCTTGGATGCAATCAACCTAGACCGTTCCCTTGAAATTGAAAGTGAAGATGCGGGCGACAACGCAGTAACTCTAATCACACTTCACAATACAAAGGGACTTGAATACAACAAAGTTATAATCACAGGGCTTGAAGAAGGTATCTTTCCACGTGCCGAAAAAGTAGGTTCTGAACTCGAAGAAGAGCGGCGTCTTTTTTATGTTGGAATCACTCGTGCGCGCGACGAACTTTATGTGACATCAACTAGGCAGCGCATTATGTACGGCCGCCTTGAATATATGAAGCCAAGTTTGTTCATTCGGGAATCTTCAGAAGCGTTTTCTATTGTGGGCTCTAAACCTTTTGAATTTAGCAGACTTTCTGACGGTTATAGCGCGGGCTACGGAGTAAAAGAAGACGAGCTTTCCGAAAAATGGAAAAAAGGAACAAAAGTCTTTCACGACGACTACGGTTACGGCGCAATAGTTTCTGCATCTTCAAATTCAGGTGAATTTGTAATAGACGTGATGTTTGAAACCGGCGGACGCAAAAAGTTTCTTCCAAAATATCAGGCAAAATCCCTTGAAATTGTGAAAGATTAAAAATTGTTTATCACAAAACCGCCTATCAAATTTTGTTATGAGGAGTTTGGCGCTTGGCTTGCGCTGTAAATTTATTTACAGAAGTTTATTTCCAGTCGCGCTGAATGTAAGTTGCGCGCGGGCGTGCTATGATATTTACACGTCTGTTCTGTGCTCGCCCTTTTTCCGAATCATTTGAAGCAATCGGCATCGTTCCGCCATATCCTTTGTATGTAAATATGTTTTTATCCAAGCCTTCAGATATCAGAGCGTTCATCACTGTTTTTGTCCTTTCTATCGAAAGGTTTAACTGCCCAACAGGTTTTCCGACATCGGCAGTGTGTCCTTCCACTAGAATCGTGTAGCCATCATCTTTTAAAATTTCTTTAAGTTTATCCGCAATAACTTCAATACGTTCTTTTTCAGAAGCAAGCATTTCAGGTGAATCGGGGTAGAATTTAAGGTCAACTGTAAACTGAAGACCATCTGTTGAATCTGAGAAAGTGAGACCTGGTACTTTGTTTTCATAGAGATATTGTTTAATCTCGTTGTATTTTAGATAGTAAGAATTATCTTTTTCAGGAACAGAGATATCGTAGATGAGATTTTCTTTATCGAGGAGAATTACGACTTTTCCGTTTTGAATAAGTTTTATATTTTCCGGTTCTGATAAAATTTTTAATGCGTCTCGGCGCTTTATAACTGGATCCGTTCTGTTTCTCCCGTAAACCTCCTCAGCCCTTATGTAAAGAGGGTCAGCTCCGACTCTGTCTTCATAAAATGAAATGTCATCTGAGTAGTGAAACCCGACAAGCCCTTTTTCTGCAGCGATTTTCGGCTCTACAACATTTTTTTCGTAGATAATATTCATCTGGTCGTCCCAAATGCGAGGGAACATGCATGCATAGACATGACTTTTTACGTATTCGCCGTGAACCGGATATGCGCCACGGGCGTCTATCACAATTCCTGAAAATTTTCGTGACGGAACTGTTTCAATCGGTTTGTCAGGATTATACGGATAGTTGTGATGTACAAGTTGCCGACTTATCTGCGTTATATTTATAGTATTTGTCGTGTCGAGGTATTTCATGTCTTTTGAAAATACGTCAGGAGTTTTGTAGCCGCTCATTATTATCATGTGTATTTTATTGATTGTTAATTCTTCTTGTATCACGCAATTTGCGAGCGCGTTTTCTGAATCTTCAAAAAGCGAAAGGAGGGGAGGTTGAATAAGCGGAGGCATTTTTGCAGATATATATGTAGATGCTGATTTTTTTCCAGACGGCATCTGAATGTTTGCCTTTTTTGTGTCCAGCTTGATATTTGTTTTAAATTCTCGTGTGATCCAGTTTATAGAACTGATTGCTTCAACAGAAGTTTGTTTTTGTTGCGCAAAGATTGCGGAGATGAAAATCATTAAAATTATAAAAATGTTTAAAAAGCGCTTTTTCATATTCAATTCATCGGCTTATTTTGACGGTATATAAAGAGTTTTTCCAATTTTAAGTATTGCATTTTCTTTTATATTGTTCAAATCGCAAAGAGCAGCGACAGTCGTACCGTATTTTCTTGAAATAGACCACAATGAATCTCCGGCAACAACTTTATATTGCAGCGGAAATTTTATTGGGGTGAGTTTATCGAGCGCTTGAATTGCGGTTTCCTGCATGCCGAGCGGAAGCCTTATCCGGCTCTGTTTTACAGGGTGCGTCACTCCAAGCGTGTAAGATGGATTGAAGTGTTTGAGTGTTTTTGAATCTATTCGCATCTCTTGGGCGAGTTGCGCAAGAGAATATGCGTTTTGTACTGTTATGTAGTCAAAATGACCGTTTTTTTCATTTTCAAGAGTTTTGAATTCTTGCGCGTGGTCAGGCAAATCTATTTCGTAATATTCGCTGTTGATTGATATGTCTGCAATTGCAAGAAGTTTTGGAACGTAAAGTGCAGTCTGCTGCGAAAGATAACCTTTATCTGCAAGATACCAAAAATCTTTGTTACCTGCCTTTTTTATAGCGGCTGTCATCGCTCCGGCTCCGCAGTTATATGCAGCGATTGCAATAAGCCAGTCTCCAAAGTAATTGTAATTGTCTTGAAGTTTTTTTAGCGCAGCATCTGTCGATTTCCAAGGATCTAATCTTTCATCTACAAAGTCATTGAGTGTCAAAAAAGGGGAAACGCTGTTTGCCATAAACTGCCACATTCCGATTGCTCCCGATTTTGACTTTGCTGTCGTCTTATAATTTGATTCGACTATCGGTAAATATTCAATGATTGCCGGAAGATTTTGATCTTCAACTGCTTTGCGAACGTAGAGACGGTATTCCATAGCAGATTCAAGATAATCGTACAATAATGCCGACCATTTTTCAGAAAGGTATTGTTTGCGGAAATTATCAATGTCTGCTCTTGCAAGAATTTCATCTGACGCAAGGGGAACTTGTCTGCGTTCGTGAACGACATCTTTCGTTTGAACATCGTCTTTTGTGTGAGAGACCTCTTTTGTATTGTCGACATCTTTTGCATTGTCGACATCTTTTGCGTGATGATTTTCTTCAACAACTTTTTGAGTTTCTATTTTTTGAGGCTCTGTTTTTTGAGCCGATATTTCAGCAGCATTTTTTTGTGAATAGATTTTTGAAAGACACAGCAATGACAGTGTAAAAATGAAAATACGCTTCATTAAAGTTTGTTTCCAAGGTAAATGCCTGCCCATTCCCAGTTTCCGTGAATGTCAGGATCGAGAGGAAAATTCACTTTTCTAAAATACAAGTACCAGACAGAAACGTAGTTGTTCCAACCCCACGTCCTTAAATATGCTTCGTTAGGAGTTGAATCTTCATCGAGTGTGTCGTTGTATCTTATCCTTTTTCCTCTCATCCACGACTGCATTGAAAATTCTTCCTGCGAGTTGGCGTCCGTCTCTTCCTGTTTCCACGACATTGAGAAAAAATTTACCTTTGCTTTGTAATCGTCCAGCGCTTTCCAGTCGTAATTTTTGATTGCTTTTTTTACGGCTTCTTCAAGTGCGTCAAGACTTTCAAAAGTCCAGTCTTTAGAAGATGTGTTGAAGTCTACAAGATGCCGTGCATTTTTATACGCATTAGGTTCTCCGGGAATCTGAATAGAGGAAGCGTCAGGCTGCTCAAGAAAAATTGCATAAGTTTTCATCGCCTGTTCCCATTGGCTGTCATTCTGATATTCAAGAGCGAGACGCAGGTAAAGTTCTGTCGTGTTTACGTTTTGCGGAAAGCGATTTATAAGGTCGTTGAAATATTTAATTCTGTGCGACGGTGTTTTGCTTATCTGAATGAGATTTTGAAGGCAGATAAAATGAACAGACTTTCCTTTTATCAAAAGATCCTGACATTGCTGTAAAATCCTGTCAAAATAATATTCAGCCACAAATTCAGCCCCTGTGGAAAGGTAAGCGTATGCTGTCATCAAAAGCCAGTAAGAGTTGTACATGTCGTCAGGATTCTGGTCTACCCAGTCTGTTAAAAATAAAATAACTCCGTGATAGTCTTTTGACGCAAGAAGATTGTTTGCCATCTGATTGATTATAGAATAACGTTGCTTATCATTTAGTCGCTGATTTTGGAGAAGCAGTTGAAGTTCTGCCTGATTTTTTGATTGAATTTGTTCTTTTATATCTATTTTTTTGCCGCATGAAGAAAGAATCAATAAACTTAGCAACAATAATACTATGCTCTTAAATTTCATGATTCTGAATTTAGCACAGTGATTTGTTATTGTAAAGATTAATCTTTACTTGTATTATCTATAGTTAGGTATGAATATGACATATAATAAGAGTTCAAAAATTCTAAATTTGCTCGTATGTTGTGAAATAATTTTTTTCGTGATTTGCGCCATTTTATCAATGATTCAAAACCGTTCAAAACCTGTAGACGTTGCGAACATTGCGCTGATTATTTCCGAATTTTTAATCGGTGTTTTAATTTTGGCAGTTTCAATGCGAATCACTCACAACTATTTTCAGATGTTCATCGGTATGATTTTTCTTGCATACAGCATTTTGACAACTTTTGTTATTTACATTATCGATAGCGATCTGGAAAAATGGTGGCCTGTTTATGGAATATTTTCCGGGCTGTTTTTGTTTGTTGCCGGTCTGTTTAAATATCACCGAGTTAAATTTGGATATCTGTTTCCGTCAATTGTGATTCTTGGAATGGGGCTCTGGTATTCGCTTTTTTCATTCTCAATTATTAAGTTTTCATTCAGAATTATTGCTGCAACATTGGGTCCGTTGTTCCTTTTGTTGATTGCGGTCGGACTCATCTCATTCTTTTTGTTGCAGCAAAAACACAAAGAGCTTGTCATCAATGATGAAGAAACAGGATCTTTTTCTGATGAAGAAGTATCTTTGAATACAGAATCAGATGACTAAAAAATGATGCTTAAAAATAGCTATAAAAAATTGAAAGCAATAAATCGGATAATCGGAAAATTGGGAAATTGGGAAACCGGTGATTAAATCTACAACAAAATAAAATGAGGAACTTTTGAAAATCTCTTTTGCTGAAAAAACCGCAGTTCTCACAATTCTGGTCGCTTCGTTTATAAGCACCCCGATTTTTTCTGCAAAAAAGAAAAAAGATGCAGTTTCTGCCGACGCAACAGAAATTTCTTCGCAGTCACAACCGGAAGTCTCGCTGTCGGAATCGATAAAATTGCCAACGAGAAAAAATAAATCTTATTTTAAGAAAATCGATGAAAGTGTTTTGAAAGGAATAGAGATAGGCAGCCCTTCTTCGATAAAATCCGCAATATCAAAACTCCGTCAAAAATCAGAAGAGTATCAGGAA
The DNA here is from genome assembly GCF_014334335.1 of Treponema sp. Marseille-Q3903. Classification (NCBI taxonomy): domain Bacteria; kingdom Pseudomonadati; phylum Spirochaetota; class Spirochaetia; order Treponematales; family Treponemataceae; genus Treponema; species Treponema sp. Marseille-Q3903. Next base: position 924,492 of record NZ_JACSEU010000001.1, read on the forward strand.
AACGAAAAAGTACTTGTAAACATTGCCGCAAATATAATGAAGTATGCGTGGCCTTCGGAACACGTGATGTTCGATGTCCCTTCAGTAGATGACAACAATCCTTATATGGGTGCAATCGGTTCCGTAAAACAAGGGGTCTTTGATTACAGCACAGGCAATGCAGATTTTTTTGCAATAATGTTGCCAGCCCTCGTTCTTCTAAACCCTTCTGCCGGCAACGTTGTTTACGGACCTTGCGAAGATGTGTTAAAAACATCTCTTTTACTGAGACCTGATTCCGTGCTTGTAAATTATCTTTCAGGAATTTTGTATGAAAAAAAAGGAGAGCTGAAAACTGCCGAAAAATATCTATCTGCGGCATATAAAGATTCCGAAAGTACGCAAGAAATCGCGCTCGCTTATGGCAGGGTTTTGCGTTTAAACGGCAACGTCAGCCTTGCTTCTCAAGTCATAAACAAGCTTGGCACAGATTCCGACAACATTGAAATTTTAAAACAAAACGCATATATCGCTTTTGCTTCCGGCAATTATGATTCGGCAGAGATTTACGTCGCACGTGTTTTGCAGCAAACTCCAAACGATCTTGAATTCCTTTTGTTCCGTGCCAAAATCCTGATTGAAAAAAATGATTACATTCACGCAGTTTCTCTTTTAGATATGTACGCAAGGCAAGATAGCTCTTCAATCGACTATTTGATTTTAAGAGTTCGAGTGCAGCTAGACTGGAGCAAAAATACAACAGCTGCAACAGATACTGTCGAAAAGGCTCTTAAACTATATCCTGACAATCAAGAGGCGTTGATATTTGCCGCCCGCATTTCGGCAGAGACTGATTCTCCCGTTGCCGGGAAGTATGCAGATGAACTTGCGGCTCTTGTATTGAACAAAGATCCTGATAATCAAGTTGCGCTTGGTTATGCGTTGAAAGGTCTTATTCAACGCGAAAATTGGCAGGAAGCATATAATACAAGCCGTAAACTTATCTCCGCAGAAAACGTTTCTCCAGAAATAGTAGAGCAATATGTCACCGTTTGTATAAAACTCGGCAAAAAAAATGAAGGATATGAATTTGCAAAAGCTCAGTATGATGCTCATCCTGATGATGAAATTATCATGCAGACATATCTTTTTGCATATAGTCAAGTCGGTTCAAGAGAAAACGTTTTGAAATACATAGACAGCCTTCTTGTAAACGCTTCTTCTAAGACAAAAAGTTATATTTACTACCGGCGAAGTTTTTTGCACTACACGGAAGAAAAAAAACTTGAAGATCTTCGTCTGAGCCTTATATCAAATCCTCGTAACAGCGACGCTTTGTTTTCTCTTTATGAATTATATTATGAAAAGAAAGACTACAGAAAAGCTCAGTATTATCTTCGTCAAGTTGTGGCTATAAAACCGAACGACAATTCAGTTAAAAAATTAAACGAAGCTCTCACAAAATTGATTAAATAGTGAGTGCAATGAACGCAAAAATCAACTAAAAAACTTAAAATTATAGCTTTTCTTAGAAAAAACTCCATTGATTTCTAAAAACATTAGTGTTATACTTTCCAGACTGATTTTAAATCAGATTTTTAAAACTAGGATGGAACTATATATGTCATTTATCCCATTTTTACAGGCAGGTGGAGCAGCAACTGCTTCTGGTTCTGGAAACTTACTCGCAACTTTGTTTCCTTTTCTTATCATTATCGTAATCTTCTATTTCTTTTTGATTCGTCCGCAGAGCAAAAAACAGAAAGAAACAGAAAAAATGCTCAATGCTTTGAAAAAAGGCGACAAAGTTATCACAATCGGTGGAATACATGGAACTGTTTCTTCTGTAAAAGAAAAGACAATAATTCTCAAAGTTGATGAAAACTGTAAGCTTGAATTCAATCGTTCTGCAATTTCTTCGGTAGAACTTTCAGAAGCTGAAAAAGCTAAACTCGAAGAAGAAAGAAAAGCTAAAAAAGATAAAAAAGGTAAGAAATCTGTAGAGCCTGTAGCAGAAACTAAAACTGCTGAGACAACAGAAGAAACCAAATAAAAATTGGAGAATATAACAAAATGAACAAACGAACACGTTTAGTAGTTCTGCTTGCTGTCATTGCTCTTTGTTTTGTTTTTCTTTGGCCATCAATCAGCTGGTATGGAAGAACACCAAAAGAATTGCAGCAGCTTGCTTTAGGTTCAACTGAAAATATTAAAAGTTACGCTGAACTAAAGGCTGCAGAGGATGTGCGTGCTATCAAGAAATTGATGGCTGAAGATCCGTCAGCTAATATTCCTGATGAATATTCTTGGATTAAAAAGGATGTATCTAAAAAATACAAATCGCTTGATAAAAAAGTTCCTGCAAACCTCACATTGAAAGATGTAGTTTCCGTTTATGCTAACGAACTTGAATTTATGAATGTTTTTCAGTCTCGTTACAGAGATGAAATTCTCGATGCAAAAAGTTACTATGAAAATTCCGTAAAACTTGGACTTGACCTTTCCGGCGGAATGAACATCATCGTAAAAGCAGACCTCGATGCTGCTGTTGCTTCAATGGGCGATGCTGTAACTTCAGAAAACAAAGCAGATTTTAAAAAAGATGCGATGGCAAACGCTATCGAAAATCTCTCAAGCAGAATCGATAAGTTTGGACTTACTTCTCCTGTTATCAGACAGCAGGGCGACGACCATATATATATTGAAATTCCTGGAGCTGCTCAGGCAGATGCAATCAACACTTTGATCATGGGTAAAGGAATTTTGAACTTCCGCCTTGTTGATATGGAAGCTACAAATGCATTTAAAGCATATTATGCGCAAAATCCTGCATCTACATTCAATGCGTCGGGAGAATTGATGAACTCTTCTGTGATTCCGTCAGACTGCGAAGTGTTCGGCGTTTATACAAAAGATGAATATGGTCTTGACGAAAGATATGACTGGCTTGTTGTAAAAAAGGAAATCGCATTAGATGGACAGCATGTAAAAAATGCTGTTGTAAGCGCCGACCAGTTTACAAATCAACCGGAAGTCAATTTCCAGCTTGACAGCGAAGGCGCTGAAATATTCGGTCAATTCACAGGTGCTCACGTCGGCGAAAATCTCGCTATAATAAGCGATAATAAGGTAAAATCGAATGCACGTATTCAGACAGCAATCACAGGCGGATCTGTTTCTTTGTCAGGCGGATTCAGTTACGAAGAAGCTAACAATATCAAAAAAGTTCTTCAGACTGCGTGGCTCAATGTTCCTCTTGAAGTTGAAAGTCAGCAGGTGATAGGTGCTTCTCTTGGAGAGCAGGCAATCCGTCAAGGTGCAATGGCAGTTTTGCTCGGACTCGGTTTGATTCTCATCTTTATGTTGATTTTCTACAAGGCTTCCGGCATAAACGCTGTCGTTGCGCAAGTTTTGAACTTGTTTATGATGTTTTCGGTTCTCTCTGCATTCAATCTCACTCTTACGCTTTCTTCTATTGCCGGTATGATCCTCACAATTGGTATGGCAGTAGATGCAAACGTTTTGGTATTTGAGCGAATCAAAGAGGAACTAAGAAGCGGAAAGAGTCGTCCTGCTGCCGTTTCAATGGGTTTTGATAACGCATTCTGGGCAATTATGGACTCTAACATCACCACATTCATAGCTGCAATTTTCTTGAGTCAGCTTGGAACCGGTGCAATTCAGGGATTCGCAGTATCTCTTGCAATCGGTGTCGTTTCATCAGTGTTTACAGCATTGTTCGTATCACGTTTGATGTTTGATTTTGGCACAGATGTTATGCATTCTAAAAAAGTAAGCATTGGCTGGGGGATTAAACAATGAAAAGATTTAATTTCAATAAAGGATTCCTTCCTTGTACGATTATTAGTGCAGTGCTTATTTGTTTCGGACTTGTCGGTCTGTTCACTAAAGGAATAAACTTCGGTCTCGACTTTAAGCCGGGTCTTATTGAAGAAGTTCGTGTCGCAGAACCTGTTGCAGAAATCGTTTACAGCGGTCCTGCAAAAGTTACGATGGACTTGTCTGCTGGTCAGATGGATATTGTAGTCAGCGGTACCGGTGCGGAAAATAAGACATATTCTTTTAACTTTGCAGTTCTCAAGACAGTGCATGAACTTGCTGTCGAAGTAAACAAGATTGAAAACGTAAAGATGACAGAGCGCAACAGCTCTTACGATTCTACAAAATTGTTCTTGAACTCTGCCGTAACAAATCAGCTTACAAATGCTGTGACATTTATTTATCCGGCAGGTACTTCTGAAATCACAACCGATGATATTCGCTCAGCTCTTGATGATAAAGGCGTAGATATTAAACAGCTCGGTTCCGGGGCAGATGCTTCTTATCAGATCCGTATGGGTGTAAAAGAAGGCGACGCTCAAAACGAAATCCAGACTGCTGTAAATGAAAAACTTTTTAGCAAGTTTGGAAAAGAAAATGTTGCGATTGTAAAGACTGATTTTATCGGTTCTGGTATGTCTAAAACTACGACAATAAGGTCAATAATCATGTTCGTGCTTGTAGTAGTTTTGATTTGGGCTTACGCTGCAATCAGATTCCACTGGGACTTTGCACTCGGCTCTGTAATCGCTTTAGTTCACGACTCTCTGATCATGATTGCGTTTATAACATGGACGCAGATGGAATTTACATCAACTGTGCTTGCCGCAGTTCTTACAATCGTAGGATACTCAATAAACGCTACAGTCGTAATCCTAGACCGCGTACGCTACAACATGAAGATGATGCCGGAAGTCGCAAAATTCGATGAAATTTTAAATCAGTCTTTGTCTGACACCTTGGTTCGCTCAATTTTGACAACAGTCACAACTTTGTTCGCTGTAGTCGCATTGTTTATATTTACAACAGGAACAATAAAAGATTTCTCACTTGCAATGATTGTCGGCTTGCTCAGCGGAATGTATTCTTCAATATTCATTTCCAGTGCGTTTATCAGCTTGTCGAGAAGAAACTGGAAACCTGAATTTGGAGTTCACCATTCTTTGAAATCAGAAAAAGCTGAATAAAATTTATTTTGACATGCATACGGGCGATTGCGCTGTTCTGCATGTTGAAAAAAAATGAAAAAATCTGTAGGAAAAAGACCTGTATATGAAGTTTCCTTTTTTTGGTGCTTCAATGATGCAGGTCTTTTTTTTGATGTTTTTTGCGTTCTTCTCATCTTGGCAAAATAATAGTATTATAAACTCATGAAAATTATCCGTGCGTCTGTGATGGGTTTTTGTTTTGGCGTTCGGCGTGCCGTTGAATGGGCAGAAAAGGCTCTCGCTGAAAATCCCGGTAAAAAAGTATACTCGCTTGGTCCCCTTATCCACAATGAAAGCGCCTTAAAAGCCCTTGAGGAAAAAGGTCTTGAAATTGTAGAAAGCGATGACATTTCAAAAATCCCCGACGGCTCTGTCGTAATTGTCCGCGCACACGGAACTCCTCCATCAATCACCGATAAACTTGAAGAGAGAGGATGCAAAATCATTGATGCAACTTGTCCGCGTGTAAAAGCGAGTCAAAAAATGGTAGAAAGATATTCTTCAGATGATGATTATGTTGTCCTCGCAGGAGATAAAAATCACGGTGAAGTGATTGGGATTTCAGGGTACGCAGGCTCGAATTTTAGTCAGATTCAAGATTACGAAGAAGCAAAAAATCTTAAAATAAAAGATTCCGATTCAAAAAACATCATACTTTTGGGGCAGACAACGTACAGCCCGTCGGAGTTTTCAAAAATCAAAGAACTGTTTAAATCACGGTTTAAAAATATAGATGTGATCAACACGATTTGCCCTGCGACAAATGAAAGGCAAAATGCGTTGATCGAATTGTGCAGCAAAGTTGACGGAGTTTTAATTATAGGTGGGAAAACTTCTGCAAATACAATCAGGCTATATCAAACTGCGGCATCAAAATGTAAATATGCGGCACATATTCAAAGCTCTGATGATATACCTCCTGAGTTTTTTAAGCTCAAAAATGTCGGCATAACAGCCGGTGCCAGCACTCCAGATGTCATCATCAAAGAAGTTGAAGAAAAGCTGATGAATTCGCAGTGATTGCAATCGAATCAAATTGAGCACCGACAACCGATTTATTTTCCTTGAAATCACAATCCAGTTTGTATATAATTAGGGGATTATGAGTAGATGTTTTACAATGTTAAAGCCGGGCGTAGTTAATCGTCGGCTTGTCGGAGAGGTTATTTCACGCCTTGAAAAAAAAGGATTCAAACTTGTCGGTTTAAAAATGGTACACGTGTCTAAAGAGCTTGCAAATGAGCACTATGCTGAGCATTCGGACAAGCCTTTTTTCAGTGGATTGGTCGATTACATCACGTCGGGACCTGTCGTTGCGATGGTTTGGGAAGCAGATGATTGCGTTGCCTTGATGAGAAAAATGTGCGGGGCAACTAAGCCGTCAGAAGCTGTTCCGGGAACTCTGCGGGGAGATTATTGTATCCACACAGAACGAAACATCATACATTCTTCTGACAGCGATGAAAGTGCTGAACGTGAAATCAATCTTTGGTTTAAAAAAGGCGAACTTTACAATTGGAAAGATTGCGAAGACGACTGCTTTTAATATAAATAATATTTTTAAGAGATGAATAATGGAAAGTAAAACTGTTGGAGTAATTGGCGGAGGTGCGTGGGGAACAGGTCTTGCCCAAGCGCTTGCACGCGGTGGACACAAAGTTCAGCTTTGGGCTTTGGAAGATGATGTAGTTGAGTCGATCAATAAAGAGCATGAAAACAAGCGCTTCCTTCCCGGATTTAAGCTGGAGAAGACGATGACTTGTTCAAAAGACATCATCGAAGTTGCTACAGATAAAGAATTTTTGATTATTGCATCGCCATCTCTTTATCTTGCGAGTACAGCAAAAAAAATTATCGATGTACCTAACATTGCAGACGGTTCTACAGTGATTGCCGCTCTTACAAAAGGTTTTGTTCCGTCTTCAGAAGGCGCAAAGCTTGTACTTGAAACAATAGAATCTTCTCTTCCTGAAATCTACAAGGACTGTACTGTCTACGTTGCGGGACCTTCTCATGCAGAAGAAGTTGCAATGGGTAAGCTGACCGGTCTTGTAGCCGCTTCTCTAAATCCTAAAAATTCAATAAGAGTTCGCGAACTTTTGCGTGTTCCGGGACTTATGGTTTTTTCAAGTTTTGACGTTGTAGGAGTTCAGATATGTGCTGCTGCTAAGAACGTCGTTGCGGTTGTGTACGGAGCTTTTGACGCAATCGCCGAAGAGTCTGATTTATTCGGTGACAATGCCGAAAGCCTTCTTATGGCGGCTGGACTGAACGAAATACAGATGCTCGGTTTTGCTATGGGCTCAACTCATGCAGAGACTTTTACGTCGATTTCCGGAGTTGGAGACCTTGATGTAACTTGTAAATCAAAATATGGCCGAAATCGCCGCTTTGGACATGATCTTGTAAAAACAGATATACTTTCCAAGTTCAGCGGTATCGATGATTTGATCGCGAATGTCTCAAAAATAGGATATCTTCCTGAAGGTGCAATTGCATGCAAATACATTCACGAAATTGCAGCAAAAAAAGATTTGAAACTCCCTCTTTCAAACGCTCTTTATAAAGTTTTAAATAAAGAAGCGACGATAGAAGAAATTGTAGTTTCGCTTCAGTCTCTTGGAAAATAAAAGATATCCGAAACAGCTTCGCGAGATTTATATCGAAATTTACATTGCAATCCGAAATATTTTAGGGGAACAAAATGTTAGAGAAGATAACAAACACATTCAGCGGAATAGTAAAAAAGTTGAGCGGAAAATCAACAATCACAGAAAAAAATATTGAGGATGCCTACGATAGAAGAACCGTTAAAAATATACGCGGTTAGCGTATATTTAGGTTCAACACAAAAACGGCTTGAGCGAGATTAATCTCGCAATCCGAAATATTTTAGGGGAACAAAATGTTAGAGAAGATAACAAACACATTCAGCGGAATAGTAAAAAAGTTGAGCGGAAAATCAACAATCACAGAAAAAAATATTGAGGATGCCTACGATAGAAGAACCGTTAAAAATGTACGCGGCTAGCGTATATTTAGGTTCAACACAAAAACGGCTTGAGCGAGATTAATCTCGCAATCCGAAATATTTTAGGGGAACAAAATGTTAGAGAAGATAACAAACACATTCAGCGGAATAGTAAAAAAGTTGAGCGGAAAATCAACGATCACAGAAAAAAATATTGAGGATGCAGTTGAAGAAATAAAACTAGCGCTTTTAGAAGCCGATGTAAACCTTTGCGTAGTTCGCCGATTTGTCAATTCAACTATCGAAGAAGCTAAAGGCGAAAAAGTCATAAAATCTGTCAATCCGGGACAGCAGTTTACGAAAATCATCTACGACAAGATGACTGCTATGCTCGGCGATACAAAACAAGACCTTCATTTAAAAGGACCCGATACCCAGTCTGTAATTTTGATGCTCGGACTTCAAGGGGCTGGTAAAACGACTGCCGCACATAAACTTGCTGCAAAACTCAAAAAAGATGGACGCAAACCACTTCTCGCCGCTTGTGATCTTGTTCGTCCTGCAGCGGTTGAACAGTTGAGCCAGCTCGGTGAAAAAATCGGTGTTCCGGTATATAAAGAAGATTCTAAAAATGCTGTAAAAAATGCGAAAGGGGCAATCGATTACGCTCGCAAAAACGCCCTCGACACAATCATCATAGATACTGCCGGTCGCCTTCAGATCGACCAGGAGATGATGGCCGAACTTGTAAAAATAAAAAAAGAGACCGCTCCAGTCGAAGTCTTGCTCGTTGCTGACTCAATGACTGGGCAAAACGCCGTAGATATTGCTAAATCGTTCGACGAACAGTTAGGGCTGACAGGCGTTATCCTCACAAAGTTTGATTCTGACGCGCGTGGTGGTGCAGCTCTCTCTCTTAAGACAATCACAGGAAAACCGATTCTCTTTATCGGTACCGGTGAAAAAACAGAAGATTTTGAAGTATTTCATCCTGACAGAATTGCAAGCCGAATACTTGGAATGGGTGATGTTGTTTCTCTCGTTGAAAAAGCGCAGGAAACTGTTGATGCAGAAGCTGCCCTTAAAATGCAGAAAAAACTTCAGCGAAATGAATTTACACTTCAAGATTATCTTGAGCAGTTTCAACAAGTCAAAAAGATGGGAAACATGCAGTCGATTATCGATATGATTCCGGGCATGAACGGAGTCGATGCGTCTCAGATGGATTTGGGCAGCCTTAAAAAAAATGAAGCAATAATTCAGAGTATGACATTTAAAGAGAGACTCAATCACCTTATAATAGGTCCGAGCCGCCGCAAGAGAATTGCAAAAGGTTCAGGAACTTCAGTTGCCGAAGTCAACAAACTTATCAAACAGTTTGAGAAAACAAAACTGATGATGAAAAAGATGATCAGAAATCGCGGCATGCAGGGCAGGATGATGAGTCAACTTGGTCTTGACCCGTCCGCAATGTCTGGTTCCGGCGGTTTGGGAGGTCTAGGAGGTGGATTTCCCGGAGGTATTGATCCGAGCCAGCTTAAAGGCATGGATATGAAAAAACTTATGGAGATGGCGAAAAAGTTTCGCTGATAAAGTTTCTCTGTAAAAAAAAAAAATAGATTCGCTGTAAAAAAAAATCGTCGTAGCGTCGTGGATAGATAACAATGAAAACGGATTCTGTTATCTTACTTCTATAACAGATGCGCTTCTGCCGTCTTTTGTGTAGACTTTATTAGGATTTGTGTTATCTAGAAATGCAGTCAGCCCAATATAATAATTGTAGAAATATTTTCCCAACGGCAGAGGCAAGTCAAGTTCATAAAGTCCGGGAGATGTTTCGTTTAGCTCGTAAATCCAAGAATCCCAGTTTGTAAACGTCCCTGCAAGTCTAACTTTTTGACCGCTTTCTCCTTTGTAGATAAAGTGCACAGTATCATTTTTTGTGATTTCCGTGTTGATATTGATGTTTTTCAAATTTTCTACTTTTGAAAAATAAAGGTTTACAGAGTCGTCGTATTCTTTAACAGGATTTAGAGGGTCTGTTGTCCAAAGCCCGTCAAATACCAGCCTGTACTTAATCTGAGTAAATTTGTGCTGCCGTTTATAGCAGTAAAACATGTGAACAGGAGTTTTAGTTTCGTCGTCGTTTGTTTTTGTAAGCACCTCAAAAGGATGAATCACTTTGTAGTTTTCAAAATCAAAAACGATTCCCACATAGCGATATTTGGGCGCCGCAGTGAAAATAATATAGTCATCGGTGATTACAGGTGCTCCGGGTTTTTCGATTCCGTGCAACAGAGTGTCGAGTTCAAAGTCTTGATAGTTTGTCAGTTCCGCTGCAAAAAGTTGTGTCGTCGAAAAGAAAAACACCGCAATTGCAAAAAAAAGTGATAACTTTTTCATACTTTGTTTATCGGAAATTTATTCTGATAGTTTAGTTTTTTTGTCACGATTCTGAATAAGAAAACAATCTAAAAATCGCTTAAGTAGAATCAAAAAACGTCCGTATATAAGAGTATAGTTATACTTGTAATTTAAGAGGGAAGTGGGGTAAAATTAAAGTATGCCAGGATTAAGTCAGCTCAAACATTTTAGCGATGACCTTCTTGCACTCGGAAATGAAGTTTCTGCTCGTGCAAGCCGCGGTGAACAGCCGGTCAAGGTTGAGATTCCGAACACAATAGAAGATAAAAACGACTCAGAAGACTTTGTTCTTGGTATGCCTGAAATTGAGGCGGAACACGAAGATACATCTGTTGACGAAGACCTTTCAGATTTGGCAGGGCTTGCAACTCCATCTAAATCAGATTCAAAAGAGCAAAGCGATGAGCCTGCCTCTTCATTTGAAGCACCCGACATGTCGACACTTTTAACTCCTCTTGCCACGTCTGACAATTCGGGAGCCAGCGCAGACATTCCAGACCTTTCGATGTTTGATGAACCTGAACAGCAAGAAACTGAACCGGTAGTCGAAGAACCTGAAGAAGTGTCAATCGCAGACATGAGCCTCGATGACCTCCTCGCAGGCGGCGGATTTGACCAGCCGGAGGAAGAACCTGAAGAACATGCTAAGACTGAAATTCCAAATATAAACGATTTTGAAGAAGTAAAAGATTTTGATGAAATTGGCACACCTGCTTTTGATAAGTCAACAGCCGAAGATGCCCAGTTGCTTGGAGAATTTGAACCGGGAGAAAAAATCCCTTATGACGATGATGAAAAAATTGCTGACGTCGCAGGGCTTTCCAGTGATGTAGGTTTTTCTGACGATAAAAAAGATGACGAAAATGATTCGGCTCCTGAAAATTTAGCGTCGCTCGATGATTTTGATTCATTTGATTTGCCCGACGATTTTCAATCTTCCGGTGAGAAAAAAGAACCATCTGCAGATGCTCTTTCTCCGGTTGACGATTTATCATCAATTGATGATTTGCCTTCTGCGGAATCTTTTGACACATCTGCAGAAAGCTCAGACATTTCTGACGATTTTGACATACCATCTGAAGATTACAGCATGCCTGCGGACGGAAATGACATACAGTCTGGCGACTTTGACTCGCTCGCAGAAAGCTTCGGCACATCTGACGACTTTGACTCGCTCGCAGAAAGCTTCGGCACATCTGGCGATTTCGATGTATCTGCAGAATCATTTGATGCGCCTGCTGCTGATTCTCTTTCACATGAGGAAAGCGCTGACAAACCTGCATCCGCTGACAAACCTGCATCCGCTGACAGCTCTTTTGCAGCCACTGACAGCTCTTTTGACGATATGTCTCTTCCTGACGACTTTGACTTATCCGGAGGAGAGCAGTCAGAACACGCAGATGTCCGGGAGCATAAAGACGACTTTGACTCTCTCGACGAAAGTCTTGCCGCACCTAGCGAAGAGATTGCTTCCGCTGACGCAGAACACGCAGATACAAAAATCGAAGATACAAAACAAACTGAAGATGATTCCGGTTCTGTCGGTTTAGAGCCGTTTGACGGTTTTGATTCATCCGATTTGCCCGATGATTCAAAATCTTCTGGTACAAAAAAAGAACCTACTATTGACGACTTACTAGGCGGACTTGATTTTGATACTCCCGATTCATCACAGCCATTTGATGATTCAGACTCGACAGCTGCTGCCGTAGACGCTACGGAAGATGTCGGCGACATTGAAATCCCCGACACAGATGAAAAAACAGAAAGCGATGATGTTGAAGATTCGGAAAGTGCAGACACCGAATCGACAGAGCCTCTTGAAATATTCGATACATCTGAGATGGATGGACTTGATTTTGGTATTCAAGAGACCGATTCACAATTAGGCGGAGGAGACAGCGGCTTTGATTCAGATAATAACGACGACTTTTTGAACAACGGTGAATTTGAAATCAGAGGATTTTCCGATGTCGATATTGCCCACGACAAAAACAAAAAAGTAACAAAACTTTTAACTTCAAAGGATAAAGATAAAGGCAAAGGTAAAAGAGCAAAAAATATCGATGAAGCTGACTTTTCTGATGCTGAAGAAAGCGAAGATTTACCTCCAAATACGCTCACCGACGCACAATACAAAGAGTTCTTAAAAAATCTCTCTGAATATCCTCTCAATCTCAGGCTTGCTTTCGAGAATTTACTTGTTCAAGATGAATTTACAGATGATGCCGAATTCGAAGTCATTGAAAAAATCTTAAAAAAAGCGCCTGCACGTCAGGTTGCAAGTATGCTGGAAAAGATGATGGACACATCTATTCCAATTCCTCGCGATTTTGAACACCGTACAGCAGCCGAATACGATGCTTATAAAAAATCATTGTCTTATCAGCTGCGAAATAAAATTATTCCCGGAATGCTTGTGGGAATTATGATTTTGCTTGCGAGCTGGGGACTTTTCAATTTTGGAAAATACTGCATATACAGACCTATAAAAGCGAACGGATTGTACAAACAAGGATATGCGCTTTTGCAGGCAGATGAATACCCTCAGTCCGAAATGAAATTTGAAGAAGCTGTTTCATATAGAATCAACAAAAAATGGTTTTTCAATTATGCGCGTGGATATCGGCAGCACAAACAGTATCAGCGTGCCGGAAAAATGTATAAAAATATCCTTGCGTATTTTAAGCACGACAAAACAGCAGGTATTGAATATGCCGATATGGAATTGAACGACCTCGCAAACTACGAACGCGCAGAAGAAATTGTAAAACGCGAAGTCCTCGACTGGCATATAAACGACGCTGACGGAATCTTAAAACTCGGCGATGTATACCTTGAATGGGGCACAGAAAAAGATCCTTCAAAACTGGAACTCGCTCGAGCACAATATGCAACTCTTATACAGCTTTACAAGCCGAACGATTTGTATCTTTCAAGGATGATGCGTTATTTTATCCGTTCTGATAATTTACGAGAAGTTTTACAATCTCAGCAAAGATTTGAACCTCGTGAAAAATCATTGAATTCCGACGATTGGGCGGAATTGAGCGGCTATCTCCTAGACAAATATTACGGACCGCTTGCTCCATCGGAAGAGTATCTTCGTTATGAAATTGAAGGGCTTCGCGGACTTTTGCTGCGGGCAGTTAAGACAAATCCGAACAATCCTGTTGCGCTCTACAATCTCGCTAAATATTTTATAAATTCAGGTGAAACAGGCGCAATCGAGAAGACTTTGCAGACTGCAATCGAAAAATTTAATACTGTTCCTTCTATGAAAAGACGCGATGTGTATAAGTATATCGACGCTTACAGGCTTCTCGGAGAGCATTATATAACAACGACCGATTATCTGCAGGCGCAAGAACAGTTTGCAGAAGGTATTTCATTGTTCACGACAGAACGCGATAACGCAGGTTTTGAAGGCACTCCTGCTATCGGAAAACTTTACAAAGACATGGGCGACATCAAATATTCAATTTCAGGAGATTATGACGACGCTTTGCTCAATTACAAATATTCTGTTGAACTTGAAAACGACAGCCCTGCAATCCGTTACCGAATAGGTTATATTCAGTACAAAAACGGCAATTACCTTGAAGCGCTCGGTTCATTTATGAAAGCCGGAGACGGAAATGTAAAAGAAAGAAATCTTCTTCTCGCAATGGCAAACACGCTTTATCTGCGTGGCGATGATTATGCGGCTGAAGGCTATTACAATCAGCTTATCGATACACTCGATCGTGAAATCGCCGAACGAGGTCTTGTCCTTCCTCAGATTAACGCAAAAGATTACGTCGTCGTAAATACTTATCTTTATGCTTCTAACAATTACGGTGTCACTTTATACAAACTTGCAAAAAGGACGGGAAACAGCAAACTGAACGGCGAAGCGATTGTTCAGTTCAGTCAGTCTGTTCGTGCGTGGGATGCGCTTACCCGCAATCAGGAAACTCTCGTCAGACTTAGTGGAAGCAACCTTGCAGAGCAGAACATTCAATATATAACTCACCCGATTCCGGAATTTGAACCGGCTGTATATACTGAAATTTCTAAAACGCTGCTTGATAAAGAAAAACTTTGATATTAAAGCCGGTAGTTTATGCGAAGTATAGATGATAAGAACACTGTTCACACTTTTCAGGACAGAATGCTCTCTGGAATGGTTGAGCGCCAAAAGTTCAACAGCCTTTTAAAAGAGCTTTTTAGAAAATCAATTCATATTTGTTCAGCTTTTGTTCCTTATTTTTTGAGCCTTTTTTACTGGCAGGTGATAACTTTGCTTTGCGTTGTTCTGATTGTTTATTCAATCAGTGAAATATTCCGTTTAAAAGGCTATACGATTCCGCTAGTCTCAAAGATAACTGAGACAGCAGCGCGAAAACGAGACGCAAATAAATTTGTGCTTGGACCTGTGACTTTAGTGTGCGGTATTATGCTGGCTTCTTTGCTGCTCCCATTGGATTGCGCTCGTGTTGGAATTTTTGCCCTTTCTTTTGGAGATGGGCTTGCAAGCCTCACAGGCCGCTTTTTAGGAAAAGTTTCAATTCCGTTTTCCGGAGGAAAAACAGCAGCCGGAAGCCTTTCGTGTTTTTTTGCAGTCTATATCTCTACATTTATTTGCAGCGGAAACACTCTTGTCTCGCTTATCGTCGCTTTTGCTGCGATGATTATTGAATTGCTTCCAATCAAAGATTTTGACAATCTTGTAATTCCAATCTCAATCGGCGCTCTTTTTATGTTTTTACGCTGATAAAATCTGATAAAATTAATCAAGCCACAGGTAATGATGATGAACTTCTCTTATGTAAACAGCAGTTCCAAAACACAAGAGAATCGGACCTAAAATTGCAGAAATGATATTCGAACATGCAAACACAATGTAATATCCTATTATCATCGTTGAAAATCCTAAAGTAATCTTTTGGCTGCATTCATTTTTCCTATTATTCAAAAATAAGGTCAGAGTACACAGCACAGAAATTATGACAGAAAACGCAAAAATGCTTTTAGAAAGTCCGTTTGATATCCTAAAATTCGAGAAAATAACGGCAGAGTTTAACGGGATTATTTTAGAAACGAAAATCGAAAGGATGATCAGCACAATGCAGTACCTGTCAGTCTTTTGACGATATTGCTCAGAAGAAAAAAAGACTGTACCCATCAAAGCGAGCGGAGCCAGAAAATATGAAAAGAGCTGGATATTTCCCTCTGTTATAAGAATGGTAGAATACGTTCCTGAAAGATGAAAAAGAGGAACAAATAGTCTTGTTGCATTTATAAAACATGCTGCTAAAAACAAAAGAAAATAAACAATATCAGGTGCCTGAGTTTTTTCAAAACTGTGATAAATTATATTAGTCGTCACCGCAACATAAATGAGCTGAAAAAATATTCCAATAAAAACACAGAAAAAATTATCTTTTGTCAAAAAGTTCGTGCCGGAATCTTTTATATATGTTTCGGGGATTGTCAATGAGCCTGTAAAATATTGCCAAGCAACCACAAAAGCGCTTAAAAGAAGAAAAATCGTTGTGATGATAAAAAAAATAAATGTAATTCTGTTTCGCACTCTGACTGTCATATTAAAAATGATAGCGAGAAGATAAATAATAGTAAAGAGTAAAAAAAATCAGCCGAAAATCTAGTAATGGCAAATAGAACGGGAGGATTTTATTTTATGAAAAAGTCTATCATTTGCAGTTTGCTTTTAGCATTCGGATTTACAGCATTGTCAGCAGGCGATGTCGCAACTTTTGTTGATAAAGGGTTCTCAACTGACGGCAAGTATTATGTATTCGGACAGTATGGTAAAACAGATAAAAAATTTCAGGGTTGGGCAGAAATCTATCAGGTTGACATTGCGCAAAACGATTATGTAGATAAAGGACTTTTTAAAACAAAACCGTCTGCCGTTACATCAGATAAAAACGGATACGATGTGTATCAATCGTTGGAAGCTGCAAGTTTTTATTATTATAAAGATATAAAATTAGAAACTGCAAATCCCGATCATGTGCTGTACATTTTAGACGATGTGAACAAAACAGGCGAAGACGAAATCATATTTAAGGACTTCCGCACTGCCGATATTGAAAATCAAAATACATATAACATAAAACTTTATCCGACTGTAACCGGTAAAGGCAAAAATTCAAAATCATCTTTTTACATCATGCTGGAAATTAAAGATAAAAACGGAAATATTGTGACGAGCCGAAAAATCGGTTCTCCAGATATCAGGCGCAAAGGCGTTACAAATTACAAAATCGAACGCATCTTCTGTGATTCAACTGAAAAAAATCTAATCTTCGTAATCGAAAAGATGCTGGAAGATGATTCAGGAACATCGATAAGATACATGGTAGAGGCGGCAAAGTTTTAACTAATCTCAACGCTGATTGTGTTTAAAGTTAAAATCCGCAGTTTGTTGCTGTTCTGAAAACGGCTTCCAAGCTTCGCTTGTGCAGATGTTTTCTGAAAAAAATAGCGGGAATTTTGTCAAAAATCGCATCTTAAAACCTATTATATATATGAGACTATAAAAACCCGGACAGTTTTTCGGTAGTCTCATGCAAAAAAGCGCACATTTTGAAAGAGAGCTTTCATTGCGCAACTGTTTTTGCTTTTGCAGGGCAGGAGGTTTTAAGTGCTCAATTTAAATAAATCGAAATTGAAAGTTGTCGGAGTCCTTGCCGTCCAGACAATCATCCTTTCAGGCATCACTCTTTTTGCTGTCTTTCCTTTTTCATGCAAAATTACTCAAGAAGGAATCGAAATTATCGGTGGAGACTATACTCCGCCGTCAATCGTAGATTTTTCTGTCATAGACGATAAAACTGTAAAAATGAATTTCTCAGATGCTGTGAAATTGAACGAAGTTATAGTCAGCAACAATACAGATAAAATTAAAGCCGATGTTGAGTACATTGACGACAAAAACAGCGTGCTTTTTAAGTTTGAAAAAGAGACAAAAATTGGCAATCGTTATGAGCTGTTCGGCGTCGTCGAAGATAAAATCGGCAACACTTTGACTTTTTGTATCCCGTTCACAGGCTATAATTCAAAGCTGCCAAAAATCGTAATGACTGAAGTTCAGATAAAAAAAGGAACCGGAAAAGAGAACGGTGTTGAAGTGTTTAGAGGTGAATTTGTAGAATTGCTCGCACTTGAAAACGGAAATCTAGTGGGGCTCGAATTGCACAGCGCTTCAGACGGGGTTGCAAAAAAATATGTTTTTAGCCCTGTTGAAGTAAAAAAAGGGGAAATCTTAGTCGTTCATCTTCGGAAAGCCGGTGACGGCTGTATAAATGAAACTGTGAATTTAGATGAAGCGACTGCTCCTTTTTCAAAGAACGGAGTGAGAGACTTGTGGTCTGACAACACCGGTGCGAGATTTAACGATACTTTTGATGTTATCTACCTTCGCAACAGCGTCTCTGATAAAATAGTCGACGCTTTGATGTATGCACAGCCTTCCGTTTCTGAATGGAAAAGCAATGTTTCTGAAGTCGTAGAAGAAGTTGTAAAAAGCGGGATATATTCTGACGGCTCAATTGACAATGCCGTGTCGAGCAAAGGCTGTTCCGCTTTGAAATCACTTACAAGAACAGATGCGCGTGCCATCTACAATGATTTAACTAATGGTGGCGTAATCTCGTACCCATGTAAATGCAATTCAAATACATGGGAGATTAAACCTGTGTCTCCCGGAATTCTCTGATAATCAATCTGATTAAACTTTGTGCGAAACATAAAGGCAGGGGCGGCGCTTTAGTATTTTTCGATTATATGATACATTCTCTACTATGGTAGAATTATTAGCTCCTGCGGGAAATATCGAATCGCTTGAAGCCGCAATCGGTGAAGGGGCAGATGCTGTTTATCTTGGTCTCAAAAGTTTTAACGCGCGTATGCGAACGACAAATTTCGCATGGAATCAGTTTGAGGCGGCTGTTGAAAGCATTCACCGGCAGAATAAGAAAATCTATGTCACTGTGAATACTGTATGTGAAGAACGCGAGACTGAAAGGCTCTATCGTTTTCTTTCATATTTAAATGAAGTTGGTCCGGACGGGCTTATCGTTCAAGATTTTGCTGTGATGCGCATGGCTCAGGAATTTTTTCCGAATATGGAACTTCACGCGTCTACTCAGATGAACGTTGAAAGCTCAAATGCTGTTCGACTCCTTAACGACAATGGAATAAAAAGATGTGTTTTGGCACGCGAACTCGGTCTTGATGAGATAAAAAAAATTAAACAGGAGACTGGTTCTGAACTTGAAGTGTTTGTTCACGGGGCTCTTTGTGTCAGCGAGAGCGGGCTTTGTCTTTTTTCGAGTTTTCTTGGCGGAAAATCTGCAAACAGAGGAATGTGCACGCAAGCTTGCCGTCGTCTTTATACGGCTGATGTTCCCGGCGGAATCAAACAAGGATATTATTTTTCTCCGTGCGATTTGCAGTTGATAGAACAGATTCCCGACCTTATCGAAGCTGGTGTCGACTCATTCAAAATTGAAGGGCGAATGAAAAGCGCAGAATATGTAGGCAGCGTTGTCTCCGCATATCGCTATGTGATAGATCATTATCAAGAAGATAAAAAAGGTGCGCTTGCGACAGGAAAACGAATTCTTGCCGGCGACTTTGCACGGAGCAAAACAAACTATTGGTACGGATTTAAAACTCTCGAAGAAGGAGTTGATAACGCTGCCGATAAAATTTTGAATCCTGACCAAGCCGGCGGAACGGGCATTTATCTTGGAAAAATTGCCGCAGTCAAAGCTGCTGACAAAGAACTCGCCAATGCAATTCGCGAAATGTTGCCGGAAGACGCAACCCCTGAACAGAAAAATATCATGATGGCAGAACTTCGCGGTGGCAGTTACGACCCTGACCCCGGAGATTCAATCCGCATCCATAAAAAAGATGACTCAGGACGTGTGAGCCACAAAATCAAGACTGTTGAAGTAGATGAAGAAACAGGAAAACGTTTGATAGACATTCCCGGCAATTTTGGTATCGGTGATGAAGTTTATCTGCTTCAGATAAAAGCTGGCTCAAAGCGTTACAAACGCATTCTTCCAAGTGATATAAGCCGTTACAGAAAACAGCCTAAAGATGAAATTCTTCCGATTCTCGATTTGACTCCCGTAAAAAATAAAGAACTTTCGTTTTTCCCTGAAGGAATATATGTTCAGGTTTCTTCAATCGCTGATGTTTTTGCAATTCAGGGGCTCAATCCTGTTCGTGTGATAATAGAATACAATTCAGATACAAGCTTTGATATTTTAAATCATAAAACTGTTTTGCCGTTTTCTAAAAAGCAGATTTTCATCTCTCTCGACCCGTTTTGTTCCGCTTCGCAGGAAGATAAACTCAAAGAAGATCTCGACAGGCTTATCGCAGACGGGTACAACAACTTTGTCGTAAACAACATCGCCCACATTCAGATGTTGAAAAAAACTGATTCAAATGTCGTCGCGGGACCGTATCTTTATACTTTCAACAGATGGGCTGTAAGTTGGCTTGAAAATCAAAATATCGGTGCATTTATAATGCCTTATGAAAATTCAAAACGCAACCTTGAAGCGACTTTTGAACCTCAAGTCCGAAGCCGTGTCCTTGTCCCTGTTTTTGCTTATCCTGCGCTGTTCAGGATGCGGTTTAAATTGCCGGAAGATTACAATTTTACTTATTTTGAAGATAAGGAAGGTACAGAATTTAAAGTGAATTCTACAAAAGACGGTTCTTTTGTTATGCCTGAATCACCTTTTTCGATCCTCGACAAGACGGAATACATCACAAAATCAGGGTTCCGCAAGCTTTTGATTGATTTTTCTAAGACAAAAGTAAACCGCAGTCAGATTAAAGCAATCCAATCGTCGTTACAAAAAAAATCAATTTTGCCGGATATTTCAAGGTTTAATTGGAAAGAAGGTTTTTATTCTCAACAGCAGATGGAAGAATATCGCGAGATGAATGAAAAGCAGGTTTCTCGTGTTGCTGAAAAAGGCGGAAATCGTGTCGGAAAGCAAGGTAGAGCCCGCTTGAAAAACAGTGGATATAACTCTCAGCATGGCAAAAGGAAATAGTGATAAACAAAGTGTGAGAAAAACTTAATCGCACAAAATCGATGTTTTGTTTTGAGATATTTCAATCACACTTTGTTATTTTCATCTAAAATGCTACTTCTTCAGTCTCCTTTTCTTTTGTTGTAACTGCATGTGAAGGTGTTTCTGCAACTTCTGACTTTTTTGTTTCACTTTTTTCATAATCGGTTTTTGACATAGGTTTGAATTCTATGTGTTCTGCGACGACATAGACTCTGCTTGAGTTTTTCCCTTCCGAATTTTTCCAAGTGTCCTGTTTGAGCCGTCCAACAATGCGAATACCACGCCCTTTTGTGCTTTGCTTTGAGCAGTAGTCTGCAAGTTTTCCGTATGATTCAACATCAAAAAATGATACTTCTTCAACACCCTGATCATTTTTGTTTTTGTAGAAGCGGTTTACCGCAACTGACATTTTGTACACTTTGAATCCCTGTGACGGTTCTGTCAATGTTCCTTCTCTAACGAGATTTCCTTCCAAAATAATTGAGTTTAAGTTGTTCATAAATACACCCTCTTTTGTAATAAAATAATGATTCAGCCGGCCGGACTGTCGTGCAGAATAAATTTTATCTGCATTATAATATTTGCCGCAAAATGAGGTTTTTGACAAAAAAAGAGAAAAAAAATTAAATAAAATTACTGAATGTAAAAAATCAGTTAAAATTGCTTACAAGGCGAATCATGTACAGAATCACGTAATCTGTAAGAGATTTAGAATCTTTGATTTTCTGCATATTCGGAGTGTTTACAAGAGTTTTTGCAAGGTTTTCAACACGTTCTTTCGTAAAGCTCGTTGCCGAAAGTGTTTTTACAACTCGTCTTGTGTAATCGCGAATTAAAGCGTTTACATCTTCTGTAAGATTATTGTACGCTTCTTTTGATATCATCGTATTCCACTGTTTTATAAGATAATCGAGCTCTCTGTCCATCGTTGAGCCTTCAGGAACAAAATTATCTACAATACTTTTTGCTTGAGCCGCAAGCGCCTGAGTTTTTGTAAGTTGTTTGGCAGTCGTCTTTTGTTTTTCATCATCTTCCTGAACAACTTGCTGGACTTGTTTTGAAGTTTGTGAATCTGTTTTCTTCTTTGAGGCAAACAATGAGATAAACCATGAAATAACCGGAATCGTATAAAAAAACGGCAATCTCGATTTTGCGTTGGCAAGTATATTTGAGCTTTTCAGCATAAGGAGCGTGCTGTAAGGAAGAAGATGTCCGTCGATAAACAAATTGAAGCTGTCAAAATCATCTGTATCTTTTTCATAAGAGAGAAGTGTCATAAAGTTTGCATTTAAAAGTGCATGCAAAATCGGAGAGTTGATCTCTATTAAATCGGCAAGCGCCTTTTCGAACATATCTTTATTTGTCATTTCCGGAAGTTTTTCAAACCCGAGAAGCGCGTTGTACCATTTATCTTCAAGCTGTCTTTCTACAGAATCGTGAGCTTCGTTACAAAGGCGAACGACAACTTGTATAACTTTCTGTTTGTAGACGTAATATCGTCTTCCTGAACTGATTTTAAAAACAAAAAGAGTTGGGAGCTGCGTCGTATCGCTTTCAGTCGTCATGCGCTGTAAAAACTCTTTTAGATCTTCCTCAGAATATTGTCCGTAAAGTAGACGACCGTTTTTATCTTGAAATTTCAGAATCTGATTCATTGAGTAAAAAAACGGCGGCTGTGCGAGCGAATGTTCCAGTTCTTTGAGCGCTTCTGAACGTTTGCGAGCTTCCTGAAATTTTTCTTTAAGATATGTGCTGTGAACTTCGAGGATGCTCACCGCTTGCAAAATGCTCGTATCTTCCTGAGTGCGATCCTGAATTTTCTCAAAATCCTGACGAATGTAATACAGCGTTTGATTCCAGATGTAATAATCATCGCCGTCAGAAAAATCTACAAACTGATAGTTTTCCGTGTCTACAAACTGAGTGTAAAAATTGCGGATTGAAATCTCTTTTGTAGGATTTGTGCTGCGGATTTTTTTCAGAAAATAATCGTGAAATTCTTCTTTTTTTAATATGCGGCGCACTTTTTTCTGCGCTGTATCGAGAAGAACTTTTAGCGGAACGCATGCCGGCAAAACCATTGAAGGAACGTCTTTAGGACAATCTATTATGTATAGAAGCGGAGATTTAGGATCTTCTGTTTCTGTTAAGTCTTTAATATGTTGATTTAAAGATTTTTTTTCGAGCACATTCAGTGGAAAGTTTTTTGGTAAGTCCGCTATTACAGGATACGGGATAGTTTCATTTTTCATTATCTCTTTGAATCTGTTTGCATAATTTACAGAGAAACTTGAAATTGAAACAATAGTCTTTTTGTTATTGACAGTTATCAGCGCAACAAGGTGTTTTTCGGAAAGTCCTTGAAGTTCCGCATTAACAGTATTTGTTGTGTCTGCGAGATATTTTACCAATTCAGCTTTTTCTTCTACATGATGCTCCGCATACTTTTTAATGTAAGTACAGAAATCACGCAGGTCAATAAATGGAGAATTTGATTTTTCCGCATAATGTCGGATGATAGAACTTAAGTTTGCAGATGTAGCCATATAGCATATTCTATACTATATAGCTACTTTTTGAAAGTTATTATTTATAGAATTATTTTATTTGTATTTCGCCGACATTTGTGTGCGCCGTAATTCTTTTATCGGTTTTTCCTCTCTGTGTGTATGAGCGGCTGCTGTTCTTTCCGCCAACGACGATTGTGCCTACATTTGTTGAAATATTCATATCATAATTTTCAATATCCTGAATCGGATTGATTATTATTTCGCCTACATTCGACTCGCAGTTGAGCTTATCAAATACAACATTATTGATTTTTACAGCACCGACATTTGTCTGAACACTGCAATCTTCTATATCGACATTTTTGATAACTATTTTTCCGACATTTGTGTTTACCATCACCGAATCGAGTGATTTTTCTTTTGGAATTGTCATTTCAACATAACAATTTTTGTTGCCCAATCCGCTGCGGCCAAATCCTTTTTGGCGAATATTCAATGTGTTGTCTTTTACTTCATAAACAGGAACTAAATAATCTCTGGATGTGCGATATTTAATTGAATAATCGTTGCCTCGACAGATTTTTACGCCCATTATTTTTGCATTCAGTTTGATGGAATTAAAACTGTTTAATTTTTCTTTTCCTGATTTTTTTCTGTATGAAAATCTGTTTTTGTTCCAGTCATTTGAGTCGTCTGCAAAATCATCATCGGAGTTTTCTGCAAAATCATCATCATCAAAAGCGTTATCAAAATCATAATCGAAATCATCGTCAAAATCTAAATTGAAATTTTGGGATTTTAGTTGATTGTATGCGCTCCCCAATTCTGAAATTAAATTATACCTGCCGATGTGATACCATGTTCCGGCAATTATACAACCGATTGTAAAAATGCTAATAATTGTAATAAATATTTTCTTTTTCATCTTTTTCTCCATTTTATATTTACACTTCCTCGCCATTCATAGCTTTGAGAATTATTTTTCCAACTCCGGCAACCGGCCAGATAAGCCACGAAATGTCCCATCGGAATGTCAAAAAACTGATACACAGGTATATGCAAAGCACAACAGACCAGTAGATGCTCATTATTGATTTTAGGTTTGGATTTTTGTATGAATCTGATTTTTTTGGTGCTTTGAATTCTGTAGCATTGTTGATGTTGATCAGATGGTCATAAATTTTTTTCATCTTTATTGAAGTTACAATTAGGTAAACTCCAACGCTGATAAAAATAAAAAAGAACGCTCCTTCAAGATTGTTTATAAATTCGTTTTCAAAACTGTCCAAAAAGACTGCCGGCACAAAACACAGCACACATAAAAGAACACCAAGTGAATATTTTATGCTGTATGTTGTTATAAATGCGCTTTTTCGTTCTTTTAACTGATCAATTGTGACAGAATCTATTGCGCATGGTTCATGTTTGATATATTTCCATTGTTCCATTGTGTTTGGAACGACAATAAAAAGAGCGATAGCGATCCCGAGCATTACGAACATTCCAAGAACGCCATATCTATCTCCAAAGTTTGCGCTGTGTGCTAAAATTGGGGGGATAAAACACATAATGCAAAGCGATATTGCAATAGTTGTCAGCCTGATAGCCTTAAACTTTGCTTCAATGTACTTGTTAACTTCTTCAAATGAAAGTTTATGACGGTTTATTTTGTCCTGCTTGTTCGAATAAAGGATATCCTCGATTCCAAGTGTTTTTGCAAGTTCGTCGAGATTTCCGAAATTCGAGATTACTTCGCCGACAGCTTCGTTTTCAGATTTGCCTTCTTTTATCAGCTCCGTGTATTTGTCTTCCATCATCTGAAGCAGTTCAGATTTTGCTTTTATAACTTTGTCTGTCAATGGCAAACCGCGGAACATCGAATCTAAATAACTTTTAATTGTTTCCATAATTTTCTCCTATTTTGCTATAAATTTTTCGATAACCTCTTTTGTGAGGTTCCACTCTTCACATTTTTCTTTGTAGTAGTTTCTGCCTTTGTCGGTGATACGGTAGTAAGTACGACGTTTGCCGTTTTCTGCATTTTTTGAATAAGATTCGACATAACCGTTTGTTTCCATTCGCGCAAATGCAGAATAAAGAGTTGTCTCTTTTATTATGTACTTTTCTTCCGAAACTTCCCTGATGTTTCTGGACAACTCGTATCCGTAAGAATCATTTTGCAGAAGCAGATACAAAATCATTGTGTCGTTATAACCGCGTATAACATCACTGCTGATTGTTATCATTCTTCCTCCTATAAAAACACCGCGTTAGCGGCAGCGCATGGATGCGCTGAATCAAAGTTTACGGAGCGCGACGCGCAAAGTAAACTTTAGTGGTAAAAATTACAAGGAAGTGATTTTTACCACACTCCTATAAAAACACCGCGTTAGCGGCAGCGCACGGATGCGCTGAATCAAAGTTTACGGAGCGCGACGCAACTCAGCGCTTTTTTCATCAGTCGTTACAACGATTATCGTGGTATTACGGCTGACGTAGTATAATATAATGCATCGACGTTGATATGTCAACAAAAATAAAAATAATTGAAAATTTACTTATAACAGACTAAAATACATATATGTTGATGTCAAAACGTATGAGTGGACTTCATCCTTATGTTCCCGGAGAGCAACCTAAAGACCGCGTCTATATAAAACTCAATGCAAATGAAAATCCTTATCCGCCGAGTGAATCAGTGCAGAATGCTGTGCTTGAATTTGTAAAAAATCATCCTGAGAAAATGGGGCTTTATCCCGATCCTGATTCTAATGAACTTCGTGCAGCGATTGCTGATATGTTAAATCAGTCAGGCGGCGTTTTATGCCGTGCAAAAATCGATGGTAAAAAAGTGCTTCCTTCTGATGAAGATAAGCTTGCGTTTACTGTTACTCCCGACATGATTTACTGCGGTAACGGCTCTGATGAAGTTCTTTCGTTTCTTTTTTACGCTTTTTTTGATTCTTCAAAGAAATTTGTCATGCCGGAATTTACGTACAGTTTTTATCCTGTTTACGCCGGTTTTTATGATATTCCGATAGACTGCGTCCCTCTAAAAGCGGACTGGTCGCTCGACACTTCTGAAATGATTAAGCGAGCCGCTCTAAATAATGGCGGAATAATTTTTGCAAATCCTAATGCTCCGACAGGAATCGGGCTTAAACGCAGCGATGTTCTACAGATGTTGAAAGCTGCAAATCAAGATGAAATCTTTGTCGTTGATGAAGCGTATGTAGATTTTGGCGGGGAGTCGTGCATCTCGCTTCTTTCAGATTTTAAAAATCTTGTGATTGTGCGCACGTTTTCTAAAAGTTTGTGCGGAGCAGGGCAAAGGCTCGGTTACATTGTTGCAAATCCTGAGCTCGTAAATATCGTCACAACTGTAAAAAACAGCGTCAATCATTTTCCAATCGACGCAATTGCGCAAGTAAGCGGAACTGCTGCCTGCCGAGATGTCGCATATTACGTAGACACATCGCGCCGCATTGTGCAGGAACGCGACAAGTTTTATGATTTTCTCAAAGAAAACGGATTTTTTGTCATCAAGAGCCAAACAAACTTTCTCTTTGCAAAACATCAAAAAATCGGTGGCGAAAAACTTTACAAAGCCGTAAAAGAAAACGGCATTTTGATACGTCATTTTGCAACAAAGGGAATTGAAGAATTTGTAAGAATCTCAATTGGAACGCCACATCAGATGGAAATGCTTGCTCAGGCGATTCTCAAGGCGATTAAATAAGCTGGAGGCTATGTTATGAAGATTTTAGTGATAAGCGACTTGCATGCACACAATGATGTTTTAGACAAGATGGACGAACAGTTCAAAGTTGCCGACGCCGTTGTCTTTGGCGGTGACTTTGCTGCGTGTTTTAAACCTGAAACTGGCAAAGAAGCGCTCAAAGCGCTTTGTTCAAAACATGATAATATCTTTGCAGTGCTCGGAAACTGTGATAATGAATCGTTTCTTGAAGATATTGAAAATCATGACATCAGCGTAGAAAATGCTCTTGTATTTCATGAAGGACTTGCGTTTGCAGGTGCCGGAGGCGGAACAAAGTTCACAGGCAAAACGGAGTTTGAACGCGAAGAAGATGAAATCCTCGCTGATTTTGATATTGTAAAAGACTCGATTGAACAGTCGGGAGACAAATCGTTGTGGAAAAATCTGATACTTGTAAGCCATAATCCGCCTGTTGCAGAAAAAATCGATTCTTTTGACGGAGTCCATCATGCCGGCAGCCAAAAATTCACTGATTTTATAAAAGAAAACAAACCGTTAGCAGTACTCTGCGGTCATATCCACGAGGGAACAGGGATTGAAAAAATTGGAGAAACTGTTGTTATAAATCCGGGCAGCCTTGGTGAAAAAGGAACTTACGCTTGGCTCATCATTGAAAAAGATGGAGACTGTTGGAAAGTTGTCTCAACTGAAATAAATCAGTTATAATGTAAACATGATATGTTTTAATTTAGAGATTTTTACGGGAGACGTGTTTGCTTAATCTTAAAAAAAATATTTTTACAGTTTTATTTCTCGGATTTGCGGCAGGATGTTCATTTGCTCAGATAGGTTTTTCTAGCATCAGCCTTGTAACTTTCAGAACAAAACTTTCATACACAATCGGTGAAGATACTCAGGCGTATACTGCAAAACGAGAGCTCAACCCTTTCTCAATAAACAAATACGAAACGACTTACGCACTGTGGTATTCTGTCAGAGTCAATGCGGAAAAAATCGGTTATTATTTTCAAAATCCTGGTCAGGGTGGTTCAAACGGCAAACGAGGAGCCCCCTCAACCGAATTAGATTATGCTCAGCCTGTCACAATGATAAACTGGTACGATGCTATTGTGTGGTGCAACGCTTTGAGTGAACTTCGCGGTAAGACTCCATGTTATGCCTACAACGGAGACGTATTGCGTGATTCAAGCGATACAGCTGCATGTGATTTGTGTGTGTGCAATTGGAAAGCTGATGGTTACAGACTTCCTTCCGAAGCTGAATGGGAATATGCTGCAAGGCGCACTAGAATGGGATTGCAGCGCGGAGATATGATAAGCGGTCAGCTTACTTCAGATCCTGAAGAAGGGCTTTTGTATGCGTGGTCATCAGAAAACGCAACATCTACTCACAATGTTGGGACTGCCGGTATTCCTTTTATTCCCGATGAAATATCTTACCCTGCTACAGGAAACGCAAACGGTGCAGGGCTTTACGATATGTGCGGGAACGTGCTTGAATTTTGTTGGGACTGGTTTTCTGACTATACATCTGATAATCAAACAGGTCCTGATGTAGGATTTGAACGAGTTAGCCGCGGTGGAAGCTGGTCTGAATATACGATGTTTTTGTATGCAGGTGACAGATACAGCTACGATCCAAACGAATTTTATAATTATATGGGATTTAGAATCTGCTGCACCGCACAGCTTTCTGAAGAATAATTATTTTTTTAATTTCTTTTCTTGAAGTTTTAAACGTCTTGCTTCTTGTCGAACTTTGCTTTTCTGTTTTCTAGACATTTTTCTGGCGTTTTTTATCGCTTTTATAGTATCTCTGTTGAAATTCAACAGCCATGTGCAGATAAATATCGAAACTACACAGAGAATCGTTGCCATAATCAACGGCCAGTAGCCTGGTAATTTATCAAAAGGCTGTCGAAAGTTCATTCCAAAATAACTTGTTACAAAAGTAGGAGCCATCATCACAAGGTTGATTATAGCGAGTTTTTTCATCACAACGTTCAAGTTATTTGAGATTACAGAAGAGTACGCTTCCATGACGCCTAACAAAATGTTTGAATACGTATCGGCCATCTCAATAGCCTGACGATTGTCTATTTCAACACCTTCAACAAAGTCGATGTCGTCTTCGCCAAACTGGATAAGTTTTGTGCTCTTCATCTTCATAAAAAGCAGCGAATTGCTTTTGAGCGAAGTTGTAAAGTAAACAAGAGATTTTTCAAGCCCGAGCATGAGCATGATTTCTTTGTTTTCAATTTCAAGGCGCATCTCGTTTTGGATGCTGGTCGAGCGCCTGTTTATCTCTTTAAGATAACGCAAAAAATTTAAGTTTGCCCGATTCAAAATGTGAACAATAAATGATGGAAAGTCGTTTAGCCGCACGTTTCGTATTCTGTTTGAGCCGAAATCTCGCAAAACTTCACTGTCTGTCCAGCACATTGTGATGATTATCTTTCCTTTTATGATGATTCCGATTGGAAGCGTATAATAAAGTGTTTCCGCTGACGGATCGTAAACAGGAACACGGACAATTGTAAGAATATATCCGCTGTCACCTTCTTCAATACGAGACAGTTCATCAGGGTCAAGGATGTCTAATATGTGGTCTTGTTCAAGTTGATATTCTTCCTGCAAAAATGTAGTTTCGTCGCGGGTTACGCTGCGCGCATCGACCCAAACAGGAAGTGATTCGTCTATGTCGTCTTTTTTTGTTTTTTTGAATTGACCTTCAATCTGCTGCCAGTATGTAATCATGATTATACTCCGTAATATTTTTTAGATAGTGAGAAGCCTTTTGATCAACACTGATTTTGATGTTCTGTCAGAAAATGATAATCAAGAGACTTTTTGTTTTTGTCAACGAATGTATGGGATAACTCGACCCACCGTCCATGGTTGCCTCCTGATAAAAATAAATATCAAATGATATTTACGTTATTTTAATGAATAAGGAGAGGTTTTGCAATGATAAATAAAAATTTAAATTTTAGCAAAATCTTATCGGAAATTTTGTCAAAAATCGTATTCTGCGGCAAATAGTATTGTGGAGGTTAAAATATTTTGAGGCAGATGTTTTTTTCCGGTTGCGGAAAGTTTAAAAAGCTTGTGTTCTTTGTTCTGATTTTGGTGTTTGATTTTTTTTGTGTGGTTGCGAACGACGGATACTATAGTTGGGATTTTTCTGATTGCGATATTAAGGATATTCTTTTTGCCGTTTCAATTGACACCGGGATTTCCATAGTTCCTGATGATACTGTAAGCGGTAAAGGTAGCTTAAAGTTTGCAGGGAAAGAATTTGATGCTGCTTTTGAAGCGTTTTTGAAATCGGAGAGATTGTTTGTGAGCCGAGAACGTGATGTCTGGACTGTGAGCCGTTACTCACTTAGGAAAGAAAGGAATCTGTTATATTTAGATGTATGCGATTTGACTCCTGTTCAGGTTGTTGAGAAATTATCAAAATCGATTAAAGGTGTGTTGACGTTTGATTCGTTGCCTGCTCAGAGGATTTCTGTTCATTTTTCAGGAATTACTGAGGAGAATTTGGTTGAAAGTTTGGCTAAACAGATAGGTGGATACACTGTTGTGCGCGGAGAACTTGGATATCATCTTGCGAAGAAAAATGAAAATAGACGTGTCGAATTTGGCGGTTCTGTTCTAGTTGAAAAAATAGATGACGGTTTTTCTGTTGACTTGAGAGAATGTAGTTTTACTGAAGTTGTCGAAAGGTTGTTTGAAATTGAAAAATTCAATGGAACTGATGTCAGTTTTTGTTTACTAGGTTGTAGTGATGCGAAAATTCAGAGATCTGTTTTTATTGGAGAAAATTTTTCGGATACTTTAAAAAAATTATGTTTACAAGCGGGCTGCAATTATGTATTTGAAGGTGATTTATTTTATTTTTTTGCAGATAGCAACTCAAAATCGGAAATCATCTCGGGTACAAGAAACTGGAGAAAATTTCAATTACGGTATACAAAGCCTCAGGATATTTTTTCCTTCATTTTTAAGAGGGTTGGAAAACTTGAAACAATTGCGCTTCCTGATGAAACTGCATTTTTGTGTTGCGCAAGCGAAAAAGAAAGTCTGGAAATTCAAAACTTATTATCTGAAGTGGACGTAAAGCAGTCTGTTTATCTTGTAAATCTGAAATACATAAAACCGTGCGAGCTTGTTGAACATCTTCCGCCTTGCGTCGAAAAAAATGCGCTTTTTTTTGCTGATGACAACAATTCGCTGTATTTTAGGGGAACCGAAGAAGCGTATAAAAATATGTGTTCTCAGATAGAGCTTTGTGACCGTCCTGTAAAACGTCTGACGTATGATTTGCTTATCTTGCAATATGATGAAACGGGCTGCAACACATGGAGCTCATCGTTTGATTGTAAAAGGGTTTCTGCCGGAGATAAAAATAATATTTCCGTAGTTTTAGGTTCTGTGACAAGTTTTAACTTAAATATTGTGACTTCATTTGGGCTTGTGTTTGCAGCAGAACTTCAAAGTTCGATTGAGGAAAACAAAACTAAAGTCTTTGCTGACACAACTCTTCACGGAGTTTCAGGAAAGCAGATCAGTTTTCAAAATACAAATACTTACAGATACAGGGATAATAATGTCGATCCTCAAACCGGAAAACCTGTTTATTCGGGTGTAACAAGGGAAATATCGTCCGGTATAAAACTTGACGTGCTCGGTTGGGTAAGCGGTGACAATCAGATTACTAGCAGGGTGACTGCATCAGTTTCAAGACAGGGTACCGATATGTCTGCACAGACAGGAAACCCGCCGCCTACTTCTGAAAAAATTCTTACGACGGAAGTTTGCGGAAAGAGCGGGGAACCTGTTGTCTTAAGCGGTTTATTTCAGACTGCTGACAGTTTGCAGCAAAAGAGGACGCCTTTTCTTTCAAAAATTCCAATAATTGGGCAGCTGTTTAAATCGAAAAAGCAGACAAATGAACAGAGCCAAATGGTTATCTATCTTGTTCCGCACCTTGACAATCAGAAAGCTGAAAAAAATGAGCAGAATTTTACAGAAGAATGGGCTAAAGAGCGAATTGAAAACTTGATTGAAATAATTGATGAAAAGTAAAAAAGACGGAGATTTAGGAGGCAAAGATGAGTGATTTTATTTTTAAGCTGACACCGGCGTACTGTCTCTACAATGGAGTTGCGGTCAAAGAGCAGCATGGATGTAAAATTTTTTTTATAATCGAAAATTTTGAAAACGAAATCCTGAAAAACAGTTTAAGGCGTGCATTCGACAGATATCTTGAAGATATTCTTTTGATAGACGGTTGTCCCTCTGAATATCAAGGTTTTTCTCAGATTGATTTTGTAGAAGGGAAACGCGAAGAGATAAGAAATTATGTTTCGGGGCTTTTCAAATCGAATGGCGAAAATCTGCCGTCTTTACAAGAAAATGATAACAACAGTGACGAGGCTGCGGCTGTCATTCTTTTGGAGAGCATTTTGTCTGAAGCGAGAAAGGAAAATGCGACAGATATCCATATCGAAAAAAATTGTGTCAAATTTCGGATAAATGGAATGTTGAAAACCCATGTCAGCTTGCTTCCTGAAAAAACTGTTGAACTTGTTCAGCGAATAAAACTTCTTGCCGGAATGAATGTCCTTGAAAAACGAAAAAGTCAGGACGGACATTTTGTTCACGGGAATTCCAATCCTCTTTTTTTGCGTGTTTCGACAATTCCTGTCATTGGGAAAGAATATTCGGGAGATGAATCGCTTGTGATTCGTCTACTAGATACCGCAAGAGTTCCTCTCGCAATAGACTCTCTTGGTTTTAATCAGACGCAGATGGAAAAAATAAAAATGCTTGAAGGATACAAATGCGGACTTGTTGTCGTCTGCGGACCCACAGGATCCGGAAAATCTACGACAGTTGCATCAATTCTGCTTGAAATTCAAAAGAAAATGTGCGGGCAATTAAAGATTATCAGCCTTGAAGATCCTCCTGAATATGTGATTCCCGGCGTTTCACAGATTCACGCCGGCAGTCAGGAAAACGGAGATAAATGTTCTTTTTCGGAATCGCTTGACCATATTTTCAGGCAAGACCCTGACGTAATCATGATTGGCGAGATAAGAGATGAGACGAGCGCAAACGCAGCGTTGAGGGCGGCACTGACAGGGCATCTTGTTTTTGCGACGCTTCACACGGGCAGCGCTGCCGAATCGATTTTGCGTCTGGAAAATCTAGGATTAGACAGGGACATTTTGGCGTCTGTATTGCAGGGGGTAATCTGTCAAGAGCTGAACTATTTTGATGAAAAAGTCAGGCTCTACGCAGATATTGCAATACCAAATTCGCGGTTTATAAAATCTATCTCAGTTACAAAAGATGAAGATTCAATTGATCAGCTGATGGAGCATTTTACAAATTATTCTGAAATCTTTGACAGAACTCTCGCTGTTTTGACAGGCAGAAATCAATTTTCGCAAGAAAATGCAGTTGAGTTGGAAGCGGGCGAGCCGATCGTTCTCGAGCAAAATGCCATTGTTGAGAAAAAATCAGTGTCTGCTTCAAAAACTAATGTTGAAATTGAAAAACAGCTGTGGAAAAGCAAAAGAGGAGCGCAGCGTGAAAGGAAAATTCACAAGAGAATTGTATGAACTTTATGCAAAGCAAAACATTGGACTTGCAGAATGCTTGCGTATCATCAGTCATAAGCCGGGCAGAAAAAAAGATTTTGTAAAAAAAACTGCTGAATATCTTCATAAATCGCTGGAAGATGGGAATTTTTTATCGAACGCTATGAAAACGTGCCCTTATTTTGATTTCGACGATATCTATATTTCTTTCATCAGAATTGCGGAGAAGACAGGAAAGTTTAAAGAAACAATCAGATACCTTATGAAGAAAATAGAACGTCAAGATGAAAGTCGAAATAAAGTTTTCGGCGCTATCATTTATCCGATTTTTGTCGTCGTTATCTCGGTTGTCGCATGTGTCTTTGTCTGTGCATATCTGAAAAAAGGAAGCATCGCTGATGTGTTTTGTTACGTTGCGATTTTATCAGGAGCCTGTATTTTAATGCTTTTGATGATTGTCAAGTTTATTGGAGAAAACAAAACTTATGAGGCATTTCTCGCTGCCGATTTTCTGGTCAAAGCCGGATGCGGTATTTCTGCGGCAGTCGAATGTGCTGCCGGAATTGTTGGAAACAATACAAAAACCGGAAGGATTTTTAAGACTGCTAAAGAAAAACTTGAATATGGCTTTGATTTAAAAAGAGCTTTTTGTACCGATGGCAATTTTTCCGACGCTTTTTATTATGCAGATATTTCAGGAAATCAAACAGATGTTTTTGAAAAGATTGCAATTTATCTGAATCAAAAAGATGAGAAAAAGAGAAAAGTTTGCCTTGTTTTGATTGAACCTGTTTTTATCTTGGTCACAGGTGTTTTTCTGTTTTCACTGATTTTAAAATTTATGGTTCCGTATTTGACGGATTTTAATTGGGTTTAAGGAGGTTTGAAATTGAATTTTAGAGCGTTGCTTTTTTTGAGGAGGAGTAGTGGAAAGTTTAAAAGAAAACGAATGTGCGGATTTCATCAATCTGAAGGATTTACGTTTATCGAAACAATCGTCGTCATCGCAATCGGGACAATTCTTTCTGCAGGATGCGTATATTCAGGAGAAAAACTCATCGCAATTGCGCGAAAAGCGGCAGCAAAAAGCCAGATTGGGCAGTTCAGCTCCGCATTGCAGACGTATTTCCTCGATTGTGGCAGATTCCCGACAACGGAACAAGGACTTAAAGCTCTGTGGGAAAAACCGGTTTTCTATCCTGTACCGGAAAATTGGAACGGACCATACGTTGACCGTCAACCCGGTTCTGATCCGTGGGGAACCGATTTTAAGTATATCAGCGCTGAAAGTTCCTCTCTGCCGTCAGAGGTTCCTTCGAATCTGCCCTTTGTACTTATCTCATACGGAGCGGATAAAAAAGAAGGCGGTCAAGGAGATGACAGTGACATTGTTTCCTGGAAGTAAGATTGCTGTTGTTTCGATTGTTCTAGTGTTCACAGCTTTTACGCTTGTCACAAACTGCGTGCGCACACAAAAAAAACTTGAAATTCAAAACAATCGTCATCAGCTGGAAATTGTAAAAAAACATCTTGATGAACAGAACAAACTTGAAATTGCCGGAAGCCGAATATGAGACAATCGATATGAAATATTTTGAGATTATTTTAGTTGTGATAATGATGACTTTGCTTTCATCAGCAATGGCCGGGAGCGTTTCATCTGTTCATAAAGTCATCGAAAAATCGGAAAAAAGCCGCAGGGAATTAGATTCGTTTGTGTTTATTTCAGATAGTTTTAGAAAAACGTGCAATGGAAAATGTTTTTCAAATCTTGAAGAATGGCAAGTTACGTGCAGAGTTATGTGGAATCTTGAGTATATAGGATGGGCAGACGCTGAAGATTTTATGAAAGTCGAAGCTGAGCCTGATGAAAAACTTTACTACGGCAGATGGAGCGGCCCTGATGGAAATGGAGAAGTTTATTGCAGATGTCATGGAAAGAAAATGTAGTTCATAAAAATGATGCCGAACGATATAAAATTGCAGTCCCATTTAATTTTTTGTTCGGTAAAAAAAGGCAAAAGTATATTTCATCGGAATTGGAAAAACGACATCCGTGTTTTACAGATGATTTCGGGTTTGATTCAGTTTTGACTTTGGTACATGGAAAACCTATGCTCGACGTTGTTGTTGCAAAAAAAATAAAGCTCGAAGAAAACATCGCTGACTTAAAAAAAAGAAAATTTGTTTACGCTGCCGGATTTGTGTTTTTTGTCATCTGTCTTTTGCTCTTTTCCTTCGTTATTGTTTTTAATCACAAGAATGATAAGACAAAGGCGTTTGAAAATGATGAAAAAGAAGACGGTGTTGAACAAACAAATGTGCAGTATTCTGCTGGGGCAGATGGTTTTTCCGGTTTTGATTTTTGTGATTTTTTATTTGAAATTGTTGGAAAAAATAACGGGCGAATCAGAGAGCTGTCATTAAAGTACGATTGTTTTACACAGACAGTTGAAGCTTTAGCAAAAGGTATTTATCCCGAACAGTTCTCTGAAATTTATTCGGATTTGTTTATTTTGCCTGTCAGTTATGAATCGGAAGTTCCTGTTTTAAAATGTAAGTATAAAGGAAAAGTCAAAATCGATAAAAAAAACGAAACATGCGATTTAAAAAGCTTTTTGCCGCGAATCAGAAAAGTGCTTGTTCAGTGTGATGGCGATCTTATCGAGGAAAGCATAAATCCGATTTTGTTTAGGTTTAATTACGGCGATGTGGAAAAAATCTTGAGGGAAATCGATTGTGTCTGCAAAGATGAAAATGTAGGAATTACGCAATTCGATATTGCTGAAAATCAAAAGACAATTTTATTTGATAAAGATGTCAGCTACTGTGACGGGATAAAACTTAAAAACATCTGTGACAACATCAGGCTGTTTGATGTTCGTGTAAAACACGTAAAAAAGACAACTATATCTGAGAAAAAAGCTACTGAAATGAAAATCGCAAAAAACATTGCAAAAAACATCACAAAAATCGGGGAAGTGAAGTATCAAGACGGGACAACTAATGTCTTTTACAAAGACTCAAACGGGAAATTAGTCAAGGAGAGAATGTGAATAGAAAAAGTACAGTTTTTAGCTTAATCATCGGTTTTATGATTTTTTTTACGGGATGCGTTTCAAAACCTCATTTCAGCGGAAAAGGAGACATGTGCGGAATGATTCTCGATGAAAACAACAAGCCTATCTCTGACTTTATTATTTATTGCAATTCCGGCCCACTTTTTTTTGGGGCAGCAAGTACAAATGCAGAAGGTATTTTTGTCTTTCACGATGTTCCATCGGGAGAGTACTCCCTGTACGGCGAAAAAAACGGTTTTGTAAAAATGAAAAAAACAGGCTATTTTTTCAACGACAGAACAAAACTTTTCTGTTGCCAATTGATATCAGCTTCTACCGCATTTTGTAAAATCGATAAATATTTGAAAAACGGAGAAATAGAAAACGCCGCAGAGCTCGTTGAAAAAATCTGTTTTGAAAAAGACTCTGTGCTCGCTTCTGTTGTCATTTCTTATCAGATTTACCTTTTGTCTTTTGACACAAACAAAAACAAAAATAAAAAGAAAATCGAAAAATTTATAAAAAGGCTTCGGGAATTAAAATCGATTGACTGCAAAAATTATGCAGATGAAATGGAGGAAAAATTATTATGAAAATATTGTTTATAAAAAATAGCCTTGCACTTGTCATTTTTGCATTTTTTATGATAACAGGATGTTCTTGTTTTGCTGAAAACAATATTCCGTATATTGTCGACGCAACTGTGGAAATGAAAGAATCATCATCAGAATACGAAATATGTGGACTAGATCTTTATTTTTTGAATAAGTCTGAAAGCGATGTCGAATCATTTACAATCTCTTTCTTTTTGTTTGATAAAGACGGTAATCCTATATCGACTGGGAAAAGCAACATCGTGCTGACGATTGAAAAGCAAATTGAAAAAGAAAAACCGTTCACGACGTGTATCAGCCTTGATAAATACTTCAACGTCGTCCCCGATGAAATATACGGAATAGATTATCTTTACGTCAGCAGAATTGAATATTCTGACGGTTCTGTGTGGTCTGACCCATTTGGAATGAAGCGTTTTTGAAAGGGGGGGAGATGAAAAATCGTAAAAAAATATTTTTGATTTTATCTGCTTTGTCTGTTTGCATTTTTGACGTGCTTTTTTTGTTCAGCTGCAAAATGATTTTCCCCGACGTCATGAAAAACGGCGGAGAGCATATTTCAATCGACAAACCTGAACACAAATACGATGATGAGTCAAAACTTGAACAGCCTCTGTGGAATATTTTAATCTACATGTCCGCTGACAACAACCTTG
This sequence comes from Treponema sp. Marseille-Q3903, assembly GCF_014334335.1. NCBI lineage: Bacteria > Pseudomonadati > Spirochaetota > Spirochaetia > Treponematales > Treponemataceae > Treponema > Treponema sp. Marseille-Q3903. The sequence continues at coordinate 962,220 of NZ_JACSEU010000001.1, forward strand.
AAGGAAACGCAATCGATGATATCTGTGAGATGGAGAGTTCCAACCTTGATGTAGAAAAAGTTTGCGTTTTCGTCTTAATCGACAGGCATCCGGGGTATGACTCATCAGATGGGAACTGGACAGGGACTCGTTTATATAGATTAAAAACAAATTCTAAAATTTCCAAAAAAAAGATAATTTCCGAAGAGATTGAATGCAGGGAACTCGGTTTAAAAAAAGGCGAAAATACAGAACTCGATATGTCGTCTCAGTATGTTTTTTCCGATTCGTTGAGTTTTATCACAAAACATTTTCCTGCAAAAAATTATGGGCTTATAATCTGGGGGCATGGAACCGGATATAAAGGCTTTTCGTATGACGAAACTTCGAGAACTTATATGACGCTGTCTCAATTCGGAGACTCTCTTTGTTCCACTCTCGGAGACAGCAAGTTAGACTTTATCGGGTTTGACACATGCTTTGGAGCGGAAATTGAAGTTGTCTATGAGTTGAAAGATTACGCTTCGTATTTCATCGGGACGGAAGGGCTTCAGACAACAACAGGGTGGAATTATAAAGAGATATTCAATCAGTTTCAGCAAAACGAAAATAAAACCGCATTTGTTTTTTGTAAAGCAGTAAATGACAATTTTAAAAAGTCGTATTCAACTGTTCCAAAAGCATCGATTGCATGCGTCGATACGGCTAAATTTAGAGAATATTTTTCAGCTTTTGACGATTTTTGTTTTGAATCTGCAAAAGTCATCATAAGTCGCAATGTAAGAGATGATATCATCGATATTTTGCTTTCAAAAAAAGAAGTCAAAACAGAGCGGTATTCATACGAATCTGTCGGAAGCGACATTTATTTAGATAATTATTCGCTTGTGAAAAATCTGACTGATTATTTTAGAAAAAAATTAAACGCAGAAGATTCTGCTCAAATTATAAAACGGGCGGAAAAATTTTTCGAAAGCGATGAGGCTGTTGTGGCTGAATCATGGGCATCTGATAGAGACAGAGGCGGGCTTGGAGTTTACTTTTCGACATATACGTCAGGGCTTCTTTTGAGCGTAGCCCATCCGGGTGAATACACAAAAGGAAAATACGCAAATCAGATTCAGTTTGTAAAAGACAGCAACGGCTATGTTCCCGACACGAAGATGGGGGTAAGTCTTTTAAACAAACTTTTTTACTCAGGATACAATTAATTTTTTAGGAGGGTTTATGAAAAAAATACGAGGAATCTTATTTATCATTTTGTTATCGTTTCTTTCTGTAAATGTTCTTTACGCAAAAAAAAATAAACCGAGCAATAACAACGAGAGTTCTTCAAATAGCAAAACATCAGGTAGCGGGAAAGCAAAAGATAATTATAACAAATCTACGCAAAATTCAGGGAATGCTACAAGTACTGCAAACGGAGCAAAAAGCGCTGCTGTGGAAGCAAAGAAAGCGCTTGAAAAAAAAGATAAGGCAGCTGCAAGAGTAAAACTAGCAAAAGCCAAAGAGGAAGCTTCAAAAGCTAGAAATGATCTTGCAAAAGCGAAAGCCGAAGAAAAACGTGCTAAATTACAAGCTGCAAAAGAAAGAGCCGCAATGGCGAGGGCGAACTCAAAGGATATTGAGGCGGTTAATAAAGAATTGTATGAAGCAGAAGTTGAAGCGACACAGGCTCTTCGAGATGCGGAGGACGCTTCTATCGATGCGGCTCGTGCAATTCGAGAAGTGGAAGAATCCCTTGATGAGTTTGGCGAGCTCAAAGCGGCCGCAGAAGATGCACAAAATGCTGCTGACGAAGTTGAGAAAGCTTCTAACGAATTGAGAAACATGGAAAATAAAGTTTTGAATGAAGAAGAAAATAGATTAAAAGAAGTATATGACAATATGTTAAAAATTAAAACAGTTTTGGGTCCCGACGAGAGGAAGGCGTTTTCCGACTGGTATAATAGACAGAAAGAGAATCTTAAAACAAAAGTAAAAGATGATCCGAGAGTTAAAGAAAAATATCGTGAACTTGAAAAAAAATGCGATTATGCAAAGACCATGTATAAAAATCTGGGTGATACCTACAGAAAATACAATATGGTTGGAGACCCTGTCAACATCGCAGATGGAAGTTATTCTTGGTCGAACGATGATTTTACAGCGACGTGCTATCAATCATCCTTTTTGATAAAGCGAAGCTTTTGTGAAAATAAATCTGTAGAATCGTTCGGGAAAGGCTGGACGTGCCCTTTTGATTCTCGAATTGTAAGGTGCGTTTTTGATGATTATGACAAAGATATAAAAAACGCTGAAGAAAAAATCGCTCTTGCTGCGAGAATGAAAGCGATTTGCGACAAATACAACAGAGATTTTCCAAATTACCCCGATGACATTTTGATTTCCTACGAAATAAAAGCTAAAAACATCGGTGCTGTTTTTGAAGGTGTAAAACAATACTGTGTGCAGAGAAACAATTTGAGAAATTTTCTTATCGATAAAAACAAATATGTCACGTACGGAAGATTTTCGAATCCGGAAAGTTATAGCGGCTTTGAAAACAACTTGAAACTCCTCGACGAAGATGGCAGTGAACATTTTTTTTCATACGATTCAAACGGAAAATGGAAGACTCTTTCAAAATTGTCTTCGCTGAACATGACGCTTTATGGGCTCGATCAAAACGGAAATATCGCATCTGACGACAACACTGACGGCGGATATCTTTTAAAATTTTCAGATGGAAACAAGATTTATTATTCAAAATATGGCGTGCTGGAGAAAAAAGTCGATAGGAACAACAACGTAACTCAATACAAAAATATCGGCGGGCGGATAAACGAAATAATTCTTGCAAACGGAGAGCGTATCAGCGTAAAGAGAGACGGTTCTAACTTTATAACAGAGATTTCAAGCGATGTTTATGGGAAATCGACTTATTCATACAATGCGAACACCTTGAAAACCATCACAGACAATTCAGGTTATAATTTTGGATATCAGTACAATCAAAACTTAAATCTAACTAAAATTATCCGCGGTGACGGAAGCAGTATCTCTATCAACTATGAATACAATCCGCTGCTTTTAAAAAATGTATGTGCCGCAGTTGCTACCGATTCCGGTTTAACCGAAAAATTTTCCCTCGATGTTGCAAAACGACAGATGATTCATACTTCTTATTCCGGAAAAAACGAAATAAGCCGTTTTAACAATTATGGAAGCCCAGTCGAAGTCATCGATATTTACGGTAACAGAACGTTATTTGAATATAATTCTGACAATCTGATTATGACAGTTTCCGAATGCGGCGTAAAAAAACATCTTCTTTATGATGATAAATTGCGTTTGATATCGGTTTGTTATGACGGCGGCGGAGCAACTCATTTTAAATACAATGATTTCAATCAGCTCACGCAGATAACTGATTCCGATAATTTTTCGAGAACGTATCAATACGACAAAAAAGGAAATTTGCTCTTTGAGTATTTTAATGGCGATAAAGTCGCCGAGTATGAATACAATGAAAAAGGTCAAAAAATCAGGGAGAGGAACAAAAATTTTGAAATCGAATACGAATATGATAGATACGGAAATCTGACTAAACAAAAAAATGTAGAACTCAATGGCAATCGAAGGATATTTATAAACTCCTATCAATACGATTCTCAAAACAGGCTTATAAAATATTCCGATGAAAACGGTCATTTTGTAAAATATCAATATGGAGAAAATTCCGTAACGCAGATTTGTGACAATTCAAGAAAAATTGAGCGAAAATACGATAAACGAAAACTTGAAAAGGAATCTGTGATTTTCGATTTAGTCAGCGGCAAAAAATATGAAGTGCGAAAAACTTATGATGAGCGCAATAATCTTGTGAAGAAATACATCGATGGGCAATTATCAGAAGAATATGTGTACGATGATGACAATGTTCTCGTATGCGAAACTAAATGGAACATCCCTCACAAAGATTCACCGATAGAAAGATTTTTTTGCAAAACAGATTATATTTACGACAGCAAAGGATTTGTCAAAACTGTAAAAAAATATGATTCAAAAACAAAGGCGGAAGTTGCCTATCACAAAAAAGTTGACGAGCGTTCTGAAAATACCGTTATCACTCAGACAGATCCGTCAGGGTTCACTTTGAAAAACACTTTTGACAAATTTGGAAGAATAATCAAAGAAGAGGCGAGCGACGGAACTGTGAGGATAATTAGATATTCTAAAGCTGGAAGAATTAAGCGGATAGACGTAAACGATTTTACTTCTTTAGAATATTTTTACAACAATGATGGAAGCTATTATACGATAAAATCGACAAAAAACGGTAAATCGGAGAGATGTGATTATGATTTTAATGACAATCTTATATCTGTAAAAGATTTCTCAGGTTTGGAATTTTCTTATCAATACGATTCTGCAGGCGATTTGATTTACAAAAAAACTCCTTCGTATGAAATAAAACTCACCAGAGACGATTACAGAAGGGTGATCAAAGAAAAAATTGAATCAACATCGTTTGGAAGCGAAAGCAGATTTTCAAGCGAAATCGAATACGTGTACGATGATTCTGCAAACGCAGTTTTTGAAAAGCACGGAGGAGCTTGCTGTCGTATCACAAGATTTGACGGTTTTGGAAATATGATTGAGCGGACAGACGAGAAAGGTCATCAGATATTCATATATAATTATAGGGGAGAGTGCATTGAGAATGTTGACGGCAATCAAAATAAAACAATATTCGATTATTCTCCTGAAGGGAAAATATGTTATATAAAATATCCTGATGGAATTGAAGAATTCCCACTTGATAATCAGTCAAAAAAATATGATTCTGCGACAAGAACGATTGAGATAAAAGATGCGTTCGGGGCAGAAAGTAAAATCATCTTCAATAAAGACAATCAGATTTCTTCAAAAACCGATTCAAAAACCGGAACTTACATTTATTCATGCAGCGAAGACAAAAACCTTTATAGAAAAACAATCGAAATAAAAAAAGAAAACGGAGCTTCAAGGCAATATAATTATGATTTTGAAGGAAATTTGATAAGTGAAAGAAATGAAGTTGGAAAAGTTCAGTCTTATGTTTATGACGGAGAGCACAACGTTGTTGAACTGACAAATTTTAGCGGCAAAAAAGATTCTTTCAAGCACGATTTTTCAAACAACACTGAAACATTTTCATACAGCGACGGAAATTGGGCAAAGATAAGCCGCAATCCGCTTGGTCTCATAACAAAAATGGAAGGAAATTCATTTTGTTATCGGTATCAGTATGACGATTACGGAAAACTTTTAAAATTTATCGATGATAAAACTGATGTTGAAGTTGAATATAAATATGACGTGTATGGCAGATGTATCGAAAAAAAATCGCCAAATTTTGTTTTCATCTATCAATACGACGAATGTGGCAGAATAAATAAAATTTCAGAAAATATTTCAGGAATCGGCATAGATATAAAATACGATTCTCGTTCCAGAAAAACTGAAATGGTTTATTCAAATGGGATTGAAACTCGCTGGAAATATAATAAAATCGGGCTTCTCGAAAGCTGTGTAACAAAAAATCAAATCGGTGAGATACTAAATGCTGATTTTATTCTTTATGACGAAAACAATAGAATCAACTTTGTTTGCGACAAAGACGGCAATTACAGGAAATACGATTACGACAACGATGGAAAACTGATTTCGGAAAAGCAGAAACTGACTCCCGACATCGTAGAATTCTATAAGAATGAGGCAATCGATTGCGGACTGTATCTCGATTCAAAAAATACCGGCGCTGCTGTGTTCAATATTGATTATTCAGATTATGATGCAATCAATCAGGTGATGAAAAATGCGGGAATTGAAAATGTGAAAGTGCAGTTGAATCAGCCTGTGTGGGTTCAAAACTATCAGTATACGTCTGAAGGCAATGTAAAGTCAGCTGAAAATATCTTTGGAAAGATTTCTTACGAGTATGATATTGCAGGGAGGCTCTGCCTAAAGCGCTGTCAAAACACCGAATCGGAAGGCATGAAGTTTGAATGGGACGATGATAACTGCCTTACAAAGATTTCTAACAAAGACAAAGAGATTTTGTTTGTCTATAATTCTCAAAAAAGACCTGTCTCAATCATAGAAAAAGATATCGCTTTAAATGAATACAAAGTCGATGAATATAAATACGATGCTTTTGGACGGCGCATTCAGCACACCGATAGCGACGGAGTTGTAAAAAATATCGTTTACGACGGTTTTTTGACTTGCGTTTTGGAATGCTACGTTTTGATGGAAAACGGAGAATCTAATATCAAATATGCAGCAGGAAATGTTGACTACGGAGATGATTTTGACAATTTCAGACGTGTCGATGACAGTAAATATAAAGCGTTCGAAAACTCGAAAGGACTTCATCCGCCAGTTGTTGAAACATATCCTGAAACGTATAAATCATTCGATAGTTCTCAATTTGATATTTCTCAAAACGAAAAAAAATCAAAGACAAAATCGGCTAAAAATGATAATTCGTATGCAGTTTTGAATTTTGCATGTGTTCCTCTTGTCTACATAAATTTTTCATCTGCAAAAAACTCCTGTGATGAAAAAGAATACGCCGTTGTCGATTTTAAGGAAAACTGTTCTGCATTTTGCAAAAACGATTCTTTTTCAGTCGATTTTAACGTATATGACGCGTGGGGAAATATAATCAACAATTCAGAAACTGCATCGTACAGTTTATCGAGTTCATACAATTCAGGATTTTGCTTTTATGATCTTGGATACAGAGATTATTTTCCTCAGTTGAAATGTTTTTCATCTCTTGACCCGATAAGAGCCGGGAACAATTGGTTTGCGTTTTGCGCTGGTGACCCTGTAAACTATTTTGATGTTCAAGGGTTTGATATCAATAACGTAGCCCAAAATCATACAATGCAAGATTACAATGATATCAACCTTGGAAATTCTCATGAAGAGAAAATTGCCAAATATGGATGTTATTTGATAAGCCTGGCTGATATCATCGCACAGATGAACAAGGATTTAGGACTTGATAATGAACATAAAAATAAATATGAAGATCCGTTGATAGCAAACAGCGATTCTGATTTATTTTCGGCGAACTCAGGAGATTTGAAAGGGGATCATGCAATGGATAAGCTTTTTGGAGAAGGTAACTGGAAAACCTATAACGGTGAAAACAGCACCACTTGTGAACGTGACCTAGCACTTTATATGGCGAACGTTCTTCCAAGAAATTATTACGCTGTAGGCGTTTTTGATCTTTCGGAAGCATGTCCAAAAGCTGTAAATCACATGGTTGTACTAAACGGGCTTCCTGATGAAAACGGATATTTTGATGAAAGTTCAATCACAGTATCGAGCGAAAATGATACAAAACGGTTGAATGACGATCAAAAGAAATTAGCATACAGAAGTGGAAATCTAAAAGAAGTGCGCTTGATTTCAGACAGCCACGATTTTTGCAAAAAATAAAAAGTAAAATAACAGCGGATAAATAAAACGGCAGAATCAAAGTTAAATAAAAACGCCACCGGTTTTGTTCAGATGGCGTTTTTAATTTTTCAAAATCAGTCGAGGCAGGCGTCGAGGTCTTTAGAAATCTGTTCTTTGTCAAGATGACGTCCTATAATTACTAGCTTGATCATTCTGTCACCGACTTTTTCATCCCAGTCTTTTTGCATTTCAGGTTCTTCTGCGAGGACTTTCTTCTGTTCTGCCGGTGGGCACGATGCGAGCCAGTTTCCTGAATAGCCTGCTTGAATCTGACGCCCTGATGTTTCAAGGACGTAAGCCATTTCGTCTTCATCGCTGAACCATATTACGCCTTTTGAACGTATGATGTTTCGCGGCCAGTTGCTCGCATATTTGTCTAGTTTTTGACGGTTGAACGGGCGGCGACGGTAATAGACAAACGAGCCGATTCCGTATTCATCTTCAGATTCTCCTTCATGTTTGTGCTCGTGGTGGTGATGGTGATGACCGTGACTTTCATTGTGTTCGTCATGACCGTGACCGTGTTCATGCTCCTCGTGGTGATGATGTCCGTGTTCATGCTCGTCATCGTGTTCATCATCTTCTTCATCTTCATGTTCGTGTTCTTCGAGAGCCTTTACCCAGCCCGCACTCGCATAAACAGTTTCAAAATCAAACCTGTCTGTTCCCATGATTTCTTCAACAGGAACATCACACCTGATTGTTTCAATCACTTTTACAGTCGGCTGAATCTTGTTGATTACAGCACGAACCATCTTCATCTGCTCGTCAGTAACTAAGTCGCGTTTGTTTACTATCAATGTAGAACAGAATTCTATCTGCTGAATTAAAAGAGATTCGATATCTTCTTCTTCAATTCCATCTTTCAACAGTGATTTGCCTTCGTCAAATTCGTCAACAAGGCGGCTTGCGTCTACAACTCCGACGACGTTGTCAAGTTTTCCTATTTCGATAGTTTCAATTGCCTGTGCAATCGGCATAGGTTCACAAACACCTGACGCTTCGATCATGATGTAGTCGTATTTGCCTGTTTTCATTAGCTCTTCAATCTGATTCACCATATCTGACTTCAGCGTGCAGCAGATACAGCCGTTTGTTAAAGGAACGATTGAGCCGGAATCTTTAATCTGCGCTTCTTTAGAGATAAGCTTTTCGTCGACGTTTACTTCTCCGATATCGTTTACAATGACAGCAACTCTGTAACCTTTCTGATTTGTAAGCACTCTGTTCAGCAAAGTCGTTTTCCCTGCCCCAAGATAACCGCAGAGCAATGTGATTGGAATTCTTTTTTTATTCATATTATTTATACCTCGATTTTTCAGATTATTAACAACTAATATAATAAAAAAAATGTGAAAAGTATATGAAATATGGAACAAATAGAAGCAAAATTATGGTATATTATCCGAACAATGGGTGTCGCAAACCAAAAGTCAGTTATTTTTTTTGTGACAGTTCCACACTTTATAATCATGCTATTTATAAAAAGAGGATGAAAATGAAAAGAATCATCACTGTTCAAGATATTTCTTGTGTTGGAAAATGCTCACTGACTGTGGCGCTTCCCGTAATATCTGCGATGGGAGTTGAAGCATGCGTTTTGCCAACTGCTGTTCTTTCAACGCACACGGCATTCAAAGGTTTCACATTCCGAGACCTCACTCAAGACATTTTGCCGATATGTGAACACTGGAAACAGGAAAAAATTCATTTTGATGCGATCTATACCGGTTATCTTGGGTCGTTTGAACAGCTGGAGCTGATGCACAGACTTATCGCCGATTTTGGCGGGAAAGATACACTTACTGTCGTTGACCCGTGCATGGCAGATAACGGAAAACTTTACCCAGGTTTTACACAGGAATTTGCGTTTGCGATGGCAAAACTCTCTGGCAAAGCTGATATAATTCTTCCGAATATGACAGAAGCAAGCTATCTGCTCGGTGTTCCATATATTCAAAGCGGTTATGATAAAGAGTATGTCGAAAAAATCTTAAAAAGCCTCGCAGCACTCGGTGCAAAAAAAGTCGTCCTCAAAGGTGTTCAATTCAATGAAAACGAAATAGGAATTGCATCTTATGACTCGACATCAGATGAATTCGGCTGGTATTTTCACAAAAAAATGAGCGAGAGTTTTCATGGCACCGGCGACATTTTTGCAAGCGTTTTGACAGGAGCTATGATGAGAGGTTTTTCCATTTCCGAATCATATAAACTCGCAGCTGATTTTGTCGTTGAGTCTATAAAATGCACGTTGAGCCACAGAGATTATAATTGGTACGGTGTAGATTTTGAATCTGCAATCCCGTACCTTTTGAACAGATTGAATTAATCTCTACTTGGCAGATTTTTTATAACTTGCACGAATTGCGTCTGCGAACAATTTATTTTGGTCCGTTCTTAGCGGGACGGAGAACAGAGGCTTTCCATCTGTATCTGAAACTCGCCAGATATGCATCGGATCAGTGCTGTATGCAGGGCTGTCGGGGTTGTTTATAAACCAGTCGAGGACTGCAATAAAACAGAGCGTGTACTTCAATAGATTTGCATTTGTCGCTTTTGTATTTGCAGTTCTATTCTGAGCTCCTAACAGAACATCGAGGCGTTTTGAAATCTCATTCGGAATATCAAAGTTGTAGTGTTCCCATGGATTTTCAATCAGGTTGCACTTGCCGCGAGTCTTTGCTTGCCTGTCAACTTCATTTATCAAAACTGTTAAATACTTGCGTGCGTAATCTGTCCTGTGGAAAAGCGGTCTATACTTGCTTTCGTCTACAGGATGTTCAAGGATCAGTTTTTCGAATTTAAAGTTTGGCATAAAATGATAAGTGACTTGCCACAGCAAATCTGTAATCATTCTTTTTCCTATGTGAGATTTTACAAAATCCGGTTGAGAATACGTTGAGTTCACAAGGTCGCACAGCGGTTCGCAGTAAAGAAATTCAAAAGTGTCTTCACGATATGCAGCCCATTCATCGATTATTGATATGATGTTATCAGTACCTTTTTTTGAACTGTCTGTCTCTACAAATTTTATGTTGTGACAACCGTGGAAACAATCTTCAATGATATGCTGAAGCACAACGATAACCTGAACAGGATTATCAGGGGCAAGGAGATTAAATCCGTCTTTAAATTTAAATAAAGGCTGGAAGTAAGGGAACAAGTCTGGATGATTATCGAGATTGTCAAAACCTGCCTCAGGGAACATCTGATTTAAAAGTTTTAAACCTGTAATAACTGTCTCGTCTTTTATTCCTTTTTGTGGCGGCGTGACTTTCGGCTTGTTTTCTTTAGGTGCTGGCTCTTTAGGTTTTTCAGGCAGAAGAAGATCGAATTTATGCAAACCTACAAATTTGAGAATTTCTCCTGCTTTTGAATTGAAAAATGAAGGATAATAGTCAAAAGAATCGCTGCACATTCTCATGAGAAGAGGATAAAGTTTTTTTATGATTTCCGTATCGATATAAAGCCATTCAGTGATTGCCTGCTTTGCAAAATTCGAAAGCTTTTCTTTTGGGCATTCAGGATAAGCAGCTTCATCAGAGTAGATTTCTTTAATCAGCTTTGGTATTTTGTTGTTGCCGTAATAATAGACTGTGATTAATGGCTTGTAGACTGCCCGTACAAAAGGAATTAAGTCGGCAACTATCAATGGTTCCGAATAACTATCAAGATTGATATATTCAAGTTTTATAGTCTGCATTGACCAGCCTGCGACAGTTCTCAGAAATTTAAACTTGATATCTGTTCCATTCGCAATTTTCGCTTTATATGTTGAAGGAGCAATTTGAATCAAAGTTTTTATGACAGTGATAAATTTTTCCATGTGCTCCATCATCTGTTTTAGGTCGTACTCATAAAAACCCGGAATTATTTTTTCTGTTCCGTTTTTTTGTAAAGTCCTGATAAAATTAAACATTCCGTAATTAGGTTTAATTTTATATTCGGGAGACATCATCATCTTGTCTATTATTGCCGCTGTTTTTTTAGAAATTGATGGAAGCTCTTCACGCTTTCGTCTCTTTGCAGCCAGCATTGCAGCAGTGTTCGCATTTGAGCCGCTGTTTGCCCCTGAGCCGGAGCTCCCGCTTCCTGATTGTCTCATAATTCTGCCTGCTTTTGAAGAATTTCCACTGTTTGCGGCAGAAGATGCTGAAAATGAGCGTTCATAAAGTATCTCACCCCCAAGTTTTTTGGCCATTGTTGCAGCGTCTGTGTCACTGATTTCACCAATATTTTTACGAGTTTTATCCAAAGTACCGGGCTCCCAGTCCGCAGTTTTTCTTACATGATCATCATTCAAAATACCCCTCCTAAATCCTTAAAACACCTTTTTGAAGAATTCCTGGAAAATTCTTCAAAGGTATTTTTTCTCCATCAGATGTAAGTAGGACGCCCTCAAATGTTCCGTAAATTGTGTTGTAACTTGTACGGAGCGCAATAAGATTGAGGATGCTTGAATTTATTGAAACAGGAGTAAAAGTAAGGTCTATCATACTTTCCGTATCCTGAATAATCCATTTTTCATTAATTCCAAAAGGGTGCGTGATGTATACTGATGGAAGTGCCGTGATTTTGCCATCTACGACGAGAACGTTGTTGTTATAGCTGTCGGCATCTGCTGCATCAAGGTTTGAAGATGAAATACTGAATTCAACATTTTGGTCTTTTATTTTACCGAGCGCCTGAATCACTGTAGTTTTTGTCTGCATTTTAAAATATGCACGATTCAAAATCATCATTCCAAGACCATCAGATTCTGCCATTTCATCGTTGATTTTTATTCGGCTGTGCAAACTCATAGAAGAAAACCACGTAGCCGATACACGCGAAGAGCTAGGAGACGGGTTTACAAACATTGCGTCGTTGTACATCGCATCGTGACGGAGTGAATAAAACAACGCTTCAATATTAGGACGGACGTTGTCACCTTTTAAATTCAATGTGAGTGCATTGTGCTGATGGTGCCGTCCCCACGAAATTTTCATAAAACGAGACTTTCTGTAACTTGCACAAATACCTCTCGTTGTATCATTTGGAACGAATCGGAGGCGCGGAGGCATTATAACGTGGTAAACATATTTTTTACCGGAGTTTTTATCCCATATTATGGTTTGAGCGAGCCCAAGCGCTTTAAAATCGTAAAACTGAGCGAAACCTATATATTTTTCAACAGAAAAAACGTATCTCAGGCAACTTTTTATTCGCAAATTTGAAAGGAAAACAGGCATCGGGATGCCCGCGTAAGGTGCGTGCATTCCTCTGATGTCTATCTTTGGAGAAACACCGGAATAAGTTCCGAATGCTGCTTGCCCATTTTTAATAAGTTTTTTCGGTGGAGTGTCAAATTTACGGTTATACATTCCTATATTATATATCATATAATCGGATTTTAGCAATCAAACTTTCCCGACTTTTAAACGGTACATGAGAATTGAGATGTCGCTGCGGGCGGTTTGCTTTTCTAACTGTGAATAACAATGTCGCTGTTTTTTTTGATTTTGTATAAAAGTTTGTAATATCTTTCAACCGGTCGTATAATAAAAAAATAAAGTTTGTGGAGATTAATTTATGGCAATAAAATGTTTTTCGTTAGGTGCTGCAGGAGAAGTTACCGGCTCTAAACATATTTTTCAGATTGATGACAGAATATTTATGGTAGACTGCGGTTCGTTTCAAGGAAAGAGAAGAGAATCCGATGAAAAAAATCGTAATTTTCAAATTGACACTGACAAGCTTGAATCGGTCATTATAACTCATGGTCATCTCGATCATGTGGGGCTTTTGCCTCTTCTTACAAAACACGGATATTCTGGGAACATATATGCAACCCCCGCAACTCGCGACATAGCAAATCTAGTGATGATGGACAGCGCACGCATTCAGGCGCATGATGCCGAATTCCTTGCAAAACAAGCGCGAAAAAAAGGCGAAAAATTCAGTTGGAAACCTCTTTACAATGAAGCTGACTGCATAAGTGCCGCAAATCAGATTGTCTCACTTTCATACAATAGGAAGATGTTCATTGCCCCTGACGTTCAACTGGAATTTTTTGATGCAGGGCACATACTCGGTTCTGCATTCGCCAACATCACAATCAACCCGAATAAAACTAATCCCAAAAAAGAAACTCGAATTTTGTATACAGGAGATATTGGTCGCAAATGTAAACCGATAATCAGAAATCCTTCCGTAGATATGCCTGCCCCAGATTACATTTATCTTGAATCTACTTATGGTGATACGCTCCACGTCAACCACGATTTTGCTATGAAAGAACTTGAGCGAATTGTCCGCGAAGCATGTGCAAAAAAAGGCAAAATCATCATACCGTCATTTGCAATCGAAAGAGCTCAAGAACTCGTCTTTTATCTTCATCTCCTTACTGACCAAAAAAAGATTCCTGTTATACCTATTTATGTCGATTCCCCGATGGCTAGCAATGCCACTTCTGTTTTTCGCGTTCACCCTGAGTGCTACGATGAAAGCGTAAATGAAGCTTTTTTGAAACATCACAAAAATCCTTTTGGTTTTAATTCTCTGACTTACACGACGAGCGTTGAAGAATCGAAGCGGCTCAATAAAAAGGAAGGCCCTATGATTATTATTTCTGCCGATGGAATGTGCGAAGCGGGGCGCGTTCTCTATCATCTCGCAAACGAAATCACAAACCCCAAAAATACTGTGATGATTGTAGGTTACATGGCAGAAAATACTCTCGGCCGCCGTATATATGATGGTCAAGAAGAAGTGAAGATTCTCGGCGATATGTACAAGGTCGGCGCAAAGATTGAGCGATGCAATGGGTTCAGCGCACATGCTGATTACAGCGAAATGATTGAATGGCTTAACGAAATCGACACAAGCAGACTCAAAAAAATTTTCTTAGTTCATGGAGAGGCAGAGCAGCAAAAAGGATTCAAACAACACCTGGCAGACGCCGGATTTTCACATGTTGAAATTGTAGAACCGGAAAAAGAATATAAACTAGTTTGAACAAGTTGTAAAAATGCGTTATGGTAATCTCATATCAAATGAATAGGAGATATATACTATGATGAAAAAAATAAAGATATTGGTAGTCATGGTTGTGCTTATGTGCAGCACATCAGCTTTCGCAAAAGATTTTGATTGGTCTAATTCATGGTGCAACTATGGAAACGGAATCAAAAAAGGCGATGTGCTTTTGTCTGTTGACACCGGATTTTCTTGGTCGCCTTTTACCGCGGTTAATACAGGCAGGTGGTCTTTGCCTTATGCAATAGTTGACCTTCAGGTTGCATGCCCAGTATGGAAACTTCCGTTTACTTTTGGCGGATATGTAGGGGCATCTTACGATAATTTGAATCATAACTATGGCAATTTTACTGTTTTATTTGGCGGCAGTTCCGAATACCACATGATGATGCCTCCCAAAAAACTTGATTTGTACGCCGGAATAAAATACGGTTTTCGTGTCAATTTTTCAAAAGTATATCCGTCAGGACATCACATCGGTGGTGATTGGGGACTTAACTTAGGTGCATCATGGTTTTTTACTGATTCATTTGGCGTAAATCTTGAGTTTGGATATCCGATCAATAAGATTGGCGTAGTGTTTAAAATTTAATTTTTAGCTCTTATTCATTCTTTGGGCTGCAATCGTTATGTCATGTAGGCTTTCTATTTTTTTTGTGTAAAAAAATAGAAAAACAATTAAAATGACACTAAATATAGTGTATTCGCAATAAGTTTTTCTAAAAAAATGAGAATTCGCTTGAAGAAAGAAATGCAATGCATTATTATTATAGCGATACCGATACGGAAAGTTTTTCCATTTCATTCCGGAATCATAAAGGAGTCCGCAATGGAAATCGGTAAATTAATATCCAAGGGAATCATGAAGGAGTCCTGCGGAAAAAGAGGTTTTATATGACTTTAAGACCAGAATGGGAAGGATTTAATCCTGACGGTTTATGGACAAGCGAAGTTAACGTTCGCGACTTTATTCAGGCTAACTACACACAGTTTGATGGCGATTCATCATTCTTGACTGGACCTACAGCCGCTACAAACAAATTGTTTGGCGAACTTCAGAAATTACAGAAAGCTGAACACAACAAAAAATCTGTTGGTTTAGATGGAAAAGAGAGATCTGGCGTCCTCGATATGGACACAGATGTTGTCACAAGTCTTACATCACACCCTGCCGGATATATTTGCCCGGAAGGAAAAGAGCTTGAACAGGTTGTAGGTATTCAGACTGATAAACCGTTGAAAAGAGCATTTATGCCATACGGCGGAATCAAGATGGCAGAACAGTCATGTGAAATGTATGGCTATAAACCGAATGCTGAACTTCACAAAATTTTTACAGAATATCATAAAACTCACTCAGATGCTGTATTTGAAGTATACACTCCTGAAATTCGTAAAGCGCGTAAAGCACATATTTTGACAGGTTTGCCGGATACTTACGGTCGTGGTCGAATTGTAGGTGACTATCGCCGTGTTGCTCTTTACGGTATCGACTATCTCATTGAACAAAAAGAAGAAGATAAATTGCTTTGTGGAAACGGAACGATGACAGAAGACATAATTCGTCAGCGTGAAGAGCTTTCAGAGCAGATTAAAGCTTTGAAAGGCATTAAAGCGATGGCTGCTATCTACGGTTATGATATCTCTAAACCGGCTACAAATGCTAGAGAAGCATTCCAGTGGTTGTACTTTGGTTATCTTGCTGCAATCAAAACTCAAAACGGTGCCGCAATGTCTGTAGGTCGTATATCTACTTTCTTGGACTGTTACATCGAGCGTGATTTGAAAAAAGGCATCCTCACTGAAGAAAAAGCTCAGGAGCTTGTTGACCACATCGTTATGAAATTCCGTATGGTACGTTTTGCACGTATCGAATCTTACAATCAGTTGTTCTCAGGTGACCCTATTTGGGCTACACTAGAAGTTGCCGGTCTTGGACAGGATGGACGTTCTCAGGTAACAAAGAACGATTTCCGTTTCCTCCACACATTGGAAAACATGGGACCTTCTCCAGAGCCGAACATCACTGTATTGTACTCAAAGAGACTCCCTGAAAATTTCCGCAAGTATGCTGCTAAGATTTCCATAGATACTTCTTCAATCCAGTACGAAAATGATGACGTGATGCGTCCAATCTGGGGAGATGACTATTCAATCTGCTGTTGTGTATCTGCAACTCAGACAGGTAAAGAAATGCAGTTCTTCGGTGCTCGCGCTAACTTGGCAAAAGCACTTCTTTACGCAATCAACGGCGGCAAAGATGAAGGGGCAGGTCTCACTCCTTATGCACAGGTTGGTCCTGAGCTTCAGCCAATCACATCAGAATACCTTGATTATGATGAAGTAATCAGAAAATACGATGTTATGCTCGAATGGCTTGTTGCTCTTTATGTAAATACTTTGAATGCAATTCACTATATGCACGATAAATACTACTATGAAGCAGCTGAATTGGCTTTGATCGATAGCGATGTGCGCCGTACATTTGCTACAGGTATTGCAGGTTTCTCTCACGTAGTTGACTCGCTTTGTGCTATCAAATATGCAAAAGTAAAAGTTATTCGTGATGACCACGGTCTTGCATGTGACTTTAAGCCTGAAGGAGATTTCCCTCGCTACGGTCAGGATGATGATCGTGCTGATGAAATTGCTGTATGGTTGCTTAAGTCTTTCATGGGCAAAATCAAGAAACACCCTACATACCGCAATGCCGAACCTACAACTTCTATCCTTACAATTACTTCTAACGTTGTATACGGTAAGGCTACTGGTGCTCTTCCTAACGGACGTCCGGCACATGCTCCATTCTCACCGGGAGCTTCTCCATCTTATGGGGCAGAGACAAAAGGTTTGATTAAGTCTTTGAACTCTGTTGCAAAAGTTCCATACAAATACTCACTTGATGGAATCTCAAACACGCAGACAATTAACCCATCTGCTCTCGGACATAACGAAACTGAACGAGTTGAAAATCTTGTAAACGTTCTCGATGGCTACTTCTCTAAGGGAGCTCACCACTTGAATGTGAACGTATTTGGTGTTGACAAACTTAAAGATTGTCAAGCACACCCGGAAAAACCTGAATATGCTAACTTCACAGTTCGTGTATCTGGTTATGCTGTACGATTTATCAACCTTACAAAAGAGCAGCAGGACGACGTCATCGCTCGTACTTGCCATGCTAGTTTGTAATTATCGTCATATAAAGTTTGACGAGTAAAAAAATACCGTGTGAGAATACTTCACACGGTATTTTTTTTGCTGTAAATTATCACAAATTACCGCATCGACAAAATTATCCTATAAAATCGTAGCCGGCATCTGTAACAGCATTTTTCAATGCATCTTTTCCTACATCTTTTGTCATCGTGATAACGACTTTGCCTTTCTTGTGATTTGCAACAGCGCTTTCAACGCCATCGATTTTTTCAAGTGCTTCTTTTACGTGTGCTTCGCAATGTTCACACATCATTCCATTTACTTTGATTGTCTTTTTCATATCAGACTCCTCGTTGATTTTGTTTACATTTTCCGACTGTTTTACAACTGCCGAAACTCTTTTATTTTTTACTCTAAAGAAGTTCAACCTCAGAGCATTTGTGACGACGCAGAAACTCGAAAGGCTCATTGCTGCGGCTCCAAGCATAGGGTTCATATCGAGCCCGAATGCGTGGTGATATGCTCCGGCGGCAATAGGTATTAAAATTATATTGTAGAAAAAAGCCCAGAACAAATTTTCATGGATATTTTTCAGCGTTGAGCGGCTTAAGCGAATCGCAGTCACGACATCGCTGAGTTTACTTTTCATCAAGACAATGTCTGCAGCGTCGATTGCGACATCTGTTCCGGCTCCTATCGCAACACCGGCGTCAGCGGTAGTCAGGGCTGGAGCGTCGTTTATTCCGTCTCCGACCATCATAACTTTTCCGATTTTTTTGAGTTTTTTTATATTTTCTGCCTTAGCGTCAGGAAGAACCCCCGAAATAATTTTGCTTACTCCGGCTTTTTGACCGATTGCATTTGCTGTTTTTTCATTGTCACCTGTCAGCATAACTGTTTTGATGTTTAATCTTGCGAGTTCTGAAATTGCCTCCGGGCTATCTTCTTTTATCACATCAGCGACAGCTATCAGCCCAAGAATGCGGACAGTCTTTTTTTCATCCTTTTTGATGTTTTCGGCAAAGACAAGCGGTGTTTTTCCGACTGAGCACAGTTCTTCAATTTTCGCAGAAAGTGCATCTGGAATCTCTGTTATCTTTTTTATGTAATCGATTTTGCCGCCGTAAAGCTCAATCTCGTTTCCGCCGTCAATAAGTTTGCCTCGAACGCCGTTCCCGATAACAGCTTCAAAATCATCGATTTCCGGTATTTTTGCATTTTGTTTTTTTGCTTCAATGACGACAGCTTTTGCAAGAGGATGTTCGCTTTTAGATTCAAGTGCGTATGCTTTATACAACAGTTCTGTCGCTCCGCAATTGTCGGCAGGTACTATATCTGTGACAACAGGCTCTCCTTTTGTGATTGTTCCTGTTTTATCGAGCACAACAATCTGTGTGCGTCCTGCATTTTCCAGAGCGGCGGAAGTTTTAAACAATATTCCTTTTTTTGCACCGACACCGTTACCGACCATGATTGCAACAGGAGTTGCAAGACCTAGCGCACATGGACAACTCACAACAAGGACAGCTATCGCATGGCTCAATGCAAACGGAAGTTCCGCCCCGAGTATCAGCCAGATTGTAAAAGTGACTGCGGCAATCAGAATTACGGCAGGCACGAATATTCCCGAAACTTTATCTGCAATTTTTGCGATAGGTGCTTTTGTGGCGGCGGCATCGCTTACCATCTGAATGATTTGAGAAAGAGTTGTGTCTTTTCCGACTCTCGTTGCACGGCATTTTATGTATCCTGAAATATTGATTGTTGCAGCAGAAACTGAGCTGTCTGCACCTTTATCAACAGGGATAGATTCTCCTGTAAGTGCCGATTCATTTATTGATGTATTTCCTTCAACGATAAATCCGTCTACAGGGATATTTTGACCAGGTCGGACAACAAAAATATCTCCGGGTTTTACGGATTCTACAGGAACTTCTTTTTCTACATCATCAGATAAAATAATCGCAGTTTTCGGTGCAAGCTTCATCAGGCTTTTTAATGCGTCTGTAGTGCGTCCTTTTGAAATAGCTTCAAGAAGTTTTCCGACAGTTATCAGAGTTAAAATCATCGCTGCGCTTTCAAAATAAAGATTGTGCATAAGCGACATGATTTTTTTATTATCGGCTGCAATGACTGCATCTGTCATTCCAAAAAGGACAACTGTGCTATAGATGAACGAGATTCCTGAGCCCATTGCAACGAGCGTGTCCATATTTGGAGAGCCATGCAAAACGCTTTTTGTTCCGCTGATAAAAAACTTTTTATTTATCAGCATTACAATTGCGGCAAAAATCATTTGAACTAAGCTTATTGCAACGTGATTTCCATTGAACCACGTCGGCAATGGAAAGTTCCACATCGTGTGTCCCATGCTAAAATACATCAGGATAAGAAGAAAAAACACTGACCAGCACAACCTTTTTACAAGTTTTGTGATTTCGCTATCTTTGCTTGCCGAGCTAGATGCGTTTGCCTTACCTTCGATGCTCGTTCTCTCTGATGAATCTTCACAAGCTGATGAAGATGCTTTTTGTATTTCAGCTCCATATCCTGCATTTTCGACTGCTTTGATAATATCAGCTGCACTTGCAGTCCCTTCAACTCCCATAGAGTTTGTCAAAAGGCTTACAGCACAAGATGTAACTCCGGGAACTTTTGTTACAGCTTTTTCAACACGGGCAGAGCAGGCAGCACATGACATGCCCGTTACATCATATTTTTCCATATTGTTTACCTCATCATCTTTTGGATTGTGTCTACAAGTTCATCTACAACTTCTGATTTTCCTTTTTTTATGTCGTCGACAACGCAAGTGTGGATATGGTTTGCAAGGAGAACTTTGCTGAATGAATTGAGAGCGGAAGTTACAGCAGATGCTTGAATTAAAACATCAGTGCAGTAAGCGTCATTTTCAAGCATTTTTTTTAAGCCGCGAATTTGCCCTTCAATCCTGTTCAATCTGTTTAACAATAGTTTATATTCTTCAGGGGAACGTTCTTTTTTCTTTTTAGAACTGCAACAGCGGCATTTTTCTGTTTCGTTTTCAGTCATTTTTTTATACCCCCACACGGTATTTTGTCTAGATTAAATATATACTTCTTAGCGCACATAAGTCAATAGTTTTTAAACGATTTGTCCGGCGATGTCTCTCAATGATGTCTCTCAATGATGTCGCAAAATGATAAAAAATGTGACAGCTATCTTTTGTCTTTGCAAAATGATAATATGTCGCAATGAACATAAAATCGCATGTAAAAACTTCTGAAAGCTATAAACAAAATCACAATCGCGAAAAAATCGAAATTCTTTACAAAGATAATCATATTGTTGTGATTTATAAACCTGAGGGAATTCTCTCTGTTCCTTATCCCGGAAGCAAAAACAAAACTGCTCAGTCTGTTTTGGAAGATATGCTGCGCAAAGCGGGAACTGCAAACACTCATCATAAACCTTATGCGGTTCATCGACTTGACCGTGATACGAGCGGCGTGATGATGTTTGCGCTTACAGAAAGTGCCCAAAAGAAGATAATGAACACGTGGCACAAAATGGTGATCGAGCGGCTTTACCGTGCAGTTGCGGAAATTTCTCACAACGCGGAAAACTTGCCGGATGCAGGTTCAATAGATGACCCGATCGCTCAAAATGCGCACAATGTCGGATTTGTTCCAAAAGAAAGATATTGTGAGAATAAAAACGAAAATCTGCGCGGTAGCTGGAGCGATAACGGAAACGGAAACGGGAACGGGAAAACTTCTTCAGAGTTTAAAACCGTTCCTGCGCGTACAAACTACAAGATTATTTTAAGAGGGCAAACTCATGTACTTTTTGAACTGTCGCTCGATACTGGGAAAAAAAATCAGATTCGTGCACATCTTGCAGCACACGGATACCCAATCGCAGGTGATAAAGAACATCGTGCTCATACAGATCATTTTGGCAGGCTGTGTCTTCACGCACGCACTCTTGAATTCAATCATCCTTTTACAGGAGAGCTTTTAAAATTTGAAGTTGAAGAACCGGAAGAATGGAACGAATATGTAAAACGCGGCGATAAAAATCCAAAAAATCCATTTTGGGATTTGGGACGAAATGATTTTGATTCAAAACACTGTGAAAGTCAGCGATTGCAGGCGGGGCAAAAACGGCTTTCAGGAAAAGATAAAGCGCACATGAATTTCATCGAAAGTGGAAAAAAGTTTAGAAAATAGTTATATTTAAAAAGCAAAGTAAAAATTTTTATCATTTGGTTCTTTGCGAAAGAAAATCGGTGTCATGTACCGTGATAGGGGCAAAATATGCAAGGGTATATTCATCAGTTGGAGAGTTTTGGTTGTGCGGACGGACCAGGTTCTCGTTTTATCATCTTTTTTAGCGGCTGTCCGTTGAGGTGCAAATACTGTCACAATCCCGATACTTGGAAGATGACAGATGGAAAACTTTACACATCAGACGAACTTGTAAAAGAGGCGATGTCTTGCAAGGAATACTGGGGGAAAAAAGGCGGCATAACAGTCAGCGGTGGGGAGCCTCTCTTTCAAATTGATTTTCTGATAGAGCTTCTTACAAAATTTAAAGCGCTCGGTGTGAATACTTGCATAGACACGGCCGGAGCTCCTTTTGTAAAAGAAGGCGAATGGTTTGAAAAGTTCAAAAAACTGATGGAAGTGACCGACTTGCTTTTGATGGATATAAAACATATCAATGAAGAAGAGCACGTCAAACTCACCGGCAAAACTGGAAAAAATATTCGCGAAATGTTTTATTATCTTGATGAAATAAAAAAGCCTATCTGGATTCGCCACGTGCTTGTTCCTGGCATTACAGACAAAGAGGAATATCTTATACAGACTCGCGATTTTATCCGTACATTGCACAATGTTGAACGTGTTGAAATTCTTCCTTATCATGGGCTGGGTGCTATAAAATATAAAGATTTAGGCATTGAGTATGCGCTAAAAGATCTTGAAAGCCCGACTGTTGAAAGTGTGAAAAAAGCAAGGGAAATCCTTGAATGTGAAAAATACACAAAATGGCAGCAGTAGAAACAACATCATTTTTTTGATATACTTTTTTCACTGTTTTGGGAGAAAATGATGATTGATAAATGGGAAATTGTAATCGGTTGCGAGATTCATACTCAGCTTTTGACAAAGACAAAGGCGTTTTGTGCTTGCGAAAATCGTTATGGCGGAATGCCGGACACTCGTGTTTGTCCTGTTTGTCTTGGACTTCCCGGTGCAATGCCTCGTATTTCTAAAGGGTATGTAGAGCTTGGAGCTGTAGCAGGTCTTGCTTTAAACTGCAATATCGCGCGTTTTACAAAATTTGACCGAAAGCATTATTTTTATCCTGACTTGGCTAAAGGGTATCAGATTACGCAATATGATATTCCGCTTTGTGCAGACGGTTATGTAGATTTACCTTTTAGAAGTTTCCCGGAAGATGAGCAGCCCGGTGGGAAAAAATGCCGTCCGCAAAACTTTAAAGGCGAGGATTGTATAATTGAATCAAACGGTCAAAAATATAGACGTGTCCGCATTGAACGCATTCACCTTGAGGAAGACGTAGGCAAATCTCTTCACTTGCAGGGCTCGCATTCTTACATCGATTATAACCGCTGCGGCACACCGCTTATTGAAATTGTAACAAAACCTGATATGACTTCTCCTGAAGAAGCAGCGCTGTTTATGCAGACAGTGCAGGAGATTCTTCGCTATGTAAAAGTTACTAACGGAAACCTTGAAGAAGGAAATATGCGCTGTGATGCAAACATCAACTTGAACATTTGGGAAGATGGAAAAGAATATCACACTCCGATTTCCGAAATTAAAAACTTAAACTCTTTTAAGTCAATTCGCGAGGCATGCACATACGAAGCTCAGCGCCAGTTGAAGCAGTTCCAAGAAGACCGTCAGGAGTTTGTTGCCGGTTACAAAAACACTATGAACTGGGACGAAGAAAAAGGCGTCACAAATATCATGCGTACTAAAAACTCTTTTGTTGACTATCGTTTTACAACAGAGCCCGATATTAAACCGTTTACTGTCAGCGAAGAACTTATTGAGACTGCCGTTAAAAATGTCGGAGAACTCCCGGAAGCTAAACGCCAGCGTTATAAAAAAGAATTTTCCATGACCGATTTTGATGTTGAAACAATTACATCTACAAAAGAGCTTGCAATGTTTTTTGAAGACGCTGCTGCAAAATCAAAAAATCCTAAGAAAGCCGTAAATATCATCCTCGCTGAACTCCTTGCAGTTTTGAATGAAAAGAGAGAGACAATCAGCGATGTAAAGATTACGCCTGCCCATATTGCGGAATTTGCAGACGCTCTCGAAGATGGCAAAATTACTTCAAAGCAAGGAAAAGAAGTTTTTGCGGAAATGATGGCGTCAAACAAAAGGCCTTTGGAAATCATCAAAGAAAAAGGAATGAAAGTTGTCAGCGATTCTGCTGAAATAGACAAGATTGTGCAGGACGTGATTGCAGCAAATCCGAAAGCTATCGAAGATTTTAAAAGCGGCAAGACGAATGTCACAGGCTGGCTGATGGGGCAAGTTATGAAGCTGTCTCATGGGAAGGCGAATCCGAAACAGGCAACCGAGATTTTGAACAAGTATCTTTCAAAAATGTAATTAAGCCTGTTGTTATATTTGTTCGTTTTTTTTGTTACAGGCTTTTTTTCTCTGATATGCTAACTATGTTCCCCGATGAACTTGAGAAAATCCTCTTCGGAAAGTGGGCGTGAATAGAAAAATCCTTGAGCTTGATCGCATTCAATCGACTTCAAAAAATCTCGCTGCTGCTGAGTTTCAACGCCTTCAAATACAGTTTTCTTTTCAAGGTTTTTGCTCAAGTCTACCAAAATTTTTATAAAACCGGCAGCTTTATCGTCGAGCGCTCCGTCTTCGTTTGTTGAAGATTCAAGAAAATCCCTGTCAAATTTAAGAACGTCGACAGGAATTTTTGTCAGCATATTCAGAGAAGATTCTCCGCTTCCAAAGTCATCCATCGCAACTGAAAAACCTTCTTTGTGGAGCAATGTCGTTATCTCTCTAAGAGTGTTGTTGTCCATAAATGAGCGTTCAATCACCTCAAGTTGAATATAGTCAGCCGGAACATCATATTTTCTAAACAGTTCAAGAAAATCGTGCATAAACTTTTCAGGTTTATTGTGGTTGCGAGACATATTTATGGAAATCGGAATAATTTTTTTGCCATTTTTTATCTGCTTGCTCAAAAACTTAAATACACATTCATATACAAAAAAATCTAGCCTGACTATAAATCCATTTTGTTCAAAAAGCGGTATGAATTTTGATGGCAACAAAAGCCCAAGCTCAGGACTTTTCCATCTTACAAGAGCTTCTGCACCTACAACTTTTTCATCTATAAGAGAAATTTTTGGTTGATACATTACAAAAAATTGTTCTTTTTCCAGCGCTTGAAGCATCTGGCTTTCAATAAAACGCTCTTCATTGATTTTTTTGAGAAGTCTGGAATTGTAAACGGAATACTGCGTTAAAAGATTGTCTTTGATCGTGCTTTTAGCAAATGAAGCTTGTCCTATCAGTTCTTTTATTGTGATTTTATCGTTTGCGTTTTCCGGCATATAAAATGAAATTCCAAATTTCGCAAAAAACGGTATGTCATATGATTTCGCTTCTTTAGTAACTTTTTCGAGATTTGCTTTAAAAACAGACATCGTCTTTTGTATCAAATCGACCTTAAAAAATCCATAAAAATGGTCTGCGTATCCGTGCCCAATAATTCCGCAAGATTCCTGTGCAAACTCGTTAAGCATATTTGCAAAAAATACAAGCAGTTTGTCCGCACCTTTTTCGCCGTAGTTCTGATTGATAAATTTAAATCCGCGAATATCGCATTCAACGAGCATAAACTTAGAATCCCTGTCTGCTTTTAAAATTTTTGTCGCCTTTTTTTCAAAATGCTGGCGTGTCCATAAATGAGTCAGCGGATCATGAAACTTGATAAAAAATTGTTTTTTCTCAAAATAACTCAACTTTTTTATTTCAATCAATAAAAGAATAAATATAAATGAAAAGGTAAGGGTAAAAATTATCTTTTTTGTATTATGATTTTTTTCGTACATTCTTTGAATGTCGGCTTTTGGAAGCACAACTCCGATTGTCCATTGAGTTTCTTTAATTTTTGAAAAAAGTAAATCTATTATTTCACCTTTTGTAGAAACCGATTCAATTTTTCCAGCATGTGCGTTTGCGATGTATTCTGAAGAAAAAGCATTGTATTTTTTGTTAGAAGGAAAGTATTTATTCCCAATCAGTTTGTCGTTGCTGCTCGTGATAAATCTGCCATCGCCATCAAGAATTATTATTGAGCCTTTTTTTCCAATTTTGATATTTTTGAGGTGTTCCGTAAAGTCGCTCAATTTTATAGATGCGCAAATAGAACCTTTTTGACTATTGCTCTTATCAAAGACCGGAATTTCAATTATAAAACCGTTCTCATACGAATCCGGAATATTGTCGATATTGCTTATGTAAAAATCATTTTTTTCAATTTTTGGATAATTTTTTGAATTCAGTTCAATGATGTTTCCATTTGAAAAAAATCCTCTGTTTTTCTTTTTATCAAAATAATATATTTCAAAAAAATCAGGATTCGCTTTGTAGCTGTTTTTTTTCAGAAATTCATGAATTTCTTCATCTGATGCAGACGATAAAAAATCTTCAATGTAAAAAACTCCAATCGATGAACGGTAATTTTCAAGCTGAAGTCTTACCAATCGGGAATAGCTGTATAATAGCTCGTTTGCATTTTCATAATAATTTTGTTTACCGGAGTTGAAAGTTCTGTTGATTATGGAATTTATCGCTGTAATAAAAATAACCATAAATACAACGACAATGAGAAAAGTTGAAATCAGTTTTGCGAGGTCTGAATTTAATTGTGTTCTTTCCATTCTTTAATTCACTTTTTACAAGAAAGCTTTCTGTCAATAATGATAACATGAATTTCGCTAAACCGAAATTAAAAATTGTGTTGAAATTAAAATTTGTAGAAATAAAAAATTAAAAAAGTGAGGATTTGCCTTGTCGATTGATTTTGAGCAATAACTTGTGGAATCTTGTTTTTACAAAATTTTCCTGAGAGGCTTTTCAATAAGCTGGACAGCAGGGCCTATCAAAATTGACATTACAATTGAACCTATCAGTGAACCTTGCATTCCATCGGGAGAAAATTGTGCAGCGACAACTCCGATTCCGACTGTTGCAAAATCCCAAGTGATACGGACAATAAAATAAGGTATTTTTGGCATCCATTTCGCGATAATCGCAGCGGAAGCATCATAAGGCGCAATACCAAGCTGTGCATTCATATAGATTGCAGCCGTGATAACAAAACTTACAATTGAGATTATGAAGATAGCAAGGCGAATTTCAAAAATTCCATCTTGAATAAATTCGTGAAATCCAGTCGTTGCCCATATCCACCGGCAGAAGTCAGCAGTATAGCCAATTAAAACCATATTTGCAATCGTTCCAAAACCTATCATATAGTGACCAAAAATAAAAGTAAAAATCAACATCAGTCCGTAGACAATTACACCAGTATTTCCAAGTGAAAGTCCGATTGCATGTGAAATATTCAAGTTCATAAAACTTGCAGGGTCAATGCCCCAATCGACTTCAATCAAAAGCGATATAAAAAAGCCCATCAAAATAACAGCAGGCAGCATAAATGCAAGTCGTTTTCTAAGATTTGGGACAACAAATTGTCTAAAAGAAAATTTCATAAAATAGAAACCTCAGCTTTAGCTTAAAATGAACTTATTTGTAATATACTGAGTTTGGTAGATAAAAACAACTGGGGATATTCCCTAAAAATTATGTTGTATTTTAGATATTAAACTATTATATTTTAAATAGATTTTTAATTTTTATGGGAGACAGATATGGCTGAATGCTCACATGATTGCGGTACATGCGGTGAAACGTGCGAAAAAAAAGATTTCCAAGTTAGTTTGCATAAAGGTAGCTCCGTTAAAAAAGTTATCGGAATTCTCAGCGGCAAGGGAGGAGTTGGCAAATCTCTTGTGACAAGTCTTCTTGCAAGCAAAGTAAATAAAGATGGATTTAGATCGGCAATCCTCGACGCTGATATAACCGGTCCTTCAATCCCTGAAAGTTTTGGGGTAGGCGAAGTTCGTGCAGAATCGGTAGAAGGTCAGGAAGCGTTAAAACCTGTAGTTACAGATTCCGGTATCCAGCTTATGTCTATGAATTTCTTGCTTCAGAATGAAACAGATCCTGTTATATGGCGTGGACCTGTCATTGCAGGTGCGGTAAAGCAGTTCTGGACAGATGTAATCTGGCACGATGTAGATTTTATGTTTGTTGATATGCCTCCGGGAACAGGAGACGTTCCTCTTACAGTATTTCAGTCGCTGCCTGTAGACGGAATCATAGTAGTTTCATCTCCACAGCAGCTTGTCCGCGTCATTGTAGAAAAAGCTGTAAACATGGCAAACATGATGAATATTCCAATTCTCGGAATTGTAGAAAACATGAGTTATGTGAAATGCCCTGAATGCGGCAAAGAAATCACAGTGTTTGGAAAAAGCAATATCGATGAAGTTGCAAAAAATTTCAATATTCCGGTCCTTGCGCGCATTCCAATGGAAGAATCAACAAGCCGCGCTGTCGATGCAGGAGATATTGAAAGCCTTGATATTCCTGAACTTGAAGTCGCCGCCGCTAAAATTGAATCGCTTTTACAAAAATAAAAATATAGTATATAATTGTTTCTGTGGATAAAAACGAAAAAGAAACATCGGAAAACAAAATATACGCTTCGTATATAGAAGAAACGATTCGTGAATTGTGCCATCTTTTGAAGGTTGCAGACGATGAAGAATTTACGTACCAATTTTTTGTTAATCTCTTTACTAAACCGGAATTAAAAGATTTTGCAAACAGATGGCTTTTAGTTAAAGAGATTGACAAGGGCACCACTCAGCGTGACATCGCAAAAAAGTTCAATATGTCGCTGTGCAAAATCACGCGTGGTTCCAAAATCTTGCACGACGGCGACAGTGCATTTAGAAAAATGCTCGAAATGCTCAAAAATAGCTAAATTACTATGTGCTTTCTCCGATAAGTAAATATAGAATTGGACAACTATATTTTGTGGGGAAAACATGAATAAAATATCAACACTTTTAATATTAACCCTTATTTTTTTATTGGGCAGTTGTGCCTCGTCTCAAAAGAAGAAAACTCCGCAGGAGTTGTTGCGCGAAGGGAATATTGCAGCGGCTAAAAACGAATTTGTTACACCTTCAGATATCAACGCTGTAGATGAAGATGGAAATACTGTTTTGCATCTTGCCGCAAAGATTGATAATCCTGACTTGATCACTTACTTTATTTTGAAAGGTGCGGATCCTGAAATAAAAAATAATAAAGGCGACACGCCGCTTCACGTTGCTGTAAAAAATTATTGTTTAAAATCAGCTTCTGCACTTGCCGCAGTTAGCGACACTCTTTTTTCTCGCGATGCTGATGGTATGACAGCGCTCGATTTAGGGCTTCAATCTGATGATGAATATTACGATATTTTTATAACGACAAAAGCCGGCGAAGTGCGCGATTTAAATGGTCAGACAATCGTGCATTATTTTGTAAAAGCAAAAAATCTCAAAGGGATTGTTCAGTGCATTAAAAAAGGAATTCCGATTTCTGTAAAAGATGATAGCGGAAAAACTCCGCTCGATGTTGCGTTTCAGAATATCGATGATGAAGAATCTGTTGAAATTGCGGCTGAGCTTATCATGGGCGGTGCAGAGCAAGTCGATACGGAATTCTCATACTTTCAAGATGCAATCAGCGTCAGAAACGTAAATATGCGTTTTGACGATAGTCAGACACCCCTTCATATCGCTGCGATTTACGGCCACAATGCGATTGCAAAGTACCTTCTTGTAAACAATGCCGACACAAGCGTTCAAGACAGTTCTGGAGCAACTCCGCTTCATGAAGCTGTTCGCTACGGAAATATTGAAATTGTAAAATCGCTTTTGAACGCCGGCGCAGATGTAAATGCAAAAGACAATATAGGGAAGACTCCTGTAATGCTGATTATTCCGCGTGATAAAATCGAAGACATTTACGAACTGCTCGTAAAGTATCGTGCAAATCTTCTTCAAAAAGATATGTTCGGCGATACTGTTTTGCACACAGCTACAATGCTAAACGTAGGTCTAAAGACATTGGAATTCCTTGTAAAAAATGGAGCTGATGTAAATGCCCGCAATAAAGAAGGCGTTACGCCGCTTGCAATTGCTGTTCAAAAAGGCGACATAGTTTCTGTAAAATATCTTACGATGAACAAAGCCGATATCCACACGCAGGATACTCACGCAAATACTCCTCTTTCAATGGCTCTCGCAGGCTCAGACGAGATGCTTGAAGCTGTTGTCGTAAGCTCAAACGTAGTTTCTCAAGATTCCGATGGAAATACACCTCTTCACATAGCTTTGATGACAGATGCTCCTCTTTCGAAAATTAAATACATCGTAAGCCTTGCGACAGATGTGAACGAACGAAACAGAGACGGTAATTCAGCCCTTTTTCTGGCTGTTATGAAAAATCGACAAAAAGTAGGTGAGATTCTTCTAGCTAAAAATGCCGATATTTTTTCAACAAACACAAATAACAATTCTCCGTTGCGAATTGCGCTTAAATACGGCGGAACAATCCAAAACTGGCTTATCACTTCGCAGACAATTTCTTCTAAAGACGGAAGCGGAAATTCAGTTCTTCACTATGCAGCGGAATGGAAATATGCAAACGCAATCAAGAGCCTTGTCACAAAAGGCGCAGATATCAATGCAAAAAATGCAAATGGAGAAACTCCGTTATTCAATGCGGCAAAGACAAACGATCCTACCATAATTCAAGTTGTGGTAGACTGCGGCGCAAATATCAACGCTCGCGATAATCTTGGAAGTACGCCTCTTCATACTGCTGTGCGATGGGACGCTTTGGAATCTGTTTCAAAACTTTTGTTGCTCGGAATAAATATCAATGCACAAAATACAGCTGGTAAGTCGGCACTTGCAGAAGCAGTTATCGCTGGAAAATATGAAATAGCAAAAAATCTGCTTGAAAGCGATGCAGACCCGAATATATGCGATTCGACAGGTGTGACAATTTTGATGGACGCAATTCGCGGTAATAATGTAGATGATGTGGCACTTTTGCTTGAGTACGGGGCAAATCCTAATGTTCAGGAAATCAACGGACGCAATTCTTACCATGAAGCCGCATATTCAGGAAACAAAGATATAATCAAATTGATTCGAGATGCCGGCGGCGATCCACTTTCGAGAGATAAACAAGGCAATACTCCGTTCTCGATTGTCTTAAATAAAAATATAGATATCATCAAAGAAGTTCTTGGAACAAAATATACGATTACAGACAGCGACGGCAACACACCTGTTCACATTGTCGTGCGGAACAAAATGTCAGGAAATCTTTTAAGGTTTTTGATATCGACAGGTTATCCGATAGATACAAGAAACTCATCAGGATATACTCCGTTATCTTATGCAATCGAGATGAACGATGTAAAAACGGCTGAGATTCTCCTTGAACATGGCGCAAATCCGTTCCAGATGATAGATAGAAAAGGTAAAAATGGAGTTTCAATCGCTCTCGAACAAGAAGACAAAAATATGATTGCAAATATTGTAAAATATGCGGGCAGCATGACTGATGTAAAAGGCAACACGATTTTGCACTACGCAGCAAAAACTTGCTCTGAATCAATGGTGCGAAATTTGATTTCGTATGGAATAGATAAAACAGTCAGCAACGTTTCTGGAGATACTGCATACACAATCGCAGTGAGATGGAAAAGACCTGAAATTGCTGCATTGTTGAAATAGAGGAAAATATGAAAAAATACTATATTGCACTTATAGTTTTATTGATGGCTATAATACCTTGTTGTGCAAAATCTTCAAAAAAGGATGCGTTTGTAATGACTTTTAGATCTGTTTCGATGGCTGAAGGTTTAAAACTTATGTCTCAAGATAATGATTATGTTTTGCTCGATGTAAGACGCCCTGCCGAATATGCTGAAGGTCATATTCCCGGTGCAATACTGCACACAAATGAATTGATGACAAAAGAAAATACAGAACTTTTATTGAAAAACAAAGACCGGACTATCTGTGTTTATTGCAGAAGCGGTCGGCGAAGCAAAGACGCAAGCAAAAAACTTGTGAGCTACGGCTATACAAACGTGATAGAAATCGGTGGAATCAACGATTATTCTGGGGAATTGCGACAAGGATTGTAAGAATTGCGAGCACAGTTTTGACTGTGCGAGCAAACTGCGAAACACGCGATATTTTTGCGTGTTTCGCAGTCGAAGCTATTAGCGGAGTTCTGAAAAGCCTGGTTTTTGCGATTTTATCGCAAAAAGTCGCCAAATCATTTAAAAACTGCCTATTAAATCCTATAAAACTTTCTTTTATGTATAAACCATGTTATCATTTTACATATAGGATTCTCTAAAATAGGGATTTTTTTTGCAATTATATAAATGTATCAGGAGCAAAGATGCTTATGAAAAATAATGCTATGTTGCCTCCGAGAAAAATTTGGATACTTGATTTACTTGCTAATCTTGGATGGGTTGTAACAAACACAATTACTAGTTCGATTGTCGGAATCAGTGAAAATCGTCTGACAATTATGACTTCAAAGACTTTTATAATTTGTTTTATAATTTTACTGCTCGCCCCGTTTTTGAAGCCGCTGTTTCTTTTCCCTGCTATAAAAAATTGGGAAAATGATATACAAAAAGCAAAACGCAATATTAAGCTGTATGAAAATCTTTTGGTTTTCATACCGGTGTTTGTCGGAGTTTTCGGCGCTGTTATACTTGCTTTTGAAGTAGGGCTTAATAAAAACCCTAACGCATTTTTAGCGTTTGTCTTTTTAACAATCGGCAATATTTTAATTGTGGCAACTTTTTGGGGTTCGTATGTGCTTTTAGCTTTTGAAAAATGGGTTTCTCCTATCCCATTTGATGAAAAGTCTTTGGGACTTTCTTTGAATATGAGAATCATCATCATATCTATGACGACTTTTTCTTCTGTAATTTTAATATCTTTGTCGCCAATAGTGCGTATGAATGATCAGAATTTGTATATCGTGTTGACAACAAAGACTCTGCCGTTTGCCATTATAAGTTCTTTTATCTCAATCTTTATCTTAGCTTCTGTTGCAACTAGAACCCAAAAAGAAATTAAAAAGCTAATGCGGAGTTTTGTGAAACTTGCAGACGGAGATTACCTGCACGAAGAAATAATTATAGAGACACGCGATGAAATTTCTTTGCTTGTAAAAAAATACAACAGTTTTTTAAATTTCAATAAAAACTTTTTAAAGACTTTGATAGACGCTGTCGCAATTTCCAGACAAACGTCGCAAGAATTGTCATCAAATATGCAGGGCACGTCTAAAGCTGTTAAAGATATAACGGAAAATATTGCTATCGTTGTCGAACACATGGACAATCAGGCAAATGCAGTTATGGCAACTCAGGCAGCGATAGAACAGATTGAGCGAAACCTCGATTCCCTTGACAAAAACATCACAAACCAATCAGCTTCTGTGATTGAATGTGTCTCTACAATTGAAGAGATGACATCGAGCATAAAATCTGTAGACAAAGTTATAAATCAGAATATGGAGTCTATCGATGAACTGAAAAAATCTTCAGAAGACGGCAACAAAGCTGTTTCAGGAACAGCCGAAATTGTAAAGATTGTCACTGAAAATTCCGAGGGACTTTTGGAAGCGACAAATGTCATTCAAAACATCGCAAACCAGACAAACCTTCTTGCAATGAATGCGGCGATTGAAGCGGCTCATGCCGGAGAAACAGGAAAAGGTTTTGCAGTTGTTGCAGATGAAATCAGAAAACTTGCAGAGGAGTCCGGTTCACAGGGAAAACACATCACTACTGTTTTAAAAGAGCTAAAGGTAAAAATAGAAACCCTTGTTGCTTCAACGTCAGAATTGGAAGAGAAATTTAGAAGGATTCTTGAACTTTTGGGACTTGTTCACGACAGAAGTACCGAAATTATGAACGCGATGAATGAACAAAGCTCGGGAAGTACTCAGGTTTTGCAGGCAATTAAAGATATAAACAACATCACGGAGCAGGTAAAAGGCGGCTCGGACGAAATGGTTTCAGGTAACAAAGAAGTTGCGCAGGAAACTAAAAAGCTTGTAGAGACTTCCGACGACATCAATTCGAGCATGAAAAATATCACTTCAAGTGTAGAAAAGATATCTCAGTCAGTACAGCTTGTATTAAATTCTGGAGAAAACGAAAAGCAGGCGATTGAAAAAATTGCTATGCAGCTGGCTGAACTTAAAGTGTAGCGTTTAATGGTCACCGCATTTTGTATCGCTTCATTTTTTTTATAATGTATCGGATATGAAAGTAAGCGTTCGATTTACCGCTGCCCTGCACAGATAGCGCGTTGCTTCTAACTTCGAGTTTTCAAAAAAGAAAACTCGCTGATATACGTGTGCGCTCTAGCGCACGAATTGCACGGCTCCTAAATCTGATGATTTACTCGCCGTGCAATTTTACGGAATGTTTAGAAGCACCGCACAGATAGCGCGTTGCTTCTAACTTCGAGTTTTCAAAAGAAAACTCGCTGATATACGTGTGCGCTCTCGCGCACGAATTGCACGACTCCTAAATCTGATGATTTACTCGCCGTACAATTTTACGGAATGTTTAGAAGCACCGCACAAATGGCGCGGCACTTCTAACTTCGAGTTTTCAAAAAAGAAAACTCGCTGATATACGTGTGCGCTCTCGCGCACGAATCCGGCATTTTCGAAAATCGACATTTTCTGCAATGCCGCATTTTAAGGAAGATGTATGACACAAAAGGAACGACGCGTTTTTTTAATAGATTGTCTTTTAAAGGAAAACCCCGGTTATCGCACGGCGCGAATACCGGATGACGAACGGGAACAAAAGGTTTTGCTCCGTTCCCTGATGAATGTCCGAGTGCCGCAAGACACGAGCGAAGAATTTTTACGCATACAGGATGAGTATTTACGGGAAGCGATCCGGGAAGGCGGCATTACCGACCTTGTGCAGTTAAAACCTGTTGCAGCGTGCGGGAACGGAGAATTGTATATTTGGCAGGGCGACATTACACGGCTTAAAGTGGACGCAATCGTGAATGCGGCAAACAGTGCCATGACCGGCTGCTGGCAACCATGTCATGCGTGCATCGACAACTGCATCCACACATTCGCAGGCGTGCAGCTGCGCGCGGTCTGTGCCGGCATCATGCAAAAACAGGGACACGAAGAACCGACGGGCAGCGCAAAAATTACACCTGCGTTCAACCTGCCGTGCAAGTACGTGCTGCACACCGTAGGGCCTATTGTGCAGGGGCGATTACAAAAAAAACACGAAGAAGAGCTCTCGTCCTGCTATCGTTCTTGCCTTGAACTCGCCGATCAACATAAAGTGCGGAGTATCGCCTTTTGCTGTATTTCGACTGGCGTTTTTATGTTTCCGAATCGGCGCGCGGCGGAAATTGCGGTAGAAACCGTCCGAAAATACTTCGAGCAAACCGGGAGCGGGATGAAAGTCGTGTTTAACGTATTTAAAGACGAAGATTTTGCAATTTACAGCGAAATTTTATCATAAAAAGAATAGTCGGAAATGTGTTGGCAATTATTCGGTAAAGAAGAAAAGATGATTGTCGGCATTATGTAATAATAGAAACTTTATGGAGTATATAATGAAAATCGCTGTCAGTGCATGCCTGTTGGGAGAGAACTGCAAATATAATGGCGGAAATAATTTTTCTCAAAAAGTAATTGACTTTGTAAAAGGTCATCAAGTTGTTCCTGTATGCCCTGAAGTGCTCGGCGGATTGCCTATCCCAAGAGAACCCGCTGAAATAGTTAAAGGAATTGTAATGCAAAAAAACGGAAACTCCGTAGATGCGGAATTCAGAAAAGGAGCGCAAATCGCCCTGAAAAAGATTCTCGATCGGAAAATTGAACTTGTAATTCTTCAGTCGAGAAGTCCCTCTTGCGGTGTAAACATGATATATGACGGTTCTTTTTCAGGAAAACTGATTTCAGGACAAGGTATTTTTGCAAAGCTTCTCAAGGAAAACAATATTAAGGTGATAGATGTTGAAAATTTATAACAGGTGAGCAAGCGGTATTCTAATGTGGTTTACAAAAAAATTATGATAGAGAAAAAAATGGAAAATCAGACCTTTAAGCAAAACCGAAACTATTTTTTAATCTCAGCGATGTTCCTTATCGGTATTTTTGTATATATGGGGATTCGGATTGGTTTTTTATATTTCGGCCTCAAACTAAAGTTTACAAACTCCTTGCAGGAAACCGTAAATCAACATCGTACGCTACTGATGATTATAGATGAATTGCTCATGCTTTCAACTATCCTTTGCGGAAGCAGTTTTTTTAATGTGCGCAAGGTATATTCTCAAAATAAAAATATACTGACCGGATTTGTAACGACAAGCTTTATACTAATGTTAATAACATGGCTGCTAATAATGTTTGAAACCGGAAGACTTGTATATCCTGTCAATGGTCTGCCTGTTGTTACGGGTGACAATCTCCGAACGACTTTAGCCGAAATTTACGCCGCTTGGCATTTATGCGATATCTTGCTGGGACTGTTTATAATTTTTTTGTCGGGGCTGTCCAAAACTTCAGTTTTTGGACAGCTTCCTTGATTTTATGTGCGATGTTTAAAATTAAGTCATTATAATATAAAGACTTAATTTTAAACTCGACAGGCTGTCGAGAAAGTAATCGACTTTTGAGACAGCCCCATTCCCTTTTGGAAATACAGCGGGATAGCGATTGGACTGTTGCAAATGCTCTGTACTTATTTCGGACAAAGCATAAAGCCGATCCCTTTGTTCATTGCTATTATATTATCAACAATTTGGCTGTTAAAACAAAGCATTTCAATCGTTGACGAACTTAGGGAGAAAAAATTATGACAGAAAATATGTAAGAACTTCATTTGGAAAAACACATCCGGCAGCAACCGTCCGCACATACTGTAAAGAAACGGGAAGCGGAATAAAAGTCGTGTTTGACGTATTCAAAGACGAAGATTTTGCAATTTACAGCGGAATTTTATCATAAAAATCGATTATGCTACTATAAGTAGCGAAAATGCGTCGAAACAATCTGTGTTACACTTGCCGCCGCAATTATCGTTTTTACAAACAAAGATCTGTTTTTTGAAAAACGCCACATAGGGAGAATATTGGAAAGCTGAATTTCGAGAAAAGGGTGGATCGTTGAATTTCTCAACTAAACTTTCAAGTTAATATGCGGCATCTCTAAAAATCCGGTTGGTTTTCAAAGGTTCCCTATAGAATATTTCCAAAGTTTATCATTATTTCCACGGACGGTTTTTATCCCGCCATCCCTTTTCCTGCCAATAATCCGTATCTGCCCGATTCCGAACTTTATTTTGCAAGAGGCGTATGATATTGAACATCAGTTTTGTTTTTATTCCGGGCTTCGTTTTACCATACTTATCGGTAATTTTTTTTGCAAGAGAGCTTAATGCTTTATCTATGGATTTTTTATTTTTTTCACTTACATCTTGCCATTTTACAGCCTGAACAGCTTTGCCGTATGTATAAATTTCAGCAACTCCCCAAAAAAACAAACTGTCTGCCATATCTTTATTTGCAGATTTCATACCCCCACCCGCGGCAGTGGAAATACACACACCCTGCTTCGAAAACATTGTTTCCTCCGGCCGGTGTACCATCCAACGATATCCGTAATGATCTAAAAATGCTTTCATAGAACCCGTTGGGTGCATTACATATACGGGACTTGCAAGAATAATCAAATCGGCTTTGTCTATCGTCTCGGTAATAGGGTTAAGTTTGTCGAAATGCGGACATTGTTTTTCCGATTCTAAAAAACACTTTGTACAACCGGTACAAAACTCACCGAAATCTTTCGGCAAAAAAAACTCTTTTATGTTTCCTCCGACTTTCAATGCCAGATTGTTCGCAATATGATATGTTGATCCCTTATGATTTTGTCCGTGTATAATCACTGTTTCCATCGTCTAAAAATCATCTCCTCGGATTTCGATTTTGCCGATTTATACAAATTACAGTTTATCTTACTCGAGCCACTGTATAAATGCCGTTTTGTCCTCGCTGTTATACCCGGCATTTTTATAGAAATTCAATGTGCTTTCTTTTTTTGTACCCGTTAAAAGCATCATCTTATAGCAATTATTTTTAATCGCTATCTCTTTTGCATAAGCCAGACATTCCGTTGCGTATCCTTTTCCGCGGTATTCTTCATTGGTAACGACATTTTCAATAAACGCATACGGGCGCACATCCCTCGTCAAATTCGGAATGATCACACAAACACAGGACGACAGTATTTTACCGTCTATTTCATTGACGATGATATGATGATTCTTATCTTCAATAATTGTTTTCCATGTGTTTTCCAGACGGCTTGAATTTTTTGGAATATCTTTTTCGTGTAAAAACAAATATAGATTCAATAATTCATATAAATCTTCTTTAACCGCTTCTCTTACCATAAGCACAACCCCGCAGCCGATTTTCAGCTGCCCGCATTATAACACAAGTATTGAAGGTTATCCATATTTTGTTTAAAATGCGGTGGAGGTTTGTATGAAAACAGATTTATGCTTTAAGGCTTTTGTAAAGTTTTTTTTCGGTGTGATTATCGTAGGGATTTTACTGTTTTTGCCCGCAGGAACATTTTATTATTGGAACGCGTGGTTATTGATGGGAATATTATTTATTCCGATGTTTTTTGCGGGAATCGTATTGCTGTTGAAAAATCCGGAATTGCTCAAAAAACGCTTGAATACAAAAGAAGAGCAAGCGGAACAAAGGCTCGTGATAAAACTGACAGGATTGATGTTTCTTTTGGGATTTATTTTGGCCGGATTGAATTTCCGCTTCGGCTGGATAATAATGCCCGATCGGGTTTCATGGGTCGGTGCTGCCGTATTTCTTTTTTCATATATGCTTTATGCAGAAGTATTGAGAGAGAATACCTACTTATCGCGAACGGTAGAAGTCCGGAAAGGACAAAAAGTTGTTGATACCGGATTGTATGGAATTGTTCGCCATCCTTTGTACGGCGTAACGATTCTTTTGTTCCTTTCGGCGCCTTTGGTGCTCGGCTCTATTATATCTTTTGTTGTTTTTCTTGCATATCCGGTGATTATAGCGAAAAGAATTAAAAATGAAGAAGCCGTCCTTGAAAAAGAATTAAACGGATATGTCGAATATAAAAATAAAGTAAAATACAAAATCATTCCGTATATTTGGTGAGTACTGATTTTACCGTAGGGGGTAGGAACTATCGAATATATTGTCCTGTATGTAAATAGACTGAATGGTTTTGTATAAAAAATGCCGCTGAAGAACAAATGAATTTTTCGGATACTCGGTTTAAAAGATTTGTTTGATGGATTTTCTTTTGCGGATTTTTGCCGTAAAAAAAATATTTACGGATTGGAAAATAAAAACAGGAAAAGATCATGGAATTTACAAGCGATTTTTTGCCGCGCATTGAAGCGCTGAAAACCGCCCTCGAAGAAGTCGAATCGGTGCTCATCGGAGCGGGCGCGGGACTTTCAACTTCCGCAGGCTTTATCTATTCGGGCGAGCGCTTTGAAAAACATTTTTCGGATTTCCGTGTAAAGTACGGCATTACCGATATGTATTCGGGAGGGTTTTATCCGTTTAAAACGCTCGAAGAATTTTGGGCGTACTGGAGCCGTCAGATTATGATAAACCGCTATACCGATGCGCCCAAACCTGTGTACGAAAATCTGCGCAAACTCGTTGACGGTAAAGATTATTTTGTGCTGACGACGAACGTCGATCACTGCTTTCAAAAAGCGGGCTTTGATAAAACGCGGCTCTTTTACACGCAGGGCGACTACGGTTTATGGCAGTGCTCCATCCCTTGCCACGACAAAACTTACGACAACGAAGCGACCGTCCGCAAAATGGTCGAAACGCAAAAAGACATGCGCATTCCGTCCGATTTGATTCCGTACTGTCCGCGCTGCGGAAAACCGATGTCGATGAACCTTCGAAGCGATTCAACATTTGTGGAAGATGAAGGCTGGCATAAAGCTTCTGAACGGTACGGAGACTTTATCGCGACTCATAAAAACAAAAAAATACTATTTTTGGAACTAGGCGTCGGATCGAACACGCCCGGTATTATCAAATATCCGTTTTGGCGTATGTGCGCCGATAACCCGCGTTCGCTTTACGCGTGCATCAATTACGGCGAAGCGTTCTGTCCAGACGAAATCAGCGAGCGCTCGATATGCATAGACGGCGACATTGCAAACGTGCTGAGCTTGCTGGAAAAAATGCGGCGATTGTGATACAGTGCGGTTCGGAGGAAAATATGGATAACGACACAAAGCAGGAATTCGGCGAGATTGCGCAAAACATTGCGCCCTACGGAATTATGATGGCGGTTTTCACTTTGTTCTATTCCGTTTGGTTTTGCTTCGCATGGGGCAATCTCGGCAGGATTTTATTCGCGCTGACAGTCGCATACGGCGTATGCATAGTTTTTTTAAGTATAAAAAATATCAAACACGCAAAGCGTTTTAAAGCGGTTCCGTCCAAAGAAGGAAAAAAGATTGCTAAAAGTATGACTATTGTAAGCGCAATCACTTATCCTGCTATGACTGTT
This sequence comes from Treponema sp. Marseille-Q3903, assembly GCF_014334335.1. NCBI lineage: Bacteria > Pseudomonadati > Spirochaetota > Spirochaetia > Treponematales > Treponemataceae > Treponema > Treponema sp. Marseille-Q3903. Next base: position 1,002,725 of record NZ_JACSEU010000001.1, read on the forward strand.
TGCGTCGTAATGCTCGTAGCCTTTCATCTTGAAAAACTGATTTTGCCGGCAGTAACTTTTGTTATCGGGCTGCACTTTATTCCGCTCGGAAAAATCATGAACAGAAAAATCGACTATTTTATCGCGCCTGTTCCGATTGTGTTTTCGCTTGTCGCCTCGTATCTTGCTTTTACGACGGCAATATCGTGGGTTGAAGTGTACGCCGTAGCGGGAATCGGCGGAGCTTGTGCGACGATGATTTACGGCGCGTATATGCTGTATGCGTACAAAAAAGTTGCGCAAAAATACGGCGTGGAATATCCGTAAAAAAGCCTTAACACGGATTTTCATATTTTTTATAATTGATACTGATAACAAGGAAAATTTATGAACGGATTTATTTTAGTGATAATAAAATTATTAATCGGTTTTTTTGCTTTGATACTGATAATAAATATTTCGGGAAAAAGGAATCTGGCTCCCTCATCAGTCGGTGACCAAGTGCAAAATTACGTGCTCGGCGGTCTTATCGGCAGCGTGATTTATAACAATAATATTCGATTATTGGATTATATAGGGGTTTTATGTATTTGGTGTATACTTGTATTGGCTGTAAAATGGATAAAAACACATAATATTAAAGCGAAACAAGTTATAGACGGGAAAGCGTTAATAATTATCGATGACGGTAAAATTAATATTGAAAATTGTGAAAAAGCGGGTTTATCCGCTCACGATGTATCTTTTAAGCTTCGAACAAAAAACGTTTATTCAACAAAAGACGTAAAAAGAGCTATTGTGGAGCAAAACGGTCAATTGATCATTATACTTCCGGGAGAAGAAAATCCGAAGTTTCCTCTGATAACAGACGGGCAGTTGCGAGAGGATATTTTGACCGTGATAGGCAAAAGTGAGCAATGGCTGATTGAAGAAATTAAAAAACATGGATTAAATAAATACAGCGATGTATTTTTGGGCGAATATGTGGATGGAAAGCTGATACTGACAGCATATCCGCCTCAAGAACAAGCAAAGAAACGCAAGAAAATATGGGAATTGTACAAGTGAGCGCCTATTCGGTGTTGACAGTCTGTTTTGAGTTTTAGATAAATAATTTATCAGCACTGTCTAAACCGGAGCGCTCTGGAGGAATAAAAAATGAAGAGAGTTTTTTTATTGTGTTTGTTGGTATTTTTTACTTTTCAATTTTATTCCAAAGATATTAAATTGGAATTGGAATACAGAAAATACTTTGGAACTGTCGCCAAAACAACAATCAATGATGATAATTTAAACATAAGATTAAAACCATCCACATCATCATTGAAAGTTGGAATGCTAAAAAAAGGTGATGTAGTTACGATAACAGGCTATTCAGATAAAAGAGATCTAATCGATGGTTTCTATGGATATTGGCTGAAAATCCAGATTGAAAAAAATGATATTATAAAAGATTATGCCTTTGACAATTTCGGATGGTATGGATGGATTTTTTCAAAATATGTTGATATTGATCCAACTGTTGATGTAAGCACTTTTCGTGTTATCAAAGAAAATCCGAAAACCAAATCAACAAGTTTATCACTGGAGTTAGAAATCGATAGGAACGGGCAAAAATCAATAGTAAAAGTATATCCAGAAAAGTTTTCAACGCAGGAATCATACTGTTTTGTTTGGTCTGATGACATCGAAGGATTCCTATATTCGGATCCTGTTGGAACTTTTAGATGGAATCCTAAAACAAATGAAATTACACATATTACAGATATGGGATTTTATTGCGAGTCGGCATGGTGTATTGCTTCTGATGATGGAAAATATTTGTTCCAAGATTTCGGTACAAGTCCAGGAATTAGGAGTTTTTCTATTTACAGTATAGAAACAAATAAGTGTTTATACAGTGGCAACTATTTGCATGATTTGGAATATGATGGAAAAACAATCATCATCGCAAACGAATCCTATGACGAGGAATATCTAAAGACTTTACCGCCGGAAGAGGCAAAATATGCACAGGTTATCGCGCGATATAAATTAAACTTGAATAATTTTCGTAAAGAATTTTTAGATTACACAGTAACTCATATGCAATAATCTTGTATAACATGAAGTTAGCCGCTGTCTGCAGATTTTAAGGCATGTGATAGTGTTTATTCACTCTGCTTCAATCAGGAAATTCGACAATCTGACAATAATAACCCCAATATCGACAAATGCTTTCTTATGAGATATATTCTAAATATGAACATAGCGATGTTTACAGATGCTTATTTTCCTAGAATCAACGGCGTCACAATTTCTGTCAAATCTTATGCGACAGAACTCACTAAACTTGGTCACAAAGTCTGTATTGTCTGCCTTGAATATTCTGAAGAGCAGCAAAAAAGTGCAATTTTTGATGAAAAGAGTGAAGATGAAAAGTCTCCGTTCAGTGTAATCCGTATCCCGTCGATGGGAATTATATGGTCAAAAGAAGACAGAATGGTGCGGCTCGATAAGTGGCATTTCCTGAAAGAAAAAATGAAAGTTTTTCAACCTGATATCATTCACATAAATTCGGAATGGACAATCGGTTATTTGGGAACTCTTTATTCGAGAAAAGCTAAAATCCCTATTGTCTTTACCTTTCATACGTTTTTAGAAGAATATCTTATGAATTACGTAAATTTTATCCCGCAGGGGTCAATGCAAAAACTCGGTCGGGATATAGTAAAATTTTATCTCAAAAAAGCAGAACTCATTATTGCTCCTACAAAGCGAATCGAAAAGGTTGTGCATGAATACGGAATCGAAAAGGATACGTTTTTGCTTCCTACCGGGATTCCTTCTAATCTTATAAAATTCGACAAAAATCAAAACAAATGCATAAAAGCTGCATTGTTCAAGAAATTTCCGTTATTAAAAAACAAAAATATCTTGCTCTATGTCGGTCGTGTTGTAAAAGAAAAAAATCTGACATTTTTATATGATGTTCTTGAAAAAATCAAACAGTCAGATAAAAACTCTGCTCTTCTTTTTGTCGGCGGCGGACCATTCCTTGAGGAGCTTAAGGAAATTGCTGCATCAAGAGGTCTTAAAAAAGATGTCGTTTTTACAGGCTATGCTGCGTATAAAGATTTGATTTATTTTTACAAAATGGCTAGTGTTTTTGTTTTTCCGAGCCTGACAGAAACTCAGGGGCTTGTCACGATAGAGGCTATGACAGCAGGGCTTCCTGTTGTTGCCATTGGAGAAATGGGCACTGTTGACGTTATGCGTGGCGATAACGGCGGTTTTATGGTTTCAAACGATGTGGACGAGTTTGCTTCTAAAGTACACATTCTGCTGAACGACAAAAAGATTTACAGCCGGAAAAAAGCTGATGCAATTGAATGGGCAAAGAGATGGTCTATAGAAACATTGACGCCAAAGCTTGTCGATTGTTACAAAAAAGCAATCGATAATTTCAAAAAAAATCACTCGTCATGACTTCTCATTTTAGCGTTCTATAATATGTCTTGCAGTGTTTATATTCGCCTACATAGTCTGGCACACTGAACAAAATTTACAATTTCAGATTGAAGAGAAAACGAGAGAAGTGAAATCTAAAAATGAAAAACTTGTATCTCTTCAGAGCCGAATAATCAACAGTCTTGCAAGCCTTGTAGAAAATAGAGATGAAGATACTGGAAACCACATTTTAAGGACAAGCGCTTACGTCGAAATTATCGCAAGAAAAGCGTTTGAACATGGACTTTGGAGCGAAACTATAGATGAACACTATATAGAACTGATAAAAAGCGCTGCCCCTATGCACGATGTTGGAAAAATTGTTGTACCTAACCACATACTTAAAAGGCCCGAGAAACTGACTGCAGAAGAGTTTGAGCAGCTGAAACTTCACACGACAGAAGGAAAACGCATAATTGAAGAGATAATAGGCATGACAGAAAATAAAAATTATATAAAAATCGCTTCTGAAATTGCGACGAGCCACCACGAGAGATGGGATGGAAGCGGGTATCCTTATCAATATGCAAAAGAAGAAATTCCTCTTTCAGCGCGAATTATGGCAATTGAGACGTCTTTGATGCTTTAGTTTCCACTGCTGTTACAAAAAAGCAATCGATAAGTAAGACGCCTTTCGCATCATACTTTCGCATCATAAAAGAAGATTTGGGAACTCATTTTGATCCAAATCTTGTGGGACTGTTTATGGAAGCTAGGTTTGAAGTTGAGAAAATTCTTGCGGCGTATTCAGAATAGTTTTATACTGTGGTGGAGTATGATAAAGACTTGTGTAAAAAATGAAGGATTTGAGGGAATCTTTCTTACAGGAAACGGAAATAAAGACAAAGTTTTGATAGTGATGTCTGGCTCAAACGGCGGTATGCGCGTTACAAAAAAATGCGCGGAGTTTTATGATAAAAATGGAATTCCTGCCTTAGCGCTCGCTTTGTTTGCCACAAAAGAAACTCAGCCTTTTTTAGACAGAGTTCCCGTTGAATATGTAGAAAATGCTATAAAATGGCTCAAAGATAAAGGATACAAGAAAATTGGAATAGACGGTATGTCGAAGGGAAGCGAAATGGCGCTTGTCGCCGCATCAAAATTTCCTGAAATCTCCTGTGTGATAGCTCGAGTACCATCTTATTTTGTAAGCGAAGGATTGATTGGAAAAAAAAATAAAAAGCCATCAGGAACATCATGTTGGAGTTATCATGGGGAGCAGTTGCCTTTTGCTCCATACAAAACAAAAACATTTGATGTTCTAAAAATGCTGAGGGAAAAAAAGGAATTTTACATCCTCCCCTTTAACAAAGATAAAGACATCACTCCCGAAAGCCTGATAAAAATAGAAAGCATCAATGCTCCAATTCTGATTCTTTCTTCAAAACATGACACAGTATGGCCTTCTTATGAATATGCTTTACATATAGAAAACAAATTGAAAGAAATAAACTATCCATATAAATACAAGCACATAGCTTACAATCATCTGAGTCATCTTTTATTGACAAAATTGCCGTTCATCTATAAACTTGCCTTCAAATCTGAAAGAAAAAACATGGCGGCGTGTGCTGATGAAAGAAAAAATCTAAGCCACGAACTTATAAGTTGGGTTTACGACGTTTGGGAATAATCGATATGAATATATTCACTTTAAAGGAAAACAATGAATAAAACAAACAATAGAACAATTCTTGTTGCGGGAGCTACAGGCTATCTCGGACGTTTTGTAGTAGCAGAGCTACACCAACGCGGTTTTAAGGTTCGTGCAATCACACGAAATCGCGAGCGAGCAGAATCTTTAGGACCTTGGGGGGCTCCATCATTGGATGGACTAGTTGATGATTGGGCAATCGGGGAAGTAACGAATTCAGAATTTATTGCCAATGTTGCAGAAGGTGTTGACGATGTCATATCTACTTTGGGGGTGACAAAGCAGAAGGCTAACCCTTGGGATATCGACTACAAAGCCAATCTTTCTATCCTTCATTCTTCGGAAAAGCACGGCGTCAAGAACTTCTGCTTTGTCAATGTCATTGAGGGCAACAAATGCCCGGCTCAGTTGACTCGTGCAAAGACTGCTTTTGCTCAAGAACTGGTTTCTTCCCAGATATCTAGTCAGATTATTAATCCTCCCGGATACTTTTCCGACATGACACAGATTCTTCAGATGGCTAGAAAAGGTCGTGTTTTTCTTTTCTCCCCTAAAACTATTATTAACCCCATTCACGGTGCCGATCTCGCAAAGTTCTGCATCGACCGTTTGCTTGATGGGAATAAGGGCTCATGGAATGTGGGAGGTCCAGAGGTATTTACTTGGCAAGAACTCGCTGAGTGTGCTTTTCAGGCTCTAGGTAGACCTGTAAGAGTTGCAACTATTTCTCCAGCAGTTTTGCCACCTATCATTGGCATTCTTAGACTCTTCAATAAAAGGATGGCAGACACAATGAGATTTGTTTCGTGGAGTATGATTCACGATTGTGTAGGGAAATCTTTCGGCACTCATAGGCTGCTAAACTTTTACAAAGATATTGTCAAAAAAAGTGATTATTAGATACTGAAAATAAATTCTTCACATTGGGTGTTGCTTCAAAAACTTCACATAAGCACATAAAAAAACGCGATAGAGTTTTAATTACTATGGCGTTTTTTTTATATTATTATAAAAAACGCATTTTTTTTGATTTTAAAACGATGTGATAAAAAAATATATTTTTCTTATCTGTTGGTGTATAATTATTAAAAAAATGACGGAGTGCAAATATGGAAAGAAAAAGTGTCATGAATAAAGGTCAGTTTTGGCTTTTGATGTGGCTGCTTGGTATGGCGGGACAACTTTGCTGGAACATTGAAAATCAGTGGTTCAACACTTTTGTATATGCGAAGATTGCAAAAGATTCTTCGATTGTCACTTTGATGGTAATCACGAGTGCATTTGTGACTACTTTTTCGACTTTCTTTTTTGGAACGCTGTCTGACAGATTGGGGACGAGGCGCCGATTTATTTCTCTTGGCTACATAGTTTGGGGAGTTTGCACAATCTTATTTGGTTTTACCGAATTTATTGGAAAAGGTGCAGTCGGAACTGGGGCTAAAGTTTCTATGTGGGCTGCCGTCATGGTTATTCTTGCCGACGATGTGATGAGCTTTTTCGGTTCGATGGGCAATGATACCGGCTACAACGCATGGAGCAACGACATGACCGATGATAAAAATCGCGGACAAATCGGTGCTGTTCTGGCTGTTCAGCCTATTATCGGAACTATCGTGGGAACTGTTCTTGGCGGTTTTCTTATAGGGGCGGAAAACAACTATCAGCGGCTTTTTTGGTCGATGGGATTGTTTGTCGTCGCTGTCGGCATATTTTCACTGTTATTTTTGAAAGATTCCCCATCTCTAAAACCTCACAAAAACGGTTCGCTTGCTGCACAATTTTGTTCTGTATTTAAAATAAAAGGATTTTTCGCTCAGAGGGAACTGTTGCTTGCGTGTATCACGACTGCCTGTTTTTTTATTCCTTTTAATATTTATTTTGTGCACATGGGAAACTGGATGATTTACCGCATGGGCTTTAGCGCTGACAGCATGGAAATAATTCAGGGACTTAGTTTACTTGTCGCATCTCTTTCGGCTATTCCCGCCGCAAATCTCATAAACAAAAACAAAACTCCGGCAGTTGTCGCTTTTGCTATCACTGTCAACATTATAGGATTGTGGTTGATAACATTGTTTATTCGTCCTGAAATTGTCAATACGCAGAGCGTCTTTAGCAAAGAAAACGCGCTTTTGTTTTTTGCAGTTTTTTCAGCAGGGATGGGGCTTGTCCTTGTAACGCAGACTATGACGATGTGGGTCAAACAGTTGTATCCTGAGCAAAGCCGCGGTCAATTTGAAGGAATCAGAATACTATTTTTTGTTCTCACTCCTATGATTATTGGAACAATTATAGGAAACATCATCATAAAAAACGGCGCCGGTTCTATCGTAAATGAATACGGCATCACCGAAAATATTCCTGTTGAATCTATCTACATGTGGGCGGCAATCCTTGTAACAGGTGCATTTATTCCTCTTTTTTTTGCTGCAAGGCTTTATCATAAGAGAATCAACAACAAAGTTCTTTCTCCTTTGATGACTGTGTGGGGCGAAAATCTGAACAAAGAATGTCCTCTAAATGACTATCCTCGTCCTCAACTTCAAAGAAAACAATGGCAGTGCTTGAACGGCATCTGGAAATATGCAATATGCGATGGAAAAGAAAAGCCTGATAGCTGGGATGGCGATATTATTGTTCCTTTTTCGCCTGAAAGCTTGTTGTCCGGTGTTCAGAGAAAACTGATGCCGTCTCAAACTCTGTGGTACCGCAGGGCTGTTCGTTTTGACAAGATGCCTGCAAACGGTGAACGTCTTCTTTTGCACTTTGGAGCTGTAGACCAGCATTGTACTGTCTATATCAACGGTAAAGTTATAGGCAACCATTCAGGCGGTTATTGGCCTTTTTCTTTTGACATTACAGATTTTATAAATGAAGGTGAAAATGAAATCATAATTTCTGTCACCGACGACACAAACTTAGGCGATGAAGCGTACGGAAAGCAAAAGCTGAATAGAGGAAAAATCTGGTATACAGGGCAAAGCGGAATCTGGCAAACAGTCTGGTGCGAGACAGTTCCTCAAACATATATCAAAAATGTCAGCATAAAAACAGATTTAAGCAATGGAGAAGTCAGTTTTGCGCTGGACTGCGAAGGGCATGATATGCCGAGTGGAAAAATAACTGTTTTTGATAGCGGAACTGCCGTAGCCGAAGTTCTTGTTGAAAATAGCGAAGTTCGCATAAAGTTGCCCGAAAACTTTAAAACTTGGTCTCCGGATTCTCCATTTTTATACGACGCACAAATCAGCATTGGAAAAGATGAAGTGCGGACATATTTTGGCATGAGGGAATTCGGCATAATAAAAACAAAAAAATGTTCGTTTCTCAGTTTAAACGGAAAGCCGATTTTCCATCACGGACTTTTGGATCAGGGATATTGGAGCGACGGCATGTACACAGCTCCTTCCGATGAAGCTATGATTTGGGACATCGAACAGATAAAAAAACTCGGCTTCAACATGCTGCGGAAGCACATCAAAATTGAACCTCTCCGCTGGTATTATCACTGTGACAGACTCGGTGTTCTTGTTTGGCAGGATTTTGTAAGCGGTGGCGGACCATATAAACCGTTCGTCGTTCAGTACGCACCTTGGATTGGCATAAAGTTTTCAGACGGTCCAAATCGCTATAAGCTGATGGGACGAAAAAGAGAGCAGGGACGTAAAAACTTTTTACGCGATGCCGAACGCACTGTAAAACTTTTGCGCAATTGCGTCTCCCTTGCCGTATGGGTTCCGTTCAACGAAGCGTGGGGGCAATTCGATGCCGCAGAAATCGCAGAAAAAGTTCTCTCTTGGGATTCGAGCCGTGCAATAGACCATGCAAGCGGCTACTTTGACCGCAATGCAGGTGACTTTCACAGCTATCACATTTATTTTAAACACTTTTTTCCAAAAGCAGATAAAAAAAATAGGGTGCTTGCGCTGACAGAATTCGGAGGTTACAGCATGCCGTCTGAAGGACACATGGTTTCGCCCGCTCTTTATGGGTACAAAATGTTCTCCGACAAAAAAACATTAAACGAAAATATTTTAAAACTGTACAAAGATGATGTTTTGCGCAATATGACAAAAGCTTTGAGCGCTACTGTCTACACTCAGGTAAGCGATGTTGAAGATGAAATAAACGGACTGTTCACTTATGACCGAAAAGAAATAAAGGCCGACTCTCTTGTGATGAAAGAAATATCTGAAATGATTCAAAACGCTTTTAAAGAAAATCTAGATAAGGCGGACTTATGATATATGAGTAAATTTGTTTGTAAAAGTTCTATTTTCCCAGCCAACCGTAGCGTAAAATCGACAATAGAAGAAGGTGAATGAAATGGATCAATACTTGCAGGCAACCGCAATGCTGGATTTTTCAAATCCGAATATTCAAAAATTAATAGAGATTAAGCATTGGAAAGAACAAAATGAATTTGACCGCCTTAAAGCTATTTATCTCTTTGTAAGAGATGATATTGCATTCGGATATAACATTGATGACAACATTCCCGCATCTAAAGTCCTTGAGGACGGATACGGTCAATGCAATACAAAGGGAACACTCTTTATGGCTTTATTACGTGCCTGCGAAATTCCTTGCCGGGTTCATGGGTTTACCATAGATAAGAAATTACAAAAAGGGGTAATGAGCGGGTTCGTTTATAACAATGCACCGCAAAATATATTTCACAGCTGGGTTGAAGTTTATTTTGAAAGTCGCTGGTATGAACTCGAAGCCTTTATACTGGATAAAGCCTATTTGTCAAAACTGCAAAAGCAATTTGCAAACTGTACGGGTTCTTTCTGCGGTTATGGTGTTGCAGTAAAAGATTTTCAGCATCCGGTAATTGATTTTAACGGAAATAACACCTACATACAAAGCGAGGGAATTACGCAAGATTTCGGCGTATGGGATTCTCCGGATGAATTGTTAAAAAATCATCATCAAGAAGTGTCGGGAATAAAAGCCTTTGCTTACAGACATTTGGGAAGGCATCTGATGAACTTCACTGTAAAGAAAATAAGAAATAGCACAATAAATGGTAAACTAAGTCATTGACCGTGTTCCCTAATTGTATTTTTTTATTATGATTATATTGCTCGTTTTTATGAGGTGGAGGATATTGATATATGAGCAAATTTATTTGTAAAAACTCGATTTTTCCTGCCAACGCAGATGTGATATGGGAAAAATTGCAAAGTTTTGAATCGTTAAAATATGTGGCGGCTCCTTTTGCAGCCTTTGAGATGGTTGACGGTGAAAAAAATATGCAGTGGGAATGTGGCAAAACTTTTCGGCTTAATTTTAGGCTGTTTGGCGTAATTCCGTTCGGTATTCATTCAATTTATATATGCACATTAGATAAAGAAACATTAACAATATATTCTAATGAGAGTAATCCCCATGTACCGATATGGAATCATAGAATTCAATTGGAGCCCATTGATGACAATCGTACAAAGTATACTGACTGCATAGAAATCGAAGCCGGCTGGAAAACAGGCATAATATGTGTCTGGGCTAAAGCATTTTATTCACACAGACAAAGAAAGTGGAAAAAACTACTCACAAAAGTAAAAAAAAATGCAGAACGATAAAAACCGAAATAATAGAGAATAAACAATGAAGTCGTATCAGGATATAAATAAAGAAACAATAGACAGATGGGCTTTGGAAGGCTGGGAATGGGCAAAGCCAATTTCGCATGACGAATATACTAAGGCAAAAAATGGAGAATGGAAAGTTTTGCTTACACCGACAGTTCCTGTTCCGCAGAAATGGTTTGGAGATTTAAATGGCAAGAAAATTTTAGGGCTGGCGTCGGGAGGCGGACAACAAATGCCTATATTTAACGCGTTAGGGGCAGACTGTACTGTGCTTGACTATTCTTCGAATCAAATAGAAAGTGAACTTTTGGTTGCGAAAAGAGAAGACTATAATATTAAAGCAATTGAAGGTGATATGACAAAAACTTTGCCTTTTGAGAATGAAACCTTTGATATAGTCTTTCATCCTGTCTCTAACTGCTATATTGAAGATGTGCAACATGTTTTTGATGAGTCATATAGAGTGCTTAAAAAAGGCGGTATTTTCCTTGCCGGGCTTGGAAATGAGATAAATTATATTGTAGATAACGAAGAAAAAGAGATTATTTGGAAAATGCCTTTTAATCCGTTAAAAGATGAAGCGGCAAAAGCCTTTATGCTGAAAGAGGATTGTGGAATACAGTTCTCTCATAATATGACAGAGCAGATTGGTGGGCAATTAAAGTCAGGGTTTACTCTGCTCGATATATATGAAGATACAAACGGATTTGGAAGACTTCATGAATTGAATATCAAAACATACATTGCAACTAAATCGATAAAATTGTAGAGTCAGATAAATTAAATTGAGATTCATGGAGGTCAATTCGTTGCGATATATACTTTTATTGCGCGGCATAAATGTTGGCGGCAAGAATAAGGTATCCATGAGTGATTTGGAACAATTATTGTTAAACGCAGGGTTTGAAGATGTCGCATCTTATATCAACAGCGGAAACGTGTTTTTCAGCAGCACTCAAAACAGCGAAAGTTTCATACCAAAAATAACACATTTGTTAAAAACCGGCTACGACTTTTCTATTCCTTTTGCTTTAATCTCAAAAGAAGAGTATTTAGAAGAAAGAGCCGCATTGCCGGAGTGGTGGAATGAAAAGCTGGCAAGAAGAGATGTTTTATTTTTTTCGTTGGGCTTGGATAAATCGGAGGTTTTTGACTTTATAGATAAATCCTCATTTTATAATGAGATAGTGCATGTCGGTAGTCACGCATTATTTTGGGGAAAATATGATGAGTCGGAATATCTTAAAACTACTTACCATAAGCAATTGATGAGGCAAGATTTTTATAAAAAAATTACAATCAGAAACGGAAACACATTTGAAAAGATTGCGGAAATTCTTGAAAAAAAGAGATAAAAGATAGGTTGGAAGTTTGGGAAAAAGGAGGCTCATTTGCGCGAGTATATTAAAAAACTGGAAAAAGAATTTTCTTTGATAGAAAATGGTTTCAAAGAAGAAGAAAAAAGAGCCTTAATCGATTATAAAACTAATGATAATGAATATATCAAGAAGTTGGCATTTTTAGCCTATAAATCAGACACCTATCAAGTAAGAATGTACGCCGTATTTCTTTTTGGACACTTATCAGAACAAGACGACATTTTAGAATTTATGAGAGATGAAGTTTCTAAAGATGATAATTGGAGAGTTCAAGAAGTATTGGCAAAGGCATTTGATGAATTCTGCAAGAAAACAGGATATGAAAAAGCACTTCCAATCATTGATGAATGGCTCAAAAATAACAATTCTAATACAAGGCGAGCAGTTACAGAAGGATTAAGAATATGGACAAGTAGACCGTATTTCAAAGATAACCCGAATGAAGCTATCAGACGAATTGCCGCATTAAAAGAAGATACGAGTGAATATGTCAGAAAATCGGTGGGCAACGCTCTAAGGGATATCAGCAAAAAAAATCCGGAGTTAATTAAAGCTGAACTCAATAACTGGAAGTTAGAAAACAAAGAAATAAATCAAGTTTACAAGTTGGCGAGCAAATTTGTTGGCTGAGAAAGAAGAATTAATAACTGAAATTTTGTGTATTTTGTGAAGGAGGATATTGATTTATGTTTTCAATATTAGGTGCAGCATTATTTGGACTTATAGCAACTATGACAGTTCTTGTTGCTTGCGGCTTGCCTTTGGGCGAATTTACAATGGGCGGACAACATAAAATCTTACCTAAGAAATTGAGAGTTGCGGCAGTTATTTCAGTGGCTATCCAAATTTTTGCAATGATAATTATTTTACAAGCCGGAGGTTTTATTTCCTTGTGGTTTTCTTTTAAGGTTACTAAATATATTTGTTTCTTCTTTGCCGCTTACCTATCTTTGAATACTATTATGAACATGATTTCAAAAAGTAGGAAAGAAAAATATGTTATGACTCCGCTTTCACTTATTGCCGGAATATGTTTTTGGATAACGGTATTTCAGATATAGTATGTAAAATGAGGATAATCTACAGTGCGTCAAATTGGAAAAATATGAGAAAAGTGATATAGTAGGATGGACGAGAAATTGACAAATTTGAATTTGAAGAGGAGAAACTTTCCCATGAAGAAAGAAATCAAAACAATAGAGAAAGATGGATATAACGGCGTATACTGGCCGAATCCGAACGGCAGTAAATATTGCATGATTGCCATGCTTGGTGATGATACAAAAGACATGATGGCAAAGGGTGGCGTCAAATGGCTTCAAAAGAAAGGTCTGAATGTCCTCACAATGTCACCGGCCCCAAAAGATTACGGTCACCATAACTATCCACTCGAACGTTTTGAGAAGGCACTTGCATTTCTGAAGACGATGGGCAATGAAAAAATCGGTATTATGGGTGCCTCGACAACTGGTATGCTTGCGCTTGTCGCAGCGTCATACTTTTCGGAAATAACGCTTACGATAGCCATTTCTCCTTCTGATTTTGTGATGGAAGGTTTTTATCAGGATGGGAAAGACGGGGCTCACGAACGTCCGGGAGACGGAGAGTCATCTGTTTCGTATCACGGTAAGCCGCTTCCTTATCTGCCCTATGCGTATCGCCATCCGGAATACTGGCAGAAAATATCTGAGGAATCCAAACGGCGCGGCGCGATGGTTGCCAGTCGCGATTTGTTCGATGAATCGGAGAAAAGGCATCCCGTGCAGGAAGCCGAGAAAATAAAGGTGGAGAATATAAAGGGCCGCATTCTGCTGATTGGTGCGGAGGATGATGTACTTTGGGATACCTGTAAATACATTCGTAGAATGGAAAACAGGCTGAAAGAAAGAGACGCGGATAACAGTGTAGTTCTCATGACCTATGAACATGGAACGCATTTTATATTTCCGCAGACCATGTTAACAGGCATTCTTCCCGTGGGTTCCGGGCTGTTTATCAGCATGGCTTTTAAGGAGGCAAAGCAGTATCCGAAAGAGTGTAAGCAGACGAGGATTGATGTTGATGAGCGCTTATCGGAGGAACTAAAGCAGTGGATAAATTCAGCTTCATAAATCCCGGTTTGTCGAAGTAAAAAATCAAATAGGATATTACCAAGAGGAGGTAAAAGCAAATTGCCGATACTTCCTTTTTTGTTGTCAATATTAGGTGCAGTATTATTTGGACTTATAGCAACTATGACAGTTCTTGTTGCTTGCGGCTTGCCTTTGGGCGAATTTACAATGGGCGGGCAACCTAAAATCTTACCTAAGAAATTTAGAGTTGCGGCAGTCATTTCGGTGGCTATCCAAATTTTTGCAATGATAATTATTTTGCAAGCCGGAGGTTTTATCTCCTTGTGGTTTTCTTTTAAGGTTACAAAATATATTTGTTTCTTCTTTGCCGCTTACCTATCTTTGAATACTATTATGAACATGATTTCAAAAAGTAGGAAAGAAAAATATGTTATGACTCCGCTTTCACTTATTGCCGGAATATGTTTTTGGATAACGGCATTTCAGATGTAGTAGTAAAATGAGGATAATCTACATTGAGTTAAATTAAAAGCAGATGAATTTTGTGAACAACAAAACGGAATTAAAAATTCGGCGAAGAGTAGAAGCTTCATGAAAGAACAGATACTGCAGACAGACAAAGGCATGGTCTATAAGAACATCTCCAATTATCTACAGATAACAGATAGAAATTAGAATTTGCGGGGGTGATTAGATGAAAACCTATACAATTTGTGGAATTATGAGATTTGATAAAGAGATGAAGAAGATTGCTTATGACCTTGAAACTGATAAAGGATATAATATATTGCAGTGTGTTTATTGTGAAGAAAATGTTATTCCAACAGATGAGGAACTTTCACGACTTGCGGATGCTCATTATAGAAAAATCGACTTGAGCGATGGTATATATGTTGTAAATATTGATGGTTATATTGGAAAATCGGTTAAAGAGGAAATTGAGTACGCCAAAAAACATGGTAAAGAAGTAGTGTATCATTACAATTGATAACTTTCAGTTTACCTAGCTGAATAAAACTGAATATAAGGCATTTGACGGACAAATCACAGCGTTTGAAAAAGAATACAACCTCCTGACATGGGACACTCCTGCTCGCGGAAAATCCAGACCATTTGCAGCGTTTGATTTCAGCGATACGTCAAGCTACATTAAGAGCATTCTTGATAAACTTTCAGTAGAGCGGATTATCCTTGTGGGACAGTCATTAGGCGGCTATCTTGCCAAGTCATTTATAAAGCGATATCAAAGCAGGTATCAGCGACTCAAAAGGCATACGACAATATGATGCAGATGCTTTCTCCATATAAAAAAAGCGAACTATGCCATTTGATGGGACTAGGTTATGCCGGTTTCCCACGCATATCAAATTACAAGTTGCCATGACATCAGCCCTATAAAATTTGTACGGATTTGATAGGGCGATAAATTTTCCTGTCGTCTATAATACGGAAATGGAGGCAGGAAAATGAATTTATACTTTGGTGATATTCCGATTTGCTATTCGCATTCGGCAGCTATGGTTTTACAGGCTGCCGGTTATGATTTTCGACCGGACTATCTGGAAGCTATCATGGTCATGGGGAACGGGGCGACCTTTGTGAAAAAAGATGACAGACATCCGCTGATTTTCTTTGACAACGGCATGCCGGATAAGTCCATCAGTCATTGTCTGCAAATTCTTGGATTTAATTATGAGGAATTTTTCCGCGATTCTTCAGAGCCGGTCAATGTGACAGAGCTGCAGGAAAAACTCAAAACCTTTCTGACCCATGGTTCCGTTATCGCAGGTCCTTTGGATATGGGATATCTGACTTATAATCTTAATCACAGCCATCTGGGAGGGCTGGATCATTTTGTTTCGGTTTATGACATGGATGAAAACTATATTTACTTCCACGATCCGGCAGGCTATCCTTGCATGAAAATGGATTTTCGTGATTTTTGCAAAGCATGGAAAGCAGAATCGATTGACTATAAAAGAGGGTCTTATTCCATGTGGGGGCGCTTGCAGAGAAACAGACTTCCGGCTAACCGGGAGATTTATCACGATGTTTCTGTTATTATGAAGCAACGATATGAAAATAGCGAGACCGGCATAATTGAGGAATATGCAAAAACCGTCAGGGCAAACGGGTTAAATGAAGAACAAAAACAGCTCCATCAATTTTTTTCATTTCGTCTGGCAGCAGCCAGAAGCCTTTACTTGAGCCAATTTTTGAAAGATTGTGATCCTGACAGGGCAGCCTTGAAAGAAAAAATTGCACGTCTTTTTAGCCGGGCATATCTGGACAGCAGTCATGATGACTATAATGCTTTAGCAGATACCCTGATGGAGATTGCCCGTCTGGATAGCCGGTTCAGGGATTTGTGTCTTCGATATATCAGGGGATAAAACTCTGAAAAATCATTGCATCGGATAATGTAAAAAGTTAGAGATTCCGCCATCTCCACAATGAGATAAGGAAATCATGAATAGAGGGAAAACATGAAGATGATTCAGTTTTTTAATGAAACCATTAATTACATTGAAAGTGTGCTGGACAGCGAAATAGATGAAGATAAAATTGCCCGTTTATCAACATATTCTTATCCTATGTTCAGCAGACTCTTTTCCATATTAACCGGAACAACACTCTCGGAATATTTGAGAAGCCGAAGATTAACCGAAGCAGCCATCATATTAAGAGATACGGATGAAAAAATCATAGATATAGCGATGAAATATGGATATGAGTCATCGGATTCATTCGGAACTGCGTTTAAGAATTTTCATGGATTTACCCCTTCAGAGGTAAGAAACGGAAAACCGTTCAAATTAGTTTCACGAGTGCAATTAGCGCTGAGCGTAAGAGGAGGAAGAAGCATGAATGTCACAATAAAAAAGAAAAAAGCATTTACAGTTGCAGGAGTAAATGAACAAAACATCGATTCATCATTGTGTCCGGCTGTCTGGAATAAGCTGTATAAAAAATACAGTCACAATGAACTTGCAAGTTTGGGAAAAGGTCAAAGTGTCGGAGTCTGTCATGATGTAAAAAATCCGGCCACAATCAACTATATGGCAGGATATATAGTTGATGATCCCTACAAAGCAAAAATCATGGGCTTAGATGTTCTGGAAGTTGAAGAAGCTGAGTATGCCATTATAGAATTAACGGGGAGAGTTCCTGAGTGCATTCATAACGGCTGGAAATATGCGATGGAAGTCTTCTTCCCTGAGCATGGCTACGTTCATTCGGGGAAACCTGATTTTGAATATTACTTTGAAGGTGATATGAAAAGCAAAGACTACAAAATGGAGCTTTGGATTCCTATAACTAAAGCTTAATTGCCGGCATAGTACTAAAAGCGATGGAAATTAAAACCTCCATCGCCTTTTTTATGCTAAAATTGAAAAGTGCAAAAATCATAAATTTGCAGAAGAATATCATGATGGGCGATTAAAAAATATAAAGAAGCAGATAAATTCTGATTTTAAGGAGATAATCATAGTGAATGAATTTAACGAATTTGTTCGTGAAGTTTTTTCCGCAGCAGGTGATATTGTCATAAAATCCATGATGGGCGGATATCTCGTATATCTAAATGGTAAACTGATAGGTGATATTTGTGATAATGAACTGTTTTTGAAGAGAACGCCGACAACTGACAAACTTCTTGCAGACTCAGAATTGCGTTATCCCTATGAAGGTTCAAAGACATTGATGCATGTATTCGACAGATTTGAGGATACGGATTTGATTACAGAACTACTGGAAGGTATGTATGCGGAACTGCCCGAACGGAAGCCTACCCCCAGAAAGTCTGACAAAAAATAAAATCCGAAATAAAACCCAACCAGTCAGAATTTGTAGAGGGAATTTGAATGAAAAATGTTGTTATATATGTTCATGGTAAAGGCGGTAATGCAGAAGAAGCTAATCACTATAAACAATTTTTCGATGATAATTTTGATATAATTGGATTTGATTATAAATCGGATAAACCATGGGATGCAAAAATTGAGTTTAGCAATTATTTTAATTCAATTGTTCCTCAATATAATAAAATCTATTTAATCGCTAATAGTGTAGGTGCATTTTTCTCATTAATATCTTTATCAGATAAACCTATCGAAAAGGCAATGTTGTTTTCTCCTATAGTATATATGGAAAGGTTGATTTTAGATATGATGAAATAGGCAAATATTTCAGAAGATGAACTTATGCTAAAAAAAGAAATTGAAACATCCTTTGGAGATCTTTTGTCATGGGAATATTTGACCTATGTTAGAAATAATCCTATCAACTGGGATATCCCTACTAATATTCTTTTTGCGGATAAAGACAATATGACATCAGTAAATACAATGATAAATTTTGCTAATAAAATAAATGCAAATCTGACAATTATGAGAGATGGGGAACATTTGTTTCATACAGATGAACAAATGGATTTTTTAGATAACCGGTTTAAAAAGAATATTTAACAACTCATGGTTTGTCGGGATAGGTAAATTAGAAATTGTATGGGAGGGATTATAGTGAATAATAATAGCAATAAAAAGAATAAAGAATTATATAAGATAGGATTAAGTATGCTTATTGGCATGGGTATGAAGTAGGATTTGTGTCAAGTATAGTATTTGAGAATACAGACCTGTTGATTGCAATAGGAATTGATTTTGAATAAAAGTAACGAGCAACATTGAGAAAAATCATTAACTTAAAATTTGGAGAGGTTATAGTAATGAAAATTCTTTGTATCGGAGACAACTTTAACATATTGTAATGTTGGATATTCATTTATACCTTACCTGAATAAAAATTTAAATTCGATCAATAAAAACTTAAATAGTGATACATTATATGGGATTTGTTTTAGTTTGAATATTTGGAAAGAGGTGTCAATATGAGACAAAAAGATATAAGAAGAGAATGTGAAGAGTTGTGGGCAAAAAATAAATATTATGTACTAAGCAAATCGCAAAAAGCATATCTGGAGGTAAGGGAGTACTTGAAGGAAAAAGAACTGGATGTTTTATGGATAAATGAAAAAATACAGGAAATAAGAGATATGAAGGAGAGTAAAAAAGATTTTAGTAATGCCATTCTTCATATATGGGGATATTTCAAAAAAGAAGCAAGTACAATTGAAAAACAGGCATTATTTAATATATTAAATGAACATATGGAGGGGAAAAATAATCAAGGTGTTGTAATTGAATATATCAATACTTTACTAAAAAGATACCCTAATGAATATTTAGAAAAATCAACCTTGTTAACAGGAGAAAAATATGAGACTATGGCATGAAAAACTTATCCCCTTATTGCCAAAAAATCAGCTGCTTGGACAACATAGGGAATGTTGTGCTCTGAGGGGCAATGGATGGAAAAAGAAACATAAAACTGTGGACTATGTGTTTTTATATTCCCCATATCATATTTTTATTTACCATGTATTGGTTATGAAGGAGATGGAAAAAAGAGGATATAATGTTTCTGCGGAATGGAAGGATAAAAATTATAGAGGAAAGACAGCAGTAAAGTATGATAATCTTAAAGAGGAAATTATAGGCAGCCCGATTTACAAAGAGCATAATATTGAATATCTGGCTGATTGCATAGAAAATTTAAGAAATAAAGGTATACAGCTAAAAGTATAGAATTTATAGGAGATGATGAGTATTGAAATATTATAAAAAAAATAACACTTAGAAATAATATGTTTTCTTAATTTTCAAGCATACCGGACTTTACCTTTGAAAATGGAGGAAATACAGAAAAAATGACTAAAAAGGAAAAGGAAGATTTAAAAAAAAGGAATTCAAAAATTTTCTGAACGTTTCCCTGAATGTTTTAAGAAGAAAAGTGAGAAGAGCGAAAACTAAAGAAACAAGAGGCAAATTTTATGATAACAGTATGTAAAAAAGATATAGCACGAGGATTGACAGATATTGGACTGAAACAAGGTGATGTTGTCATTGTTCATACATCGTTAAAAAGTATCGGATATGTATGCGGCGGAGCGCAGGCGGTTATAGAAGCCCTGATTGAGACAGTTACTTTTGAAGGGACAATTGTTATGCCGACTCAGTCATGGAAAAACCTTGATCCTGAAACAGGAGTGCACTGGGATGCGGAAAAGTCAGACTGGGATAAAATCAGGGAGAATTGGCCGGCATACGATAAACAGCTAACGCCGACAAACACGATGGGCGCAGTTGCGGAAATGTTTCGCCAATGGCCGGGAAGCATCAGAACAGATCACCCCGCAAGGTCTGTCTGCGCATGGGGAAAACACGCAAAATACATCACATCGGAACACACCCTTTCAAATATATTCGGAGAAGGCTCTCCTGTTGCAAAACTATATGAACTAGACGCGAAAGTGCTGCTGTTGGGAGTCGGATATGACAAAAACACGTCAATACACTTAGCAGATGTACGCGCAAAATACCCCGGAAAACACGACTGCATTGAGCACAGCGCCATACTTGAAAATGGAAAGCGTGTATGGAAGGCATATAAAACATTATTCGTTGACGGAGAAGATTTTGAAAAGATAGGAAATGCGTTTGATAAAACAAATCTCGCAACTATTGGTAAAATCGGCAATGCCGAATCAAGGTTGATGAGTCAACGCGATATCGTAGATTTTTCTGTTTCTTGGATTGAAAATAACCGCGTATAAAACGTCTCTCTTAACCTATCATTTTTGTCCCGCTTCGTTTTCGCATTTCAAAGCAAGAACTGCGGGAACGCTTGAAATGAAAGCGCTTGTTTTAATAAATGATTATCACTAGTTTTTTTGTGAAAAATTTTGTAAGATGTAACGCATAAACGAAGAAAATCTCGAAAAGTAAAGGAGAATACATCTAATGGTAAAATTGGTTTTTGCTCGCCACGGTGAGTCTGAATGGAATAAAGCCAACCTTTTCACAGGTTGGGCTGATGTTGATTTATCTGAAAAAGGAACACAACAAGCGATCGACGCCGGTAAATTGATTAAAGAAGCCGGTATCGAATTTGACCAAGCTTACACTTCAGTGTTGAAACGCGCAATCAAAACAACTAACTTGGCTCTTGAAGCAGCTGACCAATTGTGGGTCCCTGTTGAAAAATCATGGCGTTTGAACGAACGACACTACGGTGGTTTGACAGGTAAAAATAAGGCAGAAGCAGCTGAGCAGTTTGGCGCTGAACAAGTGCACATCTGGCGTCGTTCATACGATGTATTGCCACCAAATATGGCTCGTGATGATAAGTATTCAGCGCACACCGACCGTCGTTACGCTTTGCTTGACGACTCAGTTGTCCCTGATGCTGAAAACTTGAAAGTAACTTTGGAACGTGCCCTTCCATTTTGGGAAGATAAAATCGCTCCTGCGCTTAAAGACGGCAAAAATGTGTTCGTAGGAGCTCACGGTAACTCAATCCGTGCCCTTGTAAAACACATCAAACGTTTGTCTGATGACGAAATCATGGATGTGGAAATCCCTAACTTCCCACCATTGGTATTCGAATTTGATGAAAAATTGAATGTAGTTTCTGAATACTACCTTGGAAAATAACAGAAAAGAATGGGGTGTCCTAGAGATTTTCAAAATTTCATAATGGGCACCTTTTTTTTTAATGGGCGTTCGTGGCGAGATTTGGTAGCTTTGCTACCAAATCTCGCCACGTCGGCTGTTTTGCCCTTCGCTCACGCTCACCGTCCTCACTTCGTTGCGGTCGGCAAGGGGCTACATAGCCTAACGCGTTGCCAAAAAGGACAATGCGTTGTTTTACTTTTTCAAAATTACAAAGCTCTTTGCAGGAATTTCTGTAGGAATTGTTCCTGACTCATTTACAGAGCCGCTGCTTACGTCAATAAGTTTTGCATACCCCATAGTGTCGATGTGTTGTGTCTCGTCTGTAGCATTAAAATAAACAAGAAAATTTCCTGTTTTATACTTTATAAATCCTGTGGCAAGTTTTTCTGCAGATGCGGACGAATTCTTTCCGAATGCAGCTGGATTTGCTTTTCTTAACGCAATTAAACCTTTGTAAGTGTTGTAAACATCTGAATATGTAGTTTTAAAACCTAGGTCAATAGCGTTGATCGCATCACTGCTATTGTAACTGTTTTCGTCGCCTTTTTTCGTGCGAAGAAATTCTTGCCCTCCGTTTATAAAAGGCGTTCCTTGAGCCAAGAATATATATGCGGCGGCAAGTTTATCCTGCTTTTCGACTTCTGTTAATCCTGCGACACCGATTTTAGCAAATAGATCAACAGGAGGTTTTGGTGGTTTTGTGCCATAAGAATAGGAAATTGCCAGTTTATCAAACAGAGTATAGTTGTCGTGGCATTCAACATAATTTATAAATCGACCTATTACATCAACATCACTCTTTGAGCCTTGCAAACCTTTTATTATAGCGCCATCGTAAAATGTTCCCTGAACATGACCTTTTTTAAATCCACCGAATTCTGCGCCTTTAATCGCGTTACGATAATCATCATCAAAACAGCCGACTCCGTTGTTTGAATAAGTATTATCAGCACAGTCGTCTATGCTTCCCTTAGTCCCTGCTGTTATTCCGTTTTTAACGCCGCTGGTGCCGCCAGTCCAAGGTTCTCCGTATACCATAACGTTTTTATCGATTGCGGAAAGTTCTTTATAAATCTCTTTCATTGTCGATTTTTCTATACAGCCCATCAAATCAAAGCGGAATCCGTTTACATGGTAGTCAAGCATCCAGTGTTTTAAAGAATCTATTATATACTTTTTGGTCATAGGAGAGCTGGTATCAATTTCATTTCCGCAGCCGCTGCCGTTCACATAAGTTCCGTCCGCCGCCATATTGTAGTAATAGTATGGAACAGTCATATCATACAAAGAATTCTTACCTGTTCCGCTTGTGTGGTTGTATACAACATCCATAATCACGGCAATACCCGCATCATGAAGTTTTTTTATCAATGTGCGAAGCTCTAAAACAGCCTGCGTTCCGTCAGCATAGCCTGCAGTAACATAGCGACCTTCAGGCACATTGTAGTGATACGGATTATATCCCCAGTTATAGGCAGCGTTCGCATTTTTTTCCGCATAGTCAAAAACAGGAAGAATCTGAACGTGGGTAATACCCAAATCCTTAAGGTGTGCAATAACTTTAGTTCCGTTTGCAATTTCAAGATATTTTCCTGTATTGGAAGTGTTTTCCGCTTTTGCCCAGTCGCGGATGTGCATTTCGTAAATAACAGCATCTGTGTAAGATTTTGTCTGCGTTCCGTCATTACCGAACGGATTTTTATAGTATTCTTTTTTACCGTATTGAGTCCCAGAAGGAATTGCCGCTGAATCGGTATTTATATCTGTAATTTGTGCCGCAACGGAATCTGCGCTTGCAGATTTTGCATAAATATCGCAGACGTCATTTTGTTCACCGTTATTTGTGATTCTAAACTTGTAATATTTGTATGAACCAATAGATACATTGGAAAGGGACCATATTCCTTTATCATCTTTTGTCATCTGCTTAGTCTCAGCAGGTGTTTTAAGCGCGGCAGAGTTTGTAAAAAGCAAAAGTTTAACATCGCTTGCCAACGGTGCCCAAGTTTTGAACGAAGCCGATGTTCCGCTGATTGTAACACCTAGATCAGTTCCCTCATATTCATAATCACTGTACTGCTTTTTGATTGCAACAACCATTCCAACTTCTACGCCTGCATCGGGCTTAAATTTTGGATGACTTATGAACCATTTTTTAGAAGCGTCAAGATTACTGCCTAGTTTTATATACAGCGTATCGGCAAAATTATGGCTGCGGTCAGCCCTGCCTCTGTAAACGTAATTTTTTACATCGGCAACAATAATTTCAGCTCCGTCGTCTGATTTTAATACAAAGTTGTTAGAAGATTCTCTTGTTTCAAGTCCGAGCTTAACGGAAAGAGTGAGCTTTATTGAGTCCAATCCTTCCGCCGCAGCAGAAACAAATGTAGGTTCAAAATTTTTTTTGATAGAATAGACAGCAGTGTCATTGCTTATAGTCATAAAGTGCTTTCCTTCAGTTAAAGTCATAAAACGGTCTCCGTCGGGATCTTTTCCCCATTCTGCATTGCGTATAATAAAGTTCAACTTATCATTCTCAGCTATAGCGCTTTGTATTTCGGTCAAACTTGAAGTAAGCTCACTGATGTCCCAGTAGGCAATATCTTGTCCATCGATATTGCGTTTTTCTGCCTTGCCGTTTGTCGCATCATATCCAGCCCCTCCGTCTCCACCTGTTTTCCATAGCCACAAACCCCAGTCTTCATATTTACCGTCAGGTCTATAGTAAAAAAGAATCACTTTATTATCGGCAGGATCTATCTCCTTAGCCAATTTAGACGCGGCAGAAATAACTTTCGATTGCTGTCCTATAGTGCCCGGTTCAACATCGTATGCATTTTTATTTTCACCGTGAGATTTTGTTTTACCACTTGTTAGTCCTGCACAGCCCAAAAATAAAACAGCAGAGAGAACGAGCGTGGCAACTCCAAATTTTAAGAGAATGTTCTTCATAAAGCCTCCAAAAAAATCATGTAGATTGAAAAAACGATATGCGTTGCACTCGTAAATTCTTTATATATTAAAACATAGACGTTTTTATATAAGCAAGTCAATACTCAAAAAAAAGATAATAAAACTTTCATTACGAAACGTCACAATGCAACAGATTTTTCTTCGCTAACAACTATCTTTATAGTTTCCAATTTTTATTAAAAGAATTCCTTGACAACAAAAAAGTAAACGGTGTATTAATAAATAAAAAAAGTATACGGTGTCTATTTTTTTATTTAGGAGGAAAATTATAAAACGCGATACAGCAAAGCTAAAAGAAAAATTGATTCAAATCGGAATCGAGCAGATTAGAAAAAAAAGGTGTTGATCAACTGTCGCTTAGGACTATTGCCGGAATTTGTGATGTTACTCATGGCACTTTTGTATCGACATTTAAAAAGCAAGTAAGAGTATCTAAAAATTGTATTGGTGGAGATTGCGGCTTTTCTTAATCATGAGATAGACTCCGGAGTCGATGAAAAATCTTCACGCGGTAAACTTATTCAAATGGGATTCAACCTTATAAATTTTGCAAAAAATTATCCTACTTTTTTTGAAGAGTTGTTTGTAAAGTTTCCCTTTAAATAATTACGGGGCTTGCTGTTTTCGCAAATAGACCGATAGGCAAAGACCTTGATGACAATGCAATACAAGATAATATCGAACACATGCTTGATATATATAAAAGGAGGACAATTATGAATATTTTAATTATTTACGCGCATCCGAATCCGAAAAGTTTTAACGCGGAGATTTTCAAGCAAGTTCAGGACAACATTCCAAAATCGCATACTGTTCAAACTTTGGACTTATACGCTAAATATTTTGAGCCTGTTTTGAAGTTCGATGAAAATCATAAACGGCGCGATTTAGCCAAACTTGAAGAAACAAAAAAATATCGTGATTTAATCACTTGGACGGATCGGATAATATTCATCTTTCCTGGTTGGTGGAGCGGAATGCCTGCAATTCTCAAAGGTTTTATAGACCGCGTTTTTGTAGCAGGATTTGCTTATTCATACAAAAAAATCGCCTCTCTGGCTGGAAAAATCAAGTGATGGAAAAAAAATGACCGAGCAAGATATTATAAAAACAATAAAACGACAGAATGAGTATTTCGAGTCCGGGGCAGCGCAAAGCAGAAAGGCCAGGCTTGAATCTCTTGAGACTCTTGAGAAGGCTATAAATATTTATAAAAATGACTTGTGCGAGGCATTAAAAACTGACTTGGGTAAGAGCGAGGTTGAATCTCTGATGAGTGAGCTAAGTCTTACATTTGCTGAGATAAGATGGCTCAAAAAGCGTTTAAGGAGTCTTATGCGAAAAAAGCATGTGCGCACACCTATTGTTCAGTTTGCCGCTAAAAGTTTTAGAAGTCCATCTCCCTATGGAACTGTTTTGATAATAAGCCCTTGGAATTATCCTGTTCTTCTTACTCTGGAACCGCTCTCCGACGCTTTGGCAGCCGGAAACACTGTGATTTTAAAGCCGAGTGCCTATGCACCTGAAACTTCCAGAGTATTAAAAGAAATGATTGAAGAGTTTTTCGACCCGGAATTAGTTGCAGTTGTAACCGGTGGGAGAAGTGAAAATAAGGCGCTTTTGCATCAGAGATTTGACAAGATATTTTTTACAGGAAGTAAGTCTGTAGGAAAAGAGGTGATGAGGTGCGCGGCAGAGCATTTAACTCCTGTAACTCTTGAACTTGGTGGAAAAAGTCCCTGCATTGTAGAAAAAAGCGCAAAAATAGGTTTGGCTGCAAAGAGAATTGTATTTGGAAAATTCTTAAACTGCGGACAGACTTGTGTAGCGCCTGACTATATTTTATGCGACCGGAATATAAAAGACGAGCTTGTTGTGGCTATAAAAAAAGAGATAGTTTTTCAATTTGGGGCGGAGCCTCTTGAGAATCTGAATTACGGAAAAATTGTAAATGAAAAACATTTTGACAGATTAAAAAGTCTTATAAATGCGGAAAAAATAGCCTTTGGTGGAAAATGCGACAGAGAAACGCTTAAAATAGAGCCAACTGTACTGGTCGATATAACTTGGGATGATGCGGTGATGGAAGATGAAGTTTTTGGTCCCTTGCTACCAATTCTTACTTACAAAAACTTAGACGAGGCGTTTTCTGTGATTGAAAAAAATCCTCGCCCTTTGGCTCTGTATTGCTTTACGGAAAATAAAAAGGTCAAAGCGGATGTGCTAAAAAAATGCAGGTTTGGCGGTGGCTGCATAAACGATACTGTTGTTCATCTGGCTACAAGCGAAATGCCTTTTGGAGGAGTTGGAGAAAGCGGAATCGGCTCTTATCACGGAAGGGCCGGCTTTGAGGAATTCAGCCACACAAGGAGCATCGTAGATAAAAAAACTTGGATTGATATGCCGATGAGGTATCAGCCATATACCGAAAAAAAACTCAAGATTTTGAAATGGCTCTTAAAGTAAAAAATCAACAACCCCGACTCAGAGCATCGGGGTATTAAACCATCCGCACGAATAAAGTCGGTAAGAGAGCGTGGGAAGACGTAGTATTTCAAGGAGGTTTACAAAAGATTATGACAGAAAAAAGAGTGGAAAATCAGACTTTTAAGCAAAACCGAAAATATTTTTAAATCTCAGCGATGTTCCTTATCGGTATTTTTCAACATCGTACGCTACTGATGATTATAGAAAGGGATATCCGCTGTACACAATAAAAGATGCCGCACATAATACGAATGTTTATAAACCTGATGAAGTGAATAAAATCATAGAGGAGTTTACCGGCATTTGTAAAATAAAAAAAGTAAATCATCATATTGTTGTAAACGAAATAAACGGCAAGATAATCTCATAATGCGTTTGCGCTATGCAGTTTGATTTTGCCCTTATCTATACTTTTGGTGGTGTTTAATGACTATTGAAGAAAAGGCGTTTGAAAGAAAACGGTTTGTTTTTGAAAAACTTTTGGAATATGGATTTAAAAAGGTTGGAAACGATTTTGTTTTTGATGCTGATTTTATGAATGGAGATTTTCATGCTGTGATATCAGTCTCTGAGAGCGGTATTATCTTTGGCAAAGTTATTGACGTTATGAATGATGAGGAATATACCCAGCTCAGAATTGAAAATATGAATGGGGCGTATATTGGAAAAGTGAGGACTGAATATTTAGATTTACTTTCAAATATAGCCGAGTCTTGCTGCGATGACGTTCTTTTTTCATTTGACCAAGCAAACCGCATAACAGATATGATTTTTGATAAATTCGATATTCTGCCGGATTTTCCGTGGCAGAAAAGTAATTTTCAAAGTTATGGCGTTTTCAGGCATCAAGATTCCCGAAAATGGTTTGCACTTATAATGAATATAAAATGGAAATCTATTCTAAAAAATAAAAATGATAAAAATGTCGATGTCATAAATCTCAAAATAAACCCAGATGACAGCGACAAATTGAAAAAATTTGAAGGAATTTATCAGGGCTATCACATGAATCACAAAAATTGGATTACAGTTGCGCTTGATGACACTTTGCCTGATGAAGAAATTATGAAGCTGATCGATACCAGCTTTGAGTTGACTTAATATGTAACAATAGAAACTTTATGGGGTATGATGAAAATCGCTGTCAGAGCATGCCTTTTTGTAAAGAACTGCAATGACACTATTGATATACGGGTGCAAGAGTGATTGGCTGTTTTTATGCGACTTTTTTTTGATTACATGACTAAATCTTGACAAGTTAGTTAATTATAACCATAGTAAGTTAACATTGTAAACAAGGCGATTTGAGGCGCTGCCGCTAACGCGGTGTTTTATAGGAGCGTGCTAAAAATTACATACTTGTAATTTTTAGCACTAAAGTTTATTTCGCGCGTGCGCTCCGTAAACTTTAATACAGCACCTCCATGTGCTGCCGCTAACGCGGTGTTTTAGTTTTATAGGAGAAAAATGATTTTTAAGACTGAACTTGGAGAATTAAATGGAATTCCTTTGGGAAAAAGCGATAATGGAAAAATTGTCTATGAATTTCATAGCATTCCCTACGCAAAAGCAAAACGCTTTGAAAAACCTATCCTAATAGATGACTACGAAAACGGCAAACCTATAAACATGGAAGATACTGTTTGTTTTCCTCAACATGGATATCCTCTGTGGCTAAATCGCTTTATAAAACACCACATGATGCGTCCTGAGTTTTTGCCGATGAAAGACAGACAAACGGAGGACGCTCTTGTAGTAAATATATGGACGAACGATTTGACTGGAAATAAACCTGTCACAGTATTTTTTCACGGTGGCGGAGAGGGAAGCGGGACAGTTCCTATGTACACCGGCGGAAATCTTGCAAAAAAGGATATTGTCTCTGTGACAGTTACGTATCGGATTGGTTGCTTTGGATATATGCCGACTTTTGATAGAGGGCAAATGACTGCAAATCTGGCATATTTTGATCAACAAGCGGCACTGCTTTGGATTAAAAAGAATATTCAGTATTTCGGCGGAGACCCTGCAAATATAACATTGATTGGGCACTGTGGTGGAGCGCTAGCGGCATTGTACCACTTTTTGAACCCGATAAGTCAAAAGTGTTTTGACAAATTAATGCTCCTGTGCGGCAATCTCCCAACGCTGACCACAAGAGCAAAAGCGGAATCGAACTATCCAAATATGCTGAAACACTACAAATGCAGCTCTCTCGAAAACCTAAAATCGCTGCCGTCAAATCGTTTTTTGAGGCGCAATTCAATAGGGATGGGAGATGTCCAGGATGGCGATTTTTTTATAGATGACCCGAACAAATTGATGGAATGCAGGCTTTTTCCGTCAATTCCTATTCTTATCGGCACTAATGCTGATGAGTTCTCCATGATAGAACTACCTATGTATTACAAAGTTCTTGGGATTGCCACAAAAGAAAAAAATGTAGATGACGCATTGACAAAGAAATATGGAAGTTTAGCGTCTATGCTTAAGTCGGCTTTTGTCGCTGAAGCAAACAAAGCGGTCGATTTACAAGTTAAAATCATGGAGCTGCTCGTCTTTCACAATTCCGCATATCGCTTGCTGGAGACAGTTAAAGGAAAATGCCCAGTCTACGGATATCGCCTGAATTTTGTGCCTGACCTCTATAACGGGCTCAGAGGCAGTTATCACGGTGCGGAACTGGCATATTTTTTTGATAACTTTGACAAGATGAATATTCCTTATACGAAAAAGAACAAAATGGAAACAGCCATTATTCAAAAAGACTGGCTACAGTTTGTTAGAAATGGAGTTATTGAAGGCAGGGAACGATATGATGAGACTGAGCACATTACAAATTACGATTCAGATATTAAATCAATCCGTTTTCCGAAAGAGGAGCTTTTGAAAAAGCTGTCCGATTCCGACATTTTTGAAAAAGTAAGGCGAAGCTATATTCTTGGAATGAAGGAAGATCCGACGGGCAAAGTTTGATTACAATATTGTCCTCCGGAACTATAAAGGTTAAACTTTGCGTTGAGGCAGTGGAAAAAACAAATGGTTATTTTAATTACAGGTGCATCGCACACAGGAAAAACGGCACTCGCTCAAAAATTGCTCGAAAAATATAAATATCCGTATCTTTCAATCGACCATTTAAAAATGGGATTGATTCGTAGCGGTCAGACAACCCTTACGGCTATGAGTGACGACAGAAAGCTGACAGAATATTTGTGGCCGATTGTCAGAGAAATAATAAAAACCGCCATAGAAAATAAACAGAATCTTATTATCGAAGGCTGCTACATACCATTTAATTGGTCGAATAGTTTTGATAAAAAATACATTGATGATATAAAATACTATTGCCTTGTAATGACTGAAAAATACATAAAAGCCCACTTTTCCGACATAAAAAAATACGCAAATGTTGTTGAAAACCGCATAGATGACAAATGGTGCACTTTGGAAAGCGTACTGGATGATAACACGCAGACCCTTGAAGATGCAAAAAAATACAAAGTCAACTACGTGCTTATAGATGATAAATATGAAATTGAAATTGAAAAGTTAAAATTGATATAAAAGGGGGCATTCATGAATATTCACGAATTTGGAAAAAATAATGCTGATGTCATTGTTTTATTGCACCCACTCGGTGCTAGATGGGATGTCTTTAATTATGTTATACCGACATTAGAAAAGCAATATCATCTTGTTATCCCGGCAATGCCAGGCTTTGACCCCAACGAACCGAATACTGATTTTACAAGTGTGGAGCAAATTGCCGATGAGATTGCCGGATGGCTTACGGAGCATAATTTAAAAATTAAATGCCTTTACGGTTGTTCTATGGGAGGAGGTATAGCGGCACGGATTTTAGCCGTCGGAAAAATCGCTACTGACTGTGCTGTGATTGACGGCGGTATGACTCCGTATCAATTTTGGAAACCTTTGACGTATATTGTTGGTGTTCGTGATTTTGTGATGATGGAGATTGGAAAGCACATGAGCGTAAAAGCGTTACGCAGTATGTTCGATCCTAAAAAATACACGGAAGACGATCTTAAGTATATTAAAGAGGCTATGAATGCTATGAGTGCTAAAACAATATGGCGTTCGTTTTATTCCTGCAATAATTACTCTATGCCAAATCCGCTTCCGCCTGTAAACTACCCTATAGTATATTGGTACGGTTCTGACGAAAAAAAAGCACGTAAATGGGACATCGCATATATTAAAAAAGCATTTCCAAATGTGCAAATCGTTGAAAACGCTGGTATGGACCATGCGGAATTTTTTACATTGCATCCGAAAGAATTTTGTGAAAAACTTATCTCATGGATTTGTTTTGCGGTATGAAAAAAAGCAGAAAAACAATGGCAGTAATATTCGCGTTGCTCGCAGCTACTTTTTATGCAATCAATACGCCGTTTTCAAAAGTTCTTCTAAGTAAAATTTCACCTGCACTTATGGCGGCTTTTTTGTATTTAGGTGCAGGCGTAGGAGTCGGTATTGCGTACTTATTCCACATAAAAGGTGAAAAAAAATCAGAAAGGCTGACGAAGCGAGAACTCCCTTATGCGATAGGGATGATTTTGCTCGACATAGCCGCACCAATATTTTTGATGATTGGAATAAAAATCGGTTCCGCATCAAATGCTTCTTTGCTCAGCAACTTCGAAATTGTAGCGACAACACTAATCGCTCTGTTTGTGTTTAGGGAAATGATAACATTTAGGCTATGGATTGCAATCATACTTATCACACTTTCGAGCATAATTTTGACTTTTGAAGGAACAGGGAGTTTTAAACTTTCTTTAGGTTCTTTGTTTGTCATCATGGCGACTTGTTGCTGGGGATTGGAGAATAACTGCACCAGGAAAATTTCAGACAAGAGCACTTATGAGATTGTTTTTCTAAAAGGATTTTTTTCCGGTAGCGCCTCGTTTATTGTCGCCGTCGTTTTAGGTGCGCATATTCCTGAATTTAAATATGTTGCAGCTGCAATGCTGCTCGGTTTTGTAGCGTACGGACTGAGCATTTTTATGTATATAAAAGCCCAAAGAGAGTTGGGAGCAGCAAAGACCAGTGCATATTATGCAGTAGCTCCTTTCATCGGCACTTTTTTAGCATTTGTCATCAATGGAGAACAGCTTTCCGCCTTATATTTTGTAGGATTGATTTTCATGTTGTCGGGGACAATCTTTGTCGTATATGATACAATGACAAAGCATCATTTTCATGGACATTCTCATATAATTGTTCACACACACAACGGCACAACACATACGCATGTTATCACCCATGAGCACGAGCACAATCATATCGCATCAGAAAAAAAACATGCTCATAGACATAACGAATATATGGATAGCGAAGAACATAAATCGGCGCACGCAAACGCAAAAAGCAGATCGCTTTGAAATATAAAAAGGAAATAATTAAATGTGTTGCAAATTAAAACAAGCGCAGCATATCGTATAAGGAGAACACTATGAACGAATTTAACGGTGTGGCAGATACAATGCTCATCCCAATGGCGGCACGAATCTATGTGTCTAAAAACTTTCCCGAATACTTTTATGACAAAACAGCATTATCTTTAGAAGAAAAAATTCCTTCTGACGCGCTAGAGCGGATTTGGAAATCGTCTTCCGAATATACTATGCTAGCTTCTGTTGCCCGCTATTATAATTTTGACCAGATGATTAAAAAATTTCTCGCTCAACATGAAAAATGCAATATCGTCAATCTCGGCGCCGGGCTTGAAACTGCTATTTTTAGATTAAAAGCGGACAACGCTATTTTTTACGAAATCGATTTGCCGGAAGTGATTGAACTCCGCAAAAAAATCTTAGGCGAAAAAGAAAACGAAAAGCTCATCTCTGCCGACCTTTTTTCATTGGAATGGACTGATAGCATAGATAAGTCTCTTCCGTCTTTGTTGATTGTTTCCGGTGTATTCCAGTACTTTCACGAAGATAAAATCATTTCTTTTTTGGAGAACGTCAAAAAAAGTTTTCCAAAAGGCGAGTTGATTTTTGATGCAACTAACGAAATCGGCATTAAGTATGCAAATAAATATGTACAAAAAACAGGAAATACTTCGGCACAGATGTATTTTTACGTAAACGACTGTCCGGCTTTTGCAAAAAAATGCGGCATGAGCTTGATTGAACATCGCACATTTTATACCGATGCGCGAAAAATGCTGAAACGCAAGCTAAAGCTTTACACCCGAATCGCTATGAAAGTTTGCGACGACGGCGGAAGGACAGTTATTTTACATTTAAAGTTGAACTGAACAATGCAGGACGTGGCAGGAAGGGCGTCCGTCGCTCGCTGCGCTCGCGCCGCCGGCTGTTCCGCCCTTCGCTATCCGCTCACCGTCCTCACTTCGTTGCGGTCGGCAAGGGGCTCCATAGCCTGACGCGAATTTGAAGTGCACCCCCAAAAAAAAGCCTCCAAAAACCGAAGTCAGTTTTTGGAGGCACACTTCATTTTGACCTGTCCGAAGTTTTTCAGGTTGATAAACTATTTTATATAAGAAACGCCGATAGCGTTTAATTGGTCTGTTTTTACCCTTGTACTTATAACATTTCCAGCATATTTTCCATTTATATCGCTGATTGTCACAGATGCATAATGAGCTTTTGCATTATTTCCGTCATCTTCTGTTGCTGTCCAGTAATCATTCCAGCCGAGTTCCGTATTATTTCCGTCGCTGAAAACTTTCCACTGCCGAGTACCGTAGGTTTCCCATAAGTTTTTAATTATAACTTCCATTTCCGCTTTTGAAGGAAGATATGTGTTTGTAAGACCGGTCTTAGCGTTTGCCCACGTTTTATTTGTAAGCCGTTGAGCGCCATACTGCGACACTACAAGATAGTTCCAATCACCGGCAGGTTTTGATGATGAAGTTTTTACAGAATCAGCAGAATCTGTTTTTCCTAAAATATACGCAACATATCCTGTCTGGGGTTTCCCGTCAATATCATTTACATTTGTAATTTTGTCCCCGATACTGTATTTTGACCAAATCATATATAATTTAAGAGTTCCCGCATCTACCATAGCCTGAGTAACCGGAATCTCTCCTCCAATATTGTATAGAGGATTTTCATCGGTTTTTACAGTAGACCAGCCGAACTGTCTTTTCTCCATACTCTTCGCTTCTTTTGCCGGAAGTAAAATTTTTTCGCCGGCTTTATAAAGATTGCGTTCAAAACGGAGCTCGCTTGAATTATTCACATAAACCCCATTATAGTCTACGGATACATAGAGCCTCTTGTTTATTATTACATCATAAGTTTTAGGAGTTCTGCCCGAACCTTCTATCAAAATTGTCTTGAGAGTTGAAAGTGTAATGCCGCTAATTTCCGGTGTGTCATCTTTATCGGTTATATCGTATTTTGTGCCGGTTCCGTTAAACTGAACGGTACTGCGATATCCAAGCGCACAAACTTTTACAACTACATTCGACCATGAATCTATATTTGACGGCAAATCTATTGTTATGGATGAATTGTCTACCTTACCTGAAAAATGACTGCCGTCAGCGATTACATGAAAATAGGAGATATATGCGCTGGCTTTATTCGTCGGTTCTCCTTCGCCTGAATCTATTGTGGTGCCACCGCAAGAACTTAAATTGCCGATAATAAATGCTGCAAAAATAAAAGCAGCAAACATTTTTAATAATTTTTTCATGATAAAAACCTCCTATGATTTTATCTTTTTTTTTTTGCGAAGTCGAACACACTCGACTTCGCAAAAAAAATTAATCTTCATTAGGTATTTTACACTTCCAAAAAAGACTTTTCAAGAAAAAAAAATGCATCGTAAAGTTTTTTCGTATCTCTGATTTTTTATATATTTTTTATATCAAAATCGCTGCATGCTTGTTTGAATATTCGTTTCGGCCAAAACAAATAAATTGACAATTTTGAAGATTATGCATTATCATCATAGCTATTATGATTTTAAATTTGCATAGTAAAATTGTAAAATTTTTACAATATGGTTTTTGTTTTATTTTTTGTTTAACTTGTTTTGGTTGTTCAAATGCTAAATCGACTTCTGTTTCTTCTACGATAGATTTCTGGTCTTTTCCGAATTTTACATCAGAATCAGGTGTTGAAGGCGATTTTGAAAGAAGTTTAATTGCTGCTTTTGAAAAAGAAAATCCCGGCATAAAAGTAAATTTCAAACTTATCACATTTGCAGATGGAGCTGCAGAAATTGAAGAAGCTATAAAAGCAAATAAAGCTCCTGATGTTGTATACGATGCGCCTGGACGAATTATTGTATGGGCAGATAAAGGACTTCTTGAGCCTTTAGACGATGTCCTTGCGACGGAAAAACCTTACATCATCACAGGTTTGCTGTCTGTTTCTGCCGGCAAAGACAGACGAACTTATATGTACCCAATGCACGAAGGACCTTTTTCTATGGCATTCAATAAAGAGATGCTCGAAGATTTGAATCTTATAGATTTGCTTCCGTATAAAAGGCTTGACAGGAGATGGACTCTTGCCGAATATGAAAAACTTCTGACTGCTTTGCATAAAAAACTCCCTGCCGGAAAAACTCCGGGTGTATTTTTCTATAAGACTCAAGGGGGAGACCAGGGAACAAGAGCATTTTTGATGAATCTTTACGGCGGTGCAACTCTTTTAAATGGAGACTATTCAAAATACACATTCAACACTTCACAGGCTGTAAAAAACGTCACGTGGACTGTAGATGCAATGAAAAAAGGTCTTTTGCTTGACGGTAAAGAAGCGACTTCAAACGATGCGATAAAGATGTTTGTTGAGTCTAACGCAGCCCACACAATTTTATATTCTCCGCAGTTGAATAAAATGTATGATGGAAAACGTTCATACAAAGGAAAGAATTTTACTCCAATATATATGCCGTTCCCGAACGACAGCGGCGCTCCTACTCTTGAGTTTCTTGCAGGAGGGGCTTGTGTATTCAACA
This sequence comes from Treponema sp. Marseille-Q3903, assembly GCF_014334335.1. Taxonomy (NCBI): domain Bacteria; kingdom Pseudomonadati; phylum Spirochaetota; class Spirochaetia; order Treponematales; family Treponemataceae; genus Treponema; species Treponema sp. Marseille-Q3903. Next base: position 1,038,902 of record NZ_JACSEU010000001.1, read on the forward strand.
ACGGCGACGCAAATAAGATAAAAGCTGCAAAAAAATTCTTACACTTTGCGGCAACAGATGAAGTGTGGGCAAAAAAGCTCGTATCGGCTACAGGCGGTTTTCCTGCAACTTCAAAAATTGAGATTGAAACTGATGACGATGAAATATTGTACAACTCTGTTATGCAGCGATTTTTCGGTCAATATTATAACAATATCACCGGCTTTGCAGAGATGCGCAGTTTCTGGAACACAGCTTTGAAAGAGGCTGCCAACGGAAAAGATGTTCAGAAGGTGCTAAATGATTTTGTGCGCAATTCGGATGCAACTTTAAAAAATTAGGCAAATTATAGCTTTTGTTATATACAATTATTGACGATATCTTATGAGGTTTCAAAATGACAAATATAAAAAATAATAAAGTTTTTTCTATCAGAAATAAAATTATTGTAGTTTTTGCTATTTTCTCAATAGTTTTTCTCTTTATACTTGGAGTTTTCTCTATTTCGCTTGCAAGGACCGGGCTTTTATCTAATTCAAAATATTTTATAAACGAGCTTGCGGAAGATGCTTCGAACCTGCTCGACGAGCGTTCCAATTCCATCTTTGGAAAACTTGAGGCATTTTCAAATATCCCTGATATTCAGAATGATAGCATTCCTTATTCTAAAAAAATCAAGATTTTTGAAAACGAAATTCAGACTCAAAAATTGCGCGGATGGATCAGTTTTGGAATATGCGGCACAAACGGAGTTTTATACAGCACAGACGGAACTGTAAAAAATATATCTTCATCAGGTTGGTTTAAAAGAGCCATTTCAGGAAAGAACGCTCTTACAGAGCCGAATTTGTCAAATGAAGAAAGAACTTACATAAGTTATGCAGCAATTCCGCTAAAAAACTTGCAGGGAAAAATCACCGGTGTTTTATGTGCTTCAATTTTTGGAGACTCTCTTTCAAACCTTATAAGCGATGTAATTGTCGGCGAAACAGGAACAGCATATATTTTGAATTCTGATGGAGTGATTCTCGGAAACAGACAGCCTGAAATTCTGTATAAAAGTATTTTTTCAACTATGTCAGGACAAAAAGATAATGATTTGGAAAAATCACTTAAATCAGTATTGAAGGATAAAAAATCACACACATTTACTTTAAAAGTAAACAATGTAAAATACATTGCCGCATCTTCAAAAATGCGCTATACGGATTGGACTGTTTTAATTGTCGCTCCTATCTCAGAATTTGTTTCTTCAAATATGAAAATGATTATAAGAACGCTGTCACTTATCGCTTCTATTCAGCTTATAATTGCGATTTTGATTGGACTTGTTATTACAAACACTCTTACAAAACCTCTAAACAGAGTTACAGAAGCTCTTAGAAACATTTCTGATGGTGAAGGCGACCTCACTGTAGAGCTCCCTGTAAGCGGTGGCGATGAAACAGGAAGAATGTCTTCGTATTTTAATCAGACGATTTTAAAGCTCAGAAAATCTATCAAAAAAGTTGGAGAAGATTCGACTTTAATGAAAGATGTTGGTTCAGAACTTGAAGGAAACATGATTTCTGTAAGCGAAATCGTAAAAGATATCACAGAGAGCATAAACACACTCCGCGAAAGATTTAATGAACAGGAAAGAAGTGTTACAGGAACTGCTACTGCAGCCGGTGAAATCATCAAGACAATCAGAGTTTTGAATGAAAGCATAAGCCAACAAGTTTCTGCAGTAGATGAATCATCTTCTTCGTTCGAAGTCATGTCACAAAGTATTTTCAGCGTAGGCGAAAATGTAAAAAAGACAGAAGATTCTATCAATAAATTGGTAAGTGCAACTGTAGACGGTAGGGAATCTTTAATCATCGCAAATAACGTTTCGCAGAGCATTTCTGAGGCATCAGGAAGTTTGCTTGAAGCGAGTGCCGTTATAGAAAATATTGCACAAAAGACAAATCTTCTTGCAATGAATGCGGCAATTGAAGCAGCACACGCTGGCGAAGCCGGAAAAGGATTTGCCGTCGTTGCTTCTGAAATCAGAAAGCTCGCAGAAGGTTCCAGCGCTCAAGGTAAAAAAATCACAGTTACACTCAAAAAAGTTTCTTCCGAAATCAACACTCTTGCAGAATCTGCGGCAAGCGCTGTAGAAAAATTTAACTATATCGCCGATTACTCTCATGAAGTAAACGATTCTATCAAAGCTGTTGTAAATGCGACAAGCGAACAGGAAGGAAGTAGTTCAAGCATTTGGAAAACTATTCAGAATGTAAGCAATATGACAGGATCTGTAAAATCAAGTTCGGATGAAATGCTTAGCAGAGGTGAACAGATTTCGAAAGAGACTATCCAGCTTGGCGATATTACAAAAATACTTAGAAATTCTATGGATTCTATAGAAGAGCAGATATATCAAATTAACGCTGCAACTCAGGAGTCTCTTGAAATCGCTATCAAGAACCGCGAAAGCATAGACAGCCTTGCGGGCGAAGTAAAACAGTTTAAGACCTGATAAAATTTTTGTGCGGCGAAAGTTTGTCTCACTGCATTTTGTGCGGCGAAAGTCTATCACATAGCATTTTCAACATGTATGATGGATTTTCGCCTTCGCTTTTTTTAATTCATTTTTACATCAACAACCTGAGCGACAACCTGCACGCGAAAAATGTGCAGGTTTGCAGCATGTTGAAAATTTTATTCTTCTTTACCGAGCATCACGTTTGTCAAAATGCCAAGAATCAAAGCGCATGCTACTGTGCGAATTTCTACTGCGCCAAAACTTACGACCATTCCCCCAACACCTGTGATGAATATGACAGATGCGACAAAAAGGTTTTTGTTTTTGTTCAAGTCGACTTTTTGGAACATCTTAAGTCCCGAAACTGCGATAAATCCATACAAAGCGATGCAAACGCCACCCATCACGCAAGAAGGAATTGTTTCCAAGAATGCTACGAGTGGAGAAATCAAGGAGAATATTACACATATAATTGCACAGCCCCAGATAGAGACTGTAGATGCATTTCGCGTGATTGCTACACAACCTATCGATTCACCGTAAGTTGTGTTTGGACAGCCTCCAAAAAAAGCACCGGCGATTGACCCGATTCCATCTCCCAAAAGCGTTCTCGTAAGACCAGGCTCTACAAGCAAATCTTTTTCTACAATTGCCGAAAGATTTTTGTGGTCGGCAAGGTGTTCTGCAAATACAACAAAGGCAACCGGAACATAGGCTGTAAACAATGTAAGGATGTATTTTCCGTTTATAGCAGCAAGCCCATCTGTGCCGCCTTGCAGGAATGTAAATTTTGGAAAAGAAAAATAACCAGATAATCTGCTGAAGTCAAGGGCCTTCAGTGCATCATAGTTTATCACAATCAAAGATGCGTTATCGGTTGCATGTCCGGCCAAAGCAAAAAGTGAAGCGAGGAAATATCCTGCCAAAATCCCGAGAATAAAAGGAATAAGTTTTCCGATTTTTTTACCGTAAGTTGAAAATAGCATTGTGACTGCAAGAGTTGCAAGACCGCATATCAAGGCAACGTATGAGCTTCCCCCTTCTGCGCTTGTCTTCATCAAATCTCCTATAGCGTTGCTCGAAAGGCTCAACCCGATGATGGAAACTGTAGGTCCGATTATCACCGGAGGCATCAGTTTGTTTATCCATTCTACGCCGCAGAATCTAACGGCAATTGCGATTATTACATAGACAAGCCCAGCCATAAGAGCTCCTATGATAAGTCCCCAGTATCCTGCTGATTCGGCAAGACCCAGAGTTGAAGCTCCGGCAAACGCACTGAACATTGAGCCGATAAAAGCAAATGAACTTCCTAAAAATACGGGACTTGAACTTCTTGTGAACAACAAGTAGACAAAAGTTCCGATTCCTGCCCCAAAAAGAGCTGCGGAAGCCGAAAGTCCGTGACCAATGATTGCCGGTACTGCAATTGTTGCTGCCATTATTGCCAAAAGCTGCTGTAGTGCGAATAACAAAATTTTAGCGAAATGCGGTTTGTCTTTGATTCCATAAATCAAAACCATTTTTTACTCCTGTTTTGACCTTTTATCATATAAAAATATCAGGTCTGATGTTAAAACTGTAAATCTTTCTGATTATAATAAGTTGCAATATGGAATTCAATTGAATTTATAAACCAGTTTGGAAACTGCACAATACAATTCGTGAGCGGGCACGGATACAGAGGCTTTTTAATTTCAGTTTATAGAATAACTTCCATCTGGGTTTCTTTCACAAACATGCCCATCTTCTCATAAAATGCTCTGGCATTATCATTGCCTTCCCATACGTTGAGCGTAACATCATAACAGCCCTTTTCTTTTGCAAATTTCAGTACATGCTGATACAGTTTTTTGCCGATTTGCCGGCCTCTTGCATTCTGGTCTACGCACAGATCGTCTATGAACAGGGTAGTAAATTGATGCATGTTCGTACTGAACGGCTGTTCTAAAAATATGCAGAAAACATACCCCAGAACTTCATCGTTGTCGTCTGTTGCAACAAAAACCGGCTTTTTATCGTCGTTAAACTTTTCTGCCAGCTGATTTTCTGTGTATTTTGTAGTTCCCGAAATAAAAATATCGGGGCGAATCTTTGAATGAATCTCCAGAACTTCTCCCAGGAGTTTTAGAATTTTACCTGTGTCTTTTTTTTCTGCCCGTCTTATGTTCATAAAAAATATCCTCTTGAAAATTGTTATAGCCGCTGACTGCAGGAATCCTGTGCAGTTATGACAGATTATGTGAAATTAATTTAAAACCGTGATGCTAAATATTATAATAAAAAATCCTTTCTTTTGTCATAGATTTGTGCTGTATTTAAAAATTATAATTCCTGGTGGCATTGATCAGTGTTTTTATTGTTTTTTTTATTCTCTGTTATTATATTGGTTTATATGGCAGATTTATTTGATTATTTATTATGGCGTGGAGATCTTGATTTTGTACAGTCGCCTTTTAACAAAATTGATGCATTGCTGCTCGCCCAGATTTCTTATTCAAAAGTGGATGGTTTGCTTTCAGATTCTTTTGATGAGGCAAAAACTCTCAGCCAGCTTTCAAAAGATATAAAATCTGCGCCTGACTACAAAGAACGTTTGAACGTAGGAGTTTTGATAAACAATCGTGTTACAGAGCTTTTAGATAAATGCTCAAAGACAAATCGATTTAGAGATATGAAGATCTGCGGTTATCGAAATATATTCAATCAAGAAAGTGCAGAACAATTTTCAGGTTTTTGTTTTTTGTACGGGAAAAAATGGAAGCAGAAAGCAGTCGTCTTAAAAGGAACTGATGACACCCTTGTCGGCTGGCACGAAGATTTTGATTTATCATGGAAAGAAGAAATACCTTCTCAAAGAGATTCGTTGAAATATTTTGCAGATGTCTGCCATCATTTTAAAAGTGGAAAAATAACTTTGATCGGTCATTCAAAAGGTGGAAATCTCGTTGTAAATACAGCAGCAAAGTGCGGCGAAAAACTCCAAAGACGAATAGCCGATGTCTATAATTTTGATGGACCGGGCTTTTCAGCAGCATTTTTCGAGTCTGATGAGTTTATGCGTGTAGAGGCGAAAATTCATTCATATTTTCCTTCTTTTTCGCTTGTCGGAGTTGTTTTTTCTCATCAGAAAAATTTTACAATCGTGCAAAGCAGCGCTTCGGCAGCTTGGCAGCACGACATGCTTACATGGAATATTTTGGGAATCGATTTTGAAACAGCAAAAGATTTTACAAAAGAGAGCAAAGCATTTTGCCGCAACTTAAATGCGTGGTTGGAAAAACTTTCAGTTGAACAAAAGCGTAATTTTGTAGATGCTATGTTTTCTATGGCGGATGCAACCGGCGCAAGTTCTTTGACTCAACTCAAAAATGATAACAAAATTGCGGTTTCCGGTAAGATTCTTTCAGTTGTAACGTCGATGGATAAGGAAACTCGTAGCGAAGTTTTTAAGATTATTTCACTGCTGACAGATGTGATCAGGACAGATATTTTCAACAGTTTTGGAGCGATTCTTTCTGTAAAAAAATAGTTTTAAGAAATAGTTTAAAAAAATAGTTTGCGAATAACAATGTAAAGTAATATAATTTTGATATGGCTGATATAACAATAATTGAAAATAGTCCGGTAGGACGTCATCTCGACTCAATCGGAGAAACTAAACCTGCTTCTTATTTGATGTTTAACCATAAAAAAGTTGAACTAGTGACTAAAATCACTATAGGCAGAGATTCTGATAACGACGTAGTGGTTGACAATAAACTTGCCAGCCGACATCACGCAGTAATTCAAAAGATAAAAGATCAATATTTTATAAAAGACGATGGAAGCACAAATGGAACTTTTGTGAACGACATACGTATTCCAAAAGAAAAATATATAAAATTGAAACCGGGAGACAAGATCACAGTCGGTAACACGAATCTTGTGATTTCCTGATTTTAGTTTTTTTACCATCGATGAATCTGAACGTAGATGAATCTGAACGTAAAAAACTATCTTAAAATCCGAAATATCCTCAAAAAAAACAATCTTCCTTCTCATAAAGAAATTTTTGAACTGACGGAAAAAGTTTCAGGCATCTTGGAGAATGAGAAAACCGATTATCGGCAGCAAGCAAAAGATGGTTCTTGCGGAGGACTTTTATCATTCCCTGATGATGGGCTTAGCCTTGTTGTAGTTCCTGACCTTCACGCGCGCCCATATTTTCTTCAAAATATAATAGATTATAAAATAGACGGAAAATCTATATTTGAACTTCTTTCCGAGTCAAAGATTAGAGTTTTGTGTGTCGGAGATATTTTACATACAGAGCGCAACACATGGGAAAGATGGAATGCCGTAAAAGATGAATTTGAAAGTGGAATATTTACAGGTCCTGCGATCTCTGCCGAAATGCAGGAAGGGCTTTCTCTTTTAGACGGACTTTTAAAATTAAAGCAGCTTTTTCCAAAATATTTTCATATTTTAAAAGGCAACCACGAAAACATAATGAACGTCACGGGTGGCGGAGATTATGCGTTTAGAAAATGTGCCGACGAAGGTCAGATGGTCAAGACGTTTGTCGAAGAATATTATGGGGACGATATCCTTTATCTTATAAGTTGCTTTGAGCACGCTCTCCCGCTTGTCGCTTGTGTAAAAAATTGTGTAGTTTCGCATGCGGAACCGCGATTTGCTTTTACAAAAGAACAGATAATAAACGCAAAGTTTACAGACGGCGTCATAGAAGGGCTTACGTGGACTGCAAACGACGAGGCTGAAGAAGGGACAGCTTCTGCTATAATTAAAAACCTTCTTGGCAGTGATTCAGACGAATGTGTCTATCTCGCTGGGCATCGTCCTGTTTCCGGAAATTACAGATTGCGGCAGAACGGAAAATTTATTCAGATTCACAATCCATCTAAACAGAACATTGCAATTGTGCAAAGTGATAAAAAATTTAATCCTGAAAATGATATTGTTGAGGTGAAAAAATGAGTGTTGAATTTCCTCCAATGATCGGCAAGTATAAAATACTTGGAGTTATAGCAAAAGGCGGAATGGGAATTGTCTATAAAGCGATTCATCCGTCGCTCAAACGCTATGTTGTCATAAAAAAGATGACCGAACGAAATCGCAGCGGATCAGGCGAACGCTTTAAAAAAGAAGCTCAGATTTTGCTCGATTTACAAAGCCCTTATATAGTCCATCTTTTTGACTATTTTACTGATCAGGGCTACCGCTACATGGTTGAAGAACTCGTAGACGGCTCCGCAGTAGATGCGATTATCGAAAAGCAAAAAAAGTTGCCATGCCCTGTAGCAATGCTCATATTGCAGGATGCATGTTATGCTTTGAAGTACGCTCATTCTAAAGGTATCGTTCACAGAGATATCAAACCCGGAAATATCTTGATTTCTCGACGCGGTGAAGTAAAACTCGCCGATTTTGGAATTGCAAGCGATGCCCGCAGCAGCACATACGATGGATCAAAAAACCTTACGATGAGCGGTGTTGCACTTGGAACTCCTGCTTATATGCCGCCGGAGCAGTTTGAAGACAGTACTCGCGTAGACAATCGTGCAGACATTTATGCGCTTGGAATCATGCTTTATGAAATGGTTACAGGAACAAAGCCTTATCCGGGAAGTTTGTCTATAGAAAATCTGAAGACAATCAAAAAAGGAAAATATACAAATCCTAGAAAACTTGATAAAACAATTCCGCGCACAATCTGTAAATTGATAGATAAGATGATAAAACCAAAAGCTAAAAGGCGCTATCAGAACATCGGCTGCGTCATCAAAGTTATAAAAAAGTATCTTAAACACTACGATACACATGAACTTCGTGTGCAAGTTGCAAAAACAGTGATTGCATCAAAAAAATATGAAATTCCTGCAATTGTACAAAAAGACAAAAAAAAGATAATTGTAAGGCGAATTGTTGCCGGCGTTGTTCTTGCAGGGCTTGTTTTATTTGGACTTTGGGAAAGCGGGGCTGTTCACAAAACACTGCTTCGTAAATGGTACTCAGAAGTTTCAATCAACTTGGAAATGCCGCATTCGCTTTCCAAAAATCTGGATTTGCCTGCACGCGCTTTTTTCTATAAAAACGATAATGACAAGCTTCCTGAAGTCAGCAGAAGCTACAGAAATTTTTATGTACGAGGCTCTCGTTTTTACGAAAATATTTTTTCATTTGGGACAAAAAAAGAGGTTTCTCGTCCTGCGGCAAAAAACAAAACATACAACATTCGTCATCTTTATCTTAAAAAAGGTGAATATCGCGTGAAGATTGTTGTTGGACCTTATGTTTGGTGGAAATCATTTTCAGCAGTTCAAAATAAGACAGAGATCAAGTGCGATTTTCTGAAAAATAAAACCCGTAAGCTAAACATCAAAGCGCTTGCGTACGACTATGAAACTCAAAAAAATATTTCGGAAGCACGTGTGAGCGTTTTGTTCAATAATAACTGGGTTGATATAAATGCGATTGATCCAGAAAAGATAGAAACCGGTGCCGTTTGGAAAATTAAAGTTTCAGCAGATGGTTACAATGATGAATTATTTTCACTTTTGATAGACTGGTTCCAAGATGACTTGACAGTTTCTGCATTGCTAAAAAAAAATAAATGATAAAAAAATTCCCCGATAAAAAAAAAGGCTGCCGAAAAGGAGTGTAAACGGCAGCCTTGAAAAAATGGAGGTTTTATTATAGAGCCATGCTTCGTTGCTTTCTATATAGTATAACCTCAGACTTTCCCAATAGTTACAAAAATAATTAAAATCTATTTCTTTTTTTTTGACTATTTTTTATAATCCTTGATATGAACAAAAGAATTGATATTCTTGATTCTACTTTGCGCGATGGTGCACAAGGAGAAGGCATTAGTTTTTCCGTAAAAGACAAAATCCATATCTGTCAAGCACTCGATGAGCTTGGAATCACTTACATCGAGGCCGGGAATCCAGGCTCAAATCCTAAAGACATGGAGTTTTTTAAGGAGATTGAAAAAAATCCTCTCAAAAATGCAAAAGTCTGCGCATTCGGCTCTACTCGCAGAAAAAATATCAGATGTGAAGACGACGAAAATTTAAGAAGTCTCATTGCGGCAGGAACTGAAAATGTCGTAATTTTTGGTAAATCATGGACATTTCAGGTAACTGATATATTAAAAACTTCATTGGAAGAAAATCTTGCGATGATTAAAGATACGTGCCGATATCTTGTAGAAAAAGGCAGAAATGTTATATACGATGCCGAGCATTTTTTTACAGCATTTTACGACAACAGGCAATATGCTTTCAATACAATTCAGGCTGCAATCGACGGCGGGGCAAGCGTAATAGTTCTCTGCGAAACTAAAGGCGGTTTTATGATTGATGATTGCCGCTCAGCTGTCGCCGAAACTGTAAAGATGTTCGGTAAAAAAGCAAAAATCGGGATACACACTCACGACGACTGCGGGCTTGCCGTTGCAAATTCTCTTGCCGCAGTCCAAGAAGGTGCGGAACATGTTCAAGGTGTTTTGCTCGGGTTTGGAGAAAGGACAGGAAACGCAAATCTTTCAACAATTATTCCAAACCTTCAGTTAAAAATGAATTACGACTGCATTCCTTCCGATAAAATGAAGAATCTCACTTCAATATGCAAACGGATTGCAGAAATTACAAACATAAGCATGAATCCTCAGCTTCCTTATGTCGGTGCAAATTCGTTCGCACATAAAGCCGGAATGCATATAGATGCGGTTTTAAAAAATCCTTTTGCTTATGAACATATAACGCCGGAAACTGTAGGCAATTCTCGAGTATTTTTGATGAGTGAAGTTGCCGGTCGCAGTACAATCATGGAAAAGCTTTCTAAAATTGCCCCGGAAATCAAAAGGACAGATTCTGTTGTAAAAGATATCATGGCAAAGGTAAAAGAACTTGAGGCAAACGGATATCAATTTGAAGGTGCCGACGGTAGTTTTGAGCTTATGGTGTGCAAACTTCTTGGTCAGTATAAACCGTTTTTTAAGCTTCACTATTATATAACAACTGGGTCTAATCCGCGTCCAGAAGAAGGCGTTTGCAGTTGTGCGCAGATTAAAGTTGAAGTCGACAACAAGATAGAAATCACAGCCGGAGAAGGGGACGGTCCGGTCAACGCACTCGATATTGCACTTCGCAAAGCTCTTGAAAAATTTTATCCTGTCGTTTCCGGATTTAGACTCGTCGATTACAAAGTTCGTGTTCTCGACAGCAGGACAGCGACCGCATCTAAAGTCCGCGTAATAATTGAATCTACAGACGGAAATGCAACATGGACAACTGTTGGTGTCTCTTCCGATATCATCGAAGCGTCATGGATTGCTCTTGTAGATTCGTTCGAATATAAATTAAACCGCTCAATTGCAACACAATCATTAAACCGTTCAATTGCAACACAATCATTAAACCGCTCTCGCCTTGCAAAAAAATCAAAATGACAAATTGTGCTTACTGTGATAAAATCGATAGATATATTATAGGGAAAATTTTATGGGTGAAGGTTATATTAAAAAAAACGGACTTATTTATTCGGAAGATATGCACACTGTTCTTGGGGTAGACGATACTTCAAACTTGTTCACAGGAATGATTCCGTTCGGGGCTCGTTCTATAGACGATGAAGTGTTTTCTGGATGCCCTTATGAATCTTTTTCGGTGCCGGATTCTGTAACCCGCCTTGGAAAATCTCAATTTAAAGATTCCAAATCTCTTGAAAACGTAAAACTTTCTTCAGTTTTGACGAAACTGCCGCCATATCTTTTTGCAGGCTGTTCTTCTCTTATAAAAGTAACAATGCCGAACGTCGTCGATTCGTTTCCTGAAGGGCTTTTTATGAATTGCGAATCTCTCCGCGATATTCCGTTCCGCGCCGGTATAAAAGAGTTGCCTCCTTACGTTTTTGCAGGCTGCAAGTCGCTAAAATCGCTTGTGATTCCTCCTACTGTGCAGAAAATTGAAACAAAAGCTGTTGCAGATTGCGTTTCTCTTGAAAGCGTCGTGATTCCCACAAGTGTAATTCAAATTGCTCCGGATGCATTTGAAGGCTGTACTTCTATTCACAACATCAGAGTTGAAGATGGCAACACTGCGTTTTATATAAATGAACAAGACGGATGCCTTTACTCTGATTCTGATGACGGAGATATAATAGTAATCCGCTGCTATAAAACAGGTGTACAGGATGTTTCGTTTTACAAAGACAATATAGATGATGAGCCTATAGAGTTTTTAGATGACGAAGATTTTGAAGATGACGATACATTTTTCAGTTCTGAAATCGGAACTTCAGAAGCGGAAACTGAAATCGGAGGCTTAAAAGCTCTCGCTGAAAAATTTGATAACTCAGCAAAATTGGGTAACGCTGAAAAAAATGATAACTCAGAAATAAAAAATACAGCATCGACAGGAGAAAACAAAACTATGTCAGACAGTGAAAATGTAGATTCAATGCTCGCAGATATTATGGAATCGGAAAAAGAACGCAGCAAAGTTGCCGGCAATATCGGAGTAAGCGATAAAGAATCAGAAATTCTTTCTGAAACGATGTCAGTTATGGCAGACGTAAATTGCAACACAGGTGCAGTTTCAAAAGAAGAGCTCGAAAAATTATTTGCTAAAAACGAGGAAAATGAAATATCATCTCAAAGAAGCGATATCCCGGAGACAGCGTCGTATCCTCGTGCGATAGATTCTAAAGTTCAAATTCTCCTTGATTCGGCAAAATTCAGTAAAGTAAATGAATATCAACCTAAAAATGAAGTCGATAATTCCGAACTTTTTATAATTGCAGAAAATATTGTAAAAGATGAAAATGGAAATAATTCTTTCAGCAAAAAACTGATGGCATGCTGCAATACGTTTGCAAGAATTCACGATTTGAAACGCATTGTTCTTCTTTATGGACTTCCGATGGACAACGATGAATTTGCAGAGTTTTTTCATAGCTATATTAAAAACAAAAATATTATAGTTGCGTGCGAAGCATCAAGCCCATCAAATCTTTCGGCTTATTGTAAAGCAATTTGCGATAAGGCAAGAATCAGCCTTGATAAAGATGATTTAAATGAGCAGCGAAAAAATGCATCGATAAAAACAAACATACTTATAAAACTTATCATCCGCGATAAATACGAGTAGTATTTTTATAAAAAAGAGGGATTTGATGAAAAGCGATAACGCAAAAAAGGGGATAGAGCGTGCTCCACATCGTTCATTGTTTTATGCAATGGGCTATACAGATGAAGAATTATCAAGACCGCTGATAGGAGTTTGTTGCGCAAAAAACGAAATTATCCCGGGGCATATTGAACTTGACAGAATTGCACAAGCTGTAAAAGACGGAATAAGGATGACAGGTGGAACTCCGATAGAATTCCCTGCAATCGGGGTTTGCGACGGTATTGCGATGGGGCACGAAGGAATGAAATATTCTCTTGTAACCCGTGAACTTATAGCAGACTCAATTGAATGCATGGCAAAAGCTCATCAGTTTGATGCGTTAGTTATGGTTCCAAATTGTGATAAAATTGTTCCGGGTATGCTTATGGCAGCTGCTCGCCTTGATTTACCTGTCGTCTTTATAAGCGGTGGTCCAATGATGCCGGGACATCTACATGGGAATGATCATTCAAATCCATATTCAGGAAGAAATCTTTCGCTGACAGATATGTTCGAAGCTGTAGGTGCTGTTTCGAGCGGAAAAATTACAGAAGCACAGCTGCGTCAAATGGAAGAGACTGCATGCCCCGGTTGCGGTTCGTGTTCCGGTATGTTTACAGCAAATTCAATGAACTGTCTGACAGAAGTTATAGGGCTTGGACTTCCTGGTAACGGAACAATTCCTGCTGTTACGGGAAAACGCATTGCGCTTGCAAAACACGCAGGAATGCAGGTTATGGAAATGTATAATCGTGGTATTACTGCAAGGTGTATGATGACAAAAAAGAGCTTTGAAAATGCCCTCGCGGCTGATATGGCTCTCGGATGTTCAAGCAACACGATGCTTCATGTTCCTGCAATCGCTCACGAAGCCGGAATCGAAATCGACCTTCATCAAGTAAATGAAATTTCAAACAGAACTCCTAACTTGTGTCATCTCGCTCCGGCTGGTCACACATTTATGTGCCAGCTAGACGATGCGGGTGGCGTACAGGCAGTTTTGGCAGAACTTGCGAAAAAAAATCTCATACACACAGATTTAATCACCGTGACAGGAAAAACAATCGCAGAGAATATAAAAAATGCAGTCAACACAGATAAACAGACAATTCGCCCTATCGAAAATCCTTTCAGCGATAACGGTGGACTCGCTATTCTGTTTGGAAATCTAGCTCCTGACGGAACAGTTGTAAAACGCTCTGCCTGCGCAAAAGAGCTTATGAAACACACAGGACCGGCACGAGTTTTCAACGACGAGTCGGAAGCTATGGATGCAGTCCAGAATCATCAGATAAAAAAAGGTGATGTTGTTGTAATCCGCTATGAAGGTCCGAAAGGGGGACCCGGAATGCGGGAAATGCTGGCGGTTACAGCTGCGCTTGCGGGGCAAGGGTTGGACAAAGATGTCGCACTGATTACAGACGGACGATTTAGCGGAGCTACACGCGGCGCTTCACTTGGGCACTGCTCGCCTGAAGCCGCAGTCGGAGGTCCTATCGCACTCGTAAAAGAAGGTGACAAAATCACTCTCGACATCAACGCATATAAGATTACGCTTGAAGTAGATGAACAGGAACTTCAACGTCGCCGTGCCGAATGGAAAGCCCCTGAACCTAAAGTAAAAACCGGGTATCTTGCGCGCTATGCAAAGTTAGTCACTTCAGCTGACAAAGGTGCAATTTTAGATTAAAATCAGTATAATAAACTCTATTCTTTTTTCTGGAGCAAATTCATGTCTATCGATAAAATGCGTAACATCGGCATTATGGCTCATATTGATGCCGGCAAAACTACAACAACGGAACGTATTCTTTTTTATACCGGGAAAATTCATAAAATCGGTGAAATTGATGACGGCCAGGCAACAATGGACTGGATGGCTCAGGAGCAGGAACGAGGAATTACAATCTGTTCCGCCGCAACAACAACTTACTGGAAAAATTATCAGATAAATATCATCGACACCCCAGGACACGTTGACTTTACAGCGGAAGTTGAACGTTCTCTGCGTGTCCTCGATGGAGCAGTTGCTGTTATATGCGCTGTAGATGGTGTTCAACCACAGACAGAAACAGTTTGGAAACAGGCAGATGAATTTAATGTTCCTCGAATATGTTTTATGAACAAGATGGATAGAATTGGAGCAGATTTTTTCGGTTCAATGGAAGATGTTCATGAAAAGTTCGGAGTAGACTGCCTCACGCTTCAAATTCCAATCGGACAGGGACCTGATTTTGAAGGTGTAATTGATTTATTAAACATGAAAGAAATCCGCTGGCATCAGGAAGATGAAGGCGAAACTTTTGACATTACAGACATTTCAGATACGGAAAAAGCAAATGCACAAGAATGGCGTTCAAAACTAGTAGAAACTGTAGCCGGCTCAGATGATGAACTTATGGAAATATATCTTGAAGGCGGAGAAATCTCGATTGAACAGCTCAAAAATGCCATAAGAAAAGGGACAATCGCACGGACTTTTGTTCCATTTGTTATGGGAAGTGCGCGTCACAACCAGGGAGTTCAACTGCTTATAGATGCAATCGTCGATTATCTTCCAGCTCCTACAGATGTTCCTTTTGCAAAAGGAATTAAGATTAAAAAAGACCAACAGGAAGTTATAGAAGTTCCTTGTGACGCAACAAAAATGCCGCTCGGTCTTGTATTTAAAATTCAATACGACCGCGAAATGGGCTCCCTTTGTTACGTTCGCATGTATTCGGGAAAAATCAATTCAGGCATGCAGCTTTACAACATCAACAAAAAGAAGCGGGAGCGCGTAAACAGAATATTGCGCATGCATGCAGATAAATCTGAACAGATCGACAACATACAAGCCGGCGACATAGCTGTTTTTATAGGACTAAAATTCGCTCAGACAGGTGACACAATCGGGACAGAAGCGTTCAATGTGCTTCTTGAGCAGCCTAAATTTCCACAGCCTGTCATCTCCGTCGCACTTGAACCTGAGTCTATGTCTGAAAAAGATAAGATGAATGAAACACTCGAAATTTTGAGCCGTGAAGATCCGACGTTCACAAGTCATGAAGATCCTGAAACTGGGCAGCTTATAATTTCGGGGATGGGTGAACTTCATCTTGACGTTCTTGTGACACGTATGAAAGATGATTTTGGTGTAAAATGCAATGTCGGCGCTCCTCAAGTTACATATCGAGAGTCTGTCGGCAGCAGTGCACAGGCATCTGAAAAATTTGAAAAGATTCTTGGCGGAAAAGAAAATACAGCTGGAATCACAATTCAAGTTGAAAAACGCGAGCAGGGCAGCGGAAACTCTTATGAAGTTACGTGCCATCATGCAAATGTTCCAGATGAAATTATGGAAGCTCTTGAGAATGGCTTTAAATCTGCTCTAAATTCGGGAATTGTTTACGGCTATCCGTGTACAGACATTGGAATAAAAGTGACAAATATAGAATATGATGAACTGACTTCAACGACTTTTGCCTTTGAAGCATGTGCATCGCAAGTCTTTGACAAAGCTTGTAAAGCGGCAGACCCACAGATACTGGAACCGGTTATGAACGTCGATATCTCGTGTCCAAAAGAGTTTGTAGGACCGGCATCAAGCCAGCTGAGTCAGCGCGGTGGAAACATCATTGGACAGGATTCAAAAGCTTCAGGAGAAGTAATCCACGCACAGGCACCGATGGCAAACATGTTCGGTTTTACAACAAATCTCCGCTCTGTTACGCAGGGACGGGCAAGTTTCAGCATGGAGTTCAGCCACTTTCAAGTAAAAATCGGTGGGCTGGGTTAAACAGACTGAAGTTTTTAGGCTATAATGAAAGTGATGAAAAACTTGATCCTTATTGATGATCACAAAATGCTTAGAAAAGGAATTTCTGCATATTTTACTGAAAATTCGAAGTGGAATGTGATTGCGGAAGCAGAAAGCCTTGATGATATGCCTGATATTCTGAAAAAAATCGGAGAAAATCCTTACATGTTAAACAAAACTGATGGAGACAGAGTTCAAAATATTGCCGATAATTCTGAGCGAGTTTTTCAATCTGCAACAAAATGTTCGGATTCTGATAATGAAGAAAATTGCACGGTCGCTGTTGTTGACATTCAGATAATCTGTACTGCCTGTAATCTTCGCCGCTTTTTATTTTAAATGCTTTTTTTATCGCTCTAAGACCATCTGTTCCGCCACAATCTTCTATAATCCCAAGTCCGGTTCCTTCTAAAACAACAGGAAGAGAAGTTGTTGGAATGTCTGTAAGGAAATCGTCTTTTTCAAGCGTCAATTTGATTTTCCAGCCGTCACCAAAATCATAAAAAAAGTCTATTTCATGATTTTTTTTATTCAAAAACTTGATAATTTTTACGGAATATGCCTCAAAACGTTCCGGAGGCTGTATTCCAAGTTCTTTAAGCATAAATTCATCATCAGCGCAATCCATTTGCTTGTCAATATAACTTTCAATTTCTATATTGCCCACAAATCTCAACATTTCCTTTATGCTTTCTTGAGATACCCCTGCTTGTCTAAGTTCTTTTTCTTTTTGTTTTTGTCGGTCAATCTCAAATTTGTACAAGTGGCTTCCGTTCATATTGAACATAACCATGAGCGCAAACGCAAGATTTTCCATTGTTGTATTCGGGCTTATGATAAAGCGGTCACCGGTTTTTGTGTATTTATATTCTTTTTTATCTCTTTAATTTTAGATATATGCGTCAATACAAAAAGAATATCGTTCTCTTTAAGTTTTGTGTCGCCTTTTGGAAAAATAATCTGCCCATTGCGAACAATTGAACTTATCAAAACATCTTTATCAAAGTTGAGCTCAGATATTTTTTTACCGACATTTGCAGATCTTTCGTCAACAGTAACTTCAAACATATCTATCTCGCTTGACTTTAAAGAATGAAGTTCAACTGTGTGAGGAGAATCATTTTATCCCTCGTAAATATTATATTTTTTTTTCGGGCGGCTTTTGCTCAATTGCATTTCGCAAAAACAGGCTTTGCGTAACTCCGGCTTTCGCCGCCGACTGCAAAACGTACGCAAAATAGCGTACATTTTGCATTTTGCTCGCAGTGTTGAAACACCGCTTCGCAATTACTCCAATCCTTGCCGCATGTTTTTTTTTGCAGCGGCGTATTGCGTTACAAGACTTAATCATCGTTCCGCCATGTATCGTTTGATTTCTTCATTAGTTAACTTTCGGACTTGCGTGTTAGGATATTCTTTATAGCCTTCAACTCTAAAAACGCTTTTCATCTGCCTGCATCTTTTGCCGTGATTTTTTTTGAGGAATACAGACAATTCTTCGTCATCAGAAAATATTTTATAAGAAAGTCGACCTTTTTCAGATTCAATTTCATAAATTCCGCATGATTTTTTTGAAGTGTAGTCGGCAGTCCTAAGGTAGAGTTTTGCAATTTCCAACGACTTAAATGGAAAGTTCCACCGCTGAAGTCCTCGCTTTTCGTCGTGTTCAATGCAGATACAGCGCCCGCAAGTTCCGCAAATGTACTGCGTATGATTTTCCAAACATTCCAAAGGATTTAGCAATGGAGTTATCCTGTTTTTATCTGAATAACATTCCTCACACATTTTTGTCTCCTATCAAAACATCCGAAATAAAGTATAGCACATTTATCATAAAAAATTATATAATATATTGACACTGCGTATTGTTTAGGATATATTAACTTTCACATTCACGCGGAGGTGGTGGAATTGGTAGACACGTTAGCTTGAGGTGCTAATGACGTAAGTCGTGCCTGTTCAAGTCAGGTCCCCCGCATAAAGAGAATTGTCGGTTTCGGCAGTTCTCTTTTTTTTTCACTTTTCAAGATTTCACATCCCCATGCGGGGTTATCTTAGCGAAGCTGTTTATGGATAAGAGATTATTCTTAGATTGCCAAATAAAATCAAATTTTCCGAATTATTTAATTGACTTATGAGTTTTCCTGCCGTAAAATTAATTTAATAATATAACCCAGAGTTCGGCGAAATGCCGGACAAAAAACTCAGGAGGCCAAAAAATGGCAAAAGTAGAACTTAAAGGTATTGGTAAAATTTACGATGGCAGTGTTCGTGCCGTAGATAATGCTAATATCACAATTGAAGACAAAGAATTCTGTGTATTCGTAGGACCATCTGGTTGTGGAAAGTCAACAACTCTCCGTATGGTTGCAGGACTCGAAGACATTTCTGAAGGTAAATTGTTCATCGACGGTGTTGAAATGAACGATGTTCCTCCAAAAGATCGTGACATCGCTATGGTATTCCAGAACTATGCTCTTTATCCTCACATGACAGTTTATGATAACATGGCATTTGGATTGAAGATTCGTAAGATGGACAAGGCAGAAATTGACCGTCGTGTTCGCGATGCTGCAAAACAGCTCGACCTTACACAGTATCTTGATAGAAAACCAAAGGCTCTTTCAGGCGGACAGCGTCAGCGTGTTGCTGTAGGACGTGCAATCGTACGTAATCCTAAAGTATTCTTGTTTGACGAACCTCTTTCTAACCTTGATGCTAAACTCCGTGTAACAATGCGTTCGGAATTAGCAGCTCTTCACAACAGACTTCAGGCAACAATGATTTACGTAACTCATGACCAGATCGAAGCTATGACTCTCGGTACAAAAATCGTTGTAATGAAAGACGGTATTATTCAGCAGATTGGTGCTCCATTGTATCTGTACAACAATCCAATCAACAAATTCGTTGCTGGATTTATTGGAACACCTCCAATGAACTTCCTTACTGTAAAAGTTCTTGAAAAGAACGGAAAAATCGTTTGTGATGAAGGTTCTTTCGAAATCAACCCAACAACTGAACAGGCTAAATTCCTTAAAGATTATGTAAATAAGGAAGTTTCTTTCGGTATTCGTCCGGAAGATTTGAAATACGTAGATAAACCTGCTGCAAAAGATGATATGCAGATGAAGATCACTAACAAAGAGCCTCTTGGTGCTGAAACACACTTGTATCTTGTGTCTAACAAGGGACAGTCAATCATCGCTAAGACTACAGCTTCTGCAGAATTCAGACTTGGAGATTCTGTAAACATCGTTCCAAACATGGAAAAAGCAAAATTCTTTGCTATGGATGAAGGTGAATTGAACATCTGTGATAAGATTGAAAAGAAATGGTAATTTTTTATAAAAAATAAAACTACTTTTTAGTCTTGTATACAAAAAGAGGATTCCTGACTTTTATGTCGGGGGTTCTCTTTTTTTTTATAAAAAGATTTTTCAATTGATTTCGCTCTCACATTTCATTTGTAGTCCGATTGTCGCCAGACTTATTTATACCCAATCAATTTACCGCCAGATTGCTTAATTGAAATCGGCATATATTTTTTATATAATGATTTACATGACATCACACGGAACTATAACAACAGATAATCACGCCGCTCTTTGGCATGGGCGTTTTACGGAAGGACCGAATGCTGCTGCCGTAGAATTCGAAACATCTATATTTGAAGATATGCGTATGGCAGTTGTCGACATTGAAGGGAGCATCGCTCATGCAAAAATGCTTTTTAAACAAGGCTTGATTTCTGAAGCCGAGAAAAAACTGATTATAGATGGTCTTGAATCAATCAAAGACGATTTGAATTCTGGTAAAGACAAAGCCGGAAATCCGTTTACAGTAGATTTATCTGCCGAAGATATCCACTCTTTTATTGAAGCTGTTTTGACAGACAGAATTGGCGAAGCCGGTAAAAAAATTCACACGGGGCGCAGCCGTAATGACCAGATTGCTTTAGATGAACGCCTTTACCTTCGCCAACAGATTAGAATTCTAAAAAGCGAGATTATAAAACTTCTCGAAGTGCTTAAAGAAATCGCTTCTGAAAACATAAACACTTTAATTCCTGGCTTTACTCACATGCAACATGCGCAGCCGGTGACTCTCGCTCATCATGTTTTAGCGTGGGCATGGATGTTTGTGCGTGATTATTCACGCCTTTGTGACGCTGCAAAACGAGCCGACGTTTCTCCAATCGGTTCTGGGGCTCTTGCAGGAAGTGGGCTTCCATTAAATAGAAAATATGAGGCAGAGCTACTTGGGTTTTCAGAAATAACCGAAAATTCTATAGACACTGTTTCCGACCGCGATTATTATCTTGAAACCGTATCTGTTCTTTCTATTTTACAGATGCATCTTTCTCGTGCATGCGAAGAAATTGTCTTGTGGTCAACTGTTGAATTCGGTTTTATAGATTTGAGTGAAAAATGGTCTACAGGAAGTTCCATAATGCCTCAGAAAAAAAATCCTGACTTTGCCGAACTTATACGCGGCAAAACCGGAACTGTTTATGGAGATATGATCGCTCTTTTTACAATGATGAAAGCACTCCCTTTGTCTTACGACCGCGACATGCAGGAAGATAAAGCGAGCTTCTTTGATGCCTATGATACTGTTCTCAATTCTGTAAAAGTCTTTACAGAGATGATACGCACTGCAAAATGGAATAAAAGTGTTATGGCTCTAGGTTGTGACGGTGGTTACCTAAACGCAACTGATGTCGCAGATTATCTTGTAAGAAAAGGGCTCCCTTTTAGAACCGCACATGGAGTTTCTGCAAGTCTTGTCAGGCTTGCTATTGAAAAAAAATGCAGGCTCGAAGAACTCGATTTTTCAGATTATCGGAACGCTTCAGAACTGTTTGATAAAGATATTTTTGAAAAAATTACTCCCGTTGCTTGTGTGATTGCAAGAAATACTGATGGAGGTCCCGCTCCAAAAAAGGTAAAAAATCAGATAGATAAACTTTCAGAATTCATAAAAATGAATAAATAATTTTTAATGCCGCAGTTTCACGTAACTTCATTTTTAGATACTGTTTGATTTTGACGAATATACCGAAAAATAACGAATTGCCTCTATAGCGAAAATATCATGAGTTGCTGATAAATATAATCCAAGTATTGAATAAATTCCAAAAGTTATATACTATGATAGTTCAATATACACTTAAATTGATACACTTAAATTGCAAATTTGGTGCTAAATCAGCGCCATGGAGGAAATAAATGGTCAAAATCAGACTTAAAAAATTTGGTACAAAAAAACGTCCATGCTACCGCGTAGTTGTTCAGGACTCACGCAAGCCTCGCGACGGTGTCTGTATCGAAGAAATTGGAACTTTCCAGCCAATTGCAAAGGAAGATTCTCAAGTTTCAATCGATATGGATCGTGCTAAACACTGGATCAGCGTTGGTGCACAGCCGACAGACATCGTTAAGAAATTGATGAATGTTCAGGCTGCAAAACAGGCAAAGTAATTTACAGAGGAGCTAGAAAATGGAAAAAGACCTGATTGAATACATCGCAAAATCATTGGTCGATGATCCGTCAGCTGTATCTGTAAATGAAACTGAAGGCGAAAAAGGCATGGTGCTCCAGCTTAAAGTTGCTGATGGCGATATTGGCAAGGTAATCGGTAAATACGGTAGAATTGCTAAAGCTATGAGAACAGTTTTGAGTGCTTCAGCTGTAAAAGACGGTAAGCGTTACAGTCTTGATATTCTTGATAACTAGGAATATTGCTGATGGGTAAAGCACAGTTGGTGGTTGGCTTCATTCGGGGATCTCACGGATTTCAGGGTGAATGTAAAGTAGAGAGCGCTTCCGGAGAATATGAGCATCTGCTCAAATTGAAAGATGTTGCTTTAAAACATGGCGACGTACTGAAAGAAACAAAGGTTGAATCGGTTTCTCTAGGGCATGATGTTGCTTATGTTAAGTTTTTGGGCATAGATTCCGACGAAGATGTACGAAAGTACAGAGGTTGGGAAATATCAGTCCCAAGAAAATATTGCAAGCCTTTGAAAAAAGACGAGTGGTATATCGAAGATTTACGAAATTGTTCCCTTATATTTGAAGGGAAAGACGATCCGGCAGTGTTTGATGCACCTAAAGTGTTAGGTAAAATCACAGACGTTATGGAAGGCGGCGGGGGTAACTTGTTAGAAGCAGTCCTTACCGATAGTTGTGACCGAAAAGTTCTGATACCTTTCAACAAAGAATTTATTGGAAAGGTTGATATCGAGAACCGAACGGTGCAATTGATGCACCTCTGGATTCTGGAGTAATTCCATGAAATTTACAGTGCTGACCTTATTTCCTGATATCGTGAAAGTTTTTTTTGAAAACTCAATCATGGCTAAAGCGGTTGAAAAGGAAATTATTGCTTACGATCTGGTGAACATCAGAGATTTTGCTCTTGATAAACACCATACATGTGATGACGGAACGTACGGAGGCGGAGCAGGCCAGTTGATGATGCCTGAACCACTTTCAAAAGCACTCGACAGTGTGAATGCCCGCAAAAAGTATGTAATATACGTTACTCCAAGCGGAAAGCAATTGACACAGAAAGTTGCTGAAGAACTCAGTCACAAAGACGAATTAGTCTTCATCTGTGGTCGCTACGAAGGTATAGACCAGAGAATTATTGATTCTTACGTTGATGCAGAAATCTCAATCGGAGATTATGTGATGTCATCGGGAGAAGTTGCAGTGACAGTGATAATCGACACTGTTTACCGTTTAATAGACGGAGTAATTTCACCAGAATCACTTGAAGAAGAAAGCTTTTGTGATGGACTTTTGGAATATCCACAGTATACTCATCCCGAAGAATGGAATGGTATGAAGGTTCCCTCTGTTTTGCTCAGCGGAAATCATGAAAAAATCCGAAAGTGGCGGCTTAAAAAGCGGTTGATGAAAACTTTATTGAACAGACCCGACTTAATCTGTTCTGCAAGGCAAAACGGTCAACTTTCTCAAGAAGCTGAAAAAATGATTGAGGAAATATGTGAGCAGTCTTTTGAAAAGAAGATGAAAAAGCATCGTTCTAAGAAAGCTGCCAAAACTAACTAAGGAAATCATTATGGATCTTATTAAAACAATTGAAGAATCACAGAAGCGTCCTGGAGCTCAGGAATTCAATGTTGGCGATACTGTAAAAGTTTACTTTAAAATCGTTGAAGGTAGAACTGAACGTATCCAAGTTTTTGAAGGTATCGTTCTTTGCAAAAAGAATGAAGGTGCAAGACAGACTTTCACTGTTAGAAAAATTTCTTATGGGGTAGGAGTAGAACGTGTATTCCCTTATAACAGTCCTCGTATTGTAAAGGTTGAAGTAGTTCGACCTGGTAAAGTACGCCGTGCTAAACTCTATTACTTGCGCGACAAGATCGGTAAGGATGCTAAAGTTAAAACTTTGGTTGGTGCAAAAATCACAGCTGCTATGGAAGCTCGTAATGCGCGTGCAGAAGCTGCCGCTGCTGCAACAGAAGCTAAAATTAAAGAAGAAAGAGCAGAAGCCGCTGCAGAGGCAAAAAAAGAAGATTAATCTTTCTGCTTAATATTAGCTATAGAAGGAGATTGCTCTATTGGGTAATCTCCTTTTTTTTTATAAAATAAAACTGTGAATACTGGAACAGCAATAATCAATTTAAGTCAATTTTCGCGTTTTGGTGTAAATCGTCACATTTTGCGAGACGGCTCATCTGTGAATGTCAAAGTGCTCGCCGACAAAGGCAATGGACAGTATTTGGGAACTGTCGCAGGCGCACGCGTAAACATTCATTCGTCAAAACCACTTGCAGTCGGCTCATCATTTAGCGCAACTGTCAGCGTAAAAGGCGGAGATATCGTCATCACGCCAAAACAAAACGATACTCAAATTGAGCTTTCAAAAACAGTCGGAAATTCATCTGCATCGGAAATTCTCATTTCACTTGGGATTGAACCTGATTTGCTTTCTTCAAATATTGTTCGGCAGATGAAACAAATCGGAATGAAATTAGATGCGTCGCTTTTGAACCGGATAAAAAATCTCTCTATAAAATTTGGAAATGGTCGCGAAAAAAAAGCGGCTGAAGTTTTGATGATGCTAGCTGAGCGTGGAGTTGATTTTGAAGAATCAGATGTCGTAAGTCTTTTGGCAATGCTTGAAGAATATGATGGAGATTTCTGCAATTTTGATAAAAAAAATCGAGACAGCGAAAATTGGAAAAAAATTCTCAATAAAATAAATAAAGTTCGAGGCAGTTGGTTTATTTTTCCTTTTGAGCTTGTAAGATATTCGGATTCACAAGTTGTCGGAAATGTCGGGAAAGGCTGCATCAGAATATTGATGTCAAAACTTGAGACTCTTAAGATGATCAACGTATCTTATACGCCTCAATTTAAAAAAAAAGACAGTTATGATGGCTGCGATCAAAAAAATCAAAAATATCTTTTTAACTTAAACTATAAAAACAAAAAATGCACAGGGATAAAGTTTTGTGTTTGCGAAATTGGCGGCAAGTCAAAAACCGGATCGGAAAATCAGGCATACCTTTCTGAAAAATTTTCAAAGTGTCTGCGCAAAGTCGGAATTTTTTGCCCGGTTGAATGGGAAAATGAAGAAACCATAGAAGGTTTTGCTGCCGAAACTGAAGAGTTTTATTCTTTCGGAGGCGATTTTTGAGCGATTTTGAATCATCATCAAAAAAAATTAAAAAAGCAGTCGCATTAAAATATCCGGAAGGTGTGGAAGCTCCAATAATAGTCGCAAAAGGCGAAGGAAAATCTGCAAACCATATTATAAAATTGGCAAAAGAAAATCAGATACAAATCGAAGAAGATGCGGCACTCGTTGATTTGCTCGGTTTTCAAAGCGTCGGGAGCGTTGTCCCAGAAGAATCATGGAAAGCGCTTGCAGCGATTTTTTCATTCATCATGGAAGAAAGATAGATTTCGCGGAGAAAAGATGAATAAAAAACAAATTGGAGATTACGGCGAAGACAAAGCTTGCAAATACCTTTCTGAAAAAGGCTATGACATAATCGAACGCAACTGGCGGACAAGAACAGGAGAAATTGATATAATATCGTATAAAGATGAAACATTGGTGTTTGTCGAAGTTAAAACACTTCCGAACGGCACTTATGACATTATAAAAAAGGAGTTAAATTCACAGAAATTAAAAAGAATTATAAAAACGTCTAAACGTTTTCTGTTAAATCATCGAGAATATAGTAACAGCTACATCAGATATGATGTTGTTGTTATTGACATGCCGGGACTTGAGCCTGTGTATCATATTAAAAATGCTTTTACAGAATAATGTAATGATATTGGGAGATTCTATGATTTCTGGTGGAAAATCTACAGGGACAACAACTTTGGTTATCGACAAAACAGAGGAAATTGACTTGTCGCCTAGGATTTTAGAGTTAAGGAAGAAAATTCAAAGTCAGGAGTATCTTGATAACGCCATTCAGAGAATCGCTCAGGTAATAAGCAATCATCTGATAGAATACCCTGATGAATTGAAACTTAGGGATTAGAGATGGAACGACGGAAAAATAAAAAATATTCAAACAATTGGAACAATCAAAAAAAGTCAGAGCAAAACAAAGCTGAACAGTACAGAGAACTCAATAATAAGAAAGATTTTCATTTAAAAAAAGCGGTATACGAAGATTCTGAAGCAGAAAAAAAAATACAACAGGCAATTAAAGAAATAAAATCACGTGAAGTTATCTGTCCAAAATGCGGTCAACCTATCACTGATGTTTCAAGCGCAATCACAGATAAAGAAAGCGGAAAACCGGCGCATTTCGACTGCATTTTGAATCAGCTGAAGCAAACAGAACAAGTCGGCGAAAATGAAAAAATCGCTTATATCGGGCAGGGACGCTTTGCTGTCATCTATTATGAAAACCCCAGAGATCAGCGTCATTTTACAATAAAGAAAATTATTGAGTGGGAAGAACGCGACAAAAAGCCTGAATGGCGTTCAGAATTAAGCGGGTTGTACAGCCAAATTAATTAAAGTATATTTTCTTTAGATTGATATTTTAGCAAAAGCTGTGTGTTTATCCGCACGGCTTTTTTTATAGCAGGGATTTATGCAGATTACGGTTTTATGTAAAGTTGTTGATAATTTTGGAGATATTGGAGTTTGCTGGAGGATGGTAAAGCAGCTAAAAATAGTTGCGCCAAAATATGACATAAACTTTGTCGTTGACGACTTGAAATCTTTTAGTAAAATTTGTAGCGATGTCCACTCCGATAAAGATTTTCAAATTGTCCGAAATATAAAAGTTTACAATTGGAACGCTCGTGATTTTTGCTACAAGGAATTTTCTAAAAATGATGGCGAAAAATTATCTGTGATTTTAGAAAATTTTCAATGTGGACGCCCTGACTGGATGGAAAAAATTCTTTTTGATGATAAACTCGCTCAAACTGTCCACATAATCATGATAGATTATCTTTCTGCTGAAAAATATGCTCAAGATTTTCATTGTTCAAAATCGCTTACCAGAAGCGCAAAAGTTCAAAAGGTAAATTTTATGCCCGGTTTTACAGAAAAAACAGGGGGACTTGTGCTTGGAGGGCTTTGGGATAAATCAGGTAAATCAAGTAAATCAGATAAATCAGGTAAATCAGGTAAATCAGGTAAATCGATAGCTAAAATTGATAAATGTTATCATTTAGAAAATCAATCACAAAATCAATTTCAAAATGAAAATTGTCTTCCAAAACAAAAAAAAATACTCGTGTTTACGTATAAAAGAGACTGGACTGCGCTTGCAAAATCTTTGGAAAACAATTTTGTGTACGTTGCACAAGGAGTTGGCAGAGATAGTTTTGTTGAGTCGTGGGAAAAAGTTTTTTTTCAAAAACGGCGAACTTCTGCTTCTAAATTATGCGAGCTCGAGTTTATGGATCAGGAGCAGTGGGATAATTTTATGATGTCCTGCGATATTTTGATAATCCGCGGTGAAGATTCTATGTCTCGTGCTTGTCTTTCAGGTATTCCGTTTATCTGGCATGCATATCCTCAAAGCGACGAGTATCAGATTGTAAAAGTAAATTCTCTGCTTGAGAGAATTGCTCGCCATTTTAAGAGTGAAGATTTTAAAATTATACAAGATGTATGGCTTGATTTTAATAAACCGAAATATGAAGTCAGTGACGTAGAGTTTGAAAAGAAATGTCGTAACTTTATTGAAAATGCAGATAAACTTAAATATGGTTTTATAGACTTTGCAAATGATATCAGAAAAAACGGCGACCTTTGTGCTAACTTAATGACATTCATTGAGAAAACTGCTATAATAGAAAAACAAATTTGATAAAATATTTTTAGAGGTTTTATATTATGCTAATGACATCAGAATTAAAAGTTGGAACTGCTTTCATGTATGAAGGTAATGCTCTTATTGTACAGAAGATGCTTGGTCAGCGTTCAGGTCGTTCTGGAATGGTAACAAGTCTGCGTGTAAAGAATCTTGTTACAAACTCTACAATGGATCTCGCTATCGATGCCGGTGAAAAATTTGATGAAGTAGACCTTGAACCACATGTAACAAAACTTTCTTATATCGATGGTGACACATTTGTATTTATGGATCAGGACACTTACGAACAGTTTGAACTTCCAAAATCTGACCTTGGCGACTATGCAGGATACATCACTCCCGATGATGACTTGGAAGTAAACCTTACATTTTACGAAGGAAAACCTGTCGGTATCGATCTTCCTGTCCGCGTTACACGCACAGTTACATATTGTGAGCCAGGTGTAAAAGGCGATACTTCAGGAAAATCGTTGAAACCGGCTACACTAGATACAGGAATTGAAGTTCGCGTTCCATTGTTTATCAACACTGATGATAAAATCGTAATTGATACTCGAGATGGTTCTTTCCTCGAACGCTCAAAGAACTAAGATTGATAAAATCTTATGTTGAATTGTATTGTATAGTTGAGGTTAAAAATGAAAAAGAATTTTGGAAAACAGACTTATATGTATCCAATGCCTGTTCTTATCATTGCAACGTACAATGAAGACGGGACTCCAAACGTTATGAACGCTGCATGGGGCGGAATCCATGACACAAATCAAATAATGCTTTGTGTTCATCCTGCGCACAAAACTGCAAAAAATTTCCTTGAAAAGAAAGCTTTTACAGTCAGCATGGCAGATGCAAAGCACGTAAAAGAATGCGATTATGTTGGAATTGTCAGCGGAAACGATGTAAAAGATAAGCTTGCAAAAGCCGGTTTTACAGTTTCAAAGGCTGAGTTTGTCGACGCTCCTGTCATCAACGAGCTTCCAATGTGTATAGAATGCACTGTTGTAAGCTATGATACATCGACAGGCTGCATGGTTGCCGATATCGAGAATATCAGTGCAGAGGATTCAATTTTGACAAATGGTAAAATCGACCCTGCAAAACTTGAGCCGATAACGTTTGACCCGGTGAATCATACTTATATAAAACTTGGAGAAGTTGTTGGAAAAGCATTTTCCGACGGTAAGATGATAAAATAAATAGTGTAAAAAAAAAGCCTGATTCTTAGAATCAGGCTTTTTTTTAGTTCTCTAATTAGAAATCTTTTTTTTCTGTCTTGCGTCTCTTATTCAAGAGTTTTCGTGCGAGAGTTGTTTTTTTCTGATGGAGAAGTGCAGAAGGTTTTTCAAAATATTCACGCTTTTTGAATTCGCGGATGATGCCTTCTTTTTCAACCATACGTTTAAAACGTTTGATAGCTTTTTCAAGGTTTTCTGAATCATCAACACTGATAGTTGCCATAGTAAATGTCACCTCCTTTTTTCCGGTGAGTCCGTAAAAACAATAATATTCTATAGAAAAAAAACTAATTAATCAATATAAAAATCAGCTTTTACAATTATAAAAAATTATCTTTTTTGCCTGAGTGATTTTTTTTAGTGCATTTGGACCCAAAATTGTTGCATTGTGTCGTCCTAGTGTATCAAAATGACACCTTTTGAAAAGATATTTTGACACATTTAGATGATATTGGCACATCAGCTGAAAAATTTTTGCGGCACGTTGTATAAATGCCATTTTTTTTCCGATTGGAGACTATTTTATAAAAAAACTAAACAATTTATGTTTTTTTTCATTTTATATTACACATGGCATAGATATTGCATAATGTTTAGTGTAAATGTTCAATAAAACAACAGGAGGTTTGATATGAACGAATTATCACTTTTTAATAACTTTTTTGATGGTATGACAGATGATGGTTATATGTTTCCATCTTTCAACTTGAAAAAAGCATTTCAGACTCCAAAGGTAGATGTAAAAAAATCTGAAAAAGAATACACACTCCAGATGGATCTGCCTGGTAGAAGTGAAAAAGATGTAGATATCGAGTTGAATAACAATGTTTTGACAATATCTTCAAGCAAGGAAACTAAGACAGAAGATAAGTCTGACAAACACGATAAGGACAACAAAGAATGCAAAAATTCTGAGAAGTGGCTTATCCGTGAACGCACATATTCAGAGTTTACAAGAAGTTTTACTCTGCCTGAAGATGTTGATGGTGAAAAGCTTTCTGCAAATGTTTCTAACGGAATACTTACAGTTGTAATGCCTCGCAAGGCAATTCCATCACCAAAAAAGATTGCGATCACATCTTTGTAAAATCCGCTGTTAGACGGTAAATAAAATCCGCTGAGACTGATTGGTTTCGGCGGATTTTTTTTATATAATCAAGCTATGTCCAAATCACTTTCTAAAGCTTTATTAAATGAATATATTCCAAAACTTATAAAATTATGGAAAGGAAAAAATCTCAAAAATCCCGAACGTTCATCTCTTAATAAAAATGAAATTACGAGTGTTGCTCAATCACTTTTAAAGCTTCAACGTGGACTTACCGGAGATAAGCATCTTGCAGGAGCCGGCTATATGCAAGACAACTTTTTGCTTGGCGCATATCTTCTCTATTACTGGCCGGTTTCTTTTTTGCAGCTCCTTACGATTTGCGCAGATGCAGAAAAAAAAATGCAGGAAATTTACATCACTGTGCAAGATGAAACCCGTCCAATCAGAATTTTAGATCTTGGTTGTGGGCCGGGAGCTGCCTGTTGTGCAATTTTAAGTTTTTTCAGCAGATTCGGAGAAAAGAAAATCAGTTCTGATGTTTATCTTTCCGATTCAAGTTCCAAAGCATTAGACATCGCAGAAAAATTGGTTGAATCTAATCCTCATTCGGATAATATTTTCGTTGAAAAAAGTGTTGACAATTTGGAAGATAGAGCTTTTTTTGACTCGTTTGCAGACAAAAAATTTGACGTAATCGTCATGAGCCATTCTCTGAATGAACTTTGGAAAAACGATGTCGACAAAATTGAAAAAAGAATCGATTTTATTGAAAATTGCATAAATCATCTTAACGAAAATGGCGTGGTCATCATAAATGAACCATCAGTTTTGGACACAAGTCGTGCGCTGCTTGAGACCAGAAATGGATTGGTAAAGCGAGGTGCACATATTGTCTGTCCATGTATTTGCAATGCAGAATGCCCCGCTTTGATTGCAGGACCGAATCATACGTGCCACTGTGAAAACGCATGGAATGTTGATGCGATAGTTTCAGCGATCGCAAAGGAAGCAAAGCTTGACAGGGAATCTGTGAAGATGACATATTTTGTTTTTGAAAGAAAATCAAATTCTGTTTGTGAGCTTGAAAAATCCGATTTTCTCTGCGGCAGAATAGTGTCTGACGGCATGCTTAATAAATCGGGGAGAGTGAGATTTTTATTGTGCAATGGAAAAGAGCGTGTGTCTGTTTCCGCAAAAAATATGGAAGCCCATGCACAGAGCGAAGGTTTTTTCAACCTAAAACGTTACACACTTGTCGAAATAGAAAATCCGGAAAAACGCGGAGACGAAAACAATATTTCATGGGGAATCGGAGCTGAGACAAAAATCCGCATAATAAAAACTCTTGAAGAATTGTAATCGATTTTTGGGATTTAAGAGATTTAATCGGCGATTTTCGCATCTGATGTATCTCACTTTCGGATTTGCTTAAATTTAAAAATACTTCTGAAATTGAACAGGAAAAATAGGGGAAATTAGGAGTAAATTTCCCCTATTTTATTGATAATCCGATTTTATAATGATATAATGCCTTGTATGATTGAAAAGCCGCCTTCAATAGAGCCAAAACCTGATGTTATCATCTCTTTATTTTGCAACGCTGAATATAAAAAGTATTTTGACAGAGTTGAAAAAGACTATCTTTATTGGGATAAAGTAAAATACAACGCACCTAATGGCATAAACCCTGAAGACTTTTGGATCGCTGTAAAAATGCAACGCTTATCAAACGCCATTTCATTCGGGAAATATGTATTTAGCTATAAGATAAACGATTACATGCAACAATATCTTCATGAATTTGATATGAATTTTGGCGGTACGCTATCTTCCGATAATATTATCACAGAGAGAACAAAGCAATATTACCTACTTAGCTCAATAATGGAAGAAGCTATCGCTTCAAGCCAGATGGAAGGTGCATCGACAACAAGGAAAGTCGCAAAAGAAATGCTTAGAAAACAGCAAAAACCAAAAGATGCAAGCCAGCAAATGATTTTGAACAATTATAGAACAATCAGATTTTTATCAGAAAAAAAAGATTCTCCTCTATCTAAAGAACTGCTGCTTGAAATCCACAGAAAAATTTCAGAAAAAACATTGGATAATCCTGAAGATGTCGGAAACTTTCGGACAACGAATGATATTGTGGTGTCAAATAAACTGACAGGCGAAGTGGCTCATTATCCGCCTGATTGTGATGAAATCGAATTGATTATAGAGCAGCTGTGTGATTTTGCAAACAATGATAAAACTTTTGTCCACCCAATCATTAAGGCAATCATAATTCATTTTATGATATCGTTTCTTCACCCTTTTGTTGACGGCAATGGCAGAACAGCCAGATCTTTGTTTTATTGGTATATGTTAAAAAAAGGTTATTGGTTAACAGAGTTTCTCTCTATTTCGAGGATTATATATTCAACTAAAAGCAAATACGAAAAAGTTTTTTTGTATACCGAACAAGACGATTACAATCTGGGATATTTTATAAATTATAATCTTGTTGTTTTGAACAAGGCTTACAAAGAACTGAAAGCTTATCTTGACAGAAAATCAAAAGAACACTCAGCATTGTTTGAGTTTAAAAATGTCACCGGCATAAATGAAAGACAAGCTAAAATTCTCAAGATTGCAACAAAGAAACCTGAAAATATTTTTATATGCAAAGACTTGGAAACTGAATTAGGGGTTTCTGTAAAGACAATCAGAGCAGATTTAGAAGGTCTTGTCAAAAAGGATTTGTTAAAAACAATCCATTTAAACAAACGCTTGACCGGATATATTCGAACAGATGATTTTGAAGATAAATTGAAGGAATTTAGCGGAAATTAATGGAAAATTTCCCTTAATTTCCCGGATTCAGCGTATGGTGCGGTGTGCAATCATACATAAAATTCGGGCAAACTGGATTCGAACCAGCCTATAATCGAAAAACCGTTAAAAAACGAGCACCTTAGTGGTCGTTTTAGGTTCATCGAAAGAACGGCGTGCGAGCAGATTTATCTGCTCGTGGTTCGACAATTAAAACAAATTGAAAAGTTAGTTACGAAAGTAGGAAAATGATAACAAAGTGGAAACTCGGGCAAACTGGATTTGAACCCGCCTATAATCGAAGAACCGTTAAAAAACGAGCACCTTAGTGGTCGTTTTAGGTTCATCGAAAGAACGGCGTGCGAGCAGATTTATCTGCTCGTGGTTCGACAATTAAAACAAATTGAAAAGTTAGTTACGAAAGTAGGAAAATGATAACAAAGTGGAAACTCGGGCAAACTGGATTCGAACCAGCCTATAATCGAAGAACCGTTAAAAAACGAGCACCTTAGTGGTCGTTTTAGGTTCATCGAAAGAACGGCGTGCGAGCAGATTTATCTGCTCGTGGTTCGACAATTAAAACAAATTGAAAAGTTAGTTACGAAAGTAGGAAAATGATAACAAAGTGGAAACTCGGGCAAACTGGATTCGAACCAGCCTATAATCGAAGAACCGTTAAAAAACGAGCACCTTAGTGGCCGCTTTAGGTTCATCGAAAGAACGGCGTGCGAGCAGATTTATCTGCAGAACGGCGTGCGAGCAGATTTATCTGCTCGTGGTTCGACAATTAAAACAAATTGAAAAGTTAGTTACGAAAGTAGGAAAATGATAACAAAGTGGAAACTCGGGCAAACTGGATTCGAACCAGCGACCTCAACGTCCCGAACGTCGCGCGCTACCAACTGCGCTATTGCCCGTAAATAAATCAATAAAAAAGCCTTCCACAATAAAGCGGAAGGCTTAGCGCGAGCGGGGGGGCTCGAACCCCCGATCTCCGGCGTGACAGGCCAGCGCGATAACCAGCTTCGCTACGCCCGCGTGATTGACGTCATATTATACTAAAAAGAAATTTGTGTCAACTTCTTCTCAATAATATTTTCCAAAAAAGTTATTTTTTTCCAAAATATTCAGGAAATTTTTTTCGTATTTCGTCTTCTTGAGTGTAATGACGCTCTAAATGTGTGTTGATCGCCTTTCTTGCCATCTCACTGTTTCTGCTTTTAAAAGCTTCAAGAATCATTCTGTGCTCTTTTATAATGCGTTCAGGATTGAATGAATTAAGGTGAAGTTGCCGTATTCTGTCGTAATGAACGTTCACTGTGCGAACCATGTGATAACTGAGCATCTTATCTGTTATTTCGTACATCATTTTATGAAATTTATTATCTAGTTCCATGATTTTATCGCGATTATTTTTTGAATAATAGAATTCCTGAAGTGTGACATTTTCTTCCAATTTTTGGACTTCTTCTTCTGTCGCTTTTTGGCATGCCATTTCTGTGATTGCTGATTCTATTGTAACTCGAACAAAAACCGCTTCTTCTACAAGTGTCATGTTGATTAAACTTACGAGGCTTCCTTTTTGCGGAAGTATTTCGATGATTTTTGTTGAAGATAATTCCTGCATCGCTTCATGGACAGGTGTACGCGAAAGGTGCAATTCATCTGCAATCTCTTTTTCGCTGATCATGCTGCCCGGCTTTAACTCAAGATTTACAATGTTTTCTCTGATTACACGAAGGGCAAAATCTCTGTTTGACTCTTTCGTTTGCTTTTCAGTATGTTTCATTTTGTCTATTTTAGAAGAGTACGTTTATATAGTCAATAAAAGATTCTTCTTAAATTTTTATTGTATTTTTTTTATGAAAATATGATATTTCTCTTGACATTTATTAAATCTGATTTATTATTTTATTAGCACAAGCGTACTAGTATGTAAGTGCGAAACCAAATAAATAACGGGGAAGCTAATGTTTAATAAGAAAAAGAAAACACATGAAGCATTCGAGAAAACAGACTTAAATGGAAACTCTCAAATTTCTAAAAAGTATTTAAAAAAATACTGGCAGTTCTACGCTTTGATGCTCATCCCGGTAATCTATTACATCATCTTTCGTTATATTCCTATGGCGGGTAATATAATTGCTTTCAGGCGTTATAGGGCAGGTCACAGCATTTTTGGTGATGAGTGGAGCGGATTAAAGTACTTCCGTCAGTTTATTCGTGATATGACTTTCTGGCGTGCATTTAAAAACACACTTGTGCTCAATATTTCTTATCTTCTTGTGCGTTTCCCTCTGACTTTATTATTTGCTCTTTTGCTCAATGAAATTAAAACAATGTGGTGGAAAAAGTTCGTTCAGACTGTATCGTACCTTCCTCACTTTATATCAATGGTTATTGTAACAGGTATGATTCGGGAACTTGTTTCTATAAACGGACCATTGAATGCGATTATTGCACATTTTGGTGGAGAACCGACATCTTTCATTGCACATTCAAAATACTTTCCTGCAATATTTGTAATCTCAGGTGTATGGCAGGCGCTCGGTTGGGGAACAATCCTTTACCTTGCGGCAATTGCTGGCATCAATCCGTCATTGTATGAAGCAGCCGAAGTTGACGGTGCAAATCATCTTCAGCGTGTATGGCACGTAACAATCCCATCTATTTTGCCGACAATTACAACTCTTCTCATACTTGATATAGGAGGTCTTGTCGGTTCCGGTGGCGCGTTCGAAAAAGTATTTCTTTTGTACAACCCTATGATTTATGAAAGTGCAGATATTGTCTCTACATTCGTATTCAGGCTTGGTCTTGGTTCCGGCAACTACAGTTATGCAACTGCTGTCGGTTTGTTTGAATCCCTGTTGAATCTCATTCTTCTTACCGGAGCAAACAAGATATCTAAGAAAGTAACAGGCGCAGGTTTGTGGTAGTCTGGAAAGATCAGGAAAACAGGGGATTAAAATGAGAAAAAATAATTTAAAGGTTGGAGAATCTGCTGGATATATCTGTTTTAAATATATAAACACAATTATAATGTTGTTTATATGTGCGATCACTCTTTATCCGTTTTTGTATCTTGTAGCACAGTCCTTTTCATCTGAAGAGGCGATTACAAAAGGTGTTGTGACTCTATTCCCAGTTGGGTTCAATATCGGAACATATAAATCTGTGCTTGAAAAAGGTGACTTTTTAAGAAGTTATAAAAATACGCTTATTTATTCTGTTTTAGGTACATTTTTTTCGCTCGTGTTGAGCAGTTGTCTTGCGTATCCGCTCTCTAAAAAAGAGTTGCGCGGTCAGAAAGTTCTAACAAAGTTTGTAATATTTACAATGTATTTTGGCGGAGGATTGATTCCTAACTACGTTTTGATGCAGAGACTTCATCTTATAAATCACGTATCAGGATTTTTGATTCCTTCTTTGATCAGCACTTATTACGTAGTTTTGATGAAATCATTTTTTGCAGAGACTCCTCATGAACTTGAAGAAGCCGGTCAGCTCGACGGTCTTAGTCCTGTCGGCATATTCGTAAAGATTGTTCTTCCTCTCTCAATGCCAATCGTTGCAACTATGATTTTGTTTAATGCAGTAGGGTACTGGAACAACTGGTACAACGCATTCCTTTACCTTGACAAAAAAGATATGTGGCCTGTCGCTTACTATCTTAAAACAATCATCAGCGGCGCATCTACTTCAGCTGACCCTGGAGAAGCAACTGCTGAAAAAATGCAGATAGCTGCAAATATAAAATCTTGTTCTATGGTTCTTATGACTCTTCCTATCATCTGTGTCTATCCGTTTGTGTCTAAATACTACGTTGAAGGCATGATGTTAGGTGGCGTAAAGGAATAGTAAACAATAAAAAGACATAGTAGGAGGATAAACTATGAAAAAAATTGTAACATTGATGGTTGCAATTACATGTACAGCTTTACTTCTTGTTTCTTGCAAGGGAAAAAATGCTGATGTAAAAAATGCCGGTGAAGCTGTCGGCTATACTTATGGCGAAGGAAAAACTTTCCACTCAGACGAGCCTGTAACTTATTCTATATCTTTCAGCGATGCTTCATGGTATCCACTTGTAGATGACTGGAAAACTGAAGGTATTTTCAAAGATATTGAAAAACTTACAAATGTTCATCTCGATATTACAGCTTACGACAGCGGTGACTACACTCAGAAAGTAAATCTTGCTATAAACTCAGGCTCTGCGACATACATTATTCCAAAAATATACACAGAAGAACAGTACATTGCAGGTGGCGGAATTGTTCCTGTATCTGATTACACAAAATATATGCCAAACTTCACTGCGTTTGTAGAAAAATACAACATGCATCCGGATCTAGACACAATCAAGCAGAACGACGGTAAATTCTACCGCCTTCCAGGACTTCATCAGGCTGCTCTTCAGGACTACACTATTATGGTTCGTGACGATATTTTTGCAGCTGCTGGCTATGATGTTCGTGAGCTTGAAAAAGATTGGACTTGGGAAAAACTCCATGACGTCCTCCTCGGTGTAAAAAAATACATGGTTTCAAAAGGAATGTGCAGTGAATCTGATTATATCTGGTCTGACCCATGGTGTGGACAATCTGGAAAAGGAACAGGCGGAAACCTCCTCAAGTTGATGGGTTCTTCTTACAATGTTATCTCCGGCTGGGCTATTGATGGCACAAATGGCGGTATCAAATTCGATCCGAAAAAGAAAGAATTCTATTCATCATCTATCAGCGATGATTTCAAGAAATTTATTTCAGTTGCAAACAGTTTTATAAAAGACGGAATCCTCGACCCTGAAACATTCACACAGTCTGATGATGCTGCTAACAATAAATTCTACAATGGAAAAACAGTTCTTAAATCAACAAACAGAAGCTCTATGAGCAACGATATTCTCAGCTTGAAGAAAATCAGCGGAGACAGCGCTTCGGCTTATGTGACAGTTTATCCGGCTGGAACAATCAAAGACTTGGCAGAAACTTCACGACTTGAATGCGGCGTTATGGTTTCACAAAAAGCTCTCAAAGAACTTGGAATGTCTGACTTTGTAAAGATGATGCGTTTTGTTGACTGGCTGTTCTATTCTTCTGAAGGATACTCTTTGGTAAAATGGGGACCTGAGGGAAAAACATGGCACTATGTTGATCTAGACGGAAAGAAAATCAAAAAACTTCTCCCTGGTTTCAAATGCGGAGGGCTAGGTATTTCCGGCAGCGATACTGACATTGATATTCGCCTAAAATGGGGTTATGCAGGCGGTAACTATTTCTACGGTCACTCAACAGCAGAATCAACAGATAACTTCACTCCAGAAGTTCAGGATTTGTACGCTCGCTACGGAAAATACAAGACAGTTGCAACTGTTGATCCGAAAGCTAAACCGACTGAAGATCAGCGCGAACAGTTGAACCTCTGGGGTGTACCACTTACAGACAACATCAATGCATGGACATTGAAATTTATAACTGGACAGAAAGATATCAATAAAGATTGGAATGATTATGTTTCAAGTTGTAAAAACCTTAATGTCGACAGCATTGTAAACATGACAAACGATATTTATAAAAAACAGGCTAAATAGTTTATATTTAGATTTTGGAATTACGCCGTTGTTTTGGCGTAATTCCTCTGACTTTTTTATAAGTTCTTATAAAATGGCTGGCATCCGTAAATCCTGTTTCCTGGCTGATATAATCTAGTGTTTTGTCGGTGTAGAGCAGGAGGGTGTCAGCCTTACAAATTCTGATAAATTCTATATATTCCTTGCATGTTTTTCCAAATTGAGTTTTAAATTGCTTTGCAAAGTTTGAATAACACATCCCGCATTTTGACGCCAACTTTTCTATATTTATATTTTCTGCAGAGTGAGTGTCTATATATTCCAAAACAGAAAAATCTTTGTTGCTGAATTGGTCGTAAGTTGTCTTTGAAGAAAATTGAAAACCGTGCCTGAGCCATATTCTTATCAGCTCAGTTACAATAAGACTTATCATTGAGGCAACTTTTATATCGTACCCAAACTGTTTGTGTGTTGTTTCCCAGATGCAGTACTCAAAATACATTTTTACAGGATTAAAACGAAGGTCGTGAGCGGTAAGGAGGTTTGCTGCCTCTTCATCTAAATTGGCTTTGTCCAGAAGTTTTGGAAGTTTTGGGGAGCCGGGCGTTGTGTTTGAAAGAATCATGTCGTCGAATTTGATCACATAAAAATAAGGTTTATCCGGATGGTCTTCTTTTACCGGATAATCGAGGAATGCGTGAATCTGTTTTGGATGAAAAATAATCATATCGCCAGGATTCATCGTGAACTGCTTGCCGTCTACTTCCGCGAACAAAACTCCGCTGACGAGGTAGACCATTTCTGTAAAGTAGTGCCAGTGCGGTTTTACATATTTCCAGTCCCCAGAAAAAGCTTGAAACGGTGCGTTCAGACTGTCGCTGTATTCAAATAAATCATCCATGAAAAATCCCCTTTTAAAAATTTTTGAATAGAGATTTATACAATTTTTCTCCTCTTTTTTTATAGCACTTTATCATTTCAAATGCTAGTATTTGTTATCTGATTTGAGGAATTGAGATGGAAAAAAAGAATAGTGCTTTTACATGGATTTGGTCTTATGTACGCAGATATAGATTTATGATGCTTGTCGGAATGTCTATGAGCATCGTCGTTGCGGCACTCAATATGGTGAATCCTGTTGTCACAGGAAAGATTGTAGACAAAGTGATAAGAGGCGGACAACATAATTTACTTTTTAAACTGGCTGCGATAATGATTTTGACAACTTTGCTAAAGTCTATTTTTAGGTATTCATATCAGACTATTTTTGAACATTGCTCGCAAAACGTTATTCTTAAAATGAGAGAAGATTTATATGCGCAAATTCAAACGCTCGATTTCAGCTGGTATGACAAATCCCCTGCCGGTAATGTTTTAACTCTTCTTACATCAGATCTTGATAAAGTCAGGCATTTTGTCGCTTGGGTAATTTATCAGATAATTGAGAACGGTCTTATATATATTTTCTCAATTGTCACGCTTTCGTCTATAAATTGGAAACTCACTGTCGCATTTCTTGTAATTGCACCGCCTGTTCTCTTTCTTGTTCAAAAATTTAAAATAAAAATACGACCTGCCCACATGCTTGTTCGTGACCAGTTTGCGGTTTTAAACACTCGTGTTGGCGAAAATATTGAAGGAAATCGCGTTGTAAAGGCTTTTGTCCGCGAAGATTATGAGACAAAGCTTTTTGACAAAGAAAATGAGAGTTTTTGCAAAGTTTCAGTTGAGAATGCCGATGTACGAGTGAAATATACGCCTTGGATAGACGCTCTTTGTCAGGCGCTTCCTGTTGTTCTCATCTTGTTTGGCGGTTATCTTGTAATAAATGATGAAATGACAATGGGTGAACTTGTGACATTCAACGGTTTGATGTGGGCGTTTATTCAGCCGATCAATATGTTCGGAATGCTCGTTGATAATACTCAAAACTTTGGAGCTTCTGCGGACAGGCTTTACGAACTTAACTGCGCCCAAAGCAAGATAAAAAGTCCAAAAGGAAAAGAGTCTGCTAGTGAATCTTTGATAGAAGGGCGTGTTGAATTTTTAAACGTCAATTTTTCGTATAACGAAACTCCTGTGATCCAGAATATGAGTTTTGCGATTGAGCCTGGAACAACAGTCGGAATCTTGGGACCTACAGGAAGCGGAAAATCTACAATCGCAAACTTGATGTGCCGCTACTACGATGTAGATTCTGGTTCTATTTTAATAGATGGAAAAGATGTCCGCGAATATAACCTTCAGGATTTGAGGCGAAACGTGGGAATAACTATGCAAGAGGCGTTTCTTTTCAGCGATACTGTCGAGGGGAATATAGCGTTTGCCGACAAGGATGTTTCTATGGAGCAAGTGGAAAAAGCGGCTGAGCTTGCAAGAGTAAAAGAGTTTATTGGGGATCTCACAGATGGATATGACACAATCGTTGGAGAGCGAGGAGTTGGCTTAAGCGGTGGACAAAAACAGCGAATCGCGCTTGCTCGTCTTTTCCTCGCAAATCCAAAAATAATGATTCTCGATGATACAACTAGCGCAGTAGATAACGACACTGAGTATAAAATCAGACATTCAATCAAAATTCAGGCAAAAGGGCACACTACATTTATAATAAGCCACAGAATATCCTCTTTTGAAAATTGTGATGTGATTCTTGTCATTCAGAACGGACAGATTGTCCAAAAAGGAAGTCACGAACAGCTTATCAATTGTGATGGTTACTATCACGATGTTTATCTTGAACAGATTGGATAAGGTTAAGGCAGGTAAAATATGGCTCGCAACAAATTTGACGCGGATGAAGAAATAGAACAGAAATTTAATCCTCACATTGTTATGAGGCTTATGAAATGGATTAAACCTTACACAAAATGGATGGTTTTATCTTGCATAATTATGCTTGTTTCATCAGCTATATCTCTTACAAGTCCGTACTTGACGCGTATGGCGATAGATAAAGCTATTCCAAACAAAGATTACAAGATGCTTGCTATAATCTCGGCGATTTTGCTTGCGTCAACTCTGCTCGTAAGAATTTTGCTTGCGAAAAAACTTAAAATCATGACGCGCGTTGCCCAGAGAATTATTGTTAATATTCGAAAAGATGTTTTTATAAAACTTCAGTCGCTTCCGTTCAGTTATTTTGACAGCAGGCCGCATGGAAAAATCTTGATACGCGTTGTAAATTATGTCAACTCGCTTTCTGAACTGCTTTCTAACGGAATTATACAGCTTATAAGCGATCTGTTTACTCTCATTGTAATAATTGGGTTTATGGTTGCAATCGATGTGAAACTGACTCTGGTCGCTATGGCTGTTCTCCCTGTTTTGTTTATCATTCTTTTTTCAATGAAAAAAAAGCAGCACGAAGCATGGAAACAGGAAAGTTACAAACGTTCTAATTTGACAGCTTATCTTTCTGAAAGTTTGAACGGAATGAAAATTACACAATCTTTTGCGCGCGAAGACGTGAATCAGAGTATTTTTGACGCTCTTTGCCGCAAATGTAAAAAAGTTTGGATTCATGCAGTGAACATAAACAACATCATCTGGCCTTGTGTAGATATTCTTTCGACTCTGGGGGTAACTCTTGTCTACATAGCAGGGATCAACTGGGTAGGAGAGACTGTCACTATTGGAACTCTTGTAGCGTTCGCAGGATATATATGGCGTTTCTGGCAGCCTATTCAAAACCTTGGAAACTTTTATAATTCAATGGTGACGACAGGAGCATACATTGAGCGCATTTTTGAGCTCCTCGATGAAAAAGATGATATCACAGACAAGCCTGACGCTGTCGAGCTTCCTCCAATCCGAGGTCATGTTTGCTTTGACCACGTGAATTTCAGCTATGAGCCGGAAAATCCTGTTTTGAAAGATATTGATTTTACTATAACTCCAGGCATGACTGTAGCCATTGTAGGTCCAACAGGAGCTGGAAAAACTACAATCGTAAACCTTTTGAGCCGCTTTTATAATCCTGATGATGGAAAAATTTTAATCGACGAGCTTGATATTCAAGATTTGCAGATTAAGTCTATAAGAAAACAAGTCGGTGTAATGCTTCAAGATTCTTTTCTTTTTAGCGGAACAATTATGGAAAATATTCGCTATGGTTGCCTTGACGCAACTGATGAACAAGTTATAAATGCCGCAAAGAGCGTCCAAGCGCATGAATTTATTTCCGCATTTCCAGATGGTTACAACACAAAACTTAGCGCGAACGGAGGAGGGCTTAGCCAGGGGCAAAAGCAGCTTATCAGTTTTGCGCGCGTATTGCTAAGTGACCCACGCATCCTTATTCTTGACGAAGCTACATCTTCCGTAGACACTCACACAGAAAAAGCGCTGCAAAAAGGGCTTGGACAACTTTTAAAAGGCCGTACAAGCTTTATCATTGCGCATCGTCTCTCCACAATCCGCAATGCAGACATTATCTTTTATGTTGACCACGGTGAGATTGTTGAGAGAGGAA
Source organism: Treponema sp. Marseille-Q3903 (assembly GCF_014334335.1). NCBI lineage: Bacteria > Pseudomonadati > Spirochaetota > Spirochaetia > Treponematales > Treponemataceae > Treponema > Treponema sp. Marseille-Q3903. The sequence goes on from NZ_JACSEU010000001.1 coordinate 1,081,861, forward strand.
ACCATCATCAGCTTGTTGAGTTGGGTGGAAACTACGCCAAAATGGTCAATTTTTAGTTTTTGTGATATATTAGTTTAGGGACGAAACTTAAAAATTGAAAATTGCGCATATTTCAGATCTTCATTTAGGAAAACGGCTCAACGAGTTTTCTTTGTTGGAAGATCAGCGTTACATCTTAAACGAAATAATCAAAATAATTGATGATTCTCAAGTTGATTGCGTTATCATTGCGGGCGATGTTTATGACAAATCTATTCCTCCGGTTGAAGCGGTAGAGATTTTTGATAATTTTTTGACTTGCCTTGCGCGTCGAAAACTTCATGTCTTGATCATAAGCGGAAATCACGATTCTGCGGAGCGAATGACTTTTGGGGCAAAACTTATGTCTGCAAGCGGTATCCATTTTGCACCTGTTTATAAAGGAAAAACAGAACAAGTTATCCTTGAAGATAAGTACGGTAAAATAAATTTTTACCTTCTTCCATTTGTAAAACCTTCAGTTGTACGTCCTTTTTTTCCAGAGGAAAAGATTGAAACTTATACAGATGCTATCAGACTGATTGTAAAAAATATGAATGTCGATAAATCGCAGCGAAATGTGATTGTCGCGCATCAGTTTGTTACCGGAGCCGAGCGTTGTGAATCTGAAGAGATATGTGTCGGCGGCTCTGAAAATGTCGACGCTTCTGTTTTTGATGATTTTGATTACGTTGCACTCGGGCATATCCACGGCTCGCAAAAAATTTTAAAAGAAACTGTCAGGTATTGTGGGTCTCCTCTAAAATATTCATTTTCTGAATGCGATCATAAAAAAAGCATCCCCATCGTTGAAATAAACGAAAAAAGCAACGTTAAAATTGATTTTGCACCGCTTGTTCCAAAACTAGACCTACGTGAGATTCGCGGAAAATATGATGAAATAATGCTGAAAAAAAACTATGAAAATACAAATACTGAAGACTATTTGCACATCACTCTTACAGATGAATATGACATTCCTGAGGGATTTGCAAGGCTCAGCTCAGTCTTCAAAAATCTTATGAAACTTGACTACGACAATAAACGCACAAAATCTGTCGGCGAGATAGACTCAGACTTTGAAAATGAAACGCTTTCTCCTCTCGAGTTGTTCCAAAAGTTTTATAATCTTCAGAATAATCAGCATGTAAACGACGAGCAGAATCAAATTCTCACAAGTCTTATTTCCGAGATTTGGGGAGGTTCAAAATGAGGCCGCTTAAAATTGTGATAACAGGTTTTGGAACTTACTGCAACCGTACTCAAATAGATTTAGAGGCGTTTGGAAAATCAGGGCTTTACCTGATAACAGGCGACACCGGTTCCGGTAAAACAACAATCTTTGATGCGATCACGTTTGCATTGTACGGCGAACCGAGCGGAACTTTTCGTTCAACTTCAATGATGCGCTCTTCGTATGCGACTCCTGATATTCCGACAGAAGTTGAACTCGATTTTGAATTTCGAGGGAAATTATACAAAATCAAGCGAAATCCAGAATATGAAAGAAAATCAATACGCGGAGATTCTCTTACAACGCAGGCAGCCGGAGTAGAATTCACTCTTCCCGATGGAAAAATTCTGACAAAAAAGGCAGAAGTCAGCGAAAAAATAATAGAGCTGCTCGGAATTAACCGTGAACAGTTTTCCCAAATTGTCATGATTGCTCAGGGAGATTTTCAGAAGCTTCTTGCAGAAAAGACCGAAGACAGACAGGCAATTTTGAGAAAAATTTTTAAAACAGATAATTTTCAAATACTTCAGGAAAAACTTTCTGAGATGGAACACTCTTTGAAAGCTCTGTGTTTAAAAAATTCGGAAAGTTTAAACCAATATATGAATGATGTCCGTTGCGATGAAAAAAGTGAATTTTTAACTGAACTTGAAAATGCGAAAAAGTCTGAAATTGCATGGAATGAAAAAATTGGGATTATAAATAAAATAATTTCAGAAGATGAAAAAACAATAGAAAAGCTCTGTGGGCAAAGGGCGCAAAACCAAAAAAATCTCGATAAGTTTAATGTTGAGCTTTCCGAAGTTGAAAATATTAAAATCGATATTGAAAACTTAAAAAAAACAGAGCAGCAAATTCTGCAAAAAAAATATCAGCTTGAGATATTAAAAAAATGCGTTGAAGAAAAATCTCAAATTGTCAAAAAAAATGCAGAAAAAACTGAAAAACTTGCGCTCATAAAAAATGATATTCAAAAATACGATGAGCTTGAGAAGTCTTTTTCCGAATTGAATAAATTGAAAGGCGATTCACTTGTTTTGGAAAAAAAATGCGACGAATTGTCAAACGAAAAAGTTCTCAAAACTGATTTTTTAAAAAAACTTGAAGATGAAAACAGAACGCTTTTAGATGCCGGAGAAAAGCGTGCAGAATACAATGCTGCAATCGGAAAACTTGAAAATCAGATGGCAGAATTTATTGAACTTGAAGAATGCTTTTCGATTGCCGAAAAAAAATCAGCTGATTATAAAAAAATACAGGAAGAGTATTTAAAAGTATCTGATTTCGCAGAAAAAATAGCGGTAGAATATCGGCAGAAAAATAAAGAATTCCTTGACTCACAGGCTGGAATTCTTGCAAAAGAGTTGAAAGACAATCATCCTTGTCCGGTCTGCGGCTCTGTCCATCATCCAAACCCTGCAAAAGTTCCTCAGTCTGTTGTTTCTGATAAAGAACTTGAGCGGCTGCGGATAAAATCTGAAACTGCGGAAAAAGAATACCGTCGGACAAGCGAAAACGCTGCAGTTCTAAAAAATGAATGTGAAGAGATTTTCAAAAAGCTTTCCAAAGATTGCAAAAAAGTTTATGAAACAAAAGATTTTGAACTCGAAGATTTTGATGAAAACTCTCTGCCCGAGCAAAAATCTAAACTTTTGGAATTGTGTGAAAATACAAAAGTTTTAATCGATAAAAATAAAAATCTTCTCGATTCGGAATTAAAAAAAATTGAGCGACATCAGCTGCTCGAAGGAAAAATTCCTATAGAAAAAGAGCAGCTCGAAAAACTTGAGAAAGAGCTTGGACAGTTGAACAATCATCTTATCCAAAATAAAACTAAAATCGAAGCAGATGAAAAATCTGTTGAACAGATGAAAAAAAATCTTCAATTTTCGGACAGAAGATCCGCCGTAAATGAAATCGAAAAAATTGAAGAAAGTATAAAAAATGCAGAGAGCGAACAAAATCAAGCTCTAGAAAAATTTATTGAAGAACAAAATGACATAAAAGCCCTTGAAGGAAAAGCGGAAGAACTTAAAAAACGCACGGAAAAAAAAGATATTTCAAAAGAAGTCGAGTTGATTCAGAGCTTTGAAAAACTGAAAAACGAAAAAGAGCAGCTGGAAGAAGAATATTCAAAACTTTATTCGCAAAATCAGTCAAATAAAAGTGCACTGGAAAATATTTTGGTTGCTTCGGAATCTTTCACAAAAAAACAAAGAGAGTTTCAACTCGTTTCAGCGCTCTCGAACACGGCCAACGGTAAACTCGCACAGAGAAAAGCTAAAATCATGCTCGAAACATACGTTCAGATGACTTATTTTGACAGAATCATCGCTCACGCAAACAAACGTTTTTTGATAATGTCTGACGGGCAATATGAACTTACACGAAAAAAAATTGTCGCAGATGCGCGCTCTCAAGCCGGTCTTGATTTGAACGTGATAGATCACTGGAAAGGCGACGAACGCGACGTAAAAACTCTTTCAGGAGGAGAATCTTTTCAAGCTTCTCTTTCGCTTGCTTTGGGACTGTCAGACGAGATTGCCTGTTCTTCAGGTGGAATAAAGATTGATACGATGTTTGTAGACGAAGGCTTTGGCACGCTCGACGCCGATGCACTCCAAAAGGCTTACAGCGCACTTGCCGGCATTTCCGAAAACGGCAGACTTGTCGGAATCATATCTCACGTCGATTATCTTAAAGAAAAGATAGACAGGCAGATTGTCGTCACTAAATCTCGTACAGGCGGAAGTTCTGTTACGTTGAAAGTCTGAATTTTATATGATAGGATATCTTTATGAATTTAAATGAGTTTCACGCCGCTGCTTATCAAAAAAAATCTTCAAAACCTGTTGACCAGCGCCTTGAGAATGCGACTGATTTTCTAAAAGAGGGTGGGCTTTTAAAAGTTTCGGTAGACAAACCTGAAGCTGATGGCAAAGACTCCGTTTACCGTCGCGTCGCAAAATTCCTTCTTTTGATTGGAGAAGACGAAGCTGCAAAAATTCTACCTCATCTTTCTGAAACTCAAATTGAAAAGATAATCCCGGAAATTGCTTCAATTCGCTCTGTAGACAAGGACGAAGCAGCCGTAATTCTTGAAGAATTCAATGGGCTATTAAATAAAGCTCGCGAAGAAGGCGGCATAGAAACTGCCCGCGAAATGCTCGAAAAGGCTTATGGCAAAAAACGTGCCGATCAAATGCTTAAAAAAGCGATTCCATTGGAAGGAAAAATTCCTTTTGATTATCTAAAAGACGCTGACAGCGAGCGCGTTTACCTTCTTTTGAAAGACGAAAATGTCGGAGTTCAGTCGCTAGTCCTTTCATACCTTGAGCCAAAAAAAGCTGCTTCAATCATAAATATGATGAAGAATGATGAAAAAAAAGATGTTGTAATGCGGCTTGCAAAGATGGAACCTGTCTCTCCCGATGTCCTGCGCCGTGTTGACCAGGCTATGCATGAAAAATCACTGAGTCAGACTGTAGAGCGAGCAGAAAATATAGATGGTAGAAATGCTCTTGCGCAGATTCTAAAAAAAATGGATGTAGGCTCTGAAAACGATATCCTTTCTTACCTTTCAAAAGAGGATCCCGACCTCGGACAAGATTTGAGAAGCAGGCTTTTTACAATAGATGACGTCGTAAAATCCGATGACAGGTTTGTTCAAAAAGAACTGCGTGAAATGACGGAAGTTGAAATTGCGTATTTAATTGCAGGAAAAAATGAAGAATTCCGAAAAAAAATTTTAAGCAATATTTCTTCCGGGCGTCGCACTGAAGTTTTGGAACAGGAAGATATTTTAAAACCTATGCGCCGTTCTGAATGTGAAAGAATTACATCTGAATTTTTTAGCAAACTCCGGCGCGCTTTTGAGGCCGGGCATCTTATAATCAAAGATAGAAACGAAGACGTATTTGTCTAACAAGTCCAATTTCACTATAATTACATCGTTATGTTCGATTTTTTAGATGCTTGCAATATTGGAAAAGTTTACAAAGATTTTATACTTATTTCTGTCGATGACATTCCTGACTATTCAGCAAAAGGTGTATATCTGCGTCACAGAAAAACAGGACTTGAAATCTATCATATAGTAAAAAATGATAAAGAGAATCTCTTCGCATTCGCATTCAGGACAATTGAAAAGAATTCAAAAGGAGCTGCTCACATTATGGAACATTCTGTTTTGTGCGGCAGTGAAAAATATCAGCTAAAAGAACCTTTTTCTACACTTGTGAGCACAAGTTTAAACACTTTTTTGAACGCCCTTACGTATCCCGATAAAACTGTTTATCCCGGCGCATCTGTAGTTCGCTCTGACTATTTCAATATCATGGACGTTTATGCCGATGCTGTGTTTTTTCCAAAACTTGACCATGCGACTTTTCTTCAAGAAGGACACCGCCTTGAGATGGACGAAAATGGAAAATTGAGCATTCAGGGGGTTGTCTACAATGAGATGAAAGGAAATTATTCTTCATTTCAGCCGATTGCATTCAGTGAGCAGATAAGCGCAATGTTTCCAAAAAGTTATCCTGCCTTTGATTCAGGAGGGGATCCGCTCGATATTCCGTCGCTCACATATCAGGAGTTTCTCGATTTTCATCAGAAATTTTACAATCCTGACAACTGCCTTCTCTTTTTGTACGGAGATATTCCGACAGAACAGCAACTTGATTTTATCGATGAACGTTTTATCGGGCGAATAATTGAAAAATACAAATGCAAGAATGATATTCTTCATGCTGATTCAAAACTTCCTGTGATAGATCCTGAAATTGCAGAACTTCAAAAATTGACTCTTGTAAAAAAATCTACAGAGGTGCGTTCTGTAGCGCCTGAGACAGGTTCAACAGGCGAATTAGTTACGATGAGCTGGTACACCGGGACAGCTGATATTGAAAAATATTTTCTTTCGGAAGTGATATGTGGAAATGACAGTTCACCTCTTTCAATTGCGCTGAAGAATTCCGAATTTGGTGATGAGATTTCTTGCGGCAACTTCGGACAGTTCGATCAGGAATTTTTTACAGCAGGTCTTTGGGGTGTAAAAAAAGATGATGAGCAAAAAGTATTCGATTTGATTGAAAAAACGATGAGCGACCTTTATAAAAACGGAATTGCACAAGAAGATATAGATTCAGCCGTTATGGGAATAGATTTTACTCTTCGCGAAGTAAACAGGAATTGGGGACCACCTTCAATTCAGATTATGGAAAAGGTCCTTAAATCTTGGGTAAACGGCAAATCATGTGTGAACCGGCTCTCACCGATCACTTCATTTGAAAAGTTAAAAACTAAGCTTAAAGAAGACAAAAGTTTTACAAAAAAACTTATCAAAAAATATTTTATCGATAATAAAGTTGTAGTAAAGTTCGTTGCAGAGCCGTCTAAAGAATATTTTTCAAAACGTTCAGATGCGGAAAAGAATTTGATTGAAAAGTTTTCAAAAGATATAGATAAGGCAAAACTTAAAAAAGACCTCGACGAACTTCATTCATACCAAAACCACATCGAGACTCCGGAAGAAACAGCGTGTATTCCGACAACAAAACTCTGTGAACTTGATCCGAAAATAGATATTGCAGAAACAAAACTTGAATTTGTATGCGGCGCCGACGGTTCAGATATTCCACTTTTTGTAAGTGAGGAAGATACAAACGGTCTTTTTTATATAGATTTGCTCTTCCCATTTGACAGACTTGCACCAAACTACTATCAGCATATTCCGTTTCTTTCAAGCATAATTACAAATATCGGGTGGAACGGCAAAAGATGGGACGACTGTATTGCAGAATCAGCCTGTGTGATGGGAGATGTCTGGGGGCGCACATGCTGCGGTTCTGTTCCCGATTCACCTGATTGCAAAGAATACGCGGCAAAATATTCGGATTACAATTTTTGTGGAAGGAATTGGATTGGAATCAGCTGCAAAGCTCTTACTGACATGGCAAAACAAACCCTCAAACTCCTCGCTGAAATTATAACTACAATGGACTTTGATGATAAAAAACGTTTTGACAGCCTTATTCAAGAACTCAAAGCGGAAAAGAAAGCAGGTCTCGTCTCTTCCGGTCGCGACTATTCTGTAAAGCGAACGCGAGCTGCATCATCTGTACATCAAGCTCTAAATGAAATAATGTGGGGAATATCACAGCTTGAGACTGTAAAAAATTACAACAAAAAAACATCTGCTAAAACATTAAAAACTTTTGAATATATTTACAAAGAATGTATCAAATCAGGCGGAATTATTCACATCACAGCTGATAAAGATTCCCTTTTAAAGATAAAACCTATGCTTAGCGATTTTGCAAAAGAGGCAAAAATAACAAAACTTTTGCCTGCCGTTGAACACACTTTCGATGATTACAAACATTACATTGTTCAGTTTGAAGATGCCGTTCAAGACAACGCACTTCAGATTATTCAAGTTGAATCGCAGACAGGATACGCCGCCGCCAGTTCAAAAGCATCAGGGTTTATGACAAAAGAAGCTGCCGCAGAAGTTGTGTTTACATCATGGTTTTCAAATCACACTTTGTGGGATAAAGTCAGAACTATAGGCGGAGCTTACGGGGCGGGTGCATGGACAGACAACAGCGACCGCACTTTAGTCATGACTTCATACCGTGATCCTGCCCCTGAAAAATCAGTCGAGGTATTTATAGATTCTCTAAAAGAAATATCAAACAAACAGATTCCCGCAGAAGATATTGAAAAGACAATCGTAAGCTGTTATGGAGACGCAATTGTTCCATCTTGCCCAAAAGACAGAGGCTCACGCAGTTTTGAAGGAATGCTCTATGGAAACCCGCAATCTTTCAAGCAAAAAAGGGTAGATTATCTTTTGTCTGTCACACCTGAAGATATTGAAAAAGCTGCAAAACGATTGTACAAAAATGTTTCCGAATCATGCACTAAATCTGTTTTTTGCGATAAAAAAATCAATATAGGTGGAAAAAAAATAAATATTCCATTATAATCTAAAGGAATACAGAATAGCCTTTCAAAGGAGATTTGTCGTTTTATGGATAAAAAAATGAAACAGTGTCTTAAAATGATGCGCGATTTAGTTTCTGATGTACAAGGGGCTCCATTTCCAAGCAATGATTTGAAGCCTGAACTTTATGAAATCTGGTATGAACATGCTCAAAAAGCAGCCGTTGAATGTTTTGAATATATCAATGATAACTTTCCTGACGAGCAAAAAGCAACACATGAGTCTATAGATAAGCTTTTCAGAGACTGATATGAATAAATCTGCCGGTATCATGAATCTTTTTGAAACGGTTTCTTCTATTGTAGAAGAGCCGTTTTTTTTATTCTTTTTGCAAAAGTATTATATTGGTTTATCTATAGTATCTATCATTAATGTTTTTCCATTAGCTGCCGAAAATTTAATTGGTAAAGGTATTTTTACAATATGGCAACAAAGATAAAAAAATCAAACGACTACAAATTCGGGCTGATAGGTACAAATAAAAAAAATGGATTAAACGTATGGCGTTTTATTTTTAACGCAGTTGATTCTATGACTGGTGCCGAAAATATGTTTTATATAGAACTCGAAATTCTAAATCCTTGGGTTTCTCAAAATGAGGTGATTTTAGGATTTAAAACAAGAGTCAATTTTACTCAAGAAGACCTTCAATATGCGCTTGCCGGAACTGAATCTGCTAAAAGTTTGACAACAGAGTCTATTGTGCAACCATCTTATTGCGCAGTCAGAATCGGAAAATTCGGGAAAAACGGAAAAGAATTGTGCAGCTATTTCCCAATAAAAGATTTAAAGACAAATTCAAAACCTTTCGAAGTTACTATCAACAATAAATATTTCAGTTCGGAAAAAATAAGCGGTTTCATAGATGTTCCCGAGAAAAATATCAAATCACACCCGGAGTATTTTTCAGATACAGGCTATGCAAAATGGAATTTAACTTACGATTTTGAACACGATTATATCGACGGCTATAAAAAAGACGATTTTAGGTGGTTCCCGTTTGGTCTTAGGACGTCGTATTCAGGAACTTTGAATTTTAACGGAATCGATTATGAAGTCGACCCGAAACGCTGCAACGGCTATATGGAACGATTTTGGGGAAAGACAATCGTAGATCCTTATTTTTCAATTTCTGCGGAAAATCTAACTAGTGTCATCACTGGAAAAACTCTGATGAATTCTTCATTTGCCTTAAAAGGTATTTTCGAAGACCGCGTTTCATTTATTGGAAAGTTTGAAGATATCGATATCAAGCTATGTGCAGACGGCGGAAAACGCCAGTACAATACTGTTTGGAATTGCGTCCAAATGCCAGAATCCGATAACCCTGACGAAAACCTTCTTCACTGGTCTGTGAGTTTGAACAATAAAACGTGGGTAATCGACATCGATGTATTTTGTAAAATAAAAGAGCTTGTAAATAGATTGCTTGAATTACCTGAAGGTTCGAGAAAGATTTTAAACTTGCTTGAAGGCGGTTCAGGAACAGGTGAGATTAAGCTCTACAAAAAAATTGGGAATACGCTTGAACAGATAGAACACGCAAATCTTGTAAAAGTTGTTTGTGGGTTCGGACACTCCGAAGCCGGCGAATTTTAATTTTATAAAAACAAAAAAATCAGCCTCATTTGTCATATCCTTCTGAAAATTTGCCTTTTTATTGTTTTATTATTATTTTTGACATTGAATGAAGAATTTTAAAAGATTTTTCAGGGGAGTCGAAATGAATTATGAAAATTTTACAATAAAAACGCAAGAAGCAATTCAGGAAGCTTCTTCAATCGCAAACAAAAATGACAATTCCGAAATTGGAACGGAACACGTTCTTGAAGCTTTGCTTGAACAGCAAGACGGACTTGTAGCTCCAATTGTCGACAGAATTGGAGTACCTTCTTCGGAACTTCTAAAAAAAGTAAAAGATTTAGTTTACTCAAATCCAAAAGTGAGTGGCGCTGCACAAATTTATTTTTCTTCTCCGATGCAAAAAGTTCTTGCAAAAGCGGAAAATGAGATGAATGCGCTCCATGATCAATATCTTTCAACTGAGCACATTCTTTTAGCAATGTCTGATTCTGATGATAAAACAGGCGACTTATTGAGAAAATCTGGAATAAATCACAAGACAATTCTTGAGTCTCTAAAATCTGTTCGTGGCAACCAGACTGTAGATTCTCAAGACCCTGAATCAAAATCTCGTGCGCTCGAAAAATATTGCCGAGACCTAACTGCTCTTGCACGTCAGGATAAGATTGATCCTGTAATCGGTCGAGATGAAGAGATCCGCCGCGTCATGCAAGTTTTGTGTCGACGTACAAAAAACAATCCCGTGATAATCGGGGAGCCGGGCGTCGGAAAAACTGCAATTGTTGAAGGTTTGGCGAGAAGAATCGCCAGCGGTGATGTGCCTGAAAGTTTGAAAAATAAGCGGCTGCTAGCCCTCGATTTAGGAAGCCTTGTCGCAGGTGCAAAATTCCGTGGAGAATTTGAAGAGCGTCTTAAAGCGCTTATAACCGAAGTTCAGAAGTCGGAAGGACAGATTATTTTATTTATAGATGAATTGCACACTTTGGTCGGTGCGGGCGCTAGTGAAGGCAGCATGGATGCAAGCAATCTCTTAAAACCTGCTCTCGCTCGCGGTGAGTTACGTGCAATCGGTGCGACAACTCTAGATGAGTATCGTAAATATATAGAAAAAGACGCCGCTCTTGAACGCCGTTTTCAGCAAGTTTATTGCGCAGAACCTTCCGTAGAAGACACAATCGCAATCCTCCGTGGACTTCGTGAAAAATATGAAATTCATCACGGAGTCAGAATTGAAGATGAAGCTCTCGTTGCTGCTGCAACGCTCTCTAACCGCTACATCACAAATCGTTATATGCCTGATAAAGCTATTGACCTTGTCGATGAAGCTGCGAGCCGTCTTAAGATGGAGATCGAAAGTCAGCCTACGGAGCTCGACCAAGTTGAAAGAAAAATGCTTCAGCTTCAGATTGAAAAACAATCTTTGAGCAAGGAGGATGATGAAGCGAGCCGTGAACGCCTTGAAAAACTTGAAAAAGAACTTGCGGAGATAACTGCAAAACGTGATGCGATGAAACTTCAGTGGCAGAATGAAAAAAACAGCATCGACAAAGGAAAACATCTTAAAGAGCAACTTGAACAGGCTCGCTTTAACGAAGAAAAATTTACTCGTGAAGGCAACCTGGAAAAAGCCGCAGAGCTTAAGTACAGCACAATCCCGACATTGCAAAAGCAGCTTGAAGATGCGTTGAAAAGTGAAAAAGAAAAAGCTGATTCAGGTCGTGAGAGCTTGCTCCGCCAGGAAGTTACGGAAGAAGATATTGCTAAAGTTGTTTCGACGTGGACAGGTATTCCTGTTTCAAAGATGTTGACCGGCGAAAAACAAAAATACCTTCAGTTGGAAGATGTTTTGCACAAGCGAGTTATCGGTCAGAACGAAGCTGTTCAGGTTGTCGCAGATGCAATCCGCCGTAACCGTTCCGGTCTCAACGACCCTAACAGACCTCTCGGAAGTTTTATGTTCATCGGACCAACAGGAGTCGGTAAGACAGAGCTTGCAAAAACTTTGGCAGACTTTTTGTTCAACGATGAAAAAGCGCTCACTCGAATTGATATGAGCGAATATATGGAAAAGTTCAGCGTCACACGCCTTATCGGAGCGCCACCGGGATATGTCGGTTATGATGAAGGCGGTCAGCTTACAGAAGCCGTTCGCAGAAGACCTTACAGCGTAATTCTGTTTGATGAAGTTGAGAAAGCGCATCCTGATGTGTTTAATGTTTTGCTTCAAGTGTTGGACGACGGTCGTCTCACCGATGGTCAGGGTAGGATTGTAGACTTTAAAAATACAATCATCATCATGACAAGCAACCTCGGTAGCGATTTAATTCTTGAGGCTGACACTCAAAAGAAACTCGACGAATTAAAGGGCAGTATCAACACTCTTTTGCGACAGACATTTCGTCCTGAATTCTTAAACCGTATTGATGAAATTGTGATGTTCCAGCAGCTTTCAAAAGACTGCATAAGTTCTATCATAAAACTTCAGCTCGATAGAGTTTCAAGCCGGCTTGCCGACCGCAAGATTAAACTTGATTTTGATCAGACTGCAATCGACTTCCTTGCTGCCAAAGGATATGATCCGACTATGGGAGCTCGTCCTGTAAAGAGAGCGATTCAGACGTATGTTGAAAATCCTCTCGCTCGTGAACTTCTTGCCGGAAATGTAAAAGACGGCGACACAATTAAAGTTCGTGGAGCTAACGGACAGATTGTTTTTACTAAGTAACTCGATCAGCCTCTGATTTTCTGTGAAGTTTTGTTCAAGCGCTTAATGGCACGGGTTTACACTGATTTTGCAAATTATGTGCACTCTCCGTGTTTGTCCGTGCTATATGCGTTTAAAAACAGCGCTGTAAAAAAAAGGAAATTGTGCTATAATATCGCCATGAACTACGGATTTTTACGGGTCGCTTGTGCCAGTCCAGAGCTTGTCGTTGCCGATTGCGAGACAAACGCAAAAAATATTATAAAAACTGCCAAAGAGCTTGGCGAAAAATGTTCGTCTGTAATCGTCTTCCCTGAGCTTTCGATAACAGGTTACACTTGTGGCGACTTATTTTTCCAAAAAACTCTCCAAAATTCGTCTGTCGAACAGCTGGAAAAAATCGCAGAGTCGACATCAGACTTAAATGCGCTGATATTTGTCGGTCTTCCTTTTTCTCAAACAGAAGGAATATACAATGTCGCAGCTGCAATCCATCACGGAAAAATCATCGCCCTTATAGCAAAATCTTATCTGCCAAATTATGGTGAATTTTATGAAAGACGACAGTTTACTCCGTTCCTACAGAACATGCAGACTCGCTATGTTTCAATCGGGAAATTTGAAGATATTCCTTTTGGAACAGACATCATAATAAAAGATAAAAAAAATCCTCAGATTGCAGTCGCTTGTGAAATCTGCGAAGATTTATGGGTTCCTTTTCCGCCTTCAACGCGTCACACTTTAGCAGGAGCAACTATCATCGCGAATCTTTCTGCCGGGAATGAGATAATCGGTAAGGCTGACTATCGCCGTCTCCTTGTAAAAACGCAGAGCTCTCGTTCAATGTGTGCGTACATTTATGCAAATGCGGGCTGCGATGAATCTACTCAAGATATGGTTTTTGCAGGTCATAATTTGATTTTTGAAAACGGAACTCTTCTTGCACAGTCAAAACTTTTCAGCGGAGATTCGATTATTGCAGATGTTGATATTGAACGGATTTGTCAGGAACGCCGTCATTCTACGAGCTATAGTTTTTCTGCAAACAACAGCGTTATAGGTTTTGAGGATTATGTTGAACTTACTGTCGACCTTTTGCCGGAAAACTCTCATTCGATAGGATTTGGGGAAAAGTCTGTTTCTAAAAAAGAAGATAAAAACTTGTTCAGATATATCGATGCGCATCCGTTTGTTCCATCAGATAAAACAGAACGCACAGTAAGATGTGAAGAAGTCATAAACATTCAATCTCATGGACTTGCAAAACGCCTCAAGCACATAAATTGTAAATCTGCTGTGATAGGTTTGAGCGGGGGACTTGATTCAACTCTCGCTCTTCTTGTCACTTGCCATGCATTTGACATTTGCAAAATCAACAGGAGCGGAATCACCGCCATCACTATGCCTTGTTTTGGGACAACAGACAGAACTTACAACAACGCATGCAAACTCGCAAAAGAATGCGGCGTCATTCTAAAAGAGATTCGTATAGAAAACAGCGTCCGCAGCCATTTTTTTGATATCGGACAAGATGAAAAAAAACACGATGTCACTTATGAAAATTGTCAGGCGAGGGAAAGAACTCAAGTTTTGATGGACTATGCAAATAAGACTGGTGGAATTGTTGTAGGGACTGGCGACCTTTCTGAACTAGCGCTCGGATGGTGCACTTACAACGGAGACCACATGTCTATGTACGGCGTAAATTCCTCAGTTCCAAAGACCCTTGTCCGCTATCTTGTTGAATTGTTTGCAGAGCAGGCTCTTTCAGAAGGCAGAAAAGAATATTCGGACGTTTTATTTGATATTCTTGATTCTCCTGTGTCGCCGGAGCTCATCCCACCTGCAGATGGAAAAATCAGCCAGATAACTGAAGATTTGGTTGGACCGTATGAACTTCACGATTTTTATCTTTATTATTTGCTTCGATTTGGTTTTTCGCCTTCAAAAATCTACTTTCTTGCTCGCAATTCGGAGCTTGCAAAAAAATATGATGCGGATTTTATGAAAAAATGGCTCAAAACTTTTTATAAACGATTTTTCAGCCAACAATTCAAACGTTCGTGCATGCCCGATGGCGTAAAAATCGGGACAGTAAATCTATCTCCTCGTGGAGATTGGAGAATGCCAAGCGATGCGAGTGCTTCGATCTGGCTCAAAGAGGTCGATGAGCTTTGTTGAGTTACCAACACGCATACCACGCAGGAAACCACGCCGATATCCTCAAGCATTTTGTTTTGACATTTGTATTAAAATCTCTAAATAAAAAAGAAAATCCATATACTTTTTTTGACACTCACAGCGGAAGCGGTCTTTATGATTTTGAAGATAACAGGAGTTTAAAAACTGGCGAAGCGTCTTGCGGAATCAAAAAATTGTTGAAAGCGCTCGATGACACTCCTTGTTTTGATTTTCCCGATTTTTTAGATTACATAGATATTGTAAAAACGTATGCAAAGAAAAATCTTTATCCCGGTTCACCTTTAATCGAAAGAGATTTTATGCGTTCCCAAGACTTTTTAATTCTTTCGGAGCTACACCCGCAGGAAATAGAGAACCTCAGGGAAAATATAAATGATAGTTTTTATAAAAAATCGGAAGACAGTGATTTTCCGTCTGTCATGATTCACAAGAGAGACGGTTGGGAAATGCTCAAAGCTCTGACCCCGCCTCATACAAAGCGAGGCGCCGTCTTAATTGATCCGAGCTATGAAGAGTCTGAAGATTATGAACTTGCTGCAAAAACAATATGTGAGGTTTTCAAAAAATGGAGCAATGGGATATTTTTGTTGTGGTATCCGCTCCTAGCTCACCGTGAAACAGAGATAAATTCAATGCTTGAAAATATAAAAAGCGATGTCAGACGCGTAAATAAAAATACCGAAATCGTAAATCTCAAACTTTGTGTTTTTGATAAAGATAGACATGTCGAAAAATCTCTTGACATGGTGCTCTCCGATGAAGATAAAAAAAATCCGCCGCGTTTATATGGCAGTGGAATGATTGTCATAAATGCTCCATGGAAACTTAAAGAAAATGGGGAAAAAGTCGTTGAGTTTCTTAAAAATGTAATCTCGTTCCAATCTCAAGAGGAAAGTTGAAACGGAACGACTGTGAATCAAAATCAGCATTGTTTCCCAAAATCATCGAATATGACGGGACTATATTCTGCTGCACATAGATTTCTATGTAGTTGTCTATCAAAAGCCTGTTTAGCCCTGCAAAAAAACGCACTCCGGTTTCAAACTTCCAGTTTTTTATATCTGTCACAAGAGCGGCAGACGCCCCGACTCCTGAATAAAAATTTAATGTGTTTTCTATTTGAAAGTTTATTGCCCAATAATCAAAAAAAACTGATGGACCGAACGTAAATGACGAATTGTGAAAACCTGCGTTTAATCCGGCTCCAATTGCGGCAAAAAGCCTATCGAATTTAAATGTTCCGATCGCTGAAAAATCAATTTTTGGATTTTTTGCACCATCTTGATTTATCAAAAAACTCGGTGTGAGATTGAATTGGGCTCCAGCTCCGAGCGAAAATGCGCTGACCTCCGCTGCGATAAAAACAACCGCTGCGATAAATGTTTTTTTAGAAAAAAGTTTCATCAATATTCCGTTATCTGTCGTATTTTTGATAATTCTTCTCCGACAATATATTCAAAAAGGCAAAGCCTATGTTATTTTTCTTGTTTTTTTTGTGATAATTTATGTTTGATTTTTTGGAAAAGGCGCTTGAAGAAAAGATATATTTTATAAAAAAATCCCGGATTTCGGAGGCGATTGAGCCTTTTGTAGCCTTCCATCAGCTCGGAATCTGTAAAATCTTTTCGCTGGTTGTTCTCCTCAATCTCCATCTCTAGCTGGTCTATGTCTGTAATGTTATCTACAATGTTTGCGTTTATGCTCGTCCAGCCAAGCTGAATAGCTGATTGAAGTCGGCGTTCTCCTGCAATCAATTCATAACGGCTGTTCAAAGTGATTGGATTTAATAGCCCGTAAGTCCTTAGGCTGTCTTTCAAATCTTCAAGGTTTCCGAGGTCTTTGCGAACTCGTTTTTTTATCTTTATATCTTTAATCTGTACAAGCATAATTCCCTCCGATGCAACTTCAATTTTATTCCATCAAATAGTTATAATCAAGGGCGTTGTCTTTTGTCTCCGGCTCTTCTTCATTTTCATCATCGCTGTCGGAAGTGTCTGATGCAGAAAGCGGTTTGTTGAGGTCATAAGTGAGAGGCGTAAAATCGTAATCAAGGCTGAATTTTTGCCCTGATTTATACATCAGTTTTTCGAGACGTATCAACGAAAGTTTTGAAGTTGAAGAATTTGAGTGAATTTGGCAAACTTCTGTCGGTTGAGTTCCTTCAAGATACCATTGCGTTGTTTTGTGATCTCCGCACGCTTCTGTTAAAAGTTGACCGCTTTCGCTACAGACTGTAACTTGAATTACGCCTGAAGCAGGTTTTATCCAGTCTTTGTAAGGTAAGTCTGCATGAACTTTGCCAAAATATTCGCCCCATGCATGACCTGCAAGTGTAGAACCTGTAATTCTCAATCCAAGTGATTGACCGGGTCTGTCAAATCCAAACCAAAATGCAGCCGAATAATAAGGAGTGATTCCGCAAGTCCATGCATCTGCCCAGTTTTGTGTTGTTCCTGTTTTTCCACCGGCAGGCATGTGATAAAAATTTCCATTCGCGCCGTGGTATTCAAAACGCCACCTTTGTTTAGCAAGTGTACCAACGCCATTGTTTACAGTCTGTTCAAGAAGCTTAGTCATGACAAAAGCGTTTTGAGGTGAAATAACTTGAATCTTTTCACCTTTTGCGGCCTGTTCTTTGCGAATTTCAAGCTCAGGGTTCAAAATTACGTTTCCATTTTTATCCTCGACAGTCCTGATCGCCATTGGTTTTATATCTTTACCGCCGTTTGCAAAAATAGCGTAAGCACGTGCCATTTCAACGGGTCGAACAGAACATACACCGAGCCCGAGAGGGTAAACAGGGTCAAAAGAGCGTGAAGAAATTTCGTCTTTTGGAATACCTAAAAGCGCAACTGCTCTGTTTATCGCCGCTTCAAAACCTATACCGTCGAGCACTTTAAGAGACGGAACGTTCATCGAACGAATCAAAGCATAATATAAAGGTACGTTTCCTACCCATTCTCCGAGGAAGTTCAAAGGAATGTAAGGCTTTCCATCTGCTGTGTGAAATACAACCATGCTGTCGGAAATCTGGGTAGTCGGAGTAAATTTTCTTGAATCAATCGCGGCTGAATAATAGAGAGGCTTGAACGCTGAACCCGGTTGAATTTTAGCCTGGGTCGCTCGAATAAACTGATTATCTGAATCAAACTTGCTTCCACCTACAAGGGCGTCGATGTAACCGTTTGAGTGGTCAAGCGCAATCATAGTTCCTTCAATCGTCGTCTTTTCTTCATTCTGTTTAGCTAGCGCCGTAGCCCGATTTACTATATTCACTTTGAGTTTGTCTGTTCCAGTCATCATTGAAACGACGTCAATAACAGGTGTGATTTTATTTATAAAAGTGCTGTTTGCAACTATTTCAGCGCGCTGTTCGCTGACTTTTAATTCAGGGATGTTGAGAAGAAGAGCCATCATCTCTGTAAGCGGAATATAAGTGTTGAATGCGACATCGGTTTTAGAAGAGTGTTCTTTTTTATAGCGTTCATTCGCGGTTTCAATCCATTCTGTCATAACATTTTGCGCAATCTGCTGGTGAGCTAGGTTTACTGTCGTGTTTACAGTGAATCCTGAAGTGTAAATATCGTCGGAACCGTAAATCATTCCTGTCAGTTCCCTGCGCACGTATTCACTGAACCACGGAGCTTTGTCATCGCGCATCATATATGCCGATGTCGACGTACGAGTGTAGTCAAAATTTGACCAATAGTTTTCAAAAGATTCATCGGCTTGCTGTTGTGTTATAAAACCGGACGCAACCATTGATTTTAAAACATATTTTTGACGGTCCATCGCTCTGTTCGGATGGTCAAAAGGATTGTAAAATGCCGGGTTTGAAAGCTGAATTACGAGAATCGCAGCTTCGGCAGGCGTAATCTCAGTCGCCGAATGTCCAAAATAATATTTAGAAGCGGCATTTACACCGTATGTGCCACCGCCAAAGTAGATTTTATTCAGATAAAGTTCCAGAATCTCGTTTTTAGAGTAACGGCGTTCCATCTGAATCGCCCACCAAAGTTCCTTGAGTTTTCGCAAAATACTTTTGTCTGCACGATCGCAATAAAGCGTACCGGCAATCTGTTGAGTCAATGTCGAACCTCCACCTAGTGAACGACCTGTAAGGATGCCCGCAACGCCTCGAAAAATCGCTTTTAGGTTGTACCCGTTATGAGAAAAGAAGACCCTGTCTTCACGTGTGATCAAGGCATCTACCATGTGCTGAGGAAGATTGTTGTAAGCGATGATTTCGCGTTTTTCATCAGATGCAAATTCTGTGATTATTTCGCCGTTTATATCAAGAAGTTTTGTAGGAAGCGCTGTATCAAAATCTTTTATATATTCGGAATTTATTATATTTTTAGTTTCTGAAAGAGACCAGCCGAGAATCGCTCCCAGAATTATTGTATTAAGCAAAAAAAGTGCACTAAAAATAATTCCCGATTTTTTTATTTTTATCATGGTCTACCATTATAGAGAAAAAAGAATATAGATACAAGTTACAAGTTTTTCGTATGTATTTGTAGAAGAACTTCAACCTTGCTGATAAGAATCAGCTAGAGTTATCAAAATAAGATTTTTAATTTGACATAAAATTAAACTAAACAATTTTTTTCAGCTTCCGAAAATCAAAGTAGATGTAAACAAATTATAATTGGAGGAAAGCCAAATATGAACAGTTTTACGCGCTCAATTGACTTATTGCAGCGTGAAATGGATGTAACTTCACTTCGTTATCAGGTCAGTGCAAACAATCTTGCAAACAGTGAAGTTCCAAATTTCAAACGCTCTACAGTCAATTTTGAAAGTGAGCTGAAACGCGCACTTAATTCGGAAAAAATCGCTGCACAGGGACCACATCTCAACGTTACAGATGAAAGACACATTCAGATTAATACACCTTATGATTACCGAGATGTTTCTCCTCGCCGTGTAGTCGATTATGTCTCTACATCAAAAGCGAATGGAAACAATGTTGACGCTGAGTACGAAGCAAACAACATTTTACAGATTCAGATGCAGTACAGACTTTTGACACAGTTGGCAGGTTTTGAATTTGAACAGCTGAATACTGCAATGAAAAAATAATTTTGATTTGCTAGCCGCATAGTAAATGTGCAATGGCTGCAGCACTCGGAGTTTTTGCGAAATCATTTTCGAGTTTAAAAGTTTATCAGTTTTTTAAGGAGTAAAACGGTATGGGAATGTTCACTAGTATAAATATTGCTGCAACTGGAATGTCTGCAGAAAGGCTTCGCAGCGACGTAATTTCAAACAATATTGCAAACGCCTCAACGACTCGTACTCAGGAAGGCGGCGCATTTAAAAAATCGACAGTTGTATTGAGACCTGTTTCAGATAAATCTGCGCAGTGGCGCACTCCGTTTGTCCCTTCGGATTTAGACAACGGTCCTGGAAAAGGTGTCAAAGTGATGGAAATCACAAAAGATACATCTCAGGGACGGCTTGTATACGACCCAGATCATCCCGACGCTTTTAAAAGCGGTCCGAACAAAGGGTATGTTGAATATCCTAATGTAAATATTGTAAATGAAATGGTAGATTTAATATCTGCGAGCCGTGCATACGAAGCCAACGCAACAGTTATAGACGGTGCAAAAGATATGTTTAAAGCGGCACTTGATATCGGAAGATAAGCGGTGTAGACTCTTGACAGGGTGGTGCTATGAAAATACCAGAATTAGATTTCGGCAAAGTTCAGTTGAATAGAACTGATGTAAACCATTTTGGAAATGGAAAAATAAAATCTGTCACACAAAATCTCTACAGTTCTGAGCCTGTCTCTAAAACAGCGGGGATCGATAGAAAATCTCAGGCAGCTTCAGTTCAGCCTGCATCTCAGACAAAGTCTTTTCAGGATTATCTTATTGAAGCGGTCAGCACTGTCAACACTCAGCAGATAGAAGTTGCTGATATTCAGGAAAAACTTATCACAAACCCTGATGATGTTGACATTCACGATGTTACAATCGCTATGTCAAAGGCAAGAATGTCGTTGAACCTTGCTCAAACTGTTATCGACAGAATTGTCTCAGGCTGGAACGATATAACTACAACGAGGTAATTTGCAAAAAGTGTCTAACTATCGTTAGTAAATAGTTTTTTATTGTCAAATTTGTTTTTTTGTGCTACAATTAATCAAATTTACTATTAAATTTAGTATTTTTGAATTCGTTCACGGGAGGGACAGATGAACGAATGGCTTAAAAAGGTAACCGATTCAATCAAAAACATGTGGTCGAAGTGGAAACCGATACAAAAAGTCATATTATTTGGCATTATAATCGTTGTAATTGTCGCAATTGTTGCGGCGGCAAGGCTGTCTGCAAAGCCTTCTACTGTGCGTCTTTTTAATTCACCTGTAACCGATGAAACTTCCAGAACAAAAATTATGGACAGGCTTTCTCAGGAAAATATTGACGCTTGGACAACAAGTGATGGCTACATATCCGTCGCCGATGATAGGACCGCACGCAAAATGCGTGAGATCCTGATCAGCGAAAACCTCGTTCCTTCTTCTGTAGATCCATGGGCAGGTTTTTTTGACAGAAGCTGGTCAACAACAGATTCGGATCAGAACGTAAAACTTAAAAACTCAATCCAAAGACAGCTCAGACAGCATATCGAATCGATCTCCGATATTCAAATGGCTGATGTAAACATCGTTCTCCCAGAAGATAAATTGTTTACTGCTGATCAAAATCCTGTGAGCGCGAGTATCCTTTTAAAAGTGAAACCCGGCAGCACTCTATATCAAGATAAAAAAAGACTTCTTGGAATTCAAAATTTCGTTCTCTCAGCAATTGAGGGGCTCAAAGCGGAAAATCTTGTCATCACCGACAATGAAGGCAATCAGATAAACGATTTTGAAAGCATGGCGGAATACGACCGTTTAACTCTGATTGAAAAGACAGAAAAATTTAAACTTCAGCAGGCTGCAAAAATTCGCGCCAAAGTTTTGAACCTTTTTGTAAATACTTATACGGAAGACCGCTGCCGAGACATGGTTGTCACAATCGAGATGGATACTTCCGAAAAAACTAAAGACAAAACAGAATATAAGCCGTTTATAGTCCGTGAGGACAATCCTGATACTCCATACGATGATTCCGAAATAAAAGACGGCGTTGTAATTTCTGAACAGAAAGTAAATAAAGAATGGCAGGGAACAGGATATAACCCGGAAGGTCCTGCCGGTGTTGAAGGTCAAAATCCACCTGTTTATAGCGATAATTCAAACGTGATCGGCAAGTCTGTTGAGACCGGTACAACTACAAACTATGCGTACAATCAAGAACGCACGACAGAAAATACGGCGCCAAAGATTGACCGCATTTCTGTTTCTGTAAACCTTGATGGGAAGTGGAAAATCTCTAAAGATGAAAAAGGAAATCCGCTCATTGATGAAGAGGGGCATTTTAAACGCGTATACACGCCGATTTCCGAAGAGGATTTAAAAAAAGCCGAAGACAGCATAAAAGGGGCGGTTGGATACAATCGTTCACGCGGTGACTTAGTCGTAGTTACAAATATTGCATACGATAGAGATACAGAATTTGAAGAAGAAGAAGCCGCTTATTTTTCAGCATTGCAGAGAAAACGAACGATTCTTCTTGTTCTTGTTGCTGTTGCTGTTGTCCTCGTCGGCTTTATCTTATTCCGTATTATCAGTCGTGAAATGGAACGCCGCCGCCGCGAAAGAGAAGCGAGACTTCTTGCAGAGCAGCAGGCAGCACGCGAGAGAGCACTTTGGGAAGCAAAAGACGATGGAATGGAAGTTACAATGTCTGTCGAAGAGACAAGGCGCATGGAACTTTTGGAGAACGCAGTTTCTATGGCAAAAGAGCATCCTGAAGACGTTGCAATGCTCATCAGAACTTGGTTGATGGAGGAGTAGTATGGCAGACGAAGCAGCAGAAAAAACGTCATCGAGCCCTAAGCCAGTTCCAAAACCTGGTCAGTTAAAACCTGCTGGTTCTGGAAGCGGAAAAAAAGGGTCGGCAAAAGATTATAAAAGTTTAACAGGTCGTCAAAAAGCGGCGATTTTCCTTATTTCGCTTGGCCCTGAAGTTTCTGCGGAAATTATGAAACACCTTCGCGAAGATGAAGTTGAGACGCTGACATTTGAAATCGCACGTCAGGAAAAAGTAAACCCCGAGTTTAAAGATGCCGTCCTCGAAGAATTTCAGGAGTTGATGAATGCACAAAACTTCATCACGACAGGTGGTATCGACTATGCTCGAGAACTTTTGGAAAAATCTCTCGGTTCACAAAAAGCTATCGATATCATCAACAGGCTTACTTCAAGCCTTCAAGTTCGTCCGTTCGACTTTATCCGTCGTACAGACCCTGCGCACCTTTTGAACTTTATCCAGCAGGAATATCCTCAGACTATCGCGTTGATTCTCGCTTATCTTGAACCTGGAAAAGCAGCTGTCATCATGCAGAACCTCCCTGAAGATATGCAGGCAGAAGTTTCAAAACGACTCGCAACGATGGACCGTACATCTCCTGATGTATTGCGTGACGTTGAACGCGTATTGGAAAAGAAACTTTCTACTTTGTCTTCGGAAGACTATACAGCGGCTGGTGGTGTTGAAGCTATCGTTGAAATTTTGAACCTTGTTGACCGTTCGTCTGAAAAGTCTATCATCGAATCACTCGAAGAAGATGATCCTGATTTGGCAGAAGAGATTAAAAAGCGAATGTTCGTATTCGAAGATATCGTTATGCTCGACGACCGTGCAATTCAGAAAGTTCTGCGTGATGTTGACCAACAGGAACTGGCAAAAGCGCTTAAATCTGTCGATACTGAAGTACAAGATAAAATCTTCCGCAATATGTCTAAACGTGCCGCATCTATGCTCAAAGAAGATATGGAATTTATGGGACCTGTCCGCTTAAAAGACGTTGAAGAATCTCAGCAGAAGATTGTATCTATCATCAGACGACTCGAAGATAACGGAGATATCGTTATTGCTCGCTCCGGCGAAGATGAACTTGTTACCTGAGTCGCATAATAGGAAGTCAATATGGCAAAAACTGTATTTCGCCCGGGAGAGGCAAAAAATCTTGAAAATAAAGTAATGCTTCCTCTTTTCAAAGACTATACTCCTGTGGAAACAGATGTTGAAGAAGTTGTTGAAGAATACAAGGGACCTACTGCCGACGATTTGCGCAAAGAAGCTGAGCGATTTAGAGCTAATTTTGAACTTGAAAAAAAACAGATGATAACTGAAGCGCAATCTAAAGCTGAAAAAATCATAAAAGATGCCGAAGAGACTGCTTTTTTGGAAGTAAAACGTCAGACAGATCAGGCTGCCGTTATTAAAACAGATGCGGAAAACGAAGCTGAAAAAATTATAGAAAAAGCAAAAGCGGAAGCCGGGCAAATTATAGCTGATGCCAATTCTCAAAGAGAAAAACTTACGAGCGACGCACATCTTGAAGGTTTTAACCAAGGACAAAAAGAAGGCTACGACAGCGGTTATGCGGAAGTTGAACGCCTTATAAATAGAATGCACAAGATTCTTGAATCAGTTATGGCTCGCCGTGAAGAAATTCTTCAGGATACTGAAAGTCAAATTGTTGAGCTTGTCATCTTGATGGCACGTAAAGTTGTAAAAATTCTTTCCGAAAATCAGAAAAATGTCATCATGGCGAATACTCTTGCAGCCCTTAAAAAAGTTAAGACTCGCGGCTCTGTAACGCTTAGGGTAAATATAGAAGATGTAAAACTTACATCGGCTCATGCTCAAGAATTTATTCAGCATGTTGAAAACGTCAAGGGAATAACTGTTCAAGAAGATTCTTCTGTCGAAAAAGGCGGATGTATAGTTGAAACAGATTTTGGCGCAATCGATGCTAGAATTTCTAGCCAGCTTACGGAACTTGAAAACAAGATTCTTGAAGTATCTCCATTGAAAACAATCAAACGACAGGATTCTCTCACCGGAGCAGATTGATGAAATCCACATATACTGGGGAATTTAATTTTTCAAAATATCTCGAAAAAGTAATTGATGCAGAGACTATTTTGTACACAGGTCGTGTAACAGCAGTGCGTGGGCTCGAAGTTGAAAGCGAAGGACCTCGCTCTGTGATCGGCGAAATGTGTATCATAAAATTGCAAAATGGTGTTGTTTTACAGGCAGAGGTTGTCGGGCTCGATGATAAAATAGTTCACCTTGCACCGTTTGGTGAGACAAAAGGAATAGAAGTCGGTTGTGAAGTTGTAGCAACCGGTCAGACGCTGATGGTTCCTGTGGGAAAAAATCTTCTTGGACGTATGTTAAACGTCACAGGTCATCCGTGCGATGATAAAGGAGAGCTTGTTCCAGAAACTTATTATCCCGCAGTCGCAAATCCGCCTTCCCCAAATGAGAGAACTGATATAAACCGTAGGATCACAACTGGAGTTCGCTCAATCGACTCTCTTCTTACAGTTGGAAAAGGTCAGCGCCTTGGCATTTTTGCAGGTTCCGGAGTTGGAAAATCTACTATGTTGAGCATCATCGCGCGAAATACAAATGCAGATGTAAATGTGATAGGGCTGATAGGGGAACGTGGACGTGAAGTTTTAGACTTTGTAAAACGAGATCTTGGTGAAGAGGGGATGAAACGTTCAGTGCTTGTCGTTGCAACATCTGATGAACCTTCAATCTGTCGTCTTCGCGCAGCTCAAGTTTGTACAGCAATTGCAGAATATTTTCGTGACCAGGGAAAAGACGTAATGCTGATGATGGATTCTGTCACGCGTTTTGCTCATGCTCAGCGTGAAATCGGGCTTGCAAACGGTGAACCTGCCGCTCAAAAAGGTTATCCGCCGAGTGTTTTTGATATGATTCCAAAACTCCTTGAGCGCTCAGGAACAAATTTAAAAGGTTCAATCACAGCGTTCTATACAGTTCTCGTAGATGGAGATGATATGAACGAGCCGATTACGGATAAAGTTCGAGGTACGCTCGATGGACATATTGTTTTAAGTCGAAAACTTGCACAGGCAAATCATTATCCGGCAGTTGATATTCTCCAGTCTGTTTCCAGGCTTTCAAGGCGTGTAACAGGAATGCAGACACGCAAAGCAGTTGGGCAAACTCGCGCTTGGATGGCAACTTATCAGGAGAATGAAACGATGATTTCAGCAGGAATTTACCAAAAAGGTAATTCCACTTCGATAGATGAAGCGATAGATAAACATGAAGCAATTGAAGAGTTTTTAAAGCAGGACGAATATGAACCTTGCCCTATGGAAGAAACTCTTAAAAAATTCTCAGAATTGACAGGAATAGACATTCCAGAGGATGAATACGTCGAAAATCCGGCGAGTTTAATTCCGTCAACTGCACAGATTGTCGATGCAAGCAAGCGTTATACCGAATAATTTTATTTTTTGGTGCTGATATAGATGAAAAAATTTTCTTTTGAGCTTCAGAAAATTCTTGATTACCGTAATTTTGAAAAACAGCAGGCAGAAGGTGAGCTTGCAAAATCTATTTCTGTTGAAAATGAAATAAATGAAAAACTAAAATATATTGCCGAGCAGTATGCGGCTTCAAAAGCTATGATAAAAGGCTCGCTTAATTTTGATGATGTGATGAGTCAAAGCCAATATAAAAATCTCTTGAATTATCAAAAAGAAGAATTGTTAAAACAACTTGCAGAGGCAAAACTGATTACGGAACAAAAAAGGGAAGTTCTCAGGCAATGCATAAAAAAAACGACTGCTCTTGAAAAACTCCGCGATAATCAAAAAGCTGATTGGAAAGCAGCTGCTGATTATGAAGAAGCAGAACTCCTTGACGATGCAAACTCAAAAATCAATATTTAAATGCACTGTCACCGATAAATTCACGGATGATCGAACGAGGAGGAACTGCAGTCGGCGCAATAGTCGCAAAGTTATCTAAGAATGCTAGCAATCTTCTCGCTTCTGAATACTCTTTTTGACTCGGTTTTACTTGCCTCAAAAGTGGGTCAGCGTAAACACGCAAAACAGATAGTTCGTAATCGAGCGCAGTGTTTAATATTGCATCAGCATTGTTTTGAAATGGGAAAATATGAAGTTCTTCGCCCTTAGTTACGCTAGGCCACATTTCAATGGTCCCGGCTGCGCTTTTGCCGCGAAAGTTGTTGTCTCGAACAATGCGTCTGAGCAATCGGTTGTCACTCGTCGAGATTCTGTTGTGGTCATCTAAGTTTAGCTGTGTCAAAGCTGAAAGGTAGATATTAAACTTGAATTTTGAAGGAACTTTTGAAGTCAGTTTTTCATTTAATCCGTGAATTCCTTCCATAATCAATATTTCATTTGGGGCTAGTTTTATCTTGTTGTCATCTTCGTAATAACTTGTCCCTGTGTGAAAATCATAAGATGGAATGTTGACTTCTTTTCCATCAAATAAATCGATGAGGTTTTGATTTAAAAGTTCAATGTTCAGCGACTCGAGGCATTCAAAATCCGGCTTTCCGTCTGGTCCAAGTGGTGTTTTATCGCGTCCGACATAATAGCAATCAAGGCTTATCACCTTTGGCATATATCCCATAGCCTGAAGTTCGAGCGCGAGTTTTTTTGCAGACGTCGTTTTTCCTGATGACGACGGGCCTGCCATCAATACTATTCTGACTGTTCCTTTTCCTATTATCTGAGAGGCGATTTTAGATATATTTTTTTGTTGGTAAGTTTCTGTTATTTCTATGAAGTCATTTATTTTTCCGTCAGCGATAAGTGCGTTTAAGCTTGCGGCAGATGTGACGTTGATTCGTTTTCCCCACTCTTTGTATTTATGATAAATTTCAAAGAGTTTTGGTTCATCTTTAAACGGCATAAGAGTGTCAGGGTCGGAAGATTTTGGAAATCTGAGCAGGAATCCGTTTTGATACTTCATCAAGTCAAAGACTTTCAGCACGCCAATAGAAAGCACGAGCGGTTCAAAAAATAAATCAGAAAAATCTCCAATCGTGTTGATTTTTACCCCCGACATACAGTTGAAATTTAACTGTTTTCTTGTTTCCGTAAGGTTTAACTTTTCAAAAAGTTCTTCAGCTTCCTGATAAGAGATAATTGAAGTTGTAATTCTGATATTTTCTTTTATAAGCCTTTTCATCTCTTTTGTAAGAGCATCGAGCTCTTCTTGGCGAGTTTCAATTTCGTTTTCAAATGTGTAATAATATCCGTATCCAAGACTGTGTCCAACTAACAAACGTCTATCAGGAAAAAGGTTGTGCGAAGCGGCTGCAAGAAGAAGACAAAGGGAACGGCGGTAGACTAAGGCTCCCGATTTTGTGTTGCTGAGGACAGGCTCAATTGTGCATTTATATTTTATGCGTGAATCAAGAGATTTTATCTCATTGTTGACACGTGCTGCATAAATTTTTTCAGATGGGAAATTGAACTTATCTGTTATTTCGTATATTGGCGTGTCGTACTTTACTTTAATACAATCAATTTTGTTATTCGGATTGATTAAAGAGACTGAGATATCGTTATTCATATTGACCTCGTTGATAGCGTTTTATTTTGATATTCTCTCATTATATATTGAGATTTTTTAATTGTAAAAGAAATATTGAATAAGTTTTTGTTTTGTGTTACATTAAGTGGATAATTCAGCATATTTATTAAACATATAAGGAGTTCCTAATGTCAGGACATAGTAAATGGGCCACCATTAAACACGCAAAAGGATTAGCCGATGCAAAACGTGGTAAGATTTTTACAAAATTTATTAAGGAAATTTCTATCGCCGCTCGTATGGGTGGTGGAGATCCAAACGCAAACCCTAGACTTCGTACAGTAATAATCAAGGCTCGCGCCGCTAACATGCCAAAAGACAATATTGACCGCGCGATTAAAAAGGGTACCGGTGAAGATGGTGGAGCGGCATACGAGGAATATCTGTATGAAGGCTACGCTCCTGGTGGAGTTGCTGTAATGGTTGAGGTTCTCTCTGACAATAAAAACCGCGCCGCGGCTGACGTTAAGAATATCTTTACAAAGAACGGTGGAAACCTTGGAACTTCCGGTTCTGTATCTCGCATGTTCCAGAGGAAAGGCACAATCGAACTTGATGCAGAAAAAGTTTCGGAAGATGAGGTGATGGAAGTTGCTTTGGAAGCTGGCGCCGATGATATCGTAAATGACAGCGGTGTAATCACAGTTACTACAACTCCAGACGCTTTTTCTGGCGTTGCGGAAGCTCTTCAGGAAAAAGGATTTGAGACACTTTCTGCCGATGTTGGAATGGTTCCAGATGCCTACACTCCTGTTGATAAAGAGACTGCAGCTCGTGTCCAGAAATTGATTGACCGTCTTGAAGACAACGACGATGTTCAAAACGTATATCACACAGCTGAATACCCTGATGACTTTGAGCCAGAAGAGTGATAGTTGAAAGTTTCTTTGAAAAAGTTGCGGATGATTGAGGCAACCTCTTTGAAATCTGTAGTATTTTAATAAGCCCGTTACCTAGTGTAGCAGGCTTATTTTATAAGTTGCACAATTTCATGGGATGATTGCGAAAAACTTAATTGGCACTTTGAAAACCATGGTGAAACCTGTCTCTGATTCCGCCGTAACCCTAAATATGTATGGTGGGAAACCGACAAAAAATGAGCTTTGGCAACGAATTTAGAGTATAGAAGGATAGTGATGCCACTTGGAAAGCAAATAAAAGCCAAATATATAATCCCAACATTCGTTACTTTATTGAGGTTGATTGCAGCGCCTATTTTCTATTATGAGTTTTTAAATAACTCTTGTGTCATAGCGTTTTCTATTTTTATATTCGCGGCTCTGACAGATATTGCGGATGGTAAAATCGCCAGAAGCCTAAATGCGACAAGTACATTTGGGGCTTTTCTCGATGTTATTATAGATTTTGTACTTATTATCACAGTTTTTTTAGCTTTTTTTAAGCAGAAATGGTATTGCATATTTGTGTTTATGCCGATTTCAATATCATTTATAAATTTTATTATTGGATCGAGACTAAGAAAGCCGATATATGATCCGTTAGGAAAGTATATGGGAGCATTTGTAATGATTATAATCGGAATAACATTATTGTTTCCGTATGTTATAGTGAGAAAAATATTAATATATTTGCTTGCAATTTTTTTCGTCGTAAATATATTCAGCCGGACAATGTATTTAAAAAAAATTAATTCAGAATAAAAAGAGGTTAAGTTCGGGGAATAGAGCGGTACTTTGCGCTGGAAGGAATAAAAAAATAATCTGAATAATTCATTGGGCTACATTCATTATCTCATTTCTGATTATAAAAAAGACCGCTGGTATCGCCGTGATGCATTAATTCAACTGCATGAAAAGTCCGATAACACAGTTTTCAAAGCCGACAAAGGGGACAAGCCACAAATATATGTTTAAGCGAATGTTATACGGACTCGTCTCAAGGGTGTTTATATATATAAAAATTTACATATTTTAAACATGAATTGAAATTCTTGTGATATAATCTTAGTTGATTGATGTGTTTTATGTATACAATGACGACGATTAAAGAGGACCATTTGTTCAGCATTGCCTGTTTACTATGGATATATTGTGGCTCACGCCTTTTCTGATATGTTCTCAATGAGAGGAAAAACAGGTCTTTAGATTATATTATGATTTTTTGTTTACAACCACTTGACACATTTTCTCTAATTACTCAAAATTCACAGCACAGCACAGCACAGCACAGCACAGCACAGCACAGCACAGCACAGCACAGCACAGCTATAACTCTGCCCGAAACAATTTTTCGGGCTGCACGCATTTTAAAGATTGCCGTGTCGAATACGGCAATGACATTAAGCCGCATTCTATTTTCTCAACAAGGACACAAGCCCATACTATAGGACGAACACAAACGCCTTATAGCATGGGCTTTAAATATTTTACATCTGCGGTCTATGACCGTAAAAAAAAGGACTTTTTTGTATGAAAAACATGTTTAAATCTCGAAAATTAGATTTAATAGGAATACTTGTACTTTTTACAGCAGTATTGCTTATGTTTAATTTTGCTTCTTGTAAAACTGAGATAGAAAGCACTACTACCTACTACACCGTAACATTTGATGCAGATGGTGGAAGCGAAGTTTCTTCTCAAAAGATAGAAAGCGGAAAGAAGGCAACTTCGCCGGACTCAACAAAAACCGGTTATTATTTAAGCGGTTGGTATAATGGAGAAACTGTTTTTGACTTTCGTACACCAATTACAAGCGACCTTACACTAAGAGCAAAATGGACGGCATATAAATACACGATCGTTTTCGACAAAAACGGCGGAACAGGTGACGATATGCAAAGTCTTTCCTGTACTTATGATAAAGATGTTGCTCTTACGATGAACTCATATACGGCGCCTGCAGGTAAAGTTTTTGTTGGCTGGGCACTTTCTAAAGATGCTGCAACTCCCGTGTATTCCAATGGCGAAACTATAAAAAACTTAACTTCAAAAAATGGAGCAGTTATAACCCTTTATGCAATTTATGACACCGGCTATTCCGTGTTTTATGCTGATGGATTAACTTATGAGGATATTACAGTTCCAGCAGACAGTACAAAGTATAGCGCAGGTTCAACAGTAACGGTTTTGTTTGATGGAATTGGAAAACGCCTCGGTTATAATTTTGTAGGTTGGAGCGACGGCGAAAATACTTATACTTCCGGCGGCACAACTACTTTTCAGATGGGAAAAAGTAATGTTACGCTTACAGCACTTTGGGAAACTAATATCAAAGTTTCTTTCTCTGATGATTCAATAAATCTTTTGCCGCTAAAATCTGCCACAATAGATGTAACGGTAACTAATCCGGATTCCCTAAGCCTTACTTTTAGTGTAAGCTCGAGTTCATATTCTAATGTAAGTGCAAGTTGGGATCCAACAAACAAGCAGATTACGCTTACAAACAACTTGCCGTATCTTTTTGCTGATAAAATTACAATTACTTTTGAAAACACAACCTACGGAATTTCAAAAACACTAAATGTAACAAGTCTTGTCAGCGACTCTGACATAGACGGAACTCTTACTGTAAACTCTGCTGAAAGCACGGCACTTTCTGATTGGACGCAGTTAACGTATAGCACAGAGAAAAAAGTCTATATCTACAAGTTGAACTGCTCAAAAGCGAATGTTGCGTACAGAATTTTAAATGCCGACAGTGTTTTTGCGATACGATCTGCTATGCAATCTGCCGGAATCACAGTGATTGACAGTAAATACCATTTGTTTGATTCTTCTTCAAATGAAATTGCAGGTATAGATGATGGTGATTTAAGTGTTACTCCGGAAAAAAGTTGCACTTATTATCTTGTAGTTTATCCATATCGTTACGGTAACTCCAACCCTACACAATATGTTGGAAGCACCGCAATCTATACTTATTCTGTAAGTGCCATAACATCGCTTTTGCTTTCTAAAAACGCTGTAACGCTTGATGCAGGCGGATATATAGATATACCTGTAACTTACGCAGGGCCTGAAGGCTATAAAACTCCAAGTTTTGTGGTAACAGCAAGCGGTTCAAATAGTACCGGCTCAGAACCTACAAGCTATTCTTCTGGAACAATGACTGACAATGGAAACGGAACCCGTACTTTAAAAATCAGGGCGATGAACCCGGGTGGAAGCAATACAATAACGCTTAAAGATTCAGTTTCCGCTCTTACTGCTACATGCGCAGTAACCGTAAACCTTAATACAAGTTCTATTGACGCAATAATTAATATTGGAAGTGGAACTAGTACAACATTAAGTGATTACACACAGGGAACATTTACAAACGAAAAAGGCTCATTTGTATACTCGCTAGCTCTTACAAGTGGTAAAAACTATTTTTTCGAATCTTCCGACTCAAATACAAGCATATTACCTTCAAACGTAGATAGCGTATTCATTCTGTATGATGCAGACGGTGCATATTTAAAAGCGTGGGATGATTTATTAACCTACGTTCCAGAAAGAAACGGCACTTATTATTTAGTTTGTCGCCCTTATAATGCGAGTTCAAAAGGGAACTTTGCAGTCCATGTATATGAAACAAAACCGATTACCGGCCTCGCATTTTCACAAAATACTTTGAGCGTAAACTCCGGAACAACGGCAACGCTTACTGCAACTTACACAGTCCCGGCAGGCGCAAGTCCAGTTTTTAAAGTTTCTTCAAGTGCAGACCATGGAGAAAGTTACAGAGCAAGTGCAAGTTTTACCCAAAATGGAAGCGGCAGCGAAACTATTACGGTTTACGGAGCTCTTCCCGGAACTGCTACAATTACCTTAACTGATAGTGTTTCTTTGTTAAGCATTCAATGTACTGTAACAGTCAGCATTGATGATTCTTCTGCAACAGATATTTCATCTAGTTCAATCGGAAATGCGGCAAGCACAACACAAAGTGATTGGACACAAGTTGCTCTTACAAGTGCCGGTCAGGCAAGTGTCTATAAAATCTCACTTGAAGCAAATAAAAAGTATACTTTTGAAATAGCAGATTCAGGTTGTAACCCCGGCATGATGGTAAACGGAACAAAAGTTGATGCTATGTTTAGTTTATATGATTCAAGTTCCACTGTTATAAGTCAGTTAGACGGTTCAAGTTCTGACGACAAAATTACAGTAACTCCGCAAAGTAATGTAAGCTATTACTTTATTGTAAGTCCATATGATCCCGGAAGAACGGGAGCTGCGGCATTCCACGTGTATGTGAGTGAATAAAAAAATGAACAAAGAAATTTCATCGGATACAATCTTAGAACTTAACTTTACGGTATATAAAATAAAGCTTGTTGCATATCGGTTATAAAATCGATTCTCTGACAGATTTTATTTTTAAAATTTGGGTATTGTACAATACCCAAAGGGCTTGAAAAAGCCCTTTGGAGCGAAGTCCTTGCGATGCTCGACTTCGCCCCAAAATGAAAAATAAATAAAATCGTTGGAGGATTTTATGAAAAGACTTTCTAAAATGGCAGCTATTTTTACTGCATTGATTATGGCGTTTGCATTCGTCGGTTGCAAACAATCAACAAATAATGATGACGGAAATTCTAGGTCAAAACTTGATGCACCTACGAATTTAGTCATCAATTCTATGAAAGATAACACTGTTAGTTGTGCCGTTAATATTTCATTTAAATACAATGGAAAGGTTGGTTTAGACGGAGCAACATACGCGATTCTTGGTTACTCGCTTACAAATGATTCTTCTCAAGCTGTTTATGACAACAATACACACGTTCATGTCGAAGCTGGAGAAAATACAAGAACCGCAAATATCCCGTCAACGGACGCCCCATATTTAAAGCCGGCATCAGGAACAAAATACTATTTCTGGCTAAAAGTAGCAAGTGCCGCAAACAATGTTTCAGACAGTGCATGGAGCAATGTTGCTGAATTCACATATTAATAAAAATTAGATAGCTTGGGGTCTTGATGTTGAGAGTCGAGCCCCAATAAAATCCGCGGACTAGTATTGCCCTTAAGTCTTACCAATAATTTTGTATTTTGCAATTTTTACCGCGATTTATGATACAATAAAAATATGTGCAATAATAAAAGAGTTCTTGGAATTGACCCCGGTCTTGCGAATACGGGATTTGGTGTTGTAGATTTTGTAGACGGTAGATACAAAATGGTGAGTTATGGATGCATCACCACTAGTTCAAAAG
The DNA here is from genome assembly GCF_014334335.1 of Treponema sp. Marseille-Q3903. Taxonomy (NCBI): domain Bacteria; kingdom Pseudomonadati; phylum Spirochaetota; class Spirochaetia; order Treponematales; family Treponemataceae; genus Treponema; species Treponema sp. Marseille-Q3903. Next base: position 1,116,301 of record NZ_JACSEU010000001.1, read on the forward strand.
ATGCTCGCGGTGAACGGCTGATTAAAATCTACACAAGTTTATGCGCTGTTATAGACGAATTTCAGCCACAGGAAGCCGGAATGGAGACTCTTTTTTTTGCCCGTAATGCGACATCTGCTATGGGGGTTTCCGAGGCGAGAGGTGTTGTAACTCTTTGCCTTGCTCAGCACAGAATAAAACTTGGCGAGTATAAGCCCAATCAGATTAAGCAGGCTGTAACAGGGACTGCCGCTGCAGATAAAGAGCTTGTTGAAAAATATGTAAAAATTCTGCTCGGCCTTGATGCTGAGCCAAAACCAGACCACGCCGCAGACGCACTTGCATGCGCAATAACTCATTTGCATTATTCTGCAAGATAAAAGTGGGCGTTGCGGGCAGGGTGGAAGAAAAATTTGCCCGCTAGAAGGGGTGGCGCAAGACCACTTGTGGGCTGGAGCCAGGGGAAGACTTTCCCCTACTTAATAAAAATCATTTTTTGCTATATAATTGTCTTATGTTCAATTCAATCAGCGGAATTATTACCGGAAAATTTCCAAAACAGCTTTTTTTAGACAACAACGGTGTTGAATGGGATATCTGTATGCCTGACTCAAATATCGATATGATTGGCGGCGTTGGAAACGAAGTTAGGGTTTACACATGGCTTCAGCATACAGATCAACTTATGAATCTTTACGGATTTGCTACCGCAGATGAGCGAAGTTTGTTTTTTGACCTTCTTAAAGTTGATGGAATTGGCCCAAAAGGTGCTGTAAAAATAATGAGCTCTGTTTCGAGCGCTCGTTTGATGGATGTTCTTGAAAAAGGCGACATTGAAATGCTCGAAAAAATTCCTGGCGTTGGTAAAAAAACTGCCGGTAAAATGATGCTCGCACTCAAGGGAAAATTGTCGCTTTCAGAGCCTGCCTCTGTTTCAAAATCTAGTTCAAATCCTTTTTCGGATGTTGTCGCATCTCTAGCGAACATGGGTTACGACAAAACTCTGGCAAGTCAAAAAGTTATTCAACTCAATCAGGAACTTTCTTCAAGTGCTGATTTTTCGGCAAAATCTCAAAAAGAAAAAGAAGAAATTATATTCAGAAAAGCGATTGTTGAGCTTGCTTAGGGGATATAAATGAAAGACGATGATGTTTCTGAAAGTACAAATTTTTCCTCAATCGTTCGCGCTGATTTACACGACTTTGATGATAATGATACAACTTTGCGTCCTCAATTGCTCAAAGATTTTCTCGGTCAGGAAGGCGTAAAAAAGAATCTGAAAGTCTTTATAGAAGCCGCAAAACAACGCCAAGAACCACTCGATCATCTTCTTTTGATTGGTCCTCCGGGGCTTGGTAAAACGACTTTAGCTCAGATTACAGCTCACGAACTTGGAGTTGATTTTAAGGTGACTTCAGCCCCAGCGCTAGATAAGCCAAAAGACTTGGCTGGAATTTTGTCTACAATCACGGAGCGGACTGTTTTTTTTATTGACGAAATTCACCGTTTAAAGCCTGCGATTGAAGAGATGCTTTACATAGCGATGGAAGATTTTGAACTCGACTGGATTATAGGTCAGGGAGCAGCGGCTAGAACTGTTCGCATTCCAATTCCGCCTTTTACATTGATTGGAGCTACTACAAAGGCTGGAAGTGTAAGTTCGCCGCTTCGTTCACGTTTTGGGTTTATCCCACGGTTTGAATTTTATACTCAGGAAGAGCTCGCCTCTATCATAAAGCGTTCTTCTAAGATTCTTGATGTTTTGATTGAGACGGAGGCCGCGATGCTGCTCGCTCAGTGCTGCCGTGGAACTCCACGTGTAGCGAACAGAGTTTTGAGACGGATGCGTGACTTTGCCCAGATTGAAGGAAAAAATGTAATAACAATAGATATTGTTGATAACGGATTAAAACGCCTTGACATAGATGAGATTGGGCTTGAAAAATACGACAGGGAAATTCTTTTTTCTATCATAAACAACTTTGGAGGCGGTCCTGTTGGTGCAGAGACTCTTGCAATAAGCATTGGAGAAAGCATCGATACTCTTGAAGACTACTATGAGCCTTATCTTATTCAGTGTGGTCTTTTGCAGCGCACGCCGCGTGGAAGAACTGTCACCGAAAAAGCGTATAAACATCTTGGACTTGCTAATCTTTTTAGTGAGGAAAACTCTGACAAAAAAAATATTTCCGACTGCCAGGGAACGCTGTTTTGATTCTGCATGCAAACAAGATTAGTTCCCACGCCGATTTGTTTGCGATATAATCACAAATTATGTTAACAACTGATTTTAATTTTGAACTGCCTGAAGAGCTTATAGCGCAACATCCGTGTGGGATTCGCGGTCAAGATAAGCTTATGTTTTTGGGGCGAAAAAGCGGCGTTGTTAAGCATTACGCTATGGATGATTTGCCGTCTTTAATCACACCTGATACTCTTATGGTTTTTAATAATTCACGCGTCAGACGCGCTCGCGTTTACGGCATAAAAGAAACAACAGGTCGCGAGACTGAATTTATGTTTTTGAACACGATTGATAAAGAGTGCCGCATTTGGAACACTATGGTAAAATCCGCAAAAAAACAGAAACCTGGAATGCGTTACAAATTTCCCGATGGAACTATTGGTACAATAGTAGAGATTTCGGGGAATGTAGGGACTGAATTTAGGGCAATGAAGTTCGACGCTGCGCTCGATGAAGACTGGTTTGAAAAAAACGGTCACATTCCGCTTCCTCCTTATATAAAACGAGAAGATACAGAGGAAGATTCCGAACGCTATCAAAATGTCTACGCCGACAAAATCGGTTCTGCGGCATGCCCTACGGCTGGTCTTCATTTTACTCAAGATATGCTTTCAAGACTAGACAAAGCCGGAATAGAACGATGTTTTGTTACGCTTCATGTAGGGCTTGGAACTTTTCTTCCTGTCCGCGAAAGCAACATCGAAAATCACAAAATGCACGAAGAATGGTATACAATACCTGCCGAAACTGCCGAAAAAATCAACAAGGCTAAAAGAGAGGGGCGCCCCATCCTTGCAGTCGGGACAACGAGTGTCAGGACGTTGGAAAGTGCTGCTCAGGAATTTGAAAAAAAAGAAGGAGCTTCAGAGGCAGACGGGAAGTTGATTTTTGCCGGTACTTCTTCGACAAGAATATTTATGTATCCTGGGTTTAAGTTTAAAATTGTAGACCAGATGTTTACAAACTTTCACACACCTGAAAGCACTTTGATAATGCTTGTGAGCGCGTTTGCAGGGCGCGAAAACATACTCAATGCATATAAACAGGCTGTCGAAAACCGATACAGATTTTTTTCCTATGGTGACTGCATGCTTATAAAATAACGGCTTGGCAGATTAAGTCAGCTGTTCAAAACTATACCTTGTCAGATTAAAGAACTGCTGTTTTACAACATCGGAAATCATTTTGTCAGTTGCAGTTTTTTGAAATTCCTCTATGACAAGATTTTCAATTTCGTTTATATCGCTCTGCTGAAGAGGCAATCTGCGTCCAATCATCGCATTTTCAAATTCCTTGCTATAGAATGCAAAAGGCCCTGCAAATGCAAGGTGAACATTCAGCAAACTGTTTTTTTCAGTATCCGCCATAAAAGCAAAAGAAGCCGACTGCTGAGTAATCGTATGCTCTGAGCCGATTCGCCTGAAAATTGAGAGTTCTGCATCTACAATCGGAATCCTGATATTTGTCAAAATAAATCCGTCCGGTACGCCTTTAAAGTTTCTTATATTTTCTGTCCGCGTTTCATCTAAGTTTTTGAATTCAAGGCGAGCATCAAGTGCCATAAGCGGAGCAAATAAAGTGAGTTTGTGTTCAGGAGTGCAGATGTTTCCGCCCACTGTTGCGATATTGCGAATGAAAGGATTTGCAATGCAGTTTAGCGCTTCGTAGAGAATCTGCGGAAGATGTGTTTGCCCTATGTTCAACAAATCTGAAAGCGTTGCCCCCGGTCCGACGTCTATATACAGCTCGTGTCTTACAATTTGAGAAATCGATTTTATTCCGTGAGTCGAAATAAATTTATCGGGGAGACTTTCAATTCTCGTACAGCCGCCTACAATTTGTGTTCCTGGATTGTTCGAAAGAATTTTTATCAAATCGGTTTCATTTCTTGCGTAAAGTATTGTCTTTCCCATTTAAACCTCTTTTTCTCCGCTTCGTTTGAGTCTTCTGCTTGAAAGTTGAATTGCATAAATAATTCCGTTTACAAGGGTTTCAATGTCTATGCAGCAAGGTGAAAGATTTTTTACGGAATCAGTTATTTCCTGCCGAGTCGGAATTTTGTTTAATTTTATTATCTGATAAGCAGAAAAGACTTTTCCTGCATTGCAGTAACCGCACAGCTTAATGCCGGCTTTCGAAAAACCTTCCATGATGAGCTTGTAATCTTCCGTTGTCTTAAAAAGTTCGAGTGTTTCAATTTTGTCGTCTTTTACAAGCCCGGCAGGGATTTTGCAAGAGGCAACAGGTTTTCCATTTAAGAGAACAGTACATGCTCCACAAAATCCGTTGCTACAGCCACCTTTTACAGAAAGACAGTTGTTTTTATGGAGAACTTTCATCAATGATTCATCTGCATGAGCATTTAAAATTATTTTTGTCCCGTTTAATGTTACAGGTATTTTCATTCTCGATCTCCTTGATTTTCTTGCTTTGTTCGTTTTTTAGTAAGTTTAAAAAGCAAATCTTCAGTGCATGGAATTTCTGTAAGTTGCGTGGTGAGGGCTAGTGAAAGTGCAGAAGAAAACGCCGCCGGAAGAGAATTGTGAATCAAGCCTCCGACTTGCCCGGATTTGTTGTTTGAAGATGTGAAAGTGATGTCGATAAAATCGCATGAGACAGACTTTCCCTTTACGAGCATTGCGAGTTCCTGTTGAATTTCGAGCCGCAGAGTCTTTTTTGCAGCCGCTTCATCAAAAACTTCCCCACAGTCTGCGCAAACCCAAACGCCTTTTATTTTTTCATTGTAAGTGTAAGTGTCGAGCTCAACTTCTACAATTGTTGTTATAAACGATGTCGTAGAAAACGGAACTCCGGTGAAAGTATCTTTGTTCCATTTTTTTCGCTGACTAGGCTGAACACCTCGTTTTGAAGAGATCGGGAGCGGTTGATGAAACCTTTTCTTTTGAATATCGATGCAGCATTTTTTCAAAAGTTCATTCAACACGCCAATCGAGCTGTATGAATCTTCAGGAGTTTCAGGCAATTCTTCAATATCAAATTCCGAATCGATGATTATATTGTTTTTTTCAATCTGAAGTATTTCGGCAGCCGTATTTTTCCATATTTCCTGAACAACCGATGACGGTTTAATCGTGTGGATTATCAGTTTATCATCAGTTGTGAGCGTAACTTCAATTTTAGAATCGTAATAAAAAAATGACTTTCCGTTGTATTCTGATGGGACATACGCAGTTGCAACGCCGATTCCTCGCAGTGGTAGTGCAAAAAACGCTTTGTTGCTGCGTTCAACTCTGTCAGCTGCTTCCATTTGAAACGATGCGTATTTTCTGTTGAAATCGCTTTTTTGAATGACAGTCTTAATTGTGTCAGTTACGTCTGCAATCGGAATATCAAAAGGAAAAGGAGATATTTTTGACTGCTTTTTATTTTGAATAGAATTTACAAGCCTCAGTTCATCAGGAAAAACATTTGTCTGGCTGCTGATTTTTTGCATTTCATTTTCAATCGCAAAAAATGCCTGAGAGTCTATAGAACGAATTGAAACCGAAGTAGGCGGAGTTTTTGAAGTATGAGTTTTTGTAGAGACGTAAAGATTTTGAGGTTTGTAGTAACTCGTTGCGGCTAGCGTGATTCTGTCTGTGATTTCCTGAGCAAACGGATTTGAAATTCCAATATCAATATCGATATCGACGCGCATCGCAAAAATCTGTCCGCTCGGTTCAACTGCTGTTTTGTATTTAAACTTTGTGATTACTCCTGGCCCCATATATTCTTCTTGTTCTCTTTGTGAAAGCACGAGTTTTACAGGCTTTTTTGAAAGATATGATGCAACGGCAACTTGCGCCGCGAGTTGTGATGTTCTGGACAATCCTGTCCGATATATTTCCGCCGCCTTAGTTTTATGTATAAAAATTTTATTTTGCGCGATTCCAAGAACATCTGCAATCGTTGTCTGCGTCAGATATGTCCAGCATGAAGGAACATAAATATGAATTTCTTCTCCATCGGTATAACATGCAGCTCCTTCAGTTTCCTGCCACTTCGGTATTACAAAATTTTCCTGCCAAGAGCTTTCCGATATTGTTCTGGAGGTTCCGTTTTCGTTTGCCTCTGAAAAAAGTTTTTTGTCTGCTTCTTCAGGTGAGAGCTTCTCATAAATTCCATATTTTACGATTCTTGAAGCAACTTCGACAGTCGGTGCTTTTTCTATTCGAGATTTGTCAAGCACGTCGTTTAGTGACGGCATGTCGTTGATTAAATCTACAAAATCGGAAACTTCTGCATCGTTGTGATTATTTTTGCTGTCATTTTCATTTAATGTAGAATTTGTTGTGGGCTTTTTTTTGCTGTTTATGACGTTGTGAAGTGCCGATTCAAGCGATTCAATGTCAAAGCTTACAGAAACCTGACTGAGCAATTTTTGAACTTCCTGTTCATCAGGTCCAAAAAGAATTCCAATCGGTTCTCCCTGATATGAAATTCTATCGTAGCCAAAAATCTTAGTCGTCGTCTTATTTATCTGAATCGATTTTGCAGCCGGAATATTTTTGTGAGTATAAAGATAATATCCGTCAGGCAAACTTGAAATTGTAACATCTTTTATTTTTCCTGATGCTGCCGGGCTGCGGACAAGGGCTGCATACAGACAATCAGGTTTTTCAAAATCGCTGTAAAATCCGGACGCTTCAAGAGAACGTTTGTTTTTTTTATCTTCGCTTTTTTTTGCCCTCATTTTGTTTCCTTGATAATTTTATATTTATTTATGATTTTCTTCACCGATTTTTTTTACAGTATCTATTACAAGTTCAGCCTGTTGATCTGTCATATCCGGGAACAGAGGAATTGAAATTGTCTGGCTGTACTGTTTTTCTGCATTCGGATAGTTTTCACAAGTAAAATCAGGATAAAGTTTTTGCCAGTAAGTAAAATGAAAAATCGGGATAAAATGAACTGATATACCAATCCCGGCTAGTTGCATTTTTTTTGCAAATTCTTCACGGTTGATTGTTAGCTTATCCTCTTTTATGCGAAGAAGATAAAGGTGCCATGCATTTCCCTGTCCGTCAGGAGGAAGGGTTATAAAGTCTAAATCTGCAAAAGATTTGTTGTACATCTCTACGATTCTTTTTCGCTGTTCATAAAACAATTTTGCACGTTCCAGCTGGCAGACACCCAACGCTGCCAAGACATCAGGTAAATTGAATTTATAGCCGGGAGCGACGATGTCGTATTCCCAAGAGGCTTTTGGAGATGTGTAACGATCCCAAGTTGTGCGGTCCATTCCGTGCATGCGCATCACAGTCATCCGTTTTGCAAGACATTCATCACGAGTGCAAACCATTCCGCCTTCCGCTGTCGTTATAGTTTTTGTGACGTAAAATGAAAAAACGCCGGCATCTCCGATAGCCCCAGCGTACCCAACATCTGTCGGAGATGGAAACGAATGTGCAGCATCTTCAATCACTCTGATTCTATTTTCCGGCGTGCTGTATTTTTTTGCGAGCTCAACGATGCGTTTCATGTTGCAGATATTTCCGGCAATATGAACCGGAACGATTGCACGAACTTTGCGTCCGTTTTCCATATCTTTTTTTAGGATTTCTTCTATTTTGTCCGGATCTATGTTGTAACTGTCTTTTTCTATATCTGCAAAAAAAACATCTGCTTTCAAGTGACGCGCACATGCCGCTGTGCTTACAAAAGTATACGGTGTAGTTATGACGGCAGTTCCTTCTTTTACACCGCAAGCTTCCATTGCAAGAATCATACCTGATGTGTTTGAATTAACTGCAAGCGAGAGAGGTTGCCTTTCGTCCATTCCAAATTTTTGCCTTGTGATAGAAACTTCAGGGCTGTCTTTTATCGCATCGCTGAATTTTTTTTCAAATTCGAGTGCATATTTTCCTGTCGTCAGCCAGCCTGAGCGGAGAACTTCCAAGACAGCATCTTCCTCTGCCTTTGTAATCGATGCTCTGTGAAATGGAACTTTTATCTCTGCCATATTTGCCTTCTATAATTTTCAATTTTCCCGATTTGACAATTATAATTACAATAAATCTGTTCGTTTTTGATTATCGTTTTTTATTTCTCGATAAAAATCTTTCAAGCTTTTGCAATTCTCACATAAAATATTTATCAGCTTTTCCTTGTTTCTAAAATCAGCTTCTCTGTCGGGTGTATAAAAACAGATAGGTTTCATTTCTTCTAGCAGTTTTTCAAGGTAATCTGAATCATATTCGATGTTGTTTAATTCCAGAATCTTTTTGTATTTTGTCGGAACAGGATTTTCTTCTTTGAGCCAAAGCGGTTCTACAAGGCGTTCGCCTTTTCTCGCTCCAACAATTTTAACGTCGATGTCTTTATAAGGTTCAAGTCCGCTGAACCTTATGATCTGCTCTGCAAGGTCAATTATTTTTACAGGGTCACCCATATCAAGCAGATAAGATTTTCCGTTTTCTCCGACACCTCCTGTCTGCAAAACAAGAGAGCACGCTTCAGGGATTGTCATAAAGTAGCGTACCATTTTTTTATCTGTTATTGTGACAGGTCCTCCGGTTTTTATCTGATTCTGAAACAGCGGTAAAAGTGAACCTCGGCTGCCAAGTACATTTCCAAAACGAACAAACATAAACGATTGTCCGTCAGTTTTTTTTGCGGCATCAAGCACGAGCTTTTCACACAGCATTTTTGAAACGCCATAGATACTGACTGGGGACACAGCTTTGTCTGTAGAAATCAGAACAAATCGTTCAACTTTATGTTTTATTGCTGCGTCGAGGAGATTTTTCGTACCATATACATTGTTTTCAATTGCGGAAACCTGATTTTCTTCCATCATTGGAACATGTTTGTAAGCTGCGCAGTGGAAAATAACGTTACATTTTGTCTGCTTTATTATATAATCTGTGTATTCGCGGCAGCGCATATCTCCGATGATAGGCACAATTGTCGCTTTTTCCCCGACTCCTTCCGACTGCAATAGACGGAGTTCACGATAAATCTGGCAGATTGAGTTTTCTCCGTGTCCAAAAAGATAAAGCCGTTCAGCACCTCCGCTGAGAAGCTGACGAGAGAGTTCCGACCCGATTGAACCGCCGGCTCCTGTGATTAAAACTCTTTTTCCTCTAAGGTAGTTGAGGCTCTCTTTCAATGAGATTGCAATTGGTGTTCGTCCAAGTACATCAAGAGGGTCAATCTCACGAGTTTGAACAAGATGAGCTGTTCCGTTTATAACCTGACTTATTCCAGGCAAAATTTTGATGTGAGAAAAACCGTTTTTTGTCAGAGTTTCATAAATCTCGCGAATGCGTTCTGTTGGGGCAGAAGGGATTGCAATTATGGCTTCGTCTAAATCTGAATTATTTAATATAGAAGTAACGCCTGCTATTGGACCTAAGACGGGAATCCCATCTATTTTAGTTCCAATCAAATCTTTGCTGTCGTCGATGAATGCGTTGACTTTCCCAAATATCTTTTTTCGTTTTATATCATCGGCGATTGTCTGTCCTGCAAAACCGGCTCCGATTATGTAGATACGTTTTTCCATTTCCCAACCCTTGTGTCATGATTTTAACACAATCTGCGCAAATTCGCAATTATCACAAAAGCTCTATCCGCCAGCTGCTGTCATTAAAAAGAAAAGCTCTAGCCGCCAGCTGCTGCCATAACTAAAAAAGCAAAAAAATCTCTAAACCCGAATCGATTTTTATCCGATGAAGTTAATGATAGTCGAAAAATATCGGGGTGTTTCTATGGGGAAACTAAAAAAAATTGCGTCGGCGCTTGTTATCATTGTTTGTTCAACTGCCTGCTTTGCAAAACAGATTTCATTTCAGATAGTTCAGCATGATGACAGTGCAAAAGAAGTGACTGAATCTTCATATTCTGTAGAAGATGTTTTGATGAATATTTTCTTTGAACGAGGCTATATAGTAACAAATTCTGATGCGACGGTGTCAGCATCATCTGAACAGGACGAAACGTTTTTTAATACGGGAATTGGAGAAGCATTCAATGGATTTTCCGATTATTTTGTCCAAGTTAAACTTTTTTACGAAGTTGATGAAAAAAAATTAAACAAAAAGGCTGATTTATACAAAATTGACTACACTGTCGCTTCCGCAAAATCAGGTAAAAAAATCCTGACAAAAAGCATCTCGGAAATAAAAAAAGCCGGCAACGGTCAAGTTGATTATTCGTATATCTCAACGGAACTTATTCAACATATAAATAAAGCGATCAAGGAAAATAAAGCCTAAGGATGGGTAGGGTATGAAAAATAAATTCAAAAGCGTTATTACAGTTTTAGTCGTGACTACAATGTGTCTCATGTTCACATCTTTCAGTCCTTCTCTTGACGGAAGAGCAGTAGTCGTCGAAAAAGGCGTTTTTCCACAAGGATTGTTTGCAAAAACTGTAGGATATCTTCCCGGAGATGTGATAAAAGTTTCAAACGTCGCAGGTAATGCAAACGTTGAAATTCTTGTGATTGGGGCGCTCGACCCGTCGGAAGGTGTCGCAATCATGTTATCTCCAGAAGCAGCGGCAGCACTTGGCATTGAAAAAAACTCAAACAATATCGTAAAAATTACAAAGCGCTCCGGGCAGGACGAACGCGTATATGGCAATGCTATGATTTCTTCATCTCCAGCCGGCACAAAAGATGTTGACGGAGCTCTTGCCGATTCAATCGTGGAAAATGAAGAATCTTTTGAAGATATTTCAAGCTCAAAAACTGAAGAAGAAAACACAGCCACTGTCCCTGAAGCAAATGACGAAGTTTCGCAGGAAGTTGAAGGAGCTCCTTCAAAAATCGATGCGGAAGACGAATCTATGCCTGAAGAAAATCAGGAAGAATTTGGAGAAGAAGAGAAATCGGAGTCTGAAGACGTTGCAGATTCAGAATCAGAAAATATTCCTGAACATGTCGAAGAAGAAGTTGAGCAGGAAGTTGAACCAGAATCTGAACCTGTCGAAAACGATGATTTTGCAGAGGAACAAATAGAACCCGAAGAAGCGGAAAACGAAGTTGAACCGCAGTCTGAAAGCGAAGAAAACTCGGAGGCTCCAACTGAAGAATTCTACGAAGATGAAGTACCTCCTGAAAATCCTGTAGATGAGGAATCAGTTGAGGAAGAAGAATTGCCTGCCGTAACTGAAGAAAAAGCTCCGGAAGAAGTTCCTCCGGAAGAAGAAGCTGACGAAGAGTACGACGCAATTGTCCTCGTCCCTGCTGACGAAATGCCGCCGACAGAAGAAGAAAACCCTGAAGTAGAAAATCCTGTCGAAGAAAATGAAGATGCAGAGGAGTCTGCTTCAGAAGAGCAAATTCCTGATGAAGACGTTTTTGCAGAAAACGATGAGCTTCAAGAATATGAACCGATTGTCATTGCACCATCGGAAGAGGAAAATCAAGTTGCTGAACAAGCTCCTGAATCTGAAGAGACAGAAGTTCATCCAGCCTTCACAGAGCAGCCTATATCTTCTTACGAAAAATATATTGTAGGAAATATCGATAATCTTGAAAGCGGAAAATATTACATTCAGATTGCAACTCTTACAATTGACAAAAATATAATGGAGATTGTGGACAAATATGCCAACAACTATCCTGTTTCAATCGTAAAAATGAGTGGCGGAATTAAAAAGCAGATTTTTATAGGACCGCTTTCAATCGACGAATATGCTGTCGTGCTCGAACGGTTTAAGAGTTATGGTTACAAAGATGCTTTTGTAAGAAAAATAAAGTAAATCAAACAATCAAAAAAAAGGCTGCCTATGAATTTGAGACGCACTTTACAAGCGCTTCAAACTATCCAAAAAGGCAGCCTCTTTTATTTTAACGGCTATCGGCTAATATAGACCGACTATAAAACTATTAAATCGTGTAAATCCAGCCTTCTGGAGCTTCAATTCGACCCATCTGAATTCCAGTCAGCGTATCGAAAATCTTTTTTAGATATGGTCCCATCTCCTGTTTTCCTTCGTTGTAGATAATCTTTTTTCCGTGGTCATCAATTTCACCGATCGGAGAGATTACAGCTGCTGTCCCGCACAGCCCGCATTCAACAAAGTTTCCGATCTCTTTTTTATCTATCCGGCGTTCTTCAACTTCCATCTTCAGGTAATCTTTTGCGACTGTTACAAGAGAGCGCCGTGTGACAGAAGGGAGGATTGTGTTAGATTTTGGAGTGACAAGTTTTCCATCTTTAGAGATGAAGATGATGTTTGCGCCTCCGGTTTCTTCAATATAGGTATGAGTTGCAGGATCAAGATAAAGATTTTCTGCATACCCGTTTTTGTGAGCATCGACTATATTGTGCAAAGACATCGCATAGTTTAAGCCTGCTTTTATATCTCCTGTGCCATAAGGCGCTGCACGGTCTAAATCGGAGATACGAACTTTGATAGGTTTTACTCCGCCTTTAAAATACGGTCCTACAGGAGTAACCAAGATACGGAATTGATATTCATCAGCAGGTTTTACTCCAATCACTGAACTTGAACCGAACATATATGGTCTGATGTAGAGCGTTGCCCCCGAGCCATAAGGCGGGACCCAATCTTTGTTTGCTTCAATTGTCCTGAGAACTGCTTCAATAAACCTGTCTTTTGGAAAAACTGGCATTTCTAGGCGTCTGCATGAATTTTCCATGCGTTCGGCATTCAAATCAGGGCGGAAAGTGACGATATCACCGTGTTCTGTTGTATATGCTTTTAGACCTTCAAAACAAGTCTGAGCGTATTGAAGAACGCCTGCGCATTCGTTGAGTTTTAAAGAATGCTTTTTTGTTAATTTTCCGTCGTCCCATTCACCGTTTTTCCAGTTTGTAAAAAAACTCATCTTCGTCTTTATGTAACCGAAAGGCAAATTGCCCCAATCAAGTTTATTTTTATTCATATCACATCCTTTTTAGCTAAATTAAAGTTATTTATTATAGCTAAAGTTATTATATCTTTATTTAATATATAAGTAAAGTATATAGTAGATGGCGTTTGTTGTTTGCAATCAGCCGGAAATCAGTTATATTAAATATATGAAGATTCTTACTTGGAATGATATCCTTTTTGTCTTGAACACCGGAGATAAAAATAAATATTTTGAGAACGGAACGGGAATCTCGGTTGGAAGTTTTGATGGACTTCACAAAGGGCATCGTGTTCTTTTGAACAGTCTTGTCAGCAGCTGCAAAAATGAAAATCTTTTATCCGGAGTTGTGACATTTAAAAGACCTCTTCCGGGTATAAAACATTTTGGAGACTATCAAGGCGATATTTCTACACTTGACCAACGTATTAAACTTTTTGAAAATATTGGGATAGATTTTGTCATAGTTGTAGATTTTGACGATGCTTTTGCTTCTATTCACGGTGCCGACTTTTTAGATATTTTAAAAAATGCCTGCAATCTTAAGCTTTTGGCAGAAGGAGTCGATTTTAGATGCGGTTATAAAGGCGCAACAGATGTTCAGGCAATAAAATATTGGACAAAAAAAAATAATATCAAGACGATTTTTATTGAACCTGTTTATTACCGCGAAGGAACGGCAGAAGAGAGGGTGAGTTCGTCTTTTATCAGGCAGATGATACGCAAAGGTTTTTTTTCGACCGCAAACGATTTGCTCCAAAGACCTTACGAACTTTCGATAAAAAATCATCAGACTGAGATTGAAAAATCTTCCATAGAGCAGGTTGTCCCGCCTGTCGGCATCTATCATTGTAGAAATGAAAATGATGAAGATGTAAGGATTGAAGTGAAAGATAAAAAAATCGTGCTAAACCGAAAATCTGATTTTCTTTTGTTTAATTCTCTATAGCCTTTTGGTACACCTTTTTACTTTCCCGTTTTTGTTTTCCGGTTTTCGTTTGAGAAAGTCCGGCAGTTGAACTGATATCGCCGGTTGAGCTGATTGACTATGAGCCTTTTTTTTTATATATTTAGTTATCTTTTGATACGGATTATTTTGTGATTATTCTCCAGAAACCCGGAGTTTGACCTGCAAAATTTTCCGCGAATCATAGACTGGCTTTTGTCAGATATTTTATTTTAAGGGGTTCCATTATGGCACTTTCAAAAGAAGCTACTTCAGCTACAGTAAAAAAGTACGGTTCAAAAGAAACCGATACCGGTAACGTAAAAGTTCAGATTGCATTGATGACACAGCGCATCCAGCAGTTGACTGAACACACTCGCACTTTTCCAAAAGATGCGACAGCAAAACGCTCACTTCTCAAAGTTGTAGGTCAGCGTCGTAAGATGCTCCGCTACTTTGAACGCACAGACCTTGAAGGTTATCGTGCATTTATCAAAGAACTCGGACTCCGCAAGTAGTTTGTTTTTTTTTTGCAAAGTATTGCAAAATCCCGCGAGATTTGCCTGTTGTCTTCAACTGTCGAACTTGTGGGATTTTTTTTATTCATGCAGCATGTTCTTCTTTTCTGTTCCAAAAATCGTGATGATAAGTAAAATCATAATTGATTTATCTTACGTAATACTCTAAACTAAAAAGGCTATTTTATTCGTCGTGGTGAAATAGTGTGGAATCAATCACGGCGCATCGTGTTGTTTAGATTTTTAAGATATCTTTTCCGTGCGATGTAAAAGAAAGAATAAATCTACAAAGGAAAAAAAATGTCAGTAGAAAGAGTTACTTACAAACTAGGAGATGCCGAACTCATCCTTGAAACAGGAAAAATCGGAAAACAAGCTAACGGCTGTGTTTACGCACAATGGGGCGGAGCTGCTGTTATTGCTACTATTTGTGCTTCCAGTTCTGTTACAGAAGGTCAGGATTTTGTTCCTGTCACTGTTGAATACAACGAGAAAGCATATGCTGCCGGAAAAATTCCGGGCGGTTTTGTAAAACGTGAAGGACGACCGAAAGATAAGGAAATTCTTGTTAGCCGCCTTATCGACCGCCCTATGCGCCCGCTTTTTGAACCATCATTCGGGCATGAATTGCAGATTGTTCCAACTTGTGTCTCTGCAGACGGCGTACATACTCAGGATATTCTTGCTGTCATTGCTGCTTCTGCCGCAACATGTATTTCTGATATTCCGTTCCACGGTCCGGTTGCAGCCTGCCGTATTGGATACATTGACGGTCAGTACATCGTAAACCCTACATTCGAACAGATTGAAAAAGGTCAGCTCGAAATTGTCGTTGCCGGCACAAAAGACGGATTTACAATGGTTGAAGGTGGTGCAAATGAAGTTTCCGAAGAAGTCATGCTCGGTGCTTTGGATAAGGCACAGGGATTTATAACAGACATGTGTCTGCTCCAGGAAGAACTTGTAAAAAAAGCCGGAAAAGAAAAACTTCCATTGAATCCGCTAGACGTGACTCTCGAGAATGCGCAGGCAATTGAAGCCGAAGCAACTCCGTTATTGAAAAAAGCATGTTTCCAAGACGGAAAAATGAACCGCGGTAAAGCAATTGCCGAAGTTCAAAAAGAGATAGCTGCTAAATATGCAGAACAGCTTTCAGACCCGATTCAGGCAAAATTGTTCTGTAATTTGATGGACGATATTCAATACAAACTTCTTCGCAAATCGATAATTGACGATGGTGTTCGCATCGACGGCCGTAAGACAGATGAGATTCGCCCAATCAATTGTGAAGTAAATGTATTGCCAACTCCACACGGAAGCGCATTGTTCACTCGCGGAGAAACGCAGTCGCTCGCTGTCTGTACGCTCGGAACCGCGATGGACGAACAGGTATACGATGATATCGATGGAGAACGTTCAGATCACTTTATTCTTCATTATAATTTTCCACCGTATTCAGTTGGTGAAACAGGAAAATTGACTACAGGTCGCCGTGAAATCGGTCATGGAAATCTTGCTCGCCGTTCTTTGGCCGCTATGGTTCCAGGACGCGAAGAATTCCCATACACAGTTCGCGTCGTATCTGAAATTATGGAATCTAACGGTTCCTCTTCACAAGCTTCAACTTGTGGTGGATGTCTTGCAATGCTCGCCGCAGGTGTTCCAATGAAAAAAATGGTTGCCGGTATTGCTATGGGACTTATCACAGAACCTGAAGGAGACAATCCTTACGGACGATACGCAATCCTCTCTGATATTCTTGGAGAAGAAGACCACCTCGGCGATATGGACTTTAAAGTTGCCGGAACAGAAGATGGCATTACCGGTTTTCAGATGGATATTAAAATTGCCGGCGTAACAACTGAAATTATGAAAAAGGCTATGGAACAGGCTAGAGCTGGTAGAATGCGCATCCTTGGAAAAATGAAGGAATGCATAGATAAACCGGCACCGCTTTCTCCAAGAGCGCCTCAGATAATCACAATGAAGATACCTGTAGACAAGATAGGAGCATTGATTGGACCTGGTGGAAAGAGCGTCAAAGCGCTTTGCTCTCAGTACGGAGTAACAATCAACACCGATGATGATGGAACTGTAACAATTTATGGCAAAACAGGAATCGCTGCTGAAGCCGCTAAAAAAGCTGTCAAAGGCATTACAGAAGATCCAGAAGTTGGAACTATCTACCAGGGAACTGTAAAACGCATAATGGAATTTGGTGCATTTGTTGAAATCTTGCCAGGAAAAGAAGGCTTATGCCACATCTCAAAACTTTCACGCCAGAGAGTAAACAAGGTAACTGATGTTCTTACAGAAGGTCAGGTAATCCCGGTTAAATTGCTCGAAGTTGATAAGCAGGGAAGATTGAATCTTTCATACATCGACGCATTGGAGTCAAAATAGTTTAAAACAGTTTAATTTAGTTTGTTTATTGAACAAAATCAAAGGCAAAGGTTCGCTGACATTGTTTTAAAATCAATGATGTTTCGCGTGTCTTTGCCATTTTTTTTAATCTTGTACTTTTGATATGACAGATGACTAATTACTTCTTACTTGTTATAATGTCGCTATGACAAAAGTTACAATAAAATGCACTGCTTCAAAAGGAGCTATAATTCCAGAATATAAAACTTCGGGAGCAGCAGGTGCCGATCTGTGCGCACTTTTAGATTCTCCGCTCGTAATCAAACATGGAAAATCTGCAATAATACCGACAGGGCTTTTTTTTGAGATTCCTGAAGGTTACGAAATTCAAGTTCGTCCTCGTTCGGGACTCGCGGCAAAAAACGGCGTGACTGTTTTAAATACGCCAGGCACAATAGACAGCGATTATCGTGGTGAAATAAAAGTGATTCTCATAAACCTCGGTGAAAATGATTTTACAGTCAGCTGCGGGGATAGAATTGCCCAAATGATAATTGCGCCTGTAACACAAGCGAGCTTTTCAATCTGCGAGAACCTTTCTCAGACAGAGAGGGGAACAGGCGGCTTCGGTTCAACCGGTGTCTGACATTTGTATAAGAGAATCAGGGAAAAAATTGCTGACGCTGACTCAAAAAATCATAAAAAAAATCAAAGATTCTCATCTTGTTCAGGCAATTTTACCTTATATAGACAGATTTCAAGTAAAATATTTAAAAAAAGGACAGCTTAAAAACAATATCCTTATAAAATATCTGTTTAAAGATTTGTTTCTTTACTTTCTCGTATCGTTTTTTTTCTTTTTCATGATTTTTTTTGTAAATCAGATTCTTCTCACTGTAGAAAGTCTCCTTGCAAAATCAGCCCCATTTAAAGATGTGATGAGAATCATGTTTTACAGCCTGCCTTTTATCATTGCTCAATCATCCCCGTTTGCGACTCTCGTAGGTTTTTTGATGAGCCTTGGAGGAATGATGAGCAGCAACGAAATTCTGATTTTTCGTGCCGCAGGTTTTTCTTTTATAAAGATTCTTCTTCCTGTCGCAGCGCTTGGAATTATCATCTCTGCATGTTCTTTTTTTGTAAACGATTATCTTCTTCCGCTTGGAACGATGAAATACAATATGTTGATGCGTGAAATTATGAGTTCAACGCCTACTGTTGAACTCGAATCTAACAGCGTAAAAAAACTCGACTCAGCGAGCATAGTTATCGGAAATGTTTCGGGTAACGAAATTTCTGACATCGTGCTGTTTGATTCAAAAAGAGATGAGGACAGGCTTATTATCGCAGGAAAATCAACTTTGACAGGAGCTAAGCAAAAAGGCGTATTGATGCAGCTTAATATGTCGGACACTTCGGTGATTTCGTTTGACATAGATAACAGGCAGGACTTTGATGTGATGACTTCTAAAACTTCGATTTATAACGTATTCGATTCGTCAGTACTGGGAACATCGTCGCGTTCTGCGAGAGAGATGACAACTTATGACCTTACAAAGACAATAAAGCAGATGAAAGAAAAAGATGACGCAACTGACAATGATAAACAAAGGCTGAACATCTGGATAATGGAGTGGCATAAAAAATTTGCAATTCCTTTCGGCTCTATTTTTTTTGCATTTTTGGCTTTTTCTGTTGCTTTTTTGTTCGGCAAACACAACGGGCAGACAATTGGGCTTTTTATAGGTATTGTAATTTGCGTTTTGTACTGGGCATTTCAGATTGTAGGGCAACTGCTTGTGCAAAAAATCGGGCTGAGCGCTTTTTGGTGCATCTGGGTTCCAAATTTTCTGATAGGATTTTTTGGATTGTTTTTCATGTTATTTCTTTTGAAAAAATAAACATGACAGGCTTTATATATGAAACTGATAATATATCTTTTTGAAAAAGTAGTTCCTCTATTTTTGGGTGCAATGTTTTTTTTTGCACTCGTGCTGAATCTTGTCGATTTGTTTATGCACATTGCAAACTATCTTCAAAATAACTGTAGCGTAAAAGATATTTTATCAGTCATGGCATTATATGTTCCAAAGACAATTTGGTATTCAGTTCCTGTTGCAATTTTATTTTCGACATCTTACGTTTTGAGCGACATGTACGCAAACAATGAGATTGAGGCGCTTCTTGCTTCGGGCGTATCGTTATTTAAATTTACTTTGCCGCTTTTGACAGTCAGTTTTGTTATGGCTTTCGGGCTTTTTTTGTTCGAAGACAACTTTGTCGTTCAAACTTACGAAAAAAAAGTATCACTGCAAAATAAACTTTTACAAAAATCAGAAAGTGAAAATAATTATGATATTGTTGTAATTTCTGAAAATGGAAAGCTGATATACATTTCTACTCGCTACATAGGAAATCAGAAAAAATTGAAGTCGTGCTATTTTATTTTCCGCGACGAAAATAAAGTCATGCAATCAGTGATTTTCTGTCCGACCGCAGTCTGGAACGAAAAGACTTTAAAGTGGGATTTGGAAAACGCAGTTCAATATGAACCTGATGGAAACGGTCTGAAAATGACGCAGTTGTCTTCGACCTTTACTGATAGGTTGACTGAATCGTATGAAATATTCAAAAAATCGAATGTCGACGTTCAGTCAGTCACCGCGAATGAAGCAAAAATCTACATAGAACATTTGAGAAAAGCAGGGCTTCCTTATAATGAAGAACTTTCCGAATATTATAAAAAATTTGCTTTTCCGTTTATTGTTTTCATTGTAGTATTTTTATCTATAGGGCTGACCGGCAAAACTAAAAAAAATGTGCTTTTGATAAGCCTTGCATCGTGCATAAGCGCTTCTGTTTTGTTTTATGTTTCAATGATGGTGACAATGGTTCTTGCAAAGCACGGCTACATCACCGCTTTTATGGGGGCGTGGTCGCCTGTATTTTTCTTTACGATTATCAGCATTGTTCTTTTAAAATATGCAAGAACATAAGGATTTTTATGAGTGAAATATTGAATATATTTGACATTAAACACAAGAGCGCTGACGGAAAAGCTCGTACCGGTGTCATTCATCTGCCGCATGGAGACGTTCAGACTCCGGTTTTTATGCCTGTCGGAACGAATGCGACAGTCAAAGCTATGCCGAAAGATTTTCTTGAAGAGATAGATTTTGAAATTATTCTTGCAAACACTTATCATTTATTTTTGCGCCCGGGACCTGACCTCATAGAAAAAGCCGGCGGGCTGCATGGATTTTCTAAGTGGAACAGAAATTTTTTGACTGACTCAGGCGGTTTTCAAGTCTTTTCACTTTCAAAATTGCGAAAAATCACAGAGCAAGGTGTAAAATTTCAGAGCAATATTGACGGAAGCTATCACATGTTCACTCCTGAAAATGTCGTTCAAACTCAGGTGAAATTTAATTCTGATATACAGATGCAGCTCGATGTTTGCACAGGCTGGGACGAAGGGCGCAAAGCTGCTGAAAATGCGCTCAAAGTAACATCAGATTGGCTTTTGCGCGCTAAAAAAGAATGGAAAAATCAGCGTGAAAACGGATATAAAGGCATTTTATTTCCGATTGTTCAAGGAAACTTTTTTGAAGATTTACGCAAACAGAGCGCTGAATTCGTCTCTTCGCTCGACACTCCGGGAATTGCGATCGGGGGCTTAAGCGTTGGAGAACCTCATGAAGAATTTACTAAATTCATGAATTATACAAGTGAGCTGCTTCCGGAAAATAAACCGAAGTACGTGATGGGAATTGGAACTCCTGAATATATTTTAGACGCCGTCAGCGCAGGAATCGATATGTTTGACTGCGTTCTTCCTACGAGAAATGCGCGCAACGGTTCTTACTTTACACGACGCGGCATGCTCAGCATAAAACAGGAAAGATGGATAAGCGATTTTGGACCAATTGATCCAGAATGCAACTGTAAAGTTTGCCGCACTTATTCCCGAAGTTATTTAAGACACCTTTTTAAAGAGCAGGAAATTTTGAGTTCAATCCTTGCGAGTTATCATAATCTGTATTTTTTAAAAGAGATTATAAAAGAGATAAGAATTGCGATAAATGAAGACATGTTTGAGCAATACAGAAAAGATTTTCTGGAGAAATTTAATTCAGGTTTTTAATTGCGTTCGCCAATCCTGATAAGACGAGGATATTTGATGAAGAAGATTTTCAGTTTTATTTGTATCTCGCTGATGTTTTTTGCAGTTATTGCTCAAGAGCTTGAAGAGCAAGAACAAAAAACTTCTGAAACTAACGAAGTCGTAACAGCTTCAAAGGGCGGTATTTCAAAAATTCCTGAAGCAAAACGACCAAAAGTTATAGATGTTGAAAAAGCTGAAAAGGCTGCCGAAAAAGATGAGTCGGGCGAGGATTTTGAAAACAATCAGAAAGTGTTAAAATACGGACTTCCTTCTGAAATATCAGAACTTATAGATACTCTTGTAAAAAATGACGACCCTCGTTTTACCGACGAAATATACGACCTTTTTCAGAAAACAAAAAATGACACAATAAAAATAAAGATATTAAATTACTTTCAAAAACTTGAAGATCCGTGCCTTGAAGATTTTGCCGTTGAAGTATTGAATGATCCTTACAATTCAAAGAAAGATTTAGTCCGCGCTTGCTTTCAATATATTTCGGCAGTAAAAACTAAAGATGCGATCCCTGCCGTGATAGCTTTGATTGAATCTGAAAATGAAGAATATTTTAACGATGCAATTTCAACGCTCGGCGAAATTGGGGGACCGTCGGAAGCAATGTTCATTGTAGAATATCTTGAAAGAGATGATTTGAGCGATGCTCAGCGTCAGACTTTGATGAGAACTTGCGGTAAAATGCACGCAGTTCAAACTTGGGACAAACTCGTTGAAATTCTTAAAGACGAAGATGAAAATGCGTATGTCAGAATGTATGCAGCTGAAGCGATTGGACTTATGGAAAAAAAAGAATCTGTTCCTGTTTTAGTTGAAATATTTTCTTCCACAGATCCAGCCTTGCGTCAATATGCGCTAAAAGGCCTTGTAAATTTTCCAAATGTCGTAGAAGCTCAGGAAACTGTAATTCAGGGAATCAGAGATGAACATTGGCGTGTGCGTCTGGAAGCAATAAAATCTGCCAAAACAATGGAATTAAAAGATTCTGTAGAGTTTCTTATATATCGTGCAAAAAATGACAGCGAAAAAGTTATCAAAAATGAAAGTTACAGTGTGATAGCATACCTCAATACAGAAGCCGGAAATCGGTTTTTAATAGAGCAGTTGAAAGACAAAAAAGTCGGAGATGCGACAAAAAAGAAAGTTGCCGAAGTGCTTTTTAAAGAAAAACATGCAGGCGAAAAAGAGCTTCTTGAACTTGCTGCCGAATGCCTCAAAGACGACAAGCGAAAAGAATTGCGTTACGCTTTGGGAAAAGAACTCGCAAAATATCAAAATAATGCGTTTGAAGACATCTGCATTCAATATCTTCAATCAAAAGACACGACAACAATCAATCTCGGGCTAGACATTTATAAGACAAACAAGTTTAAATCTGCAGAATCTATTATGAATGGAATATATGCTGACAAAAAAGCGAACAGCGGCGTCAAAAACAGAATAAAAAAGATGCTTAATATTAAAGATTGAGCTGTCAATCGTATAATTTGTTTACCAGACTGATGACAGAGTTTATTCTCTTTTTTTCTTCTTTATTGAATTCTACAGGCTCGTCTATCAAAGTTTCCAGACTTGAGTGGCTTTCTGTAAGCGCTGTCATAAATCCTCTCGAAACTTTAAACCAGTAATTTCCTTTGCCGTCTGTAAAAAGTGCGATAAAGCCGTATTCCCGACCTTTGTTTTTTGCAATCGATGTCCGTAGAAGCCAGTCAAGCGAATCGATCAACTGTTCTTTTTGGAGCTGGTCGTATATATTTGCGTTCATATTGCGGTTCCATTTTTTTTCTGCGAGAGGCGCAAGGTCTATGCTTTTTACAACATTGATAATCAAAGACATTTTTTCGCCGTTTAAAAGCGTTCCGTTGTCTCTTGTTATGATTTTTCCTTTCATGTCGCCGCAAGCTGATAATTTTGACTTGTTTTTTTCCTGCAAAACTGCGAGCGAAAACTGTTCGATAGGAAGAATCGCTGTTTTCTTTCCTTTGATTTTTTTTGTCTCAAACAAAAAGTCTCCGAGTGAAAGTGTATTATCTCCTTTTTCCTCTGCAATTTTTTTCTGTTGTTTTGCGATTTTCTTTTCGTTGGAAGTCTTTTTGCCGGCAGTTTCTTTTTTGGCATTATCTTTTTTCTTGAATGCCATCAGCTTTTCAAACAATGTCGGGTTTATTTTGTCGAGCATTGTACGAGTAAGCGGTGAAACGCTCATAGCAAATATTCGGCTCGTCCTGACAATCTCTCCCGCAACTAAAAAAACTGGATTTTGGCGGAACATAACGCTACCCGGGTGAATGCAGATGTGGTCTGCCGTAAGGCTGTGATAACTTTCGCGACCAGTGCGCACACATACAAACTGAATCATTCCGGCTGCAATACAGCATAGATAATCTTCCATGCTGCTTTTTTTTTCTACGACAGGAATGCCCATCTTTTCACTTACAATCTCAATAAGCTGCCTGTCTATATTCTCGATTTCAGCCATAACTCGTTCGTCGAGGTAATTTTTTTTGCAAAACTTTTTGCGGTTGTCGCTCTGCGTAAAAGCTGAAAATAAATTGAGGTAAGAACAAAAATCTCCCTGCATATCGCGGAAACGGTGATGTGCTTTTCTCGCTTCCATCTGCTCTCCCTGAGGAAGAATAAACGGAGAATTCGCTGATAAAAATGAAGCTGCAATTAAAACTTTGTAGAGCACGTCAGGGTACTTCATGATTGATTCAACTATTATGCGGCTTATTCTAGGTTCAAGAGGGAAATGCACCATCATCTGACCGATTGGAGAAAGGGTGTTGTCATCTTCAATGGCGTCTATCATTTTTAGAGTGTCGACAGCGCCTATGATTCCGGTGCGTCCGGGATTTGCTATAAAATCAAAATCGTAAAAATCTGTAATTCCAAGCTCTGACATCCGCAAAACAACTTCGCTCAAATCTGTTCTGTAAATCTCTTCAGTTGTATATTCCGGGCGATTTTCGAAATCATTTCGTGAATAAAGTCTGTAACATGTTCCGGGCTGTGTGCGACCTGAGCGACCTTTTCTCTGGTTGCATGAAGCTTTTGAAACGGCAGATTCAATCAGGCTCGACGTAAAATTTTTAGGATTATAGAAATTGAGTTTGCACAATCCTGAGTCTATAACTGTCGTTATATCGCTGATAGTGACGGAAGTTTCCGCTATGTTTGTCGAAATTACAACTTTCTTTTTTCCTTCAGGCGCTGCATCAAAAACTTTTTCCTGCTCTTCTTTTGACAGTCTTCCGTACAGTGGGAGAATGTGCAGCTTTCGCCCGATTGCAGAGTAAGCGAGTTTATTTACGCAGTCGTTTATTATTTTTTCACCGGGCAAGAAAACAAGGATTCCGCCGTCTTCGTCGTTGTCTAAAACCCTGCATACCGTATTGTAAATTTTTTCGAGAAGTTTTTCGCATCCTATATCAGTCGAAGTCGTCGCTCCACCTGGGATTGGGTCGTAAACAAGCGCAACAGGATATGTTATTGTATCGATTGAAACGACAGGAGCGTTGCCAAAGTATTCGCTAAAAACTTGAGTATTCATTGTCGCAGAACTAACTATGACGTGCAGATCTTTTCTCTGTTTTAAAACGCGTTTTACAAGCCCTAACACAAAGTCGATATTTAAACTGCGCTCGTGCGCTTCATCAATCATCAAAACCGAATATTTAGACAGCCATGGATCAAGTTTCATCTCTTGAAGGAGAATCCCGTCTGTCATGATTTTGATTCTTGTTTCACTGCTTGTAAAATCTTCAAAACGCATCTTGTAGCCGACAAGACCCGGATAAGTTGTACCGAGCTGTTTTGAAATAAATTCACTTACGCTAAGTGCGGCGATTCGGCGCGGCTGGGTCACACCTATCATTTGGTTTGTAGCGTATCCTGCTTCGTAGAGGATTACTGGAATTTGAGTAGTTTTTCCCGAGCCTGTAGGGCTTTCAACAATTACAACTTGATTGTGTTCCATGCATTCAAGAATTTTTTGTTTTTGTGCGTATACAGGCAGTGATTTATAATCTATCGCCATTCTATTAAATCCTTTGTCGCCTCTTTGTTTATTTTTATGCGGCGCTCAATATATTTTGCCCAGTCTGTGCGTTGAACATCGTAAAGATAATCAACAAAATCCTGATTCAGAGGTTTTACAACGTATTCATTTGCAGTGTTTATGTATGTTGTTATATAAATCGGTTCGCACTTTTGAATTTTTATAGAACCGTCTTTATTTTTTTTAAAGATTACTTTGTATAAAAGCCCGTCTCCGGTATTGTCTCGTTCGCCGACTGGATTTTTAGAAGTGAGTTCAGGTTTTGTACGCTGTCCGCTGATTGTGTTCCCGTTTGCGTACATTATGATTTTATCTCTATTTGAAATTGTGTCAATTATGATTTTCCGATGCTTGATTATATGAGGGTGGTTTGCCCAGACAATATCTGCACCTGCATTCAAAAGCTCGTCGTAAAACGATGCCTGACTGTCTGTCACGGCTCTGGTGTATTCAGGTTCCGATGTGTGAATTGAGATTACGAACAAATCACATTTATTTTCCGCTCTGAGCTGTCTCACCAAACTTATAAATTCTTTGCGTGCTCTATCATCTGCTTTTATGTAGTTTATATAAGATGAAAAATCAGGTCTGTTTAAAAGCTCTGTGACCGGTAAAAAAAGAATTTTCCATCCGCTAGACTCGACTATGTTGTATGAAAAAGTGCTTTTCGCAGTTTCTCTTAATCCTGAAAAATAAACTGAGTGCCCCGATTCTTTTCTATTCTTTGTTATACGTTCTGTAGTCTTTATAGTCTCTTTTATTCCTTCAAGAAACATGTCGTTTGAGTGATTGTTGCAAAGTGAAAAAACGTTAAAACCACAATCGACTGCTGCCTCAACGTATTTTTGATTCATGTTGAAGTTCGGATATGAAGAGATAGGTTTTAATGTGTCGATTGGAGATTCAATGTTTGCAAAAGCAACGTCAGAATCATCGAATATATATTTTATATCGCGCCATATCTTTGAATAAGATGAAATGTTGTAATTTACCGAATGCGCCATTATATCGCCACCAAAAATTAATGTGATAGTGTCACGCAGTGTTGTTTCAGTCTTTTCATTTGACTGATTTATTAGCGTTTCCGATATGTTTTTGTGCGACGAGGCACATGCTGTAAAAAAAATGAGTGCGATTGCAGATAAATAAATAAACTTTTTCACTGTTTTCCTGTTAAAATCAGCCACAGAGATAGATAAATATATCTATTTCTATGGCTAAAAAGGCTAAATAATTAAAAATGCATCTGTAAGAAAACTTTACTTCCAGATTTTTTCACGGATAAAAGTCTGATTTCTGTCTGCCCCTACAGATACGATTCCAACTTTCGTCCCTGTAAAGTCTTCTATGAACTCTACGTATTCTCTGGCTGCTTTTGGAAGTTTCTTGTAAGAAGTACATTTTTTGATATCTGTTTTCCAACCTGTAAATTTTTGGAGGACAGGTTTTGCTTTGTTCAAGTCAGGGATAGAGGCAGGAAATTCCGTGACGATTTTTCCATCGATGTCGTAGGCAATACATGCTTCAATTTCGTTCATATCATCGTATATGTCAAGGTGAGTGAGGACGAGGTTATCGATTGAGTTTACGTGGCAAGCGTAACGCAGTGCGACCAAGTCAAGATATCCACAGCGACGTGGGCGACCTGTTGTCACTCCGAACTCATTTCCTGTTTTGCGAACGTAATCGCACAGTTCACCTTCTGTTTCTGCGTTGAATTCTGACGGCATTGGACCGTTTCCAACGCGAGTTTCATAAGCCTTAAATACGCCGTAGATTTTATCAAGGGCTTTCGGTCCGATTCCTGAGCCTGATGCCGCCCCGTAAGAGCCGGAAGCACCTGAAGAAACGTATGGATATGTTCCCGAGTCGATATCGAGCATTGCGCCTTGTGCGCCTTCAAACAAAATATTTTCATTGCGGTATTCATACATTTTTTCTGCAATGTTTACGCGCATTGATATGAGTTTTGATTTGTATTGTTCTAGGAATGATTTATCTTTATCGTCGAGGTCGTTCCATTTTTCATCCCAGTCGAGGTCACAAACACGAATCCCGTCGCGTTCGGATTTCATAGAGTAAGTAGTTCCGATTCCGCGACCTGTAGTCCCGATAGGACGCTTGCGCTCAGCATCGCGCTTTTTATCCATTTCTCGGTAGCCCGGCAACGTAAGATGAGCACGGTCGGAGATGAATACGCGACCTTCCCATTTGATGCCGTTGTCTTTGAGCATCTGAAGTTCTTTAAAAAGAGCTTCAGGATCGATTACCATCCCGGAGCCTAAAAAAACAGATTTTTCAGGGTAGAGGATTCCTGATGGAACTTGATGAAGGGCATATTTTTTCCCATCTACGACAATTGTGTGACCTGCATTAGCACCGCCGGCAAAACGTACGACGTATTTGGCATTTTGAGCAAGGTAATCTACAATTTTACCTTTGCCTTCATCGCCCCACTGGGCACCCATAACAACAATGTTCATGGTTACTTCCTTTCCGCAGGATAAAAGCGGATATAAAAGATAATTTTTTTGTAAAAACCCCGAATATTGACATCAAGCACTTTTACATTTAGATAATAACAAATAAAAGGCTGTTGCTCAATTATATTCGCTCACTGGTTAATATTGATTTTAATATTCCACAAAATCTTGCAATCAGCTATACTACGATATCAAGTTTTAATTTTTCAGGAGAACAAAATGCCTATTATTTTCGATGAACCGTCTCACACGTTTGATGAATATCTTTTGATTCCCGGCTATACAGGTCCTGATTGCATCCCGTCCAATGTCACTTTGCAAACTCCCGTTGTCCGCTACAATAAAAAAGCCGGCGAAAAATGTCCGCTTGTGATGAATATTCCAATGACGAGCGCTGTGATGCAGTCTGTTTCTGATGACAAACTCGCTGTTGCTCTTGCAAAAGAAGGCGGTATATCTTTTATATTCGGTTCTCAGACAATTGAAAATCAGGCAGCGATGGTCGCTCGAGTCAAAGCTTACAAGGCCGGTTTTGTCACTTCTGATACAAATATAAAGCCGGCTCAGACTATTGTTGAACTAGTAGATGCAATCGACAAAACCGGTCACTCGACTGTTGCCGTAACTGAAGACGGTTCAGCAAACGGAAAACTTCTTGGAATAATTACAGATAGAGACTTCCGAATTTCTCATTGCCCTGATGGAGCGCTTGTAAAAGATTATATGACTCCTCTTTCAAAACTTGTGATGGCAAAAGACGGAATAACTCTCGAGCAGGCAAACGATATTATATGGAAAGAAAAAGTAAATCAACTTCCTGTAGTCGATAGCGATGGAAATCTTCTTTATTTGATTTTTAGAAAAGACGCTGCAAGTCACCAAGAACATCCGCTTGAATTGCTTGACAGCCAAAAGCGTTATATCGTAGGGGCCGGGATAAATACGCGCGATTATATGGAACGAGTGCCGGCACTGATTTCTGCCGGCGTTGACGTGATGACTCTTGATTCGTCAGAAGGATTTACAGAATGGCAAAGACGCGCTCTTCAAGACATTCATGCCAAGTGGCCTCAAGCAAAAATCGGAGCAGGTAACGTTGTCGATGCCGACGGTTTCAACTTTCTCGCAGATTCCGGCGCAGACTTTGTAAAAATCGGCATAGGTGGAGGTTCAATCTGTATCACTCGTGAGCAAAAAGGAATCGGACGTGGACAGGCAACTGCTACAATCGAAGTTGCAAAAGCGCGAGACGCTTATTACGAAAAGACAGGAATTTATATTCCAATCTGCTCTGACGGCGGAATTGTCTATGACCATCACGTCACATTAGCGTTGGCGATGGGAGCTGATTTTGTGATGCTCGGACGCTATTTTGCACGCTTTGATGAATCTCCAACAAACAAACTTATTGTAAACGGAAACTACGTAAAAGAATATTGGGGAGAAGGCTCAAACAGAGCTCGCAACTGGCAACGCTACGACCTCGGTGGGAAAAAAGGAATGGCATTTGAAGAAGGCGTAGATTCCTATGTCCCTTATGCAGGTTCTTTGCACGACAACGTAACTTTGACAGTGAGTAAAGTCATTCACGCCATGTGCAACTGCGGTGTGACAAATATCCCTGATTTGCAGAAAAACGCAAAGATTACTCTTGTAAGCGCTGCATCTTTGAGAGAAGGCGGCGCACACGACGTAATCGTAAAAAATACAGTGAAAGCAAACTAATTTTAATTTATGGAAGATAAGATTGTAATAAAAGGTGCGAGAGAACACAATCTACGGAATATTGATGTCTCATTGCCAAGAAACAAACTTGTAGTGATTTCCGGTCTTTCCGGCTCTGGAAAATCTTCGCTCGCATTTGACACTTTATTTGCTGAAGGTCAGCGGCGTTATATGGAGTCTTTATCTTCTTATGCTCGTCAGTTTTTGGGACGTATGGATAAGCCCGATGTTGATTTGATAGAAGGTCTTTCGCCTGCAATTTCAATTGAACAGAAATCGACTAATAAAAACCCGCGTTCGACTGTAGGCACAATTACAGAAATATATGATTACTACCGTCTTCTTTTTGCACGCACAGGACATGCGCATTGTCCAAATTGCGGCCGTGAAATTCAAGAACAGTCTGTCGACCAGATTATAGATACTGTCATGTCATGGGAAGATGGAACTAAAATGCAGATTTTGGCTCCTGTAATACGAGGAAAAAAAGGCGAACATCAAAAAATTTTAGAAGATGCCAAAAAGTCAGGTTTTATACGCGCACGCGTTGACGGCGTGATGACAGAACTCGATGATTCAATCAAACTTGATAAACAGAAAAAACATACGATTGAAATTGTTGTCGACCGCATAGTAAAAGGAGCTGATGTCAGAAGTCGCCTTGCAGATTCTATTGAAATTGCGCTCAAAAATGCAAACGGAATCGTAGTTGTCACAAGACGCATTGGCGATAAAGACGAAGAAGTTTTTTTCAGTCAGAAAAATGCGTGCCCGGACTGCGGTATCTCTATTCCTGAACTTCAACCTAGACTTTTTTCATTCAACAATCCGTTTGGTGCTTGTCCTGAATGCACCGGTCTTGGACAAAAAATGGAATGGGATGTAAACAAAATTCTCCCTGATAAAAGTTTGAGTTTTAATGAAAATGCCTTTCCGTTTTTTAATCCTGAAAGCAATTGGAACTCGAGCGTTTTTGGTGCTGTCGCAAAACACGCGGGATTTAATCTTGACACTCCTATAAAAGATCTCACAGAAAAGCAATTCTATTATCTTTGGCAAGGAGATCCAAATGAAAAGCTTCATTGGATTTATCAAAAGGCTAGTGGAGAAGGGTTTTCCGAATACAATCGACCGTGGCCCGGAGTGATAAACGAAATGACCCGTCGCTATAAAGAAGCGTGGGGCGAATCTCAGAGAACAAATATTGAAGAAAAATTTATGACAATTTCTCAATGTCGTTCGTGTAACGGCCGCCGCCTTAGACCGGAAGCGCTCGGTGTTACTGTCGGTGGAAAAAACATTTACGAAATATGCCAATTATCTGTCGCTGATTCCATAAAGTTTTTTGATGAACTTGAGCTTTCAGAAAATGAATTAAAAATTGCAAGCCAAGTCATGAAAGAGATAAAATCACGTCTCCGCTTTTTACGCGACGTAGGGCTTGATTATCTTACAATGGAACGTGCAGCAGAAACTTTGAGCGGCGGCGAAGCTCAGCGGATACGTCTTGCTACTCAAATTGGTTCTGCTCTTTGTGGCGTTATGTACATCCTCGACGAACCGAGCATTGGACTTCATCAGCGCGACAATCAGCGCCTTATAGATACCCTTTTAAACCTTCGCGATAATGGAAACACTGTTATCGTCGTTGAACACGATGAACAGACTTTGCGTACGGCAGATTATTTGATCGATATGGGACCGGGAGCTGGAATCCACGGCGGTTGCGTAGTTGCCTCTGGAACTCCTGAAGAAGTTGAAAAAGTTGAGGAAAGCCTTACGGGGCAGTACCTCGCAGGAACTCTGAAGATTGATATTCCGACTCAGAGGCGAAAAGGTAACGGGCATTTTATCTCGTTGAAAAATGTCAGAGAACATAATCTCAAAAATGTAAACGTAGATATTCCTTTAGGCTGTTTTACTTGCATAACCGGCGTAAGCGGTTCAGGAAAATCGACATTGATGAGCGATGTTTTGTATCCGGCTGTCTCAAATGCTTTGATGAAGACAAATTATGCCGTTGGAGAATGCGACGGCGTTACAGGAGTTGATGCCGTTGACAAGGTGATAAATATTGACCAAAGCCCGATCGGTCGTTCTCCTAGGAGTAATCCTGCCACATACGTCGGCGTTTTTGACGCAATCCGAGACTTGTTTGCAAGTTTGCCGGAAAGCAAGGCAAGAGGCTATCAAAAAGGGCGATTCAGTTTTAATGTAAAAGGCGGTCGTTGTGAAGCGTGCCAAGGGGCAGGCGAAAATATCATAGAGATGAACTTTCTCCCCGATGTATACATTCAGTGTGAAGTGTGTCAGGGAAAGCGATTCAATCGGGAAACTCTTGAAGTTACTTACAAAGGAAAATCTATAAACGATGTTTTGAACATGACGATAGATGAAGCTTGCGAGTTTTTTAACAGTATTCCGCATATTTATAGGAAACTCTCAACGCTTCAATCTGTAGGATTAGGATACATTTCACTTGGGCAAAACGCATTGACTTTAAGTGGCGGTGAAGCACAGCGTGTAAAACTCGCGAATGAGCTTGCACGTCCTGCAACAAGTAAAACTCTTTATATCTTGGATGAGCCTACAACAGGTCTTCATTTTGCAGATGTAAAACAGCTTATGACTGTAATCAGCCGCCTTGTTGAGCAGGGAAACAGCGTAGTCATGATTGAGCACAACCTCGACGTCATCTGCCAAGCAGACTACATCATCGACCTTGGACCGGAAGGTGGAACTCGCGGTGGAACAATAATTGCGACAGGAACTCCTGAAGAAGTCGCTCAGATCAAAAAAAGCTACACCGGGCAGTTTGTAAAACAGCAGTTAAAGTTGTAAGATTGTAAAACATGATTTCAAAAAGAATTGCAAAAAACATAATCATATTTTTCATTTTTGCGGCATCTTTTATGTTTACAAATGCAAATCGTTTGTTTGCGCAAGAAAAATCAGATGGGAAAGAAAAAAAATCTGCTACTAAAGAGAGCGTTACGACAATCACTATAAACAATGCGCGCCAGACAAGCTATAAAAAAGATGAAAAGTCGGGTAACGATATAATTGTGCTTGAAGGTTCCGTAGAGCTTTCTGTAACTAAAGACAAGACAACTTCGCAGATAAAAGCTGATAAAATCACTTATGACAGAAAGACAGAGATGCTTTTTGCTGAAGGAAACGTTGAAATTACAACAAAAGATTCCGGAGCAGGCGGCGAAACAGCGACAGCGTCAGCCATATTGATGAATACTTCTACTTTGGAAGGCGTTTTTGATGACGGCAGAATTGTAAAAACCCAATCAGATTCTTTTAACTTACCTTCAGGCTCGACTCTTATTGTTTTTTCAAACGTGCTCGGTAAAGGGGAAAATAACGTAATCGCGTTTAAAAATTCGAGTCTGACATTTTGCGATGAAGATGACCCTCACTGGCACATAGATGCGACAAGGACATGGCTTTTACCAGGCGGAGAATTTGCTTTTTTTAATGCGCTCCTTTATATCGGAAAAGTACCTGTATTGTATTTCCCCGCTTTTTACTACCCAAAAGATGACTTGATTTTCAATCCTGTATTCAGCTACGAAAAGCGGAAAGGATATTCGTTTCAGACTACGACGTATCTATTGGGGCGAAAACCTCTAGATAAAAGTTCATCTGATACGTCTAATTCAAAAAGCTCTTCTTCAAGCTCTTCAAAAGATTCAAAGATCGGTTCATCAGCTGATTCTCTTAAATCTGTTTTCAATTTTATAAAACCGAGTTCTTTGAAAGAACAAAAACTTGAAGGAATTGTGCTTCACAATCTCGATGAAGACTTTAAAGGCGACACTTCGTCGTATATAAAAATTGTTGGCGACTGGTATTCAAGGCTCGGATACATGGTTGGACTTGATGGAAATTTGCAGTTTCCAAAAAGTTTTATTTCCAAAGCAACATTCAACGCTTATTTCGGTTTCAGCAATACAGTTTTTAAAACAAGAAACGGGGAATTTGTCCCGTATTCTCCGTCTTACAAAACTTATAAAGATTCTTCAACTTTTTTGGGAGTGACTCTTCCTTTTCGTTACGGGGCAAATCTAGCTCTACAGATGTCAAAACCGTTCAGTGTTTCTCTTTCTGTCCCGATTTATTCCGACCCTTTTTTTGCTTATGATTTTAAAACTGACCGCAGCGAATCGATGGACTGGATTTCATTTTTTCTTGACAATTCTAAAGACAGCAAAGATAAAAGTTCTCAGACACCGACTGAAATCAGCTCTCTAACATGGCAATTTCAATCATCGATTTCTCCTTCAATTCCGTCGAATATAACTCCATATATTTCATCTTTGTCGTGGTCGTTGAACTCCTCTGTCAATATTTCTTCAAAAAACACTGATTTTAATTCATTTTCTCCTTCAAAAAAAGCAGGTAAAGAATCGGAATGGATGACTTACACTCCTGAAAGACGTTTTTATTTTCCTTCTGCAGTAAATCCTGCAAACGTGAATTTTTCGATAAAAGGAACTATCTTTTCTTATCCCGCTGTAAAAAAGACCTCAGCAAACACGCCGTCTTATGCGATAACTATGAACAAACCTGATGAATTGAAAACGGAAAAGCAGCTCAAAGAAGAAAAAGAAGCCGCAAAAGAGAATCAAGAAGTTGCAGAACAGTCGAAAAATAAAGAGAGCGAAAATAAAGAGAAGTCGGAGAATTCAAAGATATTCGAATATGAGATTCCGGAGCTTGAAAATTCAATAAGCCGCTTTCCTGTTGCCGACGGGATTTCTTATAAGTTGAGCTATTCTCTAGCGACGACATTGAATACGCAGCTGTCATATTCATCTGTCAACTTAAAGACATCTGAAGATTTTAAATGGAAAAATTACCGCTCGTTTATGTATGTATTGAAACTGCCGGCATCTGTCGCAAGCAATTTTAATTATGGCGGCGGTTTTTTTACAATCGATAACTCCATCTCTTATTCACCGATATGGCAGGAACATTCTTTTATAAATGTTACATCGACTGAAGCTGAAGGCGGATATACTCAAAAATCAGCAGATGCACTTAGACTAGCTGACTACAAAGCTGAAAGCCGGGATATTGTAAACTCAAATACATTCACACTAAAACCTTTTATACATCTTGATATGCTAAGCGATTCAAATGTCTCATGGAATACAAATATAAAACTTTTCAGACGCATTTTGCATGAAGAAAAAAACAAAAGCGTCGATTTAGATAATCCTGTTTGGGAAAATAAAATTTTAGACTGGAGCGACGATAAAAGCGTAACTGCAAATACTCTTTCGACAGTGATAAGTACAAAAGAATTTGATAAAAAATTCTCTCAGGCATTGACGCTTAGCATTGTAATGCCGCCTCTTTTAAGACAGTACAATGCATCTCTAGCTTTGACTTTTCCTTATGTCACAGCTTCAATCGGTACAGGTTATAGTGAAAAAACTAAAGATGATGTCCCATTCGAGCAAAAATGGAAAAAAAATCCACTTTCACAGAATATGAGCATTTCTTTGTTCAATTCAAAGTTGAGCATCTCAGAATCGTATGTATATAATCTTCAAGATAATCAGCATGACAGTTTTAGGCTTTCCGTATCGGGATTTGGAGCAACTGTCGCTTATGTTCACTCTTATGCGACGCAATATAATTTAATCAGAGTGCCAAAACCGGGTGAAACTAGAGGTTGGAATGCAAAAAAAGATAAAGAATTTAAGCCGTATTCTTTGTCGTTTAGCTATACAATGCCTTCTAAAACTTTTTACAGCTGGTTTAACAGGATCTCATTTGCACCGGGATTGAAAACAAGCCTTGTAGCAGATTTGGTAAGACCTACAAACAGCTATCTGACTTTTTCTCCAAGCCTGACATTTAAAATCAATAAATTTTTAAATCTGACATTTTCAGCAACTTCGCAAAACTCAATCCTCTACTGGTATTTTCACAATGAGAGAAACGACCCTTATAGCGATTGGGGAGGGTTTCCGGGAAATATCTTAAAAGATTTAATCGATTCGTTTAATTTTGGAAATAAGTCGGCACGTGAACAATCTGGATTTAAACTCAAATCTCTCAACATGACGCTTTCTCACGATCTTCACGACTGGAGCTTTAACATGACATTTAAGATTGAACCGAGACTTGTCACTGAAAACGGAAACAGACGCTATGATTTTAATCCTTATATTTCTGTAGGAATTGTGTGGAATCCAATGGAAAGCATAAAGACAACAATCATAGATGAATACGGCGAATGGAGACTTGAATAGGGTTTTTAAGAGTTACTGTATGGCGTTGTCTTGCGTGAAAATAACTGTGGCTCATCGTGAAAATGGCTGTCTTTGGCGCGAGAATGACAGTGCTTATTGTTGACAGCGCTTATTGTTTTATTTGAAAAAAAGCAAAATATCGAATATAATTAAAAGATGATTATACAACCGAGGATTATTTGAACGAATATACTGTTGTAGTTCCTGATAACGATGTGCTTTCATGTGTTTGCGGAACTAATGATAAAAATTTGCAACTCATTGAAGAACATCTTGGAGTTCCTGTTTTTACGCGTGGAAATGAACTGTCTGTTGAAAACTGTGACCCAGAAATCTGCCGCAAATTTCAGTTTATTTTAGACCGCATTGTTGATGAAGTTCATTCCGGTGGAAAAGACAGCGACGACATTATTCTGACAGTTTTAAATACTCAGAAAAAAGTTACTGTCGAAGAGATGGTGATAATTGTTCCCGGTGCTGTTCGGCGTGTTTATCCGCGCACTCAAGGGCAAGCCGAATACGTAAATCTCCTCCACTCAAAAGATATTGTTTTTTGTACAGGCTCTGCCGGAAGCGGTAAAACATTTCTTGCTGTTGCAGAGGCTCTTCGTCTGATTTTGACACATAAAAAAAATAAATTGATAATCACGCGCCCTGTTGTTGAAGCAGGCGAGAACCTTGGCTTTTTGCCTGGCGACCTCAATGATAAAATAGATCCATACTTGCGCCCGCTACGAGATGCGATGGAGACAATCCTTCCTGCCGAATCTGTCAAAAGACTTTTTGAAGCAAGCGTCATTGAAGTTGCCCCTCTTGCTTATATGCGCGGTCGCACTTTGAACAACGCCGTCATAATTCTTGACGAAGCGCAGAACGCGACAAACGAACAGATGAAGATGTTTTTGACGCGAATGGGCGAAAATTCAAAAGTATTTGTAACAGGAGATCCTTCGCAGATAGATTTGCCGAAGAGGTTTTTGTCAGGGTTGATGCACTCAATTGAGATTTTATGTAACATAGAAGATATTGGATTTATGGAGCTTACGGCAGAAGATGTTGTAAGAAATCAACTTGTAAAAAAAATTGTAAAGGCGTACGAACATGAAAGACAATAATTTTTTTGCACTCTACCTGGAAAAAGTTGCAAAGTATATCAAAAAAAATTATCCTTTTTTGATTTTATTTTTTGCGGGGCTTCTCTTGATATCTGCATTAAATTTTATGAAGATAAGCACTGCCCAGACAATCGCTAATTTTCAGTTGAGCGACTTTGAAATTGGACAAGTTTCCGACAGGACAATAATTGCTGACCGTTCTCTTTCACCTGATGCATCTGACCCTGTTGCTGTAATAAAAGGTGAAAAGATAATAAAAAAAGGCTTTCCTATCACAGAAGAAGGTTTTGCAAAATTAAAAAAACTGGCAACATCTCCCGTTTACATAGACTATCGGGCATTCGCGAACAGCGAGCTGTTTGTAGTTTTGCTTTCGATTATGTGGTATTTGATGTTTGCACTTATAAGTTTCGGTAAAAAGATTCAGTTTAAAGAACCGCTTCTTCAAGTAATCTTCTTTTTGATTGTTTATTTTGTCGCTGCTTTTGGCGGAAAATTTATTTCATTTTCAAATCCGTATTCTGTCTGCATCATAATTCCTTCTGCTTTGTGCATAATGATTGTCACAATCTTGTATGGAAACCTTTCTGCCGTCCTTCTTTCTATCATTATGTCATTTGGCGTTTTAGGTGCAGCAGGCTGGCAGATTCCAACATGTCTTTTTACGCTTGCGTCATCGTTGAGCGCAACTGCAATCGTGCAAAAAATCGATCGCCGACTCGACCTTGCGTTTGCAGGAATTATGATTGCAGTGATAAATATAGTTTTTGTTATTTTGTTTTTCATCATCTTTAATGAAACTTTTACAGATTTACCAATGCTTTTGCTCGGCATTTTCTTAAACGGATTTTTATCGGGCATTTTGACTCTAGGATTTTTAACTCCGCTTGAATCAATGCTGAACACTGCTTCTGTTTTTAGGCTCATGGATTTGAGCGACAATAATTCACCAATTTTCAAACAGATGCAGATTCAGGCAAATGGAACGTATAATCACTCGATGATGGTTTCACAACTCGCTGAAAGTGCATGCCGTGAAATCGGTGCAAATTCACTTCTTGCCAGAGTAGGAGGCTATTACCACGATATCGGCAAGATTGAACACAGCGAATATTTTGTAGAAAATCAGTTGAACAACATGGGCAACAAACACGATGAACTGAATCCGACTCTTTCTGCATCTGTTATCAAAAGCCATGTGAAAAAAGGTGTAGAAAAAGCATATCAGCTTCATCTTCCGCAGGCTGTCATAGATATCATCGCAGAGCATCACGGAAACAGCGTCATTTCGTATTTTTACAATGAAGCAAAGGAAAAAGATCCTTCTCTTCAGCCTGAAGATTTTCAGTATCCGGGAATTCCGCCTAAAACAAAAGAATCTGCAGTTGTCATGCTCGCCGACACTGTTGAAGCCGCGTGCCACACGCTTGAAAATCCGACTTCATCTCGATTGGACAAATTCATCTCTATGCTTATAAATCAAAAAGTTGAACACGGGCAGCTTGATAATTGTGATTTGACTTTCAGCGATATCTCAAAGATAAAAGAGGCGTTTGTCACTTTGTTGACAGGGTACTATCACAATAGAATTAAGTATCAGAATCAGCAGGATCCGGGCAACGAAAAAAATGAAAATTCAGAAAAACATGACGCCATAAGCGCTGCAACTCCATCTCCTTCATCAGAAAAAGCAACTAAGGGAAAGAAAAATGAGTAACCGTGTATATATCTCACTTCAAGAAGATTTTGAAGAGCCTGCATGGTATGGTAATGTCGAACCTTTTGTAAGAAAAGTTTTGGAAGAACTCAATTTTGACGGTGAAGAGATTTCAATTCTGTTTTGCAACGACAAGTATATGAAAGATTTGAACAGAAACTATCGCGGAATTGACAGCGCAACAGATGTTCTTTCTTTTGAAAATGATGAAGAATACGAAGATGACGAGGGCAGATGGAAATGTGCAGGTGATATCGTCATTAGTCTTGACACTTTACCTGTAAATGCCGAATATTTTAAAGAAAATACAGACAGCGAGTTGAAAAGGCTGATAGTGCACGGAATTCTTCACCTAAACGGAATGGATCATGGAGATGAGCACATTGAAGATGGAGTTGCCCCTGTCTGCGAAATGCTTGTATTGCAAGAAAATTTATTGAAAACATTTAAGGAAGAGACAATTATAAAATGATTTTTTTTAAGCACAAAAAAAAGAACAATTTTGAAGAGCTTGACAGCATACAACAGGAAATCCTCAATGAAGAAAAACAGGATATGATTCAGGGCGTTGAAGACCTTTCTAAGACTTCTGTAAAAGAAGTTATGATTCCTAGAATCGATGTCGACTTTATTTCATCTGATACACCAAGAGATGAACTTTTTCAAAAGATTGTCACGAGCGGTCACTCGCGGTTTCCGCTTTATACAGATTCAATAGACAACGTAATCGGCGTTCTCTATGTAAAAGATATAATCAAATGCATCGCTGAAAATCAAGAGATTGACCTTAAGAAAATTGCACGCAAGGCGTATTTTGTCCCGGAGAGCAAACGAATCGACTCTTTGCTGCGCGAATTTAAAAGGCACCATCTCCATATTGCAATCGCAATCGATGAGTACGGCGGAGTTTCCGGCATTGCGACGATGGAAGATATCATCGAAGAGATTGTCGGCGATATTCAGGATGAATTTGATAAAGAACAGGAAGATATACTTACAGTTGGCAATAATGTCTGGCTGTGCGATGCACGTATTGATCTTGACGATTTGAATGAAGCGATTGAAGCGCAATTTCCTAACGAGGATTTTGACAGCCTCGGTGGATTTGTATTCGACTTGTTCGGTAAAGTGCCTGTAAAATACGAAAAAGTTTCATGGAATGATTACGATTTTATTATTCAAGATATGGAAGGTCACAGGATAAACATCGTGAAAGTTATAAAAAATGTCGACGGTGGAAAAGACGATGAAAAGAAGGATTAAAAAACTTGAAAAATCTGTTCTGATAGTTGCATTTTTATG
This sequence comes from Treponema sp. Marseille-Q3903, assembly GCF_014334335.1. NCBI lineage: Bacteria > Pseudomonadati > Spirochaetota > Spirochaetia > Treponematales > Treponemataceae > Treponema > Treponema sp. Marseille-Q3903. The sequence continues at coordinate 1,156,038 of NZ_JACSEU010000001.1, forward strand.
TGCTGCCTCATCATTTTACGTGTTTGCTGCAGATGAAAATAATGTTTTAAAAATATACAATCAGGGCGTAGAGCTTCAAAATGAAGAAAATTGGTACGGCTCAGCTCAATATTATCTTGAAGTTGTAAACATCAATCCGGCTTTCAGCGATGCGTGGTTTCGTCTTGCAGAATGTTCATACAGGCTTGGAGAATACAATCTGGCGCTTGATTATCTTAAAAACGCCGAAAAATACGAAAAAAATAATTCAAATGTTCAAAACCTAAAAGGAATGATACTGCTTGCTCTTGGAAAAACAGAAGAAGCGAAGACAATTTTCAACGGGATATTAAAAAGGTTTCCTAACGATATCGATTCACACTTCGGACTTGCTGAAATTGAATTGTATGACGGTAAATTTTCAGGAGCAGAGCATCAATATTCCGAAGCGTTGAAAAGGCAAAATACAAACAGAAGAGCACTTCTTGCGCTTGCAGTTTTATGTGCGGAAACTAACCGGTTTACGCAGTCAGAAATGTATATAAAGCAAGCGATGCAGTATTATTCCGGTGAGCATGAAGTTCATTACCTTGCAGCTATAATCCGCATGATGCAAGGCGATTACAAAAATGCAGAAAAACACGCTCGCATCGCTGTTGAAATAAAAGGTAGCTATGAAAAAGCATACAGGCTTCTTGCAAATATAATGTATATGCAAAACCGCTACGTAGAAGTTGTAGATCTTTGCGATTATCTGATTGCGACAAATCGTAAAAATTCTGACGCATGGTATCTAAAAGGAATTGCGGAAAATAAACTTGGAAAAACTAGTGATGCAATAAAAACTTGGTCAACAGGTCTTGAAATAAATCCGAATGATGAAATAATGAGGATGCTTCTTGAACTCACTGTAAAAGACAACCTAGAGCTCGACGATTCACGGCGCGCAGAGTGGGCAAAATATCATATAAACAATGCGGTACAGTACGAAAGCCGTTACGATAAAGCCGGAAGCACTTATGAATATCAGCGTGCACTTATGCTGAATCCGACAGATTCAACAGCGCGACTCGCTTACGCAAATGTGCTTGAGCTGAACGGCATGCACGAGTTTTACCTTGCGCAGCTCAAATTCATAAAAGATACATCGGATTCAAAACTTCCGCGCTCTTTGGAAGATACGATCGAAGCATACAATTCTCTTTTGACAAATACGCTTGCAAAAAAATGGAATATAGATACGTTTTATCTCGACAAAATCAGATGGAACATCGCAGTTTTTTACGAAGAAAATCACTCTACATTTAATCATGCAGATTCAGACAGAATTACGGCGCTCGCATGCGGTGATATTTTTTCAGGAATCGCTATCACTTCTGTAAAAACTCAGGTGACTCCTGTCAACAATTATGCAGAAGCTTTTAAAAATGCTCGGCAGAACAACTTTGATTATTTTATTTTGGTTTCTCTCGACGAAAGCGACGATGAACTCACTCTTTCGGCAGATATGTATTCAGCAAAAACGGGGACTAAAACTTTCAGCAAAAAATATTATGCGACAGGCAACAACAGATTTTCGACAGTTTTAAGAAGGTTTAGAAGCTCTGTTTTGGATAAGCTCACTGTACGCGGAAAAATCCTTAAACGGAATGGGAAAGTTGCTGTAATAGACCTTGGTCGTTCAGAAAATATCGTAAAAGATGCAGAGTTTAAAATCATAAAAAAAGGCGGACTGAAAATATCAGATTCAGGTTCAGGACTTTTTTATAAAGACAGCGATGTAGTAGGAACGCTTTCTGTCACACAGGCAGGTGAAGAAATTTCAGAGGCAAACATAACTAGTCACGGATTTTACGACAAGATAAACGAAGAAGATGAAGTTGTCCTTGTAAAAATGCCTGAAAATAAAAGTGGAGCAGAAGACGGAATCGATACTGTTCCTAACGCCGCTGAAAACGGAAATCAAGTTGTAAACAACGAAGTAAAAGATTTTGATGGGAAAGCTTTAGTCAACGAGATCAAGCATGTAGTCGAAAAGCCTGCAATTGTAGAATTGCTCCGTTCAATTTACTAAAGGTTCGTTTAATTTGCTTTGTTAAAAAAAACAAAAACTAAATCCTAATCACGCTAAATTCTGTCAAGAGATGAGTCGAGCCATTCTTTTACAAGATTTGGAAAAACTTGCTCAACTTTTACAAAAGTCCGAACTGCCTGTTCATAATTTCCTAAAAGATAATATGATTCTCCGAGATAAAAAATTGCCCTGTTTCGTGTGCTTTCCGATATATTTGTGCCGATTAGTTTGTCGAGTTGCTTTATCGCTTCGCTGTATTTTTTTTGCACAAAATAATTCTTTAATATTTCAAATAAAAGATAATCATCGCCGGCGTCAGGGGAAACTAAATCTTCTTCAAAAAGATACATCTGCAAGAGCATGCCCTTTTTTGATTTTGGTTTTGTAAGCATTTCGGCAGAAGAGACAGCTCTTTGAGAAATAGAGCTTTCGTCATCGTCAAAACTTTCGGAATCGATAGACAGATATGGAAGAGGCATTTTTCTCATTGTGCCTTCAGGGTAATAAGTGTCGTATTCTTTTTTTTCCGGTTCTTTTGGGCTTTCAGGAGTGATGTGAACACCGTTTGCTGTCGAGTTGAAAGAAATCAAAATGACATCGTACGGCTTATCTGTGTATGAAATAATCGCATAGTAATAATCGCGAAAATCAGACACAGTATCTGTATAATTTGTTTTATCAGGTGTGAGTTTTGCGATCAATTCGGAAGTAGCAATCTGGGAATACGAAGAAATCTGTTTTGTATTTCTGTACAGTCTTAATTCCGTAATTTTTGTATCAGGATTTATAGGATTTGTCCACGTGATAAATATTTTTGTGCTTGTTCCCGTTTGCGTTTTGATATCTCGGACAACAGGTTTTTCCGCAAATACTGTCAACGTACAAAAAAACAAAAGGAATAAACTGACTGCTTTCTTCATATTGTTATAATATAGGTAGAATTGTATAAAATCAAGTTTTCTGGTATTTTATAAACATGTTAGAAGAAATAAAAATACCTATTGAACAATTGAAAGAAGAAATCGCAAACGTTTGGGGGCGTCTTTGACTCCGATGCAATAGATAAGGCGATTGCAGAAAAACAAAAATTGACGGAAGCACCGGGTTTCTGGGACGACCACGAAGCTGCCGAAAAGGTGATGTCACAGATCAGAAAGCTGAAAAACAGAATCGAGCCTTGGCGCAACATCATGGCGGAGATGGACGATTTGGAAGCGATGTATGAACTTGCAGAGGAATCGGGAGAACAGTCTGATGAAGATGAAGTTCGCTCAATGTATGATTCAGCAAAAGCCGAATTTGAAGAATTGAATATTTTAAATCTTCTCAGCGGTGAAGTTGACCAAAACGATGCATTTTTGACAATTCATGCAGGTGCCGGCGGTACGGAAGCTTGTGACTGGGCTTTTATGCTGAGCCGAATGTATCTTCGTTGGGCTGAACGTCACGGCTATAAAACAGAAGTTGTCGATGAACTTGAAGCAGAAGGTGGGCTAAAATCTATAACAGTTCAGATTTCCGGTGACTACGTCTACGGTTATCTAAAAGGTGAAGGCGGCATCCATCGGCTTGTACGAATCTCTCCGTTTGACGCAAATGCACGCCGCCATACATCGTTTGCGTCCGTATATGTATATCCCGTTCTCGACGATTCTATTGAAGTAGATATTCGTCCTGAAGATTTGAGAGTCGATACTTACCGTGCGGGAGGAAAAGGTGGACAGCATGTAAATAAAACAGATTCTGCCGTGCGTTTTACACATATTCCTACTGGAATCGTCGTTGCATGCCAGACAGAGCGAAGTCAGATTTTCAACCGCCAAGTTTGTATGAGCATGTTGAAGGCTCGTCTGTACGAATACTACCGCGAACAAAAAGAAAAGGAAAACGCTAAGTTTTTGGCTGAAAAAAAAGATATTTCATTTGGAAGCCAGATTCGCTCTTATGTATTTTGTCCGTATACGATGGTAAAAGATCATCGCACAAAATACAGTGTCGGCAATATTCAAAGCGTGATGGATGGAGAGCTCGACGACTTTATGAACGCTTATCTAGTCGCAAAGTGGAAAGGTCTTCCAATGGACAACAAAGAAGATGATGACGACGAATAAGCTGGCCTTAAAAAAAATTGTTGTCATTTTTATCATCTCTTTTACATTTTGCAGTAGTTTTTTCTGTCAGGATTTGAAATGGGTGATTGCGGCAAAAGCGTTTGATTTTTCGCGTGGGCAAAAACAGAGCCATGTGAACGATGCTCTTGCGGCGTCTTTGCCGTCCGATATTCTTGAACATTTGCGAAAGGAACTTTACCGCAATGTAATGCCTGATGAGAAACTTGAACGAAAACGTGCGGAACTTAGAAAAGAGCGTCAGTCTCTGAGTCTTCAAATTTCAAGCGAATATAAAAAACGAGATTCGCTTGTCTTACAAAATTATTCTGAGTATGAATTAAAGTTAAAAATCAAAGAACAAGAAAAAAAAATAAACGAGATAAAAGAAAAATTTAATGCAAATCTTGAAAAATTGAAACAAGAAGAAGAAAAATCAAAAAGAGATATGCTGTTGATTGAAAGCGGCAAATATAATTCTGAAAAAAATAAACAAAAAAACGGGATAGAGCAATTTTCCGCACTTATAAAAAATATTTTTGTTAAAAATGAAAGCTTGATAACAGCAGAGGAGATTAAATATTATCGTGACGATGTGCAAAGCCTTTTTTCACCTTCTGAAAAGCTCAGAGATTCTGACTATTTAAGTTTTCAATATGAAAAAGAGGTCACAGCAGCCGGAATAAATCTACTCATCGCGGGCACTATCACCGAATATGGAGATTATATTTCAGTGACAGCCGATCTTTATCTTTATCCCGGTGCAAAAAAAATCGGAAGTGCTACAGAGGTCGGCTCAATCCAAGATTCAGATTTTATAACATCGAGCATTGCGCGCCGGATTGTTCCTGTTTTGACTAACTCTATGCCTGTAGAAGTTGAATTTAACATTCAGCCTGAAAGAAAAAACACAAAGTTGTACATCGACGACGTTTTGCAGAATTTTGAAACAAACAAGTTTGTGATTGATTCAGGATTTCACAATATTCAGTTTCAAGCTGACGGTTATAAAACAGCAGGCACAAACTATTATTTTGATGGCAACAAAAAATATCGAGTGGAAGTCAAAATGATCGTGCTAGAAGAAGGATTTATTCAGATTGGACTCAAAAACTCAATCGTCGGAAATATCTATCTGAACGGTATTGAGGCTGACAAAATCGATGAAAAAAAATCGCAGATAAAGATAAACGGAAATGAAATTCTTGGAGAATTTATCTCAGAAGATGGGTTCACAGATTTCTTTTATATTCCAAAGAAACTTTATTTTGACAAAAGTTATGTTACAATTAAACCGAAGCCGAAAGACAGAACAAAATATATCGACACAAGGCGAAGGTGGATGTACGGAGCTTACAGCCTTTTTATTGTTTCCCTGATTCCGATGTTTTATTCTTACGGAAATTATCAAAATTATCTTGCAAAGTACAATGCAAAAAGAGCGAATAATGAACATCTTTCAAAACAAGAATATGAAGAAGCACTCAAATGGCAGTCAGCGGCAAACGTCACAGGATTGATTTCTATCGGCTGCGGAGTGTTGTGGGGAATTGAATTAGTAAGATATTTTATAGCCGTCGATTCAATTCTCCCTCAAGAGGCAAAGCAAGGTGATTTGCTTCAATATGAATTTTATGATCAGGCGCTTAAAAGTGAAAATAGCGACGGTAACGGCGACGGTGAAGTCGGCGAAAAAAAATAGTAAAAAATATAATGAAGATATACCGAAAAAGGTGGCAAAATAGATGAAAAAATCGTTTGGAGAAAGATTGAAATCGCTTTTTTCAAAAAGCAGTAATTTGGATGATGACTTTTACGACAATCTCATAGATATTCTCGTTGAAGGCGATATCGGTGCAAAGACAGCTTATCTAATTGTTGAAGAACTTGAAAAAATCTGTTCAAAAGAAAAAATCAAAGAAGAAAATCAGATTGTTTCAAAGTTGAAAGAATTGCTTTTAAGAGATGTAAAATCTATTGAAATTAAACCTGAGTCCGAAAAACAAAATGTCTGGATGGTTCTTGGAGTAAACGGAGTTGGAAAAACGACAACTGTTGCGAAACTTGCAAAATATTTTGTTTCCGGAGGGTTGAACAATGTAATCCTTGCAAGTGCTGATACTTTTCGTGCTGCTGCAATCGAACAGCTTTCTATGCACGGTGAAAAAATCGGTGTGCGCGTTGTGAGCCATCAGCACGGTTCAGACCCATCAGCTGTCGTTTACGATGCCGCAGATGCCTTAAAATCAAAAGGACCCGGTCTTGTGATTGCAGATACTGCCGGTCGCCTTCACAATAAAGAAAATCTTGTGCGGGAACTTCAGAAAATAGATAAAACATGCCGTTCAAAAGCTGACGAAGGATGCTATAAAAAAATAATTGTCATAGATTCGACAACAGGTCAAAATGCGTTGCGGCAAGCGGAAGTTTTTAATGAAGCTGTAGGCGTTGATGCGATAATTATGACAAAATACGATTCAACCGCAAAAGGCGGCGTTGCTGTTACTATAGGTCGTGAACTCGGACTTCCGGTAGCTTTTATTTGCACCGGAGAACATTATGAAGATATCGAAACTTTCGATGCAGAAAAATATATAGACGAATTTCTGGGATTGTAAAATATCTTAGATAAAAAAAAGCGATGCAGGCTGGTTTTTAAATTGAAAAAAAATGTCTTCTTTAAAAATATTTTTCTCAATGTGATTTTGTTCGTGGCAGCCGCATCGTGTTCAACTTTTGCAATCTCATCGTGTTCAGCGAAAAAAAAAATGAAAGACAAGATTCAGGCTGAGAAAAAACTTGAAAAAAATTATGATGAAGATTTTATTTTTAATCTGACATGCTGCGCTGTAAACGGATCTCATGCTGCTTCAGAAAAAGAAGGTTCTCAAAGCGACACATACTACATCCCTGAAAAATTAAAGATCTTGTTGAAGCGGAATTATTTTGAAAATGCCAACATCTTTATAAATGCAGAAAGGTTCAATAAAGAATATGTTGGACTTATTGAATCATCAGGATTTTATGACGGTGCAGATGACAATGCCGACTGGGTAGATTCACTTTTAGTCGGTGTTGAAGAGGAGCTGATTGCAGAGCACATTGTCCAGATGGAAGAAGAGCTTTCAAGTGAAAATGCAATTTTGGAGCATAACGAAGATAAAGTCAAAGAGATAAAAGGCAAATCGGACGATTTAAACTTTATAGAATTTAAAAACGAAATTTTTGAACCGATAAAAACTGAAAGCGGCTATCAGATAATCGCTTCTACAAGTTCTCTCGTCGCTCGAAAGTTTTACGACAGCGCATTTAAACTGACAAAAAAAGAGACGTGGGACATCAAGTCGTTTGTAGATGCAAAGCTTTTGGAAACTGAATACTTCAAGTACGACGACAATCAAAAACTTTTTGAAAAAAATGTTGAAAGTGAAAATAAATATAAATCTATAAAATACAATTTAGATGGAAAAGTTATCGACTCCGCAGAATACGATATTTTTGAAGAAAAAAAATATTTAGCTGCAAAAAAAAATTACGAGTATGATGATAAGAGCAGGGTTATTTCTGAGGAAAATATAATCTATAAATATGACGAAAAATACTCAATGCTGAAATACGAATTCAACAAAAAATATACTTTTTCATACAACAAGGGAGATATCCCGCCTGATTTTGAATATTTTGAAAACGGCGTTCTCAAGATGAAAAATAAATATTCACTTCAAAAAGGAAATTATACAAGCCTGACATTCTTTGAAAATTTTTCTGTTAAAGTCTATTATGAAAACGAAATCAGAGTGAAAGAAGTTTATTTTAAAAATGGAGAGATAGTTCGGGTAAAAAATTATGGCAACAAAAAATTTGATTGACAGCATAAGATGGATTTCTTTTGTCTCAAAACGATTTGCCCGCGTTGACCGCAAAGGGCGTTCGGCAGTGACATCATTTCTTGCAACTCTTGGAATCTGTTTTGGAGTGATGACTTTGATCGTCGTTATGAGTGTGATGAACGGATTCCAGATGAGTTTTATAGATTCAATACTTGAAGTCTCTTCTTATCACATCAGAGTTGCAGATTTACCTGAAGCCGAGTCTTCTAAATTGTATGAAGAATGCGGCAATGATAAGAAAATCCGCTCCGTTACATCATTTAAAGAAGCTCAAGCTCTGATGACAGGAGAAAAAGGCGGAGCAAACTCCGTAGTGATACGTGCCGTCGACGATTCTTCTTACGATGAAGATTTAGGCTTTAGAAAAGAAGTCCGCATGTTGAGCGGAAGCTTTAATTTTGACACAGAGAATTCGATTATTCTTGGAAGTACACTCGCAAATAACCTCGGCGTTAAACGCGGTGACAAAGTCAACCTTCTTGTTATGAGCGGCGGCAGCGATGTCGATTTATTTTCGGAAGACAGGCAGTTTACAGTTGTTGGTGTCTTCTCGTGCGGATATTCGGAAATCAACAGTTCTTATGCATTTGTCAGCATAGAAAGCGCTGAAAAGTATTTTGGAGAATCTTCAAAATATATCTACGGAATAAAAATAAAAAATTTCAACGATGACATGCATATAATAGCAAAATTAAAGACTATTTTTCCCGACGCTGCTATTCAATCGTGGAGAGCATACAACCGCACTTTTTTTGGCGCGCTCCGCATAGAAAAAAATATCTTGCTTTTGCTTGTCGCTCTTATTTTTGTCGTAGTTGCAATAAACATCTACAATGGAATGCGCCGTCTCGTGTTTGAAAGGCGCAGCGAGACAGTTATATTGTCTGCACTCGGAGCTTTTGACTCTGAAGTAAAAGCAGTCTTTGTGATGCGTGGATTTTTTATGGGAAGTTTTGGAGCTTTTTTTGGGGTTGTCCTCGGACTATTGATAAGTTACAACACAGATGTCGTTTTCCTTGCCGCAGCGAAAATCCTTTATCTTTTCCAGTATATTGGAACGATGCTGACAAATTCAGAAAATCTGCAATTTTTGCAGGAGAATTCTTCATACAGTGTATATGCGGCAATCCCTGCAAGAGTTTTTCCTCTGGAAGTTGTAGAGATTGCATTTTTCGGAATGTTCTCTCCGATATTCGCATCGTTTGCCGCTTCTAAAAATGTATTAAAATCGACAGTTTCGGAGGTTCTTCATTATGAATAATCAAGAAGTTTTACAGCCAAATTCAATTGTCTCTATCGTCTCTATAAAAAATCTCGAAAAAAAATATGTCACAGACAGCGAAGAACTCACTGTTTTGCACGACTTGAACCTTGAGGTGGAAAAAGGCTCTAAAGTTGTGATTGTAGGAGAGAGCGGTTGCGGTAAAAGCACATTGCTGAATATAATAGGCGGAATTGATAAATTGACAGGTGGAACTGTCGTCGCAACATCTGAAAATAAACAGCGTTGGGAAGTCAGCCTGCTTTCTGAAAAAGAGCTTTCTCAATACCGTTCAAAATTTACAGGATTTATCTTCCAATTTCATCATCTTCTTAAAGATTTTACAGCGCTCGAAAATGTATATATGCCAGCCCTTATCGCAGGCGTTTCAAAAAAAAGTGCGATTGAAAGTGCAGAACAGCTTTTGTCAGATGTCGGAGTTTTTGAGCGACGAAATCACCTTCCTTCACAGATGTCGGGAGGAGAGAGACAACGTGTTGCTGCTGCTCGGGCGCTCATAAACAATCCCGAACTTATTCTTGCAGATGAACCTACTGGAAACCTTGACCCTGCAAATGCTGAAAAAATAGGCGACCTTCTTTTTTCAGTGGTTGAAAAATATCGCAAAACTTTGATTCTCGTAACCCATGATTTAAACCTCGCTGCAAAAGGCGAAAAACAATACAGAATTGTAGATGGAAGATTGCAATGACAATAAAATCCTCTCTGATGTTTGCTAAAAGCTTAATATTCCCAAAAACAGAAAAAAAATCATCGGCAAGGCGCGGTCTCTTCGGTGCAACGCTCTGCATAGGGCTCAGCATTGTACCACTCATCTGCGTTGTCTCAATCACAAACGGAATGATAGATGGAATGACAGAAAGGATAATAGGGCTGTCTAGCGGGCACGTTCAGTCTTATATTTCAAATCGCTATGCAGGGGTGATTTCTGCTGCGAGTTTTGTTGAAACTTCAAAAGAGCTGTTAAAAATAGACGGCGTAAAAGTTGTTTTTCCCGAAGTCGATATCTCAGCAATCGCTACCGGGAAAAAATCTAGAATCGGAGTTCAGATTCGCGGCGTGCAGAGCGATATCTTTACTGGCAATAAATCTTTTGCAAAACTGTTCGAAGTTTGCGAAGGCACTCTCGAAGATTTTCGTGCAAATGAAAAATATGCGGTCATAGGCAAGAAGATGGCTGCTGACTTAGCTCTCAATTCAGGAGATAGTTTTCGGATAATCACAACACGAATTGTAAATGGAAAACTCGTCCCAAAACTCACCTCGTTAAAGATAGCCGCAGTCGTTTCATCAGGGTACCAGGAATTAGACCAATTTTGGGTTTTTGTCCCGCTGGAAACTGTATACAAAAATCTTTCACTTGAAAGCGCTTCCTACAACGTCATGATTCAATCAGATGATGCTTTTTCCCCTGATTTAGTGAGGCTCCAAAGAGATATAAAAAAATATTACGGAAAATATGCAAACGTCTACCGCTGGGATCAGATTCATTCATCGGAATTTGAAAATTTTTCTTCAACAAGAGTGATGCTCGTATTTGTCATGATGATGATTGTGCTTGTCGCAAGCGTCAACATATCATCTGCAATCGTAATGCTCGTGATGGAACGGCGAAAAGAAATCGCGATTTTAAAGAGCATCGGCGGAACTCCGAGGGGAATCACTTTTTCATTTTTATTGACAGGAACAGCGTGCGGCGCCGGCGGATTATTTTTTGGCGTGCCTGTCGGAATTTTGTTGACATTATTCTCAAATCAACTTGTAAAACTGCTCGAAAATATTATAAACTTTGTCACGAAAATAGCAAACGGATCTCATATCACTCTGATGGATCCCGCTTATTATCTGTCTGAAATTCCGGTTGAAATATCGGCATCGCAGATTCTCTTGATTGTGGTTGCAGTTCTCCTGCTTTCTATCATTGTTTCTTTTATACCGGCAAAAAATGCAGGAAAAGAAAAGCCGCTGGAGCTTTTGAGGAACGTTTAATGAAGTGTTGTCGTGGTTGTTGTTCAACGTATGAAGATATCAGAAAATCTCAAAATATAGGTTGTGCGGAATGTTATTACACATTTGCCGAAGAATTTCGCGAGTCGTTAAAAAAATACGGAGTCACAGAGCGGTACAAAGGTTCTTTGCCGAAGCGTCTCAAAGGGTATAATTCAACTCTTGTAGACAAAATGACACTTCAGATTAAACTTGAAGAAGCTTTACAAGCCGAAGAGTATGAAAAAGCGGCATTGTACAGAGATTATCTTAAGGTGTTGAATGATGGAAAATGAAATGTCATGGTTTGCGGAGAGCGGCCCTGATGATGATATCGTGATTTCGACACGTGCGAGAATTATAAGAAATCTTGCCGATTTTCCGTTCCCTTCAAAAATGTCAGATGATGACAGAGAACGTGTCCAAATATTAGTAAAAGACGCATTTCAAAAAGATGAAAAGTGGTATTTTTCGCCTTTTGAACAGTTTTCAGAGCAAGGGAAAGAAATCCTTTGCGATAAAAATATATTACGGAAAAAAGATTGTTCAGCAGTCATTGTAGATTATTCTGATGAAAGCACTTGTGCACTTGTAAACGAAACAGACCATATCAAAATTTCCTCATTTACGACGGGTCTTGATTGCGAAAAAGTTATGAAAAAAGTTTACAAAGTAGATGAATCTTTGCAGGACAAACTTCAGTTTGCCGCAAACATAGATTTTGGATATCTGACTTCTCATATTAAAGATTGCGGCTCCGGATTAAAATTTTCAATAAGAGTTTTCATTCCTTCAATAGTTCTGGCAGGCAAAATCGATACTATAATTTCTTTTGTGCAGTCAAACTCTTTGTCGATAATCCCGGTTTTTAAAGCAGGAGATATCGCGAATTTTTCAAACTGCATTTTCGATATCTGTACATTTAGTTCTGCGCAGGGGAACGAATTTGACCAAATGGCAAACATCCAGGCTGCCGGTGAATTAATTTTAAAAACAGAACGCAAGATTAGGCTGCAATTTGCCGATAATAATCAGACGATAGCCTTGAATTTTTTTAAGCAGAGTTATGCAAAAGCTGTGTATTCATTGCTCCTTTCTTATGAGGAAGCAGTCGATATAATTTCGGCAGTAAAATGGGGTCTTCAACTGAACATCATAAAAGGTATTTCAGAGAAAGAGTTAAATGCGCTTTATTTTAGAACTAAAAACGGTCATTTAAGATATCTCTGTGATAATTTTTCGTTTTCTTTTGAAGATGACGTCAAACAAAGCATAGATTTGCAGATAAAAAGATTGAGGACAATCATAATTCAACAAGCTTTCGAGGGAATTGTTAATGAAAAATCTGACTCCTAGAGCGAAAAGAGTTCTTTTTATCCTTGCACAAGATGAAGCAAGAAAAATCGGAAGCACACAGCTTTTACCGGAACACGTTCTTCTAGCAATTTTAAAATCAAAAGAAGGTGTCGCATGTGCCGCAATAGAAAGGCTTGGACTTAGTCTTGAAAAACTCCAAAAATCGCATGAAGATTTTTTTAAAGATGAAATCGCTTCCCCAAATTTAGACAATATTCCAAAAAGCAGGCGATATCAGTTTATGCTCGACATTGCCGATATCGAATCTGCTTCTCTTCACAACAATTACATCGGGACAGAGCATCTTATGCTCGCTTGCGTCCGTGATGAAAGCAGTGTCGCCGCAAAATTTTTTGCTGAGGCAGATTTCAACATCGTCGATATCAGATTTACAGTTATGGGAATCCAAAATGAAAATGTTTCGTCGATTAAGCAAAAAAACACCGAAGATATAATAAATTCTGTTTTTAAAAGCATATTGAACGATGATGCCGGCGGCGGGCTTTTTGGCGTATTCGATGAACAGAAAGCTTCAAAAAAAGAACAGCAAAAAGATAAATCTAACAATTCTCAAAAAAATAAGTCATTTTTAGATGAATACAGCCGTGACCTTACTCGAATGGCTTTTGAAAATAAATCAGATCCTGTAGTTGGGCGCGACAAAGAGATTCGCCGTGTGATTCAAATTCTTTCACGCCGCACAAAAAACAATCCTGTTTTGACAGGTGAACCGGGCGTAGGAAAAACTGCAATAGTCGAAGGGCTTGCTCATCACATAGCTTTAGGTGAAGTTCCAGAAGGGCTTCTCAAAAAACGCATTTTGTCGCTAGACCTTGCAGCTATTGTCGCCGGTACAAAATATCGCGGTGAATTTGAAGAGCGAATGAAGAAAATGATGAAGGAAATTCAAGAAAGTAAAAATATCATACTTTTTATCGATGAACTTCACACAATAATCGGTGCCGGTGGCCCTGAAGGCACTATGGATGCCTCGAACATAATGAAGCCTGCGCTTTCGCGAGGAGAGGTTCAGATTATCGGGGCGACAACTACAAAAGAATATACAAAGCACATAGAAAAAGATCAGGCGCTTGAAAGGCGTTTTCAGGTTGTAAAGATAGAAGAACCTGATGATAAAGAGGCCGAAAAAATCCTTGAAGGTATAAAGGGGAAATACGAATTGTATCATAAAGTCGTTTATGAAGAAGGAGTTGTCTCTTCAATTGTAAAACTCAGCCGTCGCTATATTCCAGAAAAAGTTTTGCCTGATAAAGCTATAGATATTTTAGACGAGGCAGGAGCTGCAAAAAAAATACAAGAAGAAGTTAGTCCAACAGAACTAAAAGAGCTCGAAACAAACATCAACCAACTCATAGAAGAAAAAAAATCACTTGTTCAAAATCAGGATTATGAAAGCGCCGCACTTGTTCGCGACAAAGTGATTGACCTAAAGCGGAGATTGAACAAGTACAGCGACATGTGGAAAGAAAACGGGAATGCAAAGAAAAAAGTTGTCAGCGTATGCGATGTTGAACGCATAATCAGTGAGATGACAGGAATCCCTCTTGAACAGCTGACTTCTTCCGAATCCGAGAGAGTCATCCACATGGAAAACGAGCTTCACAACACGGTGATAGGTCAGGACAACGCTGTCAGCGTCATCTCGGGAGCAATCCGCCGCGCACGCGCAGGTATTTCGTCTCCAAAACATCCTGTAGGTTCGTTTATATTTTTAGGTCCTACCGGCGTCGGTAAAACTCAGCTTGCAAAGGCACTCGCAAAATATCTGTTCGGCAGCGAAGATTCTTTAATCAGAATAGATATGTCAGATTACATGGAAAAACACACAGCGAGCCGACTTGTCGGTGCCCCTCCAGGATACGTCGGCTATGAAGAAGGCGGCGTTCTCACAGAAAAAGTTCGCCGTTATCCATATTCTGTTGTTTTGCTTGATGAAATTGAAAAGGCACATTCTGATATTTTTAATTTGCTGTTGCAGCTTCTTGAAGAAGGTGAACTCAGCGACAACCTTGGGCACACCGTAAATTTCAGAAATACAGTAATAATTATGACGAGCAACGCCGGTGCACGTCAGATTACAAACGAAGGACGAGTCGGTTTTGGCATTGCTGATGGCGTTATTCCGTACGAAGATATAAAGGCGGGAGCGATGAGCGAGCTGAAAAAATTGTTGAACCCTGAACTTTTGAACAGAATCGATGATGTGATTGTGTTCGACGCTCTTTCAAAAAAAGAAGTCTCAAAGATTCTAGAAATTCAACTTGAAGAGCTTGGCGAAAGACTCAAAGAAAAAGGTCTTAAAATCAAAATAAAACAAAAGGCAAAAGAATATCTTGTTGAAAACGGTTATAATCCTGCAATGGGAGCTCGCCCGATGAAACGACTTTTGCGCAAAGAGATAGAAGACCCTCTCTCAATTGAGTTGCTTGCAAATACAGGTAAAGATTTTGATACAGTTTTGATTGAATACACAGGAGAACGCATAAAAGTCAGGCTTGAAAAAAACGAAGAAAAAGTAAAAGTTTCGCTTCATCAAAGTGTGTTACAAAAAAAATAACTAGAAATGTCAGGAGATATGATAAAAAGTGTCGTCTGAAATATCGCCGATACTTTTTATCTCGAGTTTGCCTGGATGTTTGCAGAAGACGTGTATATGTGTCGTTTCGATAAAAATCAAATGAATACGATACGCTTTATTTTGCAAACTCGACTATTGAACGTGTGCGCTCTTGCGCACGGCTAAAAACTTTTTCAGAAATTGCTATTTCCTGCAAAAGTTTTTATGGGAGATATGAAAATGAAAAAAATTGCGACTTTGTTAATTATGTCAATTTTTGTGTTGTCTGTTTTTGCACAGAAGTCGGAGAAAAACCAATCTGTTAGGGTTGGATTACTGAACGGTCCGAGTTGTATCCCCGTTGTCTTTATGATGAAAGATGATGGAAATTCTCGCGTATATCGGCAGTTTGCAGACCCAAAAGCGCTTCTTCCGAGAATTATAAAAAATGAAATTGATATCGGTTTTATGCCGGTGAATGTCGCAGTGAAAGTTTATAATTCATCGAATAAGTCAATAATGTGCGCCGCAATAACAGGAAACGGCAATATTTCTTTAATTACAAAAGATAAAGAGCTCACTCGTTTTTTTGATTTGAAAGGCAAAAAAGTTTATGTTGCAGGACAAGGGGCAACTCCTGAATACATGTTCCGTTATCTTCTCTCGCAAAATGGAGTTGAAGATTGTGAACTTGATTTTTCTATTCCTACGGCACAGTTGGCGGCGCATCTGATAAGCGGAAAAATTGAATATGCAGTTGTCCCAGAACCTTTTGCGACAATCGCAGAATTAAAATCTAAAGATATAAAAAAAGCACTGAACTTCCAAAGCGAATATCAGGCGTTTTCAAAAGATGGTAGAAATTATCCTCTTACTGTTATGGTAGTCAGAAGCGAGTTTGCAAAAGAAAATCCTGATTTATTAAATTCGTTTTTAAAAGACTACCAAGAATCTCTTTCCAAAACATTAAAAAATCCAAGAATGGCAGGAGAGCTCGTTGAAAAGTATCAGCTTGGATTGACTGCAGCAGTTGTCGCAAAATCAGTTTCCGTTTCCGAATATACTTACATCCCTGCAAACAATGCAAAAGATAAAATTGAAGAGCTTTTGAAAATCTTTGCCGCTTTCACACCGGATTCTACAGGCATAAATCTTCCTGAAGATGATTTTTATTATGAGGGAAAAAATAATTAAAAAATTCTCAAGATATCTAATTTCTCTTATCGTCATAATGATTATCTGGCAAATCGCATCAGGCGTTATTGGTGCGCCGCTTATTTTGCCGAATCCTGCTCGAGTTTTTAAAACCATTGTCGATTCTGTTTTCAAACTTGAGTTTTGGAAAAACTTCTGCTTTACATCTTTCAGAGTTGTTGTCTCGTTTTTTATCTGTATGATTGCAGGCTTTTTTCTTGGGTTTTTGTGTTCATCTTCAAAAGCCTTAAAAGATTTGTTTGAGCTTCCGATATCTGTCATACGTTCAACTCCTGTCGTCGCTTTTATCTTGATTGCATTTTTTTGGTTTCGTTCCGACACAGTCCCAATCTTTGTATCTGTTTTGATGACTCTTCCTGTTATGGTCAGCGCCGTTCAACAAGGATTTTCGCAAAATGAAAAAAATGAAAAGCTGATTTTCATGGCTAAGTCGTACAACTTGAGTTTTAGGCAGACTTTCAGATATATAAAACTTCCGTGTGCGATGCCGTTTATCGCAAGTGGAGCCGAGAGCACGTTCGGTTTGTGCTGGAAAGTTGTTGCGGCAGGAGAAGTTTTGTGTACTCCAAAATACGGTGCCGGTACAATGATGGCACACTCTCAGATTGTTCTTCAAACAGACGAAGTTATAGCAGTTACTATTGTGCTTGTTGCGGTGAGTTTTGTGATTCAGCAGATTTTTAAGGTTATAAATGAAAGGTGTTTTAGAAAATAATTCCATTGTTGAAAATAATTTTGACGGCATTGAAATCTCATCTCTCAGCGTTGAATTTGATGGACGCTCTCTATTTTCTGATTTTAATTTAAGAGTAAAAAAAGGGGAGTGTATCGGTCTTTTTGCACCGACTGGGAGAGGAAAAACGACTCTGCTCAATAAAATCTCAGAAAAATATGCCGGTGCGGGCTCAAAAATCTCTTACGCATTCCAAGACAACCGTTTGATTTTGGAATTATCTGCGTACCAAAATGTAAAAATTCCGCTCGAAAATATTTATACGGAAGATAAAGCAGAAAAAATCGCAAATTATTTTATAAATCAGTTAGATTTGCAATCTGTCTCAAATACTAAATGCAAAAAACTAAGCGGCGGAGAGAAGCAGCGTGTGAATCTTGCAAGAGCTTTTGCGTATGACGGAGATATTTTTTTGCTCGATGAACCATTTTCCGCACAAGATGAAAAACACAGAGAAACAATTTTCGGATTGATAAAAAATCTTATTCCGTCAGGCAAATCTGTCATCATTGTAAGCCACAATAAAAACGATTTGGATTTATTGTGCGAAAGAATCGTAAAATTGTGATATGGCTTTTCAGTTGCAAAATCTTATGCTATATGCTAGATTATTCCAAATAATTGATAACATTTAGTTAAAACCAGGGAAGGTTCTTTCGTGTTTTTGGGCTATTCCTTGTGCAAATATCAAAGGAGCTTATTATGGGAGCGCGCGGCGAACTTTTCACAACACAGGTTTATCTTGACAATCGTTCATATTTTTTCAATGTAAAAGAAAACAGAACAGGAGACGTATTCCTTCAGATTGTAGAAAGCAAAAATCGGGACGGAGTTGAAGCTGACCGCCATCAGATTGCAATTTTTGCCGATGATATGCAGCAGTTTTTGCAGGGGATGGAAAAATCTCTCGACTTTGTAGAAAAAGACCGAAAAGAACGCGCAAAAAACAGGCGTGAAAAACGTGAAGCTAAAGATGCAAAATACGGTGCCGGCAAAAAAATGTACCGTGTAAAATCTTCTAAAGGAGAAAAATCCGAAAAAATTGACGACGGAATTAAACGCACAGGAAAAGTGATTCACATCGTTTCTAAAAAAGAAATCAGCGAGTAACGGCCAAAAAATCAATATTTAAATGAAAGCCTTTGAATCGGTGATGGACCAATTTTTCTACAAGCGGCTTTGTGGTCGGAAGTAGGGTATCCTTTGTGTTTTGCGTAACCGTATTCAGGATATTTTTTATCCATCTCTAACATTATGCGGTCACGGCAGACTTTTGCGAGTATACTTGCAGCCATCACAGGCTGATATTTTCCATCGGCTTTCGGTTCACATCTGCAAATTATCGGTACATCAGGGCACTTTGTCCCATCTGTAATTCCGTTTAATTCCAATTCTTCGCAATCTATATTATTTTTTTTGCACCATTGCGGAAACTTTTCCATCATGTTTTCAAACGCAATCTTCATTGCGAGCATGCTTGCCTGCAAAATATTGATTCTGTCAATTGTTGCGTGGTCTACAAGCCCTATTCCCCAGCACGCTTTTTCTTTGATAATCATTTCTGCTGTTTCGCGCTTTTTTTCGGAAAGTTTTTTTGAATCATTTAATATTTCAATCGGAAAGTCTCCCGGTAAAATCACAGCTCCAGCAATCACAGGACCTGCCAAAGGCCCTCGGCCGGCTTCATCAAAACCTACTGTAATGATTTTAGAATCCTGATTGCTCATTGTCCTTTTCCGTAAGCTTTGTATTTTTGTTTTTGTAGACAGGCGTTATCATCGTCACAGAATCTTTTATGTTTGACTTATATTTATTTTGAACAAAAGATGCTTTTACATCGAACAATTCTGCAATTCGCCCTGATTTTCCAGAAACAGTAAAAGTGTTGCCCGTCGAAGCGACTGTGCCGCCATTTGCAGAAATCACTACATTTGTGCTTGCATTTGTACTCAAAGAACTGTTTTTTATGTTCAACCGTGATTTTACAGAAGATATAAACGATGCGTACGAAATTGCATTTGCGGAGCCGATAGTACCCGAGATGTTTATTATCGAGTTATATGAATCGATGATTGTGCCGTTTTTCGTAAAATTCGCACTGATGATGCAATCTTTTATTGTAAGTACCGAATTTTCAAGTTTTATAAGAGGTTTTTCATTTTTCATTTCAGCGCTTGATTTTTTTTGAATTTGACAGTTATTCAATTCCAGCGTCGCTGTGCTTACTTCAAGAGAGCCACCTTGCTCAAAAACAAACCTTGCATCACCATCGTTTATAATCTCAAAATTTGCTGAGACTTTATAATTTTTGTTTACATGCATGTTGCCTTTTGTGTGAAGTTTTACAACTCTTTTAGACGAGAGTGCATTTTCAAATTTTTCAAAAGAGTTAAAAGGACGTTCCAAAGTTCCGTCTCCATCATCGTCGGCTTTCTCATCAAAATAATAGTTTGACTGATCGATTATCACGCTGTATTCAACGACCTCGCTCTGATTTTTACCGTTTTTTGAATATGCAGCGAGCTTGTAATAGACAGGATTTATAGAATTCTGCTTCCAGTTGATTGAAAAAGAATCTTTTTTTGCTTTTTTGAATTCGCCGATTTCGATATTTTTCAACAACTGTGTTTGAGAATTGTAAGTGGTCGTTATGTCTTCAATTTTGTAAGGTTCGCTAAGTGCAATGTAAAGTTCATTTCCCTGTTCCGCTTTGACTTTGACTGTGACGTCGTCTCGTGAATAAAAACTGTCAGCATTCGATTTTATATCAGGCGTCGAAGGCGGTCGTTTGTTGATGTCGTATTGTACGAGATAATTTCCTTGATAAACTGAATCGGAAAATATTCCTATACTGAACTTGCCTGAAACTCTGTCACCGTAAAAAACATCGACTCCTGCTTCTGTAAAAAATTCCGTATATTCTTCTTTTTCTTGATTCAATATGCTCATCGCATAAGACGAATCGCCTGCAATTGTATAAATAACGCTGTCATCTTCGTGTTTTGTCTCAATGATTTCGGGCTTTGGTGGAAGTACAAAAAAATCTATCGGATTTGAAGCGTCGTAATCTATGCTTTGCCATGAAATCATGTGGCTGACTGTTCTGTCAATTTTTCTCGGTTCAGAAGGAAGCCCCCAATATTCCGAATCAATTTTGAAAATATAGCTGTTGTCGATAAAATCAATTGTTTCCCAATCTGTTATTTTGAAAGGAACATCGCGGTGGCTGAATATGCCTGCATTTTGTGGAAGTGTGCGGATTATAAACCTGTACTTTAAATTTTTCTCTTTATCAAAAATGGTGCACGGAATGTAGCGCGAGAGAATGCATGAAGAACTTAATGAAAGTGTTCTTCCTTTTATAAAAGAATCCGGCGGGAGCCCAAAACTGTAAAAAAGATTCTCGGGAATTTTGAGTTTTGCTCCGGCACTGTAATTTAATATTCCGCTATCATAAAAAGTTTTTACAAGGTCACTGTAATTTGTTTTAGAAGCATCATCTTCGTAAACTGAATATGTGACAGATGCTGTTTCTTTTGTTTTGTTTGAGCGGATATGAGTTACGTTTAACTTTACAACGCCGTTTACGTCGAGCATAACAGGACCATCATATGCAAATCCGAACGCCTCAGGGTCTGAACCGTCCACAGAATAAAAAAAATCACCGTCGCCTTTATTTTCAATCACCAACATCTGTTTATTTGCCCAGATGCCTTCAACAGGGCTGATCATTTCAATCTGTGCAAAAATTGAATTTGCCGAAAGAAAAAAAACGACTAATAATACAAAAAGTGATTTTTTATTCATACTGATTTCCGTTTGTTATGCTGTGACCTCTGAAAAATTACAATTCAAAGAACGGTCCTAAAACTACTTTTAATTCAGGATCGTGTGAATAATAATTTTTTTCCAATTCTTCTTTTGTCAGCCCTACAAGCTCGTGGCTCATATAGTGAATCCAGTTGTTTTGTTCCGGACTTTCAATTATGAGTTTTCGGCAGAAATAGTCAGGATGGATAGGAAGCTGCTCAGTTAAATATCTGTAATATTTATAATCGTGAACAACAACTTTGATGTCTTCTCGTGGCATGCCGCGTGTGTTCATAAGAGTTTCAACAAGGCAGTTGATTGTGCGTCCTGAGTCAAAAATGTCGTCAATCAACAAAACTTTGTCTCCCGGTCTAAGGTTTTCAGGAGGATATGTCCATCCGTCTATGTAAACTTTTGTGTGCTGTGCAACATCTGAATATGAACGGGCAACAACTCCCGCGTAAAGAACAGGATGAAAGTGTTCTTTTTTTGCAACAATTTTAAAGTATTCGCTGATTACATTTGCCATATACGCACCGCCGCGTAAAGAACAATATATTACATCCGGAATAAATCCATCTTTATATATTTTATGTGCAAGTTTTAATGCATTATTGCGCACTACGTCGTAGGGAAGAAATTCTTTGTTCATGTTTTACCTCAAATTAATGTGGTTTTTATTATACCTCAAAAAATGAGAAATTGTCACGTCATTGTGCTCAGCCGAAATGCTCAAGCAGACGAATTTTTATGCGCTATATTCTCATCTGTTAAACTGTTTTGTGACAGACAAAATTGCGTCATACAATTCGTCTATTGCCTGCGGAGTTGTGTGCTGCCCAAAACTGAAACGCACCGCTGTCTCACGAATTTCAGATGGGACATGCATTGCTTCTAGGACAGGTCTCGAGTTTTTTTTAGAAGAGCAGGCACTTCCTGTCGAAATGTAAAAACCGATTGCGTCAAGCGAACGAAGCATAACGTTGCCCGGAATATGTGCAAACGCTGCCTGAACTATAAACGGAGAAAATAAATCTTTTTTTTCAATGCGAGATGGCGGCACTATTGTGCATCCGGGGAGCTTTGAAAGTTGTTCAATAAATTCATCTGTTTTTGCTTTTTGTGCCGAATTGTCTTTGTTGAAATACCGCAAAAGACATTTTGAAAATGCAACAGCTCCGAGAACATTTTCAGTGCCGCTTCTGATACCTTTTTCTTGTCCGCCGCCGCGCAAAAAAGGTTCAATTGAGTCTTTCATATAGAGAATGCCTATTCCGCGAGGACCACAGATTTTGTGTGAACTAAGCGCTGCGCTGTCAATTCCTTTGTAATTTAAGTCTATGCTGATTTTTCCGACAGCTTGAACACAGTCAACGTGAAATTTCGGACGGCGTTTACCTTCGCATGCTTTAGTTATGGCATCTGCAATTTCATATATCGGCTGAATAGAACCTGTTTCATTGTTTACTGCCATGACAGCAACAATCATTGTGTCGTTTGTGAGAAGTGATGTAACTGCTTCGGGCTCAATAATTCCGTCAGTATTTGAAGGAATTTCAACGACATTCCAGCCGCAGTGTTTCATCGCCTCTGCTTGAGCTTTTACCGCCGGGTGTTCGATTGAACTTATTAAAACAGTGCCTTTTAGCGGTTTTGACATGACAGCGAGAAGTGGAATCTGGTTGCTTTCTGTTCCGCCCGAAGTAAAGTAGATTGTATCTGGTTTTACTCCGAGCGCTTTTGCTGCTGTCGAACGCGCTTCTTCTAGAATTGTTTTTGCTTTTTTCCCGACTGTATTTGAGCCTGAAGGATTTCCCCAGTTTTCGAGAGAGATTTTAACTGCTTCGTTTAATATGTCTTCATCGGCAGGGCTTGTTGCTGCCCAGTCAAAATAGTGCTTTTTATAATCCATGAATGTCTCTGTAACAGTAAAGTAAATCTATTTTAAAACAGAAAGAATATCTTGATCATCTGTCTCTTCAATCACAGTGTCACAAACTCCTTTTTGTATTATAAGTCTGACCTTGTTCGTGATGTTTTTCTTGTCGTTGTGCATGACGAAAATAAGGCGCTCTCCGGCTCTTTCTCCTATTACAATTTTTGGGATTGCGCCGGTTGCCCAGCCGTATTTTTTAAGGATTTCAAAAACTTCGTCGCGAAACGCCTCTGCACAGTAATTTTTTTTATATGCCAGTTCTACAGAGCGCCCGATTCCCCAAGCAACAGCGTAGCCGTGAGTTATGCTGCCAAGTCCTGCAACTGTTTCGAGCGCATGACCGAAAGTATGACCGAGGTTCAGTGTTGCACGAATTCCTTTTTCAGTAAAATCCTGCTCTACGATTTTACATTTTTCGGCGACGCATCTTTTTATCATAAACTCAAGAATATATTTGTCTCGCCTGTTGATTTTATCTGCATTGTCTTTAAATAAATTGTAAAGCTCTTTGTCAAAAAGGAGCGCTGTTTTAAATGCTTCTGCAAGCCCTGAGTTGTACTGGTTTTCAGGAAGATAATCGACAAATTCTGGGAAAATGAAAATTTTTGATGCAGGAAAAAACGTCCCGATTATGTTTTTGTAATTGTCAAAGTCGCAGCCGGTTTTACCGCCGATAGACGCATCTACCATCGCAAGCAGTGTCGTTGGAATAAGCTGAACAGATGCACCTCGTTTAAAAATTGATGCAGCAAATGATGTTATGTCGCATACAACACCACCACCGATTCCGACAAAAACATCATTGCGCGTGAAACCTGCGTTTACGGCAGCAGTCACAATTTTTAATACGCTTTCAATTGTCTTGTAATGCTCTCCTGATTCGAGAATTATAAGCCGGTCGTCACCATAAGCGCCGTCGTTGAATTTAGAAATAAAATTGCTCATGCAGTCGAGTTTTGAAACCGTAACATCTGTGACAAAAAATCTGCGCGGAGTGTTGCCGATGTAAGCTTTATCATCCGGCTTATCTGAATTGTTATCATGTTCAAAAATTGAATTTAAGTTTGGAACACCCGAAATAAATGAAATTTCTGATTTTTTTGTGCCCGGACTAATCGAAGGATAAGAAATAAACAACTTTTCTTCTGCCATAATGATGACATCTTAGTATTTTTTATCCATTTCGTTAAGTTGTTTTATATTTTTTTCGAGGCGAGAAATTTCGCGGTTTAACATTTTTTCGTAATCCAATTCACCTGTGACAATCCTTTCACGTTCGTCTTCCCAGTTTTGTTTATCCGTTATATATAAAAAATTAAAAGAGGAAGCATTAGCTTTTTCACACCAGACTTTTGCTTCTTTCCAATAATAAAGACCGGCTTTGTAATAAGTTAAAGCCGTTTCCATATTGCGAAGATATTCATCTTTCCAAGGAGCATCGTAAAAATAGATACATTTTTTATCGAACGTGCGGCCGGCTCTTAAATGCTGTTCAATCAACTTGAGATTTATGTGCATTTGAAAAAGATATCTGTATTTTTCCCATTCTTTTTCCGTCGTTATTTTGATATCGACAAACAGAGGATTGCAAAAATCGGCTTGAACTGCTTTTTCAAGCCAATAAATATTTTCTATACAGTCATCAGGATACTGTTGGTAATGAACGTGATAGAGTTTGTACCAGTCTTCTTTGTATTTGACCACGTAGGCGTAAACCGGAGACGAAACGGAGAAAACTATAAATGCGACGAAAAGTAATGAGATGATACGCTTTTTCACATTTTGATTATCGGAAATATTTTTTTATCGTATTAGAGATATTTTCAATGCTGTCAGTCGCATCTATACGCACAATTTTAATTCCTGTCTCCTGAGATTTTTTTTCATATTCTTTTATCACTATTTCGTATTGTGCCGCAATTTTTTTCTGTAGCTCGAGCTTTTCGTAAATCTCTTTTTTTTCATTTCGAGCATTTACCCTTGCAAGCGAAATTTCAGGGTCTATTTCAAAATAAAATAAAATTTCAGGAAGTGGGAAAGGAGAGTTTAAAAGACGCGGCAATTCTTCTCCGCAGGAGATAGACTGATATGCAAGGCTTGAAAAAAAATATCTGTCGCTTATGACGATTTTTCCAGAATCTATAAGCTCTTTTACTCCTCCTCTTCCAAATATGTGTTCACATCTATCCGCCGCAAAAAGGTATGCGCTTGTCTTTTCATCAACTTTAAAATCTCCCGAAAGCATTTGACGTAAAAACTTGCCAGTCGCACCTGCAGTCGGTTCCGAAGTAGCGACAAAATTAATAGGATCTATGGCTGTCAATTTCTTTATCTGGGTTGAAGTTCCAGCGCCGTCTATTCCTTCAAAGACAATAAAATTTTTAAGTATCATGGAGCTGATTATAAACTGTTAAACTAAAATGTACTATATGAGGCTTAATTTTTTTGATATAATATACAGACTAAAATGGGCTCTTTATACAAAAAAGGACATGTCCTAAGCTACATTGTAATTTTTCTTACGTTCGTTTCTCTGCTGATTTCGGTGCCGATAAAAAAAGCATTCGTTTCAGCTATCGATAAAAAAATCAACAAATTTAGAGAGTCATTTTATGAAAAAACCGGAATTCTTTTTTCTTACGAATCTGTTTCCCCATCAATTCTTTCAAACTTTTATATCAAAAAAATAAAGATAGTTGACAGTTCAAAAAGTGAATTACTTTCTGTAGACAAAACTCGTGTAAATTTCAAATTGTTCAAACTCATAAAAGGAGATTTTCAAGACGGGATTTCTAGTGTCGTCGTTGATGGTATAGATGCCGACTTAAGCAAAGTCATAAACTTTATTAAAAAAATTGAAAAAAACAGTTCATCAGGTTCTTTTGAAATGAAAAAAATCAGACAAAAAGTGCCGGAAAACATTAAACTCAAGAATATAAAACTTTCATATTCCGAACAGCTTTACGACTGTGTTCTATCTGTAAAAAATATATCTGTAAATAACAAAATTGCTTCTCGAATCACAAAAGTTGATGTTGAATCATCAGTGCAGCTCACCTTAAAAAATTATAAAAAAACAATTTTGGGAAAGCTCGATTTAAACGGAGATATAATGGAGGAGTTGGATAATTCTCAAGTCAATGTAAAACTCCGAAATTTTAGCGACGGCGAATATAAAATTCCAAAGCTCAATCTCCATGCGTCTTATTCCGACCGTTCAGTAGAGATACATTCAATTCAGGCTGTAAATCCTATTTCTGTAGGTATTTCGTATAATTTTGACACTACAGATGCAAATGTTCAGCTCAGGACTGAAAAGCTGAATCCGGTCTCTATGATTTCTGTCTTTTCAAAACAAAAAGAAATCGCAAAGTTCAAAGATGTCCGTCTAGATACGAACACGATTTTAACGAGTAACTTGACAGACAAGACTGTGAATTTTCGTTCTAATACAGGCATTTTTCTTCCTCCTGCTGTTTTTCCTGATGGAGCAAACGTTTCGTTCTCTGCTTATGGAGATGAAAAATCATTTGAACTCGAAAAACTTTCTGTGAAGGGCAAGCGGTGCAACGCTTCTGCAAAGCTTTCATTGATATATAAAGCTCTTCAGCTTTCTGGTTTGATTGAAATTTCTGATTTTGTCCTAGATAACGGAAAATCCATTTCTACAGAGATATATTTTGACCCTAAAGACTCCGGGTTTATAGCATTTTCGCCACAGCTTTTTATCGGTTCGAGAGCGCTTACTGCAATTCAATTGTCTGTAGTTCCGCAATCAGATTCGTACGATTTTGCCCTTGAAGCGTATGATTATTCAAAGTCAAAAGAGAGCGGCGGCTCTGAACCGGGAGTTGTGAAGATTGACGGCAGTTACTTGCTTAGCTCAAATTATTTTCAGACAAGCGCTTCTCTGAACAGTATTTATTTAGACAGCGTCGCAGACATCGCCGCACAGTTTTTTAATGAAAACTTGAGTTCGAAAATTGAAAGTTTCCGTTCAACGCTCTCTCCATATATGCTGTCAGGCGACATGTATCTCATGACAAATTTGAAGACGTATTCTTACAACGTCCCGTACGTGCTTCTCGCAAACACTCAAAAAGACAATCAAGTATTTATGTTTTCTATAAATGGAAGTGACCAGAGCGTTCAGCTAAATCAGCTTTCCGTAGTCTATGGGAAATACGCATTAAACGCATCTGCTTCCCTTGATTTTAATCCGGAAACTCATGACGCATTCTTTTTGGCAGATTTAAATGCAGGTTCAATTCCATATCATTTTTCAGGGACTTTTATGCCTGAAGTTGTCACGATAACAGGCGACTATGGCACAGATGTGGAAGTTCGTCTGGCACAAAAAAAAGATAAGGATGTGATAAACGGTCACGTCTCATTCGAAAATCTGCCTTTAAAAATCCTGGAAAATTCTTTGGTGCTTTCAACGCGCTCAAACTTCAGCTATGACAATGAAAACGGTCCTCAGATTCAGCTTCAGCAGTTTCAAGTTGAAGGGACTGGAAGCAATGTTTCTGTAAATCCTAAAGCAGTTTTGACCGGTAACATAACAAAGTACGGCGCTCAGTTAAATTCAATTTCGTATACTGATTTGTATTCCACACTCGAAGGCAATGCAGATTTTATAATCAATTTCAATCAGGATGTTTTTGATTCTGTCGGCGTTGTGCTAAAACTCAATAATCCAATAAAAGAAGAAAGCATAGCTGTTGACGGAAGTTTGTCTAATCCAGATGGGGTAGGCTTAAATGCCGAAACTCTGATGAAAAATATCTATATGAACTTTCAGGTTCTGTTGAAGAATTTCAGTTTGAACAGATTTGCAAATCAACAGAACGACAATAATTTGCTGACTGCCTCTTTGTATGCGTCGGGAACAGTTGAACATCCGTATGCTGCCCTCTCTGTCGATAACGCATCTGTGATCATCGCATCAGATAAATTGACAGGAAACGGAAATATTGTCCTTGAAGATCGAGATATTTCAATCGATGATGTTGATATTGATTTTGGCAACCTCAAGCTTGACAATATTAAAGCAAATTGTTCTATATCGGAAATGACGCTAGAGGCCTCTTGTGATGCAAGTTACAATGTCTATCAAGATAAGATAATTTCGGCTCCTGTAAAACTTTCAGCAAACAACGCTGTAAAATCTGAAGGGAAGCTTTTGCCTGATTCAATTTCTATAAATCTTTCGGCAAAAGAAGTCGGCGGAAACTTCATCCGTAAAAAATTCCCGATTTCCGTTTCGGCAATCTATAATGACAAGATATTCGACATCAATTCGTCGGAGAACATAGGGCTTTCGGGGCAGTATACGGCAGATGGTATTTTGCAATTAAACCTCGACAATCGCGATTTTATGACTGCAAAGCTTGACGGTTTTGTCACATCCGAGACATGCAATCTTGAACTCTACGATGTAAACTGCGATGTTCAAAAAGTATTTGCTTATACAGATTTTGCAAAATATTTTGAAATAGACAGAGGTATTCTTACAGGAAATATCGTCGTGACCGGCACAATCGATAACCCAGAATTAAATGGAGCTGCAAAGATTTCAAACCCGCTGTTGAGGCTTCCGATGTTTACAAAACAAAAACTAACAGCTAACGATATCTTTGCCACAATGGAAAATGGAGAACTTTCAATTCCAGATGCGACACTTTCAATAAAATCTAACCAGCGGCTTCACACCGATTGGACAATTGTGATGAATAAATGGTCGCTCGACCACATCGAAGGAAATATCAAAACTCCCGAAAAAGACAAATTTCCGATTTTCTATGACAATGACGGCTTGACTTTTGAAGGAGATGTCTCCGCAGATTTAAACATTTACTATGAAGACCCTGTTTTTAAAATTGCAGGTAGAGTTGTGGGCGAAGATGTTGAGCTTACAAAACAACTTATCAATTTCAACAATACACTTGCTTCCAGCTCAAAAACTGATGTGTCAGAATTGAATTACGAGAGTTCTTCCGCTCCTTCTGTTTTAATTTCATGCAATTTGCAAGTTTTTCTTGGAACTCATGCTTCTGTTCGTTTTGATCCGCTTTTACGCTGTGTCTTTGTGCCAAATACGCAGCTCAGGGTTGTCATAGATGAAGAAAATTCAACGTATGCGATCGATGGAGCTTTGAATCTAAAATCAGGTGATATTTCATATTTGAATAGAAGTTTCTACATAAAGTCAGGTGCAATCAAGTTCAACAAAGATGATGTTACAAATCCTCTTGTAACTCTAAATGCCGAAACTCGTGAGCGTGACGATAAGAGCCAGAACGTAAAAATTATCTTGAGCGTTGAAAATCAATATTTGCTTGACCTTAAGCCGTCTTTTTCATCTGAGCCACCAAAATCTGAGAGAGAAATTCAAAGCATGCTCGGTCAAATTGTGATCGCAGACTCAGCAAATGCGACAAATTTTCTTTTTGCTGCTTCCGATTATGCTATTCAATCTACAGTTATGCGTGAATTTGAAAACGGATTGCGAAACATGCTTAATTTTGATATATTCTCAATACGAACTAACATTCTTCAAAATACTTACAACATGAGTGTTTCCGGAAAATTTTCTGAAGATGACTTCAAAATAAGTAACTTTTTGGATAACACGACTGTTTATATGGGTAAATACCTGGGAAGTTCTTTGTATGTCGATGCGATGATCCATTTTTCATTCGAAGACAGCAACTTTTCTAAGATATTGTTCCAGCCTGAATTTGGTATGGAATTGGAGTCGCCTAATTTGTTTATGCCGAATGTCCGCGTAAATGTGGCTCCTGATTTGAATGCTTTGTTAAAAAATCAATTCGTTCCTTCCACGACAGTTTCTCTTTCATGGAAATACACTTATTGATAGGAGTTAAAAAAAATGCATCGAAGATTTTCTGTAATATTTGTCATTCTTGTTTCATTGTTTTCAGTCTCTGCCGAAGAAGACGTCTGGTATTGGAACAGACCGATATCAAAGATTGAATTCAACGGGCTTAAAAATGTAAAAAAATCAGACTTAACAGGTATAACAAGTTCTTTTATTGACGAACCTTTTACAGAAGATTTATATAACGACATCCTTGATAAGTTATATAGCCTTGACTATTTTGAAGATATAGTCCCTTATGCAAAGCACAACAATATCGCTAAAAACGATGTTCTCCTTGTTTTTGAAGTTACAGAGAGACCTGTGATAAAATCAATCGAATTCCGCGGAAACAAAAAAATCAGAAACGGAGAACTTAGAGAGCAGATTAAAGCTAAGACAAACGATATATTCATTGAATCTAAAATCCTTCTTGATGAACGCATAATCCGCAACTACTACCTTTCAAAAGGTTATACAAATTCTACAGTAAGTCACGAGGTTGAATCTAACGACGAAGGAATTACAGTGATTTTCAATATCAACGAAGGTAACAGCACTGTAATTAAAAGTATTGATTTTACAGGAAATTCGATTGTCTCTGCTAAAGCATTAAAAGGCAAACTTGAACTGAAAGAAATCGGATTGTTCCGCGATGGAGCATATCAGCCTTCAACTCTTGAAAAAGATAAATTGGTAATTCTCAATTATTATCGTGAACGCGGTTACGCAGATGCCGGCATCCTCGATGTAAAAATCGAATCTCAGGAAAATCCTGAAAAACAGAGAGATGAGCTTTCAATTACTTTTGTAATTCAAGAAGGCCCTCAATACAAGTATGCTGGGATAAAAATTACAGGAAATAAAGTTTTTACAGATGAAGAACTTCTCAATGGTCAGAAACTAAAAGAAGGCGCTATCTTTAATGAGACAAAGTTTCGTGAAGACATTTCTGCAATCACGAGTGTTTATTCTCAAAATGGTTATATGATGAATGAGTACAAGCCTGTCCCTGTAAAAGATACGGACCGTCATGAAATTTCTTATACGCTCTCAATAACGGAACGCTCTAGAAGCCATATTGAAAATATCATCATCAAAGACAACAACAAGACAAAAGAATACGTAATAAGGCGTGAAATTCCTATTACGCCGGGAGATGTTTTTTCTCAAAGCAAAATTATAAACGGACTTAGAAACTTGATGAACCTCCGTTATTTTTCAAATATAGTACCTGATGTTATTCAAGGTTCTGAAGAAAACCTTGTAAACCTTATATTTTCGGTAGAAGAACAGAACACAAACATGCTTGTATTCGGGTTTGCTTTTTCAGGAACTACCGACCCCGGCACAATTCCTATTTCACTTCAATTGAAATATGAAAACTCAAATCTTCTTGGAGAAGGAAGATCTTTTTCTGTATCTACAAATATTTCAAATACGACGCAGACTGCAGAGCTGAATTACGGACAAAACTGGATTGGCGATATGCCGATTGCATTAAGCTCTTCACTTTCTCTGTCGCATTCAACAACTACAGGGCTTACAAATTATTGGACTCCATCTTTGTCTCTAGTCCAAAATAAATACTATATGACTTACCAAAACTGGAATTTGCAGCTAGGCACTGGAGTTTCAAGGCGATGGACACCAGATTACGCAATTCTTACAGTTGCTTCAGGCATTTCAAACTCTTTGACAAACAACATCTATGATCAAGCGCTTAATGTCCCTGTCGATTCGGGTATTTCTATGTATGCTAACAGATGGGGAGTTTCAAACTCTATCTATGCAAGTTTTTCAGTTGATAACCGCGATTATAACTATTATCCATCTAGAGGATGGTTTGGAAGCGAACGTTTGACATGGTACGGGCTTCTTCCTGCCGTTGAAAAAGAATTCTTTCTTAAAAGCGACACAAAGCTTGAAGGCTATCTAACTCTTTTGAACATTCCGTTTACGGAAAAGTGGGGACTTAAACTCATACTTGCAGATATAGCCCAGTTTACAGGATTATTCCCCACAGCGTCAGGTATCAGCAGTTCGAATAAACTCTATGTAGACGGCATGTTCAACGGTCGCGGTTGGACAGACATCGCAAAATCTACAAGAGGGCAAGCTTTGCTTTCAAACAAACTTGAGCTTAGAATGCCTGTAGTTCCGGGAATCATCGGTGTTGACGGATTTTTTGATATGATTGCTGTAAAACCGACAGTTTCTGAAATGTCAAAACTCGGTCTCCCTGATTTTTACTTCAGTTTCGGACCTGGAATCAGATTCCTTTTGCCGCAGCTTCCGCTCAATCTTTTGTTTTCTTGGAAATTCAGATATGATAACGGTGCGTTTAAGTTTGAAGACGATCCGTTCCAGTTTGTGCTTTCTTTCAATATTGTAAATTATTAGTTTGTAAGAGGATTATATGAGAAAATTAAAATGTTTTATCTGTGTAATTTCATTTGTCTTTATCGCTATCCCTGCATTTTCTCAGCAGGTTACAAAATTCGGTGTAGTTGATACTGCAAAAGTTTACGAAACATATTTTAGAAAATCTACTCCTGTCAGAAATTATGAAAATAAAAAAGCTGAATTTCAGGCTGAAATCGATAAGCAGTACGAGCAGATTAAAAAGCTTGAACAAAAAAAAGTTGAGCAGGAAGGAAACGGAAACAGCGCAGCAGCATTGAAAACAGAAGCTGAAATTACAAAGAAAAAAGATTATCTAAAAGAATATACAAATGCTAAAAATGTTGAGCTTGAATCAATCCAAAAAACGTTGCAGAGTTCAGATGAATTTTACAAAAAATTATACAGCACGCTCGCTAAAATCGCTGAAAGCGGCAGTTACAGCATGATTTTGAGCCTCCAGGAATCAAATGCAATTCTGTGGTACAGTTCATCAGTAGACATCACAAATCAAGTTATAAATGAGCTGGGATTATAAGTTTTAGTCTATAAGTTTTGACGGCAGATATTTAATGGCAGACAACGAAAATTTAACCCCGATGATGATTCAATATCAAGGGATTAAAGAAAAATATAAAAATGATGTTGTATTCTTTAGGCTAGGCGATTTTTATGAAATGTTTAATCAAGATGCGGTAGAAGTATCGCGTCTTTTGAATTTAACATTGACACACAGAGCTTCACAACCTATGTGCGGAATTCCTTATCATGCGGCGAAGATCTACATAGCAAGGCTTTTGCGTTTTGGGAAAAAAATTGTAATATGCGAACAAGTCGGTGAAATTCCAAAAGCCGGGAAAGGGATTGCAGAGCGCAAAGTTGTAGAGATAATAACGCCGGGCACAGCTGTTGAATCTGAATACCTCGACGGTTACAAAGCAAATTATCTCGCTTCTTTGTCAATCACAAAAGGAAGAGCAGGGTTTGCTTATATCGATGTGACGACATCTTCTTTTAGTGCGACTTCGTGGTCGGCTGCAAAAATGACTGAAAATTTTGCAAAAGAGTTGAACAGAGCATCTCCTCGTGAACTTTTGCTTCCTATATCGTTAAAGACAAATAAAGATATCCGCACAGTTTTAGATTCTTACGGAAACATTTCAGTTTCGTATTATCCTGATTGGGATTTTTCGTCCGAGTTATCATTTAAAAAGCTTACAAATCAGTTTAAAACTGCAAATCTGAAGGCATTTTCGCTTGAAAAAGACAGCCCTGAAGTTGTGCCGGCAGGGTTTTTGCTCGACTATCTTGAAAAGACGACTAATTCAGATATTCCTCATGTCAGCTCTATTTCTGTTTACAGCGACAGTGATTTTTTGATGCTCGATGATTCATCACGGCGCAACCTCGAAATCACTGAAAATATGCGTGATGGCAGTTCTCAATTTTCGCTCCTCGAATGCGTAGACTTTACGAAGACTGCAATTGGCGGAAGACTTTTGCGAAATTGGCTTTTGTTTCCTCTTACAAATATCAAACAGATTGAACGTCGGCAGGAACGAATCACAAGTTTTTACAAAGACAGAAATCTCCTTGCAAAAGTAAAAAACGATTTAAGTTCAATTCTCGATGTTGAACGGCTTGCCGGCAGAATCGCTATGGATAAAGCACATGCAAAAGATTTACAAGCTCTTCGCACAAGCTTGGAATCGTGGTGCAAGATAAAAGGATATATTGAGGCTTTCGATTTTTCTTTTATATCATCGGAAAACTCTGAAAAAATATGTTGTTTGATTTCAAATTCAATTCTTGACGAACCTGCGACTTCTTTGACTGAAGGCGGAATTATAAAAAAAGGCTGGTCTAAAGAATTAGATCACTGGCGTTCAATTCATGACAATTTTAATCAAGTTCTTTCAGAATATGAAGCAGAAGAAAAACAAAAAACAGGAATTTCTAACCTGCGCATAAAATATACAAACGCTTTCGGATATTTTATTGAGATAAGCAAAGGAAAGCTTTCTTACGTTCCGCCTCATTTTATCATGAGACGTGCGCTTGTAAACTGCGACAGATATACTACGGAAAAGCTTCAGCAGCTGGAAATGGATTTGAATGAATCTTCTACAAAGGTTTTGGAGCTTGAACGCGATTTATTTATAGAGGTAAGAAGCTCTCTCCATCAATATATTCCGTATCTTTTACAGATTGCAGAGGAAATAGCTGATACTGATGTTTCAGCCTCTTTTGCTCATGCTGCAATCGAGCACAACTGGGTATGCCCCGACATCGACGATTCTTGTATTTTTGAGATAACTGATGGGCGACATCCTGTCGTAGAAAATCATATCCCAACTGGAGAATTTGTTCCAAACAATTCATTTTTGTCTGCCGGCAGCGACGATATTCCATCTTTTGCTCTTATCACAGGCCCCAACATGGCTGGAAAAAGTACATATTTACGTCAAAATGCTCTGATATCACTTCTTGCGCAAACCGGCTCTTATGTTCCGGCGAGCAAAGCAAAAATCGGTATCGTCGATAAGATATTTTGTCGAGTTGGAGCTTCCGATAACCTTGCAAAAGGCGAATCAACTTTTTTAGTTGAGATGACGGAGACTGCTAACATTTTGCATGCTGCGACAGAGCGTTCTCTTGTAATCATGGATGAAGTCGGCAGGGGAACTTCTACAGAGGATGGGCTTGCAATTGCCCGCGCTGTTTCTGAATATCTTGTAGATATAATCAAATGCAGAACTTTTTTTGCGACTCACTATCATGAACTCTCTAGGATGGAAAACCCCCATCTTGTGATGCTATGCATGGATGTTCGCGAAGATAACGGTTCCGTTGTTTTCCTACGTAAAGTGAAAGAAGGAGTCACTGCAAATTCGTATGGAATTCATGTAGCGCGCCTTGCAGGAATTCCTCAAAACGTTATTGACCGTGCAAAAGTTATACTAGCGCGTATTCAGTCGCTTGCCCAAGATAATCCTATTCTCATGGAAGATATTCCGCTTTCTGAACAAAACAATACTTTAAAAAATAATGATGAAAACAATTACAAAACACCAGGTCTTTTCAGCGATGAAGAGATAATAATCTCCGAGATTCTTTCACTCGATGTTGACAATGTGACACCATTAAATGCACTTCAGATAATCTCAAGATGGCAAAAGACACTTAACAATCAATAAATATTCTTTTCACAAAAGACTTATTTCATAAAAAAATAAAATAATTTTTAATTCAACTTCATAAAATCGAATATCGGTGACCATTATATATGTGTGAAACATTTACTTTTTGAGTGCAAACAATTTTGTGTTCAGGCGGTTAGGTTGTTCTTTTCGTTTATCAGTGGCGGAAAAGAATGTGTTGTTTGTGGGAAAAAATCTTTTAGAACGTTGCTTTTGTGTCAGGAATGCGCTAAACGTTATTTTTCTGTTAACGATGTGTTTGAATTTGAACGATGTGCTGTCTGCGGCAGGGAATTGATTTCGACAAAAGGTACTTGCATGAACTGCCGTGATGAGCCTGTTCTGAAGCATGCGGACAAAGTCGTACCTCTTTTTTCTTATAGGTTGTGGAATAAAGAATTATTGTATAGATGGAAGTTAAATGGTGAGAGATGTATGTCTTCATTTTTTGCACGACTTGTAAGCGATGTTTTGAAGGTTATGGAAATTGACTCAGTTGTTCCGGTTCCGCCGCGTAAAGGTAAAATAAAAAAAAATGGCTGGGATCAGGTTGATGACTTGTGTGAATTTTTGAGATTGCGGTATGGCTTTAATGTTTATGA
The DNA here is from genome assembly GCF_014334335.1 of Treponema sp. Marseille-Q3903. Taxonomy (NCBI): domain Bacteria; kingdom Pseudomonadati; phylum Spirochaetota; class Spirochaetia; order Treponematales; family Treponemataceae; genus Treponema; species Treponema sp. Marseille-Q3903. The sequence goes on from NZ_JACSEU010000001.1 coordinate 1,192,073, forward strand.
ACTTTTGGAACGCAATTCTGTCGTGCAACAAAAACAATTGAATAGAGTTGAACGGCTGGAAACGATCAAAAGTGCATATTCATTAAAGCCTTTTTTTGGAAAAGTACCGGAAAAGGTATGCCTTATAGACGATGTTTGTACGACAGGCTCTACAATCGAGTGTTGTGCTGCAATCTTAAAATCAGCAGGAGTTAGAATAGTCAACGTCGTCACTCTTTTCGTTGTGGACTGAATCAGCTGTTGAAAAAACTATCTGAAACCAAAAGGAGGCAATAAAAATACAATTAACTTTGGATTGCAAAACACTTAAAATCAGAGTATTATAATGAAATAGTAATTTCTAATTTTAGGCGGTATTATTTTATGGGAGTAAAAATATCAAATGATTCTCAGTTTCAATTGGTAACATTCCATCTTGGAGAAGAATTATACGGTGTAAACATCATGGATGTAAAAGAAATCGTTCGACTTCAAAATGTACGTGTCATTCCAAATGCGCCATATTATGTAGAGGGAATCATCAATCTTCGAGGGGAGATTATCCCGATTATTGATTTACATAAACGTTTTAAAATTCAAACTTATGAAAAACCTGAAGATATCGAGATGGAAGGCGGTTTTATAATCCTGAATATTGACGGTGGAAAAATCGGCATTATCATAGATAAAGTTGAACGTGTTGTTTCTGTCAAAATGGAAGATATCAAAGAACCGCCTCAGATGCTCAGCGGTATCGGGACAGAATACATTGAAGGTGTTATCCGTGAAGAAGTTGGTTATTTAATCATGCTAAATACTCGTAAATTGTTCAATGCTAAAGAATTGCAGAAGATTATCGAAAAACAGTAATAAATGATACAGACATACAGTACAACTATTCGTAGAAAAGAGATGGATGCCGTGCTGACTTGCATGGTTGATGAAAAAATCGGGCCGGGTGAGCTCAATGCCAGACTAATCCAGACGATTAAAGAATTTATAAAGATCGATGGGGCTGTCGCTTTAAGAAGCCCGGCAATTGCTCTAAAATACGCACTCGTTTCTCTTGACCTAGAACCGGCATCAAAAATTATGATTTCAGCCCTTGCGCCTGCGTGGCAGTATCAGACTGTCGTTTCACTCGGCTATCAACCGCTTGTCCTCGATGTTGAAGAAGCTTCCGGGCTTGTCAACGCTAAAATTGTTGAAGAAGGAATAAAAGACGGCGGAAAACTTCTTATACTTTATGAAGGAGAAGGAATCGTTCCTGATATGGACTCTATCTTTGCTCTTGGAGTTCCGATTATTGAGGATATCTCTCAGAGTGCAGGTTCATATTATTCAAGTAAAACTGACGAAAATCATGATTCCGCGGAGTTTGATGTAAATAAAAAAGCTTGCGGAACGTTCGGCGTTTACACAATTCTTGGAATGGAAGAGAGGGATGTCATAACAGCCGGCGGTGGAGCCGTCTTAATGGCAGCGGGACGACGCGAATGGATTGTCCTAAAAAAATGGGTTGATCAAGCTCCTTTGACAGACCTTCTGCCTGATATAAACTGCGCTCTCGCATGGGTTCAGGTAAAAGAGTTTTCACGCAATGAAAAAACTCGCAAAGAAATATATTCTATGTTCTTTCAGGCATGTATGATTGGACACCATAAAACTTACGCAAGGGAGATGGAAGACGGTTCTACAATGTGCAGTTTCCCATTGATTCTTTCGAGTTCTTTCAAAGATGTCAAACAATATGCGGCAAAAAAAGATGTCGAAATTCAACTTGCATACGAAAACTCGGTGATAGCTTTAAGAGAGGAATTGTCTGAAAAATGCATTCATGCAAAATCGTTGTACCTTCGCTGTGTTCATATTCCGCTTTATCCTCGTCTTATGCATTCTGAAATTGCAAAGATTGTAAAAGTTTTGAATTCGCTGCCATAGCAAAAGGATAGAATGAAAAAAGCGCTGATCATTATAAACATTAGTAAAGATACATCTATGAGTCTTGCAAAACAGATAGGTGATTTTCTTAAAGCAAAAAAAATACACTTCGATTTTCTCAGTTTTGATGGGTTTAGTGATAATCCGAAATTCTCCTGCTATGATTTTGTCATCACGCTTGGCGGGGACGGAACAGTTTTGTTTGCCGCACGAAATTCTGTAGAAGCCGATATTCCTGTTTTTCCTGTAAATCTCGGCGAGTTTGGGTTTATCGCATCTATTCAGCCGGAAGAATGGAAAACAGAACTTGAAAACTATTTGGACGGGCGATGCGAAATTGAAGAACGCCTGATGATAAAAGTTTGCGTTCAACGAGACGGAAAGACAGTCTATTCTTCGTTCGGACTGAACGATGTCGTGATTTCAGCAAAAGGTGCTGCGACGACAGTTTCTCTCGCTGTAAAATACAACAACAATCCTTTGTGCAGATTGAAAGCCGACGGTGCTATTGTCTCAACTCCGACTGGTTCTACCGCTTATTCGGCATCTGCAGGCGGCCCTATCGTCGGTCCCAATATCGACGTTCTTGTTTTGACTCCGCTCAATGCGTTTTCACTTTCAAGCCGCCCTATCATTTTAAATCCTGACGGAAAACTCGATATATCAGTTGAGAAGTGCCGCACAAAAGAGCTTATCGTAACAATAGACGGACAGGAACCTTTTTTGATGCAGTTAGGCGACACAGTTTCTGTCTCAAAGTACGAAAAAAGCATAAAGCTTATTTCCTGCACGACTGAAAAGTTTTACAATGCGCTTAGGTCAAAATTGAATTGGTCGGGGGTGCCTCATGCTTGAAGATTTAACGATAAAAGATTTTGCGCTCATAGAATCTGACCATCTTGAATTTGAAAATGGGTTTACAGTCCTTTCCGGCGAAACAGGAGCGGGAAAATCGATTTTGATAGGCGCACTCTCTTTTTTGCTCGGCGGTAAAGCTGATGTCAGTCAGATCCGTGCAACGAGGAATGAAGCTAGTGTAAGCGGAACTTTTGTGATTTCCAATGAAAAAATACGCAACTCTATTGGTGAAGATGATGAGCCTATAAATGCATCTGAGTGGCTGGCGATGCACGGAATTGAAAAGGAAAATGACAGGGTTTTGCTTCGTCGTTTTATCCGTGATACAGGAAAATCAGGTGCGTGGATAAATGACACTCCCGTCACGCGTGCAGAACTCGCACAATTTTCTTCATTTCTTGTAGATATACATGGACAGCATGAACATCAGTCTCTGATGAAAATTTCAGAACATCGAAAATTTCTTGATGCCAACGCAGGAATCACAACTGAAGTAGAAGAGTTTACAAAAAAATATGCAGAACTCGTGCAGCTTCGCAAAGAACTTGATTTATATAATTCTTCTGACAGTGAACGTTTGCGAAAGCTTGATATGATGAACTTTGCAGTTAAAGAAATTTCGGAAGCAAAACTAAAAAAAGACGAAGATGTTGAACTTGAGGCAGAGCAGAGCAGGCTTATGTCTTTCGAAAAAATCTTTTCTGATGTAGATTCAATCGACAATGCTATGAGCAACTCTGAAAGTTCGATTATATCTGTTCTAAAGCAGATTCGCAGAGACGCTTCTAATGCCGCCGAACTCGATAAAGCCCTTGAGCCGCTGAATTCCAGACTCGAATCGGCATTTTACGAACTTTCTGATATCGCCGACGAATTTTCATCATACAAAAATAAACTTGTCTACGACCCTTCCAGGCTTCAAACTGTGGAAGACAGGCTCTCTTTGATTTACAATCTCAAAAAAAAATATGCGTCATCTGTCAACGCCTCTCTCGGCGAAGTTTTTTCGTACTTTGAACAGGCACAAAAATTTATCGAAAGCAATGCGGACGGTAATAATAAAAAAGAAAAACTTGCAGAATTGATAAAAATTCTTGAAAAAGAAGTCCTTTTGCGTGCGGAAGATTTGTCTAAAAAGCGGATTTTATCTGCGAAAAAACTTGATGTTGCAGTAGATTCAATTCTCGCAAATCTTGGGATGCTTGGAACAAAGTTTACAGTCAGCATTAAGCAAAAAGAAGGGAACGATACTGTTCAGCGCTGTGGACCGTACGGAAAAGATGATATCGAGTTTTTAATCAGTGCAAATCCCGGAAATCCTCCGATGCCGCTTGCAAAAATTGCCTCCGGTGGTGAACTTTCGCGGGTTATGCTTGCGCTTAAAACTATTTTTGCAAAAGCTGACACTGTTGAAACTCTTGTGTTTGATGAAATTGACACCGGTATTGGTGGAGAAGTCGCTGTTGCAGTCGGGGCACATATAAAGAATTTATCAAAAAATCGTCAAATTTTTTGTATTACACATCTTGCAAGCATCGCTGTTTATGCCGATAATCAGATTAAGATAGAGAAAAGCGTTTCAGGAGAGCTTACTTCATCTAATGTTTATTTTGTAAAAGGCAACGACAGAGTTAAAGAAATTGCACGAATGCTTTCCGGCGATGCTGATACTGCTCAATCTATGGAACATGCAAAATCTCTACTTGAAAAATACAGCGGAGGTATCTGATGGCTAAAATTTCTGAAGAAACGAGGCTTCATTTTAGCGAAGCAATTCAGCCTTACAAGGCAAAGATTACAGCACTTCTCGGAAAAGAAAAAACTATGCTAAATGGTATGCATGCCGGTGATATCGATTTTGAAAATAAAAAAATCATCTTGTGCGAAGATATGATTTATATAGCTTCACTCTATATCGCTCAAAACAGTCTTTCACTGAAATTGATGGAAGTAAAGAACAACGATGCCTTAAACGATGCCCGAAAGATTCTCTACAAGGCAATCATCTACCTTGAAGAAGTTGTCACCGATGGAATTGATGTCCCTTACTCTGAGCTTTCTGACAAGCTGGAAAAGATTAGCAGCGTTTCAATTGCCAACCGCTATATGATAATCCGAAAACTTGGGCTTGCAATCACTATTTTGAAAGATGCTTTCGGTGATAACAGTAAATGGAAATGGTCGTTTGTCGAACTTGAAGGCCGTTTTTCAACAATTGCAAAAAATCTGATAGACATGAGAAGTTCCGTAAAAGATTATTTTGACCCTCATTCAGAAGATTATGAAACTACAGTACTTTATATCAGGCTGATTACAAAGCTTCTGACAAATTCTGCAACTGCATATCGCGATAAATATGAACTTTCTACCCGCCGAATTGATGATATGCGAAATGCCATAAAGTATCTTTTAGCTTTGAGAAAATTGAACGTTGCAATCGGAAACTCTGAACAGGCTGAAGAAATCAAGAAAAAAGCGATCGTATGGAAAGATAAGATGGATTCTGACCATAAATCAGGTTTGAGTAACTAAATCATTTTGGATTTAAAAAAATGGAAAAAGCTCTCGCTTTAAAAATATTTGAAAGTTTTTCAATTCAACGCTGGAACGACCTTGTCCGTCCGTTTGACCTAGTTGAGACAGACAAAGCTGCTGAAAAAATGATTTTGGCGTATATAATTGGAAAATATGCAGAGAACAGCGGAAAAAAAATCGACTGGATATGGATGATGTACGCTTCTTTGTTTGATCTATTCCGTAAAATTTCTTTGTGCGATATAAAAGCTCCTGTTCAGCAACTTCTCAAAAAGGAATTCAAAGAAGAATACACAAGGCTCAATGAATGGGTTTTAAAAGGCTATAATCCGATTATAAAAGATGAAGAATTGTTTTCGCAGTTTACTATTTACACAGGGATGAAAGCCGGCTCGATTCCGTATCCTGAAGAATTGAGAGATACAATCCGCATCTATCATGCGGCACATAAGTACTCTACAATGCGCGAACTTGAAATGCTTGCTGTTGTAAATGAGAAGGAGCGCCTTTTAAATATCAGAATAGAACTCGAAACTGAAATACAGCCTTATCTCGACCTCGAAGGCCTTCAAAAACTTATAACCCATCAAAAAATTTATGATTTTCTTTTAAAAATTGAACAACTCCGTTTTCAAACTAGATGGAATCAGACTCCACGCGTCCCAGCAACTTCAGTTTTGGGACATTGTTTTTACGTCGCGATAATGACGATGCTGATGGCTCGTGAATCGAATCCGAATATGTGCCGTCAGAGAATGATAAACAATTATTTTAGTGCACTTTTTCACGATCTGCCTGAATCTGTAACGCGAGATATAATTTCGCCTGTCAAACAGGCAACTGACGATCTCCCTGGCATCGTAAAAAAAATTGAAGACGAGATTGTAAACAAAGAACTTGTGCCTTTGATGGAACCTTTCTTTGTTGAAGAAGTTTTATATTACACAAACGATGAATTTGCAGATAGAATCATCGATAAAAATGGCAATGTAAAACTCGTTTCGTGGGAAGAGCTGAATACAAAATATAATTCAGATGAATATCAGCCTGTAGACGGGCGGCTTGTTCGCATCTGTGACCATTTTTCAGCGCTCATGGAAGCAGACACTTCTATAAAACATGGAATTACCTCGACTCATCTTACGACAGGGCGAGATGGAATCTTAAAGCATTATAAAACCGGAGAAATAGTCAGCGGCATAAATGTCAGTGAATTTTTCCATAAAGTAATTAATTAACAACGACAAGTTTTTTGCCGATAATAAATATATGAAAACTTCAAACTTTAAACGGATTTGCTCAATATCAATTTTTTCATTTTTTACTTTATTTGCATTTGCAGAAATTACATATAAAGTTGGAAAAGGAGATACACTTTATTCTATCAGCCGAAAGTATCAGATTACAGTTGCGGAACTCAGGGCTGCTAACAACCTTTCAGAAAGCGATATCCTTAAGGCAGGACAAAAGCTGATAATCCCGGACGCAGATATTGGAAACGCTGTGGCGCTTTCTTCTTCAACGAAAAATGATTCAAGCAACGCAACAGCAGAGGTAAAGACACAGTCGTACATCGTAAAGAAAGGCGATACACTTTACAGAATCGCTAAAGATAACAACCTTACAGTTGCAAAACTTCTTGCGATAAACAACTTAGACAACAATGAAGTTATAAAAGTGGGGCAAAAATTAAAAGTTCCACAAAAAAATCAATCGGGAAGCGTTGGTGACAATCCTTCAGCATCAAAAAAATCCGGAGAAACTGTGATTAAAATTGCGGAAAATGCTCCTGATACGAGGACTTACGGCTCAACTTTAAGTGCAGATTCTTCAACAAAGTGGCCTGTCTCTTCTCCAAAAATAACACAGATTAAAGGGAAAATTTCAGGAGTTTCTCTTTCGGCTGGGGCAGATGAAAAAGTAACTTGTATTCATGAAGGAACTGTGATGTATGTTGGAACATACAGAGGGTTCGGGCAGGTTGTTTTTGTTCAATCTAAAACAGGCTTGATTTACGCATACACAGGGCTAGGTTCTGTAAAAGTCCGCAAAGGCGAATACACTGTTTCAGGTTCGGAACTCGGAACAGCAGGCATCGATTCTATTAGCGGCAATTCTCAGATTCAGTTTATGGTTTTTCAAAATGGTCAGCCTATAGACCCTGGAAAGGCACCGCGTAATTAAGACAGAATTCAAATAATTTTTTGCAAGTGTTTGCATCATCTTGGGCTCTGTGTGAAGAGCCTTTATCTATTTTTAGATAATCTGCAAGATAATCGAGTTTGTGGCTTTGAAGCGCCGGAAATTTCTGGCGTGATAATTGAAGCGTATCTATAAATCTGTTTTTTGATAAAGGTAGATTGCAGCGTCCACACTCAGAGTTTAAAAAGTTTAAATCAAATTGGGCGTTGTGTGCGATTATCACAGAATCGCTTAAAAAATCGATAAAATCAGGTAGATGGCATGATATGCGGTCTTCTACATCTACCATTGCCTGCGTTATGTGCGTCAGCTGTGTTATAAAAGGCGGAATTTGCTGTTCCGGATAAAACAATCTGTTCCAAGTTTGAATAATTCCGTCCTTGTTGAACTTGACGGCACCGATTTCGATTATT